>NZ_BPQU01000016.1 GCF_022179445.1 Methylobacterium mesophilicum | reverse complement strand
GGCTGCCGCCGAGGCTGCGCCGCATACCGACGCGGTGCCGCACGCCGCCCCGCCCCACGCGCCCCCCCCCGCTCCCCGCCCGTTTCCATGCGTCGAGTGCAGATCCCATGCGGTGTCCCTATTGCGGCGGCTCCGAGACGCAGGTGAAGGATTCGCGGCCCTCCGAGGACGGCGCCGCGATCCGGCGCCGCCGGGTCTGCCCGGATTGCGCCGGCCGCTTCACCACCTTCGAGCGGGTGCAGCTGCGCGAGGTCGTGGTGCTCAAGCGCTCGGGCAAGCGCGTGCCGTTCGACCGGGACAAGCTGCAGCGCTCGATCGACGTGGCCCTGCGCAAGCGCGCCGTCGAGCCCGACCGGATCGAGCGGCTGGTCAGCGGCATCACCCGGCAGCTCGAGAGCGCCGGCGAGCCCGAGGTGACCTCCGAGGCGATCGGCGAATTGGTGATGGCGGGGCTCAAAGGCCTCGACGACGTCGCCTACGTGCGCTTCGCCTCGGTCTACAAGAATTTTCGCGAGGCCAAGGATTTCGAGGACCTGCTCGGGACCCTGGGCGACGGCCTGCTCACCGTGGGGGCCGGGCCGGGTTCCCCGCCGGAGGAGCCTGAAGAGCCCGACGCCCCGCCCCGCCGCCGGGCCGCCCGGCCATGAGCGACGACGCGACCTTCATGCGCCTCGCCCTGGCGCTCGGCCGGCGCGGGCTCGGCACCACCTGGCCGAACCCGTCGGTGGGCGCCGTCGTGGTCGAGCCCGGCACCGACCGGATCCTCGGGACCGGGGCGACGGCGCCGGGGGGCCGTCCGCACGGCGAGCCCCTGGCCCTCGCCGAGGCCGGCGCCGCCGCACGAGGCGCGACCCTCTACGTTACCCTGGAGCCGTGCTCGCATCACGGCCGCACGCCGCCCTGCACCGACGCCATCCTGGCCGCCGGGATCGCCCGGGTGGTCAGCGCCATCGAGGATCCGGACGCCCGGGTGGCCGGGCGCGGCCACGCGCGGCTGCGGGCCGCCGGCGTCGCGGTCGAGACTGGGCTGATGCGGGATCTCGCGGCCCGCGACCATATCGGCCACATCACCCGGGTCACCCGCGGCCGGCCCGCCGTGCACCTCAAGCTCGCCCGCACCCGCGACGGCTTCTGCGCGGGCGCCGGCCCGGAGCGCCTGCGGATCACCGGCCCGGTGGCCGACGGCGCGGTGCATCTCTGGCGGGCGCATGCCGACGCGATCCTGATCGGCATCGGCACCGCCCGGGCGGACGACCCGTCCCTGACGGTGCGGCTGCCGGGCCTCGGCGCCCGCTCGCCCCTGCGGATCGTGGTCGATTCGCACCTGATGCTCTCGCCCGCCAGCGTGCTGGCCCGGACCGCCCGGGACACCGCCACCCTGGTCCTCACCACCCGCTCGGCCCCCGCCCACGCCCGCCGGGCCCTGGAGGCGCTGGGCGTCGAGATCGCCATCCTGCCCGCGGATGTCACCGGCCGCGTCGAGCTGCCGACCGCGCTGGCGCATCTCGGGGAGCGCGGTTTGACGCGGCTGTGCAGCGAGGGCGGCCCGCGCCTTGCCGACGCCCTGGCGCGGGCCGATCTGATCGAGGCCTGCACGCTGGTCACGGGACCGGCCGAACTCGGCCCGGCGGGCGGCCTGAAGGCGCTCGGCCCGGATCTGACCGTCGCCTTGGCGAGCGACGCATTCAGGCTGGCCGAGCGGCTGCAGCTCGGCCCCGACGAGGCCGCCACCTACGAGAGGATGTCGTAATCCATGTTCACCGGTCTCGTCAGCGACGTCGGCACCATCGTCTCGATCGCGGGCGAAGGCGACCTGCGGCGGATCGCGATCCGCGCCTCCTACGACCCGGCCACCATCGCGCTCGGCGCCTCGATCGCGTGCTCGGGCCCGTGCCTGACCGCGGTCTCGGTGGAGCCGGCCGACGGCGGCTGCGTCTTCGCGGTGGACGCGGCCGCCGAGACCCTGGCCCGCACCACGGTCGGCCGCTGGACGGCGGGCGCGCGCATCAACCTGGAACGGTCCCTGAAGATCGGCGACGAACTCGGCGGCCACCTGGTCACCGGCCATGTCGACGGCGTCGCCGAGATTTTGGAACGGGAGAGCGTCACCGCCGGCGCCTGGGGGCCGAGCGACCGCTTCACCCTGCGCGCCCCGGCGGGCCTCGCGCGCTTCATCGCCGAGAAGGGCTCGGTCTGCCTCGACGGCACCTCGCTCACGGTGAACAGCGTGGACGGCGACGTCTTCTCGGTGCTGCTGATCCCCCACACCCTCCAGGTCACCACCTGGGGTGCGCGGCGCACCGGCGACGCGCTGAACCTGGAGGTCGATCTGATCGCCCGCTACGCGGCCCGGCTCACGGAGGCGCGGCCGGGCGCCTAACTGCGTTCGGGCGGGATCGCGTAGGTGCCGGTGGCGTGGCAGACGAGGGCGTCGCCGCCTGGCGCGGTGATCCCGACCTCGCCCACCGCCAGCCGCCGCCCGAGCTTGAGCAGGCGGCATTCGGCCACAAGGTCCCCCGGGGCGGGCTTGCGCAGGAAGTTGAAGGTCAGGCTCGTGGTCACCGCCAACGCGACCGGGCCGATCTGGGCGAGGATCGCCGCGTAGAGCGCGTAATCGGCCAGCGCCATCATGGCCGGCCCCGACACCGTGCCCCCCGGCCGCAGGAAGCGCTCCTGCCCCTCCATCCGCATCCGCGCCGTGAGCGGCCCCACCGCCTCGAGATGGAAGGCCCGGCCGCCCGCCTGCATCTGCGGGAATTCCCGGTCGAGGAAATTTTTGGTCTCTTCGAGGGTGAGGATCGGGGCGCTCATGCCTGCTTGCAGCATGGCTTGGGGGGCTGGGGCAATCCAGTCAGGACGCTAAATCCACCTGACGTCGCGGCGAGCCCGATCTACTTCAGCGTGCCTGTTAAAACAGTTCAGAATGAACCGCCTTGTCATTCCGGGGCGCCGCAGGCGAGCCCGGAATCCAGATCCGCTGTCGGTGCAGGACCTTGGAACTGTCGGCGGTTATGGATCCCGGGTTCCGCTACGCGGCCCCGGGATGACAAAGTGGATGTTTAACCGGCAGTGCGAGCTGTAGGCCTTTGGACGATCACTCTTCGAGCCACCGTTGCTGTGCCGCCAAGAGGCATGCACGCGATGGCAGCGGGTCCCCTGGTCAAAAGAAGATCGGCCGCGCGCTGGCGCCGATCTCGCCCAGCACCGTCCCGGTGGCGGGCTCGACCTCCTTGAGCACCACGTCGTAGCCCCACAGGTCGGCGAGGTGCTGGAGCACCCTTTTGGCGTCGTCCTTCTGCAGGGTGATCTTGTTGATCGCCTTGTGGTGCAGGATCAGGCGGCGGTCGCCTTCGAGGTCCACGTCCACCACCTCGATATCCGGGTCGAGCCAGGCGACGTCGTACTGGCGGGCGAAGGAGCGGCGCATCTTGCGGTAGCCGCGCTCGTCGTGGATCGCCTCGACCCGCAATTCCGGCTCGTCGGGGTCGTCGACCACGTGGAACAGGCGCAGGTCGCGCATCAGCTTGGGCGACAGGAACTGCTGGATGAAGCTCTCGTCGCGGTAGTTCGCCCAGCAATCCCGCAGCACCGCCATGGGGTCGCCGGTGCCGGCGATGTCGGGGAACCACTCCCGGTCCTCCGCCGTGGGCTGCTCCACGATGCGGGCGATGTCCTGCATCATCGCGAAGCCGATCGCGTACGGGTTGTGGCCGCCATAGGAGCGGTCGTCGTAGTTCGGCTGCCGGATCACGTTGGTGTGCGATTGCAGGAATTCGAGGTAGGCGGCCTCGGTGATCAGCCCCTTCTCGGACAGGGAATTCATGATCCGGTAGTGGCTGTAGGTCGCGCAGCCCTCGTTCATCACCTTGGTCTGGCGCTGCGGGTAGAAGTACTGCGCCACCAGCCGGACGATGCGCAGGATCTCGCGCTGCCAGGGGCGCAGCCGCGGCGCGACCTTCTCCAGAAAGTAAAGAATATTCTCCTGCGGCAGTTCGAGCAGGGCCTTGCGCCGCTCGGCGGCCAGGTCCGGCCGCACCGCGCCGGTCTTCTGCGGCAGGGTCCGCCACAGGTCGTTGTAGATCTGCTCGCCGTGCTCGACCCGCTCGCGCTCGCGGCGCTGCTCGGAGGCGAGGTCCGGCCGCTTCTTGCGCGGGTAGCGGTGGACGCCCTGGCTCATCAGCGCGTGGGCGGCGTCGAGCACCTGCTCCACCGCCTGGTGGCCGTAGCGCTCCTCGCAGCGGGCGATGAAGCTTTTCGCAAAGTCCAGGTAATCCAGGATGCCTTCCGCGTCCGTCCACTGCCGGAACAGATAGTTGTTCTTGAAGAAGTGGTTGTGGCCGAAGGCGGCGTGCGCGATCACCAGGGTCTGCATCGTCGCCGTGTTCTCCTCCATCACGTAGGAGATGCACGGGTCCGAGTTGATGACGATCTCGTAGGCGAGCCCCATCAGGCCGCGCCGGTAGCCGGCCTCGTGCTGGGCGAAGTGCTTGCCGAACGACCAGTGCTTGTAGAACAGCGGCATGCCGATCGACGCGTAGGCGTCGAGCATCTGCTCGGCCGTGATGATCTCGATCTGGTTCGGATACCAAGACAGCCCGAGTTCCGGCCCGGCGATGCCCTCGCAGGCGTCGTGGATGCGCCGGATCGTGTCGAAGTCCCAGTCGTTGCCGGTGAACAGGGGCTTTTGGCCGCCGGAGATTGTCTGGGGCGTCCGTGCCTTGACGAGCGTCATGCGGCCTCCCGTTCGATCCGACTGTGTCGCGTATACCCGCGGGACGGAAACTCCCTCCCCCCTCTGCGGGGGAGGGTGGCCCCTGCGTCAGCAGGGGTCGGGAGAGGGGAGCGACGGTGAAGAACTAAGCTCCAGCCCACACGAAAGCTGCGCCCGCGCCTGAAACCGGGCTCCCCTCTCCCGACCCCCTTCGGGGGCCACCCTCCTCCGCAGAGGGGGGAGGGAGACGCGGCGCGGGCCATCCTCACGCCTCCGCCTCGGCCCGTGCGTCCTTGCGGCCGAACAGCTCGCGGAAGACCGGGTAGATCTCCCGCCGGTGGTTGACCTTGCGCATGGCGATCGGGCCGCCCGCCTTGGCGATCGCCTCGTAGGTCCGCCACAGGGTGGTGCGGTGCTCCACGAAGCCGGCCCGGGGGCCGTTCTCGTCGCCGACCTCCAGGTAGGCGAAGTGCTGGCAGGCCGGCAGGATGTGGGCCCGCAGCAGCTCCGTCGAGGTCGGGCCGTCGGAGGAGACGTTGTCGCCGTCCGAGGCCTGGGCGGCGTAGATGTTCCAGTCGTTCGGGTCGTAGCGCTCGGCGATGACCCGCTTCATCTCCACCAGCGCCGACGACACCAGCGTGCCGCCGGTCTCCCGGGAGCCGAAGAAGGTCTCCTCGTCCACCTCGGTGGCCCGGTCGGTGTGGCGGATGAACACGATCTCCACGTGCCGGTAGCGGCGGGTCAGGAAGATGTGGAGCAGGATGTAGAACCGCTTGGCCAGGTCCTTCATGTGCTCGGTCATCGAGCCGGACACGTCCATCAGGCAGAACATCACCGCCTGCGCGATCGGCCGCGGATAGGGTTCGAACCGGCGGAAGCGCAGGTCGATCGGATCGACATACGGGATGCGCTTGGCGCGCTCGCGCAACTTCAGCAGCGCGCGTTCCACGTCCGGCCGGCCCGGGTCCGAGTCGCGCATCCCCGCGAGCTGGGCCTCCAGCGCCGCGACCTCCTCGGGCTTGGGGCGCTTGAGGGCGATCCGCCGCGACATCGAGTTGCGCAGGGTGCGGGTCAGGGCGAGGTTGGCGGGCGAGCCGGTCACCGTGTAGCCGGCCCGGCGCAGCCCCTCGGTCTCGACCACCGCGAGGCGCCGCTTGGCCAGATCCGGAAGCTCCAGATCCTCGAGGAAGAGTTCCAGAAACTCCTCGCGGGTGAGCACGAAGCGGAACGCGTCCTCGCTGTTCTCGCCGCCCTCCCCGCCCTCGCCGGAGCCGCGACCGCCGCCCGGGGGCCGCTCGATCGTGTCGCCCTCCACGTAGGTCTTGTTGCCCGGCAGGATGTGGTCCTGCAGGCCGGTGCCGGGCTGGCGGGAGAACCGCGGCTCGCGCACGCCGTCGGCGGGCACGCTCACCCGGCCGTCCTTGCCGAGATCCTTGATGTCCTTCTCGCGGGCGGATTCGCGCACGGCGCGCTGGGCCACGTCCTTCACGCGGCGCAGGAAGCGCTGCCGGTTGGGGAGGCTCTTGCCCCCTGGATTCAGGCGTCGGTCGACGATGTGCATACGCTGCGAAAACCCTCGTCCGCGTGTTCCGGCCGGGTCGGGCCCCGTGTCGTACCATGCTGTTCAGGGAGGGATGGATCCCTCTTTCGCAGCAGGCCCGAGAGCCTCGCCGGCCGGTCGTCCGAAACTGTGGCGGCGGAGGGTCGAAACCGGGCCCGGTCGGAGTCGCCCCCGCCGGGCCCCTCGCCCCTCAGCCGGCCTGCTTCACCCGCATGTACCATTCCACCAAGCGGCGGACCTGCCGCTCGGTGTAGCCGCGCGCCACCATGCGCTCGACGAACTCGCCGTGCTTCTTCTCGGTGTCGCCGTCCTTCTTCGAGCCGAAGGAGATCACCGGCAGCAGCTCCTCCACCTGGGAGAACATCCGCCGCTCGATGACCTCGCGCAGCTTCTCGTAGCTGGTCCAGCTCGGGTTGCGGCCCCCGTGCTGGGCGCGCGAGCGCAGGGCGAACTTGACCACCTCGTTGCGGAAGTCCTTCGGGTTGGCGATCCCGGCGGGCTTTTCGATCTTGGTCAGTTCCTGGTTCAGCAATTCGCGGTTCAGCAACTGGCCGGTCTCGGCGTCCTTGAAGTCCTGATCCTCGATCCAGGCGTCGGCGTAGTCGATGTAGCGATCGAACAGGTTCTGGCCGTAATCATGGTAGGATTCGAGGTAGGCCTTCTGGATCTCGTGGCCGATGAACTCCGCGTAGCGCGGGGCCAGCTCGGTCTTGATGAACTCCAGGTACTTCTTCTCGGTCTCGGGCGGCAGCTGCTCCCGGCGCAGCGACTGCTCCAGCACGTACATCAGGTGCACCGGGTCGGCCGAGACCTCGGTGGTGTCGTGGTTGAAGGTGGCGGCCAGCACCTTGAAGGCGAAGCGGGTCGAGATCCCGTCCATGCCCTCGTCGACGCCGGCGGTGTCCTTGTATTCCTGCATCGAGCGGGCGCGGGGATCGACCTCGCGGAGCGATTCGCCGTCGTAGACCCGCATCTTCGAGAACACGTTGGAATTGGCGTGCTCGCGCAGGCGCGACAGGACCGAGAACCGGGCCAGCATCTCCAGGGTGCCGGGGGCGCAGGCCGCGTCCGAGAGTTCCGAGCCGGAGATCAGCTTCTCGTAGATGTGCTGCTCCTCCGCGACCCGGAGGCAGTACGGGACCTTGATCACGTAGATGCGATCGATGAAGGCCTCGTTGTTCTTGTTGGTCTTGAAGGTCTGCCACTCGGATTCGTTCGAGTGCGCCAGGATGATGCCGGTGAACGGGATCGCGCCGATGTTCTCGGTGCCGACGTAGTTGCCCTCCTGCGTCGCGGTGAGCAGGGGGTGCAGCATCTTGATCGGCGCCTTGAACATCTCGACGAATTCGAGGACGCCCTGGTTCGCCCGGTTGAGGCCGCCCGAGTAGGAGTAGGCGTCGGGATCCGCCTGGGACAGGGTCTCCAGCCGGCGGATGTCGACCTTGCCGACCAGCGAGGAGATGTCCTGGTTGTTCTCGTCGCCCGGCTCGGTTTTGGCGATGGCGATCTGACGCAGCCGCGACGGCCGGACCTTGATCACCGTGAAGCGCGAGATGTCGCCGTTGAACTCGTCGAGGCGCTTGAGCGCCCAGGGGCTCATCAGCCCGGTGAGCCGCCGGCGCGGGACGCCGTAGCGCTTCTGGATCTCGTCGCCCATCGTCTCGGGATCGAACAGCCCGAGCGGGCTCTCGAACACCGGCGAGACCTCGTCCCCGGCCTTGAGCACGTAGACCGGGTGGACCTCCATCAGGGCCTTCAGGCGCTCGGCCAGCGACGACTTGCCGCCGCCGACCGGGCCCAGCAGGTAGAGGATCTGCTTGCGTTCCTCCAGCCCCTGCGCGGCGTGGCGGAAGAACGAGACGATCCGCTCGATCGTCTCCTCCATCCCGTAGAATTCACGGAACGCCGGGTAGGTGCGAATCGTCCGGTTCATGAAGATCCGGCCGAGGCGCGAATCCTTGGCGGTGTCCACGAATTCCGGTTCACCGATCGCCGACAGGATGCGCTCGGCGGCCGAGGCATACATCAGCGGCTCGTCGCGGCAGGCCTCGAGATACTCGGAGAGCGTCATCTCCGTATCGCGGCGGGCCTCGTACCCTCGGGCGAAGCTCTGGAAAAGGTCGTTCGTCGCATGCATCGACATTCGATAACCCTCTCAGACCCTGACAGCTTCATCCTGTCTCGGCTCGGATGCAACCGACAGGCCCGCTTTTGTCGCAGCGCGGCGAACGCGCCGCGGGCCTGTCGATTGCTTGCAACACTCGTCTGGCCAAAACCCGGCCTCGACGTGCTCCAACGTTGATTTCGATCTCCTTCGAGCGGGCATTTTAGGATGAAAAACTATGCACGCGCCAGGGTTTCCTGCCTCTGCTTAGAGATCCGTGCCTTCTTTCTTGGCATCGTCGCCGGATTTTGATCCAGAGCCCCCCACAGTGATCTTGATGTTGTGAGTCTGGACTTGGCCGTCGGCGCCCTTGACCTCGAACGTCACCTCGTCGGCGCCGGTGAAGCCGCCGTTGGGCTGGTAGAACAAAGCCTGCACGGCCGCCTCCTTGTTGGGGCAGCGATAGCTCGCCGGGGTCTTCAGCTTGCCGACCTTGGTGATCACGGAACCGTTCTTGGGCGCGCCCGAGACCTTGAACTCCGGCATCGGGCCGGGGGTGCAGTCCTTCTTGAGGTTCGGGGCGATCTCGAGCCGCACGGTCTTGCCGGGCGCCACCGTCTTGGAGCGGGTCACGGTGGTCTGGGCGAAGGCCGGGACCTGCGCCGTCCCGGCGAGGATCAGGCCGCCTGCGAGCAGCGCGGCGAGCGGACGTAGGGCGGTCATGGCGGCGTCACTCCGGTGCCGATCCGGGGCCGGATGTCCGGTTCCCCTGCCATCGGTCGAGGGGTCATGTGGGGACGCGGAGCACGGCCGTCGAGGGTTTTTGCGCGCGATGCCCGCCCCGGGCATCGCGCGTCCGGCCGAATCTTTTCCGGAACCGGTCCTATTCCTGCAGCACCGCGGCGACGACGCCCGTGACCCGGGCGATCTGCGCGGCGTCGAACTCGCCGGCGAGCGCCGCGGCGAGCCTTGCCTCGACCCGGGCGCGCTCGCCGGCATCGGCGAGCGGCACCGGCGGGATCTGGTCCTCGGGCAGGCGGCAGACCCGGCGGATCGTCTCGGCGGCGGCGAGCAGCTTCTCCCGGTCGGGCGGGCCCATCTCCCACAGGGGGTTGCGCAGGCGGCTGATCACCCGCTTGGCGTCCCGGTACTCCCGGTCGACGTTGGTGGCGGCCTCGATCTGGCTCACCAGGAACATCAGTTCGAGGACTTCGGAGGCGGCCTCCGGGCAGGTGCGGACGATCCGCATGATGCGGGCCATCAGTTCCTGGCTGGGAGACAGCTTGGGTTTTGGCACGGCCATGCGGGCAACAACGCGGTTTGGGGCCGGAAGGTCCGCCCCATCCGCAAGATGCATGCGCGGCATTCTCAACCGATGGGCGAGATACCGCGGGAACGCTACACGTCGCGGTCGTAGGGCCGGCGCAGGGCGTCGAGCAGCGCGCGGCAGGCCTGCAGGTCGTCGAGCACGTCCCGCAGGGCCGCCCGGTCGGGGGTGTCGGCGAGGTCCTGCATGGTGGCCTCGGGGGCGTCCTCGACCTCCTGGATCCGGGGCTCGGCCGCCCGGGCCTCGCCGCGGCCGACCGCCTGGACGAAGCGGATGCCGTTCTCCTTGAGCACCCGCTGCGCGCCCGCGATGGTGTAGCGCTGCACGTACAGGAGCTGCCGGATGCCGGCCACCAGCTCGATGTCCTGCGGCCGGTAGTAGCGCCGGCCGCCGGCCCGCTTCACCGGGCGGATCTGTCCGAATCGCGTCTCCCAGAACCGCAGGACGTGCTGGGGCACGTCGAGTTCCTCGGAGACCTCGCTGATGGTCCGGAAGGCGCCGGCGCTCTTCTCAGCCATCGGTTCGAGGGACATGTCGGCGGCGAGGGCTGGGGGCATGGCTATCTGATGCGGCGCGGGGCGGCGTCGATCTTGCCGGCCCGCGGGGCCGGGCTCAAGCCTTACCGGGAGTTGAGGCGATAATGTTTGCCGCTCGCCGTCGCACTCCCCCGCCGTGAGGGGAGGGAAAGGGCGTCACCCCTGTCGCAGGGGGCCTCCATCCAGGCGCTCAATCGTCCTCGTCGTGCTTGTCCAGCCCGTTGAGCGCCTGGCCGTTGATCTTGGCCTTGAGGACGTTGGAGGGCTTGAACACCATCACCTGGCGGGGTTCGATCGCCACCTCGACGCCGGTCTTGGGGTTGCGGCCGACGCGCTTGCCCTTGCTGCGCACCACGAAGGAGCCGAACGAGGACAGCTTGACCGTCTCGCCCCCCGCCAGGCAGCCGCAGATCTCCGACAGCACGGTCTCGACCAGGGCGGCGGATTCCGTCCGCGACAGGCCCACCTGGTGGTAGACGGCCTCGCTCAAGTCGGCGCGCGTCACCGTCTTGCCTGCCATGCCGTGTCCCCTCGCCTGCTGTTCTCATCCGGCAGCCCACGGGCGCGACGAACTGCGCCGCGCCGTGGGCTGCCGGTGTATCCCTATGATCCGGCACGCTAATCGGCGTCCGCCGCCCGGTCAACCGCGCGGGGCGGATGAATTGGCACGGCGCCGTCCGGCGGATTGCGGCCGCCGGCTTCGGCGCCGGGCGAGGGCCACCTGAGGCCGTGCCGCGTCACCAGCGGATCAGCGCCGCCCCCCAGCTGAAGCCGCCCCCGATCGCCTCGATCATCACGAGGTCGCCGGGCTGGATGCGGCCGTCCCGCCGCGCCACGTCGAGGGCCAGGGGGATCGAGGCGGCCGAGGTGTTGCCGTGGCGGTCCACGGTCAGGACGATCTTCTCCCGGGCGATCCCGAGCTTGTCGGCCGAGGCCTCGATGATCCGGCGGTTGGCCTGGTGCGGCACGAACCAGTCAAGGTCGGCGGCCGTGACGCCGGCCTGCGCGAACGCGTCCGCGATCACGTCGGCGACCTGCCCGACCGCGAACCGGAACACCTCGCGGCCCTCCATGCGCAGGTGCCCGGTGGTCCCGGTGGAGCCCGGCCCGCCATCGACGTAGAGCTTGTCCCGGTGCCGCCCGTCCGAGCGCAGGCTGGCGCAGAGGACGCCGCGCTCGCCCGCATCGGCCCGCGCCTCCAGCACCACCGCCCCGGCGCCGTCGCCGAACAGCACGCAGGTGGTGCGGTCCTCCCAGTCGACGATGCGCGAGAACGTCTCCGCCCCGATCACCAGGGCCCGGCGGGCCGAGCCGGTGGTCAGGAACTTGTCGGCCGTGGAGACCGCGAACACGAAGCCGGCGCAGACCGCCTGCAGGTCGAAGGCTGCGCCCCGATGGATGCCGAGCGCCGCCTGGATCTCGGTGGCGGTGGCCGGGAAGGTGTGGTCCGGCGTCGAGGTCGCGCAGATCACGAGGTCGATGTCGTCGGCGGTGAGGCCGGCATCGTCCAGGGCGGCCTGCGCGGCCCGGGCGCCGAGCACCGCGGTGGTCTCGCTCGCGTCGGCGATGTGGCGCTGGCGGATGCCGGTGCGCTGGACGATCCATTCGTCCGAGGTGTCGACCCGCTCGGTCAGGGCGGCGTTGGTCACGACCTGCGCGGGCAGGCTCGACCCGGTCCCGACCACCACCGAGCGCGGCGCCTGCGGAGACTCTGTGCGGAGGGCTGACATCGCTTTCCTTCCCGGACGCCGCCGGCTTCACACTTCTCAGGTGTGTCGCCCCGAACGTCCGAATCCTATCCGTTTGAACACGCGGAGCCGAGATAGGGATCCGACCTCCGCGGTAAGCGCGCGGACAGCGGGCTGGCCACCCGCGCGATCGCAGGTCGTCCAGGGCCGCCCCGGCCACGTTCGGTGATCGGAGGAGCGACCTCGAGACTCCTGATCACCCTGTCATTCCGGCGCCGCGCAGAGGAACCTGAAATCCAGAGCCGCCGACAGATCAAGGTCTTGCAGCGTCGGCGGTTCTGGGTTCCGGGCTCGCCTGCGGCGCCCCGGAATGACGGGGAGGAGGTTCGAGCGTCGTGGGACACGCCACGGCCAAAGGCAAAAACATCACGCCGGCGCCAGGACCGCCGTCTGGTCGAGCATCTCGCGGATCGTGCGGATCATGTCGTGGCGGGCCATGTCGTGGGCCAGGTCGATCGCGGCGGCGAACCCTTGCGCGTTCTCCGAGCCGTGGCTCTTGATGACGATGCCCTCCAGGCCGAGGAACACGCCGCCGTTGGCACGGCTCGGGTTCATCTTGTCCTTCAGGGCCTTGAACGCCTGCCGGGCGAACAGCGCGCCGATCTTGGCCGAGAGCGTGCGGGTCATGGCCGAGCGCAGGTAGCTGCCGATCTGCTTGGCGGTGCCCTCGGCGGTCTTGAGCGCGATGTTTCCCGTGAAACCTTCCGTCACGACCACGTCGACGGTGCCGCGCCCGAGGTCCGTGCCCTCGACGAAGCCGTGATAGGTGAGCCGCGTGCTCTCCATCTCGCGCAGCAGCCGCGCGGCTTCCTTGACCGCCTCGTTGCCCTTCATCTCCTCGGTGCCGACGTTGAGCAGGCCCACGGTCGGCTTGTCGAGGTCGAACACGATGCGGGCCATGGCCGAGCCCATCACGGCCATCTCGACCAGGTGCTCGGCATCGGTGCCGATGGTGGCGCCGACGTCGAGCACGACGCTCTCGCCGCGCACGGTGGGCCACAGGCACGCGATCGCCGGGCGCTCGATGCCCGACATGGTCTTGAGGCAGATCTTCGACATCGCCATCAGGGCGCCGGTGTTGCCGGCCGACACGCAGGCGTCGGCCTGCCCGTCCCGCACCGCCTGGATCGCCTGCCACATCGAGGACTTGCCCCGGCCCTGGCGCACCGCCTGGCTGGGCTTGTCGTCCATGGCCACGGCCACGGTGGTGTGGCGGATCTCGACGCAGTCCTTCAGCCGCGGTTCCTTGGCGACCAGCGGGGCGATCACCGCCTCGTCGCCGAACAGCAGGAAGGTCATGTCGGGATGGCGCTCGCGGGCCAGGGCGGCGCCGGGCACGACGGTCGAGGGCCCGTGGTCGCCGCCCATGGCGTCGAGCGAGATGCACACGCGTTGGGACATGTCTTTGCGGGTCGCGGTCTCGGCAGGGGGAACGGCGGCGGGAACGGCGGCGGGACGGACGAGGGCCGCCCGCCGGGCGCGCCGGACCATAGCGATACAGGCCCGCCGGGCAAATGAAATCGGGCCGGACGGGTCAGGCAATTGTTTCGGGGCGGGCCGGGCTGGGGCTCTGCGGGGGCTTCTGCTTCTGCGAGCGATCCCGTCCACCCTCCTCATCCTGAGGTACGAGCGCAGCGAGCCTCGAAGGAGATCTCCAGGGATCGCGCGGCCGGCTGGAGGGCTCCTTCGAGGCCTCCGCTGCGCTCCGGCCCCTCAGGATGAGGGGATTGGATTGGAGATTCCTCTTGGTGGAAACCGAACGCCCGATTCGTCCCTCTCGCGCAGCGACCCGACTGCTGACAGCGCCAGGCCGGTCCGCCTCACCCCTCCCCGTCGCGGAGCCGGCGCAACGCGTCGAAGGGGCCGGCATCCTCGCCCGCCACCACGGGCTCGAACGCGATGCCGGGCTTGCGCGGATAGGGATCGAGGCCCAGCGCCAGGAACTCGGCCGTGAGCGCGCCGAAATCGATCCGGCCGCCGACCAGCGGGTCGGGCACCTCGACGTCCTCGGCGTCGGTGCCGGCGAGCTGGTCGGTGTCGGTGTACACGACCTCCACCGGCTCGCGGACCGGGCCCTCGAACGGCTCGAGGCTGACGGTGCAGACCTGCGTCACCACGGCCTCGACCGTGCCGGTCACGGTCATCCGGTTGGTGGAGCCCGAGATGTCGAAACGGCCGACCAGGTCGCGGATGGCGGGGATCTTGAAGTCGGCCGCGAGCGCGTCGCACTCGGCCTGGCTCGCCTCGACGGTGACGGCGCCCCGTCCCTGCGGCAGGCGCTCGACGTTGACCCAGCGCGAAAGCGGCCCGCTCTCCGGGCCCGTACGGTGTCTCATGTCCTGTCTCCGGTCGGGGCCGGCGCGAACGCGTCCGGCTCCGGAAAGGGCGGCCCGGCACCGAGCAGCCCGTCGAGGTCGGCCCCGGCCAGGGCCGCATCGGCCGCCAGCACGTAGGCGGCGAGGCCCGCCGCGTCGCCCTCCCCGCCGAGCACGTTGCGGGCGAGCACCGCCCGCAGGGCCGCGTCGTCGCGGGCGTCGAGCGCGGCATCGTAGCCCGTGGCCCGGCCGTAGAAGGCGGCACCGAGTTTCTTCATCCGCTTGCCGACGCCCATATCGCCGACGCCGAGTTCGCGCAAAGCGGCGTCGAGCTGGGTGAAGACCGCGTTGACCAGGTCCTGCGCCACGTCGGCCGCCGGGGCCGGCAACCGGTTCAGCCGGCGCAGAACCAGGATCACGTGCAGGCACAGGGCCTCGAACCGGCCCTCCACGGTGTCGGGCACCGCGAGCCCCGTGTAGAGGCCCGGCCGGCGCGCCGCCAGGCTGATGGCCGCGTGCAGCCCCTCGACGGCGCGGCGGCGCGCGCCATCGCGCCGGAACAGCGCGGCGATCATGGATGCCTCGCGGGCTTGCAGGATGCCAAGAACAAAGCCGACACGCGCCTCTCCCTCCCCCCTCTAGCCTACGGTCTACACAGGTTTGAAGCACAAGCGTTGTTGCAGGCTGCGCCGCGCCCCCTCTCCCGTGCGGGAGAGGGTTGGGGTGAGGGACCAGGGCCTTCCGGAGAGGTCGTATCCCTCACCCTGTCCCTCTCCCGCACGGGAGAGGGGACCCGCGCCTTCTGCGCCCACGGCATGATCACGGCTACGGTCGAAACCTATGTCGCCCGTAGCCCCTCTGCGCAGCAGGGGGAAAGGGGCAGCGCGACAGCGCAGCTTGTGGGTCCCGTCGCGACGTCTCCGGCCACGGCGCTCCCCTCTCCCGACCCTCGCTGACGCCAGGCCCACCCTCCCCCGCAGGAGGGAGCACGGGTGCGTTGGCGGCCTGCGTGTGGCCAAGCTTGCCTTGTCAAAGCCATATCCCCGCGGTACGGCAACCCACGCCCAAGGCGCAAGCGCCGTCGGAGACATGGACCGGCGGCGGCCTGCGTCGCTCGTCCGTCAACACGCTCTCTGGGGGCCCGATGCGGCGCCGTCTCGTCCAGTCCTTTGCGCGCCTCGCCCTGATCGGCCTCGCGGGCGCCGGCCTCGCCGGCTGCGTCGGCGAAGAGCTCCGCCACGGCTACCAGATCGACCAGGCGGCGCTCGCCACGATCAAGCCCGGCATGGCCCCCGAGCAGGTGCTGCAGATCCTCGGCACGCCGTCGACGGTCTCCACGGTGGGCAACAAGTCCTGGTACTACATCTCGCAGAACACCAGCCGGACGATCATGTTCCTGGGCGAGCAGGTCGAGGACCAGAAGGTCACGGCGGTCTACTTCACCCCCGGCTTCAAGGTGGAGCGGGTAGCGCTCTACGGCCTCCAGGACGGCCGGGTGTTCGACTTCATCGAGCGCACCACGCCGACCAGCGGCGCCGACCGCGCGTTCCTCAGCCAGCTGTTCCGCGGCCTGACCCGCTACGAGCCGTTCGGCTCCGGCAAGGGCACCAGCGTCGTCCCGGGCGCCAACCGCGGCCTGTGATCGACCGGTAGGGGTTTCCAAAGGGCTCTGCCCTTTGGCGGGGTTCGGGGGCGGAGCCCCTCAGCACCCGGAGCGGGGCTCTGCGCTCGACCCGCAAAAGGTCGCGGACCTTTTGAAACCCTGACTTGTCTCAGACCAATTCGCGTCGTCGCACCAGCCGGGCGATGTCCGCCGGCTCGGCGAACAGGTATTCCGGCCGGAGCGCCGCCAGCGCGGCCGCGTCGGTGTAGCCCCAGGCCACCGCGCCGAACGGGCAGCCGAGCGCCCGGGCCGCCTCCAGGTCGCGGACCTCGTCGCCGATGCACAGGGCCCGCTCCGGCGCGACCTTCCGGTGGGCCAGCAGCGCCCGCAGCCGCCGGGCCTTGCCGAACAGCGAGGCGCCGCAGGCATAGGCGTCGATCCGGGCCGCGTTCTCGGGGCCGAGCACCCGGCGGACGGTGTCGGCGCGGTTCGACGACAGGATCGCCAGGGGCACCCCCGCCGCCGCGAGGTCGGCCAGCATCGCCGGCACCTCGGGAAACAGCGCGATCGCACCGGCGTCGCGGGCGGCCAGCGCGTGCATGTGCCGGGCGATGAAGGGCAGCTTCCAGCGCGGGATGCCGAGATGGGCCACGATCGCCCGCGCGCCCTGCAGCCGCAGCGCCTCGACCTCGTGGGCCTCGACCCGGCGGAACCGGTAGCGGTCGGCGACGCCGTTCAGGACCGAGCAGAACCAGCCGAAGCTGTCCGCGAGGGTGCCGTCGAAATCGAGCACCACGAGCGCGGGCCCGGCCCCGCCGGGGCTGCGCGCCATCTCAGTGCCGGAGGTTGGCCAGCGGCATGCTGAGCCGCATCAGCAGCCCGCCCGGCGCCCAATCGTGCTCCAGCACGCCGTCGAGCTGGCCCGCGACGCTGCGCTCGGCCAGCACGGTGCCGAACCCCTTCCGGGAGGGCTTTTGCGTCACCGGAGGGCCGCCGGACTCGGCCCAGGTCAGGGTGTAGCGGGCGCCGTCGCGCAGGCCGCTCAGCGTGACGCCGCCCGCCTTGGTGGAGAGCCCGCCATACTTCATCGCGTTGGTGGCCTGCTCGTGCATGATCAGCGCGAGCGCGGTGGCGGTGCGCTCGCCGATCTCGGCATCGTCCCCGGAGATCGCGACCCGCGCCCGGCCGTCCTCCTCGTAGGCGGCCATGATCAGGCGCATCAGCCCGAGCACGGTCTGGCCCTCGACTTCGGGGGCGCTGTCGGGGGAATGGGGCCGGACGTATTCGTGGGCCCGGGCGAGCGCGCCGAGCCGCTCCCGGAAGGCCGCCGCGAACGGCTTGGCCGCCGGGTCGCTCCGGGCGGTGAGCGCCGCCAGGCCGCCCACCACCGCGAAGATGTTCTTGATCCGGTGGGACAGCTCGCGGATCAGCAGGTCGCGGGCCTCCTCGGCGCGCTTGGCCTCGCGCAGGTCCCGGGTCACGGTGGCGTAGCCGATCTCGGCCCCGGTCGGGTCGCGCACCGGGAAGATGTTGTAGAGCACCGCCACCGGCTCGCCCGTGCCGAAATGCCGGAAGGCCAGTTCGCCCTCCCAGTATCCGGTCCGGCGAACCGCCGGCATCACCGTCCCGGCCAGCACCCGGCGGCTGTCGTCGCCGAAGAAATCCTCCATCCGGTGCCGGCGGGCGGCGGCGAGGTCGGGCAGCCCGACCAGCGCCACGGCGGCCTCGTTGAGATGGGTGACGGCGCCGTCCAGGGTGAAGAGGCCGATGAAGTCCTTGGAGGTCTCCACGATGGCGGCGAGCTTGCGCGCCTCGGCCTCGGCCTGCTTCAGGTCGTCGATGTCGGTGCAGGTCCCGAACCAGCGCTCGATCCGCCCCTCCGCGTCGCGGATCGGCATGGCCCGGCCCAGCGTCCACCGGTAGGCGCCGTCGCGGTGGCGCAGGCGGTACTCGATCTCGTAGGGCTCGCCGGTCTCGAGGGAATGGCGCCAGCGGGTCCAGGCCCGCTCCTGGTCGTCCGGATGGAACACGTCGTTCCAGCCCTCGCCGTCGGTGGAGCCGTACGGCATGCCGGTGAATTCGTACCAGCGGTCGTTGTAGTAGTCGTGGAACCCGTCCGGCAGGGTGGTCCAGACCATCTGGGGCATCGCCGACGTCATCACCCGGAAGCGACGCTCGCTGGCGGCGATCTCGGCCTCCCGGGCGGCGACCTGGGCGTGGGTCCGGCGGTTCTCGAGCAAGGTCGAGATCTGGCGCGCCAGGGCGGTGAGCGTCGCGGCCTGGTCGGCGTCGAGCCCCTCGGGCCGGGGCGTCCGGTCGAGGACGCAGAGCGCCCCGAGCGGGATGCCCTGCGCGCCCCGGATCACCGCCCCCGCGTAGAAGCGGAAGCCCGGCCCGCCGGTTACCAGCGGGTTGTCGATGGTGCGCGGGTCGTCGGCGAGATCCGGGATGATCAGGCAGTCGCCGGCCTCGATCGTGTGGGCGCAGACCGAGCAGTCGATCGGCAGTTCGCGCTGGCCGAGGCCGAATTCCGACTTGAACCATTGCCGCTCGGCGTCGACCAGGCTGACCAGGGCCACCGGCGCCCGGCAGACATGGGCGGCGATGCGGACGAGGTCGTCGTAGAGCGGCTCCGGCTCGGTATCGAGGATGGCGAGGTCGTGCAGTTCCGCCAGCCGGTCCGCTCTGCTCCAGCGCCGGTCGGTCGGTTCGAGATCCGCGCGCGGATTGGGGGGCGGCACATCCATGGTCTCGCGCTCACATAGGCGCGCGACGGGCGGATGCATAGGCGTGGCCGGTGATTAAGGTTTTCACGGCCGCCGTGACGGGCTGTCGGGCGGCCGCCCATTCCGCATGCGATTTCCACAGTGCCGGGGCCCGTCAGTGCCGGGGCCCGTCGCGCAGGCCTCGGCACCGCGTTGAAGCCGATCAGGCGGCGCGGGCTTCGCCGAGCGTCGGGTAGTCGGTGTAGCCCTGCGGCCCCTGGCTGTACCAGGTCGCGGCCTCGTCCTTGGCGAGCGGGGCGCCCTTGGCGATGCGCTCGACCAGGTCCGGGTTGGCGATGAAGGTCCGGCCGAACGCGATCGCGTCGGCCTCGCCCGCATCCAGCACCTTCTGGCCGCTGACCCCGTCGTAATCGGCGTTGAGGATCATCGGGTTGCGGAACACCTTGCGCATCGCCGGGGCGATCGGCGGGTGGTCGGCCTTGCCGAAGGTCCCGTCCGGGCCGGGCTCGCGCATCTCCAGGAAGGCGATGCCGCTGTCGGCGAGCGCCTGGGCGGCGGCCACGAACAGGGGCTCCGGGTTCGAATCGTTGGTGCCCTGGATCGCGCCGTTGGGCGACAGGCGCACTCCGGTGCGCTCCGGCCCGGCGACGCCGGCCACCGCATCGGTCACCTCGCGCAGCAGCCGCACGCGGTTCTCGATCGCGCCGCCGTACGGGTCGGTGCGGTGGTTGCTGCCGTCGCGCAGGAACTCGTCGATCAGGTACCCGTTCGCGGCGTGGATCTGCACCCCGTCGAAGCCGGCCGCCAGGGCGTTGGCGGTGGCGCGCTCGTAGTCGGCGAGCAGTCGCGGGATCTCGGAGACCTCCAGCGCGCGCGGCTCGGCATAGGGCTTCTTTCCGGAATAGGTGTGCGCCTGGTCCGGGGCTACGATGGGCGAGGCCGAGACCGGCTTCTCGCCGCCGAGGAAGTCCGGGTGGACCAGCCGGCCCATATGCCAGATCTGGCAGACGATCTTGCCGCCCCGGTCGTGCACGGCCTTCACGATCGGCCGCCAGGCATCGACCTGCGCGTCGGACCAGATCCCCGGCGCGAACGGCCAGCCCAGCCCTTCTTGAGAGATGCCGGTGGCCTCCGTGAGGATCAGCCCGGCGCCGGCGCGCTGGGCGTAATACTCGGCCATGATCGGGGTCGGCACGTGCTCGCGGGTGGCGCGGCCGCGGGTGAGCGGGGCCATGAAGATCCGGTTCTTCGCCTCGATGGCGCCGATGCGGATCGGGTCGTGCAGGGACGGCATGGATACCTCGTGCTGGTGCGGCGACGCCGCGTCCGAAACTCAAACGCCGAGGTGGCGTCGCGGCGCGGTGATGCCAGGGTGCAGCGCAGCATGGGGGCTCGGTCCGTGCGCGAGCGCACGTCCCAGGGGGGTGGAATCATCCCGGTTTTCTTTGGATTTGGGGGTGTGGTGAGTCGGGATGTGTCGGGCTCGATGCGCATGCGGCGGCGAGCCAGATCAGCCGCCGCATCATCTCATCCTTCGCGGGAGCACGATCGGGCATGCGCACAAGTCGCGCCGTCATCGTGTCGAGCGAGAAGAGTTTCGCTCGGACTCCCGATTTCAGCCACGCCTTGTCCTTGTCGCGCCATGCCACGACCTCGGACAAGGCCAAGTCATCAGGATCTGGGACAACCGCCGTAACCCCGGGGCAGCCGGCACTCTCGTAGAGGACCGTACGGGCTTCCCAATCGGTCGGCATCACAGCCGTTCCCGGCGAAACGCCATCGCAATAGTAGCCGAATTGCCGATGGAAACTGGAGCCTTGGCCGATACTGGCTTCGAGGGCGTCCGAGAGATCTTCCGAATCCGGTACGCCGGGCACGTAGAGGTCCGCTTCGGGCGTCAGCAACATGTCGCCCGGAATATTCCGGCAGCGGACGAGGACAACCGCGGAACCGACGAGCACGAATCGACGGTGGCCTGTCACACCCTCGGCGGCGCGGAGACAATGATCGAGTCGGTCGCGCCGCATCATGCCGTCAGCTTCGCTCTTGGCTTCCCTCCCGGATTTTGCGCCCATGCGTCCGCATCTCCTCGGGCGGGAGCACCACGAAGACCGGCTGGGTGTCGCGCAGGAGATCGCCCTCGGCCGTATCCTCCAAGAGGTGGCGGACTAACTGCCGGACATCTCTGCGGAGGAGATCGGCCCATAGGGTATAGTATTGGGATTGCTGTGGGTCGGTTCGGACGTGCCGTTCCAGATAATCCAGCCCCTGGGCCAACAGACCTGGCTCGTCGACGAGTCGCACGGCGAAACGACATGTCCGCTCGTAGGACCGGCGCTTACTGGAATCGTGGAAATCGACCTTTTTCGGCAACGCGCCGACGAAGCGTTCTCCATCGGTCATGAGCCTCACTCCGAAGCTTGTCCGTACGCCTCACGGCGAAGTCCCACCTTAGAAAATCACAATGCCGATCGAGGTCAAGCTGCCTCGGGACTCGCCGGGAACGACTTGCCGAGGGTCTCCCGTCCCCACCCTCATCCTGAAATGCGCACGCGCAGCGGGCGGCTCAGGATGGGGCAAGGGTTTGGGATGGGCGCTGAGGCATTATCGCTGCCCCACCGTCATTGCGAGCGCAGCGAGGCAACCCAGGGACACGCGACCTTCACGGGTGGCGCGCTGAGCGCCGAGTCCGGCGCGGACCCGCGCCGGACCCGCCCCTCAATAATGCGCCAGCACCGCCAGCAGCAGCAGGGCGATGATGTTGGTGATCTTGATCGCCGGGTTCACCGCGGGGCCGGCCGTGTCCTTGTAGGGGTCGCCGACCGTGTCGCCGGTCACCGCGGCCTTGTGGGCGTCGGAGCCCTTGCCGCCGTGGTGGCCGTCCTCGATGTACTTCTTGGCGTTGTCCCAGGCGCCGCCGCCCGAGGTCATCGAGATCGCCACGTACAGGCCGGTGAGGATCACGCCGAGCAGGCTCGCGCCCACCGTGGCGAAGGCCTGGCTCTTGCCCGCGATCGCCTGGATCACGAAGAAGATCACGATCGGCGAGAGCACCGGCAGCAGCGACGGGACGATCATCTCCTTGATCGCCGCCCGGGTCAGCATGTCGACCGCCCGGCCGTAATCCGGCCGGTCGGTGCCCTGCATGATCCCGGGCTTCTCCCGGAACTGGCGCCGGACCTCCTCGACCACCGCGGCCGCCGCCCGGCCGACCGCCGTCATGGCGATGCCGGCGAACAGGAACGGGACCAGGCCGCCGAGCAGCAGCCCGACCACCACGTACGGGTTGGACAGGGAGAAATCGACGCTGACACCCTGGAAGAACCGGTACTGCGTCGGGCTGGCATTTGCGATGAAGTAGTTCAGGTCGGACGTGTAGGCGGCAAACAGAACCAGGGCGCCGAGGCCGGCCGAGCCGATCGCGTAGCCCTTGGTCACCGCCTTGGTGGTGTTGCCGACGGCGTCGAGCGCGTCCGTGGACTTGCGCACGTCCGGCGGCAGGCCGGCCATCTCGGCGATGCCGCCGGCATTGTCGGTGACCGGCCCGAACGCATCGAGCGCCACGATGAAGCCGGCCAGCGCCAGCATCGCGGTGACCGCGATGGCGATGCCGAACAGGCCGGCCAGCGCGTGGGTGCTGATGATGCCGGCCACGATCACGAGGGCCGGCAGCGCGGTGGATTCGAGCGAGATCGCCAGGCCCTGGATCACGTTGGTGCCGTGGCCGGTGACCGAGGCGTCGGCGATCGACTTCACCGGGCGGAAGTTGGTGCCGGTGTAGTATTCGGTGATCACCACGATCAGCGCCGTGATGGCGAGTCCGATCACCGCGCAGCCGAACAGGCCGCCCGACGTGAAGGTCACCCCGGTCGAGGTGGTGAAGGCGGTCGAGAAGCCGCCCAGCAGGGCCAGGTTGACGATCGCGATCGCCACCACGGAGAGCACGCCCGCGGTGATCAGGCCCTTGTACAGGGCCCCCATGATCGACTGGTTGGCGGACAGCCGCACCGCGTAGGTGCCGGCGATCGAGGTGACGATGCAGGCCGCCCCGATGGCCAGCGGATAGAGCATCATCGGCTCGAGCACCGCCCGGCCGCTGCCGGTGGGGCCGGAGAAGAAGATCGCGGCCAGCACCATGGTGGCCACGATGGTCACCGCGTAGGTCTCGAACAGGTCGGCCGCCATGCCGGCGCAGTCGCCGACGTTGTCGCCGACGTTGTCGGCGATGGTGGCCGGGTTGCGGGGGTCGTCCTCCGGGATCCCGGCCTCGACCTTGCCGACGAGGTCGCCGCCGACGTCGGCGCCCTTGGTGAAGATGCCGCCGCCGAGCCGGGCGAAGATCGAGATCAGCGAGGCGCCGAAGCCGAGCGCCACCAGCGCGTCGATCACCTCGCGGCTCGACGGGTCGAGCCCGGCGCCGCGGGTGAGGTAGAGGTAGTAGAGGGCCACCCCCAGGAGCGCGAGGCCGGCGACCAGCATGCCGGTCACCGCGCCGGACTTGAACGCCATGTCGAGGCCTGCCCCCAGCGAGGCCGAGGAGGCCTGGGCGGTGCGGACGTTGGCCCGCACCGAGACGTTCATGCCGATGAAGCCCGCCGCCCCCGACAGGACCGCGCCGATCAGGAAGCCCACCGCCACCTTGATCCCGAGGAACACCGCCAGCAGCACGAACAGCACCAATCCGACCACGCCGATGGTGAGGTATTGCCGCTTCAGGTAGGCCTGCGCGCCCTCCGCGATGGCGGCGGCGATCTCCTGCATGCGCTGGGTGCCGGCGTCCCGCCGCATCACGTCGAGGATCGTGACGATGCCGTAGGCGACGGCACAGAGCCCGCCCACGATGATCAAAGCCAAGGGGATCATGCTCTACCGTCCTTGTTCTTATCGTGCCTGGCGGGGGCTTGTGATCGGTGTCGCGCTTGGCCATCGCAGGACGACCATGGGACGTGTGCGCGAATCAGGGCATTCCTTCCCAGTCGGTAAGTCTTAGCGCGTCCACCGCCGAAGTGGAGACCGGTTCGGCGACAGTGAGCCGTCTCAGCAAAGGATAAGAATCGGCCCGAGCATGGCGTGATCGGGCGGAGTCTAGTTGCCAAACTTCGCCGGTGAGCGCAAACGCCGCGTTTCCCGGCATGGGCACTGCATCATGTCGATGCTGCACTGCGCCATTCCAGGATACGGACCCAGACCGCGAAGGCTCTTCGCAGCGAAGCGGCGTCCGCGGTGTCGGTTCGTCGAAGTCTGGACCGATCCGACTGCCTCCGCGCCGCCCGACCGCCGAATTCTTCGCAGCTAAGGCGGGCCCTTAACCCACGGTTAACCATACGGATCTCTACTTCCGGTTGTATAACGGATGGGGCTGGACATGAGCAGCGACCAGGTCGCCAAGCTGGCGGCGACGATCGAGGTGTTGACCGGGGCCGTGCACTTCTTGATCGCCGAGCGGGTCTCGGCCCAGCCCGAGGCGGTCCAGGGCGACCTCCTGCACATCCTGCAGCGCGCCTTCTCGACGCCGCCCCGCCCGGAGGAGGCGCTCACCGGCCGCGCCGCGCTGACGAGCGGCGACCTGGCCCTGTGGATGCCGATCGTGGCGGCCGGGATGATGGACGAGGTCCGCCGCCAGATCGGGCGCCAGCCCGAGGGGGTGACCCACATCGTGCTGGGCCGGACCAGCCCGGGCCCCGCCTCAGAAGTGGCTGAACGACCCAGCCGCGAACACGCGCGCAGCGCCATCGCCCATTTCGAAGCGGGGCGGGCCGTCGCCTGAGGTGACGGTCCCGATGGCGGTGAGCGGGACCCCGGCTTCCGTCGCCTCGGCCCGGAGCGCGTCGAGCTTCTCGGGAGCTGCGGTGCAGAGAATTTCGTAATCGTCGCCGCCGGTTAGGACCGGGTCGATCAGGTCCGGATCCGCCGCGCAGGCCCGGGCCGCGGCCTCCGACAGCGGCACGGATCCCACCGCGATCCGGGCGCTGCGGCCGGCGCCCAGCATCTTGGCGAGGTCGCCGGCGAGCCCGTCCGACACGTCCATCGCGGCCGAGGCGTGGCGGCGGATCGCGTTTGCCAGGGCGATGCGCGGGCGCGGATGCAGGTACCGGTCGGCCAGCACCGCCAGCAGCGCCGGGTCGAGGGCGGCCGCCCAGGCGGCGTCCGGTTCCAGGCGCAGCCGCAGGCCGAGCGCCGCGTCGCCGATCGTGCCGCTGACGCAGATCCGGTCGCCGACCCGGGCGGTGCCGCGCCGGACGATGCCGCCGCTCGGAACCTCGCCGAACGCCGTCACCCCGATCAAGGCCGGCCCGCCGGAACGCACCGTGTCGCCGCCGAGCAGCGGGCAGCCGGCCTCGGCCGCCGCCGCCCCGAGCCCCCCGGAAAAGCCGGCGAGCCACGCCTCCGTCCAGTCGTCCGGGAGCGCCAGGGTCAGCAGGAAGCCGCGCGGCACCGCCCCCTTGGCCGCGATGTCGGACAGGTTCACCCCGAGCGCCTTGCGGGCGATCGAGGCCGGCGAATCGTCGGGGAAATAGTGGATCCCGGCCACCACCGCGTCGGCGGTGACGACGAGGTCATGCCCGGGGGTGGGCGTCAGGGTCGCGGCATCGTCCCGGAGCCCGTCCGCTCCCGGCCCGGCCAGTGGGGCGAAGTAGCGGGCGATCAGCCCCTCCTCGGAGGCCCGGCCCGGTCCGGACACGGCTCAGGCCTTCTTGGCGGGCGGCTTTCCGGAGCCCGGCTTGCCGCCCCCCTTGTTGCTCCCGCCCTTGTTGCTCCCGCCCTTGTTGCTCCCGCCCTTGTTGCTCCCGCCCTTGGGCGCGCTCATCTCACCCGGCCGGACCTCTCGGGCGACCCGGTCGAGCACGGCGTTGACGAGGCCGGGCTCGTCGGCGGTGTAGAAGCTGTGGGCCACGTCGACATACTCGGAGATCGCCGCGGGCGCCGGCACGTCGGGCCGGAACAGCAGCTCGTAGGCGCCCGCCCGCAGGATCGCCCGCAGCACGATCTCGATGCGCCGGAGCGGCCAGCCCTGGGCCAAAGCCTGGTCGAGCTTCTGGTCGATCGCCCGCTGTTCCTCGACCGTGCCGCGCAGCAGGTCGCGGAAGAAGGCGGTCTCGGCCTTGGGATGCACGATCCCATCGACTTCCTGGCCGATCCAGAAGGCCTCGAACTCGGCCAGCGCATCGAGGACGCCCTTGCCGGAGATGTCCATCTCGTAGAGCGCCTGCACCACGGAAAGGCGCGCGCCGCTGCGCGGGCTGATCGCCCGGGCGGTCTCATGGGCGGTCTCGTGGACCTCGCCTTCGGGGGCAGCCTGGGCGGTGTCGTCCGGCCTGGTTTCGGTCGTCCCGGTCATGTCGGTTCTCGTTATCGCGGGCGCGCCGCCTCGGCCGCGCGCTTGAGGGCGAGCACCCCGAGCGCCGCCTCGGCCGCGCCGCCGCCCTTGTTCATCTCGGCGACCCGGGCCCGTTCCAGCGCCTGCGCCTCGGTCTCGACCGTGAGGATGCCGTTGCCGAGCGGCAGCCGGCGCTGGACCGAGAGGTCCATGAGGGCGCGGGCGCTCTCGCCGGCCACGATGTCGTAATGCCCGGTCGCGCCGCGGATCACGCAGCCGAGCGCCACCACGGCGTCGTAGTCGTCCGCCAGGATCGCCACCGCGGCGGGGATCTCCAGGGCACCCGGCACCGTGACCACGGTGGCGTGCGCGGCGAACGCGTCGATCACCGCGAGGGCGCCGGCCAGCAGCTCGTCGGCGAGCGCCTCGTAGTAGCGCGCCTCGACGACGAGGATGCGGGCGCCGGCAAGGGCCGGATCCGCGGGCATCGGCGCCGTGGCGGCGCGGTTATGGGCGACCATGGCTGCGTCCGGTCGATATTTCGGGGGTTGGCGAGGGCGCCGCGCATCGGGCGCCCTCCGGATAGAGGGACGGTTAGACCGAAGCGGCCGGCGCGACAAGCACCGCGGGGCGCTACCGCACCAGCGGCGGCAGCGGCGGCGCGCCCGCTTCCGGGAGCGCCGTGCGGGCCACGTTCATGGTCATGGCCAGCAGCGCGTAGTAGCCGTTGATTCCCGTGAGATCGATCGCGCCCTGCTCGCCGAAGCGCGCCACCACGGACGCGTAGGTGGCATCGCTGACCGCACGGTTGTGCTGCAGCTCGGTCGAGAAGGCGTAGGCCAGCGCCTCGTCGTCGCTCATGGCCTCGGGGCGGCGGCCCTCCGCCAGGGCCTGCGCGGTCTCCGGTGCGACCCCGGCCTTGAGCGCGATCGGATGGTGGATCTGCCACTCGACCTGCTGGCTCCACAGCCGGGCGACGATCAGGATCACGAACTCGCTGATCCGCAGCGGCAGGGCGCTGCCGTAGCGCA
This sequence comes from Methylobacterium mesophilicum, assembly GCF_022179445.1. Taxonomy (GTDB): domain Bacteria; phylum Pseudomonadota; class Alphaproteobacteria; order Rhizobiales; family Beijerinckiaceae; genus Methylobacterium; species Methylobacterium mesophilicum. Next base: position 88,058 of record NZ_BPQU01000016.1, on the reverse strand, counting down.
GGTACAGCCCCATGCGACTGGCGCATAGCATCAGTTCGGGACTGCGCAGCAGCGGCACGAATGGCCCGAAGACCGGGACCCCGCGCTCGGCCTGGAACGCCTCGGCGGCTGCGGCCTGCGCCTCCGAGAACTGGTCGGCGGGGATCTCCGGCAAGCGATCCGTACCCGTCATGGCTTCCTGCCCTCACTGCACCGTGCGCGCGGCACGCGCTCTGGATTTCCGGCCCCCGGGAGCCTAGACCATTCAGGCTCACCGGCCCGACGAGCGCCCGGGCCGGACGCGATCCGAACACACGCCAGCGAGGCTTACGGCTTTGGCCCTCCCCGTCAACGAACGCCGGCGCATCATGCTGCTCACGGGCGCGAGCCGGGGCATCGGACACGCCACCGTCAAGCGCTTCTCGGCGGCCGGCTGGCGGGTGATCACCTGCTCGCGCCACGCATTCCCCGAGAACTGCCCCTGGGAGATGGGCCCCGAGGACCACCTCCAGGTCGATCTGGCGGACGCCCAGGACACGATGCGCGCCATCGAGGAGGTCCGGGGCCGGCTCGACGCCGAGGGCGGCGTGCTGCACGCGCTCGTCAACAATGCCGGCATCTCGCCGAAGGGCCCCGCGGGCGAGCGCCTGGGCGCGCTGGCCACGGAGTTCGACGGGTGGCAGCGGGTGTTCCAGGTCAACGTCTTCGCCACGATCCTGCTGGCCCGCGGCCTGCGCGACGAACTCGCCCGGGCCCGGGGCTCGATCGTCAACGTGACTTCGATCGCGGGCTCCCGGGTCCATCCGTTCGCGGGCGCCGCCTACGGCACCTCCAAGGCGGCGCTTGCGGGCCTGACCCGCGAGATGGCCGCCGATTTCGGGCCTCTCGGGGTGCGGGTCAACGCGATCTCGCCGGGCGAGATCGACACCTCGATCCTGTCGCCCGGCACGGAGAAGCTCGTCGAGCAGATCCCGCAGCGGCGGCTCGGCACCCCCGACGAGGTCGCCAAGGCGATCTACTTCCTGTGCACCGACGCCTCGTCCTACGTGAACGGGGCCGAGCTGCACATCAACGGCGGCCAGCACGTTTGACCCGCCGCTCCCGGCGGCGGACATGACCGCCATGCGCCCTTTCCCGCCCCTGCGACGCCGGATCGTCGCGGCCCTCACGGGCCTGGTCCTGTGCGCGGCACCGCTCGCCGGCGCCCGCGCCGAGGCCCCCGGTATCCGGATCCTGGACCTGCCGTTCAAGGTGCGGGCGCTGCGGGGGCCGCGCAGCGAGGTCGCGATCTCGGTGGCGACCTCCGGCCTTCTGCCGATCGCCGGCGCGAAGGCGAGCCAGCCGGCCGGCGACGAGGAGAGCGCCCCGATCGCCGTGGTCTGGGGTGACGACGGCGGTGCCGTGCTCGGCCTCGCGGACGGCGCCGTCACGGTGCGGCCGATCGGCCGCGAGGCGGTCGAGGGGCTGACCGCCGCTGAGACGCCGCGGGGCGCCCTTCCGGGTTCGCGCCGGGTCCTGGCCGGACCCCTGAGCGCCTACCTGACCGGCCGTACCCGGGCCGCCGACGGCGGCGAGGCCGCCGCCGTCCTGACGATCCGCGAACGCCAGCCGATGGCCGTCAGCACCGATCCGAAGCCCGTCCCGGTCGCCACCGTCACGGTGCCGGCGGGGGGCGACGCGGTTTTCGCGCCGCTCCGGCCGCGCCTGCTGCGCCTCGCCGGCCGCCCGGCCCTCCTGGCCGCGACCCTCTCGGGACCGGATTCGGGCGGCCTGGTGCTGATCGGCCGCCCCGACGGTGCTGCGGCCTGGAGCGTCACGGCCCGCACGCCGACGCAGGCCGGCCCGCCTCTGAAGATCGCTGGTATCGCGGATTTCGCGGGTTCGGGCGCCGTGCAGGCGGCCACCGTCAGCGCACGGGGCCTGCTGCAGCTCTGGACCCTGCAGGCGGACCGGATCGAGGCCGCCGGCGAGGCCCCGGGCTACGCGGCGGGCGAGGGCGACGCCGACCTCGCCGTCACGGCCCCGGCCGCAGGTCCACCCGAGCTCGCGGTGCCGGTGGCCGGACGGTCGGAGATCGCCCTGGTTCAGGCCAAGGGTCCGCTGCACGAGCGCCTGCGCATCCCGCTGCCGGCACCCGCCACGATCGGCATCGTGGCACTCGGCGAAGGTGCGGCGACGCGGCTGGTGGTCGGCCTCACCGACGGGCGGATCGCAATCGTCGCCCCCGACGGGGGCAAGCCGTGAGCGCGGGCGAGGCCGATGGCGGCGGGCGCCTATTCCCGACCCGGCCCTTCGTGGGCGCGTCGATCGCGGTGATCCGCGGCGATCGCGTCCTGCTGGCGGCCCGGGCCAACGAGCCGATGCGCGGGGTCTGGACCCTGCCGGGTGGCCTGGTCGAGGCCGGCGAGGCCCTGGCGGAGGCGGCCCTGCGCGAATTATCCGAGGAGGTCGGCCTCACGGCCGAGGTGGTCGGCGTGCTCTCACCCACCGAGATCATCGTCCGGGACGAGGCCGGCCGCGCCCGGCACCACTACGTCGTCCATCCGCACGCCGCCCTGTGGTGCGGCGGCGAGCCCGTGGCGGGTCCGGAGGCCCTCGGGGTCCGGTGGGCGACACTCGGCGAGATCGCCGGGCTGGCGACGACGCCGGGCCTGATCGGGACCCTGCAGGAGGCGTTCGCCCGGGTCGGTGACAGAGGTGAGGCGCGCCCGTGAGGCTTCCGGTCATCCTCTGCCTCGTCCTGGCGCTCGCGGGGCCGGCCCTGGCGCAACAGCGTGGCAGCCGCGCGGCGCCGGCCAAGGACGCGCCCAAGGAGACGTCCAAGGAAACGTCCCCGTCGGCGGACGTGCCCGCCCCCTATGACCGCGACCTCATGCGGATGTCCGAGATCATCGGGGCGCTGGCCTTCCTGCGCGGCCTCTGCGCGGCGCCCGACGCCGGGGAATGGCCGGCCCGCATGAAGGCGCTGATCGAGTCCGAGGGCGTGACCCCGGCTCGGCGCGACCGATTGGCGGGCGCCTACAATCGCGGCTATCGCGGCTACGCGCTGACCTACCGGGTCTGCACCCCGGCCGCGCACGAGGCGGCTGCCCGCTACGTGACGGAGGGCGACAGGCTGTCGCACGCCCTGGCTGGGCGATTCGGCGGGTGATGCAGAGGCAACACACGCGGCACGCATCCCCCGAAAGGATCAACTTCGAGCGTCCGCGTTAACCGATCTGAAATTCTCGGCTGGCCGAGCCGCGGGGAGCCACCTATCATTCGTTGGTCCGCCGGGTCCCGTGCCCGGCGCAACGGAAGTATCGGGTCCATGCAGCACATCTCTCAGACCGCCCCCATCGAGGTCGATGTCGAGGAGAAGCGCGTCGCGCTGAGTTACGTCTCGGAAGCGTTCGCGGAAGGCTGCCTCGACGGGCTCGACGGCGACTGCATGGCTCAGGCCGCCCTGTTCGCGGCCTTCCAGGAACTTGTGATGACCTACGGCGAGGAAGCCACCGCCCGCTACGCCGAGGGCTTTCCCGAGCGCATCCGTGGGGGTGCCTTCACCACGACCCTCCAGCATTGAGGAGGCGGTCGCGGACCCCGGACGGTTGAGGCACGGGCGCGCAGCGACTACCTCCCGGCCACGCGCTCCGGAATTCCGGATCGCTCCCGTCGCGTGAGGATCTGCCTGCCATGCCCGTCGCCCTGCTGCCGGACCGCGCCCTCGTCACCGTCACCGGGCCGGAATCCGCCGCACTGCTCCAGGGCGTGCTGACCTGCAACGTCGAGACCCTGCAGGCCGGCGAAGCGCGCCTCGGCGCCCTGCTGGCGCCGCAGGGCAAGATCCTGTTCGACTTCCTGATCTCGCGGATCCCGGACGGTTTCCGGCTCGACACGGCGATCGACCGGGCGGCCGACCTGGCCAAGCGCCTCACGCTCTACCGGCTGCGCGCGCAGGTGGCGATCTCGGTCGACCCGACCGTGGCGGTAGCGGCGGCCTGGGCCGGGGCCTCCCCGGCGGCCGAGTCGGACACGGTGGCGGATGCACGCCACGTCGATCTCAGCGCCCGGATCTACGCTGTCGAAGGCGCCTTCTCGGCCGACGCCTCGGAGGCGGAATACCATCGGCGCCGCATCGCACTCGCCGTGCCCGAGGGCGGACGCGACTACGCCTACGGTGATGCGTTCCCCCACGAGGCGCTGTTGGACCAGCTCGGCGGCGTGGACTTCAAGAAGGGCTGCTATGTGGGCCAGGAGGTGGTCTCGCGGATGCAGCACCGGGGCACCGCCCGCACCCGGATCCTGGCGGCCCGCTATACGGGCGAGGCCCCTCCCCCCGGCACCGAGATCACCGTCGGCGGCAAGGGACTGGGCACCACCGGCAGCGCCGCGGACGATCGCGGCCTTGCGCTGGTCCGGCTCGACCGGCTGGCCGACGCGCTGACGGCCGGTGCCACCCCGCTGGCCGGCGACCGGCCGGTGACCTTCGAGAAGCCGGCCTACGCGACCTTCGCGATGCCGGAAGCGGCCGGATCGCCGGCAGCCTGACCGCGGATCGGGGCGCGGGCCGCGATGGCGTTCCGCTCCTGTTCTCGCTAAACCGGCGGGATGTCCGAGACCGGCCTGATCAACCATCCCGATGGCTGCCCCCGCTGCTGGTGGGCCGGCCACGACCCGCTCTACGTCGCCTATCACGACACCGAATGGGGCGTGCCCGAGCGCGACGGCCGGGCGCTCTACGAGAAGCTAATCCTCGACGGCTTCCAGGCCGGCCTGTCCTGGATCACGATCCTGCGCCGCCGCGACGGGTTTCGCGACGCGTTCTCGGGCTTCGATCCGGAGGCCATCGCCCGCTACGACGAGGCCGACGTCACCCGGCTGATGGCGGACGCCCGCATCATCCGCAACCGCGCCAAGATCCTGGGCACGATCGCCGGCGCCCGGGCCTGGCTGCGGATCGAGGAGAGCGGCCCCGGCTTCGCGCCGTTCCTGTGGGATTTCGTGGACGGGCGGCCGATCCAGGGCGGCGCCCGGACCCGCGCCGAGATCCAGACCGAGACGCCGGTCTCCCGGGCGATCGGCAAGGCCCTTAAGGAGGAGGGTTTCTCCTTCTGTGGGCCGACCATCGTGCACGCCTTCATGCAGGCGGTCGGGATGGTGAACGACCATCTCGTCGACTGCCACCGGCACGTAGCCTGCGCCGAACTGGGGCGGCCGGCATGAGCGAGGCGCGCGACCCGGCGCCCCGGGCCTGGCAGCGGATGCTGTCCGGCCGGCGCCTCGACCTGCTCGATCCCGCACCCCGGGACATCGAGATCGCCGACATCGCCCACGGGCTCGCCCGGGTCGCCCGCTGGAACGGCCAGACCCGGGGACCGCACGTCTTCTCGGTGGCCCAGCACAGCCTGTTGGTGGAGGCGGTCGGGCGCCAGATCGCCCCCGGCTGCACCGAGCCCGAGGGGCTGGAGCTGCTGCTGCACGATGCCCCGGAATACGTCGTCGGCGACATCATCTCGCCGCTCAAGGCCGCGATCGGCGACGCCTATCGCGGGGTCGAGCTGCGCCTGCTCGCCGCCGTGCGCCGCCGCTTCGGCCTGGCCGAGCCCGGGCCCACCCTCGGCAGCCTGGTCAAGCGCGCCGACCGGATCGCCGCCCATATCGAGGCCGTGGAGCTCGCGGGCTTCGCGCCCGACGAGGCGGACCTCTATTTCGGCGCGGCCCCCGATCTGCCCGAGGCCGTCCTCGGGTTGGCCGAGCCCTGGCCGACCGCCCAGGCCGAGGCACGGTTCCTCGACCGGTTCCACGCCCTCTGCCGGGCTTGAGATCCGAGACCTCCGCCCTCGATCCGTCACGATCCCACGCCATGGGCCGCCACATGCCGACCCTTCACGTCTGTCCGCTCTCGCGCCTGCCCGAGACCGTCGCCGCCACCGGGGCGAGCCACGTGCTCACGCTGGTCAATGTCGGCACGCCCCTGGAGCGGCCGGCGCTAATCGATGCGGAGAATCACGCCATCATCGGGGTCAGCGACATCGCCGAGCCCCGGGACGGACACGTTTTGCCGGCTGACGAGCACGTGGCCGGGATCCTGGCCTTCACGCGGGCCTGGCCCCGGGACAAGCCGCTGGTGATCCACTGCTATGCCGGGATCAGCCGCTCCACCGCGGCGGCCTACATCGCGGCCTGCGCCCTGGCGCCCGAGCGCGACGAGGGTGCCATCGCCGACGCCCTGCGGGCCGCCTCCCCGTCCGCGACCCCCAACCCCCTGTTCGTGGCGATCGCCGACCGGATGCTCGGTCGGGACGGCCGCATGGTCGCGGCGATCGCGCGGATCGGCCGCGGCGCCGAGGCGTTCGAGGGGACGCCGTTCTGCCTCACGCTGACGTGACGGCCCACCACAAAACTTTCAGTTGCCGACGCCTGTACCGCTGCGTGCGACCGTTCGAGGGTCGTTCCGCAGAGGGTAGCGAGTGTGGCGCAAACGCCGCCGCGCCGCACCAAAACGCTGCGGATCGGCCCGGGCCCACCCTCGCCTGGGTTGTGGCCGCACCGGCTGCCGCCTTAGAACCGACCCAAAGGATGTGTGTGGGATGAACGCGAGCAGACCCGAGGCGGCCCCGGCCGCCGGCGACCTGCCCTTCGAGAAGGCGCTGGAGCAACTCGAAGAGATCGTGCGCAGGCTCGAGCGGGGCGATGTCCCGCTGGACGAGTCGGTGGCGATCTACGAGCGCGGCGAGGTGCTGAAGAAGCACTGCGAGGCGCTGCTGAAGCGGGCCGAGGCGCGGATCCAGAGGATCACCCTCGGCGCCGACGGGCGGCCCGTGGGCGTGGCGCCGCTCGATATATCCTGAGGCTCGGCGGTCAGACCGATCCCGTCCGATAGAGGTTGATGCCGTGGCGATTTCCCCCGAGCTGAGCGCACTTCTCGACCGTATCCCGGAGCCTGCGGCGCTCCGGCAGCTTCCCGAATCCGAGCTGCAGGCGGTGGCGGACGCGGTGCGGGCCGAGATGATCGACGCGGTGTCGATCACCGGTGGCCATCTCGGCTCCGGGCTCGGCGTGGTCGAACTCACGGTCGCCCTGCACCACGTGTTCGACACCCCCGACGACCGCATCGTCTGGGACGTCGGCCACCAGTGCTACCCGCACAAGATCCTGACCGGGCGCCGCGACCGCATCCGGACGCTGCGCCAGGGGGGCGGCCTGTCCGGCTTCACCAAGCGCTCCGAGAGCGCCTACGACCCGTTCGGCGCCGCCCATTCCTCGACCTCGATCTCGGCCGCGCTCGGCATGGCGGTCGCCCGCGACCTCGACGCCGACGCCGCCAAGGCCAAGGGCCGGACACCCAAGCGCCGCAACGCCATCGCGGTGATCGGCGACGGCTCGATGTCGGCCGGCATGGCCTACGAGGCGATGAACAACGCCGGCGCCCTGCACTCGCGCCTGATCGTCATCCTCAACGACAACGACATGTCGATCGCCCCCCCGGTGGGCGCGATGTCGGGCTATCTCGCTCGCCTTGCGTCCGGCGGCACCTACCAGTCGCTCCGCGAGACCGCCAAGCAGCTCGGCAAGCTCCTGCCCAAGGCCATCTACCAGCGCGCGGCGGCCGCCGAAGAATACGCCCGCTCCCTGGTGGTGGGCGGCGGCACGATGTTCGAGGAGATGGGTTTTCACTATGTCGGCCCGGTCGACGGGCACAACCTCGACCAGCTGCTCCCGGTGCTCAAGAACGTCCGCGACGCCGAGCACGGCCCGATCCTGCTCCACGTGGTCACCCGCAAGGGCAAGGGCTACGCGCCGGCCGAGGCCAGCGCCGACCGCTACCACGGCGTGGTCAAGTTCGACGTGGTCTCGGGGGTCCAGGCCAAGGCCAAGCCCAACGCCCCGGCCTACACGAGGGTGTTCGGCGAGAGCCTGATCAAGGCGGCCGACGCCGACGACCGGGTCGTGGCGATCACGGCGGCGATGCCGGGCGGCACCGGCATCGACCTGTTCGGCAAGGCCCACCCGGACAAGACCTTCGACGTCGGCATCGCCGAGCAGCACGCGGTGACCTTCGCGGGCGGGCTGGCGACCGAGGGCTACCGGCCGTTCGTGGCGATCTACTCGACCTTCCTGCAGCGGGCCTACGACCAGGTCGTGCACGACGTGGCGCTGCAGAACCTGCCGGTGCGGTTCTGCCTGGACCGGGCCGGGCTGGTCGGCGCCGACGGGGCGACGCACGCCGGCGCGTTCGACCTGGCCTACCTGTGCTGCCTGCCGAACATGACCGTGATGGCGGCCTCCGACGAGGCCGAGCTGGTGCACATGGTGGCGACCGCGCACGCCCATGACAGCGGCCCGATCGCGCTGCGCTACCCGCGCGGCGAGGGCGTTGGCGTCGAATTGCCGGAGCGGGGCGACGTCCTGGCGATCGGCAAGGGCCGGATGGTCCGCCAGGACCCGGAGGCGCGGGTGGCGATCCTGTCGCTGGGCACGCGGCTGTCGGAGGCCTTGAAGGCGGCGGATACACTCTCGGAGCAGGGCGTGGCGGTGAGCGTGGCGGATGCGCGCTTTGCCAAGCCGCTGGACGAGGCGCTGATCCTGGACCTGGCGCAGAGCCACGAGGTTCTGATCACCATCGAGGAGGGCTCGCGCGGCGGGTTCGGGGCGATGGTGCTGCACCTGCTGTCCGAGAAGGGCGCGCTGGATGCCGGGCGCGTCCGGGTGCGCACCCTGACTCTGCCGGACCTGTACCAGGACCACGACAGCCCGGAGAAGATGTACGCCGAGGCCGGCCTCGACGCCGCAACCATCGTCAAGACCGCGCTCGCCACCCTGCCGGCGTCCTCCGGCCAGGTCGAGCAGGCGAGCAACGTGGTGAGCGTCCGCCGCCGCCCGCGCTGATGTTTTTGAATGCGACGAGCGTCCAACCCAAGTCCCTCATCCTGAGGGGGCGAAGCGCAGCGTAGCCCTCGAAGGAGCCCTCCAGCGGTCTCGCGATCCCTGGAGGGCTCCTTCAAGGCCCGGTGGCGCGGACCCTTCAGGATGAGGGGGGTGGATGGGAGGTCGCGGAAGCGCCCCCTACCCCAAAGCGTCAGCCACCGCCTTACCGCACGCCTGCGTGTCGGCGTTGCCGCCGAGGTCGCGCGTGCGCAGCGTCCGCTCGGACAGCACCCGCTCGATCGCGCTGACGATCTCTCGGGCGGCCTCGTGCTCGCCGAGATGCTCCAGCATCATCGCGCCGGACCAGATCTGGCCGATCGGGTTGGCGATCCCCTGGCCGGCGATGTCGGGGGCGGACCCGTGGACCGGCTCGAACACCGACGGGTGCACGCGCTCCGGATTGATGTTGCCGGACGGCGCGATGCCGATCGTTCCGGTGCAGGCGGGTCCGAGATCCGACAGGATGTCGCCGAACAGGTTCGACGCCACGACCACGTCGAACCGGTCCGGGTTGAGCACGAAATGCGCGGTCAGGATGTCGATGTGGTACTGGTCCCACCGCACGTCCGGGTAGCCCTCTGCCACCGCCTTCACGCGCTCGTCCCAGTACGGCATCGTGATCGAGATGCCGTTCGACTTCGTGGCCGAGGTCAGGTGCTTCTTCGGCCGGGTCTGGGCCAACTCGAAGGCGAACTTGAGGATCCGGTCGACCCCGTGGCGGGTCATGATCGTCTCCTGCAGGGCGAATTCGCGGTCGGTGCCGGCGAACATGCGGCCCCCCGCATTCGAGTACTCGCCCTCGGTGTTCTCGCGGACCACCCAGAAGTCGATATCGCCGGGCTTGCGGTCGGCCAGCGGGCACTTCACCCCGGGCATGAGGCGCACCGGACGCAGGTTGGCGTATTGGTCAAACTCGCGCCGGAACAGGATCAGCGAGCCCCACAGGGAGATGTGGTCGGGAACGCGCTCCGGCATGCCGACGGCGCCGAAATAGATCGCGTCGTGTGTCTCGATCTGCGGCTTCCAGTCCTCCGGCATCATCCTTCCGTGCCGCTCGTAATAATCGCAGCTCGCGAAATCGAACCAGTCGAACTGGAGCGCGAAGCCGTGCCGCTTGGCCGCCTGCTCGAGCACGCGCACGCCCTCGGGCACCACCTCCTTGCCGATGCCGTCGCCCGGGATAACCGCGATGCGGTAGCGGCGCTGCGGGCTGCTGTCTTGACCGGCCATGGATCCTCACGGGTCTCGCGTCGGGGGCCGCGGACCGGCCCCGAGTTGCACGATGCCAGGGTGTTGCACCCGCGCATGCGGTCAACACCCCGGCCTGACAATCACGGAGATTCGCCTGCCATGGCCCGGCGCTGGCGGTCCAGTTCCTCGCTGTAGCGCTTGAGCGTGTGGCTCTCGGTGAGCAGGCCCAGGACTTGGCGGCTCGCCGCACTCTGGACCACCGCGAGCGCCTCGCTCTCGCTGCGGTCGAAGGTTGCGGCCGCATCCTTGGCGTTCATCTCCGGCGTCAGGAACAGGTCGGGGTGATGCAGGAGGTCGGTGAGCACCGGCGGGGCGCCGGCCTCGGCGTCGCGGGCGGCGGCATGTGCCTCGGGAACGCTCACGATCCCGGCGTAGCGGCCCTGTGCATCCACGGCGACCACCCGGGAGGGGGAGCCCAGCGGATGCGCGCGCAGGAAGGTCGGCAGCGGCGTGTCCGCCGCCACGGTGGCGACGTCCCGGCGCATCAGCCGGCCCACGGTCAGAGAGCGGATCCAGCCGACATCGTGGGGACTGCGGATGGTCTCGCCGCGCAGGTGGAAGCGCCAGGTCGCGAAGGAGTAGCCGAAGATCTTCCGGACGGTCAGCGAGGACGCGATCACCGCCGCCAGCACGAGCCCGGTGATCGGCAGGCTGCCGGTGATCTCCAGCGCCAGGAACGTCATGGTCAACGGGCCGCCGATGATCGCCACGGCGAGCGCGCTCATGCCGATCACCGCGTAGGCCAGCGGCGTGAGGCCGAAGACCGCCATCGCGGGCAGGAGGTCCGGGGCCAGGGCGGCGAACAGCTTACCGGCGATCGCCCCCAGGAACAGCGACGCGAAGAACAGGCCGCCCCGGAACCCGGAACCGATCGAGATCGCCGTGGCCGTCGCCTTGGCGGCGAACAAGCCGGCCAGAAACGCGGCTCCGTGCCCCTGCCCCTCGGCGGCGAAGTGCATGTGCAGGGCTCCGTGGCCGCCCGAGAGCACCTGCGGCGTCGCGACGAGCGCCAGCGCGCCGACGCACAGCCCCCCGAAGGCGGGACCGGCCGCCCGGGGCAGGCCGGAGGCCTGCACCAGCCGCTCGACCAGGGTGACGCCGCGCATGATCAGGATGCCGAGCAGCGCGCAGATCAGCCCGAGGGCGAGGCTCGGCAGGATCTCGAGGCTGGTGATGTGCGAGGTCGTGACCGCCTGCATGTCGCCGAGATCGACCAGCGGCTGCGTGTGGATCAGCGCCCGGGAGACGAGGTTGCCGCAGAGCGCCGCGACCACCACCGGCGCCAGGGTGGCGATCGTGTAGGTGCCGATGATCAGCTCGAAGGCGTAGAACGCCCCGGCCAGCGGCGCCCCGAACCCTGCCGCGATGGCCCCGGCCGCCCCGCACCCGACCAGGGTCCGCAGGTCGCCCCGGCGGACCTCGAAGGCGATGCCGAGCCGCGAGGCGAGGCCGGAGGCGAGCTGCGTGTAGCCCGCCTCCAACCCCACGGAGGCCCCTGAGCCGTTCGAGATCACGTTCTGCAGGGCGAGGTAGAGGCTGTCCCGCAGGGACATCCGGCCGCCGTGCAGGGCGTTGGCCTCGATCGGGTCGATGGCTGGGCGCTTGCGCGGCCCGCGCAGGTAGTTCGCCACGAGGATCAGCAACCCGAGCAGCACGCCGCCGAGACAGGGGCCGATCAGCAGGAGCGGCGGCGCGACCGCGTCGGCGGCGCTGAGCCGGGTCCCCGCCGGGAGGTGGTACAGCGTCTCCCGCAGAGCCTGCGTCACCCAGGTCATGGCCGAGACCGCCAGCCCGCTGACGCAGCCCACCACGGTCGCCAGCAGGACGAGCCCGCCCTCGCTGCGCCGGACCAGGCTGCGCAGCCGCCCAGGTGCCAGGAAGATCCGGGAGCGGGTCCAGCGCCCGCGGGGTCGATGGCCCGGCCGCGCAGCCGTCCGGTTCGCCGCCCCCGTCTCGGCGGCCTGGCCCCGATCCCGGCTCCCGGTCGCGCCCGCCGCTGGCTCTCGCGCGCTCACGCTCGCCCCTACCCCCGATCCGCCCTGGCCGATGCGCGGTTTTGTCGGTGCACTTATGAGGCGAATCCGCCCTGCGTCCACCGACACCGCATCAGCCTGCACACATCGTCTTGAAAACTGCCGCGGCCCACGATACACCGCCCGCCAGTGCCGCCGTAGCTCAGTTGGTTAGAGCACCAGATTGTGGATCTGGGGGTCCCCCGTTCGAGCCGGGGCGGTGGTACCATCCATTCAGGACGACGGCGCAAGGGGTTGGCGGATCGCCGACCCCTTTTGCGTTTGCGGATGCCCCGTGGCGCGCGAGAACGATCGTTCGGCCGGCGTAGGGCAGCGCGCATTCGGCATTCGCCTCTTGTGAGCGTCCCCCCACTCCGGCTGATTTGCGGGGCCGAGATGGGCGCCAACGCATCGCTGTCGAGGCGGAAACGGCCCTGTGCCCTCCTGGCGGGGGACGCCGACGCGTCCTGAATGGCGTAGGGTCCCAGAAACGGAGGCCACGCCATGAAGCAGTACCGCATCGCCGCCATCCCGGGGGACGGGATCGGCCAGGAGGTCATCGCCGCCGGCATTGAAGTGCTCGACGCCCTCGCCGAGCGCGACGGCAGCTTCGGATTCGCGTTCGACCGGTTCGATTGGGGCTCGGACTACTACAAGGCCCACGGCGTCATGATGCCGAAGGATGGGCTGGCGCAGATCGAGGGCCACGATGCGATCTTCTTCGGCGCGGTCGGCGCGCCGGACGTGCCGGACCACATCACCCTGTGGGGCCTGCGGCTCGCCATCTGCCAGCCGTTCGACCAGTACGCCAACGTCCGGCCGACCCGCATCCTGCCGGGCATCACCAGTCCCCTGCGCCACGTCACCGGGCCGGAGCTCGACTGGGTGATCGTGCGCGAGAATTCCGAGGGCGAGTATGCCGGCGTCGGCGGCCGGGTCCATCAGGGCCATGCCAACGAGGTCGCCACCGACGTCTCGATGATGACCCGCTCGGGGGTCGAGCGCATCATCCGCTACGCGTTCGCGCTGGCGCGTACGCGCCCGCGCAAGCTGCTCACCGTGGTCACGAAGTCGAACGCCCAGCGCCACGCCATGGTGATGTGGGACGAGATCGCCGCCGAGGTCGCGGCCGACTTCCCGGACGTGGCCTGGGACAAGATGCTGGTCGACGCCATGACCATGCGGATGACCATGAAGCCCCAGACCCTCGACACGATCGTGGCGACGAACCTGCACGCCGACATCCTGTCGGACCTCGCGGCGGCCCTGGCGGGATCGCTCGGCATCGCGCCCACCGCCAACATCAACCCGGAGCGCCGGTTTCCCTCGATGTTCGAGCCGATCCACGGGTCGGCCTTCGACATCGCCGGCAAGGGCATCGCCAACCCGGTCGGGACCTTCTGGACCGCCTGCCAGATGCTCGAGCATCTCGGCGAACAACCCGCCGCCGACCGGCTGATGCGCGCGGTCGAGCGCGTCACCGCCGATCCCGCCCTGCACACCCCCGATCTCGGCGGAACGGCCACGACCCGCGCGGTCACGGAGGCGGTGATCGCGGCGATCCGCGGCGACAACGGCTGACGGCAGGCCGCCGGCTTGATCCGGTGTTCCCCCGGCGGGTCCTGGGCGTTAAGGTCGGTCTCGATCGCGGCGGTGAGCCCGCACAAAAAAGAAACCTCCGGGACCCGTCAGATGAGCATCCCCGAGCGGCGCGTCCGCCCCCTGTTCGACGAGGCGGCGATCGCCAAGCGCAACACCGAGCTGGCGCAGGAGATCCTGTCGGCGAACCCGGAGGACCTTCTGGTCGTCGCCGTGCTCAAGGGCAGCTTCATGTTCGCCGCCGACCTGCTCCGGGCCTTGCACCGGGTGGGGCTGTCGCCGCAGGTCGAGTTCGTGCACCTATCGAGCTACCGTACGGGCACGGTCTCCAGCGGGCAGGTCGAGATCCTGCGCGACGTGCAGAGCGAGGTGCGCGGGCGGGACGTGCTGCTGGTGGACGACATCCTCGAATCCGGCCGGACCGTCGTGTTCGCCAAGGATCTGCTCATGGCACGGGGCGCCAAGCGGGTGCTCACCGCGGTGCTCCTGGAGAAGCCGGGCAAGCGCGCGGTGACGATCGACGCCGATTTCGTCGGCTTCACCTGCCCGGACGTGTTCGTAGTCGGCTACGGAATGGATGCCGCCCACGCCTACCGGCAACTGCCCTTCGTGGGCGTGGTCGATTTCGACAGCGGCGATCCGGACCTGTTCGACGAGGCGTGATCGGTCCGCTGGACGGCGCGGCATTTTCGTCCCGGCGGATGGGGATGCGATTGTTTTCCCGAGTTGTGCCTTGACAGCGCAACGGTTCCGTTCGTGATCTGTTATCCATAAGCAGGCCTGAAGTCTCATCCTGGCGGGACATCCTCCGAATCAGGCCCAGGATCAGGAACGTTTACGGGACCCCATGGCGCGCATCCTCCTCGTGGATGACGAAGAGACCGTCCGAGGCTTCCTCAAGCGGGGGCTTGAGATCGACGGCCACGCCGTCGTGACCGCCAATGACGGCAGCGACGGGCTGGATCGGCTCAACGAGGCCGATGGCGGCTTCGACCTGATGCTGACCGACATCCGCATGCCGCTCATGGACGGCATCGCGCTGGCGCTCGCCGCCAAGCGCGACTTCCCGGACCTGACCATTCTGCTGATGACCGGCTTCGCCGATCAGCGGGAGCGGGCCCGCGGTCTCGACGCGATCGTCACCGACGTGCTGACGAAGCCGTTCTCCCTGGCGGATTTGCGCGCCACCGTGAGACGGGCGCTGGCCGCCTGACGGTGCGCGTCCTGGTACCGGGCGTCGATTTCATCCGCCTTTAAACATCCGTTTTAGGTGGCGCTTCACGAAAGCGTGTCAGTTTCGGCGGCGAATATCGATCCGGCCGGGCAAGGCAGCGCGATGGACCGTCGAGACAGGGCCGCCCCCGAGGCGGATTGGGACGACGACTGGGATGCGCCGCCGCGTCCCCGTAGGAGCGTCTTCGGACGTGCGTTCGGTCTTCTCAAGCTTGCGATCTTCGTCCTGCCGGTGGCGATGCTCCTCTATGGCAGCGTCGCCGATTGCAGCGCGCGTCCCGCCCCGGGGAGCTGGCTGGGGCTGGTCGGCGCGAGCGCCTGCGCGCGCGGCGAAATGATCGGCACCGTCCTCTCGATCCAGGACAACTTCGCGCTGCTGAAGCGGCTGATCGATTGAGGTCTGCGGGGGAAAGCCCCGCCGCACCCCGCCGAGAGCATCGTCCTGAATGGGGGCCGCCGGCCTTCGCGAAAACGACGATGCGAATGAAGGGGCGATCGCAGCGTGACGGGTCCGATATCCGGCGCGCTGCGCCGGACGGTTACCGACTCGGCGTCGGCGAGCGCGTCACATCAAGCCCAGAAGGGCGACCCCGATTGCATCGCGACCGGGCTCGCCCGTTGCCCCGATCTTCGCGAGCCCAGCATGTCCAGCCAGCCCCTCCCCCCGTCTTCCACCGTGACCGGGCACGACGCGCTCGAGGAGGCCCAGTTCCGCGCCCGCATGGCGCGGCTCGGCTCCGACCCGGCGAGTCGCCGCCGCCCGCGGAACCCGCGGGCAGCCGGCCGGCGTGGCTTCCGCCTCGGCTGGAAGGGCTGGCTCGTCGTCGACAGCCTGATCGTATTGCTGGTCGTGGCGGCGGTGGTCGCTTGGCCGCCGATCCAGGCCTGCCGGCACCAGGATAAGACAACCGGCTTCTACGCCGGCGATTCCGTCGATCGCTGCATCCGCCGGGGCATCGCCGAGCGCATCGACCGGGCGGACCAGCGCCTGAAGGCCCTGGTCCGCGGCTCCGGGCGCTGAAGCGTGCGCCGCCGACTAAACGCCGGCTCGGCCTGAACGCGTCACCTCAAGGATCTGGCGCCGTTTCCTGTCCCGCCGGCACCGGAGATGGCACCAGCCTTGGCACAGGCCATTCGGTCGGACCCTGGATCCTCGCCCGGGCCGGCTTGAGCGGCGGCACCGCGACTGGTAGCAAGCGTGTCGTGGGCCGGTGTAGCACAGCGGTAGTGCAGCGGTTTTGTAAACCGAAGGTCGGGAGTTCGATCCTCTCCACCGGCACCAGATTTTTTCGAACGCTTACCGCAGGTTAAGTGAATTTCAGGCCCCGGCAACCGCATCGCGCGTACCGGGGCATGCAGCATCGGCTCTTCGAACCGCCGGACCGGGGAAGGACCCGAGAATAGCGGTCCTGTTCCAGCATCTCGCTTCGACGCAAACCTACAGGCTATCGGCCGGCATTCTGACGGCCGCGCGGCCCGCTGGACGCCTTGGCGTTGTCGAGGTTCTCGGTGAGTAGCTTGCGCCATCGGGTCAGCCTGTCGGGATCCAGCTGGCCGTTGGCGACGGCGGCCCGCACCGCGCAGCCGGGTTCGTGGGCATGCGTGCAGTCTCGGAACCGGCACGAGGGGGCCAACTCGGTGATCTCGGCGAACAGGGTCGCGATGCCGTCGGCGGCGTCGCTGACCTGAAGCGTTCGCATCCCGGGCGTGTCGATGACCCAGCCGCCGCCCGCGATGGCGTGCAGCGAGCGCGACGTCGTGGTGTGGCGCCCCTTCGCGTCGTGCGCGCGGATGCTTCCCGTCTCCTGCGCGACCGCCTCGTTCACGCCGGTCAGGGTGTTCACCAGCGTCGACTTGCCGACCCCGGAGGAGCCGACCAGTGCAACGGTCTGTCCGACGCCGCACCACGGCGATAAGGCGCTTGAAGCCTCCGGGAGGCGGGAATCGACGGCCACGACGGCCAGCCCGCGCTGCAACGCGGCGGCTTGGTGCTGGTAGGTCCGCACATCCGCCGCCGTATCCGCCTTCGTGAGCAGGATCACCGGATTTGCGCCGCCCTGATTGGCCAGCGCCAGATAGCGCTCCAGCCGGGCAGGATTGAAATCCGCGTTGCAGGATGTGACGATGAACAAAGTGTCGACGTTGGCCGCGGCCACCTGCGGAATCCTGCCGCCTTCGGTGCGGCGCTCCAGGACCGACCTGCGGTCCAGGCGGCGGTGCAGGGTCTGGGTCCGGGGATCGACCAGCACCCAATCGCCCACCGCGAAGTCGCCGGTGTTCGTATGAACCGGAAGCGTCAGCTTGACCGGTCCGGTGAGAGCCAGGGCGGTCAGGCGGGAGCGGTGGACCGTGGCGATCCGCATGGCGGCGAGATCGGTCTCGTCGTCCCCCCGCTGGTCCTCGAAGAAGCTGGACCAACCCAGGCTGGCAGGCTGCGCGGGATGAGGGCAGACGGGATGATCATTCACCGGCTTGGCCATGACACGGCCTCCCGCCCATGGCCAGCGTCCAAAGTGTAACGCTGCGCCAGGCTCGGCGTGCGTCCGGCGATGCAGCGGTCCTTGTCATCGGCCGGGACGCACTTTGCGCCGTGCATCGATGGCAGCGAAATCGTCTGCTCCCATCGGGTGTGAGCAACGGGAGGCGGCGCAGAATGGCCGATGGCCTCCGGTCCGCTTCGGTGAGATTCGACTGGCGAACGGATGGCCTCCGCCCGACCCGCCCCTCCCATTCCTCCGGGTTCAGCGGATCCCCGAAGCCGGCCTCGGCCCGGCCCTGGCGCAGGATCGCCCGGCGGTAAACCGGGGCCGCGCGCGATCGGCCCTTCGACCGGCCCCGGGGTACCGCGCGGGATTATCCGGCGCCGCGATCCGTCCGATTCCATGGGGGGAATGCGGATGGTGGAATGGTCGACTCGATGCGGGTGTTGTGTGCGGAAGACCGAAACCATCGACCGAAGCGTGTGACGAGGAGCCTTCTGGCAGGTTTCGCGGGGTTGCTGAGCCTCCCCATCGAAGGGGCGGAACTTCCGGACCGGCGCAAACCGCAGCGCTTCGAGAGCGTGCGGATCTGCTCGAGCTATGGTCAGGCCTTCTTCTTCATTCCCGGTACGGATACCTGCCTGCGCCTCTCCGGCCGGGCGCGCTTCGAATACGCCTACCAGCCCGCCTACAGCCGCTCCGGCAACAATGCCGGCGCCACGCCGGGGGATTACAGCGGCTACCAGGGCCGCCTCCGGATCAACCTCGACGCCCGGACCCAGACGGCCTACGGCACCCTGCGCTCCTTCCTCCGCCTCGATGCCGGGAGCCGGACCGGCTTCCCCACCATGCATGCCGGCGCGCTGCTCCGGATCGGCGGCGCCTACCCGGCCCTCGGCATCGACACGTTCGGGCGAGCCCAGCAGCAATTCAACGTCGACAAGGCCTTCGTCCAATTCGCCGGCCTCACCGCCGGGCGCGCGGCCTCGTTCTTCGATTTCTATGCCCACGACTTCGAGTTCATCGTGGCCACCACGGGCTCGGACAACCCCTCGACCAACCTGGCCGCCTACACCGCGACGGTGGGCAAGGGCCTGTCCGCCACATTGTCGGTGGAGGACCCGGTCTTCCGACGCACGCCGGTCTATTCGTCCCAGAACGCCGCCCTCCGGTCGAACCTCGGTCCGGGCGCCCTGGTCTTCTCGCCGGGAAGCCCCGTCGCGCCGATCTTCGCCGGGTTCGACGCCGCCGGGAACCCGACGGGCGTAGGCTTCGTGGATACGATCCAGCGCAGCCGGATACCCGACATCGTCGGGGTGCTGCGCTCCGACCAATCCTGGGGCTCGGCGCAGCTCTCGGGGGCCCTGCACGAGGTCAACCACGGCCTGCTCGACAGCGTTTCGTTCTCCGGAACGAACCTGGGCGCCCCCGTCTCGCCGGGCAACAGCCGCCCCCCGCGCGGAACCGCCTCCGCGTTCGGCTGGGCGGTGCAGGGGGGCGTGAAGGTCAACCTGCCCGCCATCGCGGCCGGCGACACGCTCTACCTGCAGGGCGCCTACGGAGAGGGCGCGGCGTTGTATACCGGCGTACCGGCCTATAACGGCCCCTACGCGCAGGCGGCCAGCGCGGTGCAGGGGGCGGCTTTCTCCCAGTTCTTCAACGACGGCGTGATCAACCCCTTCACCCATCGCCTCGCCTTGACGGCGAGCTACTCGTTCACGGCCTCGATGCTGCACTACTGGACCCCCTCGGTCCGCTCCGCCGTCTTCGGCTCCTACGGCGGCCTGGCCTTCGCCCGCGGCGCCCGCGCGGCACAGGGCGCCTATTTCGGGCTGACCGGGACAGGACCGGGCACCCCCGGTTCGCGATTCTTCGACCTGAGCCCGGTCTTGCGGTACAGCGACCGCTTCGTCGTCGGCGCCAACCTGATCTGGTCGCCGGTGAAGGAGTTCGATATCGGCGTCGAGGCGATCTACACGCGCTACGGACCGCGGAGCGGCCGCATCCTCGACACGAGCCGTTACCCCGGCCAGAACCCGGCCTACGTCAACAACCCCGCCAACCCGGTCGCCACCGCCAGCAGCGTCGACGTCATCCAGGTGCGCGCACGCGTGCAGCGGGATTTCTGAAGGGCGCGGCGGCCCCGGGCCGCGCGTTTATGGCCCGCGCAGCGAGTACGGCGCCCTGTGGGATGATGATCCCGGGCGGGCGAAGACGGCGATGCCCGCCCCCGTAGAGCGGCTCTTTGCGGCCCTCGCAAAGCGACGCCCCAGGCGGTGACCCGGTATACGGTCCGCGGCCTCTGCAAGGTCTCGGACCGTGACAGCCGGGTTGGCGAAAGCTCTGGGCATGCTTGCGCCGGTGGATCTCCGGCACGCCGATGCCGACGAGCTGCGTCTTCCAGCGATGAGACGTCGGATCGGACACGCCCATCGCCGGCAGACCTCGGCCACTGATGCGCCGTTCTCCACCTGCCGCCGGGCAAAGGGCTCAGATCGCGTGCATCCAGCCCAGAAAGCCCGCGATGGCCAGGATCGGGAGCGGATTGAGATTGGTGCGCCAGAACAGCAGGGTGAAGATTGCTGCGGCGACGTACCCACGGGACGAGAAGCCGGCCCCCTCCGCGACCGTCCACCCGCTCGCCAGGATCAGCCCGACCGCGATCGGCCCCAGCGCCGCCTCCAGGGCGATATGCCAAGCGGCCCCCGAAGACGCCTGCCAGATCCGCGCCACGACGATCATCAGCAACGCGGCCGGAAGCATCATGGCGGCCTGGGCGACGACCGCCCCGGCGAGGCCCGCGACCTTGTAGCCGATCATCGCGACGATCAGGTTGCTCGGCCCGGGCGCGGCCTGCGAGATCGCGAAGAGGTCGGAGAACGCGCCGCCGGTGAGCCAGTGCGCCTCCCCGACCGCATGACGCGCCATCTCCGGCACGACGCTGTTGCTGCCGCCGATCGACAGGATCGACATCGTGCTGAAGAAGGTCGCGAGCGCGACGAGGGCGCCGGGCTTCACCGCTCGGCCCCCGCGTCCCCGCGCTGGCGCGGATGCCGCCACGCCAACAGGAAGGCCGGGGGTGCCAGGATCGCCAGGACGGCGAGGAGCGGGAGGTGCAGCACGATCGAGCCCAGGAAGGCCAGGGCGATGACGGCGAGCGCCGCGGGCCGCCGCGCGAAGCCCTCGCCGGCCTTCAGGCCTGCCGACAGCGCGAGCCCCACCGCGGCGGCGGTGACCCCGCGCAGGATATCCTGGACCGCCGGGACCGCGCCGCTCCGGAAATAGGCCCAGGCGAGGCCCAGGACGATGCAGAACGGCACGAGCGTCAGGCCGAGCAGGGCGGCGGCCGCCCCGGGCACGCCGCGGAAGCGGTGGCCAACATAGATCGCGAAGTTCGCCTGGTTGGCCCCGGGTAGCACCCGGGCCAGCGCGTAGGCGCTGAGGAACTCCGCGTCGTCGAGCCAGCGCTTGTCCTCGACGATCAGCTTGCGCGCCCAGGCCGTGAGACCGCCGCCGAAGCTCACCAGCGTCAGCCGGTTGAACAGCCAGAACAGCTCCGGGAGGCCGGGCGCCACGGCGGTTCGGGCCGGGACGGGCTCAGCTGTGTCGGAGGTCGGCATCCGGCTCGAACTCCGCATTCTCTTCCGCATCGGCCGCAGCGATCGGATAGGGCGGCTCGTACCGCCGCGAGCCGCGCCAATCCGCCTCGAAGATCGCCGCGATCGCGCCGACGGTGGCGGCTTCGCGCACAACGACACCGAGTTCGCGCCGCAGGTCGAAGGCGGCCTGATCGAGGTTCTGGGTGCCGAGATAGACCCGGGCCTCGTCGATGATCGCGATCTTGCCGTGGCTGCGCAGCCCCCGCTGCTTGTGAAGCCGGCCGCCGGCCGCCCGGTACAGGCGCCACAGGGCGAAGGAGTACATCAGGTCGGGCTGGTGCAGTCCGTGCTTGCCGCCGCAGAGCAGGCGGACACGGACCCCGCGCTTCAGGGCGGCGTGAATCCGCTCGAAGATCACCGGTTCGGCGAATTTCGGATGGGCGAGATCGATGCTGCGCTCGGCGCCGTCGAGCAGGTCGCACAGGATCGCCCTGGCGCCCCCGGGGCTCCAGGACAGGTCGGAGCCGCCATCGGGCGCGAACGCCTCGCCGTTCCAATCGCCCTCGAAGCAGGCCCGGATGCCGGCGACCTGACCGGGATCGGACAGGACGACCGCGTAATCCCGGGTCTTGGTGAAGTACTTCTCCATGAAGTTGAACGTCGCCACCATGGCGCGCGCGCCGTCCACGACCAGGGACTTCTCGTGCGTGACGAGGAAGCGCGGCGACGTCCAACGCACGGGGATGCCGGCCTCCTCCAGACGCGCGAAGGTTGCGTCGTTGATGCGCTCGCCGGTGCCCTTGGCCGGGTTGAGGAGGACGCGCACCGCGACGCCCTCCGCGTGCCGAGCCAGAACCGCGTCGATCAGCAGGGGGTGGTCGAAGGTGAATTGCTTGAGCAGGATTTCCTGCTCGGCGCCCCGCATCAGCGCGACGACCGGCTCGATGCCGTGGTCCGGTTGAACGATGAGCTGCGGCGCTTGCATGTCGGCGCTACGATCTCCTGACGTCAGATCCGTGCGATGGCCGCGATCGAGCCGGGGCGGTCGAACCGCTGATCGACGCCGCCGCGACGCGGCGGCCTGCCGTGGCGGCTCTTGGAGATGTCCACGACCGGCGCCGTATAGAACGCGGAAATCTGCGAAACAATCAATCTTCGCACGAGCGTCACGCACACCGGCCGGCGCAATTTCTCGTCGGCATCGGTCGCGAACAGTATCGGCCGGAATTCGGCGAAGCGGAGGCCGCGCGCGCGACCGCCCTGTCGCCCGGGACCGGGACGTGGCGTTCCACCGCCCGAGCCGTCGACCGGAGCTGCGAGGGCCAGGGCGATGCGGTCCGTGACGATTCGGCTGCGGCGGCCATGGGGGCCAGCATCAGCACAGGTGCAGGGCGGTCTCGGAGGCGGTGGCGCGTCGGCCTGCGGACGGAGCCGCTTGCCGAGCCTCCTCGGTCCCGTGCGCCTCCAGCACCGTCTTCCCGCGGAAGACCCAGTAGGCGTGGCCGAGATAGGCCATGATGACCGGCACGACGATCAGCACGCCGACCCCGACGAAGCGCAGGGTCGCGACGTCGGACGCGGCACTCCAGATCGTGGCGTGGCGCGGGACGACGTAGGGCCAGAGGCTGACCACCAGACCCGCGAAGCCGAGGAGGAACAGCACGATCGTCAGCTGAAAGACCCGTGTCTCGCGCCGGCTCCACAGGCTGCGCCCGATGAGCACCGAGATGCCGGCGGCCGCCAACGGAAAGAGCGCCAGCGGCAGCACCTGCGGCCAGGCGAACCACCGCTGCGCGACCTCGGGAACCGTCAGGGCCGTCCAGGCACTCACGAGGGTCATCATGCTGGCCGTGAGGATCAGGGCGGCGCGTCCGACCTCCCGGCCGAAGATCTGCACCGCACCCTCGGTGCGCCAGATCAGCCAGCCGGCGCCCAGCAGCGCATAACCGCCGACGAGACCCGCACCGCAGAGCAGCCCAAGCAGGCTGAAAGCGCTGAGCGCGGTTCCCGAGAAGGCGCCATCGTGCACGGGAACGCCGCCGATGAACCCGCCCAGGACGATGCCCTGCGCCAGCGCGGCGAGGAGGGAGCCACCCGCGAAGGCGAAATCCCAGACGCGCCGGAAGCGCGTGGCCTGGAACCGGAACTCGAAGGCGATGCCGCGCAGGATCAGGGCGAACAGCATCGCCATGATCGGCAGGTAGAAGGCCGGAAGCAGCACATAATAGGCGATCGGGAAGGCGGCCCACAGAAGGGCGCCGCCAAGCACGAGCCACGTTTCATTGCCGTCCCACATCGGCGCGATGCTCTGCATCATCAGGTCCCGATGCCGATCGCGCGGAGCGAGCAGGAACAGAATGCCGACGCCGAGGTCGAAACCGTCGGCGAGAACGTAGATCGCGATGGCGAAGGCCGAGACGAGCGCGAAGATCAGGGGCAGGTCCATTGTCATTCCCCGGCCGCGATCGGCGTGGTGTAGGGACGCGCCCGGCTCGGGACCGCCGTTCCGGCCTGCTCGAGGCCCGGACGCACCGCGTTCGGGTGCACGTCTGCGATCGCGGCCGGTCCGCGGATGACAACGCGCGCGCCGTACCAGAAGAAGGCCAGGAGCAGCAGGTTGTAGACCAGGGCGAACATCAGCAGCGAGGTCAGCACGGCACCGGGCGCGAGCGGCGCGACGGCGTCGGCCGTGCGCAGATGTCCGTAGACGACATAGGGCTGCCGCCCGGTCTCGGTCACGGTCCAGCCGGCGATCACCGCGATGAAGCCCAGCGGGGTCGCCGCCATGGCGGCGAGCTGGAACCAGCGGGTGGTGAACAGGCGGCCGCGCCAGCGGAGCACGCCGCCGATGATCGCCAGGATCAGGAGCACGATGCCGATGCCGACCATGATGCGGAAGGCGAAGAACACCAGCGGCACGTAGGGCCGCTCGGCGGCCGGGACGGCCTTGAGACCCTGCACGTAGCCGTTCCAGCTATGCGTCAGGTAGAGGCTCGCGGCGTGCGGGATGGCGATCTCGAAGCGGTTGCGCTCAGCGGCCATGTCGGGCCACGCGATCAGCGTCGCCGGCACGCCCGAGCCGGAATCCCAGAGGCTCTCCATGGCGGCGAGCTTCGTCGGCTGGTGGCGCATCGTGTTGCGCCCATGCGCGTCGCCGATGACCAGTTGCAGCGGGACGAGCACGAGGGCCGCGCCCATCGCCAGCGAGAAGCCCTTGCGGGCGACCTCGACATGCTGCCGCCGCCAGAGATGATAGGCCGAGACACCCGCGACCACGAAGCTGCCCGTGATGTAGCTGGCGCAGACCATGTGCAGGAAGCGATAGGGAAAGGACGGGTTGAAGAACGCCGCCCACCAATCGGCCACGTGGAACAGGCCGTCGGCGTCGAGCGTGTAGCCGGCCGGGGTCTGCATCCAGCTGTTGGAGGCCAGGATCCAGCTGGCGCTGAACAGGGTCCCGGTGGCGACCATCAGGCAGGCGAAAAAATGCGCGCCGCGCCCGACCCGGTTCTCGCCGAAGATGACGATGCCGATGAAGCCCGCCTCCAGGAAGAAGGCGGTCATGACCTCGTACAGGAAGAACGGACCGAGCACGTTGCTGACGGCCCGGGAGAACCCGCTCCAGTTGGTCCCGATCTGGTAGGAGAGCACCAGCCCGGTCACGACCCCCATGCCGAAACCCAGCGCGAAGATGCGGATCCAGAACCGCATCAGCGCGCCGTAGACCGGATTGTCCGTCCGCCACCACCGGAAGCTCAGGAACGCGACGAACGAGGCGACGCCGATCGTGAAGGCCGGCCACAGGATGTGGAAGCCGATCGTGAAGGCGAACTGGATCCGGGAGAGCGTGAGGGCGTCCATGGTCAGGCGGCTCCCGTCTGGAGGCGGCGCATCCGGACGGGAATCGCCTTGAAGGAGGGGGTGTGGCTCTGCGGATCGTGCAGGCCGAGCGGGACCAGAGGGTTGGCCTCGGGGTAGTAGGCGCCGACGCAGCCGTCGGGCAGCCGGTAGGGCACCACCTGGAAGCCCTCCACCGAGCGGGCGACCCCGTCGTCGGCGATCGTGTCGAGCGCCACCCGGTCCCCGGCCCGGACGCCCTGCCGGGCCATCTCGGACTCGCTGAGGAAGACCACCATGCGGCCGCCGAAGACGCCGCGATACCGGTCGGACAGACTGTAGAGTGTCGTGTTGTACTGATCGTGGCTGCGCATCGTGGTGAGCCAGAGCGCCCCGGGGTCGCTCATGAGGGCATCCTCCTCGAGGCCCTCGAAGACTGCGAACTCGGCCCGGCCGGACGGCGTGGCCCAGATCCGCTCGCGCGCCAGCGATGTGAGATGGAAGCCGCCGGGCACGCGGATCCGCGCGTTGAACCCCTGGAAGATCGGGAACACACGCTCGATCGCGTCGCGGATACGGTCGTAATCCGCGGTGAAGTCCTCCCAGGGGACGGCCGAGCCCGGGCCGAGCGTCGCCCGGGCGATGCCGGCCACGATCGCGGTCTCGCTCATCAGGTGCTCGGAGGCAGGCATGTTGCGGCCGGCCGAGGCGTGCACCATCGACATCGAGTCTTCGACGGTGATCGACTGGGGCCCCGTCGCCTGATGGTCGACTTCGCTGCGGGCGAGGCAGGGGAGGATGTAGGCTTCGCGGCCGTGGACGAGCTGTCCCCGGTTGAGCTTGGTGTTGATCGCCACCGTCAGGTCGAGCGTGCGCATCGCCTGCTGGACGCTTTCGGTGTCGGGGACGGCGGCGGCGAAGTTTCCGCCGAGCGCGATGAAGGCCCGCGCCTGGCCCTGCAGCATCGCGCCCAGCGCCGCGACCACGTCGTGGCCATGCGCCCGGGGCGGCTCGAAGCCGAAGGCGTCCCGAATCCGGTCGAGCATTTCCGGCGTCGGCTTCTCGGTGATGCCGACGGTCCGGTTGCCCTGGACGTTGGAATGTCCGCGCACCGGGCACAGGCCGGCGCCCGGCCGCCCGACATTGCCGCGTAGGAGCGCGAGGTTGCTGATCAGGCGGACGTTCTCGGTGCCGCGCCGATGCTGGGTGATCCCCATGCCCCAGACCAGGATGGCGTTCTCGGCCGCCACGTAGGTCCGCGCCGCGGATTCGAGATCCGCGCGGGTGAGACCGGAGCGGCGCTCGATCGCCGCCCAGGATGTGGACCGGAGGTCGGCCGCGAGGGCTTCGAAGCCCTTCGTGTGGCCGGCGATGAAGTCCACATCGAGCACGCGAGCCTCGTCGGCGGCGATGGCGGCATCGTCCATCGCGATGCAGGCCTTCATGATGCCCTTGAGGGCCGCCGCGTCGCCTCCGACCCGGACCTGGAAGATGCGCGACGAGATCGGCGTCGACGTCAGCGATGCCATCTCGACGGGGTTCTGGGGCGCCTGAAAACGCTCCAGGGCTCGTTCCGGGAACGGGTTGAAGCTCAGGATGGCCGCGTTGCGCCGCGCCGCGTCGCGCAGGCTCGTCATCATCCGCGGGCTGTTGGTGCCCGGATTCTGGCCGAAGATCAGGATGGCGTCGGCGCGGTCGAAATCCTCCAGCAGCACCGTGCCCTTGCCGACGCCGATGCTCTGCGGGAGGCCGACACTCGTCGCCTCGTGGCACATGTTCGAGCAGTCGGGGAAATTGTTGGTCCCGTAAGCCCGGCCGAAAAGCTGGAACAGGAAGGCGGCCTCGTTGGAGGCGCGACCCGATGTGTAGAACTCGGCCTGATCCGGCTCCATGCCCTCGCGCAGGATCGTCCCGATCCGCGCGAAGGCCTCATCCCAGGCGACCGGGACATACCTGTCGCTGGCCGCCTCGTAGCGCATCGGATGCGTGATGCGACCGACCATCTCCAGTTCGTAGTCGCTCCACGTCTCCAGTTCGGAGACCGTGTGGGCGGCGAAAAAGTCCGGGGTGCACCGCTTGGCGGTCGCTTCCCAGGCCATGGCCTTGGCGCCGTTCTCGCAGAATTCGAACGGGCCCGGCTTCTTAGGATCGGGCCAGGCGCAGCCCGGGCAATCGAATCCCATCGGCTGGTTCATGCGCAGCAGCGTCGCCGCTCCCCGCACCGGAATATCCTGCTCGACGAGGGCCTTGCCGGTCGCCTCCAGCGCACCCCAGCCGCCGGCAGGATTGGTGTAGGCGCGGATCTTGACCTTGGCCATCAGGGTCCTCGGGCTGGAGACGGGCGCAGGCTTCCCGGGCGTCCGGAGCGGCGGCGATCAGGCGGGCGGCGGCGCCTGCCGACCGATCCGGCTTCGCGCGGCCTCCGGCGCCCAGGATCCGCGGCCGGAAGCCGCCGGCCCCGATCGCGTTGCGCGGTGAGCCGGATTGTCCGGACGCTTCAGCGACGATGATGACGATGGTGGCGACGCGGACGCATCACCCCGTACCGTGAGGTGATCCGAGCGCCGCGGTGCATGCCGGCGAAACGGCCGTTGCCCTGCGCCGCCGCGTCCCGATCCAGGCCGTCACCGGCCGCAAAGCTCGGATTGGCTGAGGCGACCAGCAGCCCGACGAGCATGGTGGCACCGAGGAGAAGTGACTTCATCGTCCATGATCCCTGAAGATCGCCGTATCCCGGCGACGGATTCGGGCCACATGGGTGCCGCTGGCAATCCGGGGCGACGCGCAGGTGGATGCTGCAGGGATGGAGCAGGAAGCTTCGCGAATATTGATGGATCTAATCTTTTTGGAACATTCGTATCATGGCGCCCGCCGGCCATTGCCCGCTGATCGCGTGCCGACACCGATGGAATCGATCCGAACGTCCAAATGGCCGCAGCTTTCGACAAGATACTCCGGTGGGATCGCGGTCTCTTGGGTAAGGTTGCGTCCGGGTCGCGCTCCTCCGGCGCAATCCAGACGCAGTCGACCAAGTACGGAGAAGCCGGGTGGCGCCAGTTTGCAGGCACGGTGCAGACATTCAGACGGTGACGCCGAGCGCGCGAGGCTGTGAGGACTGCCTCCGGATCGGCAGCGCGTGGTTTCACCTGCGAATCTGTCGAACCTGCGGTCACGTGGGCTGCTGTGATCAGTCGCCCCTGCGTCACGCGACAGCCCATTTTCACGCGACCGGGCATCCCATCATCGAGGGATACGACCCTCCGGAAGGCTGGGGCTGGTGCTATGTCGACGCGGTCATGATCGATCTCGACGGTGACACCACACCTCAGGATGGTCCGATCCCACGGTATTACTGAGTTCGATCGCCTCCAGATCAGGAACGCGATCGGCGGATACCGAAACTGGAACGTTTGCTGGCGGCGGTGAGGCGTGAGGTTTTCGATCCGTCCCGGCACCGCGCATCCGTTCCACCGCCTCCGGATGTCAAGCGGCGCATCGCCCGGAGCGCCCCTCGGGACGCCAGGTTTCTCTTGCAGCGAGGGTTGTACGGTGACCATCACGGATCTGTCGTTCCGCTACCGCCTCGAGACGCAACCGCCTCGCCTTGGACCCGGAGGCATCACCCGCGGCGCCTCTGTGAAACAGTTTCCTGCGAGTCAGGGCATTGCCGGCGTATCCATGCGGCTCGCGCCCGGCGGGATGCGGGAGATGCACTGGCACGCCAACGCTGCCGAATGGGCCTACGTCGTTTCGGGGTCCTGCCGCACCACGATCCTGAACCCCGACGGCGGCTCGGCGATCGACACCTTCGGCCCCGGCGACGTCTGGTATTTCCCGCGCGGCTGGGGGCACTCGATCCAGGGGCTCGGACCGGAGGAGTGCCACTTCATCCTCATCTTCGATAACGGCGACTTCTCCGAAGACCACACCTTCAGCGTCACGGATTGGCTGGCGCATACGCCTGAGGCCGCCTTGGCACAGAACCTCGGCCTCGCACCGGCGGATCGCGCCGGCTTACCCCGGGGCGAGGCGTACTTCGCCCTGGGGCCCGTGCCGGACGACCGGTCGCCGGATTCTGCGCCCCGGGCGCGGCCGGAACTGACGTCGCGGCATCGGTACCCGCTCCACGCACAGGAACCGCGGCGCGTCCCCGGAGGCGGCACCCAGCGCACCGTCACGGTCGACGAATTCCCGCTCTCGACCACGATGGCGGGATCGGTGCTCGAGATCGAGCCGGGGGCGATGCGGGAGCTGCACTGGCACCCGAATGCGGACGAATGGCAATATTACCTGGACGGATCGGCCGAGATGGCCGTGTTCCTGGCCGAAGGCCATGTCGTCGTCGAGAGCTTCGACGCAGGCGATATCGGCTACGCCCCAATGGGATCGGGACACTACATCCGGAACACGGGGCCCGGCATCCTCCGGGTGCTCATCGGCTTCAACAACGGGCATTACCAAGCCAACGATCTTTCGGCCTGGTTGGGCTCGAACCCGCCGGACGTGCTGGCGACCAACCTGGGTGTACCGCGTCCCGCGGCCGAGGCGCTGACGCGCCGGCGGGGCTTTCTGATCCCGGGCGCCTGATCGTCGCTCTGCCGGGCAGCGCCGCCTGGAAAGCCCCACCGACTGGCCGACGCCGGTCCGGCGGGGAGCGTCCCTCACCGAGGGCAGACCGGGACCGATCGGTTTGGTCAACGCTGCCGCGTCGCCTCGATCCCGAGTTGATGCGCCATCAGCACGAGGTCCGCGAGCGAGCGGGCCTGCATCTTCTCCATCATGCGGCGCTTGTGGACCTTGGCGGTGATCTCCGTGATCCCGAGTTCGGCGGCGATCTGCTTGTTCATCAAGCCGCCGATCGCACATCGCAGCACATCGCCTTCCCGCGCCGTCAGCGCTCCGAAGCGCCTGGACAACGCGTCCTGAAGGCGGCCGGCCCGCAAGGTGGCGGCGTCCATCTCCAGCGCGCGATGGATGGCCTCGAGCAGCACCATGTCGCCGACCGGCTTGGTCAGGAACTCGACCGCACCCCCGCGCATCGCCCGCACGGTCATGGGAATGGTCCCGTATCCGGTGAGGAAGATGATCGGCACCGTGCAGCCGGCATCGCGCAAGGTCTCCTGGACCGTCAGGCCGTTCTGCTCGGCCAGGCGCACGTCCAGCAGGATGCACTCCGACGCTTCGCGCGTCCGGGTGATCGGCAGCGTGGTTGGATCTTGATGGGCGACCGCCGCGAGGCCGGCCGACCTGCACAGACGGGTCAGCGCACTGCGTACAGCCGGATCGTCGTCGACGATGTGAACGGTTGCTTCCGGCATGTCACTCGCAACGCCAAACGTGTCGGATCCGGGAGGAGCGTCCCGGAAGGTTCCCATGATGCCGTACCGCGCCGGCGTTCACAGCAAGGTTCGTGCACGGCGACGGCCTCCGGTCGTTCCCATGACGCCTCCTCCCCCTGATCGGGCGATCCGCCCGGCCCTCGACGCGGCGCGTCCAAGCCCGACTGTTGATTATCGATTGATCAACAATGGTGCGGCCTTGGCCGCCTGTCAATGCTGTTTATCGCTCGATAAAGAATGTCAGGCCAGCTGGCATGCTATGCGATTGCGGAGGTCTTGATCGCGCCGAGGAGGGATCCGAATCGTTTATCGTTTGATCAGCCCAGCCACCATGGTAACGAGGGCTCATGGCTCGTTCGCCCAAGTCGAAGCCCGGCCCTGCTGGTCCGCTCACCGCCTCCCGACGCTCCCAGAATTCTGCCGAGCGGGGCCAAACCGGGTCGCGCAGGCGGCTGTCGCCCATCGATCGTGAGAAGAGCATCGCCGCTGCAGCCGTCGCGTTCTTCGCCGAGCGCGGCTTCGAAGGTCAGACGCGCGAACTCGCCTCGATACTGGGGATCACGCAGCCGCTGCTCTACCGCTATTTCCCGAGCAAGGAGGCTCTGATCGAGCGCGTCTACCAAGACGTCTTCGTGGGGCGCTGGGATCCGTTCTGGGAGGAGACGATCAAGGATCGAAGCGTCCCCTTGGAGACGCGGCTGACGAAGTTCTACGTCAGTTACGCCAACGTCATCCTGACGCCGGAGTGGGTCCGGCTCTTCATGTTTGCGGGTTTGAAGAACCTGGATTTCAACGCCCGCTATCTGAATTTCCTGCGCGACCGCGTGTTCGAAAGCGTGGTCGAGGAATTGCGGACTCATTTCGATCGACCGTCGATCAGGGATGTGCCCGCATCGAACATCGAGATCGAGATCGTTTGGTCCATCCATTCCTCGATATTCTACCTCGGCGTGCGAGAATTTATCTATCGCCTTCCGCCGGACGGAAACATCAAGGACATCATTCAGGCCAAGATCCAGACGCTCCTCGGGGGTGTCGCCACGGTGCTTCCGCCGGCCGAGCACGCGACCTGACGGCGGCGTCCCCGCGGGCGCGCGGACCCGGAGCGGTTCAGCCGGCGGCCGAGTCCCGTTCGATCGACCGGCGCCAGCGGCCCGGGCTCATGGCCTCCTCACGTGCGAAGACGCGGGTGAAGTGGCTCTGGTCGGCGAAGCCGCAGGCCAGGGCGATGTCGGCCAAAGACAGGTCTTGCGCGCGCATCAGGTCCTTGGCGCGGGCGAGGCGCTGCCGCACGAGCCAGGCATGGGGCGACACCCCCGTGGAGCAGCGGAAGGCGCGGGCGAAATGGTTGGGTGACAGGCCGCAAGCCGCCGCGACCGACGGCAGGCTGAGCGATTGCGCGAGCGCATCGCGCATCCGATCCTGAGCGCGCTTGAGTTGCCAGGGCGCGAGACCGCCGCGCGCGGGCTCCACGGCGTCTGCGAAGGTCGCGTAGGTTGCGAGCAGGTGGGCCGCCAGGGCCCGGCCGAGTTGGTTGCGGAACACCGTCGCCCCGCGATCCGCCCGATCGAGCGTCGCGCAGGCGCGCAGCGCCAGATCGCGGATCGTGGCATCGTTCAGGCGCCGGCCGCAGGCCTCCGTCAGCGCGTCGAGGGGGTTGGCCCGGCCGGAACGAAAGCATGCGGCAATCTCCCCGAGCAGCGCGCCGTGGAGCGTGATGTGCACGGCTCCGGGCGAGACAGCGATCGCGTGGGGTTGCCGCAGATCCACGAGCAGAACGTCGCCGGGTTGGGGCCGGTCACGCTCCGCGACCGGCCGATCCGTCGGCAAGACCTGCACGAGCAGGGCGTCGCAACGCGCGATCGACGAGGGGACATCCGACGCCTCCACTCTGTAGGCCAGGATGTCGGCCCCGTCCGACCCCGTTGCGGGCCAGCCTCGCGGCCGCCGAGGTGGACAGTGGGACGGCACGATGGCCCGCTCCCAGGCGCGCACCGCGGACGAGCCGAGGCGAGTCTCCGACCGATCGGGGCGCGAGGGGGATGCATCGAGCATCGTAGTCTCTCCTGTCTCTGCAGGAAAAACGATATCTTCGCTTCGGTTATAAAGTATTCATCGAGTTTGCGGCACTTTTCGTCGATCTTGCTCTTCTAAATCGCACGCCTAGCTGATGAGCCTCCGATATTCGGACGGCGTGTGACCTTTGACGCGCTTGAACGCCGTTCCGAAGGCAGCCTGGCTCGAGAATCCGGAACGCAGGGCGACGTCGAGGATCGGGGTCTTGCGGTCGGCCAGAAGCCGGCAGGCACAGGCCAATCGTTCCCCGCTGACGTAGCCGTAGGGTGTCTGTCCCGTCACGCGCTTGAACATCCGGGCAAAGTGAAACGGGCTCAGGCACGCGACGGCGGCGAGTTCGTTGATCGAGAGATCGCGCTCGAGATTGTCGCGGATGAAGGCGATCGCGCGCTGAATCCGGTCGGGACAGGCGCCCTCCTCCGAGGTTGCGCCGGCCGCGTCCGGGCGATCGTGCCCGTAGGCCTGGGCGATCCGCGCGGTGAGGGTCAGCGCGGCGGTCTCCACCATCATCCGGCCCGCCGAACTCTCCTCCACGAGTTCGCCGAGGATCGACAGGGCGATCTGGCGGATCAGCGGATCCTGGACATCCGCGAGGTAGCGCACCGTGTCGGCCCGGATGCGGGCATCGCCGTACAGGTCGGCCAGGGCCTTGAAGCGGTCGACCGGCAGGTAGATGTGCAGGATCTCGGTGAGCGGCGCCGAGATGTTGATGTCGTCCTCGCCGACACCCACCGGGCACAGCCAGATCGTCCCCGCCTCGACGGGCGTCTGCTGGCGCACGCCCGCGCCCTTCCGGCTCACCCGCGCGCCGGGACTGCGCCGCGTCGCCAGGGTGATCTCCATCTGGTTCGGCACGATCGCCGGCAGGTCTCCGGACGGATGGGAGCGCAGCTCGGCCGCGACGCCCGTCCAGCCCCGCGCGTGGGACGAAGCGAGCAAACCTGCATTCGGAAACTTGATGATGCCGTGCCGATACAAGTCCATGGCGGCAACATGCAATCCACGGTCGAATTGCGCCATTATACAGGCGTATCGGAGACGGGCCGGCACGATTTCCCTAAGCTGGTGGACCCGGTTGGATGAGTGGCATGCGGCAGGTCTTCTCGCGCTGGCCGAGCCTGGCGCAGACGTCCCACCAGCAGGTCACCGGCGACGACGACCTGCCGGCCTGGATGCGCGCGCCGGCATCCCGCCCCGCGGACATCGGCGCGGGAGACCTCGCCGCCGCGGGGCTGTCGGTCGGCATCCCGGTCGCCTTGGCCTTCCTGGCGGGCTCGACGGGCGCGTCGTCGAGCGGCGTCCTGCCGATCCTCTGCGGGATCCTGGCGCTTCTCGCTGCGGCCGCCACCGCGGCCCATCTCATGGCGCTGCGGCGAGGCCGGCGGAGCGCCGACCGTGCCTTCGAGGCCATCTACGAGCGCTCGGGCATCTCGATCTGGCGCGAGGATTGGACCGCCGTGGCCGACGCCGTCGCGGCCCTGCGCCGGGACGGAATCGTCGACATCGAGTGCCATTTCGCCAGCCACCCCGATGAGCTCCGCGCCCTGCGGGCGAGGGTCATCATCACGGATGTGAACGCCTTCACCCTGGAGGAGACCGGCGCGGCGGCCAAGGATGCCTATCTCGGCTCCCTGGATCGCCTGCTGCCCGACACCGACCAGACCTTCGTGCAGTGGCTCGTCGCATTCGGCCGGGGCGACCGCTTCTTTCGCTCGGAAGCCCACATCCTGGGCGCCGATGGGCGCGAACGCGACGTGCTGTTCACGGCGACGCTGCCGCAGGAGCGCGCGGCGTTCGCCGACGTGATCGTCACGTCGCTCGACGTCACGGCGTTCAAGCGCGCCCAGGCCCATCTCGCGGCGGCCGACACGGAACTCGCCCGGACCTCGCGGATCACCACGGTCGGGGCGCTCAGCGCCTCCATCGCCCACGAGGTCAACTCCCCCCTGGCAGCCATCGTCGCCAACGCCCAGGCGGCCCTGCGCTGGCTGCGCCGCGCCGAGCCCGACGTGGTCGAGGCCTCCCTCGCCCTCGACGACGTGGTGTCCGAGGCGACGCGCGCCCGCGATGTCGTGGCGCGGACGCGCTCGTATCTCAGCAACGCGCCGCGGATCGTCGCCCCGATCGACCTGGTCCAGGCCGCGCGGGACGCGAACCTCCTGGTGGAACGCGAGATCCGCAGCCACGGCGCCACGATCCATCTCGCCGCCGAGGAGGCGATCCCGCCCGTCCCGGCGGATCTGATCCAGATCCAGCAGATCTTCGTCAACCTGCTGGTCAACGCGGCCCAGGCCATGGCAGACGCCCCGGGCCGGAAGGACATCACCATCGCGATCCGGCGGTTTGCCGCCTCCGTGGTGGTCGAGGTGATCGACACGGGTCCCGGCATCGAGCCCGAACGGCGTGCGCGGATCTTCGAACCGTTCCACTCAACCAAGGTTGGTGGCATGGGGATGGGTCTGGCCATCTGCCGAAACCTGATCGACGCGCATGGGGGCGACATCTGGGTGGACGCCGCCCCGACGGGGGGCGCCGCCTTCCACTTCATGCTGCCGCTCGCCCATGGCTGAACGTCCCGTGCGCAGTCCCGTCGTCGCCATCGTGGACGACGATCCCTCGATCCGCTCCGCCCTCGATCGTCTGACGCGCGCGCTGGGATACGAAGCCCTCGTGTTCGACGGCGTGGAACCGCTGCTCGCCACGCTCGACCAGGCCAACATCGCGTTCGTGGTGACGGATGTGCAGATGCCGGGCTTGAGCGGGCTCGATCTCCTCAGGATCCTGGCGGGCCAGCGGCCGCATCTTCCCGTCATGGTGATGACGGCCTATCCGAGCGAGGCGACCCGCGAGCGGGCGCTCGCGCTCGGAGCCTTCGCGTATTACGCGAAGCCGTTCGAGGCGGACCAGTTCGAGCGCTGCCTGACCACCGTGCTGGGAGCCCGCCCGCTTTCACGTTAGGGGCGCGCCGCCGGGCTTGCCCAACGCCGTTCGGCACGAACCCGCGCGGC
The DNA here is from genome assembly GCF_022179445.1 of Methylobacterium mesophilicum. GTDB lineage: Bacteria > Pseudomonadota > Alphaproteobacteria > Rhizobiales > Beijerinckiaceae > Methylobacterium > Methylobacterium mesophilicum. Next base: position 52,735 of record NZ_BPQU01000016.1, on the reverse strand, counting down.
CGTCGGGACGACGGTGCGTTCGGCGCCGTAACGGCACAATCGCGACGCTTTCGTACAAGCGGGCGCGGGCGCGATACCCTTAGGAACCGTGCTCGGCCGTCCGGCGGAACGGCCTGAACGGAAGCGGATCAGGTACGGGGAACACCATGGCCACCGTTAAGACCCGGGACGGCACCGAGATCGCCTACAAGGATTGGGGTCCGAAGGATGCCCAGCCGATCATGTTCCATCACGGCTGGCCGCTCTCGTCGGACGATTGGGACGCGCAGATGCTGTTTTTCGTGCGGAACGGCTATCGCGTCGTCGCCCATGACCGCCGGGGTCACGGCCGCTCGGCGCAAGTCTCGGACGGCCATGACATGGATCACTACGCGGCCGATGCCGCTGCCGTGGTGGAGCATCTCGATCTCAGGAACGCCATCCATATCGGCCACTCCACCGGGGGCGGCGAGGTCGCCCGCTATGTCGCCACCTTCGGCCAGCCGCAGGAGCGTGTCGCCAAGGCGGTCCTGGTGAGCGCCGTCCCACCTCTGATGCTCAGGACCGAGGCCAATCCGGAGGGGTTGCCCCGCGACGTGTTCGACGGATTCCGCAAGGCGCTCGCCGAGAACCGCGCCCAGTTCTTCCTCGATGTCCCGGCCGGTCCGTTCTACGGTTTCAACCGCGACGGGGCGAAAATCCTTCCGGGTGTCATCCAGAACTGGTGGCGGCAGGGGATGATGGGCAGCGCCAAAGCCCATTATGAGGGTATCGAGGCCTTCTCGGAGACCGATCAGACCGAGGATCTCAGAGCGATCACGGTGCCGACCCTGGTGCTGCATGGCGAGGACGACCAGATCGTGCCGATCGCCGACGCGGCGCTGAAATCGATCACGCTCCTGAAGAACGGAACACTGAAGACATATCCCGGATACCCGCATGGCATGCTGACCGTGCATGCGGATGTCATCAATGCCGACATTCTCGCCTTCATCAGACCGTGATCGTCGAGAGCCCGGCAGCATCGCCGAGGCGGGCATCGTTCCGGGGCGGGCGTTCGAGGATGGCCCACGTCCAACGAGGGCCATCCTCTCAACGCGGGGCCGGTGACGGGAGAGCCTTCGTCTCGACGCGGCCGAGGAAGTCGCGGGTGAGCCGGGCGATCTCATCCGTCGCCTCGTCCAGCGCGAAGTGCCCGGCATCGAGGATGTGCAGTTCCGCCTTGGGCACGTCACGCAGGTAGGCCTCGGCGCCCGGCACGATGAAGGAGGGGTCGTAGCGGCCCCACAGCACGAGCGTCGGCAGCCGATGCTCCCGCATCCAGGCCTGCCAGGCCGGGTAGGACGCGACGTTCGTGCGGTAGTCGGAGAGCAGCGCTGCCTGGATCTCCCGCTCGCCCGGCCTCGCCAGGATGGCGTACTCGTCGGCCCAGGTGTCCGGATTGTAGCGCTCTGGGTTGGGGCTGGTGCCGAGGTGGCGCTGCTTGGCCCCTTCGAGCGACGTGAACGCATCGAGCTGCTCGGGATGGGCTGCGGGATCAGCCCAGTACCGGGCGATGCCCTGCCATTTGGCACCGAGGCCCTCCGCATAGGCGTTGGCGTTCTGAACGATGAGCGCGCTGACCCGTTCGGGATGAGCCAGCGCCATGCGGAAGCCGACCGGCCCGCCGTAATCCTGCAGGAACAGCGTGTAGCGCTCTATGCCGAGCCGGGCGACCAAGCCTTCCATGGTCTTGGCGAGAGTGTCGAAGGTGTAGGTGTACCGGGCCGGCGACGGCGCGTCGCTCTGTCCGAAGCCCGGGTAGTCCGGGGCGAGCAGATGGTAGCGGTCGGCGAGGAGCGGCAGCAGCGGGTCCCACTGCCGGGATGACGACGGATAGCCGTGCAGCAACAGCACCGTGGGCGCGTCGCGTGGGCCGGCCTCACGGTAGAAGATGCCGACGCCGTCGATCTCGACCCGGTGGTAGGTCGTCGTGGCCGAGACCGAGGGAATCGACTGCGCCGTGCCCTGCCCGAGGGCAACGGCGGTCGCGGCGGCCAGGAGGGTCTGCGTCGGCATGATCCGAACTCCTTCGGCGGCGGTGGGCGTTACAGTCGAGCGCGTCGACGACGGCATGCAGGTGCGGGAGGATCCATTCCCACGAGGAGGTTAGGACGTCGGGGCCGTGGAGAGGAAGCGTGCGGCCCGTCTTCTCCGTCGCCCTGCCGGCTCACCGCCGAGGCGGCGACGTTCAGGATCTTGGCGGCGGCCCGGACCGAACCCGCGCGCACGACGGCGAGGATGTGGCGAAGGGCCCGCTCGGTCACGATGGGCGCCACCGTGCCTGCGGCACCCCCGCCGTCAAGCCGGCGACGGCGTCGTTCCGGCGACCGGGCCACGGCGGTCGATGGCGACCGCCCCCTTCGCCAGGACCAGAACCGGTTCCTGGCGCTCGACGACGATCTGCGGCGCGCAGGCGGCGTCGAACGCGACGAGGTCGGCCCGCATGCCGGGGGCCACCGTCCCCGGGCCGAGCCCGGCCACCTTCGCCGGCACGGCGGTGACCGGATCGAGCAGAGCCGTGAGGTCCGCGTCGCTCCGGAGATCGAACCGGTACGCGGCGAGCAGGACGCGGTCGATCATGCCGGTGACCGTGGACGGGTTCCAGCAGTCGCGCACGTTGTCGGTGCCGAAGCAGATTGCGACGCCGAGGTCCCGCAGGCGCGGGATCGGCGGGCACCGGCGTGTGCCGGGCACGCTGCTCACGAGGGTGATGCCCGCCTCGCGCAGCGCGTCCGCGATCCTGCCGAGCCGCAGGTCGTCGGCATCCGCCAGGGCGAAGGCGTGGCTGATGGTGACCTGTCCGCCGAGCCCGCTGGCCTTCGTGCGCGCAACGATCGCGTCGATCTCGTCGAGGCCGGCCTCGCCGCCGTCATGGAGATGGATGTCGATGCCGCGGCCGTGACGCTCGGCCAGTCCGAAGACGGTGTCGAGCGGCCCGTCCCGGTCCCCGTCGATGCCGACGGGATCGAGTCCGCCGACGAGGTCGGCCCCCATCCGAAGGGCTTCGTCCAGGTCGCCGGCGACCGGGGCGCAGCGGAGGATCCCGCTCTGCGGAAACGCGACGACCTGGATCTGCATGCGATCGGACCAGCGGGCGCGCAGGTCGAGGATCTGCGCGAGGTGGTCCAGCCGGGTCACGTCGTCGATGTCGACATGGGTCCGCAAGCTGGTGGTGCCGCCGCGGAGCATGCGTTCGAGGAGCGCCTCGGCGCCCTGGCTCGCCAGTGGGATCCGGTGGGCCCGGCGGAAGGCCTTTTCGTCCTCGATGATCGCGCGGACGGATCCCTGCGCCCGGTGCGACCGCCAGTCCAGGCCGAGCATGCACTTGTCGAGATGCACATGGCTGTCCGACAGGCCGGGCAGCACCAGAGCGCCGCCAAGATCGATCTCGCGCCCAGCGGGCGGCAGGAGTCGGTCTGGGGCGTGGAGCACGGCCACACGCTCAGCCTGGATGTCGATGGTGACCTGGCCGCCCGCGATCGTCGTGGCGTGCAGCAGGCGCAAGTCGCAGGACGCGCCTCCCGACAGGTCGGACCTCGTAGTCATCGCGAACCTTCCTCTCGGCGAGCCCGGTCGCAGCTACGCCAACTCGGGACCTGTGGCGTCAGGAAGCGCGCGCCCGGGTGCCCGCCTCGATCGAGCGCTTGGCCTGACGGATGACCTCTTCCGGCGTCGGCGGGTTGGCCGGATGGTAGGAGAGGCAGAGGGGCGTGCGCAGCTTGGCCGGCCGTCCAGAGCCCTCGGTGGCGAAGTAGAACTCCCCAGCCCCCAGCTTGCCGATGTCGGCGGCCGCGCCTCCGTTCGCCGCGAGGATCTCCTGGGCGGCCGCGATCGTCGCGGGCGCGCTCTGCCGGCCGAAGAACTGCGTGGTGCAGTTGGAGACGACCTGGTTGTGGATGCCGCGCGGCACCTGCGTCGCCACGATCATCCCGAGGCCATACTTGCGGCCCTGGGCCACGAGCTTGATGCCGCTGCCGAGGCTCGGCGACGCCTTCTGGGCCGGCAGGAAGGTCTGAGCCTCGTCGACGACGTAGAGCATGCCGCGCGGGGACGGGTTCTTCTTGATCCAGCCGAACAGCGTCATCTGGAGCCGGTTCACGAAATCCTCGCGGGCCGCCTCCGATGCGAGACCCGACAGGTTGATCACCGAGATGCGGGTGCGTGCCGGGTCGGTCCCGAAGAACAGGTGCCGTGGGTCGAGCACCGTGCCCTCCACCTTCAGGAGCGGGTTCGTCGCCACGGCGGCGTGGAGCTGGTCCGCCATGCCGTGCCCGAGCTTGGCGGCGTTACCGATCTGGCTGATGCCGTCGGGCAAATCCGCGAGCAGGTCCATGAAGGCCGCGAGGTTGCCGCCGCCGCGCTCCGCGAAGCGGCGCAGCGAATCCGCCAGCACGCCGCGCTGGAGATTGGTCTTGGCCCCGGCCAGAGGCCCCAGGGTCTCGGCCGCCATCTCGATCGCCTGCTGGCGCTCGTCCCGATCCTCGCCCAGTTCTGCGAAGTTGGGCATGACGGAGAGGAACAGCGGGTTGCCGGCATGCACGCCCGGCGTCCACACCACCACCTCGACCCGCTCGGCGTAGAGCGCCGCCTTGCGGTCGTCGTCGGCGGAAAACCCCTGCGGCCGCTCGGGCCAGCGATCGCCGAGCCGCGAGAGATCGTTGTTGGGGTCGATGACGATGGCCGGAAGCCCCGCGAGCGCGGCCTCCTCCACGAGGCGGCGCAGGAGCACGGTCTTGCCGGAGCCGGAGCCCGCGATGATCGCGGTGTGCCGGGGCAGGAGGCGCAGCGGCAAGCTCACGCCGGGCGCGTCGGGCGTGAGCCGATGCCCGACCGGAATCGCATCCGGCACCGATGGTCCGGGGGTGGGCCGATCCGGCCGGGCTCCCCTTCCCGCTGGGGCGTGAGCCGCCGGGGGCGCAGCGGGTGCTTGCGCGACGCCGGAACGCTCGGCGGCGGCCCGACCGTCGATGCCCGGCGCGCGGACCGGAACCGCTGGCGTCTCGGCGGCGGCGTGATCCTTCCCTGGAGCGGTCCCGGCCTTGGCCGCATGGGCGAGCCCCGCATCCCGGAAGAACCCCGTGTTCACGAGCGGCTGCTCGGCGCGGATCCACCGCTCGAACCGATCCGACGTACCCGCCTCCCGCGCCCGCGTATGGAGGTCGCGCAGGGCGACGAAGACGCGCAGGTCCGCGTCCGTGGGGTCGATCGCCAGGCCCCCGGCGGCCTTGAACGCATCGACGAGCTGCTTCGTCTTGACCCCGCCGGGCATGGGCCCGCGGCGGATCAGCAGCAATTCCCGATCGGGGATGCGCGCCGAGATACCGGAGGCCGTGAGCGCCGCCCGGAGGCGGGCCTGGAACGCGATCGCGTTCTGGTGTTGGAGCGCCCGATAGCAGACATGCCGTTCCCGGTCGTTCTCATCCCGGTGGATGTAGATCAGCCGTCCGTGCAGGGGCGGGATGCGCTGGTCGGCCTCGCCCTTGCTGGCGACGTCGAGGGTGTCGTCCGGATCGTCTTCCAGGGCGTAGAGGTCGAAGGTGTCGCGCAGCAGCTGGCCGAGCCAGGTATCCTCGTCGCTGCGGATGCCGGCGATGTCGGCCGCCCGGCACGCGGCGGCGAGATCGAACCCGGCCTCCTCGGGTGGGGCTTCCGGAGGCGGAGCGGCGGTTCCGAGACTGTCGCAGACCGAGACCGCGCCCTCTGCGAGGCAGTGGCGTCGGAAGGCGTCGCAGCGCATCAGCAGCGTGCGCGGCATCATGCCGGCCGCCGCCGCGTCGGCGAGGGCGCGCTCGCTGAACGGCCATGTCGGAAACGGGGGCACGTAGCCGGCCTCCGCGTAGGCCGGCGCGAGGCGACCGGCCACCAGGGCGGCGGCGGCGGCCCGCTCGTTCATGCCCACGAGCCCCGTCGCCTCCGCGAAGCGCTCCCGCATGGAACTCAAGGCGCGGGCCTCCAGCCGCTCCCAGGATTCCTGGAGGCAGGTCATCACCGTCATGCTGCGGTCGCAGACGATGTTGACCTCCAGGAGCCCCGCGGCGAGCACTTCGGCCAGGCCCGCCTCCGCGTCGATCCCGTCCTCGGCCGCGAGCCGTCCGGTCTCGATCACCCCGTCGATCTGGTCGACGGCGATGAGCGTCGGCCCGCTCAGCGCCATGATCCAGCACATGCCGCGCACGAGTTCGACGGGCGCCGGCGGCGGCGTCTTGAAGCCCAGGGCCGCCCGCTCCGCCGGTCCGGCGTCGTAGCCCTGCAACCAGGCATGCGCGAGGCCGACGACGGCGAGATCCTGCGAGCGGAGAAGGCAGAGCGCGCGGAAGACGTCGAGGTGCTTGAGCGCGCGGCCGGCATCGACGCTCATCAGCGCCCGGACCAGCACGTCGACGATCCGGCGGGCATCCATGTTCGGCGTGTTGAACGCGGCTTCGACCTGCGCCTCGACACGGAAGCGGCGCGCCACGCCGGCGAGCACGGCATCCGATTGCCGTCGCCCATCCGGCATCGTCTGCAGCAGGGCGGTCACGAAGCTCAAGGCCGCGCTGCGCCAGAAATCCGTCAGCCCGAGGACGTCGAGGGGCACGAACCACGCGCCGGTGCGCCAGGCCTCGCGCCGGAGCTGCCCGATCAGGTGGGTCTTGCCGATTCCGGATTGGCCGACGAGCACGCGGCCCAGCGCCCGGTCGGCCGGCTGGCGCGCCTTGCGGTGCAGGTCGGCGACGATCTCCGGGACGAGCCGCTCGTTCGGGCCGCCGGTCGGCGCCGTATCGATCCAGATGCTGTCCAGCGTCCGCACCCAGTCGAAATCGATCCCGCGCAGGGCGTCGAGGGCATCGCTCATGATTGGATCCAGAGGATGTGGAACGGCTCGCCGGCCGGGCTGAACGCCGCCTCGCGCTCGGCGGCATCCAGCGACCTGGGATCGCTGAACTGGCTCAGCCGCGCCGTGCGATCGCCGCGCAGGATGGCGGCGAGGCCCGCATCGACGGTCGCACGGTCGAGGTCCCCGAGATGGGCGCGCAGGGCGCTTAGGCGCACGGCCTTGGCCCGCTCCCCGCCCGTCAGCGCGAGATAGGCGGCGTCGATGCGCGCCCGGAGCTGCTTGGGTCCGAGCTTCTTCGATCCCTTGGCCGTCGATTTGCGCGCACGCGGGGCAGGCGCCGCCGGTGCCGGCTCCTCGGAAGCGCTCCCGACGAGGTCGGCGAGGGACCGGCCCGTCCTGGCGAGATCGGCATGGATGCGCTCCAGCCAGTCCTGCAGCACGCGGAAGGCCGGCGGCAGGGGCTCGCGCATGTGCTCGCCTGCCCAGTTCCAGCCCCTATCCGTGACGGTCAGGCGCAGGGAGCGACCCTCCCGCTCCGCCGCAAGGTAGCGACTCGCGATCAGGGCCTCCCGGTCCGCCCTGTCGATGCGCGGCGCGAGCGTGCTCTGCAGTGCGCTTCCGCAGCGGCCGAGCAGGCACCACAGGATCAGCGCCTGCTTCGGCGTCGGCGTCTCACGCATCGGTTCGCCCCTCCTGCGCACCGCGTCGCAGGCGGACGACGGCTCGAATCTTCTCGATCGCGAGGGGAAGGTCCGCCGCGACCTGATCGTTGGTCAAGCGCAGCACGAGGTAGCCCGCCGTCAGGAGCTCGTAATCCCGGTGACGATCGTTGCCGAATTTGGGCTCGGCCCGGTGCTCGGGGCCGTCGAGTTCGACGACGATGCGGTATGCGCGGCAGAGCAGGTCGACGCGGTGTCGTGCGCCCCAGGCCCCCACGGGCACGGGGGCATTGCAGACGAACAGGCCCCCGAGGTCGGCGTCCTGCGCCAGCGCCTCCGCGACGTGCCGCTCGATGGCGCTCGCGTGGTGTGCTCCGGCCGGCGCGATGAAGCGCTCGGCCGCCGCACGTTCCCTCCGTGCGAGTTCATGGGCGCCGTAGAGGATGCGGTCGTAGGGCGCGGCGTCGGATGGCTCCGCGGCGAGCACCGCCACCACCGTGGCCCCGTGCCGGACGCACCATTCCAGCGCCTCGATGGCCGGACGCGCCCGCGTCGCCGAGGCCGGATCGACCTCCCAGACCAGAATGACGCCGGCGGGGTCGATCAGCCGGGACAGACGGCGGAGTTCGAGGTCTCGCCCCATCTTGAGGAAGCGCGGCGTCAGGCCGAGCCTGGCACGCTTCGAGGCCGCCTTCAGCCACGGATCGGGGACGACCGGCGTGGGAGACGCCTCGCGGCCGGGCCAGTGCGGCCAGCTCTCCAGCGCCAGCTCGGCCAGATCGTCGAGAAGCCGGTCGAGGAGCGCCGCGGCCGTGCGTCGGCCTCCGCTTGCGATCAGCAGCGCGCTGCGGTCGGTGCCATCTGAGATCAGCGCCCCCATGGCGGCGCTGTTGACGCCCAGGACGACCAGACGCTCGCCCTGCCCCAGGCCGGCGAGCCTCCGCGCCAGATCGTCTGGCGTGATCTGCGGCCGCGCCGCAGCGACGGGATGGAGAGGCGATAGCAAACTGCAACCGTGCTGCCGGCTTGCTGCCGACGCCGAGGCGTCCTGCAGCCGTTCCTCGGACCTATTCAGCACAGCTGCTCGGCCCTGGCTACAGGCCCCGCATCTTCAGGTTGTCGCATCCGAGCGCCGATCGCAGGGCATGAGACCGATCTCAGCGTGGTCGAACAATGGATCAGAGCAGAGGTGGAGATTTTGAAGGCCGAAGCGGGATAGCCCGCCTCGAATCTGCCCCTGAGCGAGATCGAAATGGAAGGATTGCACCCCGCTCCGATCACCATCTGTATCGCAGAGAGCCGAGCACAGTCCGGCCCTGGCTCAAGTAGCAGTAGCCGTTGTTGCAGATCGCGGGGCGCTCGTCGGCGAGGTTGACCGCGTTCAGAGCGGCGCTCCAGCCTTTCAGGCTCGCGGTCGTCGCGCCGAAATCGTAGCGCAGAGCGGCGTCGAGGGACGTGTAGGCCCTGTTGACGAGCGTGTTAGCGTTGTCCGCGTAGGTCTGGCCCACGAAACGCACCCCCAGGCCGAAGCCGAGCCCGGCAGCCCGCCCTTGTCTGACGGTGTAGTCGAGCCACGTCGAAGCGGTATGAACCGGCGTGACGAAGGGATGGCGTCCTAGATTGGCGGCGACCGCATCCTTCGTGATCCGCGCATCGTTGTAGTTATAGGCCGCGATCAGATCGAAGCCGGAGATGAGGTTGTTGACCCGTGCTCCGAGTTCGACCCCGAGCACGTCGAGTTCGCCGATGGCGATCGAGCAGAGGCAGCCGATGTCGTACTTGACCGAGTTGGCCTCGACCAAGTGATACGCCGCCAGCGTGAAGAGGCTGTCCGTCTGCGCGGGCTGGTACTTCACGCCCCCCTCGATCTGACGCCCTCTGGTCGGTTCCAGAAGCTGTCCGCTAGCGCCGAGCGACGAGGAGGGCAGGAACGACGTGGCGTAGTTGACGTAGGGCGACACGCTGTCCTCGAAGGCATAGAGCAGCCCCAGATTGTAGGTCAGGGCCTCGTCGTCGCGCTGCGCGTTGAGGCGCCCCGTCGTACCGTTCTCGGTCCGGCGGCTCGCCCAGTCCTGACGTAAGCCGAGGGCCAGGTTCCAGGCGCCAAGCGCAATCTGGTCCTGACCGTAGAGGCCGATCTGCTCCAGATTGAGGTTCGTGCGCGTGGTGATCGGCGGCGTCACCCCATAGCGCCCGTAGGCCGGCGCATAGAGCGGCAGGTCATAGGCCCGGTTCACGCCGAGGGAGCCGGTGCCGTAGTGCGAACCGAAGGTCTGGTAATCCGGCCCGAGGATCAGGGTGTGCGCGAGGGGCCCCGTGTCGAACCGGCCGACGAGCCGGGTATCGACCTGCGCCTCCGCGACGGTCTCCTGAATGGCGAAACTGCCCCGCCGGTAGACGTCGCCCAAGAAACCGCCGCCCGCGACGCCGCCGGTGAGATAGCGGGCGTTCCCGTCGATGTATCCGTAGCGGAAGCTCTGGCGCAACGTCCAAACGTCGCTGAGGGCGTGCTCGAACTGATATCCGATCTGATATTGCTCTTGCCTGAGGTGGTCATAACCCGGGTCGCTGGCGCGAATGTCGTAGACGTGGCGCGCACCACCGACGACACGGTTGAGGGCGGCGACGTTGCTGTCGGTCTCGTCCTTCTGGGCGAGGCCGAGGATAGTCAGGCGCGTGTCGATGTCGGGCCGCCACGTTAAGCTCGGAGCGAGCATCAGGCGGTCGTCCGCAATGTGGAAGCTGTTGTCGCCGACGCTGCCCAGCGCCTGCAGCCGGTAGGACAGGACCCCGTCGTCGGTGAGCGGCGCACCCACATCGAATCCCTGCCGGAACCAGCCGGTACTGCGAAGCTGCGTCAGGGACTCGAACACCGCTCCACCCGTCGGCAGCTTGGAGATGCGGTCGATCAGGCCGCCGGGGCTCGTCTGCCCGTACAGGACCGAGATCGGCCCCTTGACGATGTCGATGCGCTGCAGCCCGAAGGGCTCGGTGCGGAAGGTGAAGAACTGGCCGGGTGTCTGGCGCAGGCCATCCCGGTAGTCGCCGGCGCCGTTGACGGCGAAGCCGCGAATGAAGATCTGGTCGAAGCGGGGGTCGAAGCCAAAGGCGTTGGTCGTCACGCCCGGCGAATAGCGCACGGCCTCAGGAAGGCTCGTGACGGCGCGATCCTCGATCTCCCTGGGGCCGATCACCTCGATGGACCGGGCGGTCTTCAGGATCGGGGTGTCGGTCTTGGTGCCGGCCGCGCTGCGGGTCGGCACGTAGCCGTTCACAGGGCCGTACGCGGTCTCGGTACGCTCCCCCGAGACGCTGAGTTCCGAGAGTTGCACCTCGGTTGCGGTGGAAGATGCAGTCTGCGACGGCCGGACAACAGGTGCATGGCTGGCAGCATCGTCTTTCGCAAAGGTCGTCGCCGAGCCAGCGATGACCCCTGCCAGCATCGTGACAGCACAAAGACAACCCCGTTGCCGAGGCCCGGAAGAGACAGTCGACGGCACCATACGAAGCTCTCCGGTGACGCGTCGAATCAACCGAGTCGACGCCGGACGATCTTCGGAATATTTTTCGCTCCACCGCAGGAAAATCAACCCGCGATCCCTCCCGCAACGTCTTTTTGCGGTCCGGCAACTACCATACGGCAGATTATAATAACTTTAATTCATCAGCAATCCAGCTCTGAATCTTTGCGGAACAGCGAGGCATTCTTGGATGCTCGGTTTCGCAACCGATTCGGCTCAGCATCGTCCAACGGCTGGTTTCTGCTGTCGGTCGTTCGCGAAATCCTGGTGCGGCCAAGCGCGCAAGGTCGTCGAGCGAACGTTCGCCCTCCGATGCCGCACACGCTCAGCCGCCGGTCATCCGTGCTGCGCGCCTTGGTTTACGGCCAAGCTTGAGCCAGTATTTCTGGATTGTAACTGGAATATTTGTCAATCAATCGCTGTCTAGCTCACAAATCCAGACATTAAGATTTGATGAATACGAAGTTCAGAACCGATTAAATCCGTCGCGCCTACCAGCGTCGTCGGAAGGCGATGGAGCGCGTCTTCGCCGAATCCGGTCGACAGACGGGGGGCGGCGGATCGCCGGTCCCGTTGGGCCGCATCGCCGAGGATCGGGGCGTGATCATGATCCAGGGCAAGGACGAGCGGGTGGTGACGCGCCTCGCCGGGGCGGCGGAGGGCGTCGGGCTGACGCCTGCGAACGATGCCGCGCCCCTGCCCGACGGCGCGGCTGCACGCCCCACGCCCGGACGCCGGCCGATAAGCGAGGCGGATCGCGACCGGATCGGACGCGGCCTGCGCCTGCACTACGCCGATGTCCTGGCCCTGCCGATCCCGGAGCGGCTCCGGACGCTGATCGACGACCTCGCCGCATGCTCCGACACGGAGGCCCTGCAATGATGATGATGACCCAAGCCGCTCCCGCCGGCAGCGATTCCGGGCCGCCATCCCAGGGGGTCGATGCCGAGATGCGCGGCCTCCTGCTCGGGGCGATCCCGGCCCTGCGGGCCTTCGCGTTCTCGCTGACCTACGACCTCGACCGCTCCGACGACCTCGTGCAGGACACGCTGGTGCGCGCCTGGGTCAATGCCGGCAGCTTCCGCCGCGGGACCAACCTCACGGCCTGGCTGTTCACGATCCTGCGCAACCTGTTCTACTCGGAGCAGCGCAAGCGCAAGCGCGAGGTCGAGGATGCCGACGGCGTTCTGGCGGGGAAGCTGACCTCCCTGCCCGAGCAGGAGATCCGGATCGAGATGGCGCAGTTCCAGAGCGCCCTGAACCGGCTGCCCCATGCCCAGCGCGAGGCCCTGGTTCTCGTGGGCGCCCAGAGCTTCACCTACGAGGAGGCGGCCGCGATCTGCGGCGTCGCCGTCGGGACGATCAAGAGCCGGGTCAGCCGCGCCCGGATGCGGCTGATCGAGGTCCTGGGCCTCGAGGGCCCGGACGACATCGGCACCGACGCCCGCACCCGGGCGGCTCTCGACGGCGGCTGAGCCCGCTCACTTGATCAGCTTGACGGCCTCGCGGAAGCGCGGGTGCCGGGCGGTGCCGAGCCATTCGAACACCACCATCTCGGTGGTGACGATCTCGGCCCCGTGGGCCGCCATCCGGGCGAGGCCGGCCACACGGTTCTCGCTCCGGCGCGAGCCGACCGCGTCGGCGACCACGCAGACGCGGCGCCCAGCCTCCAGGAGGCCGAGGGCCGTCTGCAGCACGCAGATATGCGCCTCGCAGCCGGTCACGACGAGGTCGCGGTCCCCGATCCGGTCGAGGAAGCCCGGCGCCTGCGCGGCGCCGAAGCTCATCTTGGCGAAGGCCGCCCCGGGCTCCGGGGCGAGATCCGGCACGGTCGGACCCAGGCCGCCGGCATTCTGCTCGGTGAACAGGGACGGCACGTCGAGCAGCTTGGCCGCCGCCAGGAGGCGGCCCGTGTTGGCGATCACCCCGGCGCCGTCCGCGATGGCCGGCATCAGCCGGACCTGGATGTCGACGACCAGGAGGAGCGTCCGGACGGGATCGATCAGGGGCATCGGTTCTCAGTAGGTCGCGAAGAGGCGCGCGACCGCTTCGGGCTCGGATGTCACGGTCAGCGCCAGGGCGAGCAGGATCCGGGCCTTCTGCGGCGTCAGGTTGTCGGCGCTGAGGATGCCGCGGGTGCGCAGCCGCGTGGTCAGGGGCACCACCCCGCTGCCGGCCCGGGTCGACATCACCACCGGGATGCCCGCCGCGGCGGCCTCCTCCAGGGCGTCGGCCTCGGCCGGCGGCATCATCCCCGGGGCGAGCCCGGCCGCGACCAGGCCGCGGGCCCCCGCCTGCCGGAACGCTCGCACCGCGGTGCCGTCGGCATCGGCGTAGCCGTAGCACACGTCGACCCGCGGCAGCGCGGCCAGCGCCCGGATGTCGAAGGGCGTGCCCGGCGCGTGCGCCCGCTCGGAGCGGCGGTAGTAGCGGACATGATCGCCGTCGACCTGGCCGAGCACGCCGAAATCCGGGGTGCGGAAGGTCTGCAGCCGGGCCACCGAGGTCTTGGTGACCTCGCGGGCCGCCTGGATCTCGTCGTTGAGCACCACCAGCACGCCGCGCCCCCGGGACGCGGGGCTGGCGGCGGTGCGGATCGCCGCCACGAGGTTGAGCTTGGCGTCGGTGGACAGCGCACTCATGGGCCGCTGCGAGCCGACCAGCACCACCGGCAGGTCGATCGTGAGCGTGAGGCTGAGCGCGTAGGCGGTCTCCTCCAGGGTGGCGGTGCCGTGCCCGATCACGATGCCAGCGAGGTCCGGATGCTCCCTGGCGGTCCGCTCGCACAGCAGGACGAGGTCGCGCCACGCGGCGAACCCGATGGCCGGGCTCGGAACCGCCTGGAACGGCACCGGGATTACGGTGGCGACCGCGGCCAGTTCCGGGACCGCGTCCAGGATCGCGCCGGCTTCCAGGCGCCGGTCGGTGGCGGTGTAATCGAGGATGTCGAGGGCGTCGCGTCCCAGCGACGAGATCGTCCCGCCCGTGCCGATGAACGCGACCTTGGGCAATCCCGCCCCGTGTTCTGCCGCCATTCCTGCCGCCATGCCGTGTCTCCTGGCCGCCGGGCCGTCCGCCGGTCCCGGGCTGCTGCGCAGGCCCTTGATGCCGTCTCGCTACGCCGGGGTCGACCCCGTTCGGGCGCAGGCGGGCGATGCGCCCGGCGGTGGGGCGCCCGTCGGGACGGCGGAACCGGGAATGGCGCCGAGGCCGGCCGCGACGATCCCGAAGCGAACGGGGCCCGGACCGGCCGCCGGGCCGTCAGACGCCGGCGGCCACGCGCAGGGGCGGTGCCATCTCGGAGGTGCGGCCCACCGGTTCGGAGTGGCCGTAGAGGCCGCGCTGCTTCGGGTTCGGGCTGAGCCGGTCGGTCAGGCCGATCACGGTCTCGGCCGCCCCGAGCAGCAGGGCGCCCCCCGGTGCGAGTTGGGCCGCGAGCCGGGCCAGCACGTCCGACTTGGTCGGCGCGTCGAAGTAGATCAGCACGTTGCGGCAGTAGATCACGTCGAACTGGCCGAGCGACGCGAAGCTGTGCAGCAGGTTGAGCTGGCGGTAATCCACCATGGAGCGCAGGCTCTGGGCGATCTGCCACTGCTCGCCGATCTGGGTGAAGTACTTGATCAGCCACTGCACCGGCAGGCCGCGCTGGACCTCGAAGTGGCTGTAGAGGCCGAGCTTGGCCTTCTCGATCACTTCGGTGGACAGGTCGGTGGCGACGATCTCCACCTGCCATCCGGCGAGCCGGGGCGCCGCCTCCTGCAGCAGCATGGCCAGGGAATAGGGCTCCTGGCCGGTCGAGGCCGCGGCGCACCAGATCCGAAGCCGGCGCCGGCTGGCGTTGCGCGCCAGGGCCTCGGGCAGGATCGTATCGCGGAATAGGTCGAACGGGATGCGGTCGCGGAAGAAGAAGGTCTCGTTCGTGGTCATCGCCTCGACCACGGCGCGCTCGATAGCCCCGTCCTGGCCGAGCTTCAGCGTGCCGATGAGGTCGCCGAGGGTCGCAAGCCCGAAGCGCCGGCAGACCGGGGTCAGGCGGCTCTCGACCAGGTAGCGCTTCTCCGCGGTCAGCGCGAGGCCGGAGCGCTGCTTGAGGAAGCTGCGCAGGTATTCGAACTCGAGTTCGGTCATGACGGCTGCCCCGTGATCAGGGCGCGCAGCGCCGTCGCGAGTTCGGGGAGCGGCAACACGGCCTCGGCGAGGCCGGCCCGGGCGACGCTGCCGGGCATGCCCCAGACGGTGCTGGTCGCCTCGTCCTGCGCCAGGACCGGGCCGCCCGCATCGGTGAGCGCACGCGCGCCATTGGTGCCGTCCGAGCCCATCCCGGTGAGGATCACCGTCGCGGTGGCGGCGCCGAACACCACGGCCGCGTCCTTGAACAGCACGTCCACCGCCGGGCGGCAGAAGTTCACCGGCGGCCCGTCGGTGAGCCGGATCGTGGGACCGCCGGGTCCCGCCACGAGCCCCATGTGGCGCCCGCCCGGCGCCACGTAGATCCGGCCCGCTTCCAGGCGCTCGTCGGCCTTGCCCTCGGCCGCGCGCAGTCCCGTGCGGGTGGAGAGGTGCTCGGCGAAGACGGCCGTGAAGATCGGCGGCATGTGCTGGACGATCAGCACCGGCACCCGCCGCAGGGCGGCGGCGCCGATCCCCTCCAGCATCTCGCCCACCGCCCGCGGCCCCCCGGTGGAGGAGCCGATCAGCAGGGCGCGGGGCTGGGTGCGGTTGCGGACCTTCGGCCGGAGGGTGAACGGCGTGGGTGGCCGCGGCGCCGGAGCGGCGGGCGCCAGCGCGGGCGCGGCCTGGGCGGGGGCCGGCGCGGCGCCCGGGGCGCCCATGGGACGCCGGGCCCGGGCCCGGGCGGCGCCGAACACCCGCACGCGCTCGATCAGCTCGACTCGGAACGTCTCCGAGGTGGTGACGCCGCGGTTGCTCTCGGGCTTGGCGATGTAGTCGACGGCGCCGAGGGCGAGGCATTTCAGCGAGATGTCGGCGTTGCGCGTGGTCAGCGTCGACATCATCACGACTTGGAGATTCGGGCTCATCGCCAGCATGCGCGGCAGCGCCGTCTTGCCGTCGAGTTCCGGCATCTCGATGTCGAGCAGCACGACGTCCGGGTCGTGCTTGGCCATCATCTCCAGGGCGATGCGGCCGTTCGAGGCGGTCCCGGCGAGTTCGAACCCGGCCTCGGCGATCCAACGAGCGACGAGCCCGCGCACGACGGCCGAATCGTCGGCGATCAGCACCCGGATCGGAGCCGCCGTGGATGTCGTGGATTGCGCAGGCGGACTGCGAAGCGGGACGACCGCGGGGCTCAGGGCCATGATGTTTGCCTCGGGTACTGGGTCGCGGTTGGGGTCGGCGCCGATTCAGGCCGCGTCTGCGACGAGACCGACCTGTTCGAGCTTGGCCGCCAGGATGTCGCGGTCGAAGGGCTTCATGATGTACTCGTCCGCCCCCGCTCGGAGCGCCCGGGCGATCGCCCCGACATCGTTCTCGGTGGTGCAGAACAGGACCTTCGGGACGGTCCCCCCCTCGCTCTGGCGCAGGGCCTGGAGGAACGTGTAGCCGTCCATGTTCGGCATGTTCCAATCGAGCAGGATCGCGTCCGGCATGCCGGCCGCGCAGACTTCGAGCGCGGCGCTGCCGTCCTCGGCCTCGCTCACATTGATGCCGAGGGCCTCGATGATCCGCCGCGCGACCTTCCGGATCACCGCGGAATCGTCGACCACCAGGCAGGTCGTCTCGTGTGGCGCTTTCATACCCCCTCCTTCACGCGGCCTTCGCGCCGGCAGCGCTGAAGCCGAGGAGCGCGTCCACGTCGAGGATCACCAGGAGGCGGCCGTCGAGGCGGTGGACGCAGGTGGCGAGGTTGCGCCAGCGCGGATCCAGGTTGATCGGCACCGCCTCGCGGCTGTCGGTGCCGAGCTTCAGCACCTCGCCGACGCCGTCGACCACGAGCGCGAAGGTCTCGCCGCCCTGCTCCAGGCCGATCGCCATCTTGGGATTGGCCTTCTCGTCCTGCACCACGGCATCGGGCAGGCCCAGGCGCCGACGCAGGCACACCGCCGTGACCACGCGGCCGCGCAGGTTCAGCAGGCCGACGATCTCGGATGGCGCCAGCGGCACCGGCGTCACGCCGGAGGGGACGAACACGTCGTGGACGCGCTCGATCGCCAGGCCGAACAGGGTGTCGCCCACGAACACGGTGACATAGTCGTCGGTGGGGCCGGTCTCGGCGCCGTTGGCATTGGCAGCCTGCATCAGAACTCTCCGGGTTCGATCGTCGTAGGGCGGGCGGTGCCGGGATCAGGCGGCTTGAGAGACATCCGTGGCGCTGATCTCGGCCAGGGCCGCGATCAGTCCGCTGCGGTCGAACTTGGCCACGAGGTCGCTGATCGCCAGCGCCCGGGCCCGCTCCACCGCCTCGGCCCCGACCGACCCGGTCAGGCCGATCACCGGGAGGCCGGCGAGGCGCGGCTCGGAAGCCCGCATGGCGGCGACGAGGTCGAAGCCGCTGCGGCCGGGCATCTCGAGGTCGGTGACCACGATCTCGATCCGGGTCTCCGACTGGAGGAGTGCCAACGCGGCATCGGCGCTCGCCGCGGTGATGACCTGATAGCCCGCGGCCTTCAGCACCGGGCTCAGCATGTCGCGGAAGAAGGCCGAGTCGTCGACCAGAAGGAGCGTCGAGACCTGCTCCGACTTCTTCGGGCCGCGCGCCCAGTCGTCGTAGGCGAGCGGCAGGAAGTGGGCGATGTTGATGATGTCGGTGGCGCGGCCACGCAGCACCGCCGAGCCGATCAGGTCCGAGCGGTCGGCTGCGATCTCGATGTCGAGGCGCTCCTCGACGATGTCGACGATCTCATCGACCACCAGGCCCATGGCGCGCTCGCCGTCGGAGAACACCACCAGCGCCTGGGTGCCTTCGGAGCGGATCGTGATCGCCGAGTCGGCCGGGACCAGCGGCATCAGCCGGCCGCGGTACTGGATCAGCGGACGGCCGCCCAGCCACTCGACCTTGTCGCACTCGATCTCTTCGAGGCGGGTCACCAGGGAGAGCGGCACCGCCTTGAAGCTGCCCTGGCCGCCCTTGAACACCAGGAGCGTGGTCTTGGAGTCGATGCCGTCGGACATCTCCGCCTCGGCGTCGGGATCGGCATGGCTGTTGCTGCCCTGGACGCCCTGGGCGACCTGCCGGGCCACGCCGTTGGGATCGACGATCAGCACCACGGCGCCGTCGCCGAGGATCGTGTTGCCGGCAAACATCGGAATGTGCCGCAGCTTGGCCGACATCGGCTTCACGACGATTTCCTCCGTGTGGAAGACCTCGTCGACCAGAATGCCGAAGCGCTCGCGCCCGACCTGGGCCACCACCACGAAGCCCGCCTGCGTCGCCTCCTCGCCCGAGTCGGCCGATTGCCCGAGCAGACCGGTGAGCGACACGATCGGCAGCAGCCGCTCGCGCAGGCGCAGCACCGGCGAACCGTTGATGCGCTCGACCCGCTGCGCCCCGGCATCGACCCGCACCAGTTCGAGCACGGCCACCTGCGGCAGCGCGAAGCGATGCTCGCCGGCGCGCACGATCAGGGCGGCCACGATGGCCAGGGTCAGCGGGATCTTGATGGTGAAGGTGGTGCCGCGGCCCGCCGTGGTGGCGATGTCGATGATGCCGCCGATGGTCTCGATGTTGGTCTTGACCACGTCCATGCCGACGCCGCGGCCCGACACCGAGGTGACCGCCGCCGCGGTCGAGAACCCGGCGTCGAAGATGAACTTGGCGACCTGCGCGTCGGTCATCCGCTCGACATCGGCCTGGGCCGCCAGCCCGCGCTCTACCGCCTTCTTGCGGATCGCCGCGAGGTCGAGGCCCTTGCCGTCGTCGGCGATCTCGATCGTGATCGTGCCGCCCTCGTGGTAGGCGGCGAGGCGGATCGTGCCGCGGGCCGGCTTGCCCGCCGCGATGCGCCCGGCGGTGGACTCGAGGCCGTGATCGGCCGAGTTGCGGACCATGTGGGTCAGCGGGTCCTTGATGACCTCGAGGACCTGCCGGTCCAGCTCGGTCTCCGCGCCGACCATCACGAGGTCGATCTGCTTTCCGAGTTCGGCCGAGAGGTCGCGCACGACGCGCGGCAGCTTCTGCCAGGCGCTGCCGATCGGCTGCATGCGCGTCTTCATGACACCTTCCTGCAGCTCGGCGGTGACGTGGGACAGGCGCTGGAGCGGAACCTTGTAGCTCGAATCCTCGTGCCGGCGGGCGATCTCGAGGAGCTGGTTGCGGGTCAGCACAAGCTCCGAGACCATGGTCATCAGGTGCTCGAGCGTATCCACGTTCACGCGGATCGTCTGGATCTTTCCGGCCGCCGTGGTCTCGGTGGCCACCACGGCCTCGGTGTCACCCGCCGGCTCGGCCCTGCCCGAATCGGCCTCGGCCGGCTCGGCCTTGAGCACGACGGGGGCGGCGGGTTTGGCAGCGGCGGGCTTGGGTGCCTCGACCTTCGGCGCCTCGACGGGGGCCGGCGCGGCGAAGTCGGCCTCGCTCGGGCCCGGGGCTGCCAGGAAGGCCGCCTCCAGCTCGTCCAGGGTCACCTCACCCGGCTTCGGCTCGCGGGAGACCGGATCCGGCAGCACTGGCTCGGGCGCGGGGGCCGGTGCCGCCTGTGCCTCCGGCTCGTCCGAGGCCATGCGCTCCAGCTCGGAGATCAGGTCGTCGTCGGAGCCCGCCGGCTCGGTGCCGGTGGCTTCCAGGTCGGCCAGGATCGCCTTCAGCCGGTCCAGGGTCGAGAGAATCACCGTGACCGATTCGGAGGTGGCGGGCAGGCCGTCCCGGAAACGGCCCATCAAGGTCTCGGCGGCGTGCGCCAAGGCCTCGAGGCGCGGAAGGCCGAGAAACCCGCAGGTTCCTTTGATCGTGTGGACGAGTCGAAAGATATTCCGCAGTATCGTCTGATTATTCGGATCCTGCTCGAACCGAACCAATTCAGCATCGACCGTGTCGAGGTGCTCCCCGCTCTCGGTCAGGAACTCACGAAGCAGGTCGTCCATCGGCGATACTCGTTACACGAAGAGGCTCTCGCGTAACGTACTTACTCGCGCGGGGTTAGGGAAGCGTTTCAATCCCCTCCCCACCCCGTGGTTTTCCAGTTTTTTAGGCGAGCGCCGTGCCGGAATCTTCCTCACCGGCCTCCGCGGGTGTTGCGATCACTGTCGGCGAGGCCGTGATCGTCACTTCATCACCTTCGATGGCGAATCGCACATCCATGGCGGCGGCCTGCGCCACGAGGCCGGCATAGAACGGCAGGATGGCGTGGGCGTCGACGGTGCCGCTCTCCGGGCTGCCGGCCATCAGCTCCTCGACATGGGGCGGGATGCGGGCATGCGAGCCCTTGGCGGTGAGCACGAGGGTCGGCGCCTCGCCGTCGCCGGAGACGGTGACGTCGATCAGGCCGCCCCGCGGGATCGCCGAGGTGGCGATCATCACGAGGTTCAGGAGCAGCTTGACCTTGTTCTTGGGGAACAGGGCCTGCGGCGCGCTCCAGGCCAGCTTGGTCTTCTCGTCGCTGAACATGCCCTTGGCCACGTTCTCGGCGTCGGCGAGGTCGATCGAGGCGCCGGCGGAGCCGGCCGCCCCGAAGGCGATCCGGGCGAATTTCAACCGGGCCGAGGCCTGCCGGGCGCTCTTGCCGATCAGTTCGAGGGCGAAGACCCGCATCGATTCGTCATCGTCGTCCTCCAGCACCTCCAGCCCGTTCACGATCGCGCCGACGGGGCTGATCACGTCGTGGCAGACGCGGGAGCAGAGCAGGGCGGCGAGGTCGAGGCCGTCGAGAGTCAGGCGGGGTGCGTTCGGGGAGGACATGCTGCGCTCCGGGCGGGCGGATCTGGGGGGCGAATAATCTGCGGGCCGGCCCGTCGCGTCGGAACCGCCGATCCTTGGCCGCCCGGTTGGCGGTCGAGTCCCCGCGAAACTCGCCGCGCGGCCCGGCGGCCGGGCCGGGGGCGATGGACCGGTCCGCACGGATAAACGCCACGGTCGCCTTTGAAAAGCGTTACCGGGCGGTTCGGCGGGCAACGCGGCGGGTCGCCCGGAAAGCCCCGGTGCCGGCCGCGCCCGGATCGGTTAGGATGCCGGCCATCGTGCCGAGGGCGACGCGGATCGTGCGTCGTCCCGGAAGCCCGGCGCGATCGGGGGCGGCGCGCGACAGGGAGGATCGGCGTGAGACGCGAGACCACCGGTCGAAGCGGACGCTCCATCGCCGGGGCACGCCCCGGCACGCCCCGGGGCCGGATCCGGGCGGCCGTGCCCGGCCGGCCGCGCTGACGATGGGCCGTCCGATGCTGCCCGAACCGACCCTGCGCGACAGCCTGCGCCCCAGCCTTCGGCCCGCCGATCCCGAGGCGGCCCGCGCGCGGCTCGCCGAGATCGAGCCGGCCCTCCCCGAAGGCTTCCTCACCCCCGCCTGTCGTGCCCTGCTGCTCGGTCTCGCCGACCATTCGCCGTTCCTCTGGCAGGCCGTCACCCGCGCCCCGGAGCGGCTCGTCGCCCTGATGGGGCAGCCGCCGGGCGCCGCCAGCCGGGCGATCATCGAGCGGCAGCGCGCGGTCGGGGGCGCCTGCGGGGCCAACCCCGACCTCGCGGAGGTGGGCCGCCAGCTCCGCAGGAACCGCGAGGCGCACGCCCTCCTGGTGGCGCTGGCCGATCTCGGGGGCTGCTGGGACCTCGACACGGTCGTCCGGGCCCTGTCCGACTTCGCCGACGCGTCGGTGAGCGCGGCAACCGACGCCCTGCTCCGGCAGGGCATGGCGGCCGGCCGGTTCCGGCCGCAGGACCCGGAGGCGCCGCAGGTCGGCTCCGGGCTGGTGATCCTGGCGCTCGGCAAGCATGGCGGGGCCGAGCTGAACTATTCCAGCGACATCGACCTCGTCGTCTTCTACGAGGCCGAGCCCGCCGCGGCCGCCACCGGCGGCGACCCCAAGGCGTTCTTCGTCAAGCTGGCGCAGGGCCTGGTGAAGCTCCTCTCGGAGCGCACCGCCGATGGCTACGTCCACCGGATCGACTACCGGCTGCGGCCGGACCCGGGCTCGACGGCGGTGGCGCTCTCAACCGGCTTCGCCTTCGACTACTACCAGACGCTGGGCCAGAACTGGGAGCGCGCCGCCTTCATCAAGGCCCGGCCGATCGCCGGCGACATCCCGGCCGGCGCGGCGTTCCTGGCCGATCTCGCGCCGTTCATCTGGCGCCGGCACTTCGACTTCGCGGCCATCGCCGAGATCCACGCGATGAAGCGGCAGATCCACCTGGTCCGCGGGCACGACACGATCACGGTGGCGGGCCACGACATCAAGATCGGCCGCGGCGGAATCCGGGAGATCGAGTTCTTCGTCCAGACCCAGCAGCTCGTGTTCGGCGGCCGCAAGCCCGCCCTGCGGGGGCGCCGGACCGTCGAGATGCTGTCCCGCCTCGTCGCGGAGGGCTGGATCGACGGACAAGCCCGGGACGAGCTCACGGAGGCCTACGGGTTCCTGCGCACCCTCGAGCACCGGATCCAGATGATCCGCGACGAGCAGACCCAGCGCCTGCCAACCGGGGATGCGGCGCTCGACGCGCTGGCCCTGTTCGCGGGCTTCCCCACGCGGGCGGCGTTCGAGGCGGCGCTGCTGCACCAGGCCGGCCGCGTCCAGGCCCATTACGCCCTGCTGTTCGAGGCGGCGCCCGGGGACGGAGCGCCGGAGGACGCCCTGGTGTTCGGCGAGAGCGAGGCCGACCCCGGCACCCTGGAGGCCCTGGCGGCGTTCGGGTTCCGCGATCCGCGGACAGCCTGGGAGACCGTGCAGGGCTGGCATGTCGGCCGCCGTCCGGCGCTCCAGGCCGGCCGCGCCCGGGAGATCCTGACCGAGCTGCTGCCGAGCCTGCTGCGGGCGCTCGGCGGCACGAACGATCCGGACGCGGCCCTGCTCACCCTCGACCGGGCCTTCGCCCGGATGCCGGCGGTGGCGGAGCTGCTCGCCATCCTGCGCTCGCACGCGCGCCTGCGCCTGCTGTTCGCCGACATCCTGGGGACCTCGCCCCACCTCGCCGACACGGTCAGCCTCAGCCCCCACGTCCTCGACACCGTGCTTGATCCCGACTTCGTGGCGCCGGTGCCGGATCCTGAGCAGGTCCGCGACCAGTACCGGGCGCTGGTCGGGCAGCCGCCGAGCCACGAGGAGCTTCTGGACCGGTGCCGGGACGCCACCCGGCAGATGGCCTTCGTCACGGGGGCGCGGCTCCTGTCCGGCCTGATCACGCCGCGCCAAGCCGGGGAGGCCTATTCGGCCATCGCGGAGGCGACGGTCGCGCTGAACCTGGAGGCGGAGGAGCGCCGGTTCGCGCAGGACCACGGCGCCGTTCCGAAGGGCCGGTGCTGCGTGCTGGCGCTCGGCCGGCTCGGATCCCGGCAGCTCAGCGCGGTCTCCGACCTCGACCTCGTGT
Source organism: Methylobacterium mesophilicum (assembly GCF_022179445.1). Lineage (GTDB taxonomy): Bacteria > Pseudomonadota > Alphaproteobacteria > Rhizobiales > Beijerinckiaceae > Methylobacterium > Methylobacterium mesophilicum. Next base: position 29,251 of record NZ_BPQU01000016.1, on the reverse strand, counting down.
TCCTGTACGATTTCGATCCGGAGAACCGGATGAGCGACGGCCCGCGCCCGCTCGACGCGGTCGTGGCCTATAACCGGTTGGCGCAGCGGCTCTACGCGGCGCTGACCACCGCCACACGCCGCGGCCGGCTCTACGCGGTCGACCTGCGCCTGCGGCCCTACGGCAGCCACAGCCCGCCCGCCGTGCAGCTGAACGGCTTCGTGACCTATCAGCGCGAGGCCGCCGAACCCTGGGAGCACATGGCCCTGACCCGGGCCCGGGTGGTGGCGGGCGATCCCGAACTCGGCGCGGCCGTCATGGCGGCCATCGCCGAGACGGTCGGGCAGCCGCGCGATCCCGCCCAGGTCTGCGCCGCGGCCGGGGAGATGCGCCGGCTCGTCGCCGCGGAGCGCGGCCATGCCGGGCCGTACGACCTCAAGCTCGCCCCCGGCGGGCTGTTCGACCTCGATTTCCTGGCCCAGTCCATCGTGCTGAGCCACCCGCAGGTCCAGGCCGACGGCATCGGCCTCTCGGGGGAGGCTGTGCTCCGGAAGGCCGGCGCGCGCGGGATCCTGCCCACCGCCATGACCGAGCCCCTGTCCGAGACCTACGGCTTCCTCGACGCGGTCTACCAATGGCAGCGGCTGGTGATGGCCGATCCCGGCGCCGTCCCCTCCGACGGCGCCGCCCGGCAGATCGCCAAGGCCGTGGGCTTGCCGGATGCCCGCAGCCTCGCGGCGGAGCTGCATCGCCACCGGCGCCGGACCTGTGCGCTGCTCGCCCGGATCAAGCGGACGGTGATCGGGGTCCAGTCCCCATAGAGGTATCAGCCCCCTATCCGTTCAGCCGCCACTCCCCGATCAACACCACGCAACGGAACCGTTTCCCGGCCCGAACCGTCGACAATCTCAACCCGCTCGGGCATGCAAGCGGGTGCGGGAGGCGACATGACGGGCGCGGCGATGTTTTCGGGGCCTGAGCGCGAGCGGATCGCCGCGGCGCTCGCCGAGATCGCCTGCGCCGCCGGTGAGGTGCTGCGGCGCTATCATCGCGGCCCCTGCCCCCACGCCCTCAAGCCGGACGGATCGCCGTCGAGCGCCGCCGACATCGAGGCCGAGGCCTTGATCGTCGCGGCGCTGGCCGCACGCTTCCCCGGAATGGCCGTCGTCGCCGAGGAGAGCACCCCGGCGGACGAACTCGCGGTGCGGCCGGCCCAAAATTTCTTCCTGGTCGATCCGCTGGACGGCACCCGCGACTTCCTGGCCGGGACGCCGGATTACTCCGTCAACATCGCCCTGATCGCGGGCGAGCGCCCGGTGGCGGCCGCCCTCGTGGCCCCCGGCCTCGGGCGGGCCTGGTGGGCCGGCGCGACCACCGTCGAGGCCCCCGTGATCGACGGGCACCCGGGCGCCGGCAGGCCGGTGCGGGCCCGTCCGGCGCCGCGCGGCGGCCTCGTCGCCCTGGGGAGCCGACGGCACGGCGACCCGGAGACCGCGACGTGCCTCGCCGCCCTGCCCGTTTCGGAGACTCGCCAGACCGGATCCGCCCTCAAGTTTGGGCTGATCGCGGCCGGCGAGGCGGACGTCTACGTCCGCTGCGGGCCGACCATGGAATGGGACACGGCCGCCGGCGACCACATCCTGGCGGCGGCCGGCGGCTGCGTGGTGGTCCCCGGCGGCGGCCCGATCCGGTACGGGCGCTACCGCGCCGGCTACCGCAACGGGCCGTTCGCGGCCCTGGGCGACCCTGATCTCGCCGCCGGCCTCGCCCTGCCGGCATCCGGGCCCGCCCGGCCGGTGCGGACGCGCCTCACCGCGGCGCATTCTTGATCGGCGCATCCCGAGGCGGCATGTCCAACTGGTCCTGCAGGCCGGGCCAGGCCGCCTCCGCCTGACGGACCAGTTCGGGCGCGGCCAGGAACCGGTCGCGCCGGGCCGCATCCCGGAACAGGTAGAGGCGCTCGCCGATCACGGCGAAGACCAGGGGGTCGGCATCGACCAGGCGCCCGTCCAGGATGCCGGCGGCGTCGAAGCCGCCGAGCCGCGGGGCGTAGACCTCCGGGTTGTCCCGGAAAGCCGTCCTGTCGGCGCTGCTGGCGAAGCGCCAGACCTGGCCGCCCCACGAGATCTCGAACCGTGGGGCGCCGGCCCGCGGCCCGTCCTTGAGGAAATAGCTGACCGGGTCGAACCCCTGGAGCGCCAGAAGCTCGATCGCCGCCGTGTCTCCCGGCTCGGCCGCCGCAGGCGCGCCGGCCATCAGGGCGGCGAACGCCAGAATGGGCATCAGGCCGGTTCGGCCAGCCCGTATGCGCCAGTACCCGGGACACCGCGCGCGGAGCGAGGCCGGGGCCGGAGCGGCGTCAGGGCGCGTTAACCACATCTTGCGGTTTTCCTCAGAAGCTGGTCCCACGGTTCGGTCCGCGCCGTCCCGGATCGCGGGCCCGTCCTCGTGCGGATCCCGGTCGCGGATGCGGCCGCGACCGGCTCGTGCCCGCGGCGGCCTGGATCCGCCGCGGAACCGTTAAAGCATCGCGCGGAAGATGGTCACCGGCTTTCGGACGATGCGAGTCTCAAGACCGGCAACATCGGCCTGGATCCGATGCTGCCGTTGAACCGGGCGAGGAGGCAACGATGACGGTACGAGACGAGCGCGGCACCCACCGCCGCCACCTGCTCCGCGCGGGCCTCGGCCTGGCGCTGGGCGCGCCCCTGGCGGGCGTTTCCGGAATCGGCGCGGCGCTGGCGCGCGGAGGCGAACTGGACACGCCCGAGACGTTCCGCCCCGGCGAGATCGTGGAATCGGGCCATCGCTTCTTCGGGTCGGTGTCCCGCGGCCTCGCACTCACCGTCGAGGAGGCGGGACGGCGCTGGGGCGAGCCGAACGGCTACATCCTCGGACAGGAGGGCGGGGGCGCGGTGGTCGCCGGCGTCCGCTATGGCGAGGGCACGCTCTACACCCGCAACGCCGGGCAGAAGCACGTCTACTGGCAGGGTCCCTCCGTGGGCTTCGACGTCGGCGGCGACGGCGCCCGCACCATGATGCTGGTCTACAACCTGCCGAACGTGCGCGAGCTGTTCCGGCGCTTCGGCGGCGTCGACGGCTCGGCCTACCTGGTGGGCGGCTTCGGCATGACGGCGGTCGTGAGCGACCGTATCATCGTGGTGCCGATCCGCAGCGGCGTCGGCGCCCGGCTGGGGATCAATGTCGGCTATCTGAAGTTCACCCGGGAGGCGACCTGGAACCCGTTCTGATTGATGGGTGGAGCTTGATTTCGCCCCGGCGGCCGACCTGGGTTAGACTGATCCTGGGCCGGGTCTTCCGGCCGTCTGCGCGGGCCGTCCCCTCGTGATCGAAACCGTGATGATCTTCGCGCTGGGTTTCCTGGCGGCGAGCCTGTGCGGCCTCCTGCTGCTCCCGGCCCTCAACGCGCGCGCCGCGCGCCTGGCCCGACGGCGGGCGGAGGCGCGGCTGCCGCTGTCGCCGGCCGAGATCGCCGCGGAGCGGGATTTCCTGCGCGCGCAGTTCGCCGTGCAGCAGCGGCGCCTGGAGCGCAGGGTCGAGACCGTGCAGGCCAAGCGCCATGCCGACCTCGCGGCGATCGGTGCCGGCGCCATGCGGGCGGCAGCCCTCGCCCGGGACGTGGCGGCCCGCGACGCCGAGATCGCCCAGGCGCAGGCCAAGACCCGGGAACTCGAGACCGAACTCGCCAGCGCCCGCGAGGACGGGACCGCGAGCGCCGCCACGCTCCGCGTCCTCGAGGAGGCGCACGCGGACCTGCTCGACAGCCTCCTGGCGGTCCGGCAGGGCCGGCGCGCCGAGCAGACGCCGGCCGGCAATGCCGACGCGAATCCCGTCGCCCAGGCGGCGGAGCGCGACGACTTGCGCGCCAGCCTGAAGGCCGCCGAGGAAGCTCTCGCCCATACGCTGGCGGATCGTCAGGGCGGCGTCGAGCGAGAGAACGCCGACCTGCGCAGGCGGATCTCGGAGGTCGCCGACGCCCTCACCGGCCAGGACCGGATGCCCAGGGCGACCTTTCCGGCCCCGCAGCCCGAGCGCGTCTGATCGGAGCGCAAAGCCCGATCGCCGCTGAGAAACGTTCGCTGATTGCCTTGTTTCGACCATGCAAAGGCATCATCGCAACCGGGACTTTTCCCGACATTCCTGCCTCCGAGAGATGGTACGTATCCCCATGCGCCTGAAGCCAATCCTTCTCGCCGTCGCGGCGGCTACCGCCCTGACGCTGCCGGCCGCGGCGCAGCAGTCGAAGCGCGGCAACGAGACCCTGAAGAAATACTGCACCGGCGATTATCTGACCTATTGCGGCAACCTGGCCCCCGACGATCCGGCCACCGACGCCTGCTTCCAGAAGAACTGGAAGAAGCTCAGCGAGAATTGCCGCCGGGCGATCGACGCCTACGAGGCCCAGCAGCAGCAGGACGCCCCGGCCAAGGGCAAGCAGGGCGCACGCGGGACCAAGGATCAGCGCGGCTGAGGCCAAGCCCGGCTTGCTGTGGCGGGTCGGCGCTCGCGCCGGCGCCCGCCAACCGCTAAGGTGAGGCTCCCGCCGGCCCTCGAGCGCCGGCGCCGAGCCCGCCGGATCCTCGCGCGATGTTGTCGTCTCCCGCCCTGAAGCTCCTCGCCGCTTCCGGCCTCGTCGCCCTGGCGCTCGCCGCCTGCGGCCGACGCGGCTCCCTGGAGCCACCGCAGACCGCGGCCCCGTCCCCGGCCGCGCAGGCGGGCTCCGACGCGGTCGCCGGCCGCCGGACCCTGCCGGTCTCGGTCGGCCTCGGCGGCGGCGCGGAAGAGCCGACGGCGGCTGCCGTGCGGGCCGGGGACGAGCTGTCCATCGCGGCGGTTCCGCCGGGCGGCACCGGGGCACCGATCGAGACCGGCCGCGGCGCGAAGCGCGGCTACCGGATCCCCAAGGAGCCTTTCATTCTCGATCCGCTGCTGTAGACGGCTTCTGCCGGAGGCCGCCTCCGCGCCTGCGCCGTGTCGCGCCCTCGTCGATGGGCGCCCCGCCGGCAGGCGGCCGGGATGTTTCACGGGAAACACCCCGCGCTCCGGCACGCAGGAGAGACACGGCCGAGATGCACCATTTCCACTATCGCGACGGTCGCCTGCAGGCCGAGGACGTCGATCTGACGGATCTCGCAGCGGAAGTCGGCACGCCCTTCTACTGCTACAGCAGCGCCACCCTGGAGCGGCACTACCGGGTCTTCGCGGAGGCCTTCGCGGGCGACGACGCGCTGGTCTGCTTCGCCATGAAGTCGAATTCGAATCAGGCCGTGCTGCGGACCCTCGCCGCCCAGGGCGCGGGCATGGATATCGTCTCGGGCGGCGAGCTGCATCGGGCGCTCGCGGCCGGGGTCGATCCGGCCAAGATCGTGTTTTCCGGCGTCGGCAAGACCCGGGACGAGATGGTGGCGGCGCTCCAGGCCGGAATCTTCTGCTTCAACGTCGAGAGCGAGCCCGAACTCGCCCAGCTGTCCGAGACGGCAACCGGCCTCGGTCTGACGGCCCCCGTCTCGGTGCGGGTCAACCCGGACGTGGATGCCGGCACCCACGCCAAGATCTCCACCGGCAAGTACGAGAACAAGTTCGGTATCCCGATCACCCGGGCCCCGGAGGTCTATGCCGCGGCCGCCGCCCTGCCGGGGATCGCGATCCACGGCGTCGACATGCATATCGGCAGCCAGATCACCGACTTGGCCCCGTTCGCCAGCGCGGCACGGCTGCTCGCCGACCTCGCCCGGCAGTTGCTGGCGGCCGGCCATCCCCTGCGCCACATCGATTTCGGCGGGGGTCTCGGCATCCCGTACCGGGACGACAACGCCCCGCCGCCCGACCCCGCCGCCCTGGCCGAGACCCTGCGTCCGCATTTCACGCCGCTCGGCCTGCGCCCGGTCTTCGAGATCGGCCGGATGATTTCCGGCAATGCCGGGATCCTGGTGACCCGGGTGCTGTACGTGAAGCAGTCCGAGGGGCGCACCTTCGTGATCATCGACGCGGCGATGAACGACCTGATCCGCCCCACCCTGTACGAGGCGTATCACGGCCTGCGCCCCGTCGCCGAGCCGGGGCCGGACACGCCCCGCATCGTCGCCGACGTGGTCGGCCCGGTCTGCGAGACCGGCGACTATCTCGCCCTCAACCGCGAGATGCCCGCGGTGCAGGCGGGCGACCTGATCGCCGTGATGAGCGCGGGCGCCTACGGGGCGGTCCAGGCCGGCACCTACAACACCCGCGCCCTCGTGCCGGAGGTGCTGGTGCGCGGCGACCGGGCGGCCGTGGTGCGCCCGCGCATGAGCGTGGAGGATCTCGTCGCCCTCGATCGAGTGCCGGACTGGCTGGCGTGACCGGCGCGCCGGTGGGCTTGCGAGAAGCCGGCGCGGGACCGCTGCCCCTGTCGATCTTCATCATCGCGCGGAACGAGGCGGACCGGATCGGCGCCACCATCCGGGCGGTGCGCGACCTGACCGACGACCTCGTGGTCGTCGATTCGGGTTCCACGGACGGCACCCAGGCCCTGGCGACCGCGCTGGGCGCCCGGGTGATCCACAAGCCCTGGCCCGGCTACGGTCCGCAGAAGCGCTTCGCCGAGGAGCAGTGCCGGCACGTCTGGCTGCTGAACCTCGACGCCGACGAGGTCGTCCCCGCCGAGCTGGCGGCCGAGATCCGCACCCTGTTCGCCTCCGGCGAGCCCAGCCGGCCGGCCTGGCGGATCGGCATCGCGGAGGTCTTTCCGGGCGAGGGCCGGCCCCACCCGTGGGCCTACCGGCTGACTCCGGTTCGCCTCTATCGCAAGGACCGGGGGCGCTACGCGGCCTCCCCGGTCCACGACCGCGTCGCCCTGGAGCCCGGGGTGAAACCCGGCCGCCTGCGCGGGGTGATCCACCATTTCTCGGTGCGCTCGCTCGGCGATCAGCTGGACAAGCTCAACCGCTACTCCGACCAGCAGGCGGACGACCTCGAGGCCCGGGGCGTGGTGATTCCCACCTGGCGCGTGTTCGTCGAGCTGCCGGGCAACTTCCTCAAGGCCTATCTCGGCCGACGCCACGTCGTGCGCGGCACCTACGGCTTCCTGACGGCCATGAACTACGCGATCTCGCGGCATCTGCGCATCGCCAAACACTACGAACGCCGCCGCCGCACCGCCACCGGTCCGGATCGGGTTGACCCGCCCGATCCGACCTTCTAGAGCCAGAGCGCCGGAGACGTGGCCGAGCGGCTGAAGGCACTCGTTTGCTAAATGAGCATGCCCCGAAAGGGGTATCGAGGGTTCGAATCCCTCCGTCTCCGCCACTCACGTGGCTCAAGCGCCTGCCCCAATTCACATTCTCCAAGCGGCCGACATGCCGCTCGACTGTCGAACAGCGGGCGACTTCGGTTCGTCCGTATGTCCAGCGCTGATGGACGGTCGCCCGGCCAAGGTCTGCTGGTTTCGCGCGAGCGGCATGCGGGACGTGTTGGCTGAGGCGTTGGGTGCAGATCCGCCTGGGCGGTGGCTGCGACCCAAGCGATGCACCCGGATGCGCCCCGTCGCGCTCCGATCCCGCCGCGGCGGATCCGTCTGAGTTTACGTCGAACACCCGCGTCGCGGATCGGCCGCGACGCGGGTAAGCGGCCCGGGGCCGCGGTGGGACGGGTAAGGTCGGCGCTTCGGACGTGTCCTCCGTCAAGTCAGCGACGTGACGGCCGTCCGGCGACGAGGAGTTCCAGATCGACAGCGTGCCGCCCTCCGGCCGCCATGAGGAATGGCCCGGAGCTTCCACCGCCGCCGAAAGCGCGAATGAACCGATCTTGCAGCCCGAATCCGAACCGATGACGGTCGCGCTTCACCCTACGCCGGGTCGCGGCGCGAAATCGGACCGACCGTTACCGGTTGCGTGAACGTCCGGGCCTGGACTGGTATACTCGGATCATTGACGTGAGCAGGATCAACCAGCCAGAACGCGTGATCTGAACAGCGTCGTACAGGGGCCGATGGGCGCTCCCGTACGGAAGAAGGACGGTCCTTCCCATGCTCTCGCGTGAAGCACCTGACGGACCTTCGACGACCGAGGGGTTGCCGCGGCATGTCCAGGACCTGATCGGCCGCCGGTTGAACGAGATCCTGCCCTCCATGGAGGAGGTCGATCCCGGAACGCGACTCGGGCAGGTCCTGCTGCGGCTCCGGGCCGCCCTGCGCGATGCTCAGGTGGAGCGGCAGGTCTCGCAGGCGTTCAGCGACGGCCTTATCGCGGCGGTGCCACGCCTGCGCCGGTTCGCGATGGTCCGCGCCGGCAGCGCGGCCGAGGCGGACGACATGGTGCAGGGGACCTTGCTGAAGGCGTGGGAGCATCGCGCCCGCTTCCAGCCCGGCACGAACCTGATCGCTTGGCTGTTCACGATCCTGCGCAACGCGCACATCAACCAGGGGCTGCGGTCTCGGCGCGAGGTCGAGGACGTCGACGGGACCCATGCGTCCCGCCTGAGCCTGCCGCCCGAGCAGGAGCATCGCATCGGCCTCGCCGAGTTGCAGGCGGCCCTGAACGATCTCCCGACCGAGCAGCGGGAAACCCTCCTGCTCGTGGTGCTGGAGGGTCTCGTCTACGAGGAGGCGGCCACGATCCTCGGGTGCCAGCCCGGTACGGTGAAGAGCCGGGTCAGCCGGGCCCGCGAGCGCCTCTCCCTCGCCCTGGGCGTGTGACGTCTCCGCCGCGGTCAGGCAGGTGGTGACAGCCAGCCGTCGCCGGACCTCGGATATCCGCCGATCGGGTTCGTGACGGCCTCAGGATCGGGCGCCGGCACCGCCGCGCAGGTAACGATAAGGTGAGTCCCCTCAGCCAGATACAATTGGCAACGTATTCGATCGTAGAAACCTGCAACCCTCCCGCGGGGATCGATTTTTTCAGGCCATCGCAGCAGAGGAGGTGCAGATGCGACTCAAGCTTGTTGGCGCGGCAGCCCTGGCACTGGGAACGATTGCAGCGACGGCCGGTACCGCGCAGGCTCGCGATGGATGCGGGTTCGGCGGCCACCGCGGCTATGACGGGTACTGCCGACCGAACGTCATCTACCGTCCCGTCGTGGTCCGGCCGGTCTTCTACGGCTACCGCAGGGTCGGCTGGTACGGCCCCCGCTGGCATCGCTGGGGCGGCTATCGCCCCGTCGGGTTCCACCGGCCCTGGGGCTGGCACGGCGGCTACCGGCACGGTGGCTGGCACCACCGCTGGTGATCCGACCTTGACCTGAACGAAGCCGCCCGGAGCGACGCCGGGCGGCTTCTCACGGACCGCAGCAGCCTCGAGCCATCAGATGCCGAGTACGTCGCACATGAAAAGGGGCACCCGGATCGAATCCGAGTGCCCCGACAGGTGATGGCGTCAGGCGGTCAGAGGCTCAGTAGCCGTAACCGTAAGCCGGATAACCGTAGCCGCCGCCGTAGCCGTAAGCCGGCGCATAGCCGTAGGCCGGCGCGTAACCGTAGCCGCCGCCGTAGTAACCGACCGGGCGTCCGTAGCCGTAGCCACCACCGTAGCCGCCGTAGCTGTTGGCCACGATGGCGCCTGCCGCGAGGCCGGCGATGCCGAGGCCGATGGCCGCGCCCGGACCGATGCCGCGACGGTAACCATAGCCGCGTCCGTAGCCACGATATCCGCCGTAGCCGCCGCGGAACCCGACGCCCCGGTATCCGTAGCCGCCATGACCGTAGCCGCCGCCGTAACCCCAGCCGCGAGCCTCGGCGGGTGCCGACGCCAGCAGGCCTAGTCCGAGCAGTGCCGTGGAAGCGAGTGCAAGCTTGCGCATCCGGGTTGTCCTGTTGTGGTGAATATGGCGTCTCAACAATTTCGCCGCCGGCCCGTTCCAAATTGAAGGTGGTTCAGCCTGTCACGGTACAGAAGGATGGGCATACCGGTGAGAGCGTCGAAAGCGGCGGACAGGGCCTTGGCGGCGCACCGCCTGCCGGATCCGGCGTTCACACGGCTACGCCTGCCGGCACTCTGGCACCGTGCGCGCCCGCACAGGTCTTCGCAGCGTGCGAGATCGGCGAAGACGCCATCCTGATGCGTCATCCAGGAAGGCCGCCGTGGGATCGATCAATCCAGTCTCCCGTCGGATTGATGAACGATCCGACCAGAACTGGTTCAGGGCGCCGGCCACATCCTCTGGGCATCCGGTCCGGCAGGTGCGGGCCGACGGGTTCAGGAGATCGGGTCATGGTGCGTTCCAGGATGCTCGGTATCGCCGCGGTCGTCGCGGCAGGACTTGCCACCGGCACGGCGGCGAAGGCGGCCCCGTTCGGTTACGCGCCGCCGGACAGCACCGTTCTGATCGAGCGCGTGGCCGGCGGCTGCGGTCCGGGCTTTCATCCGAACCCATGGGGCCATTGCCGTCCCAACGATCGCGGATGGGGCTATGGCGGCCCCCGCGGCCCCTATGGTGGCCGCCCGGGATACGGGTACGGCCACGGGGGCGGGTATGAGCGCGGCCCCGGCGGCTACGACGGCCCGCGCCGGTTCTACGGCGGCTGGTAGTTCGTACGCTCCCCGGCGCGGACCCGGCGTCTGAACCGTCCGGGTTCCCGGGCGGTTCTCCCGGCGGAGGTTGCCATGTCCGATGTGTCCCAAGAGCCGAAGCGTGTGAACGTCGAAGACCCGAGTTCGGCCGCCTATTGGGCGCGCCGCCTTCAGGTGCCGGTCGAGAATGTGACGGAAGCCGTGCAGGCGGTCGGCGATGATCCGGCCGCCGTCGCGGCCCATCTCGGCCGACCGTGGCCGTACGACGGCAGCGGTATCGTGTAGGATGAAGGCCCGCTGTCAGCTGGGGTACGGACCGATGCGGCCCCACGGTCAATTACAACCACAGAGTGCAATTATCTGAGATCGTCGACCCAAAAGTAGTATTCGACGCCTTATGGTCAAGCTGATACGCAGTCTTTGCAGCTGTGTGCGTCGCAATAACTGAGACATGCTCTGGCATGGTTTCCGTGCAGAGCATGACTTTATGATCGATGAATTCTCGGACGACCAAGCCGGCAGCCCGGAGCCGGGCTCCGAGATGGCGCAGGAAGCCAACGGAGTCGCGTTTCTACTCGCCAGCGCGGCCTACCTGGCCCTGGCGGATGCCTACATGCGCCGGGAGGGCCCACAGGCCCTGACGGTGATGGAAGAGATCGAGGACCGGATCGAGGAGGCGCTCCAGAGCTTCGTCACGGAAACGTCCTACGACGAGGCGCGCCCCGACATCCTCGCCCACGCCACCGCGAAGATCCGCGCGCTGCTCGAGGCCGGGCGCTCGATGTCGCCGGGACCGGGCTCGCTCCAGTAAGGCGCGGACCCAGGGCCCCTCCGGCATCGTGGAGCGAGGGAGGCCGCCCCCTACGGACGGGCCGCGGGCGCCTGCGTGTTCGGAGTCTGCGGGCTCGGAGTCTGCGGGCCGGGAGTCTGAGGCGCCGGTTGGGTCTGCTGCTGCGGAGCCGGCGCGGTCTGGTCGGTCTGCAGCGCCTCGTTGGCCTTGGTCTGGATCTGGTCGGCGGTCTGCTGGCTGATCACCCCGTAGGACACAGCCGCCGCGAGCGCGACGGCGACCACGGCCCCGATGATCGTCTTCATGAGCTTGGGCGGCATGCGGACCTCCTCGTCGGCGCCGGCGGCGTGTCAGGCGGCTTCCCTGCGGGTGACAACCAGCGCCCAGATCGTCGCCGGGATCCATCCGATGATCGTGATGTGGAGGATGATGCAGAGGATGCCCTGCAGAATCTTCCCGCGCAGGAACATGGCGAGCCATGGCGCGAGGAAGCAGATGATGATCATGATCATGGGTTGAACGGCTCCTTGCAGCGGAGACATAGGCAGCCTGGCCGTTTCAGGTAGGGCCGATCCCGCCGCGTTTTCCTACCACGCGTGCACGAGGTGCCCCCCGGCCAGCACGAGCACGGCGAGGGTCACGAGCGAGATCAGGACCTTCCGGACCACGCCGGCCGCGCGGTCGGAGCGACGCCGGCCGTCCGGTGTCTTGAGGACCCGGATCTTCGGATCCGAGAGATGCTGCGTCAGGCTTTCGGGCAAAGCCCGCTTCGAAGCGCCAGACCTCGGCCGACCCCTGCGCATGCGCATCCCTGCTTAAAACCGCCGCCCCTTTGGCATCGCTCCCGCGCGGCCGGCCCATCGTGCCGGACAGCGGTCTTCGGGACGACGCCCTATCCGACGGTCACGGCACCGTCGATCGGGTTCACCGCGACGACGCGCGGCCCGCGGATCTCGGGGTCCCGCTGTTCCCACGCGGACAGGGCCGCGTTGGCGGCCTCGACGAGCGCTCCGGGCGAACCGGTCCCGACCTGGGGGCGGATCGCCTCGACGAGCCGCGCCAGGATCGTCTGCTCTTCGAGCGGGTGGGCGGGCATCGTCGCCTGCCGGCAGAACGCGGCGTAGACGTTCTCGGCAATCCTCCGGGCGACGCCGTCGGCGTGCGGTGTGTCGTCAGCCATCTGTCCGTCTCCCGATCGCCTGCGGCGCGCGAGCCGCCGAAGCGGGGACCGGCCCGGCGCCGGCGCGCGTGACATCAAAGCCCGAGCGGCGAACAGGGTTGCACTGCAATCGGCACCGCTCCCGCGGCGCTGCGGCTGAAGCTCAGTCGTCGTCGGTATCGGCCGGCGAGCCGGGCGGCAGGGGGCCGTCATCGATGACGCCGCGATCCCCGTAATTGTCGGGTACGCCGTCGAAGCCGACGACGCCGTCGGGATTGTCCGGCGTCACGTTCGGATCGACCCGCCGGATGCCGTCGCGGTTGAGGCGCCTGTCGAGCCGGTCCATCCGCCTGAGGTCGCGCTGGACCGGAACGTCCTGCATGCTCTGCGCCAGCGCTTCCGGTGCTGCCGTGAGGGCCATGACGGCACCGAGAGCCAGAAGCCTCATGTCGGATCGCCCTTCGCGTTCAGGTCCGCATGCGTGCCCGCGGAGCGTTGCCGGCGCGTGTCGGCGCGGCCGCAGGCACAGTGCCGGTGATTGCCCGGGGAATCAACGATAAGTGGCAGGCTGTCCCGCCTCCTGTTCGGGACGCGGCCGACGACCGTCAATCGACCCCGCATCCTTCCGCCCGTTCCCGCCGGCGGCGTTCCGCGTTCTGCTGCGCCTGCTCCTGCCAGCTGTCCTCGGGCGGGATCACGGCGACCCGGTCGGACTCGACGGCCAGGGCGTCCAGGTCCCGCATCCCGGTGGGCAGAGACCCGGTCGTCTGCGGGTCGTCGCAGCCCGGCCCGGACCGGTCGCCCCGGGCGAGGGCCGGGCCCGCGCATACGATCATCAAGGCCAGGAACGCGAAGCGGTGTTTCATGCGGGATGCCAAAGGAAGCCGTCAAACGATCCGTCGGCGGCGGGCGGAGAGCCGAGCCGCCGTCGGATCGTGGATACCGAAGAGGGGTATGGCGAAACGCTTAACGAAAAAGAGCCCGCCGCGGCTTGTGCCGAGCGGGCTCGAAGGGGTCGTCTTGGGAGGAGCCGTCACCTACCGCGCCTCCGGCGGCCGGGACACCGGTCATGAGGCATGGCCGACGCGCGCTGGCGGCATGTAACCGCCACGCTGGCCGGCTTGAGAACCGTTCCCAAGAGCAATCTTCGGGGCTTTTCGCGTCCATCGACGGCGATTCACGGCACCGGACGGGTGGGCCGGGCGCGGAGATCCGGCAGGCCCGCTTCGGAGTTCGGGCCGGGACTTTCTGGTCATGCCACACAAGCGACGACGCGATGACCCGGAACACCCCTCCTGAGAGGCGAAATCTTATTCCGAAATGCAACTTCTGATTAGTATTGGCCGCGCTATCGTGCGCCCGTATTGCCGCGTGGCGAGGCTCCCATGTACCGCGCTCTGGCCTGCCTGACCGACGAGCACACCCCCTGGGTGGTTCCCCTGGCGGCCTGTGTCTGCTGGATCTCGTGCTACGTCGCCCTGCTGCTCGAGCAGCGCGTGCGCAAGGGCGGCGCCTGGGCGCCGAGCTGGCTTCTGGCCGCCAGCTTCTCGGCCGGCGCCGGCATCTGGAGCACCCACTTCATCGGGATGCTCGGGTACGATCCCGGAATCGTCGTCGGCTACGAGGTCGCCACCACGCTGCTGTCGCTGATCGTCGCCATCGCGGCCGCCCTGGTCGCCTTCACGCTGCTGCGCGCCGCGCACCAGGGCGCGCCCTGGGCCGGGGCCGTCGCCGGCCTGGTCCTGGGCGGCGGCATCGCCTGCATGCACTTCCTGGGCATCGCCGGCGTGGTGCTGCCCGGACATTTCGACTGGGATCCGACCCTGGCCGTCGTGGCGGCGACGATCGGCTGCGGCCTCTCCGGCGCGGCCCTGATGGTCCATGGACGCGGCGGCGACGGCCGGACCCGGATGGCCGCCGCCACGATCCTGACGGCGGCCATCGCCGGGCTGCACTTCCTGGCCATGGCGGCGGCGCGCGTGGTCCCGGACCCGGCGCAGGAGACCCTGGATCTCGGCCTCGCCCGCGGTGCGGTGGCGGGCGGCATCGCCGTGATGATGGCAGTGATCCTGGCCTTCGCGGCGCTGGCGCTGATGCTGGACCACCTGCGCACCATCAACGCGGCGCTGGCCCGCCAGGGCCTCGCCCTGCGCGAGAAGACCCTGCTGCTCGACATGACCCTGGACAGCATGGACCAGGGGCTGATCCGGGTGGACGGGCGCGGCACGGTTCAGGTGTGCAACGAGCGCGCCCTGGCGCTCCTCGACCTGCCGCGCGCGATGATGCTGGGGGCCCCGAGCTACAAGGCCGTCCTGCGCCATCAGCTGCGCCACCGCGAGCACAACCGCACCGACCGGTCGTACCGGGACTGGATCGAGCGCGGCGGTCCGGAGCAGGCGCATGTCCACGAGCGCGTGCGCCCGAACGGCCTGGTGCTGGAGATCCGGACCGTGCCGCTGCCGGACGGCGGCTTCGTGCGGACCTTCACGGACATCACCCAGCGCAAGGCCGCGGAGGCCGAGGTCGCACGGCTGGCGCGGCACGACATCCTGACCGGCCTGCCGAACCGCGGCCTGTTCCGGGAGCATCTCGACGGGTGCCTCACCGAGATCGCAATCCGGGGCGGCACCGCTTCGGTCCTTTACCTCGACCTCGACGGCTTCAAGGGCGTGAACGACACGCTCGGCCACCAAGCCGGCGACGACCTGCTGCGCAGCGTGGCGGACCGGTTGCGGTCGTCGGTGGGGGACGGCGTCGTGGCGCGCCTGGGCGGCGACGAGTTCGCCGTCCTGCTCACCGGCGGCCCCGAGGAAGCCGTCACGGTCGCCGAGCGCCTGACCGGCCTGTTCGCGGCGCCGCTCCAGGTGGGCGGGCAGCGGATCGGCGTCGGCCTGAGCGTCGGCATCGCGGTGGCGCCGGAGCACGGGGTGAGCGCGGAATGCCTGTACCGGCGCGCCGACCTCGCGCTCTATCGGGCCAAGGCCGAGGGCCGGGGCACCTACCGGGTGTTCGCGGCCGACATGGACGAGGAAGCGGAGGAGCGCCGGGTGCTGGAGAGCGACCTGCGGCAGGCGATGGCCGACGAGGCGCTGAGCCTGCACTACCAGCCCCAGGTCGACGGCGCGACGGGCGTACTGGTGGGCTTCGAGGCGCTGGTGCGCTGGACCCATCCGGTGCGCGGCCAGATCCCGCCCGGGGTGTTCGTCCCCCTGGCCGAGGAGACCGGGCTGATCATCGCGCTCGGCGACTGGGTGCTGCGCGAGGCGTGCCGCGAGGCCGCGACCTGGGCGCCGTCGCTCAAGGTCGCGGTGAACCTGTCGCCGCGGCAGTTCCAGAAGCCGGACCTGCCCGAGACGGTGCTGGCCGTGCTGGCCCAGACTGGCCTGTCGCCCGACCGGCTGGAATTGGAGGTCACCGAGAGCGTGATCATCAACGACATGGCCCGGGCGATCAACATCCTGCGGCGCCTGAAGAGCTTCGGCGTCCGGATCAGCATGGACGATTTCGGCACCGGCTACGCGTCGCTGGCGACCCTGCAGGCCTTCCCGTTCGACAAGATGAAGATCGACCGCTCGTTCGTGGCGCAACTCGGCGTCGATCCGCAGGCGGCCGTGATCGTGCGCGCCGTGCTGAGCCTCGGCCGGAGCCTCCGGATGGGGGTCGTCGCCGAGGGCGTCGAGACGCCCGCGCAGAGGCGGTTCCTGGCCGACGAGGCGTGCGGGGAGATGCAGGGCTACCTGTTCGGCAAGCCGCGCCCGATCGGCGACTACGCCGAGATGCTGTGTTTTCCGGACCACTCCGAAGAGATGGCGCCCGTCGCCCGGGCGCGGGCCTGACGCACCCGCGCCGTTGAAGGATCCGACGATGCACGGCCCGGAACGCCAACCTGCAAGACAATCCGCCGCGGCGCCGGGCCGGGCGGGAATGGCCGACGGCGCCGGCTCAGCCGTGGGGCGAGCGCCGCCGCGCCGGGTATCGCGCTTCGGCGCGCTTGCGCACCGCCCGCGCACGCTCGACCTCGGCGACGCCGATCGGCCGGGGCGAGGCCTCCTGCGTGAACGGCATCCGGCTGCGGATGTCGCCGTAATAGTCCGCGCCGCTCATCCCGAAGCCGCCGCCCGTGACCGGACCGTCCATGAGCGGCTCCCCGGCGCAGGCCGCCGTGGCGGAGCAAACGAGGAGGGCGGCGAGGATCAGGCGCATGCTGGAACTCGGGCAACCGGGATTCGGCCGTTTCAAGACCACGGCCATGACGAGGGCGTGTGCGCCGGGCGGATCGGCCGCTCGGCCCCGCCCCGATCTGCTCACGGGGCGGGGGAGCGTCCGATCTCACCAGCGGTCGAGCCGATACGCGACGCGGCTCGTGATGCACGGTGACGAGCCGCGGTTAGCAGGCCGTGCGCGTGCCTCGGGATCGATCGTCCCGGGCCGGGACCGTGCACGCACGACGAGCCCGCCACGACAGGGGGCCGGGCGGGCTCATGAGGATCAGGATTCGGATCGGAAGCGGTCAGAAGCCGCCACGCCCATAGCCGCGCGGACCGCCATAGCCGTGCGGCCGGCCATAGCCACGACCGTACCCGCGACCGTATCCGCGGCCGTAGCCGTAACCCCGCCCCCGGAAGCCCGGGCCGCCGTAGCCATGGCGGTGGCCGCCGAAACCGGGTCCGAAGCGGGGTCCGCCGTAGCCGTACTGAACCCGCTCCACGGCCGGGGCAGCCTCGGCGACGGCCCCGAGACCGATCTGGGCCGCGGCGGCCGGGAGGGGCGCGAGAAACAGGCTGGCTGCGAACAGGCCACCCGTCAGCGTCGGTATCTTGAACACGGATTCTCTCCTTGCCGAGGCCGCTGATGCGCGGCCCCGGCTTAGTGGCAACCCGATGGGCTCTCGGACCGTTCCTGACGGAGTGACCTGCAACGGCCTTCCTGCGGATGCGCCCCGCTCCCACGCGACAAACCCGGCTCGTCGGCGAACCGGCCGGACGGCGCGCGGCGTCCAGTGCGCGATGATCCTAGAACGCCCGTCGGTGCGGTGGCTCGTGGTCGCGCTCGCGGTCTTCGGCAGCACCCCCGCATTCGCCCGGGGCGTTCGAGCCGACAGGGCCCATCGCCGCGAAGGGATCCAGGCGCAGCCCTTCTTCTATCCGCGACCGCCGACCACGACGCTGCGCGCCCCGGACGACGGCATCATCCACTGGAACACCCCGAACAAGGACGGCAATCTCGGCGGCCCCGGAACGGGCGGCGGCGGAGGAGGTGGCGGCTAGGGCGCGCGCCGCCGGAGGGGATACCGGTCCGGCGCAGGCGAGAGGGTTGGATCCAGGACCTGGAGCCACCGGCGAACCGGCGAACCGGCGGTCTCGCGGCCGCGGCGTGCGTTCCATCCGCAGGACCGCGCCCGGCGCGCATCAGGCGGCGATCAATCAGCCGCCGCCATTGTCGCCGCCGCCGCCGCCGCCGGTCTGGGGAACGCCGCGCTCGGGCTGGCTGGCATTGCCGCCCGCCGCCGTGTCGGTCGTTATGGTCGCCGCCCCCGTCCCCGCCGGCGCGATGACGGCCGTGCTGCCCGGGCCGCCGTTCTTGGCCGCGTCCGGGACGACGACGGTTCCCGGCGGCGTGCCGGGCGCCACCGGCCGGGGCGGCCCGGGCTGCGTGATCGGGGCGGGAGCGGTACTGGTCTGGGCGAGGGACGGTGTTGTGGCAGTCAGCGCAAGGACAGCGAAGATGGCATGACGCATCATGGTCTCCTGGGCATCTCGGCCTGACGTGCGCGTCGCACGGGGCCGTCGTGCCAAAACGTACGATGGGAGCCAGGGTTTCCCGCCGATAGGCCCGCCGGCCGCGCCATCCGGCATCGGGCGGTCCGGGATCACGAACCGGCGCATCCGCCGGAGCCGGAGCGGCCACGAAGAAGCCTGCCGCGAGCGGGGCGAACCCCCTCGCGGCAGGCGGCCTCGCCCGGCGCCGGAGGCTACTTCCCGCTCGGGGCGGCGTAGCTGCCGGTGGTGCCGTTGCCGCCGCTGCTGCCGGCCGGCGCGCCGCGGGTGGTGTTCCGCACGAAGCTCGCACCCGGGTACTTCCGCTGCGTCCGCGCCATGCTGCCCCGGCGCCTGTGGTGGTGGCGCATCCGAACCTGGGTGAGCAGGGCGGACGGCGCGGCCAATCCGGCCCCGGGGCCTGCCGGGACGGCCGCGGCCGGTAGACTCAGGATGGCGAGGCCGGCACCGGCCAGCGCCGCGAGATAGGGGATGCGCATCGAGATTCCTCCTGCCGCGGCACCAACGGATCGCCCCGGCGCAGGGAGAAGTTCGCGAGCCGCCCTCCGGTTCACGGATCCTTCCGATCCGGAAAGGTTGCCGGCGGTCGGCGAGCGTTCGCCCGGACCTTGAGCCGCGTCCTCACGTTATGCTGTCGGCTCGGCAGACAGCGCGGCACGGATGATCGGGCGTTCCAAGACGACACTCATCGCCCTGGGCGTCATCGCCGGCGCCGCGATCGTCGCGGTGCTGGTCCATCTGCTGCTCGGCCTGCTCGCCCTCGACATCGCCGTCGCGAAGACCAGCACGGAGGATCGAGAGGCGGCACAGGCGCTGACGCAGCTCTTCGAAACCCGGCATCCGCGGGTCCGCATCCGGACGATCTACGAGCCGGATCGCCTCGGGGCAGCGGAGGCCCTCGACAGGGGCAAGACCCAGCTCGCCCTGGTGCGCAGCGATGCCGCCCCGAAGGACGGACAGACCCTGGTCATCCTGCGCCGCGACGCGGTCGTGTTCATCGCGCCCGGCGGCAGCGCCGTCGACAGCGTGGCCAAGCTCAAGGGCAGCACGGTCGGGCTCCTCGACGGACGCAAGCTCGATCCGCGGCTGCTCGACCTGATCCTGACCCATTTCGGCGTGCCTCCGGGAAGCGTCCATCGCCGGATCCTGAGCGTGGACCAGCTGACCGAGGCCGCCCGCACCCGGCAGATCGGTTCGCTGTTCGTCGTGGCGCCGGTCGGAAGCGCACTATGGCTGCCGCTGTTCACGGCGCTCCGCAAAGGCTCCGGGGCGGTGAAGCTGTTCGAGGTCGACGAGGCGGCGGCGATCGCCAAGGAACATCCCGTGCTCGACACGATCGACGTGCCCAAGGGCGCCTTCCTGGGTTCCCTGCCGGCGCCGGGCGACGACATCACCACCCTGTCGGTCAGCCACCGGCTCGTCGCCAGGGGCGCGATGCCCGATTGGCTCGCCGGCGAGATCACCCGCGAGGTGCTGACCGGCAAGCCGCGGCTGGTGGCGCTCGACGACGACCTGGCCGGCATCGAGGCGCCCGACACCGACGACAAGGTCCAGGCGCTCCCCATCCATCCGGGTGCCGCCGCCTACCTGACCGGCAACCAGCCGAGCCTGGCGGATCAGGCGCAGAATGGGGCCTACTGGCTCGGGCTGATGATCAGCGCGGCAGCCTCGCTGAGCGCGGCGGGCATCGGCCTGTATCGCCGCTTCCGGCCGCGGCGGCCGCCGACCCGGGTCATGCGCCTCCTGGAGATCTGGCTGTCCGTGTCGGGCGCCGAGCCCGCCGACCTCGAACGGCTGGAGCGGGAGGCCGACGCGCTCGCAGCCGATGCGATCCGGTCGGAGGCGCACGGGCGGACGGAGAGCGTCGAGATGCGCCTCGTCGCCCTGCTGGTCACGCATGTCCGCGAGGCCGTCCAGAGACGCAGGCGCGCGGCGCGGCAGACGTCGTAGCCTTCAACGGCCCGGATTCGAGGCCGGCACGGCGGCCGGTCCGGAGGTGGCGACGCACGAACCCGACGGACCCATATCGGCACCGCTGCCACAACCATGAAGCGCGGAAGGCAGTACTTCGACTGTGCTATGGAGCCGCGGCACTTGAGGTCATCCCAAAAGCCTATGCTGCACGAACAGGATTGTTGATCTCCGCGCTCGACAACGCGTGGTTCAGTCCCGTATGATGCTTGAACGTTGCCGGCACATTTTGCGCCGCCGGGCACGTTAGTCTCAGGAATTCCGCACACATGAAGCGCCGGAGCGCGCGGCCGTTCACGGTCGAAGTCAAGCATACCCGCACCTCCCGCGTCGCGCTGGTCGATACGACGGCGCGACACCGCGACAATCCCGATCTGTGGTGGGACATTCCGCCGGACACCGCCGACAAGCCGGCCGAGGCCGCGTTCGCGCCCGCCGCCCCTGTCGAGCCGGCGCCGCCCGAGACCCCGGCCCGGCGGGTGCTGCCGAGCCTCGTTCCGATGTTCGCGACGGCGAGCGAGCCCGACGCCGACGAGGCGGACGACGCCCCGTCGGTCGAGCGCCTGCCGCGGGTGCGCCGGGCCAAGGCCGTTTCGAAGCCGGCTTCGAAGGTGCCGTCCAAGCGTGCGCAGACGCCCGTGGTCACGGTGGCGCGGCCGGTTCTCGCCCCGGCGCCGGTCGCGGTCGTGAGCCAGCCGGCCGCGATGCCGACGCGCCCGGTCCGGCTTTCCCGGCAGGGCGACACCCTCAAGGCCGGCGAGCGCTGGAAGCGGCGGTTGCCGCGCAATCTCTGGTGATCGGATCCGAGGCCGCCCCGCGGTAACGCCGCGGAGCCCGATGGGCCGTGCGGCTTCTCTCCCCGGTTGCGACCCTTTTTGCAGACGGCTGCGGGGCCGAGCAGCCGTCCGTCCCCCCTCAGATGCCGACGCTGGCCGCGCCCGCCTCCGCGGCCTGGCTGACGGTCGCGCCGTTCCGGAGCGCCATCGCGATCGCGGTCGAGGCCGTGTCGACGGCCTCCGCACGGTCCTCACCGTAATCGTACATGCTGTTGGCCTGCGACCCGAGCCGGGCGTGAAAATTATCCGGAAAGTTCTTGTCCATCCGCTGCTTCAGCAGGTTGGTCGCCGCATGATAATCACTTTCGAACCCGGATGACTGATAAGCCGGCGCGGCATCGTAGGTCCCGCCCTCCTTGTCGGCAGCAGCTTTGCGGTTCTTGTGGTCGATCGTCTGCGAGAACAGGAAGCCGATAACCTTGGCCATAAGCCATCTGAAGGCGTTCATGTCGGTCCTCGACGAGAGCAGCGGCGGAATCTCTTCAGGTCTGTACCACGCATTGTCCCGGCGCCGCGGCTTTCTTGGCCGCGATGACCTTTTGCCCGGCCGCGAACCGCTCCGGGCGGCCCGTCACCATCGCTCCTCGGCGATGAGCGCCCCGCTTTCATCGAAGATGCCCCGCCAGCCCTTGTCGAGCAGGCGGACCGTCACGCGGGTCTGATCCGCCTCCGCGCCCGAGCCGGGCTTGATGCGAGCCTCGACCTGGCCGAGGCGTTCCTGCTGCTTGAGGACGGCCATGGTGACGCCCAGGCGCGACGCCAGCTCGCGGGGATCGACGATCCAATCGCCTTTGTGACCGAGATCGAGCCGCACGGCGCGAATCCTTTATCCCTACGGGTGCCCTAACGGAGCCGGCCGGCATCGACGCCACCGTCTAACTTTAGCGGGGCGCTGGCTCCTCCGGACAACGACGGTGCGGATCAGAAGGCGTGCGCCGTGCCGCGCCGCTTGCGCGGTGTCCTGTGGTGAGATCGGGCCGGATGGCGCCGGACCCGGACCCGGGGCGGCGGCGCTGCCTGCGGTACCATCACCGGGACGCCGTCATGCTCCGCGATGACTTCGCGCGCATGCGCGACGCTCATGTCGCAGGCACTGGTCATGCCCTGGAGCGCGCCGAGGGCGCGATTGTATTCGGGGAGGTTGGTGCACCCGGGAATGCCCCAGGCACGGGCCGGGGCGGGCGCCACCAGGACCGTCGTCACCAGCGCCAGGAGGGCGGCGCGCGGGGCGAGCGTCAGGACGATCCCGTCCCGATGGATGAGCAGGCGCATCAGAATCTCCCGACCGGCACCAGGGTCAACCCGCATCGGCCCGCTTGGTGCGGTGCGGAGGGGGTCGCGGTTGCGGGACGGCGCAGGCCCGGATCGATGCCCCGGGCCGGCTTGCAAGTGAGGATCCGGCGCGACCGCGAAAAGCGCCCGCGCCGGATCGTGGTGTTTAGGTCTGGAGCCGGCTTAGAAGTCCATGCCGCCCATGCCGCCCATGCCGCCGCCGCCCGGCATGGCCGGGGCTTCCTTGCGCGGCAGCTCGGAGATCATCGCCTCGGTGGTGACCAGCAGGCCGGCGACGGAAGCCGCGCCCTGGAGCGCCGCCCGGACGACCTTGGACGGATCGACGATGCCGGCCTGGAGCATGTCGACATACTCCTCGGTCTGCGCGTTGAAGCCGTAGGTCTCCGAGGCGTTGGCCAGGATGTTGCCGACCACGATCGAGCCTTCCACGCCCGAGTTCTGGGCGATCTGACGGATCGGGGCCTCGAGCGCCTTCAGCACGATCTTGATGCCGGCCAAGACGTCGGGGTTGTCGCTGGTCAGACCCTGGGCGGCCTTCTTGGCGCGCAGCAGCGCGGTGCCGCCGCCCGGGACGATGCCTTCCTCGACGGCCGCGCGGGTGGCGTGGAGGGCGTCGTCGACGCGGTCCTTCTTCTCCTTGACCTCGACCTCGGTCGAGCCGCCGACGCGGATCACCGCGACGCCGCCCGCGAGCTTGGCCAGGCGCTCTTGCAGCTTCTCCCGGTCGTAGTCCGAGGTGGTCTCCTCGACCTGCGCCTTGATCTGCGAGATGCGGGCCTCGATGTCCGACTTCTCGCCGGACCCGTCGATGATCGTGGTGTTCTCCTTGTCGATCCGCACCCGCTTGGCCCGGCCGAGCATGTCGAGCGTCACGTTCTCGAGCTTGATGCCGAGGTCCTCGGCGATCATCTGGCCCTTGGTCAGGATCGCGATATCCTCGAGCATCGCCTTGCGGCGATCGCCGAAGCCCGGCGCCTTCACGGCCGCGACCTTCAGGCCGCCGCGCAGCTTGTTCACCACGAGGGTGGCCAGCGCCTCGCCCTCGATGTCCTCGGCGATGATCAGCAGCGGCTTGCCGGTCTGGACCACGGCCTCGAGCACCGGAAGCATCGCCTGCAGCGACGACAGCTTCTTCTCGTGGATCAGGATGTAGGGATCCTCGAGCTCGGCGATCATCTTCTCCGCGTTCGTGATGAAGTACGGGGACAGGTAACCGCGGTCGAACTGCATGCCCTCGACGACGTCGAGCTCCGTCTCGGCCGTCTTGGCCTCCTCGACCGTGATCACGCCCTCGTTGCCCACCTTCTGCATGGCGTGGGCGATCATCTCGCCGATCTCCTTGTCGCCGTTGGCGGAGATCGTGCCGACCTGGGCGATCTCCTCCGAGGAGGCGACCTTGCGGGAGCGCTCGCTGATGTCCTTCACGACCGCGGCGACCGCGAGGTCGATGCCGCGCTTCAGGTCCATCGGGTTCATGCCGGCGGCGACATACTTCACGCCTTCGCGGACGATGGAGGCGGCCAGCACGGTGGCGGTGGTGGTGCCGTCACCCGCGATGTCGCTCGACTTCGAGGCCACTTCGCGCACCATCTGGGCGCCCATGTTCTCGAACTTGTCAGCGAGCTCGATCTCCTTGGCGACGGTGACGCCGTCCTTGGTGATGCGCGGGGCGCCGAAGCTCTTCTCGATCACGACGTTGCGGCCCTTGGGACCCAGCGTCACCTTCACGGCGCTGGCGAGCAGCTCGACGCCGCGCAGCATCTTCTCGCGGGCGTCGACGGAAAAACGGACGTCTTTGGCTGACATGGACGATCTCTTCTGTTGTCGTTCGGCCCCGAGGCGCGCCGGAGCGGGCGCCTCGAAGGGCTTGAGGAGCTTTGGGCTGGGCGGACGCCCTTAGGCGACGACGCCCATGATGTCGGATTCCTTCATGATCAGAAGGTCCTGGCCGTCGATCTTGACCTCGGTGCCGGACCACTTGCCGAACAGCACGCGATCACCGGGCTTCACCTCCAGGGGATTGATCTTGCCGGCCTCGTCCCGGGCACCGGGTCCGACGGCGACGACCTCGCCCTCCTGGGGCTTCTCCTTGACGGTGTCGGGGATGATGATCCCGCCCTTGGTCTTCTCCTCGCCCTCGATGCGGCGTAGCACCACGCGGTCGTGCAGCGGGCGAAACTTCATGTGTGGCATCCTGGTCGTCCCGCCTCCGGGTCTCGCGTCGGCATGACGGAGCCCGTACGGGAAAGGCGGCAGCGGACCGAATCATCCGCGCCGGGTCGGGACCTCTTAGCACTCAATCGGCGAGAGTGCTAACGCTCTTCGAAGCCGGCGGGCCCGATCGCGACCCGCCGGAGCGGCCCGGATCCGGACGGGCGGCCTGAATATTGAAGGTCGTGCACCAAAACAACATCGCAAGAACCCGCGATTTCACGGGCACGCCGGACCGTTTTTCTCGGCAGCCTCTTTCGGGATTGTGATTATCCCGGCAATGCGCTAGAGAACGCATATCGATTTGAGGCCAGATATTCGGCCGTCTCGCCACAACAGGGCGAGCGCTCTGCATCTCTCCCATTTTCGACGACTCGCGGATGAGCGCATGCACGGCGTGCGCTCGACCCATTCGATCGTCCAGCGTTCGCTGCCCGTGCAGCGCATCGGCAGCAAACCCTGGATCTTTGTTACCGTATGATGATTTTGATCGGCCGGAATGCTGGTCGATCGCATCATGCTCTAAAGCAGTTGGAATATTTATGACCATCGGCACCGTTAAGTGGTTCAACGAGACCAAGGGCTTCGGCTTCATCCAGCCTGACGACGGCGGCAAGGACGTGTTCGTGCACATCTCGGCTGTCGAGCGCGCCGGCATGCGCAACCTGATCGAGGGCCAGAAGCTCTCCTTCGAGCTGGAAACCGACCGTCGCAGCGGCAAGCAGTCCGCCGGCAGCCTCCAGGCCGCCTGAACCGAGCGCCTCACCCTGAGGACGCGTTTCGAAGCCGTTCCCTGTGTGGAGCGGCTTCTTCTGTTTCTGGACCGGCATCCGCGATGCCGTTTCGGGCTCTTGATCGGGCATCATCGGTCTCCGAAACCCTTTCGGGATGATGCTCTCGCCACCGGCGCTGCGAAGCGCGCGAGGAGTATCCGTGGGTCAATTCAAAGAAACGCAGCTGTCCGATCGTCTAGAGGCCGGCGCGAAGGCCAAGGAAGAGCGGCTGGCCCAGTTCCGGGCACGCCCCCCGGCCGACGATCCGGCCGTCCTCGCCCGGCAGGCCGAGCGCCAGGCCGTCGTCGAGGCCCGCGAGGTGCGGGTGAGCGAGCGGGAGGCCGCCCGCGCCGCCGCCGACGCGGTCCGTGCCGCCGAAGCCCTCGCCGAACAGGAGCGCGCGGCGGCCGAGATCGTCCGTCAGGCCGCCGAGAAGGTCGAGCGCCAAGCCGCCCTCGCCGCCGAGCAGAAGGCGACCCGCGACGCCCGCTTCGCCGCCCGCAAGGCCAAGGTGAAGCGGTAACACGGCGCTCTTTTCGAAAGCCGTTCGTCCAAGCTTTCCACCTTGATCACCCCGTCATTCCGGAATCGTCTGCGGCGCTCCGAAATGACGGGAGTGGCGTCCTGGGCAGCCGCGCAGATCTCGATCCTTCCGAGAAACGGCACATCCTGTTCGGTCACGCGCCGCCCGTCTCGTCCGACGCAAAAAACCGGTTCGGCGGGCGCGGCAGGCCGAGATGGTCGCGCAGGGTCGTGCCGGCATAGTCGCGCCGGAACAGGCCGCGCCTTTGCAGTTCCGGCACGAGCCGGTCGACCACGTCGTCGAGCCCTTCGGGCACGAACGGGAACATGACGTTGAAGCCGTCGCAGCCGCGGCTCTCCAGCCATTCCTCCATCCGGTCCGCAACCTGCGCCGGCGTCCCGACGAAATGGAGCCCGGCATAGGCGCCGACCCTGCGGGCGAGGTCGCGCACCGTGGCGCCGGTCCGGTGGGCCTCGCCGAGGATCTGAGCCTGGCTGGTCTTGCTGGCGTTGGTCTCGGGGATCTCGGGCAGGGGCGCGTCGAGATCGAAGCCGGAGGCGTCGACCCCGAGCCGCACCGACAGGTTGGCGAGCCCGCTGTCGGGATGGACCAGATCGTCGAGGCGCGTCCGCTTGGCCCGCGCCTCGGCCTCGGTCTCGCCCAGGATCACCAGGGCGCCGGGCAGGATCTTCAGGTGGTCGGGATCGCGCCCGAGCGCCGGCATCCGGCCCTTCACGTCGGCGTAGTAGGCCTGCGCGGCCTCCAGGGTGGAACTCGCGCCGAACACCATCTCGGCGGTCTCGGCCGCGATCTGCCGTCCCGCCTCCGAGGCGCCGGCCTGGACGATCACCGGCCAGCCCTGCACCGGCCGGGCGATGTTGAGCGGGCCCTTCACCTTCAGGAACTCGCCCGCGTGGTCGAGGACGTGCAGCTTGTCGGGATCGAAGAACAGGCCGCTCTCCGGATCCATCAGGAAAGCGTCGTCGGCCCAGGAATCCCACAGGCCGGTGACCACGTCGTAGAACTCGCGCGCCCGGGCGTAGCGCACCGCGTGGTCGAGATGCGCGTCGCGGCCGAAATTCAGCGCCTCGTCCGGGTTGCCCGAGGTGACGAGGTTCCAGCCGGCCCGGCCCTTCGAGATGTGGTCGAGGGAGGCGAACTTCCGGGCCACATGGTAGGGCTCGTTGTAGGTGGTCGACGCCGTGGCGATCAGCCCGATCCGCGACGTGAGCGCGGCGAGCGCCGGCAGCAGCGTCAGCGGATCGAACGAGGTCACGGTGGCCGAGCGGCGCAGCGCCGCCACCGGCATGTTCATCACCGCCAGATGGTCGGCCATGAAGAAGGCGTCGAACTTCGCCGCCTCCAACCGCCGGGCGAAATGCGTCAGGTGCTCGAAGTTGAAGTTCGCGTCCGGGTAGCCGCCGGGATAGCGCCACCAGGCCGTGTGGATCCCCACCGGGCGCATGAACGCGCCGAGATGCAGCTGGCGGTCTCGACTCATGGTTGCGCTCCGCAGGGATTCACGGGTGCTTGTGGATCGGATCGACCCAGTGGACGGATTCGGGCCGCTCCACCGGCTCGACATCCGGGATGTTGACCACCACGGCCTCGTTGTCCGAGCGCACCAGCACGCAGTGCAGGGGCTCGTCCGTGGAGGCGTTGATCTCCTGGTGCGGCACGAAAGGCGGCACGAAGATGAAATCCCCCGGCCCGGCCTCGGCCACGTATTCGAGGCGCTCGCCCCAGCGCATCCGGGCGCGGCCGGAGAGCACGTAGATCACGCTCTCCAGGGCGCCGTGATGGTGCACGCCGGTCTTGGCGTCGGGCTGGATCGCCACCGTGCCGGCCCAGATCTTCTGGGCGCCGACCCGGGCGGCGTTGACGGCCGCCTGCCGGAACATGCCGGGGGTCTGCGCGGTGTTGCTGTCGAGCTGGTCGCCCGGGATCACCCGCACGCCGTCGTGCTTCCAGCGCGCCGCCCCCTCCCCTGCGGGGTGATCGTGATCGTGCTTTTGGCCGTCCTCGTGGGCATGGCTGTGGCCGTCGCCGGCGTCGTGCATGGTCAGGACCTCTGATCCGGGGAACCGCCCATCATTGCACCGCCGCCGGGATTTCCGACAGGCCTCGCGACAGACCCTCGGGCAGGGCTTGGGAAAACCCCGTGTCGAAGATCGCCGCCGCCTGCGGGGCGCGGCCCTTCGGGATCAGGCCGGCGCGGACGTAGAGGGCGATGGTGCGCTGCTCGTCGGCGATCACGTCGGCATCGATCGGCACGGTCCGGTAGCCGGCGCGGCTGAACCAGCGCAAAGGCACCGCCTCCGGCAGGCCGATCAGCTTCGACCAGACCTTCGCGTAGGGCGCCGGGTCCTTGAGCGCCCAGGCCCGGGCCTTCGCAAGGCGCGCGGCGAAGTCGGCGAGCAGGGGTCGCTTGTCCTTCAGGGCGCTGTCGCGCGCCACCGTGAAGGTCAGCCCCGGGGTGATGCCGTTCCCGTCCCGGACCACCCGGGCCAGGCCGGCGAGTTCGGCGGTCGAGGTGTAGGGCTCCCAGGTCGCCCAGGCATCCACGGACCCGGACGCAAGGGCGATCTTGGCGTCCGCCGGCGGCAGGAAGCTGAACACGACGCCGTCGAACGGCAGCCCCGCCTCCTCCAGGGCGGCCAGCACGACCTGGTGGCCGATGGAGCCGCGGTTGGTGGCGATGCGCTTGCCCTTGAGATCCGCCACGGTCCGGATCGGCGAATCGGGCGCCACCAGGATCGCCAGCCCGTCCTGCCGGTTGCGGAACGCCATGAACGCCTTCACGGGCGCCCCGGCGGCGGCCGCGAAGGTAAAGGGCGCGTCGCCCACCCCGCCCGCATCGATCGCCCCGGCATTGAGCGCCTCCAGCAAGGGCGCGGCGGCCGGGAACTCGCTCCATTCGAGCCGGTAGGACAGGCCATCGAGGACGCCCGCCGCCTCCATCAGGGCGCGGGCGTTGCCGCGCTGGTCGCCCATCCGCAGCACGTCTTCCGCCCGAACCGGCCCGGCTGCCAAGAGGGCGAGAACCAAGAAAAACGCGGCGCGCATCAGGCGGCCTCGGCGGCGCTGCCGCGGGCGGCGAGGGCGGCCTTGAACGCCGGCAGCAGGTCCCGGCCGTACTGGATCGCGTCCTCCAGCGGATCGAAGCCGCGGATCAGGAAGGTGCGCACCCCGAGGTCGTGATAGTCGAGCAGCGCCTCGGCCACCTGCTCGGGCGTCCCGACCAGCGCCGTGGAATTGCCCGCCGCCCCGGTCTCGGTCGCGATGGCGGTGAACAGCCGCGTGTCGAGGCGCGAGCCGGCGGCGGGCCCCCCGAGCACCGGACCCGGGCCCGCCGCCTCGGGCCGGGCCCCCGGCCCGACCCCCCCGGCCGCCCGGGGCGGGCGGGGCCCTCGCCAGGTGGGCCCCCGGCTCGCCCC
>NZ_BPQU01000015.1 GCF_022179445.1 Methylobacterium mesophilicum | reverse complement strand
GCGGGCGGGGGGGGGGGCCCCGCCCCCGGGGCCGCCGGACACAGAGGAGTTGTTGGCGCCCCGCCAAGGCCTTAACCCCCCTTGCCCGGCCCGGGGGCGCGGCCCCGCCCCCCCGCGCCCCCGCCCCCCCAACAAAGGGAACACCGCATGGAATCTCCACTCAACGAATGGAACCGCCCGCGCCCGGGCGGGCCCCGCGCCCGTTTCCTAGACTACACGCGGACGGGCCGGAAGGCCGCCGCGCACCGGCCTCAGCCGTAGATCGGGAACCGGTCGGTCAGGGCGTGGACGCGGCTCTTCACCGAGGCCTCGACCTCCGGATCGCCGGCCTCGCCCTTGGCCACCATGCCGTCCAGCACCTCGACGATGAAGCCGCCGATCTGCTTGAACTCGGCAACGCCGAAGCCGCGCGAGGTGCCGGCCGGGGTGCCGAGCCGGATGCCCGACGTGATCGTCGGCTTCTGGGTGTCGAACGGCACGCCGTTCTTGTTGCAGGTGATGTCGGCCCGCGACAGGGCGGCCTCGGCGGCCTTGCCGGTGAGGCCCTTCCGCTGCAGGTCCACCAGCATCAGGTGGTTGTCGGTGCCGCCCGAGGTGATGTCGTAGCCCCCCGACATCAGGGTGTCGGCGAGCGCCTTGGCGTTCTCCACCACCTGGCGAGCGTAGATCTTGAACTCGGGCCGGAGCGCCTCACCGAAGGCCACCGCCTTGCCGGCGATGACGTGCATCAGCGGGCCGCCCTGGAGACCGGGGAAGATCGCCGAGTTGAACTTCTTGGCGAGCGCCTCGTCGTTCGTGAGGATCATGCCGCCGCGGGGGCCGCGGAGCGTCTTGTGCGTGGTGGTGGTGACCACGTGGGCGTGCGGGAACGGCGACGGATGCACGCCGGCCGCGATCAGGCCGGCGAAGTGGGCCGCGTCGACCATGAAGTAGGCGCCGACGGAATCGGCGATCTCGCGGAACTTGGCGAAGTCCCAGTGGCGCGGGTAGCCCGAGCCGCCGGCGATGATCACCTTCGGCTTGTGCTCCTCGGCGAGGGCGGCGACCTGCTCCATGTCGATGCGCTGGTCATCGCGGCGCACCGTGTAGGAGACCGGCTTGAACCACTTGCCCGAGACGTTGGGCGGGGCGCCGTGGGTGAGGTGGCCGCCGGCCGCGAGGTCGAGGCCCAGGAAGGTGTCGCCGGGCTGCATCAGGGCCAGGAACACGCCCTGGTTGGCCTGCGAGCCGGAATTCGGCTGCACGTTGGCGAAGCCGCAATCGAACAGGCGCTTGGCGCGATCGATGGCGAGATTCTCGGCGATGTCCACGAACTGGCAGCCGCCGTAGTAGCGCCGGCCCGGATAGCCTTCCGCGTACTTGTTGGTCAGCACCGAGCCCTGCGCTTCCAGCACGGCGCGGGAGACGATGTTCTCCGAGGCGATCAGCTCGATCTCGTGCTGCTGGCGTCCGAGTTCCTTCGACACCGCATCGGCGATCTCGGGATCGGCCTCGGTCAGCGGGGCCGCGAAGAAGCTGTTCGAGAAGTGCTTGTCGGCGGCGGTACCGGCGCTCATGGTCTGCCTCTGTTCTGGAAGGGGCGGTGCCCGGCCTTTCGTCGGCGTGCACGGGCGGGCATTCGTGCGGGATTCCTACACGGGCCGGCCCGTGCCGCCAAGCACAGGCATTTTGGATCGGCGCAAAGAATAATTTGCCGCAGGTGAGATGCTTCGCGCAGGTGGGATGTTTGGCGCTGTCGGCCCGCAGTGGGCGCGTGGTCCTAGAAGTGCCCAGAATCGCTTGACATCAGGAAAAAAATCATGGAATAAAACAAGAACGAACGTGATGGGCAGCAGCGCCATGCGAAGTCATGACCAGGATCCGACCTTAGCGTATGCCATCGCAGAACTTCGTCTCAGTCCGGCTTTCATTGCCCTTCGCCTTCTAGACATCAAAGCCGGATTCAGACCCGATCAGCCGCGCGACTGCAATGGCCGATGGTGCGGAGGGAACGGCTCGCTGACCGTCGTTCGAAGGGACCGAACGGGCGATGCTCGGATCGACGCGAAGACGGATGCGCGTCTCGATGTTCTCAAGGACGTCGTCGAGAGCACGGAGCCTGGAAAGGGTTTTTATACGGTCTTCAGATCCATGCGAAGCTGGCAGCGCGGCTGCGTGAATTGGATCTTCCCGGTATTGGCCGGGACGGTGTCGAGCAGAGTTTCGTCGCCGGTGACGTCGTTCGGCACGGTTTTTCAGGAAGCATACGCACGGATGTGCTTCTCCGGGATGGTCGAACCAGCGCCGCGCCAATCAGGGCAATCTGGGACATCAAGACCGGTGAAGAAGGACTATCGCCAAATCGCGTTCGCGCATTGAGAACGGGTGCGGGCGTCGACGAAAGCATTCCGGTTATCGAGATTCATCTGCTTAGGGGTATTTCGGTGAAAAGCCATTTCTGGGTTGCTGTTCGGATCGGAGTTGGTGACGCATGAGTATGGACGCGTATGCGCTATGCCCGCGACCGCTCACCAGCAGATCGGAGTGGCAGGCTGCCATAGACGCGCTTGGCTTTGATCTGCGGCTGGGCTCAGAAAAGATCCCCCCTGCTTCGTCGGGACATCTGCCGGCGATGCGGAAAGGTCGGGAGACGGGCTTCGAATGCTCAGTCATCCCGTTGTCGGATCTGACCGAAACCTATGCCGAGACTGATTTCGGCGGCTCTTGGGCTTGCGTGTATGCCTTCAGCTTCGGTGCCATCTCAGAATCGATCGGTGCCCTGATTGCGATCGCGGCCTGCGTGAAGCTGGTCGGAGGGCTCGCCTTCTATCCGCAGGAGGGCCGATTGCTGACCGCCGATCAGGCGGTCCAATACGCGCGCGACACGGTGCCCGCCGCCGAGGATCTGGAGAAGCGGCTTAACGGGGGAGCAGGATGATCCAGAACAGAACCGTGCCCTGACGGAGACCTGTTCTCGAGCGCGTCGCCTGACCGGCCGTGCCTTGGATGGAATTCCCGAAACGTATTCCTCTCAGCCCTGCGCCGAAAGATTCGTCTCCACCAGCACGGTCTCGGTCTCGAACGCGGCGGCATGCCACGTCCCGGCGGGGAAATGGAACACGCTGCCGGCGGCGAACGGCGTGCGGCCCTGCTCGGTCTCGAGGAATCCGGAGCCGGAGATCACCTGCACGAACTGCTCGTGATCGTGGCTGTGGCGCCCCGCCGAGACGCCCGCGGGCACCACGACCCGCACGAGGCTCGCCCCGGCACCCGGGATCGTGCGCTTGGCGACGCCGTTGGCGGCGACGGTCTCTGCGCGGGCGTCCCAGGCGGTCAGGTGGTCGGTCATCGGGGCATCTCCTTCGCCGCGGGAGATGCGTCCCGGCCGAACCGGGTCAACCGGCGCCGTATCGCCGACCGTGCGTCAACCGGCCCCACCCTCGGGGCCGCGGCCGCGCCGGGGCTTGGGCGGGGTGGGCTCGGGCTTCGGCGGGGCCGGACCCGCGGGTTGTCCCGACGACGGCCAGAAGGTCTCGAACAGCTCCTGCATCGCCCGGATGTTGTTGCCCTGAACCTCTGCGCCGGTGCGCATCATGTGCTCGATCATCGCGGAGCCCGCCTCGCCGGCCTTTTCCCCGGCCGACTTGGGGGCGGGCTTCGGCGGCGGGGCCGGGGCCGCGGTGGCGCCCGGCATGAACGCCTTGGCCATCTCGCCCCAGGCCGGGCCGAACGGGAACGGCACGGGGGGCGGGGGCGCGGCCGGCCGGGCCTGCGCGGGCTCGGCCTGCGGCGGGTTGAGCATGACGTGGACGATGCTCGTCACCACGGCGCCGGCCATCATCGGCAGCATCTGGCGCAGCACCTGGGCGCCGACGCCGCTGGTGGCGGAGGCCTGGCGCAGCACCGCCTGCATCAGCGGGGCCGAGCCGAACATCTGGGTGAGGGCTTCGAGGCCCTGGGGCGCGGCGGCGCGGGCGGCCTCGGGCATCCCGAACATCCGGGCGAAGCTGCTCGGGTCGAGGCCGGCGCCGCGCTGGAGCCCGAGGGTCAGGGCCGGCATCAAGGCCTCGAAGGCGCGGGCGGTCTGCTCGGGGCTCAGGCCGAATTGCTGGGCCATCGCCTGGATCCCGGCCTCGCCCTGGGCCTGGAACATCTCGAGCGGGTTGAACATGACGCCTCGTCCCTGTCCCGGTCGAACAGGCCGGGACAGGGCATGGTGACCGGTTGTGCGGCGAAATACCAGTTCCCGCGAGAGGAACTTGTGCTTGGACCGTCCCGGCCCGCACGAGCGGGCGGTCTTGCGTGCCGGACCGGGCGCCCCGGACTCAGCTCACCGGCCCGGGATGCGGGTGGCCGGCCGGCAGCGGCGGGGTGCCCTGCGCCGCCTCCGGCTGCGGCACGCGCCCGCCCCGCGCCTCCAGCCGGTCGACGGTGCGGCGGGCGAGCAGGATCCCGAGGATGCCGAAGACCAGCGAGCCGAGGCCCATCCCGGCGACCACCCCGCGCGGGCCGTAGAGCGCGGCGCCGAGCATCGCGGGCGGCACGGTGCCCAGCGTCGCCCGGCCCCAGTTCAGCAGGGTCGAGCGGACCGGGAAGCCGAGGTTGTTGAACGCGGCGTTGCCGAGGAACAGCAGCCCGTTGAAGAACCAGATCGCCCCGCCGGCGAGGCAGAAGAAGCCGAACAGGTCGCGCGCCACGCCCTGCAGCCCGAACAGGGACGCCAGGGGCTCGCGGGCGAGCGCCAGCAGCAGCCAGACCACGGCCACGTAGGCCAGCGTCACCCGGACCGCCTCGCGCAGCACCCCGCGCATCCGGTCGAACCGGCCCGCGCCCCAGTTCTGCGCCAGGATCGGCCCGATCGCCCCCGACAGGGCGAACAGGCCCCCGAAGGCCACCGGTGTCAGGCGGTCGATCACCGCGGCGGCCGCCACCGCGTCGGCCCCGTAGCCGGCAAAGAGTCGGGCCAGGAAGGCGCTCGCCACCGAGGGCGCGAGGTTGGTCAGCACCGCCGGCCCGGCGACCGCCGCCAGCACGGGCGCGTCCGCGACCATGTCGGCCACCCGCGGCAGGCCGAGCAGATGGTGCTGCATGACCCCGCGCAGGCCCACCGCCACGAAGGTCGCCCGCGCCACGCAGACCGTGATCGCCGCGCCCTCGACGCCGAGGCCGGCGCCGAAGATCAGCAGCGGATCGAGCGCCGCGGTGACGATGGCGCCCGCGAGCGTCACCAGCATGGCCTGCCGGGCCGCGCCGACCGCCCGGAGCAGGCCAGTGAACAGCATGCCGGCGGCGAGCAGCAGGTTCGACGGGAGCGTGATGGCCAGGAACAGCCCCGCCACCCGCAGCGCCTCGCCGCGCGCGCCGATCAGGCTCAGCAGCGGGTCCGACAGGGCGAAGATCAGCGCCGCGATGACGGCCGCGGCCAGGCTCCCCAACCCCAGCGCCGAGCTCGACAGGCGCCGTGCCGCCGCCCGGTCGCCCGCGCCCACCGCCTTGCCGACCAGCGCGCCGGCGGCGATCATCAGGCCGATATTCACCGCGGTGGCGAAGAACTGCACGATCGCCGCGAAGCCGATCGCCGCGGTGAGGTTCGGGTCGCCGAGCTTCGAGACGTAGAACAGCGACAGCAGGTCGACCACGAAGATCGCCATCAGCCCCACGGAGCCGGTGGCGGCCATCACGACCACGTGCCGGAGGATCGAGCCGCTGACGAACCGGCCCGCCGGGGCCGGGGGCAGGCCGTCAGGCATCGGGACGCTCATGCATCCCGGGCGCTGCCTTCGGATTCCAGCTCGGATTCCGGCTCGGCCTCACCCTCGCCGTCGGCTCCGGGGGCGTCGGGCTCCTGCGGGGCGAGGGCGGGCTTGTCGAGGACCCGCTCGGCCGCCTCGCGCCGGTCGTTGCCGATCAGGTCGCGGGTCTCGGTGCTCAAGGCGCGCGCCGGGCGGACCGGCTCGGTCAGCGGCTCGGGCTTCAGCCCCGCGGCGGCGCCGCGCATCCAGCCGGCGCCGTCCGGCAGGGCGCCCGCCTGCTGCAGCACCAGGCGGGCGATGTCGCGCTTGCGCACGTCCTCGGCCCGGGCCGCGGCCACCTCCGGGGACAGGCCGAGCCCCTCCAGCGCCGCCCGCCCGAACGCGAGGGCGGATTCCGCGGTCTCGCGGATCTGGAAGTCGACGTCCCGATTCATCAGCTCGACGGCGTGCAGGCGGTCGTAGGCGCGCACGAAGGTGCGCACGCTGGCGAATTCCTCGTGCACGATGTCGACGATCTTGAGCGCCCCGGCGCGGTCGTCGACGCAGATGCAGACCAGTTCGACCCGGCCGATCCCGGCGGCGCGCAGCACGTCGAGCCGCGTGCCGTCGCCGTAATAGATCCGGAAGCCGAAGCGCGAGGCCGCGCGCAGCTGCTCCACGTCCTTGTCGATCACGGTGACCGGGATGCCCTCGGCGAGCAGCACCTGGGTCAGCACCTGCCCGAACCGGCCGAAGCCGATCACCAGCACCCGGGCCTCGCCGCTCTCGGCCAGCTCCGCGGAGGGCTCCGACACGTCGGGCTGCCCGCGGGCGGTGCGGCGCTCGATCAGCTTGTCGAGGCCCTTGGCGGCGATCGGCCCGATCAGCATGGTGAGCGCGGCCAGCGCCACCGCGAACCGCGTCGCCGTCGGGCCGGTGAGCCCGAGATCCTCCGCCTGCGGCAGCAATACGAACGCGAACTCGCCCGCCGGCGCCAGCACGGCCGCGCCGCGCAGCGCCCCGAGCGTGTCGGAGCCGAACAGCCGGAACAGGCCGGCGACCAGCGCGACCTTGACCAGGATCGCCCCCAGCGTCGCCCCGAACAGGGCCGGCCAGACCTCCCGCACCAGGCTGCCGTCGATCGACATGCCGACGCTCATGAAGAACAGGCCGAGCAGCATGCCGCGGAACGGCTCGATCTCGGCCTCGAGCTGGTGGCGGAAGTTCGATTCGGCGAGCAGGATGCCGGCCAGGAACGCGCCCATCGCCATCGACAGGCCGACCTGCTCCATCAGCAGCGCGGTGCCGAGCACCACCAGTAGCGCCGCCGCGGTCAGCACCTCGCGGGCGCCGCTGGCCGCCAGCAGTCGGAAGAACGGGTTGAGGCCGTAGCGGCCGACCAGCACCACCGCCAGGATCGCCGCCACCGCCTTGCCGGTGGACATCGCCGCCGCCCCGAGCCAGGGGCCGCCGGCCCCGCCGCCGGCCGTGGCCAGCAGCGGCATCAGCGCCAGGATGCCGACCACCGAGAGGTCCTGGAACAGCAGCACCGCGAAGGCGCGCCCGCCATAGGCGCTGCCGAGGTCGCCCCGCTCCTCCAGGAGCTGCAGCGCCACCGCGGTGGCCGACAGGGCCAGCGCGATGCCGATCACCGTGGCCGCCCCGAGGCTGAGCCCGGCGGCCAGCCCGACGCCGCCGAGCACCAGCGCGCAGGCCACGAGCTGCGCCGCGCCGAGGCCGAAGATGTCGCGCCGCATCGAGACGAGCTGCGACAGGTGCAGTTCCAGCCCGACGATGAACAGCAGCAGCACCACGCCGATCTCGGCGACGCTGGCCGCGGTGTCGGGCTCGGCGATCAGCGACAGGCCGGACGGGCCGATCAGCACCCCGGCCACCAGGTAGCCGAGCACCGCGCTCTGGCCGATCAGCCGGAACACCGGCACGCCGATCACCGCGGCCGCCAGGAAGGTCAGGACCGGCGGCAGGAAGCTCGCATGTTCGACGGGACTCGCCATGCAGGTCTTCTCGGCGGATGGCTTCGGGTTCGTGGGCGCAGGCCCGGCTTAGCGCGCGCGGCGCCGCGATGCGAGATGCGCGGGGGTGCCAATCGACACAAGCGGGTTTTGGGCCGACGGGGATGCGGGCTTGTAGGGGGTCGTTCGGCCCCCTGCGCGCCGTGTACCAAAATATGGTATCTTCTGGTATCAGGAGGCTGCCATGGCAAAGAACACATCCATCTCGCTCGGGGACCATTTCGCCGGGTTCATCGATCGTCAGGTCACCGACGGGCGCTACGGATCGGCCAGTGAGGTCGTCCGCGCAGGCCTGCGCCTGCTCGAAGAGCACGAGGTGAAGGTCGCCGCACTTCAAGCGGCCCTTGTCGCCGGGGAAAAGTCCGGTCCCACGGAGGAACTGGACAGTCCCGCCTTCCTTCAGGAGATGCGGACCAAATATGGCCGCTAGCCCCCGCGCCCGGTTCACCCCCCAAGCCCGCGCCGACTTGGAAGAAATCTGGCGCTACACGTTCGGCCGGTGGTCACCGGACCAGGCCGATCGCTACCATCAGGCGATCGTGGACGCGGCCGGCGAGCTCGCTACCGGCGCGAAGGCCGGCCGCGCCGTCGAGATCCGCGCCGGCTATCTCAAATACGCGGTCGGATCGCATGTCATTTTCTACCGGCAGACGGATGCCGGGATCGATGTCATCCGCATCCTGCATCAGCGCATGGACGTGCCGTCCCGCCTATCCTGAGCGGCTTGATCGCGAACAGCCAAGATTTCCGACCTTCGTCAGTCGAGGGCGCGCACAGCGTTGAGTAGCTGCACCCTGCCGGTCGCGCCGCTTGCCGAGCAGCAGGCTCCGACTCGCTTGAGCCTGTGGCATTGATGCCATATGTCGAATGGGCCATATGATACGTGGGCCATCGAGCTGTGGCGGGCGCGATCTCCTATTTCGACGAGAAGCTCGTCTATCCCGACGGCGCGATCCTCCAGCTGCGCATATGGCAGGTGCCGCAACCGGTACGGGGCTCAACGCACGGCTTCAAATATTCGCTGTTCTATGGACGGCCCGGGTTCCGGATCGTCGCCTACGACAACGAGGCCGGAAAGGGCGATCACGTCCATCGCTTCAACACCGAGACGGCTTACACGTTCGTATCCGTCGAACGGCTCGTCGCCGATTTCCTGGCCGAAGTCTCGCTCTTACGCGGAGGCGCATTGTGACGGATCATGTCAAAATCGTCATCGGCGGCTCGGCCGAGGATTTGGGCCGCCGTTTCATCGAGCGCTGGAAGCAGGTGGAAGCGGGTGATCTGACACCGGCGGAGCCTGTCCTGATCTTCAAGGACCTGAAGACCTTCAAGAGCGTCATCTCGGACCAGCGCGTGGCTCTGCTCGAAGCGTTGTTCAAGTCCGGCAGTGCGCGGTCGATCCGGGCGCTGGCGAAGACTTTGGATCGCGATTATCGCCGGGTCCACGACGATGTCCGGGCCCTGATCGATGCGGGCTTGATCAGGCAGGAGGACATGACGCTGTGGCCGGCCGTGAAGGAAGTCCGGCTCTCGCTCAGCTTCGCACCGGAGGATGGGGCCGACGGTCGGGCTTCGTGACGCAGGGATGGCCTGAAGGCATCTCTTCAACAGGCCGCCGCTCGGCTCGGGTCACCCCAGCAGCCGCGCCCGGGCTCGGCGGGAGCCGTCGATGAACTCGAAGCCGCCGGCCGCGCTCAGCATATGCAGGCGAGAGCCGGGCCAGGCCGCCCCGGGGCCGAGGCGCGTCTCCACCCGCTGCTCGTAGCCGTCCCCGTCGAGGCGCAGGATCCGGGCGAGGCCGAGGGCCGCGCCGTAGCCCTGGCGGCAATCCTGCACCGGCCGGATCAGGGCGCCGTCGCGGGCCACGATCGGCCCCGCCGCCCGTGCCGAGCCGACATCGATCAGCACGGGGTTGCGCGGATGCGGCGTCCAGGGGCCGCGGAAATGCGGTGCCTGCCAGAGGTGGAGGGTGTCGGAATAGCTGCCCCCGCCCGCCCGGACCGTGGCGAACATCCACCAGCGCCCGTCGTGGTGCAGCAGCGTGGCGTCGCCCGCCACCACGTGGTCGACCAGCACCGCCTCGTGCACCCAGCCCCCCGGGAAGGCGGTCGCCCGATAGAGGTCGATCGTGCCCGAGGCGTGGGATTCCGGGATCATCCAGACCGCCCCGTCCGCCTCGAACACGAACGGGTAGGACAGGTGGGTGTCGAGTTCCAGCACCGGCTCCGGGCGGCCGCGCGGCCCGGACGCGTCGAAGCCCAGGGCCGAGATCACGCCCTTGCCGCGGCGGTAGTCGAATTCCTCGACGAACAGGGTGACCGACCCGCCATGCGCGATCGCGAACGGGTCTGCGTAGAAGCGCCGCCCGTCGTCGGGCAGGTCGGTCCAGCCGCCCTCGGGGTGGCGGCGCAGGTCGATCAGGTCCGGCCCGACGACGCGGCGCCAGCCGACCCGCCATTGCGGGCGGTGGAAGCAGAGCGCGTAGAGCCGGCGGGCGACCTGCCGGGCCAGGCCGCTGGCGGCGCGCCGGCTGACGCCGAGGCCGCCGAGGTCGAAGCGCGACGCCGGTTGCAGCGCCGCCCCGGACCCGTCCGGCAGGTGCGTCGAGGCGGCGCCGTCCAGGGCGGCGGCGATCAGCGTGATGGTCCGGGCGAGGTAATCCTCGAACGCGGCCAGCATCACCGTGTGGGATTCCGCGCCGAGGCGCCCGACCGCCACCGGGGCACCGTCCGGACCGCGCAGGGCCGCCACCGGCGCGCGGCCGGCGAACAGGGCGGCGAGCAGCCCGGCCTCGCCCGGCATCCCGTCGAAATCGAGCCGCCAGACCGGGGGGGCGGTGACGGCGGGATCGTCCGGCCCGCCCGACAGGTCGAGGACGAGGTCGGCGTCCTCCGCCGGGGCGTCCGCCCCGTAGGCGGCCAGCGCCACCGGCTCGGCCGGCGTGGCCAGGCCCGGCCGGGGCAGGCCGTGGATCGCCGCCTCCAGGCGGAACAGCAACTCGGCATTGGGCGGCAGCCCGTGCTCGCCCGCGACCCAGGCGACCCGGACGCGCCGGCCAAGACCCTGTCCGAGCTGGTCGAGGAGGCGGATGTGCCAGCCGCGCAGGGTCCGGCGGTCGAGCCGCACGGCGATCCGCAGCATGACCGGGCGCGGGGCGACCGCCCGGGGCTCCGGCCAGACCGGCCCGCGGCCGACCCCGGCGGCCGGCCCGTCGGCGCCTCCGATCGCCCGCTCCATCAGACGCACCCGCGCGGCGTGTCGAATCCCGTAGCGACGCTCACCGCGAATCCAGATCCTGAACGAGCGCGAAGACAGCCGCCGATACGGATGTCGCACGCACGAATGCTATCGCTCTGTAGCACGATCAAACAAGTCTGGCGGCAGGTTCACCGCGCCAGGCGGTTAATCCGCGGCGGAGTCTGTTGATGAACGGGGGAGCCTGCCTCGACCGCATCGCGATAACCCACCGTTACGCAGCCGTGATACCATGCCGCGCGGTGATCCCCGGGGCCGTTCGGGAACTCGCGGATCGGCTGAACGGTTCGGCAGTATATGTGATGCGGAGACACGACATGACGCGCAAGACGCTGACGATGCCGCTGGCGGCGGCTCTGCTCATCGGCCTCCCGAGCGCGGCCTTCGCCTGGGGCGGCGGTGGCGGCGGTGGCGGCGACAGCGGCAGCGGTCTCTCGCCCTACGCGGCCTTGAGCGGCAACGATCGCTCCGCCGGGGTCAACAACGGCAATTACCGCGATCCGGCCCTCGACCCGTATATCCGCGCCTACGATCCGGAGGCCGCCGCCCGCGCCGCCACCCCGCCGGCCGCCCAGCCGCGCCTGCGCATGCGGCCGTATTACGGCTACCCGTACTGAGGACGGGTTCGGCCCACGGGCCGATCGAGCCGTTTCGAGCGATCGTACGGGTCCGTAGCGCCTCCCCAGGCCGCGACGGGCCCATTCTCCGGTGCGGTAGTCCTGCGCCCGTGCAGGAAAGGGGCTTCGCAGACCCTGGACGAAGCGCGGGCTCCCTTCTCCCCGCGCACCGAGCGAGGGGATGCGTATTGGCGCCCGCTCGCCAAAAGCGTCGCTCACAGCGGTACGGACGCTCCGAACGCGATGCGGGATCGTCAAAACCCGCGCGGGACATGCGGGATCGACGCTTCCGCTGCCGGTTGCAAGGTCCCGCTCCCGTCTGACGTCAGGAGCGACGCGCGCGCGTCAGGATCGCTCCGACCCGGCGGACCGGACCCGCTTGAGCGTCCAATGGCCGCCGGACGGCTTGCAGCCGGTGCCGCGCACGAAGCGGCTGCGGCCCGGGCCGATCACCGAGGCCAGGAAGTTGCGACAGATCAGGTCGTCGGCCACGTAAGGCAGGCCGGTCGGGTTGACCGCGCCGTGCAGCCCGGTCTCCGGGTTGTCCCACTTCACCGGCCGGCCGTTGCCCTGCGGATCGAGGGCGACCGACAGCGCCGCGCGGGCGCGCCGCCAATCCTCCTCGCCGAGGTCGCTGCCGAAGCTAGCGGGCCGTTTCTCGATGCTGCCGGTGACCACGGGCTCCTCGGCGACGGGCGGGTTCGCCGCAGCGGGCTCGCCGCGGAACACCAGCAGCGGCTGGCTGCAGCTGCACAGGAGCATCGCCAGCGACACGACCGTCATCGCCACAGGGGCGCGCAACCGTCGGCTTGGCTCTTTACACGCGCATCGCCGCATTACACCTGACTCACGACGGGCTATCCGCTCGACCGAACATGCCGATGTCGGTGGCCCCCTCAGGCCCTGGACGCGGCAGGCAGGAGTCTTGCCGTGGATCAGTTAAGGACCGATGACCCGAGCGCCGGCGCGGTTGCCCCGACCTCGGACTTTACCCTCAGCGACGACCCCGTCGCGCTGTTCGACGCCTGGATGCGCGAGGCCCAGGCCGCCGAGCCGGAGGACCCGAACGCCATGGCGCTGGCCACCGCGGGGTCGGACGGGCTGCCCGACGTGCGCATGGTGCTGCTGAAGGGCTTCGATGCGCACGGCTTCGTGTTCTACACCAACCTCCAATCCGCCAAGGGCGAGGAGCTGGCTCAGAACCCGCAGGCCGCCCTGGTGCTGCACTGGAAGAGCCTGCGCCGGCAGGTCCGCGCCCGGGGGCCGGTCTCGCCGGTGACGCCGGCGGAGGCCGACGCCT
Source organism: Methylobacterium mesophilicum (assembly GCF_022179445.1). GTDB lineage: Bacteria > Pseudomonadota > Alphaproteobacteria > Rhizobiales > Beijerinckiaceae > Methylobacterium > Methylobacterium mesophilicum. Next base: position 118,226 of record NZ_BPQU01000015.1, on the reverse strand, counting down.
ATTTCGAGAGCCGCCGCCGGGAGAGCCGGCTCGGCGCCATCGCCAGCCGGCAATCGCGCCCCCTCGTCGATCGCGCCACGCTGATGGCCGAGGTGCAGGACCTCGCCGCCCGCTACGAGGACGGTCCGATCCCCCGGCCGGAGCACTGGACCGGCTTCCGCATCGCCCCGGTGTCGCTCGAGTTCTGGCAGAACGGCGATTTCCGCCTGCACGACCGGGTCCGGTTCACCCGCGCGGGTGACGGCTGGAGCCGCGCGCGACTGTATCCGTAGGACAGTCCCGGTTTCAAAAGGTCCGAGACCTTTTGCGGGTCCAGGGCAGAGCCCTGGTCCATCGGGGCTCTGCCCCGATACCCCGCCAAAGGGCTGAGCCCTTTGGAAACCCATGGACTTGGCGATGAGCCTCCCCGGAAACGAAGAGAGCCCCGGCGGGGACCGGGGCTCTCGACGCGACGTGGATTGCGACGGGGCTCAGGCCTCCTCGCCGTCCTTCTTCTCGGCGTCCTCGGCCTCTTCCTCGGCCTTCTCCTCAGCAGCCTTCTCCTCGGCGGCCTCGGCGGACTGCGCCTCGGCGATCGCGGCCTCCTCGGCCTCGACCTCGGCGCCCAGCACGGTCGGCGGCACGATGTTGGCCACCGGATCGGTGGGCTCGCCCGTGTGGGTGCCGGCCGGGATCTTGACGTCGGAGACGTGGATCACGTCGCCGATCTCGCGACCGGTCAGGTCGACCTCGATCGCGTCCGGGATCTGGTCCGGGGCGACCTCGAGGGTCAGGGTGTGGGCGACGATGTTGAGGGTGCCGCCGAGCTTCTTGATGCCGGGGGCCGCGTCCTCGTTGATGAAGTGCACCGGCACCTCGACGGTCACGGTCTGACCGGAGACGACGCGCAGGAAGTCGACGTGCAGCGGGACGCCGGAGACCGGGTCGAGCTGGAAGTCGCGCGGGATCGCCCGGACGGTCTTGCCGCCGGCCTTGATCTCGAACAGCGTGGTCTTGAACCCGCCGGCGTAGATCAGGGTGCGGGCGCGGACGAGGTCGATGGCGATGGATTGCGGCGGCTGGCCGCCTCCGTACACGACGGCGGGAACTTGACCCTGGCGACGAACGGCCCGGGCGGCCCCCTTGCCGACCCGGTCGCGTGCCACGGCCTCAAGCGTCTTGACTGCGCTCATGGCGTGATCCTTCAAATGCTGGCTGGACCCGGAAAACGGAAAAAGCCGCCCGACGCGGACGGCTGTGACCTTCCCGGTGCGCCCCTGCCTCCAAGGGTGTCGGAGGGCGCGCGGTGCGCATACACGGATGGGGGCGGATTGGCAATGTTTGGCGCGCTGTCGCTCGCACCTTGGCAGCATCGCGGGTCGGCATGCCCGAGGCCGATTGGCGGTCTCACCGGTGATCCGGTTGGATCGGTCGGTACGCATTCCGCGCCGTCATCGCGAGCGCAGCGAAGCGACCCAGGGGCACGCTACGATCTGGGAGCGCGCGCTGCACTGGGTTGCTTCGCTGCGCTCGCAATGACGGTGAAGCGCTCTGCCGACCCGTCGAGCCGTACGATATCGAGAGGACGCGATTGATGCGCACGCGCAAGCCCATCACCCCCGGCGATCCGCAGGTGGGCGCCGAGACTCTCGCTGAATCTGATTGCTCTTCCAACGTCAGCGCGGTGCCTCGGGTGCTCGACCGTGAGGACGCGGTGCTCGATGTCCTCCTCCGGCTGACGGTGCAGGAGGCGCTGGACGATCCCCGGCCGGCGATTCCTGCCGTTGAAGTCTTCGCCGCGTTGCGCGCCCACCACGCCGAGCGGATGAAAGCTGCCAAGCTTGACGCGTGATGGTCGCAGATGCTGGCTCCATGAAAACTGACTTGCAGAGCGTCGCCATGCGCGCACCGCTCCTTTTCCCGGGCGCATGCAGCGTCAGCGGAATGCGACCCGGGACCCAGGACAGGACGACGCGAAGCGTCCCTTCGCGGCAACGCTGCTTCTCGATGGTGCCGCTGCGCGGCACATGGCGTGCTGGGTCCCGGATCGCCGTCCACTAACGTTCCAGGCGTCCGGGCCAGGCGTCCGGGAAAGGGCCGCGCTTCAACCGGCAACAGACCGCCCGTCCAACCGCCCCCCTTACGGCCGCAGCCCTGCGAGCGCCCGCCGGGCCCGGCGCCGCTGCAGCCACACGGTCAAACCGAGCGCGGTGCCGATCACCAGGGCGGAGAACGCCGTCGTGGTGGTGCCGAGCGCGTAGATCTCCGGGGTCGTCACCGTGGTGGTCAGGCCCTGAAGCTCCAACGGCAGGGTGTTGCGGCCGCCGATCGCCTGGCTGGTGCGCGCGAGTTCGTCGAAGGACAGGGTGAAGCCGAACAGGGCGACGCCGACCAGGGCCGGGGCCAGGATCGGCACCACCACGTGCCGCAGGGTCTGCGCCCCGGTGGCGCCGAGGTCGCGGGCGGCCTCCTCGTAGGCGGGGCTGAACCGGTTGAACACCGCGAACATGATCAGCAGCCCGAAGGGCAGCGTCCAGGTCAGGTGCGCGCCCAAAGCCGACGTGAAGAGGCCCATGAACGTGCCGTGGTCCTGCAGGACTCCCCAGCCGGTGGCGTCCGCCAGCGCCTTGACCGCGTCGTCCAGCAGCCGGAACTCCAGCCCGATCCCGAGGGAGACCACGATCGAGGGCACGATCAGGCTCGACACCGCCAGGGCGAAGACCAGCCCGGCGCCGGCGAACCCCTTGCGGAACGCGAGCCCGGCATAGAACGCCAGGGTCACGGTGAGCGCCATCACCACCAGCCCGAGCATCAGCGAGCGCCGCAGCGCCGCCCAGATGTCGACGACCCCCACCCCCTCCCACAGCTTGGCGAACCAGTGGGTCGAGACCCCGTTCATCGGGAAGGTCAGGCCGCCGGACGGGCCCTGGAAGCTCAAGGCGAGGATCGTCAGCGTCGGCCCGTACAGGAACAGGACGTAGAGGCAGAAAATCCCGGCGAGCCCGTAGAAGGCGAAGCCGCGCGGCCGGTCCATCTTCAGAGTTCCCTGCGCAGGTCGATCATCCGGGTGAGCCCGAGGATCATCAGAAGCACGGCGGCGAGCAGCACCACCGCGTTGGCGGCGGCGGCCGGGAATTGCAGGTAGGCCATCTGCACCTGGATCACCTTGCCCACGCTGGCGATCTGCTGGCCGCCCATCATGCCGACCGTGACGAAGTCGCCCATCACCAGCGTGACCACGAAGATCGACCCGATGGCGATGCCGGGCTTGGTCAGCGGCAGCACCACGTTCCACAGGGTCTGGAACCCGGACGCGCCGCAATCCCGCGCCGCCTCGATCAGCGACCGGTCGATCCGCGCCAGGCTGTTGAAGATCGGCACGATCATGAACACCGTGTCGAGGTGCACGAAGGCCAGCACCACCGCGAAGTCGGAATAGAGCAGGCCCTCGATCGGCGCCTTGATCAGCCCGAGGCTGCGCAGCGTGTCGTTGACCAGGCCGTTGCGGCCGAGCAGCGGGATCCACGAGATCATGCGGATCACGTTCGAGGTCCAGAACGGGATCGTGCAGAGCAGGAACAGGCCCATCCGCACCGTGTCCGAGCGGACGTGGAACGCCAGGAAGTAGGCGATGGAGAAGCCCAGCGGCAGGGTGATCGCCAGGGTCAGGGCGACGAATTTCAGCGTCGAGAGATAGGTGCGGACGGTGGTGCAGAGGTCGGCCGACAGGCAGCCGTCGAACAGGTCGGCGTAGTTCTGCAGGGTCAGCGCCGGGGTGATCGCGTACTCGTTGTACTCCCAGAACGAGACGACGGCGGTGAGCAGCAGCGGCACCACCAGGAAGACCAGGAACACCAGGGCCAGCGGCGCCGCCTGGAGATAGGCGAGGCTGCGACGGCGCCGCCGGGGGGCGACCGCAGTCGGGGCGGCGGCGGTCTCGCCGGTGCGGGGGAGGGCGAGGTCGTTCACCGGATCGCCCTCGATCCACGCGCCTCTCCCTCCCCCCTCTGCGGGGGAAGGTACCCTGCGCAGCAGGGGGGGAGAGGGGCGGCGCGACGGTTCTGGGTTTCACGCCCGTCGCGACTTTTCCGGATACGGCGCTCCCCTCTCCCGACCCGCTTCGCGGGCCACCCTCCCCCGCAGAGGGGGGAGGGGGCCGGCTCTCGGGCAAGCCCGAGAGCCGGGGCGGAGAAGGGGCCAGGCACGGCGCTCACGCGGCGATGAACTCGTTCCACTTGCGCACCATGTAGGTGTTCTCGTCCATCACGGCGTTCCAGCAGGCGACCGAGCCCATGCGCTGGTCGAAGGAGCCGCCGTCGCGGGTGGCGCCGGCCTTCTCGATCAGGGTGCCGTCCGGGCCCAGGATGTCCTTCTCGGCGGGCTTGCCCTCCATCCAGAACGCCCACTCGTAGGGCTGCATGTGCGCCTGCGCGGTCTCCAGCACCGCGGAATAATAGCCCTGGCGGTTGAGGTAGGCCCCGGCCCACCCCGACAGGAACCAGTTGATGAACTCGTAGGCCGCGTCGAGCTTCCGGCCGCTCAGGGTCTTCGGGATGCCGAAGCCCTGGGCCCAGGCGCGGTAGCCCTCCTTGAGGGGCTGGTAGGTGCACGGCACGCCCTGCGCCCGCACCTTGGTGACGGCGGGCGACCACATCGACTGGATCACCGTCTCGCCGGACGCCATCAGGTTCACGGATTCGTTGAAGTCCTGCCAGAAGGCCCGGAACTGGCCGGCGCGCTTGGCCTCGATCAGCACCTTGATGGTGCGGTCGATCTCGGGCTTCGTCATGTTGCCCTTGTCGCCGTAGGTGTAGTCGCCGGTGGCCTCCACCACCATGGCGGCGTCCATGATGCCGATGGACGGGATGTTCAGGATCGACGCCTTGCCCTTGAACTCGGGGTTGAGCAGATCCTTCCAGCTCTCCACCGGCCGCTTGATCAGGTCGGGCCGGATGCCCAGCGTGTCGGCGTTGTAGGTGGTTGGGATCAGGGTCAGCCACTCGGTCGGCGCGGACGCGAAGGTCTTGGCGGCCTGGCCCTCGAGGTAGAACACCTTCTTGGGCGCGGTGCCCTGGTCGCCGATCCGCTTGCCGGCCACCTCGCCCTTGGTGAACACCGAGGAAATCTGGTCGGCGAGCTTGATCCGCTTGGCGTCCAGGCCGCCGAGGTTGCCCGACGGGATGATCTTCTTGAGGCTGAAATACTCGGTGTCGACCAGGTCGAAGGAGTTCGGCTGGGTGACCACCCGCTTGGTCACCTCGTCGGTCACCACCGGTATGTATTCGAGGGTGATGCCCAGATCCTCCTTCACCTTCCGGGCGATGTCGGCGGACTGGCTCACCGCGGTGCCGAGGTAGCGCAGGGTCACGGGCTCGGCCGCGTGCACGGCCGGGAAGCCGGTCACCGGCGTCGCCGCCAGGGCCGCGGCCCCTTTCAGGAGCGTGCGCCGGCTCGGCTTCGAGAACGGGTCCATATTCGTCTCCAAAGGTCTACGCGTCGAGGCGGTGGGCTGCGGCTTCGTCCCAGCCGACCGGGATCGTGTCGCCCGGCCGGAGCGGGCGGGCCGCGAAGGCGGCATCGCTGAGCACGGCGGTCAGGGCGGCCGAGCTGTCGGGCGCCCGCTCCAGCCCGTCGGCGTCGAGCCCGACATGGACGCTGGTGCCCTGGTACTCGACCGCGACCACCCGGGCCGGCAGCGCCTGCGGGCCGGCCTCGGCGCCCAGCCGCATCCGGTCGGCCCGCACCGCGATCATCCCGTCGGGCAGGCGGATCACGTTGTGGCCGCCGATGAACCGGGCCACGAAGGCGGTGGCCGGCCGCTCGAACACGGTGCGCGGGTCGGCGGCCTGCTCGATCCGGCCGGCATTCATCACCACCACGAGGTCGGAGAGCGCCATCGCCTCCTCCTGGCTGTGGGTGACGTGGATGAAGGTCAGCCCGAGCTCGGTCTGGATCCGCTTCAGCTCGACCCGCATCCGCACCCGCAGGAACGGGTCGAGCGCCGAGAGCGGCTCGTCCAAGAGCAGCACCTTCGGGCCGGTGACGAGGGCCCGGGCGAGCGCGACGCGCTGCTGCTGCCCGCCCGAGAGCTGGGCCGGCAGGCGCCCGGCGAGGTGGCCCATCTGCACGAGATCGAGCATCGCCATCGCCTTGGCCCGGCGCTCGGCCTTGCCGACGCCGCGCATCCGCAGGCTGAAGGCGACGTTGTCCCGCGCGTCGAGATGCGGGAACAGGGCGTAGCTCTGGAACATCATGGCGGTGCCGCGCTCGGCCGGCGTCGCGTCGCCCACCGCCTTCGGGCCGATCACCACGTCGCCGGCGCTGGCGCGCTCATGGCCGCCGATCATCCGCAGCGTCGTGGTCTTGCCGCAGCCGGAGGGGCCGAGCAGGCAGCAATAGGCCCCGGACGGCACCTTCAGGTCGACGGCATCGACCGCGGTCGCCGCGCCGTAGCGCTTGGTCAGGCCGATCAGCTCGACATTCATGCGAGGCTCCCCCGGCTGCGGCTACAGGCGGCACATGGTTGAGGCACCTTCGCGCGCGAAGCCCGCGACGTGCCCCCTCTCCCGTGCGGGAGAGGGCTGGGGTGAGGGAACAGGTCCATCCAGAGACGTCGCATCCCTCACCCTGTCCCTCTCCCGCTCGGGAGAGGGGACCAATGCCCGATCCGGCCGAGGATATGTCCGCGGCCTTGATCCAGCCTGGTCACCCCCAGCCTCGAACCGGGGAGCAAGGGCCGGGCCAGGGGCCGTCAGGCGCCCCGCCGCTCCGCCGGATCGACCGCCCGGTCGAGCACCCGGCCGCGGCCCGGCTCGGACAGGACCTTGCCGTCCTCGGCGATCACCTGGCCGCCCGCGATCGTCATCACGGGCCAGCCTGTGACCGCAAAGCCCTCCCAGGGGGTGTAGTCGGAGCCGTGGTGCAGGATCTCCTGGCGGATCGTCTCGCGCTTGTTCGGGTCCCACAGGGTGAGGTCCGCGTCGAAGCCCGGGGCGATCGAACCTTTTCGTGGATACAGGCCGTAGAGCTTGGCGTGGTTCGTGGCGGTGAGCGCGACGAACTGGTTGAGGCTGATCCGCCCCTTCGAGACGCCTTCGGAGAAGAACACCGGCAGCCTTGTCTCGACCCCCGGGATGCCGTTCGGGATCCAGCGGAACGAGGATTTGCCGCGCGGGTTCAGCTTGCCCTGCGGGTCGTCGTAGCGGAACGGCGAGTGGTCCGACGAGACCACGTCGAAGATCCCGCGTTGTATGCCGGACCAGACCGCCTCCTGGCTGGCCTCGTCCCGGGGCGGCGGCGAGCAGACGTATTTCGCGCCCGCCATCGGGTCGTCGAGCCCGAGCCCCTTCATGTGCTCGGCCGTCAGGGTCAGGTATTGCGGGCAGGTCTCGGCCCGGATCTTCAACCCCCGCGCCTGAGCCCAGGCGATCTGCTCGGTGGCCTCGCGGCCCGAGACGTGGACGATCACGATCGGCAGGTCGATCAGCTCGGCATGGCTGATCGCCCGGTGGGCCGCCTCGCGCTCGACCACCTCGGGCCGGGACAGGGCGTGGCCGTAGGGCGTCGTCTCGCCCGCCCGCTCCAGGCGGTCGCTGAGATAGCGGATCGCGTCGTAGCCCTCGGCGTGGACCATCACCCGGGCGCCCTGCCGCCGCGCGACGTGGAACACGTCCAGCAGCTGGCGGTCGTTCAGGACCAGGTCGTCGTAGGTCATGAACACCTTGAACGAGGTGTAGCCGTCGGCCACCAGCGCCGGCAGCTCCTGGCCGAGCACCGCCTCGCTCGGGTCCGAGACGATCATGTGGATCGCCACGTCGACGTGGCACTGGCCCTCGGCCTTGGCGCGATAGGCGTCGACCGCCCCGCGCAGCGAGCCGCCCCGGGGCTGGACTGCGAACGGCATCACGCAGGTGTTGCCCCCGGCCGCCGCCGCCCGGGTGGCGCTGGCGAAGTCGTCCGCCATGACGATGCCGGGGCCGGGGTCCTGGGCGATGTGGACATGGCTGTCGATGCCGCCGGGCAGGACCAGCAAGCCGGAGGCGTCGATCACCCGGGCGGCGTCGGCGATGCCCTCGGCCACAGCCACGATCCGCCCGCCGCGCACGCCGACATCCGCCCGCACCGTGTCGCTCGCCGTGACCACCGTGCCGCCCCGGATGGCGAGGTCGTATTCGGGCATGGTGCGCTCTCCTCCGCGCCCGCGGGCGCCTGTCGGGACGGGCGGATGCATCGTCCGCGCCGATTCGAACGACGCGAGGAGGGCACAGCCGTCCGGCGGGGTCCAGAGTGCGCACGTCATGGGTTCCCAAAGGGCTCAGCCCTTTGGCAGGGGTTCGGGGGCGGAGCCCCTGAGAGACCAGGGCTCTGCCCTGGACCCAAGAAAGGTCACGGACCTTTCGAAACCGGGACTTGGGTTCGGAGTGTCGAGGGGGCGGCTTCGTGGAAGAGGCGCCAGACGCGACGCATGTGGCGGGCGGAGCCGAAGCCCGCGCGGTCGGCGACCTGCTCCAGGGCGAGGTCGGTCTGGGCGATCAGGTCCCGGGCCAGCGCGATCCGGGCGTGGTTCACGGCATCTGTCACGGTCATGCCGGCGTGGAGCCGGAACAGCCGGGCGAGGTTGCGCGGGCTCGCCCCGGCGAGGCGGCCCAAGATCTCGGGGGACCAGTCCCGGCCGGGCTCGGCCGCGATCGCGTCCTGGGCGCGGTGCACCAGCGGATGCAGATGGCTGCGGCCTTCGAGCCAGGGCGAGAGCTGCGGGTCGTCGGGCCCGCGCCGCATGTAGACGACCAGGGTCCGGGCCGCCGCCAGCGCCGCGGCCGGGCCGGCCCAGTCGGCGACGAGGTGGAGCATCAGGTCGACGCCCGCCGTGACGCCGGCGCTGCTGAACCGGTCCCGGTCCTGCACGAACAGCCGGTTTTCCAGAACCCGCGCCCGGGGCGCCAGGGCGGCGAGCCGCGCGCAGCTGGCGTGATGGGTGGTGCAGGCATAGCCGTCGAACAGCCCGGCCCGGGCGGCCATCAGCGTGCCCTCGCACACCGTGACCAGGGTGTGGCCCGGCCGGACCGCGCCGCGCAGCCAGTCGACGATCCGTGCCTCGGCGGCCGCGTCGTCCGGATCGGCTTCGCGGCCGAGCACCCGGGACGAAGCGCCGGGCAGGAGCACCACGGTACCCGGCGCGATCGCCTCCGGCAGCGGCTCGGCGCCGCTCAGGGCCAGCCCGATCGAGCAGCGGGTGTACGGATCCGGCGCCACGTAGCGGACCGCGAAGGCGACCCGCTCCTGCACCGCCCCGGCGATCCGCAGCACCTCGACCGGGCCGGCGAGATCGAGCAGCAGGGTGCGCGGCGGCAGGACCACCAGGACCGGGATGCTGCGCCGCGCTGCCTCGCTCATGCGGCGACCGGCAGGTCCCGGCCGGCGAGCGCCTGCGCCACCGTGGCGATGCGGGCGAAGCGGTCCACCAGGACCAGCTCGGTGCGGGCCTTGATGTCGTCCGCCTCGAACCGGCGGCCGTCAGGATGGGTCATCGCGAAGGTCAGCGTCGCCTCGGTGACGTAATCCACCTGCCAGCCGCTGTCGGAGGCGTGCCGGGTGGTGGTCTCGCAGCATTGCTCGGTGCGGATCCCCGACACGATCAGCCGGCGGATGCCGTGCTGCGTCAGCCAGCCCGCAAGACCCGTATCGACCAGCGCGCTGTGCCGGCGCTTGTGGAACACGGCCGTCGGCGCGATCACGATGGGCTCGAGGGTGCGGACATGGCCGGACTCGACCGAAAACGGACCCGTCTCCGCGACGTGGAACACCTGCAGCACCGGAATCCGGCGGGCGGCCGCGCCGTCGATGAGGGTCTGCAGGCGTTCGGTGAAGAGCGGCACGTCCGCCGCGCTCCAGAACGGCCGGTGACGGAAGGATTCCTGGACGTCGATGACCAGCAGCGCAACAGCGGACATTTCGTGTCTCCCACTCGGTAAAGCGAGCGGCAGGATCGCGCTCTGGCCACACGGGCGAAAGAAACCGCGCAGCCAACAAGCGGACATATCCGGCCATTCCATGGAGAACGCCGCATGAGCACGCCCAAAAACATCTTCGTGCTGACCGGAGCCGGCGTGTCGGCCGAGAGCGGGCTGGGCACGTTCCGCGACCGCGGCGGGATCTGGGCGCGGTTCGACCCGATGCGGCTCGCCACCCCGGAGGCCTATGCCGCCGATCCCGACACGGTGCTCGACTTCTACGACCATCGCCGCCGGGGCGTGGTCGCGGCCGCGCCCAACGCGGCGCATGTGGCCCTGGCCGAGGCCGAGGCGCGGCTCGCCGCGCGGGGCGGGCGCCTGTTCCTGTGCACGCAGAACGTCGACGACCTGCACGAGCGGGCGGGTTCGCGCGCGGTGGTCCACATGCACGGCGAGCTGCTGAAGGCCCGCTGCACCGCCTGCGGGGCGGTCACGCCCTGGCGCGACGACCTGAACCGGGCCTCGTCCTGCCCGGCCTGCGGGACGGTCGGCCGGATGCGGCCGGACGTGGTCTGGTTCGGCGAGATGCCGATGCATCTCGATGCCATTGAGGATGCGCTCGCCGCGGCCGACCTGTTCGTGGCCGTGGGCACCTCGGGGGCGGTCTACCCGGCGGCCGGCTACGTGCGGCAGGCCCGGGCGCTGACGATTCCGACCTGCGAAATCAACCTGGACCCCTCGGACAATGCCGACGCGTTCGACGACGCGCGCTACGGGCCGGCGAGCACGGTCCTGCCCCGCTACCTGGCCGATCTCGGCCTGTGACCGCCCCGGCGGCCGCAACGCGTTGCCGGCGAACGGCTTTTCGATTCGCCGCCGGGTTTCCCCGGCGAGGACCAAAATCTTAAATGATGCGAATCACATCCGCGCGAGCTGTCAAGAACTGTTCGGGTCGTTACCCACCGGTTACAACGGCCAAGCTCGGGTTCGGCGTCGCGGCCCGCCCGGGCGTTCGTTGAAGCCACAAGGGGAAGACGAAGACCCATGCAGCACTTCACCGTAACCGACCGCGAGCGTGACACCGTCCTGGCGGCTTTGCGCTATTACCAGTTCTACCGGATGCAGGGACATCCGTTCGACCCCCGCCAGGACCACCTGATCGACACCATCGCGGGCCGGGCCGGAGACGCCCTCGACCTCGCTGAGATCGACGATCTCTGCGCCGGCCTGAACGGCAACCCGCACGCGCTCGCCGCCGCGGCCGCCTGAGGCCGCATCGCGGGGCGGATCTCGTACCGCCCCGACTTCCCCCGGCCGCCGAGCCGCCGGGACCGGGGATCGACCCCTCCGAGATGAGCGAAGCCGCCGCCGGAGCCGGACGATCCCCGATCGAACCCTGATGCTCACACATCTCAGAGTGAGGGGCGGGTCCGCTGTCGAGTGCGGGCTATGATGTTTCACCCATCGTCTTCCGGGAGGGGCGACGTGCCCCCTCTCCCGAGCGGGAGAGGGCTGGGGTGAGGGATCAGGTCCATCCGGAGACGTCGCATCCCTCACCCCGCCCCTCTCCCGCACGGGAGAGGGGACCCGCGCTACATCCGGTAGCCCGCGCGAAGGGAGGGGGAATGCCCGTGTGGTGTCCGCACCGCCTTCACCCCATCCCCCGGAAGGCCGATTTCACCGGCTTTGAAAGCATGCCCTAACGGATCCGCGGCGGCCCTCCGCCCGGGGAGAGCCGGGACCGTCGATGGCGAGAGCGCGGACGGGTTCGGGTCGGCTCCGGGTGTTGGGCATGGTCGGCGCGCTGAGCCTCAGCTCGGGGCCGGCCCTACGGACCGGACCACCCTGGAGCACTGGTACCGCGCCCACGTCCTCGGCGGCCCGGGCGCGTTCCTGTTGGCGGACGCCGGCTACGGCGATTTCTCCCGGGCGCTGCGCCGGAAATTCGTGATCGCGATCAGCGCCCTAGGGCGGTAGCCCGGCGACGCCTCAGGGCGCCTTCTTCAGCTGACCCTCGGCCCGGGCCACGCCGGCCTCGCAGGCTTTCGCGTCGCCCTTGGAATCGGCGGTGCGCGCCTCGTCCAACGCGACCTTGGCCTGCTGGGCGGCGTCCGCGCCCTCGCCGGCCTGGGCCGACTTCTCCGGGGGGGCCTGCGGGGATTCGTTGGCGCGCTGGCCCTCGGTGCCGGTCACGCCCTCGCCGCCGCGCTTGGCGGCGTTGCCCTGGCCGCTGGTGGAAGCCGAGATCGAGGCGGTCGCCTCCGCGGTGACACGCTTCGACAGGGCGTCGATCTTGTCCGAGCAGGGCGAGGCGAGGACCGGGGCCGCCATCAGGACCAGGGCCAGGGGCACCGTGACGGAAACCGTGAAGGCGGCGGGACGCATCATCGTGTCGAACTCTTTCATGGCGGGGGGCCGGGGATCAGGTCCCCGGTCCCCCAACGCATCGCGGTGGAATGCGGTTCAGGCGCTGAGCTGGTCGCGGATCGGCAATTGCCGCACGCGCCGGCCGGTGGCCGCGAAGACCGCGTTGGCGATGGCGGGCGCCACCGGCGGCACGCCGGGTTCGCCGACGCCGCCGAGCGGGCCGTCGTAGGAGCCGGTCGGCACCAGGTGCACGCGGACCACCTTCGGGGCGGCGTCGATCCGGATGATCTCGTAGCCGTCGAAGTTGTTCTGCACGGCCCGGCCCTGCTTGAAGGTGATCTCGGAGGTGAGGGCGAGCCCCATCCCCATGACCACGGCGCCCTCCATCTGCGACCGGATGCGCTCCGGGTTCACCTGCGGCCCGCAATCGACCGCGATGTCGATGGCGTGGACCTTCACCTGGCCCTTGTCGTCGACCTCCACCTCAGCCGCCACCGACGTGTAGGTGACGAAGCTGTAGTGGCCGGCGATGCCGAGGCCGCGGCCCTTGGGCATCTGCCGTCCCCAGCCGGCGCCCTTGGCCGCCGCCTCGATCACGCCGCGCAGGCGGCCGGTGTCGATCGGGTAGAGCTTCGGGTCCTCGCCGTGGTTCCAGACGTCGCCGATGGAGGTCGGGTCGATTGTCCGGGCCGGGCCGATCAGGTCCAGCAGGTACTCCTTCGGGTCGCGGCCGGCGGTATGCGCCAGCTCCGACACGAAGGACTGGATCGCGAAGGCGTGCGGGATGTTCGAGACCGAGCGGAACCAGCCGATCCGGACGTGGGCGGCGGCCTCCGGGTTCTCCATCCGGGCGTTGGGCAGGTTGAACGGCGTGTTCACCAGACCCATCCCGAGCTCGAACGGCAGCTCGTGCTTCGGATCGGGGGCGAAGATCGAGCCGATCGTCGGCGCCACCGAGCGGTGCAGCCACGCCACCGGCATGCCCTTGTCGTCGAGGCCGGCCTCCAGGCGCTCCACCGAGATCGTGTGGTAGTAGCCGTGGTGGATGTCGTCCTCGCGGGTCCAGGCGAGCTTGACCGGCGCGCCGTCCACCGCCAGCGAGCACAGGGCGGCCTCGACCACGTAATCCGGCTTGGACTTGCGCCCGAAGCCGCCGCCGAGCAGCGTGACGTTCACCTTGACCTTGTCGTCGGGCAGCTTGAGCGCCTTCATCAGGCGGTCGTTGGCGGCCTGCGGACCCTGGGTGCAGGCCCAGGCCTCGCAGAACCCGTCCTTGACCCGGGCCACGGCGGCCGGGGGCTCCATCGGGGCCTGGACCAAGTGGGGCACGAAGTATTCGGCCTCGAGCTTGGTCTTGGCCTTGGCCATCGCGCCGTCGACGTCGCCCTGGTTGCGCACCACCTTGCCGGGCTTGCGCGCGGCGGCCTCGAGCTCCTTGCGGAACACGTCGGTGTCGTAGCCGGCGTTCGGACCGTCATCCCAGGTGATCTTCAGCGCGTCGCGCGCCTTCAGGGCGGCCCAGGTGTTCTTGGCGACCACGGCGACGCCGCCGAGCGGCATGAACTCGCTCGGGATCTCGCCGCCGTCGATCTTGAAGATCTTGACGACGCCCGGGACCTTCTTGGCCTCGCTGTCGTCGTAGGACGCGACCTTGCCGCCGTAGACCGCCGGGCGGGCGACAACAGCGTACAGCATCCCGTCGAGCTTGGTGTCGAGGCCGTAGACGGCCCGGCCCGTGGTGATGTCAAAGTTGTCGATCAGCCCGATCTTGCCGGTGCCGATGTACCGGAAATCCTTCGGGTCCTTCAGCGGGACGTTCGTGGGCACCGGCAGCTCGGAGGCCGCCTGCGCCACGGCGCCGTAGCCGAGGCTGCGCTTCGACTTGGCGTGCGTGAGGGTGTGGTTGGACGCCGTCACCTCGGAGGCCGGCACGCCCCATTGCTTGGCCGCGGCCTCGATCAGCATCAGCCGCGCGGCGGCGCCGGCATGGCGGAAATGCTGGAAGAAGTGGCGCAGCGAGCGCGAGCCGTCGGTGTCCTGGTTGCCGAAGCGCGCCTCGTCGCCCCAGGCCTGGACCACCTTCACCTTCGGCCAATCGGCCTCCAGCTCGTCGGCGACGGTGAGCGCCACGGAGGTGCGCACGCCCTGGCCCATGTCGGAGCGGTGGTTGGTCACCGTGACGGTGCCGTCCGGAGCGATCGCCACGAAGACCTTCGGGTCGTCGCGCCAGCCGTGCGGCATGCCGTCGGCGCCGAATTTCTGGGCCTTCTGCTCGGCGGTCTGGCCCTCGTCGGCGCGGGCGTCGCGCAGGGACAGGGCGAGCACAAGGGCGCCGGCGCCGCCGAGGATGCCGCGGCGGCTGACATTGGCGAGGACCGGCTTGGCGGTCGGTTGAGCGGCCAGTTCGGCCATCATCTGGGCGTCATGAATCACAGGCGCTCTCCCTTGCCGGCGGGCGCCGTCTGGCCGGCGGCCTGATGGATCGCCGCGCGGATGCGCGGATAGGTGCCGCAACGGCAGATGTTGCCGCTCATCGTGTCGTCGATGTCCTGCTCGGACGGCTTGGGCGTGTCCTTGAGCAGGGCTGCGGCCTGCATGATCTGGCCGCACTGGCAGTAGCCGCACTGGGCGACGTTGAGGTCGCGCCAGGCCACCTGCACCGGGTGGTTGCCGTCGGGCGACAGCCCCTCGATGGTCACGACCTCCTGGCCGGCGGCCGCCGAGACCGGGGTGATGCAGGCGCGGGTCGCCGCGCCGCCGAGATGGATCGTGCAGGCGCCGCACAGCGACACGCCACAGCCGAACTTGGTGCCGGTGAGCCCGAGTTCGTCGCGCAGGTACCACAGCAGCGGCATGTCGGGGTCGCCGTCGAAGCTGCGCGCAGCCCCGTTCACGGTGAGTTTGATCATCGATGCGTCCTGTCTGGCAGCGCCGGAGCGGCGTCCCCTCGGGTCCGAGCCGGGTCGGAGGCGCCGACCGATGCTCCGGTCCACGCGTCCGCCCATGCCGGCTAACCCGGCGAACGGGTCTCTGGGTTCGGAAGTGGAAGAATTCTAATCCACCCTGGGAGACTTGTGCAACGCAAGGTGGACGCGGCATGCCGCCGGAGGTCCGCGCCGGGGACATGCCGCGTGCGGCGGCGCACATGCGTGTCTCGTGGAGGGACAACGCCTTCGAACGTGTCAGAGGGAAGCGGTCCGTACTGCCACGCTGCACTGCGTCGACGACGATCAGCGTCGGCATCCGAACGCTCGATCGGCTCGGACCTAACGCCCTTGCCGCTTCGCCGCGCTCGCCATGGCCGGGCGGAGCCTGCATGCCCACCGAGAACATCGGTCCGTTGGGTGTTTGTAGGCGGATCGATCCATCACCGGACCGTCAGCGGACAGTCTCCAGATCGGTCCTGCGAAACTCGTCCGCCGTGGCGAGGATCGGCACGTCGAAGAGCCGGGCCGCGGCGTAGTGGAGACAGTCACCGAGGTTGAGGCCGTGACGGCCCGCCCGGTAGCGATGCGCCGCCGACAGAGCGAGCGCCGTGGTCTCGTTGGCGGGCGGCAGATCGCAGACCTCGATGCTTCGGGCTTCGAGGAATTCGAGGACGATCGGCCCGACGGCTTCGACCGTCATGTCGAACTTGTCGGGCCGCGCGAGGGCCAGCACCGTTTCCAGGACCGCGACGGCGAGGTCATACACCGGCTGGCCGAGGCGAGCGCGGCGGAGATCCGGCCGGCCTCCGGCTCGTCCGCCAGCAGGGCGACGAGCGCGGAGGCGTCCACGAACATCAGCGGCTTTCCCACATCGCGTCGTAGACATCCCGCGGGAGGGGCGTCCGGGCATCCTCGCTGAGGGTGATTCCATGCTTCTCGCGCAGCCGTGCGGCGGTCGCCTGCGGCGTCTCCCCCGGGTGCCTGCGCGCGATCGCCTCTCGCATGGCGATGACGATCGCCTCGGTGATGCCGACCCCCGCCAGGGTGGCGAACCGGCGCGTCAGCGCATCGGCTTCGGGATTGTTGACGTTGATCGGCACGGCCGTTCGCCCTCGACAGAGCGATGTAGATAATCGCTCGCGCGGATCTACACCAGCCGACGGCGTTACACCGTCACCTGCGTCCCGACCTCGACCACCCGCCCGGTGGGGATCTGGAAGAAGTCCGTCGCGTCGTTGGCGTTCTTGGCGAGCGTGATGAAGATGCGGTCCTGCCAGAGCGGCATGCCCGAATGGGTGGCCGGGCGGATCGAGCGGCGGGACAGGAAGAACGACGTCGCCATGATGTCGAACTTGAAGCCCTGGCGGCGCAGCAGCACCAGGGTCTTGGGGATGTTCGGCGTCTCCATGTAGCCGAACTTCATCACCACCTTGAAGAAGTGCGGACCCACCGGCTCGATCCGGACCTTGTCGGCCTCCTTCGAGCGCGGCGTGTCCACCGTCTCGACCGTGAGGATCACGTTCTTCTCGTGCAGCACCTTGTTGTGCTTCAGGTTGTGCAGCAGGGCGGCCGGGGCGATCTCGGGGTCGCTCGTCAGGAACACCGCGGTGCCGCGCACGTGGTGGGGCGGGCTCTTCTCCAGCATGCCGACCAGCTCGACCAAGGGCACGTCGGTCTTGCGGGTCTTGTTGAACAGGATCGTGACCCCGCGCACCCAGGTCCACATCAGGATGACGAGGCCGCCGGCCAGGATCAGGGGCACGTAGCCGCCCTCGACCACCTTGATCAGGTTGGAGAGCAGGAACAGGAACTCGACCACGATGAACGGCAGCATCACCAGGGCGGCGGCCACCGGCGACCAGCCCCACATCCGCCAGATCACCAGGAAGGTCATCGAGGCGGTGAGCAGCATCGTTCCGGTCACCGCGATGCCGTAGGCCGAGGCGAGCGACGAGGAGGTCTTGAACAGCACCGCCAGCAGCACGACGCCGACCATCAGCAGCCCGTTGATCTGCGGCAGGTAGATCTGCCCGGCATGCGATTCGGAGGTGTGGCGGATCTCGAGCCGCGGCAGCAGGCCGAGCTGGATCGCCTGCCGGGACAACGAGAAGGCGCCGGTGATCACCGCCTGGCTCGCCACCACGGTGGCCAGCGTCGCCAGCACCACCATCGGCAGCAGGCCCCAGGCCGGGACGAGCTGGAAGAACGGGTCGGCGGTGTCGGGCTTCTCCAGCACCAGGGCCGCCTGGCCCAGGTAGTTCAGGGCGAGCGCCGGGAAGACCAGGCAGACCCAGGCCACCTGGATCGGCTTGCGGCCGAAATGCCCGAGATCGGCGAACAGGGCCTCGGCGCCGGTCACCGCCAGGAACACCGCGCCGAGCGCCACCAGCGCCCCGGTGCCGTGGCCGAGCAGGTAATGCACCGCGTACCAGGGGTTGACCGCGCGGAACACCTCCGTGTGCAGGCCGATATGCGGCAGGGCGGCGAGCGCCATGGCGACGAACCACACCACGGTCATCGGCCCGAAGAAGGCCGCGACCTTGGCGGTGCCGCGGTTCTGCACCAGGAACAGGGCGACGATGATCGTCACCGTGATCGGCAGCACGTAGTCGTTCAGGGCCGGGGTGACGAGCTTCAGCCCCTCCACGGCCGAGAGCACCGAGATCGCCGGGGTGATCACCGCGTCGCCGTAGAACAGCGAGGCGCCCAGCAGGCCGAGCATGAACACGATGCGGGAGCCGCCGAGCGCCTTCCGGGCCAGCGCCATCAGCGAGAGGATGCCGCCCTCGCCGTTGTTGTCCATGCGCAGCAGGATCAGGACGTACTTGACCGTCACGATCAGGAACAGCGCCCAGAGGATCAGCGATACGGTGCCGATCACTTCCTCGGGCAGCAGGATGCCGTCGGTGCGGGCCGGGACCAGCGCCTCGCGGAAGGCGTAGAGCGGGCTGGTGCCGATGTCGCCGTAGACGACCCCGACCGAGCCGACCAGCAGGGTCCAGAAGCCGGCATGGCCGTGCTGGGTCTCGGCCTTCTCGGGGGAATCCAGGGCGCCGGCGGGGGCCGGCCCCTGCTCGGGGGCGGACGGGGGCGCGGCGTCAGACGCCGCGGGCGCGGGCTGGGCTGCTACGCCGGGTGCGAAGGTCTGGCTCATGCGGATTGTCGGAGGCTCGGGCGTGGCCGGCGTTTCGCGGGTCGGCTCATGGGGGCCCGGAGGGCCGGGCAGGAGGACGCGAAAACTCCGCCGAACCACGCGGGCCGGCCACCAGGCCGACCACTCACGGGATCGTGCGGCCTTGCTATCACGGCCTCAGGCGGCCGGGAACCGGGGGCCGTGCGAAGATCAGGGCTTCGGTGGGAGCGGGGCCGGCGGGGGAGGCTACCCGGGGCAGAGGAATTTACTTATTCTCTTGGGACTCAAGAGTTCTCTGAACTTCTAATCACCCGCCTTGTCATCCCGGGGCCGCGAAGCGGAGCCCGGGATCCATAACCGCCGATAGTTCAAAATCTTGCGCTGTCGGCGGCTCTGGGTTCCGGGCTCGCCTGCGGCGCCCCGGAATGACACGGCGGTTAATCCTGCCGTCCTGCGCGACCTGCGTCCGGCTATTCGGCCGCGGTGCGCGTGCCGCCGCCCTGCTGGCCGAAGCGGCGCTCGATGTACTCGATCACGACGGTCTCGAAATCCTTGGCGAGCGTGGCGCCGCGCAGCGTCATCGCCTTCTTGCCGTCGATGAACACCGGGGCGGTCGGGGTCTCGCCGGTGCCCGGCAGGGAGATGCCGATATCGGCGTGCTTCGATTCGCCCGGGCCGTTGACGATGCAGCCCATCACGGCGACGTTCAGGCCCTCGACCCCCGGATAGGTCTTCTTCCATTCCGGCATGGAGGTGACGATCCAGTTCTGGATGTCCCGGGCCAGCTCCTGGAAGGTGGTCGAGGTGGTGCGGCCGCAGCCCGGGCAGGCCGCGACCATCGGCACGAAGGTGCGGAAGCCCATGGTCTGCAGCAATTCCTGGCTCGCCTTGACCTCCACGCTCCGGTCGCCGCCGGGCTCCGGGGTCAGCGAGTAGCGGATCGTGTCGCCGATCCCCTCCTGGAGCAGCACGCCGATCGCCGCCGAGGCCGCGACCAGGCCCTTGGAGCCCATGCCGGCCTCGGTGAGGCCCAGGTGGATCGCGTAATCCGAGCGGCGCGCCACCTCGCGGTAGACCGCGATCAGGTCCTGCACCGCCGAGACCTTGGCCGACAGGATGATCTTGTTCTGCGGCAGGCCGAGTTCCACCGCCCGGTCGGCCGAGCCGATCGCCGAGCGCACCATCGCCTCGCGCATCACCGCGCGGGCATCGATCGGCCGCGGCAGCTTGGCGTTCTCGTCCATCAGGTGGGTGAGCAGCTCGCCGTCGAGCGAGCCCCAGTTGGCGCCGATCCGGACGGTCTTGCCGTACTTGATCGCCTGCTCGATGATCGAGGAGAACTGGGTGTCCTTCTTGTCCTTGAACCCGACGTTGCCGGGGTTGATCCGGTACTTCGCCAGGGCCTCGGCGCAGGCCGGGTGGTCGGCCAGGAGCTTGTGGCCGATATAGTGGAAGTCGCCGATCAGCGGCACGTGGACGCCGATCCGGTCGAGCCGCTCGCGGATCTTCGGAACCGCGGCCGCCGCCTCGTCCCGGTCGACGGTGATGCGGACCAGCTCCGAGCCGACCCGGGCGAGCTGGGCGACCTGCGCTACCGTGCCGTCGATGTCGGCGGTGTCGGTGTTGGTCATCGACTGCACGACGATCGGGGCGCCGCCGCCGACCGTGACCGCGCCTTCGCCCTCGCCGACCGTGACGCCCACCGTGCGGTGGCGCGGCGCTGGGCCGGCGATCTCCGGACCCCCGCTGGTCAGGGCGGTCGCGGCGGGATTTTCGGAGCGGATGGCTTCCATGACTTCCATCGTGGACCTTCGCGGGCGCGCACTGTGCGGAGCGCCGGAGCCCTGAAACGGGCTGGCCGGGCATCTCGCGGCGCGCGCCTCGCCGGAGCTTCGGGGCTGCGGGCCGACCGCGGTTAGCTGCGGACGACGCCGCGCGGCGTCAAGCAGACGCCACGCATGACAGCATCGCGGTTGTCATGTCGTATCCGGATGCGGATGTCGAGTTTGCCGCGCGGCCGACACCGGTTTTCGTCCGCCCCTGTTGCCGGAATCGCGCGCCGCGCGCCGCCCGTCACCGCGCCGCCAGCCCCCGGGATGGTTGATGTTGCAGTGCACCATCCCATGTAGGGAGCCCTTATTGGAGGCCGACATGCGCGAGCATCCCCACGGCGGTGAGCCGCACAACCCGGTGACCGTCGTTCCGGAAATCTTGCCGGAAACCTTGCCGGAAACCTTGCCCGACCCTTCGTCCGGAATCCCTGTCTCGGACGGGATCGAGCCCACGCCCGCCCACTCGCCGAACCGGATCCTGGCGGGCCCCCGGGCCGAGAAGCCGGTCGCCCTGGCCCTGCAGGGCGGGGGCGCGCACGGCGCCTTCACCTGGGGCGTGCTCGATGCCCTGATCGAGGACGGCCGCCTGGCCTTCGAGGCGCTGACCGGGGCGAGCGCCGGGGCGATGAACGCCGTCGTGATGGTCGACGGCTGGCTGAAGGGCGGCCCGGACGGCGCCCGGGAGGGGCTCGAGCGGTTCTGGCGCGAGGTCAGCCTCGACGGCGACCTCGGCCCGGCCCAGCGCAACTTCGTCAGCGGGCTGTTCAGCCTGTGGAAGGGCAACCCGGTGGCCGAGTTCTGGTCCAAGATGCTCTCGCCCAGCCCCTACGTGTCGAACCCGCTCAACATCAACCCGCTGCGCAAGGCGCTGGCCGCGCAGGTGGACTTCGAGCGCCTGCGGGAGTCCGAGACCGCCGGCCTGTTCGTCTCGGCCACCAATGTCTGGACCGGCAAGCTCGCGGTGTTCGAGCGCGAGCGCCTGACCGTCGATCACCTGATGGCCTCGGCCTGCCTGCCGACGGTGTTCCAGGCGGTGGAGATTGACGGCGTGCCCTATTGGGACGGCGGCTACCTCGGCAACCCGCCGCTCTACCCGCTGCACCGGGGCGCCCGGACCCGGGACATCGTGCTGGTCCAGATCAACCCGGTCGAGCGGCGCGAGACCCCACGCACGGAGAACGAGATCCGCGACCGGCTCAACGAGATCACCTTCAACGCCAACCTGATGCGGGAATTGCGGGCGATCGACTTCCTCGACGGCCTGATCGAGGACGGCACCCTGGGCCAGGGCGGCTACCAGCGGGTCCTGGTACACCGGATCGACGGGACCGACGCGCTGGAGGATTACAACGCCGCCTCCAAGCTCGACGCCCGCTGGACCGTGTTCAAGCGCCTGCGCGACAAGGGCCGCGGCGCCGCCCGGACCTGGCTCGCCGAGACCTACGGGACCATCGGCCACGCCTGCACCCTGAACCTGCGGGACGCGTATCAATAGCTGGGGCAAGACTGGTCGATCGCGGATGGCATGGCGCAATACCCGTATTGCCCCCGGCTCTGTGCGAAGTCATATCAAGATGATTGGACGCGGTGCGACTGAATATATTTCAATCTGGAGGGTGTATTAACTGGCTAAGTATCGCTTTTTAATCAAAAAAGTCGCGGCGTAAGAGATATTTCACGGAGATGTTGTATCCCGGCGCGTCGACCGCGGGCCGATCGGGCCCGGTGATTCTTCCCCGAAGGACGGGCCATGGGTTTTCGTCTGATCGATCTCAGGACCGGCGTGAAGATCGCGCTGGTCATGGCCCTGATGCTGGCGATCACCGCCGGCGCCTCGGCGGTCTCGCTCCGCAATATCGGGTTGATCGAGGACACCGAGGCCTGGACCGTGCACACCCACGAGGTGCTGGCCGAGGTCGACCGGATGGTGGTCGCCATGATCGACCGGGAGACTGCCCTGCGGGGGTACCTGATCTCCGCCGAGCCGCTCTTCCTCGAGCCCGAGCAGGCCGGGCGGAAGGCCTTCGCGGCGTCCTGGGACGCGGCGCGCAAGCTCACCGCCAACAATCCCACGCAGCCCCGGCGCCTCCTGGAGCTGAAGGCCCTGGCCGAGCGCTGGAGCGACGCGGTGGCGGACCGCGAACTCGCCCTGATGAAGGACCCGGCGACCCGGGAGGACGCGCGCCGGCTCGAAGGCTCGGGCGTCGGCAAGGCGGCGATGGATGCCGTGCGCGCCAAGGCGGCCGAGATCGCGCAGGTCGAGCAGGATCTGCTGAAGGACCGGAGCGCCGCCTCGGCGGCGGCCGTCTCGGCGGCGCGGATGGCCAACCTGATCGGCCTCGGCGCGGTGGTGGTCACCGCCCTGATCGGGTCCCTGCTCCTACATCACGGCATCGGCAAGCCGATCAACCGGATGGCCCAGGCCATGACCCGGCTCGCCGCCGACGACCTCTCCGTGGAGATCCCCGGCGTCGGGCGCCGCGACGAGATCGGCGCCATGGCCGGCGCCGTGCAGGTGTTCCGGGACGGGCTCGCTCGGACGAAGGTCCTGGAGGCGGAGGCCGCCCAGGCCCGGATCGGCCAGGAGGCGCAGCGCAAGACGGCGATGCGCGATCTGGCCGCCAGCTTCGAGGGCGCCGTCGGCGGCATCATCCGCGCCGTCGCCACCGCCGCGGCGAGCCTGAAAGCCACCGCGGAGACCATGAGCGCCGCGGCGGCCGAGACCGCCAGCCAGTCGACCCATGTGGCGACGGCGGCCGAGCAGGCGGCCTCCAACGTCAACACCGTGGCGGCGGCGGCCGAGGAACTCGGCGTCTCCGTCAACGAGATCGGCCGGCAGGTGCAGGCCTCGGCCGACCTCGCCGACGCCGCCGTGCTGGAGGCCGGGAAATCCGCCGACCTCGTGCGCAACCTGCGCGACGGGGCGGTGAAGATCGGCGCCGTGGTCGATCTGATCAGCGGCATCGCCGGCCAGACCAACCTGCTGGCGCTCAACGCCACGATCGAGGCCGCCCGGGCCGGCGAGGCGGGCCGCGGCTTCGCGGTGGTCGCCACGGAGGTGAAGGAGCTGGCCGGCCAGACCGCCAAGGCCACCGGCGAGATCGCCCGGCAGATCGGCGAGATCCAGTCCTGGACCGGGGAGACGGTGGACGCGATCGGGATCATCGTCGGCCGCATCACCGAGATGAGCGGGCTGTCCACCGGAATCGCCGCCGCGATCGAGGAGCAGGGCTCGGCCACCCAGGAGATCGTCCGGAACGTCGGCCAGGCCGCGACCGGGGCGGGCGAGGTCACGGCCAACATCGCCGGGGTCGCCAGCGCCGCCGAGGGCGCCGGAGCCGCCGCCGTGCAGGTGCTCGGCTCGGCCTCCGAACTCTCGGTCCAGGCCGAGCGTCTCGACGCGGAGGTCCATCGCTTCCTCGACACGGTGCGAGCGGCGTAAGCGAAGCGCGGGGCTGCGCGCCCCGGAACCCCGCCAAAGGGCCGCAGGCCCTTCGGGATCCCGGTTGTTGGGATCTGCCCGACGCGCGCTAGGTTCCGTGTGGGCGTGCGAGTGCCCGTGACCGTGCGAGGCCGCCATGACGATGTTGCGCCGCGAGGCCCTGATCCTGCTGGGCGCCGGGTTTGCCGGCGCCGCCCGGGCCGCGCCGTCCGGGCGGGCGGGCGACTTCGCCTTCGAGCATCCGGAGGGCGGCGCCATGCCGCTCTCGGCCTATGCCGGGCGGCCGATCCTGGTGGTCAACACCGCCACGGCCTGCGGCTATGCCGGCCAGCTCGCCGGGCTCCAGACCCTGTGGACCCGCTTCGGCGACCGGGGCCTCACGGTGATCGGCGTGCCGTCGCCGGATTTCGGCAACCAGGAGCCGCTCGACGGGCCGGCCATCGCGGAGGCCGCGCGGAAGAATCACGGCGTGACCTTCCCGCTGACCGCCAAGACCCGGGTGAAGATGCCGGGCGCCCACCCGTTCTACCAATGGGCGGCGGCGGAGCGGCCGGGCGAGACCCCGCGCTGGAACTTCCACAAGTACCTGATCGCCCGGGACGGCTCCTTGGCCGCCGCCTTCGCCACCCAGGTGGAGCCCACCGACCCGCGCCTCGTCTCGGGCATCGCCGCCACCCTCGATCAGGCGTGATCGGCGCCCGGGATTAAACGCCCGGGACCCCGCGTTCACACCCTATGGCGTCAGACAAGCTCAAGCATCCGGACATCGTCGATCTGCTGGTGCCCCTGCGGCGCTACGCCCGTTCGCTGACCCGCGACGCGCTGCGGGCGGACGACCTCGTGCACGATACCCTGGTGCGCGCCCTGGAGATGCAGGGGTCCCTGCGCCCCAACACCAACCTGCGCACCTGGATGATGACGGTGCTGCACAACGCCTTCATCGACGAGCAGCGCCGCCGCCAGGTCGAGGCGCGGCACGCCGACGCACTCGTGCGGATGAGCGAGGACATGGCGCCCCCCGCCCAGGAGGGCCGGGTCCGCCTCGCCCAGATCCGGCAGGCCTTCCTGACCCTGCCGGAGGAGCAGCGCGCCGCCCTGCACCTCGTGACCCTGGAGGGCATGGCCTACGCCGACGCCGCCGCGGTGCTGGGGATCCCGATCGGCACGCTGATGTCCCGCCTCGGCCGCGGCCGGGCGGCGTTGCGCGCCTTCGAGGACGGCGCCCGGGGCACGACCGAGGCCGAGCCCGAAACGAACCGGCCGGATGTCCGGCGCGGCACCTTCCCGGGCCTGCGCCTCGTCGCCTCCGACCAGACCCGGGACCGGCCGCCGATGAAGCGCGCCGCCGGAGATGCCTGAGGCATTCGACCCGGACCGGCCGCGCAGGGCCGGAACAGAGACGATGACGACCGGCGGATCCGCCCCGGCGGCACGCTGGAACCGAGGACTTCACCGATGATGGATCCGATAACAGACGACGACCTCATCGCTTTCGTCGACGGGCAGATCGACCCGATGCGCCGTCTCGACGTCGAGGCGCACCTGGCCGCCCATCCCGGGGCCGCCGCCCAGGTGATGGCCGACCTGCACGACCGCGACGCCCTCAGGGCCGCCTTCGGGCGCATGCCCGGGCCGGGGCCCGACCGCACCCTCGTCCTGGCCCGCCGCTTCGACCGCAACCAGCGCTGGCGCCGGGTCGGCGCGCGGCTCAAGCGCGCCGCCGCCATCGTGGTCCTGGTCGGCGCGGGCTGGCTCGCCCACGACGAGATCGGCCGGTTCGGCGTGCCCGACACCCTGGCCGCGACCCCCGATCCGGCCCTGATCGCCGACGCCCGCCAGGCCCGCGCCGTGGCGCAGCTGCGCAAGAGCATCTCCAGCCAGGGCGAGCACCCGGTCTACGACCGGGCCCGCCTCCAATCGGTCACCGGCATCGACCTGCCGCCGCTCCCGGCGGGCTGGCAGGTGCGCGACATCCAGATCTTCCCCGGCCGCCACGGCACGGGCATCGAGATCGCCTTCGAGGCCGGTTCGATGGGCGAGGCCTCGCTGTTCGCCACCCGCGGCCTGCGCGGCGGCCCGGCGGCGCTCACCGGCTCGGACGACGGCACGCTCCTGTCCTGGAATGCCGGCGACACCGCCTACGCGCTGAGCGGCCCGCAGGACGACGCGGTCCTGCGCCAGGCCGCCGGGATGCTGGGGGCGGGCGCGGCGACGCGCTGAGGGATTTTCGGGGACGGCCGAACATTCGCCACGTCATTCCCAACGACGGCCCTGCACAGGTTTGAGGCGCAGGCGCAGTTACAGGTCGCTCCGCGCACCCTCTGCCGCACGGGCTGCCGGATTCACACTTCGGGCCGGGACACTTGGGCACAGGATGACGCGCGGGTCCCCTCTCCCGTGCGGGAGAGGGACAGGGTGAGGGGACAGGTTTGTCCGGATAGGGCGCATCCCTCACCCCAACCCTCTCCCGCACGGGAGAGGGGACTTGCGGCTTCTGCGGCCATGGTATGGATGCGGCTGCGATCGGAACGTGTGGGCCCCCGGCGTTGCGGGCTCGCCTTCGGCGCCCCGGAATAAGGGATCCGGATTTTCAACGCATCCGAGTAGCCCGCACACTGAAAACAGCCGCTCTCGTTGGCACCGCACTATGCCCTCTGCCATTGCTCCGCCCCTCGACAGGCCGCCCCGCCGGGTGCCAAAGATCGGCCATGCAGGCCGCCGATTCAGCGCAACGGGATGAGGGGCTGACAGCCCTGTTCGAGGCCGCCCGGGCGGTGCGCGCGCGGGCGCACGCGCCCTATTCCCGGTTCCGGGTCGGGGCGGCGCTGCGCGACGAGCGCGGTGCGATCCATGCCGGCTGCAACGTCGAGAACGCGGCCTACCCGGTCGGAACCTGCGCGGAGGCCGGGGCGATCGCCGCGATGATCGCGGGCGGCGGCCGGCGCATCGCCGCGATCCTGGTCTGCGGCGACGGCGCGGGCCTGGTGACGCCCTGCGGCGCCTGCCGCCAGCGCATCCGCGAATTCGCCGGACCGGACACGCCGATCCACGCCGCCGGGCCGGAGCGCGTCGCGAAAACCTTCACGCTGGAAGAGTTGCTGCCCGAATCGTTCGGGCCGGAGACGCTGGGTGACTGACGCCGCCGCCCTCGCCACCCTCCGGGCCGCCGGCTTCGGCGGCGGCTACGCCTGCGCGATCGTCACCGGCACCGGGCTCGGCGGGATCGCGGCCGAGCTGGCGGACGCGCACGCGCTGGATTACGCGGCGATCCCGGGTTTCCCCGGGGCCGGCGTCAGCGGCCATGGCGGCCGGCTGCATCGCGGGCGCCTCGCCGGGCGGCCGGTGCTGGTGTTCGAGGGCCGGGCCCATGCCTACGAGCGGGGCGAGGCGGCGGCGATGCGGGTTCCGCTCGCCTGCGCCGCCGGCCTCGGGGCGCGGCGCCTGCTGCTGACCAACGCCTCCGGGTCCCTGCGGCCGGAGACCGGCCCGGGCAGCCTGGTCCTGCTCGCCGACCACATCAACCTGTCGGGCCTGAACCCGCTGATCGGCGAGGCGAGCGACGCCCGCTTCGTGCCGATGACCGACGCCTACGATCCGGACCTGCGCGTGCGCCTCCGGGCCGCGGCGGGGGCCTGCGGCGTGCCCCTCGGTGAGGGCGTCTACGCGTGGTTCTCCGGCCCGAGCTTCGAGACCCCGGCCGAGGTCCGGATGGCCGGCATCCTCGGAGCCGACCTCGTGGGCATGTCCACCGTGCCCGAAGTGATCCTCGCCCGCTTCCTCGGCCTGCCGGTGGCGGCCGTGTCGGTGGTGACCAACCTCGCCGCCGGGATCGCCGGGGGCGCGCCCCATCACGCCGAGACCAAGGCGGTGGCGGCCCGGGCCGCCGCGGATCTCGGCCGCCTGGTCCGGGCCTTCGCCGCAGGCCTGCCGGCCCAGGAGACCGACCATGGATGACCCGGATGCCGGTGCGGTCGCCCGCCGGGCGCTGCCGCTCCTCGATCTCACGGACCTGACCGAGACCTGCACCGAGCCGAAGATCGACGCGCTCTGCCGGGATGCGCGCGCGGGCGGCGTCGCGGCGATCTGCGTCTGGCCGCATTTCGTGGCGCAGGGCGCGCGGGCGCTCGAGGGCAGCGGCATCCGGGTCGCCACGGTGATCAACTTCCCGGCCGGCGGCGAGGATTGCGCCCGGGCGACCGACGACACCGCCGAGGCCCTGCGCGACGGTGCCGACGAGATCGACCTGGTCCTGCCCTATCGCGCGTTCCTGCGCGGCGACGCCGCCACCGCCCGCGACATGGTCGAGGCGGTGCGCGACACCTGCGGGGCCGCCGTGCTGAAGGTGATCCTCGAGACCGGCGAACTCGCCGATCCCGACGTCATCCGGCGCGCCGGGCGGCTGGCGCTGGAGGCGGGGGCCGACTTCCTCAAGACCTCCACGGGCAAGAGCCCGGTCTCGGCGACCCCGGAGGCCGCCGAGGCGATGCTGGCCGAGATTCGAGCCGGCGGCCGGGAGGGCGGCCGGGCGGCGGGCCTGAAGATTTCAGGCGGCCTGCGCAGCGTCGCCGATGCGGGCGCCTACCTGGCGCTCGCCGACCGGATCATGGGGCCGGACTGGGTGAGCCCGAAGACCCTCAGGCTCGGGGCGAGCAGCCTGTTCGGGGCGCTGATCCAGGCGCGGGACTCGTGAGACCCATGCGCCTGCCGCAGGAAACCATCCGGGCCAAGCGCGACGGCCTGGTCCTCGATCCGGAGGAGATCGCGGGCTTCGTCCGGGGCCTCACCGACGGCGCGGTCGGGGAGGGGCAGGCGGCGGCCTTCGCCATGGCGGTGTTCTTCCGCGGCCTGGCGCTGCCCGAGCGGGTGGCGCTGACCCGGGCGATGGCCGGATCCGGCGCGGTGCTGACATGGGACCTGCCGGGCCCGGTGCTCGACAAGCACTCCACCGGCGGCATCGGCGACACGGTGAGCTTGGCCCTCGCCCCGATGGTGGCGGCCTGCGGCGGCTACGTGCCGATGATCTCGGGCCGCGGCCTCGGCCATACCGGCGGGACGCTGGACAAGCTCGCCAGCATCCCGGGCTACGACGCCACACCGGGGCTCGACATCTTCCGCCGGGTGGTCGGCCGGGTCGGCTGCGCGATCATCGGCCAGACCGCCGAGCTGGCCCCGGCCGACCGGCGCCTCTACGCGATCCGCGACGTCACCGGCACGGTGGAATCCCTCGACCTGATCACAGCGTCGATCCTGTCGAAGAAGCTCGCCGCCGGGCTCGACGGGCTGGTGATGGACGTCAAGCAGGGCTCCGGCGCCTTCATGACGGGCTTGGACGAAGCCCGGGCCCTGGCCGAGAGCATCGTCACGGTGGCCGAGGGCGCAGGCCTGCGCACCGCCGCGCTGATCACCGACATGGACGCGCCGCTCGCCAGCGCCGCCGGCAACGCCGTCGAGGTCGCCTACGCGATCGACTACCTGACGGGGGCGCGCCGCGAGCCGCGCTTCCACGCGGTCACCCTGGCGCTCGGGGCGGAGATGCTGGCGGTCGGCGGCCTCGCGCCGGACCGGGACGCGGCGGCCGGGCGCCTGGAGGCGGTGCTGGCCTCCGGCCGGGCGGCCGAGGTTTTTTCCGAGATGGTCGCGGCCCTCGGCGGTCCGGGCGATCTCCTGGAGGACCCGGCGCGATACCTGCCGGCCGCGCCGGTGCGGCGGCCGGTCCGCCAGGACGGCGTGGTCGCCGGGATCGACACCCGGGCGATCGGGCTGGCGGTGATCGGGCTCGGCGGCGGACGGACCCGGCCCGAGGACGCGATCGACCCGCGGGTCGGCTTCACCGACCTCGCGGGTCCCGGCGACGCGGCCGGTCAGATCGGGATCGTCCACGCGGCCGACGAGGCCGCCGCCGACCGGGCCGAGGCGGCCCTGCGGGCGGCCTACCGGATCGGCGCGGCGCCCCCCGGCCGCCCGGCGATCATCGAGCGTGTCGGGGCCGGATAGGCTCCGGCCCCGCCGGCCTTACCAGCGGCCGTGGCCGTGACGGTGGCCCCAGCCGCCGTGGCGGTGATGGCCGTAGCCGCCATGATGACCCCAGCCGCGATGGTGGCCGCGCCCCCAGCCGTGATGGTGGTGGCCCCGGAAGCCCGGTCCGAAGCCGTGACGCGGGCCGAAGCCGTGGCGATGGCCGTACCCGTAGCCGTATTGGACATCCACGATGTCGCCGGCGCCCTGGTGCAGGCCGGTGTCGAGGCCGAGCGGCGCGGCCATCGCGGGGGCTCCGACGGCGATCCCCCCGAGCGCCACGGCGGCGGCCGCCAGGCGTAGGCGTGCGGTCTTGGTGAACATCGATGTCCTCCTGTGCCTCGCCGGCCGCGATGCCGCGACCGGCCGTGCCCCAGGTGTGGCGCTCATAAGTTGACGGAGACGTGACTTCGTCCCTCAGGCGTTGTTCAGGTCCGGACGGCACACGAAAGCCGGAGGTGCTCGCCCGGATCCCTCGGCCCACGCCGTCCTCGCTCCACAACTCCCCGCGTCGCGAAGCCCCGGGTCGCTTCGCTCCGCTCGCAATGACGGAGCGGCTCACTCCGCCATGAACCGCTTGAACGCCTCCGAAAAATCCGGGTGCCAGCGCGACAAAGCAGGCCGGTTCTCGATGATGTCGCCGGCCGCCCAGGCGATGCGCTTCTCGTCCTGCGCCCGGGTGGTCTCGTTGTCGGGGCAGAGGATGTAGAAATCGCCCGCCTCCAGCCGGTCCAGCATGAAGGCGACGGTCTCCTCCGGCGTCCAGGCGCCGGGCGGCTTCTCGGCGACGCCGCGGGCCTTGGTCAGGCCGGTATAGACGAAGCCCGGGATCAGCAGGTGCGCCGTGGTCCGGCAGCCCTCGCGGCTGCGCAGTTCGTGGGCCAGGGCCTCGGTGGCCGCCTTCACGGCCGCCTTCGAGACGTTGTAGGGCGCGTTGCCGGGCGGCGTGGTGATGCCCTGCTTCGAGCCGGTGACGATCACCGCGCCGGGCTGGCCGCCCGCGATCATGCCGGGCGCGAAGGCGTGGATGCCGTTGACCACGCCCCCGAGGTTGGTGCCGAGGATCCGGGTCCAGGTCCCGGCGTCGGAGAAGAGCTTGCCGCCGGCCTCGATCCCCGCGTTCAGCATCACCACGGCCGGAGGGCCGGCCTTGGCGACATGGGCCGCCAGGGCCTCCACGGCCTCCCGGTCCGAGACGTCGGTGGGCAAAGCCCGGACCTCGACGGCGGCCAGTTCGGCCACGGCGCGGTGGGCCTCCTCGAGGGCCGGGCCGGGCAGGTCGGCGAGCCAGACGTTCATGCCGGCCCGCGCGAAGGCTTTGGCCGCCGCGAGCCCGATGCCGCTCGCCGCCCCGTTGACGACCGCGCTGCGGCCTGGGCTGATGGCGGGATGCTGGCTCATGGGTCGGTCCTCGGCTGGATGGCGCCCCGAAGATGGGGCGCGTCGGGGCCGAAGGCGAGTTGGAACCGGTGCGATCGGTCCGCTGCCAGCGCCCTTGCCGACTAGGGCGATCGCATGAGGAGATGTTATTCCTCCGGAAGTTGATAACTCCCGCGGCGCGCGCTCACCCACCGTGTCATTCCGGGGCCGCGAAGCGGAGCCCGGAATCCAGAACCTCAAGCCGAGCAAGATCTTGCTCCGTCGGCGGTTCTGGATTCCGGGCTCGCCTGCGGCGCCCCGGAATGACGGGGTGACGTATCCCTCGAAGCGAGAACCCGGCATGACCCCACCCCCCGGCCTGCCGAGCCGCCGCGCGCTCCTCGCCGGGGCGGCCTGCGTCGGCCTCGCCACGGCTGCGGGGGCCGCGCCGTCCGGTTTCGGCCCCCTCGGCAAGCCATCCTGGTCGGGCGACAGCCTCCAGGCCGCCGCCGCCGCCAAGGGGCTGACGTATGGCTGCGAGGTACCGTTCCACCGCTTCGACTCGACCCCAGCCTACCGGCAGGCGGTGGCGCGGGAATGCGGGATCCTGGTCTGCGGCACCGAGATGAAGATGGAGGAGGTGCTGCCCGCACCCGGGCGCACCGATTTCGCCCGCGGCGACGCGATCCTGCGCTTCGCGCGGGCCAACGGCCAGCGGATGCGCGGGCACACGCTGGTCTGGCACGCGGCCCTGCCGCCCTGGGTCGCGCCGCTGCTCGGCCGGGCGAGCCCCGTCCAGGCCGAGGATTTCATGCGGCGCTGGATCGAGACCGTGGCCGGCCATTACCGGGGGCAGATCGTCGCCTGGGACGTGGTCAACGAGATCCTGGGCAACGAGGGCGACCCCGACCGGGGCGGGGGCCTGCGCGAGTCCCCCTGGCTCGCCGCGATGGGGCCCGGCTACGTGGACCGCGCCTTCCGGATCCTGCACGAGACCGACCCGGCGGCGGCCGGCACCTGGAACGAGGACGCGGTCGAGCAGGGCGCGCCCTGGATGGAGGCCAAGCGCACCAAGGTGCTGCGCCAGCTCGAGGCGATGCGCGCGCGCGGCGTGCCGATCCGTCGGTTCGGCCTGCAATCGCACCTGACCAGCACGGTCCCGATCGACCAGGCCCAGCTGCGCCGCTTCCTGCACGAGATCGGCCAGATGGGGCTGGGGATCGCGGTCACCGAGCTCGACATCGACGACCGGGCCTTCCCGTCCGACGTGGCGACCCGCGACCGCAGGGTGGCCGACTTCGCCCGCCGCTACCTCGACGTGGTCCTGGCCGAGCCCGCCCTGCTCGACGTGCTCACCTGGGACATCTACGACCCCGACACGTGGCTGAACGACCACCCCAACCGCAAGCGGCCGGACGGCCTGCCCCAGCGGGCGCTGCCCCTCGACGCGCAGTTCCGGCGCAAGCCGCTCTGGCACGCGATGCTGGCCAGCTTCCAGGCCGCCCCGGACCATGCCGCCGCGCGGGAAAAACTCAGGCGGGGGTGATGCCGGTGCGACCTTGTCTGTCGTCAGGAGCCAGCGGAGTTACCTGGCGGCGCCGGACGAGGCTCGGGTCCCCTCTCCCGTGCGGGAGAGGGGCAGGGTGAGGGATGCGACGTCTCCGGATAGACCTGTCCCCTCACCCCAACCCTCTCCCGCTCGGGAGAGGGGGCTGCGTCGCGCTCCGTACGGGATCGTGTGAGCGCCCCGCGACACCGAGAACGGGCTCCGGCGGCCGGTCCGCCAGCAGCCGGCGGCGCAACAGCGCGCAAGGGCGCTCGACCAGCGTGAACATGCCCCAGCACCAGAGCAGGGTCAGCGGGAAGGCCGCCAGCATCAGCGTCAGCCCGTGCAGGCCGGGCGCCTGGTGCAGCACCGCCGCCACCACGGCCATGTGGGCGAGATAAAAACTGTAGGACCAGAGGCCGAGCTGGCGCATCGGCCGGGCCGCGAGCAGCCGCACCGCCCGGCCCTCGCCGTGCAGCAGGTAGGCGAACGGCACGAACAGTGCCGCGCTCTGGAGTGTGTAGCGCAGGGTCTCGCGGAAGGCGGGATCGCGCACGGCCAGGGTCAGCAGGATCACCCCGAGGCTCGCGGCGACGTGCCAGGCCCGGGGCCGCCAGGCGCGGTCGCCCGGGATCACCGGGTTGTTCCACAGGCCCAGGCAGCAGCCGAACAGGATCGCGTCGATGCGGGTGTGGGTCCAGGAATAGTTCAGGCTGTAATCGGGCAGCCGCCAGACGTTGACGCAGCGGATCGCCAGCACCGCCGCGCAGAGCCCCAGGCAGGCCAGCGCCGCCCGGCGCGGCCGCAGGCGGCCCAGCCACAGGGCGTAGGCCAAGGGGAAGACCAGGTAAAAATGCTCCTCGATGGCGAGGCTCCAGAGCGGCACCGGCAGCACCGCCTCGGTGCCGAACAGGCCGGGATAGTTGGTCAGGAACAGCACCTGGCCGAGCACGGCCGCCGGCTCGACCCGCATCCAGTCGAGCAGTCCCGCCGCGTAGAGCGCCCCGGCGGCGGCCAGGGTCAGGTAGAGCGGCGGCAGGATGCGCAGGCTGCGCCGCAGGTAGAAGGCCGACAGCGACACCGTGCCGGTGCGCCCGCGCTCGATCCGCAGCAGCGTCGTGATCAGGTAGCCGCTGAGGAAGAAGAACACCGTGACGCCAAAACCCCCCGGCACCACGTGGCTGTAGCCGCAATGGGCCGCGAACACGATCAGGATCGCGAGCGCGCGCACCCCGTCGAGCTGGGGCAGGTAGGGCATCGTGCTCAGGCGCTCCCCGGGGCGCTGGGATCCGGACTCCGGCATGGCGGCGGCTGATCGTCCTTCACGGCACGGCCCGGCAGGGTGCGCCTTTTCCGCGCGAATCGATATCCGCCCCCGGGTCCGGAGGCGATCCCCCTCGATGGATGGTGAACGGGCCCCGCCGCGGGGGCGATTCACCGGAGGAGATTGGTAACCGTACCGCCCCATCATCCCGCCCGACCGCGCCGTCCCGGGCGCCGTCGGGAGTGTTGCGTATGGTCCCGACCCGTTTCCGCCTTCCCGCTCGCCTCGGCACCGGCCTCTCGGTTCTGGCGCTGCTCGGCGGCCCCGTGGCCGCGCTGGCGCAGGGCGCCCCGGCCGCACCCGCGGCGCCGGCGGCCCCGCCGCTCGCCGTCCCGGTCGCCGTGCCGCCGGCCCCGGAACCCGTGAAGGCTCCGGAGCCCAAGGCCCAAGTCGAGAAGGCCCAAGTCGAGAAGGCCGAAGTGAAGGCTGACGCGAAGACTCCCGAGGGCCGGCCGATCGAGGCCAAGACGTCCGAGGTGAGGCCCCCGGATGCGCCGAAAAAACCGCGCGCGCCGGCGCCGCTGGTCTACGCCAAGGTCTCCACCGACCCGACCCCGACGCTCACCGCCCGGACCTTCCTGGACACGCTGAAGGTGGCCGACCGCTACGCCGCCTTCGCGGAGGCCGGCGGCTGGGAACGGCTGCCCGACGACCTGATCCGGCTGAAGCCCGGGGAGCGCAGCCCGGCGATCCCGTCGCTGCGCCACCACCTGACGCTCACCGGCGACCTGCCCGTGGACGCGCCGCCGAGCGACCGGCTCGACCCGCCGCTGGTGGCCGCGATCGCGGCGTTCCAGGGCCGCCACGGCCTGCCCGACAGCGGCATCCTGGGCCGGCTCACGATCAACGCCCTGAACGTGCCGGCCGCCACCCGGCAGCGCCAGCTCGCGGCCTCGGCGGCTCGGCTGATGGGCTCGAAATTCCCGTTCGGCGAGCGCTACGTCGTGGTCAACGTGCCCTCGGCCATCGTCGAGGCGGTGGAGAACGGCGTGGTGGCGCGCCGCTACGTCGCGGTGGTCGGCTCCCCCGACAAGGCGACACCCACGGTGGAGACCCGGGTCACCGACATCAACTTCAACCCGACCTGGACGGTGCCGGCCTCGGTGGTGAAGAACGAGATCATCCCGCAGATGCGCAAGAACCCGGGCTACCTCGCCCGGAACCACATCCGCATCCTCGGCCCCGCCGGCGAGGTCGACCCGACCAAGATCGACTGGGCGGGCAACAAGGCCGCGGCCTACACGCTGCGCCAGGATTCCGGCTTCGACAATTCGCTCGGCCAGGTGCGGATCGACATGCCGAACCGCTTTGCCGTCTACATGCACGACACGCCGGCCAAGTCCCTGTTCGCCGCCAACGTGCGCTTCCACAGCCACGGCTGCGTCCGGGTCGGGCAGGTGAAGGAGCTGGTCGGCTGGCTGCTGCAGGGCACCGACGGCCCCAACGGGCCCGGCACGAGCTGGGGCCCGATCGAGATCGAGACCGGCATCGCCGACGGGGAGCGCCGCGACATCAAGCTGGTCAAGCCGGTGCCGGTGACGTTCGTCTACCTGACGGGCTACGCCACCCCGGACGGGACGGCGCATTTTCGCGACGACATCTATAATCTCGACACGCCGCCCCCGGCACCGGAGCCCGCCGCCACCGGGGCGATCGCACCGGCCGGCGCCGTGCAGCCTGCCGTGATGCCGAAGCCCGCGGCGCCAACGCCGCCGAAGCCGGTGGTGGCCAAGCCGGCGGTGACCAAGCCCGCTGCGGCGAAGGCCGTCGCCGCCAAGCCGGCGGCCAGCAAGGCAACGATCGCGAAGCCGGCAACGGAGGGGGGCAATCCGGACGTGCATCAACCTCCGCGGTGATCCCAATCCGGCCATCCGGGCTTGGCTGAACCGGACCATGTCTCGACGGTACGTCCGCTTCGCCGCGGGATAGCGGCACAGGACTTTCCTTTTTTATCTGTCATCGGGCATCATAGGACGGCGCGGCCAGCGTCCGATGGCGCGGACAGCGAGCGTTGTTTCGGGCCGCGATCCGGAATTCGGCATGGCTTCGCACTTGGCAAAGATCGAGGCTGGCGGGACGCTCGTCATCCCGGCGGATTTCCGGCGGGAACTCGGGCTCGCAGCCGGCGACACCGTCATGGTCGAACTGGCCGAGGACGGTCTGCGGATCCGCTCCTTGTCTGCTGCAGTCCGGGAGGCGCAGGCCATCGTCCGCAGCTTCGTGCCGGTCGATCGGAACTTGGCCGACGAATTGATCGCGGAGCGTCGGACCGAGGCGGAGCGTGAGTGAGGCCTTCGTCCTCGACGCCTCAGCGCTGCTGTGCCTGCTTCGCGCGGAGACAGGTGCCGAGGCGGTTGCCGAGGTCCTGCCGCAATCCGTGATCGGTGCGGTGAACCTATCCGAAGTCTATGCCAAGTTGGCCGAAGCCGGTGGAGCGGAAGCGCAGATCACGCAGGCTCTCGGCGTCCTCCGCCTCGCGATCGAACCCTTCGATGACGAGCAGGCGCGGATGGCCGGTATCCTGCGACTGCCGACGCGCCCGCTCGGACTCTCGCTGGGCGATCGAGCCTGCCTCGCTCTGGCAAAGCAACGCCGATCGGTTGCCGTGACGACGGACCGGGCCTGGAGCCGGCTGCCGGCCGATCTCGGGCTGAGCGTCAGGATCGTCCGCTAGCGTACAGTCCGGAAAGACGATGCCGACCGGGCGCCGGAGCCCCTAACCCACCCCAAGCTCCAGCTTCACGGTCACCAGCCCCGGATCCTCCGGGTCCCGCCCCTGGCTGAACCCGAGCCGGCGGCAGACCGCCAGCATCGGGCGGTTCTCGGCGAGCACCATGCCCTCGACCCGGCCGACGCCCTCGGAGCGGGCCCAGTCGATCATCAGGCGCATCAGCGCGAAGGCGAGGCCGGTGCCGCGCGCGTCGCGGCCGACCGCGATGGCGTATTCGCCGCTCTCGTGGTTGGCGTCGGCGTGCAGCCGGACGGCGCCGAGCATGCGCTCGCCGCCCTGCGGATCGACCTCGGTGGCCACGAACGCGATGGCCCGGGCGTAGTCGAGCTGGGTCAGCCGGGCGAGGAACGCGTGGCTGAACTCGCGGACCGGCCCGAAGAAGCGCAGCCGCAGGTCCTCCGGATCGAGGCCCTTGAAGAACGCCAGGAACAGGCCCTCGTCCTCGGGGCGCACCGGGCGCACCCGGATCGTGCGGTCCTTGAGGTTGAGGGTGCGGACCCATTCCGCCGGATAGGGCCGGATCGCGAAGCGCGGGTGGCCGCGGCCGTGGCAGCCCCGCTCCGCGCGCCCGATCCGGACCCGGGCGTCCAGCGCCAGCACGCCGGTCTCGTCGGCCAAGAGCGGGTTGATGTCGAGTTCGCGCACCTGCGGCAGGTCGGCGGCGAGCTGGGACAGCTTCACCAGTGTCAGGGCGATCGCCCCGAGATCGGCGGCCGGCACGTCGCGGTAGCCTTCGAGGCGCCGGGCGACCCGGGTGCGGCCGATCAGGTCGCGGGCGAGCGCGAGGTCGAGGGGCGGGAGGCCGAGGGCGCGGTCGTCGATCACCTCCACCGCCGTGCCGCCCCGGCCGAACACGACCACGGGCCCGAACACCGCGTCCTCGGCGAGCCCGGCGATCAGCTCCCGGCGCTGGCCCCGGCGGACCATCGGCTGCACTGCGAAGCCGGTGACCCGGGCGTCCGGCCGCTCCCGCCGGGCGCGCGCCAGGATGCTGCGGGCGGCATCGCGGACGTCGGCCTCGCTGGTGAGGTCGAGACGGACGCCGCCGATGTCGGATTTGTGCACCACGTCGGGCGAGACGACCTTGAGCGCCACCGTGCCGCCGGCCGCGATGATCGGCCAGGCGGCGGCCGCGGCGGAATCCTGGTCGGGGGCGAGGGTGATCGGCACGGTGGGGATGCCGTAGGCCTCCAGCAGGCCGTTCACGGCAACCGGGTCGAGCCAGGCCGCCCCCTGGCGCAGGGCGGCGGCCACGATCGAGCGGGCCCGGGCCGTGTCGGGGGAGAAGTCCCGCGGCAGCGAATCCGGCGTGCGCATCAGGTCGTCCTGCGCCTCGCGGTAGCGCACGAGGTGCAAAAACCCCTCGATCGCCTCGGAATCGGTGGCGAAATGCGGGATCCCGGCCCCCGCGAAGGCGGCGCGCGCCACCTCGGCATCGCCCAGCGACACCGCGAAGACCGGCTTCTTGCGGGTCTGGCCGGCGCGGGCGCGCGTGACCGTCTCGGCGATCGCCCCGGCCACCGCGCCGGCATCCGACCGGACCGTGGGGACGTGGATCGCCAGCACCGCGTCGCTGGCCCGGTCGGCCAGCAGCGGCGCCAGGGCGGCCGAGAAGGCCGGGCCGCCGGCATCGATGCCGAGGTCGATCGGGTTGCCGGCCGGCCGGTCCTCGGCCGCGGGGATCTCGGCCAGGATGCCCGCGCGGTCGGTCAGCCGGTCGGCGGCGAGCAGCCCGATGCCGCGGCCGTTGGTGAGGATCGCCAGGCGGTCCCCCGGGAACGGGCGCTGGCGCCCCAGGGCCTCGACCGCCGAGAACATCGCGTCGAGATCCGGCACGGCGAGCAGGCCGGCCCGGCGGAAGGCCGCGGCGTAGACCGCGTCCGGCCGGGCGAGCGCGCCGGTATGGGTCACGGCCGCCCGCGTGTCCGGCCGGTGCCGGCCGGCGCGCAGCACCACCACGGGCTTGGCGCGGGCGGCGGCCCGGGCCGCCGACATGAACCGCCGGGCATCGGCCACCCGGTCGAGGCAGAGCAGGATCGCCCGGGTGCGGTAGTCGGCGGCGAAATGGTCCAGGCAGTCGGCGACCCCGATATCGAGCACGCTGCCGAGCGACAGCACCGCGGAGAAGCCGGTCCCGTGGCGGGCGGCCCATTCGACGATGGCCGCCGCCACCGTGCCGGATTGCGAGACGAGCGCGAGGTCCCCCGCCGCCGGGGCGTGGGCGAACAGGCTGGCATCGAGCTTGGCGGCGGGCACCGCGAGGCCGGCGCTGTCGGGGCCGAGCAGGCGCAGGCCCTGCGCGCGGGCGATCCGGTGCGCCACCGGCCCGGGGTCGTCCGGCCCGCGGCCGAGCCGGGCGGTGAGGATCACGGCCGCCCCGGCGCCGATCGCGGCGGCCTGGGCGACCACCTCGGGCACGCTCGCGGGCGGCACCGCGATCAGCACGAGGTCCGGCACCACGGTGAGGTCGGCGACCCGCTTCACGCAGGGCAGGCCGTCCACGGATTCGTGATCCGGCTGGACCGGCAGGATCGCGCCGGGAAACCCCGCCCGGCGCAGGCTGTCGAGCACGCTGCGCCCGAGGGAGCCCTCGCGGGCCACGGCTCCGACCAGCGCGACCGAGCGCGGCGCCAGGAGCTTGTCGAAGCGGTACGTGCTCACGGCGCCGACGGCCCGAATCTGTGCGCGCGCATGGGGGCCCCTCGCCTGGGTGACGCGCTTTGCAAGGCGCGCCGCGGCGCACCCGCCGCCCTACCAGATGGCACAATCTCCCGCAGGTGCAACGCCCGGATGCACCGATGCCGCGCGTGGCCCGCACCGGCCGCCACGGGACGAGCCGGCTTTGTACAGTATTCGACAATGCAGGCTGCAATCACGTTGGCTGTTGTGGTCACTTACAAATTGGTCTTGCCCTTATATTGATCACATCATAGTACCTGCCGCTTTATAGGCCTGTATCAGCCTCGACAGACACAGATTCCGGCCGGCACACGCCGAACGATGGCGGCCGAGACGAAGCGACGGGAGGTTTCGGAATGGACGCCACGGTCGGAGAGGACCTGGATTATCTCGCGCTGTCCGTCGACATCGTGTCGGCCTTCGTGAGCAACAATCCGGTGCCCGTGCCGGAACTGCCCGGACTGATCGCCGCGGTCCACGCCACCCTGCACGGGCTGAGCCAGCCGCCGGCCCCGCCGGTGGAGGAGCTTCGGCCCGCGGTCTCGGTGCGGCGCTCGATCCAGCCCGACTACCTCGTGTGCCTGGAGGACGGGAAGAAGTTCAAGTCGCTCAAGCGGCACCTGCGCACCCACTACGACCTGACGCCCGAAGCCTACCGGGAGAAGTGGGGGCTCGCCCCCGACTACCCGATGGTGGCGCCGAACTACGCCGCCGCGCGCTCGAGCCTCGCCAAGAGCATGGGGCTCGGCCACCAGCGCCGGAAGGGCCAGAAGGATTAGGCCCGCGGGCCTGCATCCACAGCTTTCCCGCCGGGATTCAGCATCGGGCAAGGGGCGCTTGCCAGGGTCGGCGGGCTCATCCGCGACCCGAGATCCGATGCCCGGCAAGCCCAACCCCGTCGCCCGCCTGTTCTGGACGGCCGTGATCGGCTGCCCGCTCGGGCTCTGGTACGGACCGCCGGCCTTCGCGGCCACGGGGGCGGCCCTCGCGCTGGTCCTCGGGCGCCATCTCGGCCGGCCCCGCCGGTTCCGGGCGCGGGTGCGCCGGATCGCCCGGGCCCATGGCGAGACCCTGGCGCTGCGGCGGCGGCAGGAGAGCTTTTCCGATGCCTACGGCAACCGGATCGAGGACGGCTGGCTGCGGGAGCGGGCGTACTT
Organism: Methylobacterium mesophilicum; assembly: GCF_022179445.1. Lineage (GTDB taxonomy): Bacteria > Pseudomonadota > Alphaproteobacteria > Rhizobiales > Beijerinckiaceae > Methylobacterium > Methylobacterium mesophilicum. Next base: position 77,785 of record NZ_BPQU01000015.1, on the reverse strand, counting down.
CCTCGACCGCACCGTCCTGCCGCAGATCGGGCCCCGGTTTGCCGACCTCGCCGAGTCGGAGCGCGCCCGGATGCTGGCGATCGTCGAGGCGGAGGCCGCCGCCATCGCGCTGCCCGAGGAAGACGAGGCGCCGGGCGACGGGATCGATTACGAGCGCTACTGCGCCGACCGCCTGGCCCGGGCGGGCTGGCGGGCGCACCGGACCCCGCCGAGCGGCGACCAGGGCGCCGACATCGTGGCGGTGCGCGACGGGCTCCGGCTGATCGTGCAGTGCAAGCGGCTGGCCAAGCCCGTCGGCAACGCCGCCGTGCAGGAGGCGGCCGCCGCCCTGCGCTACTGGGCGGGCGACCGGGCCGCGGTGGTGTCGAATGCCGGCTTCACCCCGGCGGCGCGCCGCCTGGCGGCGGCGACCGGCGTGCTGCTCCTGCACCACGACGCGCTGGACGACATCGACCTCGCCAGCGCGTACCGGAGCTGACGCGGGATGGGTACGGGGCGCGAAGCCCCGATGGCCTAGAGGACCTTGAGCAGCGCCTCGGCGCCGGACGCCTCGGCCTTCGAGGGGGTCTCCTCGACGTTGAGGATCTTCACCACGCCGTCCTCGACCAGCATCGAGTAGCGCTTGGAGCGGATCCCGAGGCCGAAGCCGGTGCCGTCCATCTCCAGGCCGATGGCCTTGGCGAAGTCGGCATTGCCGTCGGCCAGGAATTCCAGGCCCTCGGCGCCGCTGGCCTTCGACCACGCGTCCATCACGAACACGTCGTTGACGCTGGTGACCGCGATGGCGTCGACGCCGCGGGCCGTGATCTCGTCCTTCTTGGAAACGAAGCCGGGCAGGTGGTTGCGGTGGCAGCTCGGCGTGAAGGCGCCCGGCACGCCGATCAGCACCACGCGACGGCCCTTGAACACGTCGTCTGTGGTGCGGGCGAGCGGGCCCTCGGGGCCGGTCACGCGGAAGGTCGTCTGGGGCAGGTGGTCGCCGACCTGAATCATCGCGGGTCCCTCGTTGCTGCACGCTCGGATCGCGCGCTGGACAATCGCGGCTGACCTAGCGTGGCGGCCCGCGCCTGTCGAGGACGGAGGCGGCGGAGCTCGTCACGCTCCGAGCAGCTTGATGAAGGCGGCGCCCGCCCCGAAGAAGGCCGCGCCCGCGGCCATGCCCGAGAGCGCGACCTGCCAGGGCGCCAGCGCCCGGTCGCGGCCGAGCTTGGCCGCCTCGGCCGACATCTTGAGCTGCTCTGTGGCCAGCTTGGCCGCCTCGGCCATCAGCTTGCGCTGCTCGGCGACGAACTTGCCCGTCTCCTCCTGCGCCCGCTGGATCTGGGCGCGCTGTGCTTCGATGTCGAAGGCAGCCGGGGATGCAGCGTCCGCCATGGGACACCTCCTTCTCGCGGCCAGGTCAGGCCCATGCAAAGGCCAATGCCCGGGGGCGAGGATATATAGCGATCCGCCCGCAGATTCGACAGCGCCTTTCCAGCCGGGTGGGGCCGGGGCGACGCGCGCTTTGTCCGCTGGACAAGGCGAGGGGGCCGCGTAGCATACGCGCATGTCGAACCCAGCGTCGCCCGTGCAGTCCGCGCTCACCGGCCCGAGCTTCCTCGACGGACAATTCCTCGTGGCGATGCCCGGGATGGCCGACGAGCGCTTCGCCCGCTCGGTGATCTACGTCTGCGCCCATTCGGCCGACGGCGCGATGGGCATCATCGTCAACAAGGCGGCGACCGACATCAGCATGCCGGACCTGCTGGTCCAGCTCGACGTCGCCCCGGAGGCGGACGCGATCCGGCTGCGCGAACGGGTCGGCCACATGCCGGTGCTGATGGGCGGCCCGGTGGAGGGTCGGCGCGGCTTCGTGCTGCACACCGACGACTTCCACATCCAGCAATCGACGCTGATCATCGACGACGGCATCTGCCTGACCGCCACGGTCGAGATCCTGCGCGCCATCGCGAGCGGCGAGGGCCCGGCCAGCGCCGTGCTGGCGCTCGGCTATGCCGGCTGGCAGGCGGGGCAGCTCGAGAGCGAGATCATGGCCAATGGCTGGCTCAACTGCCCGGCCGACCCGGCGCTGATCTTCGACGCCGACCTCGACGCCAAGTACGAATTGGCCCTGCGGGCCAACGGCATCGACCCGGCCATGCTGTCGATGACCGCCGGGCGGGCCTGAAGCATCGTCCCGAACGGTGGTCGCCGGCTTTCGGGGCAGGACGATGCTCTGACGGACCGCTATTCCGGCGGCATCTCGCCGGCGGTGTCCGGGTTCACCCCGTCGACGGCCGGCTCCGCGGCGGGCCTGGGCCGGGACCGGCGCGGGGCCGCCGCGGCGGTCGGAACCGCCGTGTTGGCACCCAGGCGGGTGGCGAGCGCCAGGGCCCGGTTCTCGGTGACCCGCAGGTGGCAGAAGCCGTGCGTGCCCTCGCGGGCGTAGCCGCGGCAGAGCTGCTCCCGGTCGGCCGAGAACGCCGCCTGCTCGCTCACGATCGGCCGCACGTCCTCGCGCCGGGCACGCTGGGTCATCAGCTTGTAATTGTCGCGTACCGCCTTGTCGGCGACGCCCCGGCCGGTGTCGAACTCCCCGGCCCGGGGGATCAGGCTGGCGCCCGCCGGCCCCCACAGCCCCACGGGCGTGGTCGCGCAATCCGCATTCGAGAAGGTGCAGATCGGTCCCTGGCCCAGCGACGTGACCAGGATCCCGCCCTCGACCACGTCGAAGCGCAGCGGGCACTCGGCCCCGGCGGCCTCGAAGCGCGGCGCGCCTTCGGGCTTGCCCTCGGAGGTCAGGGTGATGGGATTGCCGTTGGCGAGCGGCACCGTGCAGGACTCCGCCGGCTGCGAGATCTTGGTGCCGGGCAGCTTGATCCGCGCCGTGACGGCGGTGCCGGCCCGCTCCAGCTTCAGGGTGCCGGACATGCCGTTGAGCTGGAGCTCCGGCCCGATCACCCCGTCCTCGGACGGGGCCTTCAGCACCACCGGGCGGGCCGGGGCCGGGGCGGGCCGGGTCGCCTCGGGGGCGGACGGGGCGGGGCCCGGCTCCCCCGGGGCGGGGGCCGCGGGCGGACCCTCGGGCACGCCGCGGGGCGGCACCGGCGGCCGTTCGGGCTTGATCCCGAAGAGGCGCTCGAAGAAGTTCTGGGCCTGCGCCGGCGGCGCGCCGAGCAGCGCGGGAGCCGCGATCGCGGCCGCCAGGACGGGGAGCAGGCGGGGGAGCAGGAAGCTGCGGGTCCGAGGCATCGGGCTCTGACGGGAGGATGAGGTGGCGGGGCCACGCTCAACCCCTTGTCGAACCGTTAACACGCCATCGATGGCCTTGACGTGGCAGCGGAGCAACAAAATCCGTCGACGCCATTCGGGCAATGCGGGCGCCACGAAGGGATTTTTGAGGCAGAACAAAGCCTTGGCAGAAAGTCCGATCGCCGGGGCCAACGCGCCGGCTTTGCCTTGCGAGCCCGTCCGGGGGTTCTTATATCGCCCTCGACGCGGGATTACGCGCTGGATTTCAGCCGTTCACGGCCCTTGATCCGGCCCGGGTCCCATACTCACATCACACACTCATCCGCCATGGGCCGAGCTGCTTCGGGGCTCGGCGGTCTGCTTGAACGCGACGAAAAGAGGGATCCCACCATGGGTAAAGTTATCGGTATCGATCTGGGCACCACCAATTCCTGCGTGGCCGTCATGGAAGGCACGCAGCCCCGGGTCATCGAGAATTCTGAAGGCGCCCGCACCACGCCGTCGATCGTCGCCTTCACGGACGACGGCGAGCGGCTCGTCGGCCAGCCGGCCAAGCGCCAGGCGGTCACGAACCCCGAGCGCACGTTCTTCGCCATCAAGCGGCTCGTCGGGCGCACCTTCGACGACCCGATGACCCAGAAGGACAAGGGCCTCGTTCCCTACACGATCGTCCGCGGCGACAACGGCGACGCCTGGGTCGAGGCCGACGGCAAGAAGTATTCGCCCTCGCAGATCTCCGCCTTCACGCTCCAGAAGATGAAGGAGACCGCGGAGTCGCATCTCGGCCAGCCGGTCACGCAGGCGGTCATCACGGTCCCGGCCTACTTCAACGACGCCCAGCGCCAGGCGACCAAGGATGCCGGCAAGATCGCGGGCCTCGAGGTGCTCCGCATCATCAACGAGCCGACCGCGGCCGCCCTCGCCTACGGCCTCGACAAGAAGAAGGCCGGCACCATCGCGGTCTACGACCTCGGCGGCGGCACCTTCGACGTGTCGATCCTGGAGATCGGCGACGGCGTGTTCGAGGTGAAGTCGACCAACGGCGACACCTTCCTGGGCGGCGAGGACTTCGACAACCGCGTGGTCGAGTACCTGACCGCCGAGTTCAAGAAGGAGCAGGGCATCGACCTGACCAAGGACAAGCTCGCCCTCCAGCGCCTCAAGGAGGCCGCCGAGAAGGCGAAGATCGAGCTGTCCTCGGCCACCCAGACCGAGATCAACCTGCCCTACATCACCGCCGACCAGACCGGCCCGAAGCACCTCGCGCTGAAGCTCAGCCGGGCGAAGTTCGAGTCGCTGGTGGACGACCTGGTGCAGCGCACGATCGAGCCCTGCCGCAAGGCGCTCAAGGATGCCGGCGTGTCGGCCTCCGAGATCGACGAGGTGGTGCTGGTCGGCGGCATGATCCGCATGCCGAAGATCCAGGAAGTGGTGAAGTCCTTCTTCGGCAAGGAGCCGCACAAGGGCGTCAACCCGGATGAGGTCGTGGCGATCGGTGCCGCCGTGCAGGCGGGCGTGCTCCAGGGCGACGTCAAGGACGTGCTGCTGCTCGACGTGACCCCGCTGTCGCTGGGCATCGAGACGCTGGGCGGCGTGTTCACCCGGCTCATCGACCGCAACACCACGATCCCGACCAAGAAGTCCCAGACCTTCTCGACGGCGGAGGACAACCAGAACGCCGTCACGATCCGGGTCTTCCAGGGCGAGCGCGAGATGGCGGCCGACAACAAGCTGCTCGGCCAGTTCGACCTGGTCGGCATCCCGCCGGCACCCCGCGGCATGCCGCAGATCGAGGTGACCTTCGACATCGACGCCAACGGCATCGTCAACGTGACGGCCAAGGACAAGGCGACGAACAAGGAGCACCAGATCCGCATCCAGGCCTCGGGCGGCCTCTCGGACGCCGACATCGACCGGATGGTGAAGGACGCCGAGGCCAACGCCGAGGCGGACAAGAAGCGTCGCGAGCTGGTCGAGGTGAAGAACCAGGGCGAGAGCCTGGTCCACGCCACCGAGAAGTCGGTCGCGGAGTACGGTGACAAGGTCCCGGCCGCCGACAAGGGCGCGATCGAGACCGCGATGACCGCGCTCAAGACCGCGCTTGAGGGCGAGGACGTCGAGACCATCAAGGCCCGGACCACGGACCTGATGCAGGCCTCGATGAAGCTCGGCGAGGCGATGTACAGCGCCAACCAGGGCGCAGGCCCCGAGGCCGGTGCCGAGGCGGGCGCCTCCGAGAAGAAGGACGACGTCATCGACGCCGATTTCCAGGAGGTCGACGACAAGGACCAGAAGAAGCGCGCCTGAGGCGTCGTTTCGACAGGACCGCGCGGGGCCGGAGCGATCCGGCCCCGCCTCTGCTTGTGAGACGCGCTGTTGCGCGGGCGCCGCAGGACCCGGATATCGTCCGAATTCAGCCTCGGACCGGCCGGCTCATGCTAGAGCGCCGGGGTCGCCACGATCGCGGCGATGCCTCGGCCCGCTCACCCTGCTCGAGACCGCCCCCTGAACGGCCCGCCCCGGCGGGCTCGGGGGACTGGTCCAGGGAACACAGCGCCTTCTGAGTGTCCGGAGACTGGGTGGGATGTCGAAGCGGGACTATTACGAGATCCTGGGATGCGCCAAGACCGCAACGGAAGGTGAGCTGAAGGTCGCCTTCCGCAAGCTCGCGATGACCTATCATCCCGACCGCAATCCCGGCGACAAGGAAGCCGAGATCAAGTTCAAGGAATTGAACGAGGCCTATCAGTGCCTCTCGGACGGGCAGAAGCGCGCGGCCTACGACAAGTTCGGCCACGCCGCCTTCAGCCAGGGTGCGGGCGGCCCCGGATTCGGCAACGAGTTCGGCGACTTCATGTCGGACATCTTCGACAACTTCTTCGGCGACGGCCGGGGCGGCGCCCAGCGCGGCCGCGGCGGCGGGACCCCGGGCCGCGAGCGCGGCTCCGACCTGCGCTACAACCTCGAGATCACCCTCGAAGAGGCCTTCATCGGCAAGGCCGAGACGATCCGGATCCCGACCTCGGTGACCTGCGAAGCCTGCGACGGCTCGGGCGCCAAGCCGGGCTCGAAGCCGCGCGCCTGCCCGACCTGCGCGGGCTACGGCCGGGTCCGGGCCGCGCAAGGCTTCTTCGCCATCGAGCGGACCTGCCCGAACTGCCACGGCCGCGGCGAGATCGTCGACGACCCCTGCGCCACCTGCCAGGGCGCCGGCCGGGTCAACCGCGAGCGCACGCTCTCGATCAACGTGCCGGCGGGCGTCGATGACGGCCTGCGCATCCGGCTGGCCGGCGAGGGCGAGAGCGGCCTGCGCGGCGGCCCGCCCGGGGACCTCTACGTGTTCCTGTCGATCAAGCAGCACGAGTTCTTCCAGCGCGACGGCGCCGACCTGTTCTGCCGGGTGCCGATCTCGATGGTGACCGCGGCCCTCGCGGGCGAGATCACCGTGCCGGTGATCGACGGCTCGCAGACCCAGGTGCGGATCCCGGCCGGGACGCAGACAGCCAAGCAGTTCCGGATCAAGGGCAAGGGCATGCCGGTGCTCCGCTCCCGGGAGGTCGGCGACCTCTACATCCAGGTCTTCGTCGAGACCCCGCAGAACCTGACCAAGCGCCAGCGCGAGCTGCTGCAGGAGTTCGATCAGTCGGCCTCGCCGGAGAACCACCCGGAATCGGCCGGCTTCTTCGCCAAGGTGCGGGACTTCTTCGGCAGCGCCGTTCGACCCTAGGATCGCCGATCCGACGCGCTCGCCGAGGCCGAACCGGCATCCCGGTCGGCGGCGCGCGGGTCGGGCCGGATCCGAACCCGCGCACGCCCGTTATGCATCCGGCGAGCGTGGCATGCTTACCCTAGGCGCCGGGCCGGCTTGACTGTAAGACGGCGCGTTGCCTTAGCCTTCCATTCCCATCGGCTTCGAGGAATCCAGGACTTGCCGCCGCTCCGCCGTCCCAGTGCGAAGGCCCCTGCCGCCAGGGGTGACCATCTTGGGCCGCGGCGCGACCCCCTGGAGGACGAAGCCCGCTTCCTCCGGTCCTGGTTCGAGCGGCCGCTCGTCACCGGCGCCGTGACCCCGTCTGGCAAGATGCTGGCCCGGACCATGGCGTCCTACGTCGATCCGCGCCGCGAAGGCCCGGTGGTCGAACTCGGCCCCGGCACGGGACCGGTCACGGAGGCGCTGATCCGCCGGGGCATCGCGCCCTCGCGCCTGATCCTGGTGGAGTTCAACCCGGATTTCTGCCGCCTGCTGACACGCCGCTTCCCGGGCGTGACCGTCATCCGCGGCGATGCCTACGACATGCGTGCGACCCTCAAGACGGCGCTGGCCCAGCCCGCCGCGGCGACGATCTCGAGCCTGCCGCTGTTCACCAAGCCGCTGGAGCAGCGTCTCGACCTGCTCAACGCCGCCCACGACCTGATGCAGCCGGGCGCGCCGTTCGTGCAGTTCACCTACGCGGTGGTGCCGCCGATCCCGGCCCGCTGCGAGGCCGGCAGCTACACGGCCGACCGCTCGAACCGGGTCTGGCTGAACCTGCCGCCCGCGCGAGTCTGGGTGTATCGCCGGCCGTAGGACACCTCTTGTCGCCACCAGCTGTCCCAGCGGAACGCCGCGCCGCGCGGAGGCCTGGGTTGCTTCGCTGCGCTGCAATGACGGGCCTGCATCGGACCGAGCCGGCGTTCAGCTCTTCATCCGGAGGCATGCGCCGCGGACCTTGCTGACGGTCCCCCCTCGTCTGGCGAAGCGTTTGCACCCAGGTTAGGTCAGTGCGGCGCGCCCGCCGCGCTGCACCCGCGCACGACACCAGGGAGCCGCTCTTTTGGCCACGATCATCCCCGTTGCCTCGTTCGACTGCGTCGTGTTCGGCGCCACCGGCGATCTCACGGCGCGCAAGCTGCTGCCGGCGCTGTTCTACCGGTTCCGGGACGGGCAGATCCCGCAGACCAGCCGAATCATCGGCGCCTCGCGCTCTGACCTGTCGACGGACGCGTTCCGCGAGCATGCCCGGGACGCCCTCAAGCGCTTCGTGCCCGCCTCGGACCTCGCCGAGGACGCGCTCCACGCCTTCCTCGACCACGTGGATTACGTGGCGGTGGACGGGGCCAGCGAGAGCGGCTGGGCCGACCTCGTGGCCAAGCTCGACGAGCGGCCCGACCAGGTCCGGCCCTACTACCTCGCCACCTCGCCCGACCTCTACGGCTCGATCTGCCGCAACCTCGCCTCGCACGGGCTCGTCGGCGAGAAGTCCCGGGTCGTGCTGGAGAAGCCGATCGGCAAGGATCTGAAATCCGCCCGCGCGATCAACGACGCGGTCGGCGAGGTCTTCCCCGAATCGCAGATCTTCCGGATCGACCACTACCTCGGCAAGGAGACGGTGCAGAACCTGCTGTCCCTGCGGTTCGCCAACACCATCTTCGAGCGGCTCTGGACCTCGGACGTGATCGACCACGTCCAGATCACCGTGGCCGAGACGGTGGGGGTCGAGGGGCGGGCCGGCTACTACGACACCTCGGGCGCGATGCGCGACATGCTGCAGAACCACATCCTGCAGCTGCTGTGCCTCACCGCCATGGAGAGCCCGCTCAACCTCGAGGCGAATTCCGTGCGCGACGAGAAGCTGAAGGTGCTGCGCGCGCTCAAGCCGATCACCGCCCACGACATCCAGTTCGCCACCGTCCGCGGCCAGTACGTGGCGGGCGCCGTCGACGGCAAGCCGGTGGAGGGCTACCTCGCCGAACTCGGCCACGAGAGCCGGACCGAGACCTTCGTGGCCATGAAGGTCGAGATCCAGTCCGGGCGCTGGGCCGGGGTGCCGTTCTACCTGCGCACCGGCAAGCGCCTGCCGCAGAAGCTGTCGGAGATCGTGGTCCAGTTCCGGGCCTCGCCGTTCTCGATCTTCCCCGAGGAGGCGTTCGGGCGCGAGCCGAACCGCCTCGTGATCCGCCTGCAGCCGCAGGAGGGCATGAAGCTCGAGGTGATGACCAAGGATCCGGGCCCCGGCGGCCTGCGGCTGCGCCCGACCGACCTCGACATCTCCTTCGAGGAGACCTTCAAGCAGCGCTACCCGGACGCCTACGAGCGCCTGCTGATGGACGTGGTCCGGGGCAACGCCACCCTGTTCATGCGCCGCGACGAGGTCGAGGCCGCCTGGGCCTGGGCCGACGGCGTGCTCAAGGCCTGGGCCGACCGCCCGGAGGCGCCGCGGCCCTACCCGGCCGGAAGCTGGGGGCCCACCGCCGCCATCGCGCTGATCGAGCGCGACGGGCGGACCTGGCACGAGGAGCTGCGGTAAAGGCGCGGCGGCTTACGGCCAAGCTGCCTTGATGCGGTCAAGCCGGGTGCCGAGATTGGTCCCCGCCGCCGGCCACCGCCCCGCGAGAGGGCGGGCCCGGCCCCGCACGAGGGATCATCGCATGCTGAACACGTATCCGGACGTGGCCGGCTCGGCCGAACGCCGGCTCGAGCGCTCGGTCGACGCCGCCCTGCGGGTCATCGCGGCCGCCCATGTCGAGCGGCAGGCGCCGCCGATCTCCGCCGCCCGCCGCCGCCTGAGCGAGGTCTACGGCGCCACCCGCCTCGCCAAACGCCTGGAGCGCGAGCGGCGCAGCGCGTGAGGTCGGGTCGGGCTACCGGTCGGTTGAGATAGGGCCGCTCCCCCCGCAGCCACAATCCGTTTGCCGGACGGGCGCGGGTCCCCTCTCCCGTGCGGGAGAGGGACAGGGTGAGGGATCAGGTTCTTCCGGAGAGGTCGCATCCCTCACCCCAACCCTCTCCCGCACGGGAGAGGGGGGTCGTCGCGACCTGCATGGAAAGATGTGCGAACGCCGCAGATCAGACGGCCGCGTCCCAGGTCTCGCTGATGGGATTCGCCCCACGCACCAGCCGCGCCCGCAGCACGATGTCCCCCGCCGGCATCGGCTGGGGCGGTCGCCACTCCACGTAGATGCGCCAGCCGCCGGTCTGCGGCACGAAGTTGGCCACCGGCTCGTGCAGCGTGCCGGCGCTGGCCGAGACCTCCGCGGCGACGGTCTCGTCCGGCCCCTTCGGGAGCGACGGACCCTCGAAATCGATCATGCAGAGCCGCCGCTCCGGCCTCGGCGGGACGGTCGGGCGCAGGCGTTCGGCCGAGCCGAACCGGGTCTCGGTGACCCGGGCGAGCGCGGGCTGCGGGATCGCGTCGGCCGGCTCCGCCCCCACGGTGGTCAGGCCGTAGGCGAGACGCAGGGCCGTGCCCGGCCGCACCGGATCGGCCGGCGCGAAGGCCGCCACGATGTTGTCCATGTACTCTTCGTCCGAGGGGATCTCGTAGAGCTGCACGGCGCCCTCCGCGAAGGCGTCGCCGCGATCGGGGGACACCCACAGGCCGGGCCGGGCCTCCTGGCGCGCCTCCACGTCCAGATAGGCGGCAAAGCTCCGCTCCCGCTGCAGCAGCCCGAACCCTGCGAGGGGCTTGGCCGCGAAGGCCGAGATCTGCGGCTGCCGGCGGCCGTTGACCAGCGGCCGCCACAGCCGGTCGCCCGGGGTGGCGACGCAGAGCCCGTCGGAATCGTGCACCTGCGGGCGGAAGTCGTCGAACGGCTTGGCGCCCCGGGCGCCGGGCCCGTTCTGGCCGTACAGGAACATGCTGGTGAGCGGCGCCAGCCCGAGCCGCGGGATCGTGGTACGCGGATGGAGCGACGCGGTGACGGCGATCCGCGCCGGGTCCCCGGGGGTGATCACGAACCGGTAGGCGCCGGACACGCTCGGGCTGTCGAGGAGCGACAGCACGGTCAGGCTGCGCGCCTCCGGCTCCGGCTCGCACAGCCAATGGGCGACGAAGTCGGGAAACTCTTCGCCCTCCGGCGCACCGGTGCCGATTGAGAGCCCCCGCGCCGAGAGCCCGTATTCCTGGCCGGCCGCGCGCAGCCGGAAATAGGAGGCGCCGAGAAATACCAGAAACTCCTCCTGGAAGCCTTTGGGCCGCCAAGCCGGCGTGTCCGGGAAGGCGTAGTGCAGGCGGAAGCCCGCGAAGCCGAGATCGGCCGGAAAACCCTGGCCGGCGAGCCGCCCGCCGAGGTCGAACATCCGGCTCTCGTACGGGATCGGCCGGGCCGGGCCACTGCGCGGCTGGAGGTAGAGCGCCACGCGCTTGCGCTGCAGGAAGCCGCGGTGGAACAGCTGCGCACTGAAATGGCGGCCCAGCGGCACCCCCTCGGACGGCCGGAAGACGATGCTCCGGTAGCCGTCGTAATCCAGCCCGGTCAGCGCGGGCGGCAACTCGCTGGGCGGGGCCGCGTAGGGGGCGGCGGCCAGGCGCTCGGCCTGGGCCGACAGGGTCTCGAAGGTCATCGCGGCGTCCTGAGAAGCCCCGGAGACCGGTCCCTGCGGCTGAAGCGCCGGTCCGGCCCATGTTCGGGCGCCATTCAGATCTATAGCGCTAGGTAGAATACTGCCGGCAGCCGCGGTCAGGGCCGTCCTGAGAACGCTGCGTCGGGAGGGGGGATCGATCCGTTCGGCCTCCGGCTGCCTGTGCGGCCGGGTCGGCTGCGTGTCCTCGCCCCGCATATCGGTGTCCACGCTCATCGGTTTCCGCCCGTACGCGGCGCGGCGGCCGACAGGCTTCCACGGTCGAGTTTCTCGCGCCATGTCCTCACGCGTCCCCTCCTCACGCGTCACCGCCTCCGCCGAGCGGCCGCACCGGAACGCCCGTCCGGGCCTTCCCGATCCCCAGCCTGTACGGACCGTCGCGGTCCCGCCCGAACCCGAGGCCTGGGCCGGTCGCCGCCGGGCCCTGCTGGCCCGGCGCCTCGCCCTGGCGGTCCCGAGTCTCGCCACCGCGGGCGGTCTCGCATGGCTGGCTGCCACCGCCTACCCGGCCGGCGGCAGCCCGCTGGCCTGGACCCTCCTGGTCCTGTTCGGCCTGGTGATGGGCTGGCAGGGTTTCGTGGCCTGCCAATACGTCTACGGGCTCGTGGCCGCGCTCCTGGGCGACCGGGCGAAGTCGGTGCTGGAGCGCCGCGCCGAGGCCGCCCAGGCGCCCTCCGCCGGCTCCGGCCGGACCGCCGCCGTGGTGGCGATCCACGCCGAGGACGCGGTGGCGGTGTTCGCCCGGCTCCGGGTGATGGCCCGCTCGCTGGCGCGCGAGCAGGCGCAGGGCTGTGGGGAAGCCATCGACATCTTCGTCCTGTCGGACACCCGGGACGGCGCGATCGCGGCCGTCGAGGAGCATGAATTCGCCCGCATCCTGGCCTGGGCGGAGGCCGACCCGGCCCTGCCGCGGATCCGCTACCGCCGCCGGACCGAGAATACCGGCCGCAAGGCCGGCAACATCGGCGCGTTCTGCCGCAGCCACGGCGCGGAATACGCCTACATGATCGTCCTCGACGCCGACAGCCTGATGACCGGCGCCGCCATGACCCGGCTCGTGGGCCTGATGGACGAGAGCCCCCGCACCGGCCTGATCCAGACCGTCTCGTACGCGGCCGGCCGGGACACCCTGTTCGCCCGGATCCAGCAATTCGCCGTGCGCCTCTACGCGCCCCTGGCCCTGCGCTGCCTGGAGACCTGGCAGGGCCCTGAGGGCAGCTACTGGGGCCACAACGCGATCCTGCGGATCGAGGCTTTTGCCGAGAACGCGCAACTCCCGGTCCTGCCGGGGCGGGCGCCGCTCGGCGGCGAGATCCTGTGCCACGACATCGTCGAGGGCGCCCTGATGGTCCGGGCCGGCTGGGAGGTTCGCCTGCTGCCCGAGATGGGCGGTACCTGGGAGGAGATGCCCACGAACCTCGTCGACCTGCTCGGCCGCGAGCGCCGCTGGTGCCAGGGCAACCTGCAGCACCTGCGCGTCCTGCCCTGGGCCGGGCTGCACGCCGCCAGCCGCTGGCACCTCGCGGTGGGCATCCTGGCCTACGGCATGCTGCCGCTCTGGATCGCCTTCCTGGGCCTGGCCTCCTGGCAGGCGGCCCGCATCGGCGACCTCGGCCTGCTCGCCTACGGGCTGACCGGCCACGGCGCCGCCGCCCACGGCCTCGCCGCCCTCAGCCTCGCCGTGCTGGCGCTGCCCAAGGTCCTGAGCCTCGGCCACGTCCTCGCCTCGCCCGAGCGCCGGGCGGCGTTCGGCGGGACCCGGGCGCTGCTGGCGAGTGCCGCCCTCGAGCAGGCCGCGTGGGTGATCCTGTGGCCGGTGCTGACCCTGTTCACGGCCGGCGCCGTGGTCTCGACCTTCCTGGGCCGGGTGGTGCGCTGGGAGACCCAGGACCGCGACGACCGGGAGGTCTCCTGGTCGGAGGCGTTCCGGCTCCAGGCCGACGCCGTCGTGGTCGGGGCGCTGATCGCCTTCGCCCTGGTCTGGGCCGGCGATGCCTGGCTCGGCCTGTGGCTGGCGCCTTTGGCCCTCGCGCTGCTGGCGAGCCCGGCCCAGAGCGTCTGGACCAGCCGGGCCGATCTCGGCCGCGCCGCCCGGGCCCGGGGCCTGTTCCTCACCGCCGACGACACCGCGCAGGCGCCGGAGCTGGCCGAGCTGAGCCAGATCCGCGGCCTCCCGGCCGCCGCGCCGGCTCTCGTCCGCGCAACGCCCCTCGAGCCCGCGATCTGGCTCGCCGCCGACGAGGCGTGAGCTTCGGGCTGGATAAACACCGCGCCGATGGCCCGGCATGAAGTCGCCGAGGCACGCAGTGACCCCGTGGTTCTGCTCCCCGATCGGCAAGCCGACGTCGGCAGAGCAAATCGCTTTGTCATTCCGGGGCGCCGCAGGCGAGCCCGGAACCCAGAGCCGCCGACGGTGCAAGATCGTGAGCTCGGCGGTTATGGATCCCGGGCTCCGCCGCGCGGCCCCGGGATGACACGCAGGGTGTTCGAACGTCCGTGTAAGGCGCGCCTCGATCGGGACCAGCAATGTCCCATGCGGTTGCCTCGATGCCCGCCGACACGCGCGACCGCCCTCGTCCATCCCCCGCGCTTATGGCCAAGCTGCCACAGTGTTGCCATCGAGTCACGGAGGGGCGGAACCGGCCGAGCGGGGCGGTTTGAGGCTTGGTTTTGGGACGCGAGCGTTTACCCCTTGGCGAGGATCGGCACGGCATCGTGCCCCGGTAATTCGCTGCGTTCCCACTCCATTTCGCGCCTGCCCCGAGAGGCTTTGATGCGTCGTTTCCTTCCCGCCCTCGTCGGGCTCTTCGGCGCGGTCGCCTGCACCGCGCCGGCGTTCGCCTACGAGATCGACCCGCTGACCCGTCAGCCTCTGAACGATGCGCTGTCCGTGCGGGTGCGCCCGCAGGCCATCGAGACCGTGGCGGTGCCGGTGGCCAACGCCTCCCTCAACCCGGCCGACCCCATGGACGCGGCGGTGCCGCAGATGTCGGCGATCCCGCGCGAGACCGTGGCGTATAGCGGCCCCTACGGCGCCGGCACGATCGTGGTCTCCACGGCCGAGCGGCGGCTCTATTACGTGATGGGCGGCGGCCAGGCCCTGCGCTACGGCGTCGGCGTCGGCCGTCCGGGCTTCACCTGGGGCGGCGTGCAGACCATCACGATGAAGCGCGAGTGGCCGGATTGGCGTCCGCCGTCGACCATGCTGCGCCGCCGGCCAGACCTGCCGCGCTACATGAAGGGCGGCCTCGAGAACCCCCTCGGCGCCCGCGCCATGTATCTCGGCGGCTCGATCTACCGGATCCACGGCTCGAACGAGCCGGAGACCATCGGCACCGCCGTCTCCTCGGGCTGCATCCGCATGACCAACGACGACGTCACCGACCTCTACACCCGCGCCAAGGTCGGCACGAAGGTCATCGTACAGCGCTGATTTTTTGGGACTTTTCGTTCAGGGCCGGCCGCGAGGTCGGCCCTTTTGCGTTCAGGCCTCGGGCATTGTCACAAGCGCATCGGGGCGCTTCACCTCGATCTCGATGAACGCGATCGGATGCTCCGACCCGTTCATGACGTCGTGCCGGATCCCGGCCGGCCGCATGTAGGATTGCCCGGCCGCCAGCAGGGTCTCGCTGACCGCCGCGCCGTCATGGACGCGCAGCACGCCCTCGACCAGCATCACCACGAAATACGGCCAGCCGTGCTCGTGCCAGCCGGTCACCGACCCGGGCGGAAAGTCCCAGCGGGTGATCCGGACCGTGGCGTCGTCCTGCTGGATCGTGGGCACTGCGGGGATCGTGCAGGTGAAGGCCATGGTGACTCCGAGGCTGGCGGGACGTCCGGCTCGCACCGAACGTCCAAAGATTAGGATGCGATCGCCGGCCGAAGCGCCGGTCAGATCTGAACGCCCGATCGGCCCGACCGCGCGTCACGGCGCTCCCGGCATCGAGGAGGGGGCACGGGCACCATGGCGGATTCCGATGATGACGACTTCGTCATCGGAAGCCTCGTAGAAAATTAAATACGGGTAGGGTCGCACTGCGATGCACCGCAGATTTTTTAGGCTCGTCAACCGGCCGCTTCTCGGCTGATCCATAAGGAAATCGAGGACAATCTGGATCCGGCCCTGAACGCGTCGTGCCCCTTGAGGCGATGCCTGCGCGATCTCCGAGAGCACACGCTCAAGTTCCGCCGCCGCATCCGCAGTAAAGCGCAGTCTCAAAGCCCGTGCTTCGCCCAGATCGCCCGGATCTGCTCATCCGAAGCGAAATCACGCCGCTCCGCCTGGGCGCGCGAGTTCGCGAAAGACGCTTCTTCCTCCGGGCTGATCCGGTAGACAGGCTCGTCCTCGCCGGCGAGGCGCAGGAGGACGCCGGCCAGCTCGTCCTGGGTTTCGGAGGGCAGCATGCGCACGCGCGCGATGGCTCGGTCGAGAAGCTCCGTCATGCCGTCATCGTGCGTCGGAATCATTGCCGAGAGAAGTCGTCATGGCGCGGAAGCTGCCGGCTTTCTGACCAGTCGACCTCAATGGCAGCCGCACGAGCCCGAGCCGCAGCCCCCGGTCTGCTTCACCGGGGCGGTGCGCGCGGTCTCGCGGTCGAGTCCGCGCTCGGACAGTTCGGTGAGGTAGGTCTGCCAGCGGGATTCGTAGTCGCGGCCCAGCGTGTGGAGATAGCTCCAGCCGTAGATCCCAGTGTCGTGCATGTCGTCGAAGCCGAGCTTGACCGCGTAGTTGCCGATCTGCTCGACGGCCAGGATCGCCACCGCGCGCTTGCCGCCGATCACCTTGCGCTCCAGGGGCGAATGCCCCTGCACCTCGGCCGACGGGCTCGACACCCGCAGGTACTCGGCCGGCAGGGCGAAGCGCGACCCGTCCTCGAAGGCGACGTTGAGCACCCGCCGGTCGGCCGACAGGCGGATCTCGGTCGGCCACAGATCCTCGTTCACGGGTCACACTCCTCAAGCATTCCGGGGCCGCGGCCCGGGGTCGGCTTGCCCACGACCGTATCGGGCATCATATGCTCAATCATGCTCGATGACATCTCCAGCACGCCGCAGGGGTTTTCGGCCGAGGCGCCCCGCGCGCCGAGTCCCGCACCGCTGATCGACCCGTTCCAGCGGGCGATCTCCTACCTGCGCATCTCCGTGACGGATCGCTGCGACCTGCGCTGCGCCTACTGCATGTCGGAGACCATGCAGTTCCTGCCCAAGCGCGACCTGCTGACCCTGGAGGAGCTGGACCGGCTCTGCGGCGTGTTCATCGCCCGGGGCGTGCGCAAGCTGCGGATCACCGGCGGCGAGCCGCTGGTCCGCCGCGACATCATGCACCTGTTCCGCCGCCTGTCGCGCCACCTCGATTCGGGCGCGCTGGACGAGTTGACGCTGACCACCAACGGCACGCAGCTCACGCGCTACGCCGCCGAGCTGGCGAGCCTCGGGGTGCGCAGGATCAACGTGTCCCTGGATACGCTGGACCCCCAGAAGTTCCGGGCGATCACCCGGCGGGGCGACTTGCCGGTGGTGCTCGACGGCATCGCGGCCGCGCGGGCGGCCGGCATGAAGGTCAAGATCAACGCGGTGGCGCTGCGCGACGTCAACGCCGACGAGATTCCCGACATGATCGCCTGGGCCCACGGGCTCGGCATGGACATGACGCTGATCGAGGTCATGCCGCTGGGCGAGATCGAGGCCGACCGCACCGACCAGTTCCTGCCCCTGTCGGTGGCCCGGCAGCGCCTGGAGAGCCGCTACACCCTGACGCCGCTGCCCGACCGCACCGGCGGCCCGGCGCGCTACGTCCGGGTCGAGGAGACCGGCGGCAAGCTCGGATTCATCACGCCGCTGACCCACAATTTCTGCGAGAGCTGCAACCGGGTGCGTCTGACCTGCACCGGCCAGCTCTACCTGTGCCTCGGCCAGGAGGATTCGGCGGATCTCCGTGCCGTGCTGCGGGCATCGGACGACGATTCCGTGCTGGCGGCCGCGGTGGTCGAGGCGATCACCCGCAAGCCCAAGGGCCACGACTTCATCATCGAGCGCCAGCGCCCGGCCGCGGTGCCGCGCCACATGAGCGTGACGGGGGGGTAGACCACGGACACTCTGCCCCGCAGGGCGACGATGGTCCCACATCGGCCGGTACAGGCCGCGACGCGCCCCCTCTTCCGTGCGGGCTAACGGATTCACACATCGCAGTCCGGATGGTTCTAGGCCGCAAGAGAACCCTATCCGAGGCCAGCACGCGCCTTCCCTCCCCCCTCTGCGGGGGAGGGTGGCCCCCGGAGGGGGTCGGGAGAGGGGAGCGACGGTGCAGAAACGGGCTTTGCCCGTCGTGCGGGTCGCACCATGTCCTGCACCCGGGCTCCCCTCTCCCGACCCGGCCTGACGGCCGGCCCACCCTCCCCCGCAGAGGGGGGAGGGAGACGCGCTTGAGGTTAGCCTGGGTCCACATCCACCAGCCGATGTGTGAACATCTAAGCCCGTGCGGGAGAGGGTTGGGGTGAGGGATACGCCCTATCCGGAGGAACCTGTCCCCTCACCCTGTCCCTCTCCCGCACGGGAGAGGGGACCTGCGCCTCGTCCGGCGCCCGTGCTCCCCAGCCCAATG
The DNA here is from genome assembly GCF_022179445.1 of Methylobacterium mesophilicum. Classification (GTDB taxonomy): domain Bacteria; phylum Pseudomonadota; class Alphaproteobacteria; order Rhizobiales; family Beijerinckiaceae; genus Methylobacterium; species Methylobacterium mesophilicum. The sequence goes on along the minus strand of NZ_BPQU01000015.1, from coordinate 59,612 downwards.
TGTAGATCCCAAAGTAGGGGTAAGCCCGCTCACATCTCCTCGTCGGCGTAGCGCGATTGCGCCCGCCCGCGCTGGCCCGCACCGCGCCGGGGTGCCCCGGAACTGATCCCGGCCACCAGGTCGGCGATGTGGCGCAACGTCTCCACCGCCAGAGCCTTGTCGCCCTCGCCCCGGCCCTGCGGGATCAGCGCCTTGGCGAAGCCGAGCTTCTGGGCCTCCTTCAGCCGGGCGCCGGCCTGGGCCACCGGTCGGATCGCCCCGGACAGGCCGATCTCCCCGAAATACACGGTCTCCGGAGGCAGCACCGCCCCCGACAGGGACGAGACCAGGGCGGCCGCCACCGCGAGGTCCGCGGCCGGCTCGGTGATGCGCAAGCCTCCGGCGACGTTCAAATACACGTCGTGGGTGCCGAGCCGGATGCCGCCATGGGCCTCCAGCACGGCCAACACCATGGACAGCCGGTTCGGGTCCCAGCCGACCACGGCCCGGCGGGGCATGCCGAGCGAGGACGGCGCCACCAGCGCCTGGATCTCCACCAGCAGGGGCCGCGTGCCCTCCATCCCGGCGAAGACCGCGGTGCCGGCGGCCTGATGGTCGCGGCCCGCCAGGAACAGGGCCGAGGGGTTGGGCACCTCGGCGAGCCCCGCATCGGTCATCTCGAACACGCCGATCTCGTCGGTGGGGCCGAAGCGGTTCTTCACGGCGCGCAGGATGCGGAAATGGTGGCCCTGGTCGCCCTCGAACGAGGCGACCGCGTCGACCATGTGCTCCACCACCCGGGGGCCGGCGATCTGCCCGTCCTTGGTGACGTGGCCGACCAGGATCACCGCGGTGCCGGTGGTCTTGGCGAAGCGGATCAGCGCCTGGGCCGAGGAGCGCACCTGCGTGACCGTGCCGGGGGCCGATTCCACGGTCTCGGTCCACATGGTCTGGATCGAATCGATGATCGCCAGCGCCGGCGGACGGCCCTGACTCAGGGTCTCGATGATGTCCTCGACATTGGTCTCGGCTGCCAGATCCACCGGACGGGAGCTCAGCCCGAGCCGCTCGGCCCGCAGGCGTACCTGCCCCACCGCCTCCTCGCCGGAGATGTAGGCGACCCGCTCGCCGGTCCCCGCCATGGCGGCCGAGGCCTGCATCAGCAGGGTGGACTTGCCGATGCCGGGATCGCCGCCGAGCAGGATCACCGAGCCGCGCACGAAGCCGCCGCCGGTGACCCGGTCGAGCTCGCCGATCCCCGAGGGGATGCGCGGCGCCTCCTTGGTCTCGCCGGTCAGGCCCTCGAGCGGAAACACCCGGCCCCGGGCGCGGGACGGCCGGGTCGCGACCGGACCGGACTGGCCCGGCGCCGCGGCCGCCTCCTCGACGATCGTGTTCCAGCCGTTGCAGGCCTCGCAGCGCCCGCGCCAGCGGTTGTAGACCGCCCCGCAGGATTGGCAGACGAAGGTCTGGTGGATCTTGGCCATTCGGGTCCGCGCGCCGCCGGTCCGGCATTCGTAAGGTGGGTCGGATCACCCTACATAAGTTCGAACATAACGCGAACCCAGCCCCGTCAGGATCTCGTAGCCGATCGTGCCGGCGGCGCGGCCGACGGTGTCGATGTCGAGGCTGTCGCCGATCAGCACCGCGGTGGCGCCGCGCCGGGCGGCGGGGGCCGCGGTGACGTCGAGGATGATCAGGTCCATGGAGACGAGGCCCAGGATCGGGCAGGGCACGCCACCGACCAGCGCCTGGCCGCGCCCGCTGATCGCCCGGGGGAAGCCGTCCGCGTAGCCGAGCGACAGCGTTGCCAGCCGACTCGGGGCCGGGGCCGTCCAGCGGCCGTTATAGCCGACGCTGGTTCCGGCCTCGACATCCCGCACCTGCGCGATCAGGGCCTCCAGCCGCACCACCGGGCGCATCGGGTTGGCGGAGTCCGGCGTCGGGTTGCCGCCGAACAGGGCGTAGCCGGGACGCAGCAGGTCGTAGCGGGCGCCGTCGAGGAAGACGCCGGACGAATTGGCGAGCGACGCAGGCAGGCCCGGATAGGCGGCCCGGACCCGGGCGAAGTCGGCGATCTGCCGGGCGTTGACCGGGTCGGCAGGCTTCTCGGCGCTGACGAAGTGGCTCATCAGCAGGTCGATCCCGCAGGCCGCGATGCACGGGTCGCCCGCGAGCGCCAGCGCCTCCGGCACCGGCAGTCCCAGGCGGTTCATCCCGGTGTCGACGTGGAGCGCCGCCGGCAGGCGCCCGCCCGAGAACGCCGACCACTCCGTCATCTCCTCGCGGCTGCCCAGCACCGGGCGCAGGCCGTGCGCCGCGCAGGTCCCGCCGGCACCGGGCGGCAACCCGTTCAGGATGTAGAGCGCGGCCTCCGGCAGGGCGGCCCGGGCCGCGATGCCCTCGGACAAGTGGGCGACGAAGTAGGTCCGGCACCCGGCCGCCCACAGGGCCGGCCCGACCCGGGCTACGCCGCAGCCATAGGCGTCGGCCTTCACCACGGCGGCGCAATCGGCGCCCCGGGCGGCCAGCAGCCGCCAATTCGCGGCGACCGCCCCGAGATCGACGGTCAGCCGGGCGCCGTGGGCGCCGATATCTCTTCCGGATTCCGTCACTGACCGACTACCCGCCACCGAAGCGTCCCCGATCCTCGATTCCCCGCGGACGGATGCACGATGCGGACCCGTGAGGCGAGTCGGTTCGCGGCATTGGTCTCAGGGGTCGACGAGACTGGCAACCCGCGCGGCGATCTCGCCCACGGTGTCCGGATCCGCGACACCGGCGAGGCTCGCACTGCCATCGGCGATGCGCGCCCGCAGATCGAAGCTGCGGACCTGCGTGCAGACCGCCACGCCGGTCACGCCATCAGCCGTAACGGGGACTGTGAGGCCCGCGGCGCGGGCGCCCGCCGCCACGGTGGAGATGACCACGGCGATTGCCGTGCCGTGAACGTTCACGGCCTCCGGCGTCAGGACAATCCAGTAATGTCGATCTCGCATTTCCCGGCCGACGACCGGGTTGGGGTTGATCGAGTAGATCTCGCCGCGCTTCGGGACCTTCGGCCGCGGGCCCATCACCCGATCTCATCGCCGACTGGGGGGCCTTCCAGAGCCTTGGCGGTGTCCGCGTACAAGGCCGGCAGATGCTCGGCGCCTTCCAGAAGCTCCGCCAGGGTGTAGCGGCGTTTGCGTTTCGCGACCGGTGTCGCGACCAGGGTACCGTCCTGGACGGCGAGCGTTAGGTCGGTGCCCGTATCGGCTCCGATAGCGGCCAGGACAGCGGGCGGGAGCGTCATCACCCGGGCTCCGCCTTGGCGCCGAACCGTCACAACCGTCGTCGTTGACGTTTGAGTCGGCGGTTTGGCGTTCGTCTTCGTGCGAGGCGTTCGCTTGGCGGCAGGCATGGTCACGCTTCTCCGGAAGGTGCTACAAAGGTAGCACTTTTCCGTTGCCGCCGACACCCATCACCCCCGCAAGCGGAATGGGTTGAAATCCGTGTCCGTATCGAAGGCGTCGCGCCCCTCGGCGCGTTTCAAGAAGCCGATCAGCGGCACGCTGAGGGGCAGGGCCACAATCTCCCAGGCGACCTTCAGCGCCCAGATCGACAGCGCGAGGCGGACGAGATCCGCGGCGGGGTAGAGCCCGCCGAAGCCGAGCCCGATGAACAGGGCCGAATCGATGCCCTGGCCGACCAGCGTCGAGGCGACGAGCCGCGCGGCCAGCCCCCGGCCGCGAAAGCGCAGCTTCAGCTTGGCGAGCAGGTAGACGTTCAGGAATTCGCCGGTGAGATAGGCCGCGAGGCCTGCCAGCGCGAGCCGCGGGGTGGCGCCCAGCACCGCCTCGAACGCCGCCTGGTGCGGCCAGAACGGCGCGGGCGGCAGCGCCGCCGCGATCCCGTAGGCCAGGATCCAGAGCGCCTGCGCCAGGAAGCCGGTCCAGACCACCGTGCGGGTGCTGGAATAGCCGTAGACCTCGGTCAGCACGTCGCCGAACAGGTAGGAGGCGGGAAACACGATCACCGCTGCCGTGAAGGTCAGGCCGCCCACCGAGACGATCTTGCCCGCCAGCACCAGCGAGATCATCAGCACCGCGCCGAACAGGCCGGCGATCGGAACGAGGTAAACGGGGCCGGCCGCCGCCCGGTTCGCGCTCACGATCGGCACGGGCTGATGCATGGACGGCACAGGCCTCGGCCGAGGCCCGTCCCCGAGGGTGACGGCCGAGGTTCGGCTTGGTATACTTAGTCTGCGGTCCTGGGGAGCCGCAGGGCCGCCGCGGCATCCCCACTGGTGCCTAAAGTTCACAGATGCCGTTTACCGTCCTGGATCTCGTCGTGCTCGGCATCGTCGCGGTCTCCGCGCTGCTCGCGGCCGTGCGTGGCGTCACCCGCGAGGTGCTGGCCATCATCGCCTGGGTGGCCGCCGCCGCCGTCGCGTGGTCGTTCTATCCGATGCTGCTTCCGCTGGTGAAGCAGCACGTCAACAGCGATACCGTGGCGCTGGTCGCCTCGATCGCGGCGATCTTCCTGGGCACGCTGATCGTCGTCTCGATCATCACCGTGAAAATCTCCGACGTGGTGCTCGATTCGCGCATCGGCGCGGTCGACCGCTCCCTGGGCTTCCTGTTCGGGGCGGGCCGCGGCTTCCTGATCTGCGTGATCGGCTGGGTGTTCCTGTCCTGGCTGGTGCAGGGCAAGGTGCCGGATTGGGCGGCGCAGGCGCGCACGCGCCCGATGCTGGAAAAATCCGGCGACGCCCTGGTGGCTCAGCTCCCTGAGAATCCGGAGGGCTTCCTGAAGCAGTTCAAGAAGCCGAAGGCCGTCACGCCGCCCAACGAGGCGGCCGACGCCCCCGCCGAGACCGACCCGGCGCCCCAGCGCCGCACCGAGACCGCGCCGAGCCCGACGCGACGCTGACCTGCGGCATTCGCCGTTGGTCGGTCTGCGTGGAACGCCTAGATAGCGGTTCCGGAGACGATCGGATGATATCCGCGACGACCGGCGCGCCGGCCCGTCGCCGCCGGGACTCGTGAAGTGATCGATCGCACCATGTCCCAATCCGACGCCTACGCCGCCGATTTCGACCTCGATGGCGACACGCTGCGCGAGGAGTGCGGCGTCTTCGGCATCTTCGGGCACCCGGATGCCTCGGCCATCGTGGCGCTGGGCCTGCACGCCCTGCAGCACCGCGGCCAGGAGGCGGCCGGCATCGTCTCGTTCGACGGCGCGGTGTTCCATTCCGAGCGCCGCCCCGGCCTCGTCGGCGATTCGTTCTCGGACGGCGACACCATCGCCCGGCTGAAAGGGCGCGCCGCCATCGGGCACGTGCGCTACTCGACCACCGGCGGGACGATCCTGCGCAACGTGCAGCCGCTCTTCGCCGAGCTCGCCAGCGGCGGCCTCGCGGTCGCCCACAACGGCAACCTCACCAACGCCCTGTCGATCCGCCGCGACTTGGTGCGCGACGGCGCGATCACGCAGTCGACCTCCGACACCGAGGTGATCCTCCACCTCGCGGCCCGCTCGCGGAAGCCCCGGATCGTCGAGCGCTTCATCGACGCCCTGCAGGCGATCCAGGGCGCCTACGCGATCGTGGCGCTCACCAACAAGAAGCTGATCGGCGCCCGCGACCCGCTGGGCATCCGCCCGCTGGTGCTCGGCGAACTCGACGGCCGCTACATGCTGGCCTCCGAGACCTGCGCCCTCGACATCATCGGCGCCCGCTACGTCCGGGACATCGAGAACGGCGAGGTCGTGGTGATCTCCGAGGAGGGCGTCGAGTCGATCCGCTTCGCCGACGCCGTGCCGATGCGCCCGTGCATCTTCGAGTACATCTACTTCGCGCGGCCGGATTCCGTGGTGAACGGCAAGAGCGTCTACGCGGTGCGCAAGGCCATCGGCCGGGAGCTCGCCCGCGAGGCCGCCGCCCCCGCCGACATTGTGGTGCCGGTGCCGGATTCCGGCGTGCCGGCGGCGCTGGGCTTCGCGCAGGAGACCGGCATCCCGTTCGAGATGGGCATCATCCGCAACCACTATGTCGGGCGGACCTTCATCCAGCCGACCCAGTCCGTGCGTGAACTCGGTGTGCGGATGAAGCACTCGGCCAACCGCGCCGCGATCGAGGGCAAGAGCATCGTTCTGGTCGACGACAGCCTGGTGCGGGGCACGACCTCGGTGAAGATCGTCCGGATGATGCGCGAGGCCGGCGCCGCCGAGGTGCATTTCCGGATCGCCTCGCCGCCGATCACCTACCCGGACTTCTACGGGATCGACACGCCGGAGCGGGAGAAGCTGCTCGCCGCGACCCACGACCTCGAGGCCATGCGCAAATATATCGACGCTGACTCGCTCGCCTTCCTGTCGATCCCCGGCCTGTACCGGGCGATGGGCGAGGAGGAGCGCAACGCGGCCTGCCCGCAATATACCGACCATTGCTTCACGGGCGACTACCCGACCGGCTTGACCGACCTCTCCATCGCCGGCCCGAAGCGCTTCGCGATGCTCGCCGAAGCGGACTGACACGGGGATCCCAAAGGGCGAGCCCTTTGGCGGGGTCCAGGGGCGGCGCCCCTGGGTCCTTGGAGGGCTCCGCCCTGCACCCGCAAAAGGTCACGGACCTTTTGAAACCGGAATTTTCCGATCCCCCCGGCACGGAAATGCGCTAGGTCCCGCGCATGGCTGAGTCTCACAGAATCCTCGAAGGCCGCGTGGCGGTCGTCACCGGGGCGTCCCGCGGCATCGGGCGCGCCGCCGCCCTCGCGCTGGCCGGGGCCGGAGCCCACGTGGTCGCGGTGGCCCGCACGGTCGGCGCCCTCGAGGAGCTGGACGACGCCATCCGGGCGGCCGGGTCCAGCGCCACGCTGGTGCCCTTCGACCTCGCCGATTACGACGCGATCGACCGGCTGGGCGCGGCGATCAACGATCGCTGGAAGCGCCTCGACATCCTGGTCGGCAATGCCGGCATCCTCGGCGCCCTCATGCCGATCGGCCACATCACCCCGAAGGTCTGGGACCAGGTGATGCAGGTCAACGTCACGGCCAACTGGCGCCTGATCCGCTCGCTGGACCCGCTGCTGCGCATGTCCGATGCCGGCCGGGCGATCTTCGTCTCGTCGGGCGCGGCCTCGAAATGCCGGGCCTATTGGGGGCCGTATTCGGTCTCGAAGGCGGCCCTCGAAGCGCTGGTGCGGACCTACGCGGCCGAGAACGAGACCACCGCCATCCGGGCGATGCTGCTCAACCCGGGGCCGCTGCGCACCGGCATGCGCCGCTCGGCCATGCCGGGGGAGGATCCCGAGACCCTCAAGACCCCCGAGGATCTCGCTCCCCACTTCGTGCGGCTCGCCGCGCCGGACTGGACCGAGACCGGCAAGCTCTACGATTTCCCCACCGACCGGGTGATGCAGTTCCGCGCGCCCGAGTAAAGGGGTCCGGGGCCTGCGGCCCCGGCGGGTTGCGGGCGGAGCCCGCAGGGTTTGGGATTTACGATGATCGACGTCCGCTGCATCTGTGCGATCGGCCTGCGCGGCCAGCTCGGCCTGAACGGGCACCTGCCCTGGGAGGGCAATACCGACCCGCTGTTCGTGGAGGACGTGACGCGCTTCTTCGCCCTCACCATGGGCCACGTGCTGATCGCGGGGCCGAAGACCGTGGCCTCTGTCCCGGACTTCGCGTTCAAGGACCGCACCATCGATGTGATCCGCAGTCACGAGGATCCCGAGCAGGTGCTCAAGCGCTACCCCGGCCGGCGGATTTTTGTCGGCGGCGGCATCGCGGTGTGGAACGTCTACGCCAAGTACATCCAGAACTGGGACATCACCCGCCTGCCCTACGACGGCGAGGCCGACCGCTGGTTCGACCCGGCCTGGCTGGTGGGCGGGGCGCTGCGGCCCTGAGGAGCGGCATCTTCGGGCAGCCCGGCGCGTTAGCGTGCGAGTTGCGTGTCCGGAGACGCAGATGAGCGCCCACAGCTACCGCTTCGGCATCGAGGAAGAGTATTTCCTCGCCGATGCCGAGACCCGCGGCACGCCCCGGGGCGACTTGGCCGGCTTCCATGCCCGGGTGCAGGCGGAGCTGCCCGAGACCGGGCGGGAGCTGGTCGCCGCGCAGGTCGAGGTCTGCACGCCGCCGCTGGACGACGCGCAGGCGGCGCGCAACAATCTCGGTGGCCAGCGGGCGCAGCTCGCCGGCATCGCGGCCGAGAACGGCTTGAGCCTGCTCGCCTGCGGCACCCATCCGCTCGCGCGCTGGTCCCGCCAGACCGCCACGGACGGCGAGCGGTACAAGGGCATCCTGTCGGATGTCGGCATCGCGGCACGGCGGGCGCTGATCTGCGGCATGCACGTCCATGTCGAGGTGCCGGACCCGGACGCCCGGATCGACCTGATGAACCGGCTGCTGCCGTTCCAGCCGCTGCTGCTGGCGCTCTCGGCCTCCTCGCCGTTCTGGCAGGGCGAGGCGACCGGGCTGATGGCCTACCGGCTCAGCGTGTTCGGCGAGTTGCCCCGCACCGGACTGCCCGAGATTTTTTCGGACTCAGCCGCGCATGCCCGGTTCGTGGAGATCATGACCCGCTCCGGCGCCATCGCGGATGCGAGTTTTCTCTGGTGGTCGCTGCGGCCCTCCATCAAGTTCCCGACCCTGGAGCTGCGCATCGCCGACGCCTGCACCCGGCTCGACGATTCGTTCTGCATCGCCGCCCTGTATCGCTGCCTGGTGCGCCTGTGCGTGCGCCGTCCGGCGCTGAATGCCGGACTCGACGGCGTCTCGCGCGCCCTGGCCTCGGAAAACCTGTGGCGGGCCCAGCACAGCGGCGTACGCGCGACGCTGATCGACGAGGCGCGGGGCGAGGCGGTGCCGTTCGTCGAGGCGCTGGAGGCGGTGCTGGCCCTGGTGGCGGAGGATGCCGACGCGCTCGGTTGCGCCGCGGACGTCGCCCGCGCCCGGGCGATCGTCACCGAGGGCACCAGCGCGGACGGGCAGGTCGGCGCCTACGAGGCGGCCCTGGCCGACGGAAAGGACGAGCGCGCCGCCCTGTCGGCCGCTGTGGACTGGATCGCTGACGCGGCTCGGTGACCGGCCGCCTCAGCCCTTGTCGAACGGGTTCTGCGAGGTCCGCAAGCTCAGGCGGATCGGCGTGCCCGGCAGCTCGAACGCCTCGCGCAGGCCGTTGACCAGGTAGCGGGTGTAGGATTTCGGCAAGGCGTTGAGCTGGTTGCCGAACAGCGCGAAATGCGGCGGCCGGCTCTTCACCTGGGTGGCGTAGCGGATCTTGATCCGCCGGCCCGACACCGCCGGGGGCGGGTTGCGCGAGGTCGCCTCGTTCAGCCAGTCGTTGATGCGCGAGGTCGAGATCCGCTTGTCCCAGACCTCCGAGGCCTGCACCACCGCCTGCATCAGCTTGTCGAGGCCGTCGCCGGCGAGCCCCGAGAGCGGCACCACCGCGACGCCGCGCACCTGCGGCAGCAGGCGGGTGCAATCCTCGCGCAGCTGCTTGAGCAGGCCCGGCTGGTCGGCGACGAGATCCCACTTGTTCAGGCCGATCACCACAGCCCGGCCCTCGCTCTCGACCAGGTCGATGATGGTCAGGTCCTGCTTCTCGAACGGGATCGTGGCGTCGAGCAGCACCACCACCACCTCGGCGAAGCGCACGGCGCGCAACCCGTCCGAGACCGCGAGTTTTTCCAGCTTGTCGTCGATCCGGGCGCGGCGGCGCATCCCGGCCGTGTCGTGCAGCTTGATTTTCCGCCCGCGCCATTCCCAATCCAAGGAAATCGAATCGCGGGTGATGCCGGCTTCGGGGCCGACCAGCAGCCGGTCTTCGCCGAGCATGCGGTTGATCAGCGTGGACTTTCCGGCATTCGGGCGGCCCACGATGGCGACCTTCAGGGAGCGGCCGCCGGGGGCGTCCTCATCCTCGTCGTCCTCGTCGCGCTTGGGCAGGACGCCTTTCAGCGTCTCGTGCAGCTCGCCCAGGCCCTCGCCGTGCTCGGCCGAGAACGGGATCGGGTCGCCGAGACCGAGGGTGAAGGCCTCGTAGGCCCCGGCGAGCCCGGTGCCGCCCTCGGCCTTGTTGGCGATCAGGATGACCGGGCAGCCGGCCCGGCGCACCAGCTCGGCGAAGGGCTGGTCGGCCGGCAGCACGCCGGCGCGGGCGTCGATCACGAACAGCACCACGTCGGCGGCGAGGATCGCCGCCTCGGTCTGCATCCGCATCCGGCCGGTCAGGGTGGCGGCGTCCGATTCCTCCAGCCCGGCTGTGTCGATCACCCGGAAGTGGAGGCCGCCGAACGCGACATCGCCCTCGCGCCGGTCGCGGGTCACCCCCGGCCGGTCGTCCACGAGCGCGAGCTTCTTGCCCACGAGGCGGTTGAACAGGGTCGACTTGCCGACGTTCGGCCTCCCGACGATCGCGACGGTCGGCATATCCATGGTCTGTCTCGAAATGGTCGACGAAAAAAAATCAGCGCGTGATCGGCGGGGGCGGGGCGGCGACTTCGGGCTTGGCCTCGGTCACGGTGACCGGGCCGCCCGCTACGAGCGCCGCGTAGACCTCGATCCGCTCACGCAGATTCCGGGGTGTCTCGGGATCGGCCGAGAGCTGGTCGAACCAGCGGCCGGCTTCCTCGAAATCGCCCTTCTTCAGGGCGGCGAGACCGAGCATTTCGCGGGCGGTGTGGCGGAACGGGGTTCCGGCCGCGAGCCCCTGGAGGTTGGCCAGAGCCGGGTCCGGGTTCGGGCTGTCGAGGCGCAGCAGCGCCGCGCGCAGCCGCGCGAGGTCGCGCAGGCCGTCGCCGAGGCCGCTGTCGCCGGCCAGCGTATCGAAGTCCTTGGCACCCGCCTCGGGGTCGCGCTTGGCGGTTTCGGCGGCAGCGCGGAACCGGGCGAGCAGCCGGTAGCCGGCCGGACCCTGCTGCTCCAGCGCGTCGAAGATCGTGTCGGCTTCCGCGACCTTGCCGTCCCGGGCGAGGCGGTTGGCCTCGTCGAACCGCACCGAGGCGGTCTCGGCGGCCACGCGCTGCTGATTCTGCCAGTAGCGCCAGCCGGCCACGCCCACCACCAGGAGCACGGCGAGCGCGATGATCACGCCGCTGTAGCGCTTCCAGATCTGGAGGATCCGGTCGCGGCGATAATCCTCGTCGACCTCGCGGATGAACTCGTTGTTCTCGGCCATCGTTTCCCGGCCCGCGCTTGTCCGCGGGCCACCTTGCACAGCTATCGAGCCCCGCGCCTAACACACGGGCGCCGGGTTGGCGACAGCGGGTGTGGTCGGCGGTGGCCTCAGGCCGTGCCGGGCCAGACCGAGACGCCGATCAGCGGGTAGTGCAGGTAGCGGGAGAACACGAACCAGACCGCCGTCCCGATCACCACGGCCAGGATGTCGTTGCGCCAGCCATGCGGGGCCGCGACGGCGCCCCCGTGCTGGGCGACGACCGCCCCCGGAGCGAGCGCCCGGCGCTTGGCGCTGATCCGCGCCGCCACCGCCCAGGCCAGGAAGCCGCCGAACAGCAGGATCGAGCCGAGATCGCCGTTGGCGAGCAGGTGGGCGGTCGCCCAGATCTTCACCGCGAGCAGCATCGGGTGCTTGGCCTTCGCCCGGATGTGCCCCGGCAGGTAGGCGGCGGCGAGGCACACGAAGGCGAGCCAGACGAGCGTCAGGGCTAGGTGGCGCGTCCAGACCGGCGGATCCCAGACCGGGATGTAGCCGCTGAGCCGGTAATCGTGGAAGCCGACCCCGATCAGCACCAGCCCGAGCAGCGACAGGGCGGTGTAGCCGAGCTTGTACCGGCCCTCGCCGACCCGGCCGACGATCGCGGCGCGCTGGGAGCGTACCATCGAGAAGGCATGCGTGCCGAGGAACAGCACGAGCCCGAGGATCAGGAGAAGCATGAAGGACTTTCGAGCGACAGCCGGTCGGCAAGTACTCTGTAACCGTTCTCAAGCGAATCTGGCGTGCTTTGTCCAGGCGTGGCCGGGACGCACCCGGATTTCAGTGATGGACTCGGCGTACGGGATGCGGGGCGGAGCGGCGCCGCTTCTCCCTCACCCCTCTGCGGGGGAGGGTGTTCACCCATCTCAAGACGGGGCGCGGGTCCCCTCTCCCGTGCGGGAGAGGGGGCCTGTCGCGGCCTGCAGGGGCCGATCCGTCACTATGACAGCCGCTGCGTGGGGAGGGATCCGGCAGCGTTCCGCTTTGCTTGCCGCCGCCCTCTCGACGCTCGTCCTGTTCATCCCCCCGCCCGCCCGGGCCGCCGCCGAGCCGCCCCTCTCGGCCCTGACCCTGGTCGGGCCGCCCGCCGTGGTGTTCAAGGCCGGCCGCGATGCCTGCGACGGCGCCGACGTCCCGGACGCGCCGGCCCGGGCGTTCCGCGACGCCGCCGGGGCTGTGGCGGTGTTCGGGATGCATTACCGCAACCGCGCCCTGCGCGGGCCGGACCTCGACCACCTCAAGCTCGACTGCGCCGTCGTGCTCGATTCGGGCGAGAAGGCCGACCCGGCGGCCTATGACGACCGGTCCTGGATCACCGCCACCTGGACCGAGGACGGCAGCCGCGTCGCCGCACTGCTGCACCACGAGTACCAGGCCAACGAGCATCCCGGCCGCTGCCCGGCGGGGTCCTACATGGCGTGCTGGTACAACACGATCACGGCGGCCGCCTCGACGGATGGCGGGCGCAGCGTCCTGCGGCGGAGCCCGCCCGTCGTGGTGGCCAGCGCGCCGTTCCGGCAGGAGGTCGACCAGGGCCGGCACCGGGGCTTCTTCAACCCGTCGAACATCGTGGCGGACGGGCGCTGGCGCTACTTTCTGGCCTCGACCACGGGCTGGGATCGCCCCGGCAGCGACCAGGCGGCCGGCGTCTGCCTGTTCCGCAGCGACGATCCGGCGGATCCGACCCGCTGGCGCGCCTGGACCGGCGCCGGCTTCACCGCCGCCTTCCCGGATCCGTACCGCGCCGCCGTCGCGCTGCCGGCCACCTGCCGGCCCGTGGGGCCGTTCCCGGGGCCGGTCGGCGCGGTCGTCCGCCACCGGGCCACGGGCGCCTGGATCGCTGTGTTCATGGCCAAGGTCGGCGGCACCTTCGCACGCTCCGGCTTCTACTGGACCACCTCGCGCGACCTGCTCGCCTGGGACACGCCGCGCCTGCTCCTCGAAGGCGCGACCCTGTACGACGATCCCTGCATGGCGACCGCGCCGCTGATCGCCTACCCGTCGCTCCTCGATCCGGGCGCGCGGGGCCGCAACTTCGACGATGTCGGCGACGGAGCGCTGCTGACCTACGCGACCCTGCGCGTCGAGGGCTGCACGATCACCTCCGACCGGGACCTGGTGCGCCGCCCGGTGGCGATCCGGGTCTGGCCTTGAGGGGCGCGTCCCGAAATACGCGGCTCTACTGACCGGTCCGCCCCACCTGGGGGCCGCCGCGCGCGCTCCGGCCTTGCCGTGCTCCGGAGGGAGGGCGATACCCGAGGATCCGCCGCCAGAGGATCCCGGATGCCCGAGGAGATGACGCGCCGCCCGGTCGGGGCCGGAGCCGCCCGGTCCCGCGACCCGGCCGCGCTCGGGGCAAGGGCCATCGGGGCAGGGGCCATCGGAGCCGGAGCCGTTGGAGCCGGGGCGGTCGGCGCCTCCGCGGTGGGGGCGTTGGCGATCGGGGCCTTGGCCTTCGGCGCGGTGGCGCTGGGCGCCTTCGCGATCGGCCGGTTGTCGGTCGGCCGCGCCCGGGTCGGGGCCTTGCAGGTGGACTCCCTGCAGGTGGACTCTCTGGAGGTGGGATCCCTGAAGGTCCGATCCCTGGAGATCGACACGCTGACGGTCCGGACGCGGCGCCTCCCGGACGGGGAGCGCTGACGCATCATCCTCCGAGGTAATCGCCCGCGCCCGAGGCTGGCCCGCGGGCTCCCGATCGCGTAGCGTTTCATCCGTCATACCGGACATGCCCGCGAGGTCAGGCCGCGATGAACGACAAGACCAAGCCCTTTCGACCTGGCGACGCCATCGACGTCCTCGGCGAGACGGAGGGCGACTTCGTCCTGCCGCTCTGCCTGCCGAAGCCAAGCCTGCTCGTCGGCGAGGACCTCGCCATGGTCGTCCTCGATACGATCCTCGGTCAGCGGGTCGGGCTTCCCCTCAGCCTGCAGGGCGCGGCCGACCTGCACGCGGTGCTGGGCGAGGCCCTGCGGCTTCTTCAGACGCCCGACGGCGGCTCGATCCAGTGACCGGAACGCCGCAGCCCGCGGTCACGCCTCGGGCTCGGCATCCGGCGCGGCGCCGTCCGAGCGCTCGCCCCGGGCCACCTCGCGCAGGGCCGAATCCGGCAACGGGCGCTGCAGCTTGAGCGCCTCGGCGGTCGGAGCCTCCAGCCAGGCCGCCCATTCCTCCGGCTCGGTGAGGACGACCGGCATCGCCTTGGGGTGGACCGGGCCGACGACCCCGTTCGCCTCCGTGGTCAGGAACGAGAACAGCCGGTGCTCCTCGGGGACGCGGTCCGGGTTCTCCCGCTTGGTCCCGCGCACGCCGGTCCAGGGCCGCCAGATCCCCGCGAAGGCGAAGAGCGGACGGTCCTCGTCGCAGGCGAACCAGACCGGGATCTTGCGCGGCTTCGCGTCGGCGTACTCGCTGAACGCGTTGGCCGGCACCAGGCAGCGGTGGGCCGGGCCCAGCCAGGGGCGCCAGTGCGGGCTCGCGGCGTTGCGGACGTTGGTGACGGGGTGCTCGCCGAAGGCCTTCGGGCCGGGAATGCCCCAGCGCATCAGGGCGAGTTCCCGGCCCTCCGGCCCGTTCCAGACCACCGGGGCCATCTGGTCGGGGAAGATCGCGGGCAGCGGCGGCAGGTTGCCGGTGCGGTCGCCGACGGTTCCGAAGGCGCGGCGCAGCCCGGCGGGGCCGGTGCGCAGGCTGTAGAGGTTGCACATGGGGGTCTCGGATCGTCCTCCGGGTCGTCGGGAACCGGGTCGCGGTCCCGCAGGCGGTCAAGTGGCGTCCTGTGCGGCGGCGCGCAATTGCTGCGTGGCGCCGTCCGCCTGCCGGGCGGATCGGGCGATCAGATCGAGGCTGCCGGTGATCGAGCCGACGCCCTGCGCGGCCGCCTGCATGCTCGCCGACATCTCGCGGGTGACGGCGGATTGCTCCTCGACCGCGGTCGAGATCGCGGTGGCGACCTCGTTGAGCCGCACGATCGTGCCCTGGATCGCGTCGATCGCCGCCACGGCGCCCCGGGTGGCCTCCTGGCTCCCGGAGATGTGCGCGCCGATCTGCTCGGTGGCCCGGGCGGTCTGGTTGGCCAGCTCCTTGACTTCGGCGGCGACCACCACGAAGCCCCGGCCCGCCTCGCCGGCCCGGGCCGCCTCGATGGTGGCGTTGAGCGCCAGCAGGTTGGTCTGCGCCGCGATGCTCTGGATCAGCGCGACGACCTCGCCGATCTGGGCGGCCGACGCGCTGAGGCCGGCGATGATCCGCTGCGTCTCCCGGGCCTGGCTCACGGCCTGCCCGGAGATCTCGGATGCTTGCACGACCTGCGCGCTGATCTCGGAGACCGAGGCGGCCAGTTCCTCGGCGCCCGAGGCCACCATCTGGATGTCGCCGGAGACGTGCGTCGATGATTGGGCGGCCTGTCCGGCCTGCTGCGAGACGCCGGAGGCGGCCTCCGCGATCGCGGTGAGGTCGCGCGCGAGGGCGCTCTGAAGGTCGGCCCGGCGCCGGCGCTCCAGCACCGCGGCGGTGACGTCGGTGGCGAACTTGACGATCGTGATGACGCGCCCGTCACGGTCGAAGATCGGGTTGTAGCTGCCCAGGATGAAGACCTCGCGCCCACCCTTCGCGAGGCGCTTGTACTCGGCCATCCGGCTCTCGCCGCGGCCCAGATCCTCCCAGAAGCGCCGGTATGCGGCGCTGTCGCGCTCGGTCTGGTCGATGAACAGGCCGTGGTGGCGGCCTTGGATCTCGTCCAGCCGATATCCCAGGGTGGTGAGGAAGTTCTCGTTCGCGGTCAGGATCGTGCCGTCCAGGGCGAACGCGATCACCGCCTGCGACCGGTTGATCGCCGCGATCTGCCCCTCGTACGCGATGGTGCGCATCACCTGCGCGGTGACGTCGGCGGCGAACTTGACGACTTTGATCGGCTTGCCGCGGCGGTCGAGGATCGGATTGTAGGTCGCCTGCAGCCAGATCTCGCGGCCGTCCTTGCCGATGCGCTTGAACTCGCCCGCCTGGAACTCGCCGCGCCGGAGCGCCGCCCAGAACGCGCGGTAGGCGTCCGTCTCCCGGATGGCCGGGGCGACCAGCATCGGGTGGGACTGGCCGCGGATCTCGTCGAGGCTGTAGCCGACCGCGTCGAGGAAGTTCTTGTTGGCCGTCAGGATCGTGCCGTCGAGGGCGAATTCGATGACGGCCTGAGACCGGTCCAGGGCCTCCACTTTCGAGCGGAGATCCTTATCGAACAGCAAGTTCATCGCTCATATAATCCCTGTTACGAAATCTCGAATCTTATAAAATTGATTTTGATGGTGTCGATCGGGAAGCTGCCGGACCATGTGCCTCCCCATCATGAATAGGTGGCCGATATCGTAATTTGTGTTGGAGATGGAATTGTTTCTGTTTGTATTTTTCGACTGACAGATCTGACTTCATGTCACGACCGGACCGGTATTCAATTTTAAATGGTCGAAGAGCGGTCTTTAAAATATCGGACGTTCTATGACCCAAGATTATGAATGATAAACAGGGGGATTTGTATTTATGGTGACGTAAAGTGAATTTATCTGTTGCGACGCCATTCGCGATGTACAAGCAATCTCGTTGCGTGGTCCTGCCCCATATTGGGTGATGAGCTTCCGGCCCGGCGCCGACAGACGTCGGGCGTGTGACGGGCTCAGCGCGGAGCCGCAACCGGCTTGAAGCTCCACAGCTCGGTCGGGAGCGCGACCGGGGCGCCCTCCTTGTAGAAGGCGGAATCCTGGATGTGCGAGGTCGTGACGTAGACGGTCCCGTCCGGCCCCTGGCTGAACGTGTCCGGCCAGCGCAGGCGCGGATCCTGAATCAGCGTGGTCACCCCAGAATCCTTGGACGCGAGATCGCGGACCTTGATCGAATCGTCCTGCGGCGACGTCACGTATAGGCGGCTGCCGTCGCGATCGATGAGCAGACCGTCGGCTGGCCCATTCTCGCCCACGGTGACGACCTTGCCGGTGAGGGTCTTGTCGGCCAGCATCTCCGGCACCAGCGATGCCGTGACCCAGCCGGTCAGCGCGTCGGTCGGCAGGCTGTACAGAACCTTACCCTTGATCGCCTGCCAGTACAGCGTCTTGCCGTCCGGTGAGAGGGCGATGCCGTCGGCCGAGAACGCGACGCCGCGCCCGTCCGGCCGCCGCAGGGGCTTGCCGTCATACGTCACCGTCACGGCCGGATCGGGCATGGTCGCAGGCACGCCCGCGAGCAGCCGCTTGGCCGTCCCGGATTCGATGTCGACCACCACCAGGGCGCCCTCCGCGCCGGAATCCGTGAGGTAGGCGGTCTTGCCGTCGGGCGAGATCCGCACGTCGTTCAGGTAGGAGCCCTGCGGGGCCACCGTCGGGTCGAACGCGATCGTCTTGGCGACCGTGTTGGTCTTCAGGTCGATCGCCACGAGCTTCGGGCCATCCTTGACCACGGCCGCCATCGCGGGGGCGGCGGCATCGACGACCCAGAGCCGGCCCTGCCGGTCGGCGACCACGCTCTGTACACAGACGAAGTGGGTTTTTGGGTCGACCTCGTCCTTGCGGGCGTTGCGCCAGGCATTCCACTCGGCATCGGGGTAGGGGACCGGCTTGCCGTCCTTCAGCTCCGCCACCGACACCGGCGAATCCTCGGTCCAGCGCGGGAAGTTCACGAAGATCCGGCCGTCCTGCGCCACTGTCACGCCGGTGACCTGATGTTGGAAGTGCGCAACCTGCGTCAGCGCGGTCGAGCCGGCCGGCGGCGGCGAGGTGGCGGCCACGGGCTCCTGCGCCAGGGCCGATCCGGCGAGGGTGCAGAGGAGGAGGGGCAGCAGGGTGCGGGCGGCCGGCATCGTCATACGGGATTGGTCCTGGGATAAAGCGACGGTCGAAGCCCCGGTCTCTGGCGACCGGGGCCGTCTCGGCGGCGGCGGGCGCGCCGCAATCGGGCTCAGTTCGGGTGGAACACCACCTTCACGCAGCCGTCCTTTTTGTCGCGGAAGGTCTTGTACAGGTCCGGGCCGTCGGCGAGGTTCGTGGACCGGTGGGTGATCATCGACGTCATGTCGAACTTGCCCTCCTGGATCAGCTTGGTCAGCGTCTCCAGGTAGCGCTTCACGTGGGTCTGGCCGCTCTTGAGGGTCAGGCCCTTCTGCACGATCGAGCCCATGTTGACCGGTACCGGGCCGCCATAGACGCCCGGCACCGAGACGATGCCGCAGGGGCGCACCGCCTTGATCGCCTCGGCCAGCGCGTAGGGCCGCTCGGTGGAGGTCAGCTTCTCCTGGAGGGTCGAGAGCACGCCGGTGAGGCCGCCATGGCCCGCGCTCGCCTCCATGCCGACGCAGTCGATGACGCCGTCGGCGCCCTGGCCCTTGCCGATCTCACGGATCCGCTCGAACACGTCCTCGTTCATGAAGTCGATGACGTCGGTGGCGCCGGATTTCTTCGCGAGGGCGAGGCGCTCGGGCACGGTGTCGATGGCGATGATGCGCCCGGCCCCCATGATCTTGGCCGACTGGATCGCGAACAGGCCGACCGGGCCCGCGCCCCAGATCGCGATGGTCTCGCCGCCCTGGATCTCGCAATGCTCGGCGCCCTGCCAGCCGGTGGGCAGGATGTCGGTGAGGAACAGGACCGACTCGTCGTCCATGCCATCCGGCACCTTCATGGGCGCCACGTCCGCCATGGGCACGCGCACGTACTCGGCCTGCCCGCCGGCATAACCGCCGGTGAGGTGCGAGTATCCGAACAGGCCCGCGGTCGGGTAGCCGAACTGCGCGGCCGCCATCTCGCCGTTGCGGTTCGAGCGCTCGCAGACCGACCAGTTGCCGAGCTTGCACTGGCGGCAGGCGCCGCAATTGATGTTGAACGGCACGACGATGCGGTCGCCCTTCCTGAACTTGGTGAAGCCCTGGCCGACCTCGACGACCTCGCCCATGAACTCGTGGCCGAGCACGTCGCCGGATTTCATGGTCGGCATCTGGCCGTCCATCAGGTGGAGATCGGAGCCGCAGATCGCGCAACTCGTCACCTTGATGATGACGTCGCGGGCATCCTCGATCACCGGGTCCGGCACCGTGTCGCAGCGGATATCGTTCTTGCCGTGCCAGCAGAGTGCCTTCATCGGGTCGGTTCTCCAGATCGGGGAAGCACAGCCGCGCGGTGCGGCCTCGCCAGGGCAAGCGCCCGGCCGTACGGTCAAGTTCCGCTGCGGCGACGCCCAAGGCCGCGCCGCTCGCAAGCGACCGACAGGGCAAGGCGGGCCCTGGAGGCCGGTTCCCGCGGCATTCCGCGCCGCCGGCCTGCGATGGCAGCCGATTCGGCCGATCCAGGCGCGACCGTGGAACCCCGGACGGGCCTCGACGGGTTATTGGCCATCCCTTCCGAGCCTGGGCGAGGCGTTTTCGGCCATCGTCCTTCCGCGATGCCGTGTGCGAGGCCCCATGCCGAACAGCCCGATCCTTCAACCCGTCACCATCGGCGACCTGACGCTCAAGAACCGGGTGGTGATGGCACCCCTGACCCGCAGCCGCTCGAACGACGAAGGCGTGCCGCCGGACTTCGCCGCCGACTATTATGGGCAGCGCGCGAATGCCGGGCTGATCATCTCCGAGGCGACCAACATCTCACCGCAAGGCGTCGGCTACGCCTACACCCCGGGGATCTGGTCCGACGCGCAGGTGGAGAGCTGGTCGCGGATCGTGAGGACGATCCACGCCAATGACGGGCGGATCTTCTTGCAGCTCTGGCACACCGGCCGGATCTCCCATCCCGATCTTCAGCCGGGCGGCGCATTGCCGGTCTCGGCCTCCGCGATCAAGCCCGAGGGGACCGCGTTCACCCAGGACGGCATGAAGCCCCACGAGACGCCGCGGGCGCTGGAGACCGACGAGATCCCCGGAATCGTCGCCGACTACCGGCGGGCCGCGGAGAACGCCAAGCGGGCCGGCTTCGACGGCGTCGAGATCCACTCGGCCAACAACTACCTGCTGGAGCAGTTCGTCCGCGATTCCACCAACAAGCGAACCGACCGGTACGGCGGGTCGATCGAGAACCGCCTGCGCTTTCCCCTGGAGGTGGTCCGGGCGGTCACCGAGGTCTGGGGCGGCGGCGCCCGCGTTGGCATCCGGCTCTCGCCCGCCACCACGCAGCCCGGCGAGACGCCGCTCGATTCCGATCCGCACGCCACCTACGGCGCCTATGTCGACGCGCTGAACGGCTTCGGCCTGCTCTACGTCCACACGATCGAAGGCGTGACCCAGCAGACCCGCGACGTTCCGGACGGGATCGACTTCCTCGACCTGCGCCGTCGGTTCAAGGGCGCGTATATCGGCAACAACCAGCTGACCCTCGACCTCGCGGAGACCGAGCTGGCCGAAGGCCGGGCCGACCTGTTCAGCTTCGGCCGCCCCTACATCGCGAACCCCGACCTCGTCGATCGCCTCGCCAGCGGCGCACCCCTGGCCGAGGCGCCCAAGCCCTACTGGTACGGTGGTGGCGCCAACGGCTACTCCGACTGGCCCGGCATGAACGGTCCGGTCCCGGTGCGGCGCTGATCGCACGGGATCGACGGCTCCTCCGTCCCAGCAGGGACGGGGGCCGGAACCTGTGAATGTTTCACGGGAAACATTCCGGCGGTTCACGTTTCGTAACCCATCCGGAATCCGGCCGGGGCGACGGGCTCTCAGACGATCCCGTCGATCCCGATCCCGAGCTGCTCCGGCCCGCGCAGCGACGCGCCAGGCCGGTAGGGCGGCGGGTCGCGCAGCAGGCGGGGCGCTACGAGGCGGCGGCTCAACGCCACCAGGGCGATCTCGGCCTCGATCCGGGCGAGCGGTGCGCCGATGCAGTAGTGCAGGCCGCCGCCGAAGCCGAAATGCTGGATGTCCGCTCGGTCCGGATCGAACCGGTCGGGCTCGGAGAACCGTTCCGGGTCGCGGTTCCCCGCGGCGAACAGCAGGATCACCGGGGCGCCCTTCGGGATCGTCTCGCCGGCCATGGTGATCGAACCCAACGCCTTGCGGGTCCGAAAATGCACCGGCGGTTCGTAGCGCAGCACCTCCTCGATCACCTGCGGCGCCCGCTCCGGGTCGGCGCGCAGGCGCTCGAGTTCGCCCGGGTGGCGCAGCAGGGTCAGCATCGCGTTGGTGATGAGGTTCACGGTGGTCTCGTGGCCCGCGACCAGGAGCAGGACCGCGGTGGCGATCAGGTCGAAGTCGCTCAGCTGCTTCCGGCCATCCGGACCGGGCGCGGCCAGCCCGCTGAGCATGTCGTCGGCCGGGCGCCGGCGCTTCTCGCGGATGAGGTCGCGCATATAGGCGGCGATCGCGTCGAAGGCCCCGACGATCTGACGGCGGGTTTCGGCGTCGTGGTGGGCATCCGGTTCCACCGCGGTGGCGAGCTGCGTCGCCCAGACCTGGAAGCGCGGCTCGTCCGCCTCGGGGACGCCGAGCAGTTCGCAGATCACCGTGACTGGCAACGGGTACGACAGGTCGCTCACCAGGCAGATCTCGGAGCGCCCCCGGCAGGCGTCGATGAGCTGATCGACCTCGCGGGCGATCCGGTCGCGCAGGCCGAGCACCCGGGTGATGGAGAATTCGCGCATGACGAGGCTGCGCAGGCGGTCGTGGTCGGGCGGGTCGCGGAAGATCAGCGGCCGGTGGGTCGCGGTGATGCGGTTCTTGATCGGGTTGAGGATGAGGTCCTTGAGCGGGTTGCCGGTGCGCGGCCGGCGGGGCGGCGGCAGATCCTCCGAGCTGAGGCGCGGATCGAAGATCAGGCCGCGGATCGCCGCGTGGCCGCTCACCACGTAGCTGCCGTCCGGCTGGCGCCAGACCGGGCGCTGCCGCAGACGGGCATAGAGCGGGTAGGGGTCGGCCCGGTTGGCCGGGTCCGTCACGGCGGCGAACAGGGCCTCGTCGGACATCGGGTCAGCCATGGGCGGCCTCGGCGGAGGGGCGCGCCGGCGGGAAGCCCGGCGCTGCGGTCTCGATCCGGGGCTGGTCCGTGGCGTCGAGGATCGGCGGGAAGGCGGCGCCCGCCTCGATCGCCTCGGCATAGGCGGGCAGCCACCGGGCCTGGTCGAACGAGACCGCCGCGATGCTGCGTCCGGCCCGGCCGTAGACCGCGAGGAAGCGCCGGGACGCGCGCGTACCCTGCACCACCGCGACGGCGTCGGCACCCTCGGTGAGACCCACGGCCTTGATGTTGATCCCGAACTGGCTGGACCAGTAGGCCGGAAGATGCACGTAGGCGCGCTGGTCCTCGGGGGCCGCCAGCATGTTGCGGGCGGCGTGGGCCGCCTGCTCGACGGCGTTGCCCCAATGCTCCACCGAGACCAGCCGGTCGCCGTAGAGCCGGATCGGCCAGCGGGCCACGTCTCCGGCCGCGTAGATGTCGGGGCAGGGCGCTCCGTCCGCGTCCAGGACCCGGCAGGCCGCGTCGCAGGTGACGCCGCCGGGATCCGCCGTCAGGCCGGCGCCCCGGAGCCAGCCGGTGGCCCGGGTCGCGCCCAGAGCGGCGATCACGAGGTCGGCCTCCACGGTGCCGCCGTCCGCGAGGCGGGCCCGGGCGACCCGGCCGGCCGCGTCGCCCTCGAACCGCAGCACCTGGGTGCCGGGGCGGAACACCGCGCCGGACTCGCGCAGGCGCGCGGCGATCACGCCGCCGACCCAGGTCCCAAGAGCCCGGGCCAACGGGGTCGGGTTGGGATCGACCAGGGTCACCGGCAGGCCGAGGTCGCGCAGGCAGGAGGCCGCCTCGCAGCCGATCAGCCCGCCCCCGACGATGAGGACCCGCCGGGGCCCGGCCAGGAGGTCCGCCCGGAGGGACGCGGCGTCGTCACGGCCGCGCAGGGTGTGGATGCCGGCGAGCCCGCCGCCGGTCTCGACCGGCCAGGGACGGGAATCGGCCCCGGTGGCGATCAGCAGTTTTTGATAAGCCAGCTCCGTACCGTCCGCGAGGCGGAGCGTGCGGGCTTTCCGGTCGAGGGACACGGCCGCGTTCCCCAGCCGCCAGCGAGCGCGCAGGCGCGTACGCTCCGGCAGCCGGGTCGCCTCCGGCCTCAGCTCTCCGGCGAGCACGTGCTTCGACAGGGGCGGCCGATCGTAGGGGCGATACGGCTCGGCTCCCACCAGGGTCAGCGGCCCGTCATAGGAGCCGTGCCGCAGGGCCTCGGCGGCGCGCAGGCCCGCCAGCGAGGCGCCGATCACCACGATGCCGGCGGGCTCGGCGGTCACGGCAGATCTCCGTCGTCCGGGCCGGCCTGCAGGCTGATGGCGCGAACCGGGCAGGCCTGGACGGCGCGCTCGATCGCACCGCGCCGCTCAGCCGGCGGGGCCGGATCGTAGAAGAGGATCTCGTGGCCCCGGATCGCGAAGGCGTCCGGGGCCGCGTAGCAGCATTGGGCGTAGCCCTGGCAGCGGTTGAGATCGACCACGACCCGCAGCACCGGATGATCGGTAGCCGGCTTCACGCCGACCTCGCCATCGGAACCGCCGTGCCGCTGTTGTGGGCCGGGCCGGTGCGGACCAGCGCGTCGATCGCACCCAGGATGCCGGCCATGGCGTCCCGCGCCGCGAAGGCCTCCTGCAGGGCCATGGCCCGCTGCCGGAAGCCCGGCTCGCCGAGCACCCGCGCCACGGCTTCCCTCAGGGCGTCGACCCCCGCCGCGTTGGTGGCGAGGTTGAGGCCGACCCCGGACCAGCCGATCCGGGCGTTCACCTCCGCCTTGTCCTCGGTCAGGCCCGCCGAGACGATCGGCACGCCGTTCGACAGCGCCTGCGAGACGCTGCCGTAGCCGCCATTCGTGACGAGCACGCTCACCCGCGGCAGCAACTCCCGGAACGGCAGGAACCGCGCGACCCGCGTGTTGGCCGGGATCGGCCCGCGCAGCGCCTCGACCGGGCGGCCGCCCGTGGTGGCGAGGACGAGAAGGTCGTCCCGGTCGGCGAGGGCGGCCAGGGTCGGCTCGACCAGCGCGCCGAAATCGGCGTTGGCGAGGGTGCCCTGGGTGACTAGCACCACGGGCTTGCCGTCGGCGTTGGCCCGTTCCAGCTCCGGCCACCAGTCCGGCAGGGGCGCCGGCGGGGCCGGGGGCTGGAGCAGGCCGATGAAGCGGACGCCCGGCGGCAGCGTGCCGTAATCGTACTCGAAGCCCGGCACGGTCGGCTGGAGGAACAGGTCGGGCAGGACCACCACCGCGTGCGGCAGCGACGCCGGCAGCGGGGCCGCGCCCAGCCGCGCGAGCTGCGCGTCCGCGTAGGCCCGGACCGGGTTGGCGAAGGCGGCATCCATGCCCGCCTTCAGGGCGGCGTAGCGGGCGAGTTCGGACGGGTCGCGGGCGGGCGGCAGGCCCAGGCCGATCGGAGCGTGGTCGGGCCGTTCGAGGAACAGGAAACTGATGTTGGCGGTGACGATCGGCGGGCGCGGCGCCCTGTCGAGGAGCAGCGGCAGAACGCCGAGGAACATGCTGCCGGCCACGATCACGTCCGGCGCATCCGCGGCGATCAGGGCCCGCAGGGCGGCGGCCTGGACCGGCATGGGATCGATGAAGCGCCGCTGGAATTCGCTCCGGAACCGCTCCGGGCCGGCGGGCAGCGCCGTCTCCAGGAAGCCGGCGGAATCGTTGTCCGCGTAGGGCGCGAAGCCCAAGCCCGCCGCCTCGACCTTGGCCTGGAAGGCCGGGTCGGTCAGCACCTGCACGGTGTCGCCCCGGGCGGCGGCGGCGCGGCCGATGGCGAGCAGCGGGTTCACGTGGCCGGTGAGCGGCGTGGCGGCAATCAGGATCTTCATCACGGCCTCCTCGGGCGATCCCGGCCTAACCGACCGCGCGCCCTCTCGATCTCGGCGTCCCGCGTGCGGATGCCGAAGGCGCGGCTCGGCCCGCGCCTGTCGTGAGGGAGAATCGCCGGCGGACTTGCGGAGTTACCGGTACAGATTCGGGTTCGTGCGGCAACGCACAAATCCTGCCACCGTGAACTTTCACGAAGACTGTCACTGCCTCCGGGTGTGGCTTGCGAAGGCCGTATTCACGCGATCGACTGCTTCGATTCAAGCCTCGCGCCGGCCGACACTGTTCGCAGGCACGCCATCGAAAGTAGTAGGCGCTATAGCGGGCTTAATAAGTAGATAGCCACGCTTGACCGCGCTCGTTGGTGCCAGTCATATCGTCAAATACTGATATAACAGAATATTGGTTAACGTCCTAAGGTTCGTTATTCATTTCGATGGCGGGGCGATGGGGCTGATGCGGTCGAAGGGGAGCGGCAGATGAGTAAGAGCCTATCGCGTGTCGTCGCGGTCATGGCCATGGCCATGGTGGCGCAGGCCTTGCCGGCGCGGGCGCAAACGATCGATCTCGCCCTCGGCGCGGGGTACCGATCTTTCGATTTCGGCGGTCCGGGCTCGGTGCTGCCGACGTTCTCCTTCAGCCTTGCCGGGCCGGGAACGCTCTCGATCGTGGATTCCTATCTCAGCGGTGATCAGTTCCGGATCAACGTGACATCATCGACGGGCGTGACGATCTTCTCAGGGCTCACATCCACGCCCGCGCTCGGGAGTTACGCGACCTCGGCTTTAGACGCGTTGCAGAATCCCGCCTTCAGCTCGGCGCAGATCCACCTGAGCGCCGGCACCTACACGGCGGGTGGGTTTGCCGAAGCGAGCCCCTACGGAACCGGCGGGGCGTTTGCCGGCCTGTTCGAATCCAGCGCCGCTGCCGGTGCCGGTGCCGGTGGCGGTTCCGGTGGCGCGCCCTCGCCCGAGATCAACGCGATCCTGGGTCTCGCGCTCGCCGGCGGCACCGTGACCTTCCTGCGCCGCAGGCGCCGCGAGCAGTCCGGGCCGGCTGCCGCCTGAGAGCGCCGGCGTGGCCGAGATCCTGGCCGGACGGGGGACGGCGATCGTGGGCGGCACGGCCCACGCGCGCCCGTCGAGCCCGCCGGTCCACGCCGCGCGCTGGAGCCTGCTGGTCTTCGGCTGCGGCACCTCCCTGTCGGCCGCCCTGCAGCGCCTGCTGCTCGAGCCCGATCCGGGCCTTCAGCGCCTCGTCGAGCTTAAGTTCGGCGAGGTGTTCGCCGCGCTGGCGACGGCGGTCCTCCTGTTCACCGCCCGTGAGGTCCGCCCGGCGCTGACGCGGTCCGACCCCGGTATCCTGGTCGCCGGTGCGCTCACGTGGTTCCTGCCCGAGCCCCACGCGGTCTACGCCGGCATGACGCTCGTCGCGGCGTGGTTCCTCGTCCGGCGCTCGGAAGACCGTCTGCTCGCCGATATCGGTCAGATCTGGCTGGCCCTGTCGGTGTGCGAGCTGTGGAGCAAGCTCGTCTTCAAGCTGTTCTACCACGCCATCGAGCCGTTCGAGGTGGCCGTGATGGCCTGGGTCGGGCGCCTCGCGTTTCCCGGCCTGCACGCCACCGGCGTCTATCTCAGCACCCGCCCGGACTGGTCGATCGTGATGCTGGAGGGCTGCTCGGCGTTCCACAACCTGTCGCTGGCGGCCCTGATCTGGCTGTGCGTGCTCAAGATCGCCGGGCGACCGATCGGCCGCGGGGCGCTGGGAGCCCTGGCGGCGAGCGCGATCCTGGTCGTCGCGATCAACATCGCCCGGATCCTGGCGATGCTGCCGTCGGCAGAGGCCTATCATCACTGGCACGACGGGGCCGGCTCGGTGACCGTGGCGCTGGTCTCGGTGGCGGCCTCGCTGCTGCCCATCGTCATCCATGTCGAGAGGTCGCCGTGCCCGGTCGCGCGTCCCGTTTGACCAGAGCCGACCGCGCGGGCCTGGGCGCCCTGTGCCTGCTGCTCGCCCTGTCGGTCTCGATGCGGGTCCAGGCCTACGGGACCGGCCCGGCCGCCCCGGAGCCGGCCGCCGCCGTCGCGGCGGTCGATCTCGGCGCGGGCGTGGTCCTGACCCGGGCCGAGGCCGTGCGCCGGGTGGTCTGGACCGCCGCGTGCCCGCGCCCGGTGGTGGCCGACTTCGTCGAGCCCTCGCCCCACGGCACGGACACGTCCCTCGCGGCGCCGCGCGACCCGAACGACCGCGTCGTCTACGTCTACCGGGGCTGGACCCTCGACGGCCCCCGGGCCGCGATGGCGCTGGGCGTCCTGCATGTCGTGCGCCGGGCCGGCGCGGTTCTGGGAGCGAACGGGGCCGCGACGCGGCACGAGCTGGCCGTGAAGCTGGTCGTGCCGGCGGGATGCGACGCCTCGCCCGAGGCCGTGATGGCCGCGCTGCGGCGGACCCGAGATTAGGCTCAGGTCTCGATGGAAACGTGCGTCGCCGGGCGTTTCCTGTCTCGCGGTGCCGTTTCCCGGATGCATGCAGCGGCGGCGCTGTCCGCGCCGGGCCCCGGATCATCGTCCCCTGACGTGCCGGATGTCCGGGAAAGGGCCGCGCTTCATACGCCAGGCACGATGCGCCAGGTCTTTGCTTCGCATCGTCCCTTTCCGAAAGCCGGCGCCCGCCTTCCGGAATGACGCTTCAATCCGCGACGATCACCCGGTTCGGCAATTCGTCCGGATCGTGGGGCCCGGCCGGGAGGTGCTGCGCCAGGCAGGCGCCGATGCGCTCCACCGCCACGGTCAGGCCGCCCTCGATCTCGCCGCGCGCCAGCGCCCCGCCGAGTTCGGCCAGGATGCCGTCCCAGGCTTGCGCCGGGATTCGCCCGAGCACGCCGAGATCCGTGACGATCTCGGCGTGGCGCTCGGCCAGGGACAGGTAGAGCAGCACGCCGGTGCGGGACCGGGTCCGGCTCAGGCCCCTGGACCAGAACGCCCGCTGCCCGGCCTCCCGGGCCCGGGCGCTGCGCAGGCTGCGCGGCACCAGGGCGAGGCTCAGCCGCTCGATCTGGCTCAGGCCCAGGATCGCGGCGACCAGGGCCGCCTGCGCGAGCAGGATCGTGACCGCACTCCAGCCGGTCAGCGCGATCAGCGGCCAGGGCAGGATCAGCCCGGCGATCAGGGCGGCGTGCAGCACCACGGAGCGGTAGGCGCCCGCGCGGCGGCCGACCATCACGACGATCTCGCCGGACGTGCCGGATTCGGCCCGGGATACCGCCTGGGCGAGGCGTTCGCGCGCCTCCGGGGGGAGAACGTCCGCGATCCTACCAGTCACCCGAGGCTCCCCCGCCGCCGGAGGAGCCGCCCCCGCCGGAAAATCCGCCGCCGAAGCCGCCGGACGAACCGCCATCCGAGTAGCCGCCGCTCCATCCGCCCGAGCCTGGGCCGGGCAGGAACACGATGCCGCCGCCCCGCCCGGCCCGTCCGCCCCGGTTCATGCGCCAGGCCACGAACAGGACGATCAGGAACAGGGCGATGAAGATCGCGACCTGCCCGGGATCGACCTCGTCGCTGCGGACCTGCGGCTTGCGTTGCCACTCCTGCGCATCCCCCGACAGGATCCCCAGGATCCCGTCGACGCCGGCATCGATCCCGCCGTAATAGTCGCCGGTCTTGAAGCGCGGCGTGATCGCGCTGGCGATGATCACCCGGGACAGCGCGTCCGTCAGCGCGCCCTCGAGCCCGTACCCGACCTCGATCCGAACCTTGCGCTCGCTCGGCGCCACCAGCAGCAGGGCGCCGTTGTTGGTCTTGGCCTGCCCGAGCTTCCAGTCCCGGAACAGGCGGTTGGCGTAATCCTCGACGGTCGTGCCCTGCAGGTTGGGCACGGTCGCCACCACGACCTGGTCCGAGGTCTTGTCCTCGTGCGCCTTCAGCTTGGCCTCGAGCGTCCCGCGCTGGTCCGGCGTGAGGATGCCGGCCGCGTCGACCACGCGGCCGGTCAGCGGCGGGAAGGTCAGGTCGGCTGCCAGCGCGCCGACCGCGTAGACGGCCAGGCACCCGAACAGCACGACCAGCGCGAGGAGGAGCCGCACCACCGTGGTGAGGCTCAAGCCCATGAGCCGCATCGATCTATCCGCGCCGTCTCTAGAACTTCACGTTCGGCGGACGGTCGGAGTTGGGCGTCGCCGAGAACGTCTCCATCGGCTTGGACTCCGGATACATGATCGCTGCGATCCAGCGGCCCGGGATGGTGCGCAGCTCGGTGTTGTAGGCCTGGACCGCGCCGATATAGTCGCGCCGCGCCACGGCGATGCGGTTCTCTGTGCCTTCGAGCTGCGATTGCAGGGCCAGGAAGTTCTGGTTCGACTTCAGGTCGGGGTACTTTTCCACCGTGACCAGCAGGCGCCCGAGGGCCCCCGACAGCTGGTTCTGCGCGTCCTGGAATTCCTTGAACTTCTGCGGGTCGCTCACCGTCGAGGCGTCGACCTTCACGCTCGACGCCTTGGCGCGGGCCTCGGTCACGCCGATCAGCACGTCCTTCTCCTGCTGGGCGTAGCCCTTCACGGTCTCGACCAGGTTGGGGATCAGGTCGGCCCGGCGCTGGTACTGATTCTGCACCTCGCTCCAGGACGACTTCGCCTGCTCCTCCAGGGTCGGCACGCGGTTGATCGCGCCGCAGCCCGAGAGGCCGGTGGCGACCAGCAGGACCGTGAGCGCGCTCAGCAGGCGCGCCGCCGCGGAGGAGGGGCGCAGGGCGCCGGCATTCAGCATCGAAACCATTCCGGGGAACTCCCTTCCGGGCGAGGCCCGGTACACCGATCACAGTTCCGAGAGATAAGGCCGCGCCTTGTCAAGGTAAGGGCCCCGCCGGATTCACGCTTGAGGGCAGGCGGTGCGACCCGGTAAGGGCCTCGGCAACGGCCGGGACCGGCGCGCGTTCGAGACAGCATGGGCGAGACCGCACGGGGACCCGGGATGGATGCAGAACTCGCCGACCACGTCAGGGCCGCGGCGGCGGCGGCAAGGCGCCACGCGCTGGCCTTCCGGGCGCCTGTGGACAAGGACGCGCTGCCCTGGTCGGTGATCGAGGCGTTCGACGCCCGGGTCCGCGGCCATGTCGAGCGCGACCGGCGGATCGAGGAGGAGCGCGACCGGGTGCTGATCGCCGCCGTGAACCTCGCCGAGACCCCGGGCGAGGAAGGCGAGGGCGCGGTCGCGGCCGCCCGCGCCGACCTCGTGGACGCCATCGACTACCTGGAGCAGGCTGTCCTGCGCTTCGGCGTGGTCAACCGGCAGGGCGCGAAGCTCGGTCACGGCGCGTACGGCCAGCCGGTCGGCGCGCGGGACTGGCGCGGCCCCCCGGGGGCCGCCAAGACGAGGCCGTAGGCATTCGCGAGACGCGTCCGACCGCGGCGACCGTGAGCCGCCTCGACCTGAAGACGCTGCGCCTGTTCGCGGCGATCTGCGAGGCCGGGACGCTCAACGGCGCGGCAAGGCGGGCGGCGATCGCCCCCTCGGCGGTGAGCAAGCGCCTGGCCGAGCTGGAGCGCGCGCTGGGCTGCGCGCTCCTCACCCGCGAGCCCCGGGGGATGCGCCCGACGCCGGCCGGCGAGACGCTGCTGCACCATACCCGTCGGATGCTGGCGAGCGCCGAGCAGATGGCGCTCGAACTCGCCGAGCACGCGCACGGCGTGCGCGGCTTCGTCCGGATGCTCGCCAACCTGTCGGCGATCGTGCAGTTCCTGCCCGAGGACCTCCAGGCCTTCCTGGCCGCGCAGGAGCAGATCCGCGTCGACCTGGCGGAACGGCCGAGCGGCGGCGTGGTGCTGGGCGTCGAGGAGGGCGCGGCCGATCTCGGGATCTGCGCCGGCGGCACCGATACCCGCTCGCTCACCGCCTACCCGTATCGCGGCGACCGCCTGGTCCTGGTGATGCCGGCCGACCATCCGCTGAGCGGGCACGCCGCAATCGCCCTCGCCGACACCCTCGAATACGACCATGTCGGCCTGCACGTGGAGAGCTCGATCTACGCCGCCCTGCGGGACGAGGCCCGGCGCCTCGGGCGGCCCCTGCGCCTGCGGATCCACGTGCCGAGCTTCGACGGGATCTGCCGGATGGCGCAGGCCGGGATGGGCCTCGGCACGATCCCCGAGGGGGTCTTCGCCCTGCTCGGGCCGCAGCTGAACCTCGCCGCGGTGCCGTTGACCGACCCCTGGGCGACGCGGACGCTCACCCTGGTGGTCCGCCCCGGCGCGCTGCCCCCTGCCGCCGCCCTGTTGCTGGATCACCTGCGCACGGCCGGGGGATAGGAGGGGCTTCCGTTCGCGCGCGGAGAACGCAGCCTCGCGCATAGCGTTTGGACATCGCCCGGAAGCCGGTCGTATCCTCCGGGCAAAGACAGGGAGAGAACGACGGTGTCAGGTCCGCTCAGCGGGATCCGTGTGCTGGAACTCGGCCAGCTCATCGCCGCGCCCTTCGCCACCAAGCTCCTGGCCGAGTTCGGTGCCGAGGTGATCAAGGTGGAGGCGCCCGAGGGCGGCGACCCCTTGCGCACCTGGCGCAAGATGCACGGCGACACCTCGCTGTGGTGGTATCTCCAGTCGCGCAACAAGAAGTCGATCGCGGTCAACCTCAAGACGCCGGAGGGGCTCGACATCGTCAAGCGCCTCGCCGCGAGCGCCGACGTTGTGGTCGAGAACTTTAGGCCCGGCGGCCTGGAGAAGCTGGGTCTCGGCTGGGACGTGCTCTCGGCCCTCAACCCGTCGCTCACGATGGTGCGCATCTCCGGCTACGGCCAGACCGGGCCGTATCGCGACCGGCCGGGCTTCGGCGCCATCGGCGAGGCCATGGGCGGGCTGCGCTACACCACGGGCTCCCCCGACAGCCCCCCGGCCCGGGTCGGCGTCAGCATCGGCGACACCCTGGCCTCGCTCCACGGCGTGATCGGCGCGCTGATGTCGATCCTCAACGTCAAGGTCAACGGCGGCGCCGGGCAGGTGGTGGACGTCTCACTGGTCGAGAGCGTCTTCAACGTCATGGAGAGCCTGGTCCCCGAATACGATCTGCTCGGCGAGATCCGGACCCGCACCGGCGGCGCGCTGCCCGGCATCACCCCGTCCAACACCTACCCGACCCAGGATGGCGGCTACGTCGTGATCGCCGGCAACAGCGACCCGATCTTCCGCCGACTGATGACGGCCATCGGCCGCCCCGACCTCGCCGAGGACCCGCGGATGCGCTCGAACGAGGGCCGCTCGCAGCACGCCGCCATGCTCGACGGCGTGATCGGCGACTGGTCGAAGGCCAGGAGCGTCGCGGACGCGCTGGCTGCCCTCGACGCCGCGGACGTGCCGGCGGGCCGGATCTACTCGGTGGCCGACATCGTCGCCGACCCGCACTACCAGGCCCGCGACATGATCCTCCAGGCCGAGTTGCCCGGCGGCACGCAGGTCAAGATGCCCGGCATCGTGCCGAAATTGTCCGGCACCCCCGGGGCGGTGCGCTGGCAGGGGCCGGCGCTCGGCGCCCACACCGACGCGGTCCTGGCCGATCTCGGCCTCGACGCGACCGCGATCCAGACGCTGCGCGACGCGGGAGCCGTGAAATGAGCGACGCCACGATGCTGGTCCAGGAGGTCGCCCCCCGCGACGGCCTTCAGATCGAGTCCGCCTGGGTCGAGACCGCGGAAAAAATCGCCCTGGTGGACGCGCTCTCGGATGCGGGCTTCTCCCGCATCGAGGTCTCGTCCTTCGTCTCGCCCAAGGCGGTGCCGGCGCTCCGGGACGCCGCCGAGGTCTTTTCCGGGATCCGCCGCCGTCCCGGAACGGTCTACGTGGCCCTCGTCCCGAACCCCAAGGGCGCCGAGCGGGCGCTGGCGGCCGGGGTCGGCGAGATCAACCTCGTCGCCTCGGTGAGCGAGACCCACAACCGCGCCAACATGGGCATGAGCCCGGACGACTCAATCGCAGGGTTTTCCAAGATCATGGAGACCGTGAAGGGCTCGGCCGTCCTGACCAACGCCTCCGTCGCCACGGCCTTCGGCTGCCCGTTCGAGGGCGACCAGCCGGTCGACAAGGTCGTCGCGCAGGTGGAGCGCTATCGCGCGCTCGGCATCACCGGCGTGACGCTCGCCGACACCACCGGCATGGCCAACCCGCGCCAGGTCGAGCGCCTCGTCGCCCGCGTCCTGCAGATCGTCCCGGCCGAGCACCTGACGCTGCATTTCCACAACACCCGCGGGGTCGGCCTCGCCAACGTGCTGGCGGCCTGGCAGGCGGGGGCGCGCCGCTTCGATGCGGCGCTCGGCGGCCTGGGCGGCTGCCCGTTCGCCCCGGGCGCCACCGGCAACATCTGCACCGAGGATCTGGTCAGCATGACCCACGAGATGGGGATCCCGACCGGCCTCGACCTGCCGGCCCTGATCGCCCTGTCCCGGGACCTGCCCCGGCTGGTCGGCCACCCGGTGCCCGGCCAGGTCGCCCAGGCGGGCCGGCCCTGCGACCTGCACCCGGTCCCCCGGGCCGCCTGAGCGAAGGGCGGCCTTAGCCCGATGCATCGGGGGCTCCGCCCCCGAACCCCGCCAAAGGGCTGAGCCCTTTGGAAACCCGTGACTTGAGACACCGTGCGAGGAAGCCGCCCATCTGAAGGCGGTCCCGCGCAGCTGCCCCCGTCTTCGACGGGCGGACCGATCGAGGGAGGAACACGATGGCCATCGCGGTGACCGGCGCCCCCGCGCGCCCAGAGGACGTGACCGAGGCCGGCATCGTCCGGAAGGTGGCGTGGCGGCTGATGCCGCTGATCATGGTCTGCTACCTGTTCGCGTTCTTCGACCGGATCAACATCAGCTTCGCCAAGTTCCAGCTGCAGAGCGACCTCGGCTTCAGCAACGTCGCCTACGGTCTCGGCGCCAGCATGTTCGTGGTCGGCTACGTCATCTTCGAGGTGCCGTCGAACCTGTTCCTCTACCGGGTCGGCGCGCGGCGCTGGATCGCCCGGATCATGATCTCCTGGGGGATCGCCACCGCGCTGATGATCTTCATCCGCACGGAATGGCACTTCTACACCCTGCGCTTCATCATCGGCGCCATGGAGGCCGGCTTCGCGCCCGGCATCCTGTACTACCTGACCCTGTGGTTCCCGGCCTCGCATCGCGGCCGGATCACCTCGTTCCTGTTCGTGGCCTCGGCGTTCTCGGGCATCCTCGGGGCGCCGGTGGCCGGCCTGATCCTCGGGGGCCTCAACGGCGTCGCCGGGCTCGCCGGCTGGCAATGGCTGTTCCTGGCCGGCGGCTTGCCCTGCCTGCTGCTCGGCGCCCTGGTGCTGATGCGCCTCGACGACCGGATCTCCGATGCGCGCTGGCTGTCGCAGCCGGAGAAGGACCTGCTGTCCGCCCGGATCGCCCACCACAACCGCGAGATCGGCGACCATTCGCTCCTCGGCGCGCTGCGCCAGCCGGGCTTCCTGATGATCGGGCTGGTCTACTTCCTCCTCCAGATCGGCTCCTACGGGCTGAACTTCTGGGGGCCGGACCTGATCAAGACCGCCAGCGGCAGCAGCGCCGCCTATGTCGGCCTCCTCACGGCGGTCCCGTACATCTGCGGCGCGATCAGCATGGTGGTGGTCGGGCGCCTGTCCGACGCCTCGGGCGAGCGGCCGAAGTTCGTCGCCGCGCTGGCGATCGCCGCCGCCATCGGGTTCTTCACCGCCGGCCTGTTCGACCGGCAGATCGTGCCGCTGATGATCGCGCTGGCGCTGCTGGGATCCGGCATCGTCGCCTCGATCCCGACCTTCTGGACCCTGCCGGCAAAGCTCGTCACCGGCGTCGGCGCGGCCGGGGGCATCGCGCTGATCAACACGCTCGGCCAGTTCGGCGGCATCGTCAGCCCGGTGATGGTCGGCTGGGTCAAGGACCTGACCGGATCGACCACGCCGGCCCTCTACGTCATCGGGTCGCTCTGCCTGGTGGCGGC
Organism: Methylobacterium mesophilicum; assembly: GCF_022179445.1. GTDB lineage: Bacteria > Pseudomonadota > Alphaproteobacteria > Rhizobiales > Beijerinckiaceae > Methylobacterium > Methylobacterium mesophilicum. Next base: position 24,693 of record NZ_BPQU01000015.1, on the reverse strand, counting down.
CGGCCTCCTGCTGTTCGCCATGCCGGCGAGCCTGCGCCGGAGCGACCGCGGCCCTTGAACGGCTTGCCGAACCGCTACTGCGGACTGAGCCCGACGGCGTAGCGGAAATCGCTGGGCGTCAGGCCGAAGCGGTTCTTGAAGCGGCGCGTGAAGTAGACCCGGCTGGTGAAGCCGCAGCCGGCGGCCAGGGTCGCGATCGTCAGGTTGGTGAAGGCCGGGTCGATCAGGCGGTCGGCGGCGACCTCGAGCCGGCGTTGCCAGATCCAGTCGGAGACGTCCTGGCCCCGCTCGTGGAACAGCTGCTGCAGCCGGCGCGGCGACACGCCGACCGCGGCCGCCAGCTGAGACGGATCGAGGCTCGGATCGCCGAGGTTCGCCTCGACATGCGCCTTGGCCCGCTGGACCAGCACGTTGCCGCCGAGCGGCTGCGGCAGGTCCTGCGCCATCCGCTCGGCGATGCTGGCGACGATCAGGTCCACGCCGATCGACCCCATGCGGGCGGCCGCGACCGGGTCGAGCTGGTGATGCATGCGGCTCAACTCCGCGAAGTAGCCCATCGCCAGGGTCGCGGTGGCCAGGTCCGCGCCCACCGTCCGGGCCGCGTAGCGGTGGGCCGGCCCGAGCACGCCCTCCAGCCGTTCGCGCGGAATCTTCAGGTACAAGGATCGATTGCCCGGGCTCGTCGTCATCACCGTCGGCTGATGCTCGATCACCACCAGGTCGCCCGGCCGCTGCGTCGAGACCCGATCCCGCTGCGCGATCGTCGTGGTGCCGGCGAGGGTGAGGCCCACGCTGATCCAGCCGTCGTCACCCAGACGGCGGATCTTGGCAGGTGTCGCCTCGCTGCGCAGCGGGCCCTCCGAGACCCGGGTCATGGTGAGCGGACCGAGCGTGGCGATCTCCAGCCTGGCCTCGAAGGGCGCGGCGTCGAGCTGCTCCTGTTCGAGGGGCAGGCGCTGCTCTTCCAGCGTCTCCAGCCATCGTTTGAATCGAACATCGATAGGAATATTATCTGTCGAAAACAATAATTTCATAAGTATATTTCCGTTTTCGGCGATGGCAGACGCCGGACAACGGCGCGACAGACCTCTGAAATATTTGGGCTGAACCTCGATCTGTTGCTGAAAACTGTGCTATAAAATTCAGTACTTGCCGGATTATCAAAGTCGTGAAGACGGTGTTTTGTCCTTGTATACAAAAAATTTCATCGTGTATGCAAGCGGAGTACCACGAGGCGAATGCGATCTTGTGTCCCGCGGGCGGGGCGATCCCCGACTGCCCTCACTCTGCCCGGAACAGGGACCGGACCGCGTGCGGCGGCGGCGATGAGACCGCCGGGGAATCCTATCGCCGCCGCGTCGGATCGTCGGGCCGCTCCGCCGTGTCCAGGAGGGCCGCGACCCGGTACTCCCGCGGAGACAGGCCGTGGCGCTCCTTGAACCGGCGGGCGAAATGGGCCTGGCTGGCGAAGCCGCAGCCGAAGGCCACGGCGCCGATCTGCAGATGCGCGCAGCTCGGGTCGGCCAGGCGCTTGGCGGCCGCCACGAGGCGGCGCTGCCAGATCCAGTCGGAGATGTGCTGGCCGCGCTCGTGGAACAACTCCTGCAGCCGGCGCAGCGACACGCCCACCGCCGCCGCGAGTTGGGGCGGGTCGAGGGTCGGGTCGCCGAGGTTGGCTTCGACGAAGGCCTTGGCGCGCTGGACCACGACGGTCCCGTGCAGCGGCTGCGGCACCTCCTGGGCCATCCGCTCGGCGATGCAGGCCACGATCAGGTCGAGCCCGATCGTCGACATCCGCTCGGCCGAGTCCGGATCGAGCCGGTGGCGCACCTGGATCAGCTCGCGGAAGAAGGTCGATGCCAGGCTGGTCGAGGCCATCTCCGCCCCCATCGACAGCGCGGTGTAGAGGCGGGTCGATCCGAGCATGCTCTCGAGGCGTTCGCGCGGCAATTCGAGGAACACGGCTTGGCTGCCCGGGCTCGTCGTCACCACGGACGGCCGGTGATCGAGCACCACGATGTCGCCCGGCTTCTGGACCGAGTCCCGGCCGTCCTGAAGGCAGGTCGACCTGCCGGAGAGCTTGAACAGCACGACGGCCATGCCGGCCCGGTCGTGATGGCGCGCGGCATTGGGGGTCGTCTCGTTGCGCAGGGCGCCCTGCGTGACCCGGGTCATCCGCAGGGTGCCGACGTTGGCGAACTCCATCTTGCCGGCGAACGGGCTGTCGTCGAGGCGCTCGATCTCGATCGGCACCAGCCGCTCGAACAGCGTCTCCCGCCAGATCTTGAAGCTGCTCTTCGGGTGAAGGTTGTCGGTCGAGAATACGGGCTGCACGGGTGCTGTCCCTGGCGATGCCGGGCGATGTGGTGGTTTACGGGATGCTCAAGAGGGTCGCGTGGCGGTACTCCCGGGGGGCCATGCCGTAGCGTTCCTTGAAGCGGCGGGAGAAGTGGGCCTGGCTGGCGAAGCCGCAGCCGAAGGCCAGGGTTCCGATCGGCAGGTGGGCGCAGCCCGGGTCGGCCAGGCGCTTGGCCGCAGCCTCCAGCCGACGCTGCCAGATCCAGTCGGAGATGTGTTGGCCGCGCTCGTGGAACAGTTCCTGGAGCCGGCGCAGGGACACGCCCATCGCCGCCGCGAGCTGGGGCGGGTCGAGGGTCGGGTCGCCCAGATGGGCCTCGACATGGGCCTTGGCCCGCTGGACCACGACGGTCCCGTGTAGGGGCCGGGACACCTCCAGCGTCAGGCGCTCGGCGATGCTGGCGACGATCAGGTCCACGCCGACCGACGCCATGCGGGCGGCCGAGTCGGGGGCGAGCCGGTCGCGCAACCGGACAAGCTCGTGGAAGAACTTGACCGTCAGCCCCGTCGAGACGACGTCGGCACCCATCGTCAGGGATGTGTAGAGCCGGGTGGACCCGAGCACGCTCTCCAGGCGCTCCCGGGGCAGCTCCAGGAACATGGACTGGCTGTCCGTGCCCGACTCGTGCGCGGCCGGACGATGATCGATCACCACGAACTCGCCGGGGCGCTGCACCGAACTGCGGTCATCCTGGCTGCGCATCGACGTGCCGGCGAGCTTGAAGATCACCACGACGGTGCCGTCCTTGCCGTTGCGCCGGATCAGCCCGCGCGTCGCCTCGCTGCGCATGGCGCCGTGCGCGACGCGGGTCAGCACCAGCGGGCCGACGCTCGCGGCTTCCAGCTTGGCCCGGAAGGGGCGGTCGTCGAGGCGCGTCTGCTCGAGGGGGACACCCCGCCCGACGAGCGACTCCCGCCAGCGCCGAAAGCTGTGCAGGGGGTTAAGACCCTCTGTCGAAAACAATGCTTCCATAAGTAAATTTTTCGACCGAACGGCATTTCGCGCGGCCGGAACAAGGGATCCGCGTCACCAGACAAGCGCCGCCCGACACATATTGTATATTATTTTCAGCCTCAAGGGATGCATTTGAGCAACCTGAGGTGAACTTGGCAACTCACCGCCGGTGGGACGCCTCGCGGCTGTCGATCACTGGGGCGGACCTTCGGGCCGTCGGTCGGCGGACGTGGGGTATTGATGACGTGAGATTGAACAGCAGCGCCTCACATGATCAACGAACCCGAACCCCGCTCATCCTTCCTGCTCGAGAAAGTCGGCGCGATCGTTGCGGCCTACGTGTCGCGAAACCCTGTGGGGGCAGGGGATTTGCCGGTGCTGATCGATCAGGTCCATGCCGCGATCGCGGTGCTCCAGCGCAAGCCCGCCGGCTCCGCCACGTCCTGGACCGGCCCGGCCGCCGCCGAGGTCGAGGCCTCGATCGGCGAGGACGGCCTGATCAGCTTCATCGACGGCCGCTCGTACAAGACGCTGAAGCGCCACCTCACCGCCAACGGTCTCACCCCGGAGCGCTACCGCGCCAAGTTCGGCCTGCCGGCCGACTACCCGATGGTGGCCCCCGGCTACGCCAAGCGGCGCTCGGAGATCGCCCGGGCGATCCAGCTCGGTAACCAGGCGGCCTGAGCGATGGCCTGCGCCATGACCCATCCGGTTCACGGGCAGCCCGAGACGGATCGCTCCGGGGAGATCCTGGAGCGGATCGCCGGAACGCTCCGCATGCCGGTCGCCGCCTTCCTGCCGGACGAGCCCGAGCCGCGCGAGGCCGTGGCTCAGGCGGCGGATCTCGTGACGGCCTTCATGGCGATCGAGACCGTCGCCGCGCGCCGCACCTGCCTCGCCTTCGTGCGAGCCATGGCGCGCCCGTGAGGTCTCGGGAAACCGGGGCCGGAACAGATGGGGCCGTTTCCGCGGGGTGCGGAAACGGCCCTGTCCGTCGTCATGCTTGTCCGTCGATTGCGGGGCTCGACCCCGCCGATACCCGCGGCGTCAGAACACGTGGCGCAGCAGGAAGAACAAGGTCGCGGCCAGCGTGATGGCGGCCGGCAGGGTCAGGATCCAGGCGAGCGCCATGTTGCGCACCGTGGCCATCTGCAGGCCCGAGCCGTTGGCCGCCATCGTCCCGGCGACGCCCGAGGACAGGATGTGCGTGGTCGAGACCGGCAGGCCGTAGAGTTCGGCGAGCCCGATCGTCCCCGCGGCGACCATCTCGGCCGAGGCGCCCTGGGCGTAGGTGAGGTGGGTCTTGCCGATCTTCTCGCCCACCGTGACGACGATGCGCTTCCAGCCGACCATGGTGCCGAGGCCGAGCGCCAGGGCGACGCAGACCTTCACCCAGCCCGGGATGTAGCGGGTGCCGTTGTTGAGCAGCCCGGTGTAGCTCTTCAGGGTCGTCGTCTCGGCCTCGGAGAGACCCGCGCCGGCGTTGGGCAGCAGCCGCACCGCGTCGGCGGTGAGGTACATGGCGCTGCGCAGGTTCTCGGTCTGGGCGGCCGGGACGGTGCGGATCGCGCCGTAGTTCTTCACGCTGGTGGCGATGTCGGTGGCGAGCGCGGAGAGCGCGGCGTAGACCGGCGGCTGGTTCAGGTCCTTGGACTTGAGGGCGTCCGTCACCGTCCGGCGCGCCTGTGCCGCCTCCGGCTGGGGAGCGCCGGCGGCCCGGGCGGAGAACACCTGGCTCGCCGCCGCCGAACTCTGGATGAAGGCCGGGGTCGTGTCGTCCGACATGGTGCGGTTCAGCGCGTAGGCGGTGGGTGCCGCGCCGATCAGGATCAGCATGATCAGGCCCATGCCCTTCTGGCCGTCGTTGCCGCCGTGGAAGAACGACACCAGCGTGCAGGTCAGGATCAGGAGGCCGCGGATCCACACCGGCGGCGGCGTCTCGCCCTTGGGAGCCTCGTAGAGGTCCTTGCGGCGCACCGCGAATTTCAGGGCCAGCAGCAGCAGCGCCGCGAGGGCGAAGCCGCACAGGGGCGAGAACAGCAGCGCCTTGAACACGTTGAAGGCCTGGTTCCAGTCGACGCCGGCGGTGCCGTCGCCGCCGCCCATCAGCTGGTTGGCGAGGCCGACGCCCAGCACCGAGCCGATCAGCGCGTGCGACGAGGAGTTCGGCAGGCCGAAAGCCCAGGTCCCGAGGTTCCAGATGATGGCGGCGAGCAGCAGCGCGAAGATCATCGCGTAGCCGGCCCCCGAGCCGACATGCAGGATCAGCTCCACCGGCAGCAGGGTGACGATGGCGTAGGCCACCGCGCCGGAGGACAGCATCACCCCCAGGAAGTTGAAGAAGCCCGACCAGACCACCGCCACCAGCGGCGGCATCGAGTGGGTGTAGATCACGGTGGCCACCGCGTTGGCGGTGTCGTGGAACCCGTTCACGAACTCGAAGGCGAGGGCGATCAGCAGCGCGAGCCCGAGCAGCGCGAAGGCCCCGTAGGCCAGCGGCGCCTCGCCGACGGCGTTCATGTCGGCGATGAGGCTCACCACCGCGTAGCCGAGCCCAGCCACCAGGACCGCCAGGAAGGCGACGACGCCCCCCAGATGGATCCCGTGCTCGAGGCGCGGACCGCCCGCGGGCCTGCTCCCCACCCCGTGTTGCGGAATGACGGCGAAATCGGACATGGGCCCTCGCGTTGAATCGTCTTGGGAAGCGAGCCGGGATTAAGATTCTGGGATGACGTTTCGGTGACGTTTTACCGAATGTATTCAGCGAAGCATTATATTCGTGCGTCCACCGCCAACGATCCGAAAATATCAATCCGGACGAAGTCTATTCCGCCCTCTTCGAGGTCTGGGTCGCGGTGTTTACTGGTACGACCGCGCCGGGTCCGGGTACCGAGACCTGACATCCGTCCGGCGATGGTCCGCGTCGATCGAAAGGCCGGCGTCGGGCGCGGGGGACGCGTGAAGCTTTTGTGGCGGTGCGGCCGCAGCTTCGGAAGCATAGCGCAAGACGATCCGAACCTGGATTTGTGCCGGCTAATATATCGTGCTGTTGCTGCCGGGATACACGCGATGATTCAGGGCTTTGTGAATGGATTATGACGCATTCGCGTTCGTGGAAGTGGCTAAATCTCCCGCCGCAGGCCGAATGGCCGCGGGCTTGGGGGCCAGGAATGAACGTTCGCTTTGGGGTCTCGATCGCGGCCTTGATGGTCGCCGCGTGCGGGTCGGAGGTGCAGGCGCAGACCGTCAACACGACGGCCTCCGACGTCAACGTGCTCAATCTGCTGGCGCCCTACCTGGCGCTCAACGGGACGGCGGCCGGGCAGGCGACGCTGACCCTGAACCTGGCGCAGACCATCGCGCTCAACACCGGCGCGGACCTCGCCCGGCAGCAGGTGGCGATCAGCGACAAGAACCTGCTCAGCGCGGCGAGCAACAGCCTGTCGTCCTCGGGGCTCGGCAGCTACGGCGTCGCGGCCAACATCGCCGGCGGCCTGCCCGGACAGATTCCGATCAACGGCATCGTCCCGCAGCAACGGGTCGGCGGCCTCGGTGCGCAGCTCGGCCCGATCTACCAGCGCGGGACCGCCCAGGGCGTGAACGGCGCCCTCGGCAGCGTGGTCAACCTGCTGGTCAACGCCAACACCTTCACGGGCAACAACCTCGGCGTCGCCAAGAACTACTTCGCCAACGGCGCGGCCAACAACCCGAGCGTGACGCCGGCCAACTACGTGGCGGTGCCGGCCGTGGCGCCGGCGGGTTACAGCCTGCCCACCGCCAACGGCCTGCCCAACACCACCAACAGCGTCTACGACCTCGCCTACGGCGTCACCAACACCCAGCCCGGCCAGGACGTCTACGGCTCGTCGCGCCCGGTCCAGGTCGCACCCGGCCGGATCAACCCGTTCGATCCGACGGCGCTCACCGGCCTCGCGACCAACGCCTCCTTCCCGAGCGGGCACACCACCTACGCGTTCACCAGCGGCTACCTGCTGGCGATGCTGGTGCCGCAGCAATATCAGAACGTGCTGCTGCGGGCCTCCGAGTACGGCGAGAGCCGGATCGTGCTCGGCGTCCACTATCCGCTCGACGTGATCGGCAGCCGGGCGCTGGCGGCCTACGACCTGGCCCAGGCGTTCACGAACCCGGCCTACGTCAACAACGCCGCGGTGACCGGCGTCGCGATCAACCTGCCGAACCAGTTCGTGCAGGCGCAGGGGCAGCTCCAGGCCTACCTCGCCGCCCAATGCGGCGACACCGTCGCGGCCTGCGCGGGTGGCGCCGCCAACACCGCCGGCAACCCCTACGTGCCATCCGGGGCCAGCCAGGCCGCCTACCAGCAGCGCCTCACCTACGGCCTGCCGACCCTCACCTTCGCCCAGGCCCCGCGCGAGGCGGCCCCGGCGGGCGGCCCCGACGCCGCGATCCTGCTGGCGCCGCTCTACGGCGGATCGACCGCGGCCGCCCGCACGCTCGCCCCGCAGGGCGGCCTCTACGGCCAGCTCTCGACCGCCACGATCAACCAGATCGTGGTCAACACGCAGACCAACGCGCTCGCCGCCTTCTACGGCAGCCCGCTCAGCTACTGGAGCCGCATCGACCTCTATTCCGCCGCCGGCTATTTCGGAGCCGTCACCGGCACCCTGCGGATGGACACGAGCGACCGCCTCGGCATCGATGTCGGAATCGGCAACGGCGGCGCGCTCTACGCCAACGGCACCATCGCGGGCACCGTCTCGGTCGGGGCCGGCGGACTGCTCGGCGGCTCGGGCACGCTCGGCGGCCTCAACGCCCTGTCGGGCGGTATCGTGGCGCCGGGCAACTCCATCGGCACCCTCAACGTCGCCGGCTCGGTCGCCTTCGCGCCGGGCTCGGTCTACCGGGTCGAGGCCAACGCCGCCGGACAGGCCGACAGGATCGCGGCCGGCGGTGCCGTGAGCCTCAGTGGCGGCACCGTGCAGGTCGTGGCCGCCTCAGGCGCCTACAGCCCGCGCACCACCTACGCCATCCTGAGCGCGGCCGGCGGCGTCTCGGGACGGTTCGACGGGGTCACGGCGAACCTCGCCTTCCTCAGCCCCGGCCTGCGCTACCTGCCCAACGACGTCGCCCTGACGCTGACCCGCAACGACGTCCCGCTGGCCGCCGGCGCCACCGGCCGCAACGGCGTCGCGTCCGCCAACGCGCTCCAGGCGGCGGGGTCCGGCCGGGCCTACGACGCCGCCCTGGCGTTCACCACCGCCGAGGCCGCCGACGGCTTCCGGGCGCTCGCCGGCGACATCCACGCCGGCACGGTGTCGGCGGCCTACGAGACGGCGTTCTTCGTGCGCGAGGCGGTGCTCGACCGGCTGCGCTGGGGCGGCTCGGCCGCGAGCCTCGACGACGGCCGCGTGCCGGCGGCCTACAGCGCCGACCTGCCGGGCCGGTCGCCCGTGGTGGCGAGCGTGCCGGCGCGGATCCTCGACCCGCAGGTGTTCGGGCTCTGGGGCCAGGGTTTTGGTGCGTTCGGCACGGCCGGCGGGGGCGGCAACGCCTTCGACCTCGACCGGCAGATCGCCGGCTTCGCGCTCGGCGCCGACATCCGGCTGCCGAGCGGGTTCAAGTTCGGCGTGGTCGGCGGCTACACCGAGGCCAACCTCGACAGCGCCGGCCGGCAGGGCGGCAATGCCCGGGCGGAGAGCGCGACGCTCAAGAGCGGCTTCGGCGGCGTCTACGGCGGGTACGAATTCGGTCCGGTCGCGGTGCGGCTCGGCGCCCTCTACGCCGACACCGACACCCGCACTCGGCGCAGCGTGCTGTACGGCCTGTCGGACAGCCCGACCGGGCATGGTGGCGGCCACACAATCCAGGGCTTCGGCGAGATCGGCTACCGGTTCACCCTGAGCGCGCCGGCGGCCCTGATGGCGAAGGACGGCCCGGCGCTGCAGCAGGCCTCGACCTATCTCGAGCCGTTCGTCGGCGCGGCCTATATCGGCATCCGGCGGGACGGGTTTGCGGAGACGGGCGGCGCGGCGGCCCTGGTGAGCTACGCGCGCGACTATGACCTCGGCGCGGTGACGGCAGGCGTGCGGGCGCAGACCAGCCTGGATCTGGGCTTCGGGCTTCCGGTGAAGGCCTACGGCCTGCTTGGCTACCGGCGGGCGTTCGGGGACGTGGTCCCGACGGCGCTGCTGAGCTTCGGCACCGGCCCGGCCTTCCTGAGCGCGGGGGTGCCGATCGACCGGGACGCGCTGGTCGCGAGTGCGGGGCTCGACCTGCGGGTGGCGCCGAACGCGACCCTCGGCGTGTCCTACACCGGCCAAGTCGGCGCCCGGGCGCAGGACCAGGCCGTGAAGGGCAACCTCACGCTGCGGTTCTGAGGGAGGCGCTGTCACACGGTTGACGCGGTCCGGCCGCTAGAGCCGTCCCCGATCACGTTGTGATCGGGGACGGCTCTAAGTCCTTGATTCAACGCGCTCGCCGGCGATCCGGGCCGATCACGGGCGTGAACAAGGGATCCGCATGATTGACCCCACGGTGTCGGCGTTGTCCCTCGGCGCGCTGTTGGCCCTGATCCAGATCGCCAGCATCGCGATCGCGGGCCGGCGCATCGGGACGGTCCACGGCGCGTCCACCTTCCCGGCCGGGGCCCCGGTCTCCCTGGTCCGGCCGCTCCACGGGGTCGAGGCGTTCAGCGACGAGATGCTGGCTCGCAGCTTCCGCCTCGCCTATCCGGCCTACGAGCTGATCTTCTGCGTGGCCGACCCGGCCGATCCGATCGTCCCGCGGGTGCAGCGCCTGATCGCCGACCACCCGCAGGTGCCGGCCCGGCTGATCCTCGGCGACGAGCGCGTGAGCGACAATCCCAAGCTGAACAATTGCGTGCGCGGCTGGCGCGCCGCCGCGCATGACTGGGTCGTGCTCGCCGATTCCAACGTGGCGATGCCGCCGGATTACCTCCAGCGGCTGCAGGCGGCCTGGCGGGCCGACACCGGCCTGGTCTGCTCGACCCCGGCGGGCGCCCGGCCGGGCAATTTCATGGCCGAGGTGGAATGCGCCTTCCTCAACACCCTGCAGGCCCGCTGGCAATACGCGGCCGAGGCGTTCGGCCTGGGCTTCGCGCAGGGCAAGAGCATGCTCTGGCACAAGCCGTTCCTGGAGGCCCGGGGCGGCCTTCAGGCGCTGGCCTCCGAGATCGCCGAGGATGCAGCCGCCACCAAGCTGGTGCGCGCCGCCGGCAAGCGCGTCCACCTCGTGGCGAGCCCGTTCGAGCAGCCGCTGGGACAGCGCGGCTTCCGCGAGGTCTGGGCGCGGCAGCTGCGCTGGGCGCGCCTGCGCCGGGTGACCTTCGCGCTGTTCTTCATCCCGGAGATCGGCAGCGGCGTCCTGTTGCCGGCGCTGCTGGTGGCGCTGTGGGCCGGCAGCCCGGCCGGCCTCGCGGGCGCTGCCGGCCTCGTCGGGCTGTGCTATGGCGCCGAGTACCGGCTCGCTTTCCGCGCGGGCTGGCAACGCGGGCCGCGCATGCTGGCGGCGTTCGTGGTGCGCGACGCGCTGATCCCGGCTCTGTGGCTCGGCGCCTGGGTGCAGAGCGCCATCGTCTGGCGCGGCAACGCCATGGATGTGCGCCCGCGCCGCGCCGGCGTCGACCGCGCCTGCGCGCCGACGGCGTGACCGCGCGGAAGGCCGGAGGTCACGATATGACGCGCCGTTACGCCCTCTACTGGCTCCCCCCGCCCGGCTCGGGCCTGGCCGCCTTCGGCAGCGCCGTCCTCGGCTACGACAACGCCGCCGGCGCGCCGGTGCCGCATCCGCAGGCGCTCGGCGACCTCGCCGCCGTCACGGCGGGCGCCCGGGTCTACGGCTTCCACGCGACGCTCAAGGCACCGATGCGCCTCACCCCGGGGGCCGAGGAGGCCGACCTCGTCGCGGCGGCGCGGGACCTCGCGGCCGGGCACCCGCCGGTGGCGCTCGGCCCGCTGGCCGTCGCGGCGCTCGGACCGTTCCTGGCGCTGGTTCCCGCGGCCCCGCCGCCGGAACTCGGGCTGCTCGCCGCCGAATGCGTCGCCGCCCTGGACCCGTGGCGGGCGCCGCTGTCCGAGAGCGAGCGCGCCAAGCGCCGCCCGGAGCGCCTCGATCCGCGCGGCCGCACCCTGCTCGCCCGCTGGGGCTATCCGTATGTCTTCGAGGCCTTCCGGTTCCACATGACGCTGACCGATGCGCTGCCGGATCCCGACCGCGCCGCCTGGCAGCGCCGCCTGACCGACGCCTACGCGGCCACCGGCCCGGAGCCCGCGGTGATCGACGCCCTGAATGTGCTCGTGCAGGACGGGGCCGAGCCGTTCCGGCTGCTGGCGCGCCTGCCGTTCGGAGACGCGCATGGCTGAGCGGCATCTCGGCCTCCAGCCGGCCGTCGACCCGAGCGCCCGGATCGTCGAGTGCCATCTCGGCCGCTACACCGAGATCGGCGCCCGCACGCGCCTGACCGAGACCGTGCTCGACGATTATTCCTACATCGGCCAGGACGGCGAGGTCATCTACACCACCATCGGCAAGTTCTGCTCGATCGCCGCCGCGGTGCGGATCAACCCGGGCAACCACCCGATGGAGCGCGCGAGCCAGGCGCATTTCACCTACCGGGCCCAGGCCTACTGGCCCGAGGAGGCGGACGAGGACGCGTTCTTCGCGCGCCGCCGGGCCAGCCCGGTGACCATCGGGCACGACGTCTGGATCGGCCACGGGGTGGTGGTGCTGCCCGGCCGCAGCATCGGCACCGGCGCGGTGGTCGGGGCGGGCGCGATCGTCACGCGGGACGTCCCGGCCTACACGATCGTCGTCGGCAACCCGGCCCGGCCGGTGCGCCGCCGCTTCCCCGAGCCGGTCGCCGAGCGGCTGGAGCGCCTCGCTTGGTGGGATTGGGACCACGAGCGCCTGCGCAGGGCGCTGCCGGATGTCCGCGCGCTGCCGATCGAAGAGTTTGTGGAGCGGTATACGAGTTGGTCGGGGACCTAGGGAGAAACCGGGTCGGGCGTCGCGGATTTTGGTGCGCCGACTAAAGAAATCATTTCGTATTCGTCATTCAACCGTCGTGGAAGAGGCGTTTAGCTGCCTCCACCCCGCAGCGGATGGAAGTTTATGCTCGTCGTCGAGGATCTCACGCGTCAGTACGGCGGCCGCCTGGCCGTGGACGGAGTCTCGCTGCGGATCGAGCGCGGCAGTTTCGTCGGCGTCATCGGCCGGTCTGGAGCTGGCAAATCAACGCTCCTGCGCCTGATCAACCGCCTCGCGGACCCGAGTTCCGGGCGCATCCTCCATGACGGTCGCGACATCACCGGCCTGAGCGGTCGGCCGCTCCGGGAATGGCGCACCCGCTGCGCCATGATCTTCCAGCAGTTCAACCTCGTCGGCCGTCTCGACGTGATGACCAACGTGCTGATGGGCCGGCTCAGCCATGTGCCGACCCACCGCTCCCTGCTCCGGCTGTGGTCGGACGAGGACAAGGCCATGGCGCTCGCCGCCCTGGAGAGCTTCGACATGGGCGAGTTCGCCGGCCAGCGGGCCGACGGCCTGTCGGGCGGCCAGCAGCAGCGCGTCGCCATCGCCCGGGCGCTGGTGCAGGAGCCCGAGATCCTGCTCGCCGACGAGCCCGTGGCGTCCCTGGACCCGCGCAACACCCGGCTGGTGATGGACGCGCTGGCGGCCGTGAACCGGCGCTACGGCATCACGGTCCTGTGCAACCTGCACTCCCTCGACCTCGCCCGGGCCTATTGCGACCGCCTCGTCGGGCTCGCCGCCGGCCGGGTGGTGTTCGAGGGCGGCCCGTTCGACCTCACCGAGGACGTGGCGCGCCGGCTCTACGGCCTGGAGGCGGGCGAGGTGCTGGACGATTCCCCGGAGCGCGAGGCCGAGCAGCGGGCGGCCCTGCCGGGGCTGCCCGGCCTCGTCCCGGCCCAGCCCATCCGCGAGGCCGCCATCGGCGCCTGAACCGGGCGCCGGTCGCCGGCGCACCGGGCTCGAGGCACCCAACAACGACGGATGGAAACGCCCGACCGGGCGCGCCGAGCGCGCGGCCGGACGATCCCGCGCTTGAACAGACCCGAGGACCACCCGATGATCACCCGACGCACCCTCGCCGCCGCCGCGGCGTCGCTCGCCCTCTTCAGCCTGCCGGCCGCCGCCCAGGAGTGGAAGGCCAAGTATCCCGAGCTGACCCTCGCGGTCATCCCGATGGAGAATGCCAGCGGCACCAACGACCGCTACGCGCCCCTGGCCGACTACCTGACGAAGACGATCGGTGTGCCGGTCAAGCTGCGGGTCGCCAGCGACTACGCCGCGGTGATCGAGGGCCAGCGCGCCGGCAACATCCAGATCGCGTTCTACGGGGCCGCTTCGTTCGGCCGGGCCGTGATGACCGGGGTGAAGATCGAGCCGCTGGTCAACCCGCAGCACGAGACCGGCGCCTCGGGCTATTACTCGGTGCTCTACGTGCTGGCTTCCAGCCCGTACAAGACGGTGGCGGATTTGAAGGGCAAGAACCTCGCCCTGGTCGACCCGAACTCCACCTCCGGCAACCAGGCGCCGCGCTTCTTCCTGAAGCGGGCCGGCTTCGACGTGGACAGGCATTTCGGCAAGGCGGTCTTTGCCGGCAGCCACGAGAACGCCGTCCTGGCCCTGACCCAGGGCACCGTCGAGGCCGCCGCCAACCTGTGGAATTCCGAGACCGACACGATGGTGACCCGCATGGTCGCCAAGGGCGTCCTGAAGAACCCGGACGGCACGCCGATGAAGCAGTCCGACTTCCGGGTGGTGTTCAAGTCCGACTTCCTGCCGGAGGGCCCCTACGCCGTGCTGGCGAGCCTGCCGGACGACCTGAAGGCCAAGATCCGCCAGGCCTTCCTCGACCTGCCGAAGGCCGACAAGGCGGCGTTCGACAAGCTGTCCGACGGCAAGGATCTCAGCCTCACCCCGGTGACGCTCAAGGATTACCAGCCGGTCATCGACATGCTGAAGTTCAACGACGAGCAGCGCAAGAAGTCCTGATCGCGGTCCTGAGGAGGCGCCGGCCTTGCGCGGCCTGACACCCCTGCCGCCGGAGCGGGCAGCCGCCCTCTCCGGCCTGTACGCGGCGGCGAGCGGCTCCGCCCGCCGCCGCACCCTCGCGAGCTTCGCCGTCCTGGCGGTGCTGGCGCTCCTGGCGGGCCTCGCCGCCGAAGTCCGGCCGCTGGTCTTCGTCGAGAACATCGGCAAGTTCACCGCCTATATCGAGCAGATCTGGCCGCCGATCGGCCTCGATCACCCGCTGGAGGACGTGCGCGCCTGGTACTGGGGCCTGCCCGGCTGGCTCGCCCTGCTCGGCGAGACGCTGCTGATGGCGTATCTCGGAACCCTGCTCGGGGCGGTCGCGGGCTTCGCCCTCAGCTTCGTCGCGGCCGCCAACCTGGTGCGGTCGGCCACGGTTCGCTTCCTCGCCAAGCGCGTCCTGGAGGTGTGCCGCACGATTCCCGACGTGGTGTTCGCGCTTTTGTTCGTGATCGCCTTCGGCCTCGGCCCGATGGTCGGCGTGCTGGCCCTGGCGATCCACACCACGGGGGCGCTGGGCAAGCTGTTCTCAGAGGTGGTCGAGAATATCGACATGCGGCCGGTCGAGGGCCTGTCGGCCTCGGGCGCCAGCTGGCTCGAGACCGTGCGCTTCGCGGTGCTGCCGCAGGTGCTGTCGAACTTCGTCTCCTACGCGCTGCTGCGCTTCGAGATCAACGTGCGCGGGGCGGCGGTGCTGGGCTTCGTCGGCGCCGGCGGCATCGGGCAGGAGTTCCTGGCCGCGATCCGCAACTTCTACTACGCGGATGTCAGCGCGATCCTGGGGCTGATCATCCTGACCGTCGTCGGCATCGACCTCGCCACCGAGCGGGTCCGGCACCGGCTGACCGGCCCGGAGGAGGCCCGATGAGCCGCGCCGGAACCGAAACCCTGCGGGCGGCGGCCCGGGCCGATCTCGCGCGCCTGCGCGCCCGCTATCCCGCCCAGTTCCGGACCGATCGGGCCGCGCGCCTGCGCCGGCTGGCGGTCCTCGCGGGCCTGGCCGGGCTTGCCGGCTTCGGCGCCTGGCAGTTCGAGATGTCGCCCGCCCGGATCCTGTATGGGCTCGGCCGTCTCGGCACCTTCGCGGTGCTGATGCTGCCCCCCTCGCCGGAGGGGCATTTCGGCACCTTCGTGCACGCGCTGGGCGAGACCCTGGGCATCGCCTTCCTGGGCACCCTGACGGCGGCGATCCTGGCCTTCCCGGTGGCATTGCTGGCCGCCCGCAACGTCGTGCCCAACCCGTTCGCGCATTTCGCCGTGCGCCGGGGCCTCGACGTGATGCGCTCGGTCGACGTGCTGATCTGGGCGCTGATCTGGATCAACGTCGTCGGCCTCGGCCCCTTCGCGGGCATGCTCGCCATCGCGTGCTCGGATTTCGGGGCGTTCGGCAAGCTGTTCTCCGAGGCGATCGAGACCTGCGACCGGCGGCCCGGCGAGGGTGTCGTCGCCTCGGGGGGCTCGACCCTCCACCGCATCCGCTTCGGGTTGATCCCGGGGGTGCTGCCGGTCCTGGCGAGCCAGGTGCTGTACTTCTTCGAATCGAACACCCGCTCGGCGACGATCATCGGCATCGTCGGGGCGGGCGGCATCGGCCAGTACCTCACCGAGCTGATCCGCGTACTGGAGCTGAAGCAGGTCGCCTTCCTCGTGCTGATGATCCTCGCCACCGTGGCGGCGATCGACTGGGTCTCGACCCGCCTGCGCCGGGCGATCATCGGGCCGGCGGCCCGCTGACCGGCTCCAACCCGGCGGCGTGCGCTCTAGCCGCCGATCACCAGCTCGACCCGGTCGGCGGCGAACAGGGTGCGGTTCGCCTGGATCGGCGCGCCAGCGGTGTCGATGTTGACGCTCGACACCACCATGACGACCCGCCCGGGGGCGATATCGAGGCGCTCGGCCTCCTGGGCGTCGGCCGGGCGGGCGCGGATCCGCGTCGAGAGCCGGGTGTAGTCGTGGACCCCGCAGGCCGCGAACGCCCGGGTGATCGAGCCGCGCTCGGCATAGGCTGCGGCGAAATCGGAGAAGCGCGGCAGGGGCAGCCAGGTCTGGGCGGTTGAGATCGGGGCATCGTCCGCCCGGTGGATCGTCAGCAGTTCCAGGATCGGCGCCCCCGGCGCGATCGCCAGGGCCGCCGCCTGCTTCGGGCCGGCCGGGACGGTGGCGGCGGCGAGCAGGTCGCCCCAGGCCTCGCGCCCCGCCCCGGTGACGATCTCCGAGAAGCGGGTGCGCGGGCCGATCGGATAGGCGAGCGGCGCCTCCTCCACGAAGGTGCCGCGCCCCTGGCTGGCGCGCACGAGGCCCCCCTCCGCCAGGGCGGCGAGCGCCCGCCGCACCGTGTGGCGGTTGACGGCGAAGCGCGCGGCCAGCGCCGTCTCGGTCGGCATCTGCTGGCCCGGCGCGTAACGCCCGGCCGCGATGTCGGCGGTCAGCGCGTCGGCGATCTGCCGCCACGCCGTCAGCCCCTCGCCCCGGATGAGGCCGGGCGCCTGCTCCTGTGCATCCATACCGTCATCCAAACTTCATTTGCGCCCGGCACGCTAGTTGTCTACACGACTAGACAACAGCTCGACAGAGGGATTCGCGATGGCGACGCGCCCGCATCAATCGGGACCGGACGATATCGCGGCCCGGCAGGCCGTCATGGCGCTCTGCACCGAGGCCAGCCGGGAGGACCTCGACGCCGCCTTGCGGTCCCTCGAAGCCCCGGCCTCCGAGGACCTGCGCCCCCCGGAGACCGGCCTCGTCATGGCGACGGGCCGGATCGGCGGCGACGGGCGCCCGTTCAACCTCGGTGAGGTGAGCGTGACCCGGGCGGCGATCCGGCTCCCGGATGGCGCCACCGGCTTCGCCTATCATCTCGGCCGCGACCGGACGAAGGCGCGGCTGGCCGCCACGCTCGACGCGCTCTGGCAGGATCCGGCCCGGCGCGCCGGGGTCGAGGCCGCCCTGCGACCCGCCGCGCAGCGGGCCGAGGCCGCGGGCCGACAGGCGGCCCGGCGCAGCGCCGCCACCCGGGTCGATTTCTTGACGCTGGTCCGCGGGGAGGATTGAGCATGCTCGCACCCGGCTTCGCCGACCCCGTCCACGACGCGCAGGGCACCTTCCGCGCGGTGATGGATGCGCTCGCCCGCCCCGGCCTGCCCCGGCGGCTCGACACACGGCTCGCGCCGCCCGCCCCGCTGACCCCGGAACTCGCCGCGGTCGCGCTGGCGCTGACCGATGCGGACACGCCGGTCTGGCTCGATGCCGGCCTCGCGGCCGCGCCCGAGGTCGCCGCCTACCTGCGCTTCCACACCGGCGCGCCGCTGACGGACGACCCGGCCCGGGCGGCCTTCGCGCTGATCCGCGATCCGGCCCGCTGCCCGCCGCTCGCCCGGTTCGCCCAAGGCACCCCGGCCTATCCCGACACCTCGACCACCCTGGTGCTCGCCCTCGACCGGATCGCGGCCGGGGTGGGGCTCCACCTCACCGGGCCCGGCATCAGGGGCGCGACCCGCATCGCCCTCGCGCCCGTGCCGGACGGGTTCGTGGACCAGTGCGCCGCGAACCACGCGGGCTTCCCGCTCGGAATCGACCTGATCCTCACCGCGCCCGGCCTCGTCGCGGGCCTGCCGCGCTCCACCGCCGTCACGGAGAGCTGACCGATGTACGTGGCCGTGAAGGGCGGCGAAGCCGCCATCGACAACGCCCACCGGCTGCTCGCCGAGGCCCGCCGCGGCGACCCGGCCGTGCCGGAACTCTCCGTGTCGCAGATCCGCGAGCAGATGGCGCTCCTGGTCGATCGGGTGATGGCCGAGGGCTCGCTCTACGATCCCGACCTCGCGGCGCTGGCCCTCAAGCAGGCCCGCGGCGACGTGGTCGAGGCGGTCTTTTTGGTCCGCGCCTACCGGACGACCTTGCCGCGCTTCGGCGCCTCCAAACCCGTCGATACCGGCGCCATGGCGGTGGCCCGCCGGGTCTCGGCGACTTTCAAGGACTTGCCCGGCGGCCAGGTTCTGGGGCCGACCTTCGACTACACGCACCGGCTGATCGACTTCGCGCTGGCCGCCGAGGGTGCGGTCGCGCCCGCCGCCGAGGCCGAGCCGCGCGACGATGCCGGGATCTGCCCGCGGGTCACCGATATGCTGGCCCAGGACGGCCTGATCGAGCCTTCGCCCCCGGATGACGGCGCCCCCGTGGGCGACCTCACCCGGGAGCCGGTGGATTACCCCGCCGACCGGGCCCTGCGCCTCCAGGCCCTGGCCCGGGCGGACGAGGGCTTCGTGCTCGGCCTCGGCTACTCGACCCAGCGGGGCTACGGCCGCACCCACCCGTTCGTGGGCGAGATCCGGGTCGGCGACGTCGCCGTGGAGTACGTGCCGGAGGAACTGGGCTTCCCGGTGCCGCTCGGCCGGATCCGGCTCACCGAGTGCCAGATGGTCACCCAGTTCAAGGGCTCGGGTACGACGCCCCCGCAATTCACCCGCGGCTACGGGCTCAGCTTCGGCCAGAGCGAGCGCAAGGCGATGGCGATGTCCCTGGTCGACCGGGCGCTGCGGGCGGAGGAACTCGGGGAGCCGGTGGCGAGCCCCGCCCAGGACCAGGAATTCGTGCTCGCCCATTGCGACAGCCTGCAGGCGACCGGCTTCGTCGAGCACCTGAAGCTGCCCCACTACGTCGATTTCCAGGCGGAGCTGGAGCTGGTCCGGCGCCTGCGCGCCGAGTTTTTTCGAGGCTCAGACAGCATGCAGGAGGCGGCCGAATGAGCGCGATAGGGATGCTTCCGCTTGAAGGCGGCGCTCCGGAAGTGGCGCAGGTCCCCTCTCCCGTGCGGGAGAGGGACAGGGTGAGGGATGCGCCGTATCCGGAAAGACCTGATCCCTCACCCCAACCCTCTCCCGAACGGGAGAGGGGGCCCGGTGCGTCGGAGGCTTCCGAAGCCGGCTACAATTTCGCCTATCTCGATGAGGGCACGAAGCGGATGATCCGCCGGGCCATCCTCAAGGCCATCGCGGTGCCGGGCTACCAGGTGCCGTTCGCCTCGCGCGAGATGCCGATGCCCTACGGCTGGGGCACCGGCGGCGTGCAGGTCACGGCCGCGATCCTGGGGCGGGCCGACGTGCTCAAGGTGATCGATCAGGGCGCCGACGACACCACCAACGCCGTCTCGATCCGCCGCTTCTTCGCCCGCACCTCCGGGGTCGCCACAACCACCCGGACCACCGAGGCGACGATCATCCAGACCCGCCACCGCATCCCGGAGACGCCGCTCTCCGAGGGGCAGACCTTGGTCTACCAGGTGCCAATCCCCGAGCCGCTCCGCTTCCTCGAACCGCGCGAGACCGAGACGCGCCAGCTCCACGCGCTCGCCGAGTACGGGTCCATGCACGTCAAGCTCTACGAGGACATCAGCCGCCACGGCCACATCGCCACCACCTACGCCTACCCGGTGGAGGTGGCCGGCCGCTACGTGATGGACCCGTCGCCGACGCCGAAATTCGACAACCCCAAGATGGACGACTGCCCGGCGCTCCAGCTGTTCGGGGCCGGGCGCGAGCGGCGCATCTACGCGGTGCCGCCCTACACCGCGGTGCGCAGCCTCGACTTCGAGGACCACCCGTTCCGGATCCAGGAATTCACCGAGCCCTGCGCGCTGTGCGGCGCCCGCGGCCACTACCTCGACGAGGTGGTCACCGACGATTCCGGAGGCCGGATGTACGTCTGCTCGGACACCGACTTCTGCGAGACCCGCGTCGCGGAGGCCGCCCGATGAGCACGCCGCTCCTGTCCGCCCACGGCCTGACCAAGGCCTACGGGGCGCGGCTCGCCTGCGCGGGGGTCGATCTCGACGTCACCGAGGGCGAGGTGCTCGCCATCGTGGGCGAATCCGGCTCCGGCAAGTCCACGCTCCTGTCCCTGCTGGCGGGCGAGCTGGCGCCGGATTCCGGCTGCGTCCGCTACCGGATGCGCGACGGGCAGAGCCGCACTCTCGCCGACCTCGGGCCCGCCGAGCTGCGCCGGCTGATGCGCACCGACTGGGGCTTCGTCCGGCAGGACGCCCGCCAGGGCCTGCGCATGGCGGTCTCGGCCGGCGGCAACGTCGGCGAGCGGCTGATGGGCATGGGCGAGCGCCATTACGGCCGGATCCGCGGCCAGGCGCTCGACTGGCTCGGCCGGGTCGAGATCGAGGCGGCCCGCGTGGACGACCCGCCGAGCCAGTTCTCCGGGGGCATGCGCCAGCGCCTGCAGATCGCCCGCAACCTCGTCACCGGCCCCCGGCTGGTGCTGATGGACGAGCCGACCTCGGGGCTCGACGTCTCGGTCCAGGCCCGGCTCCTCGACCTGATCCGGCGGCTTTCGGCCGAACTCGGTCTCGCGGTGATCATCGTCACCCACGACCTCGCGGTGGCGCGCCTGCTCTCGCACCGGATCGCCGTGATGCGGGCCGGCCGGGTGATCGAGACCGGGCTGACCGACCGGGTGCTCGACGACCCCGAGCACGCCTACACCCAGCTCCTCGTCTCCTCGGTGCTCGCCGCATGACCGCGCTTCTGACCTTCCAGGACGTCGCCAAGAGCTTCACCCTGCACCTGCGCGGCGGCGTGGTGCTCCCGGTTGTGGGCGGCGTGAGCCTCGCGGTGGCGCCAGGGGAGTGCGTGGTGCTCGGCGGCCCCTCGGGCGCCGGCAAGTCCTCGCTCCTGAAGATGGCCTACGGCAACTACCGCTGCGATGCCGGCACGATCCTGGTCCGCGACGGCGGCGCCGCGATCGACGTGGTCCGGGCCGACCCGCGCACCATCCTGTCGCTGCGCGCCCGGGTCATCGCGTACGTGTCGCAGTTCCTGCGGGTGATCCCGCGGGTCTCGGCCCTCGACGTGGTCGAGGCCGCCGGCCGCGAGGGCGGATTGTCCGAGGACGAGGCCCGCGCCCGGGCCAAGACCCTGCTCGCCCGGCTGAACCTGCCCGACCGGCTCTGGAGCCTGCCGCCCGCGACCTTCTCCGGCGGCGAGCAGCAGCGCGTGAACATCGCCCGGGGGCTGATCGCCGACCGGCCGCTGTTGCTGCTCGACGAGCCCACCGCATCGCTGGACGCCAGCAACCGCGCCGTGGTCGCCGAACTCGTCCGCGAGAAGCTGGCGGCGGGGGCCGGCGTGCTCGGCATCTTCCACGACGGCGAGATGCGTGATGCCGTGGCGACGCGAATCGTCGACGTGACCCGCTTCGCGCAAGCCCGGGCGGCCTGAGGAGACCCGATGAGCGACATGATCCTCGAGAACGCGCGCCTGGTCCTGCCGGACCGTGTCGAGCACGGCTGGCTCGCCGTGGCCGACGGCCTGATCGCGGAGATCGGCACCGGGCGGGCGCCCGAGCGCGGCCTCGACCTCGGCGGCGACCACCTGATCCCCGGGCTGATCGAGCTGCACACCGACCATCTCGAGAGCCACTTCGCCCCCCGGCCCAAGGTCCGCTGGCATCCCCTCGGCGCGGTGCTGGCCTACGACGCGCAGATCACCGCCTCGGGCATCACCACGGTGTTCGATTCGCTCCGCGCCGGCAGCGACCCCGACGGCAGCGGCCTCGGCTCCGAGCTGAAGCAGCTGGCCGCGGCGATCGAGACCGCGCGGGCCGGCAACCTGTTCCGGGCCGAGCACTTCACGCATCTGCGCTGCGAGCTGCCCTCGGCGGACGTCCTCGACACGGTGGCCGAGTTCAAAGCGCAGTACACGATCGGCCTGATCTCGCTGATGGACCACACCCCGGGCCAGCGCCAGTTCCGCGACATGGAGAAGTACTACACCTACGCCACGCGGGGCGGCCGGAGCCTGGAGGAGATCCGGCTCAACACCGAGCGCAAGATCCGGGACGGCAAGGCCCTCAACGGGCGCAACCGCCCGGCCCTGGTCCAGTTCGCGAAAGACATGGGCATCCCCCTGGCGAGCCACGACGACACGACCCTGGCCGACGTCGAGCTGGCGGCCGGGGAGGGGGTGGCGCTCGCCGAGTTCCCGACCACCCTGGAGGCGGCCGAGGCCGCGCACGGGCGGGGGATCACCGTGATGATGGGCGCGCCGAACCTGATCCGCGGCGGCTCGCATTCCGGCAACGTCGCCGCCCTGGCGCTGGCCGAGGCCGGCCACCTCGACATCCTGTCGTCGGATTACGTGCCCGCGAGCCTGCTGATGGCCGCGTTCCTGCTGCCCGAGCAGGCGCCCGGGATCTCGCTGCCGCAGGCGCTGGCCACCGTCACGGCCAACCCCGCCCGCGCCACCGGCCTGACCGACCGCGGCGCCCTGACGCCCGGCCTGCGGGCCGACCTCGTGCGGGTCCAGCGCGCCGAAGGGGTTCCGGTGGTCCGCGAGGTCTGGCGCACCGGCCGACGGGTCGCCTGATGGCGGGCTGCCTGGTCCTGGTGGTCGGCCCGAGCGGGGCCGGCAAGGATACGCTGATCCGGCTGGCCCGGGCGGAACTCGCGGGCGACCCGCGCTACGTCTTCCCGCGCCGCCTGGTGACCCGGCCGCCGTCGGGCGACGAGGACAACGACGAGATCGACGAGGTCGCCTTCGCGCGCGGCTGCGCGGCCGGCGCGTTCACCCTGCACTGGCGGGCGCACGGCCTGGGCTATGCGATCCCGACGCAGGCCGCCGAATGCGCGCGCGGCGATCGCGTGGTGGTCTGCAACGTCTCCCGCCGGATCGTCGAGGAGGCCCGGGGCAGCGGCCTGCCGGTGAGCGTGGTCGAGGTCACGGCGCCCCCCGAGATCCTGGCACGCCGGATCGCGGCCCGGGGCCGGCCGGAGGACGGGGACGTCGCCGCGCGCCTGGCCCGCGAGGCCCGGGTCTCGGCCGACTTGACCATCCTCAACACGGGCGCGCCGCAAGAGGCGGCGGCCCGGCTGATCGCGCATCTGCGCGCCCGCTAGAGCGCTTTCGTTCGTCGCAAGAGAGCGCGTCAAAACACGAGCTTAGAGCCGTGGCCGACCCAACGTGGTCGGGCACGGCTCCGGCGCGCGCGGCACGCGACCGACCAAGACAACGACGAAGGGCGCGCACCGGTCCCGGCACGCGCCCTCGAAGGATGGCCCGGGAGGATCGCTCCCGGACCGATGTCTGTGGCGAAGTCCTAGAAGCCGCCGAACTTATAGTTGAAGCCGGCGCGGACGATGCTGCCCTCGGTCCGGAAGCGCGAGATGTACGAGCCGGTGCCCACGCCGGGGACGGCGCCGACCAGAACGCTCTGGCTGCCGAGGTCGTAGTGCAGGTACTCGGCCTTGATGGTCACGGCGTCATACTTGATGCCGAGATACTTGCCGACCGCGAAGGTGTTCAGGAAGCTGTCGGTCGGAATGGCGAACTCGATGCCGCCGCCGTAGGCGAAGCCGGTCTTGAAGTCGTCGTAGCGGCCGGCGAACTGCAGGGCGCCATCGGGCCGGTAGAAGTTCGCGTCGTGGAACACGTTGCCGTAGGCGAGGCCGCCCATGCCGTAGACCATGACCCGGTCGAACGCGTAGCCGACGCGGCCCGTGAGGGTGCCGAGCCAGTCGAGGCTCTGGCGGAACTGGCTGATGTTGGGGACCGTGCCGCCGGCGTTCGGCGCGCCGACAACCACCCGGTTCTTGGTGATGTCGGTCCAGTCGATGCTGTTGGCGATACCGACGACGATGCCGGAGCCCGGCGTGAACTGGTAGTTGTAGCCGGCGGTGCCACCGATGTTGGCGAAGCCGTCCTGCGAGGTCGAGGTCAGGAGCGGGCGGCGCCCGGCCTGCACGTTGGCGCCGTTGACCGGCAGGACGCCGACGGTGGTGATGCGCTGGTTGTCGGTGAAGGTGTAGGCCGACTCGAGACCCGCGTAGAAGCCCGTCCAGGTGAAGACCGGCACCGGGGTGAAGATCGGCGGCGGCGCGGCGCGGCGCGGCAGGTCGGCGGCGACGGCGGCCGTCGAGACCAGGACGGTGGCAGCGCTGGCGAGGAGGAGCTTCTTCATCATGTTCGCGGAACCCGGGTGACCAGTGGTTGTCCCCACTTAAGCTCGGCCGCGTCGGGTCCGCTATGCCCTCTAAGCCACACTGTGTCTCGAAAGTGTCCACCGGAAGTGGTGGCCATCAATATTCACGCTGTCCAATCCGGCGGTTCGGCGCTTGACAGACGCCGTCGCCCCGGGGGCCTCGTGCGCGCCGGACCTTGATCGCAAGCGGCCGACCCTCTAAGCGGACCGCGTTTTTCGCCCCGCTTCCGCGTTCGGGGCGGCCGTCCAGGATCCGGGGAACAGCGTGGTCCCCGCCGCAGGAATGGGAATCATGGGCAAGGAAAAGTTCGCTCGCACCAAGCCGCACTGCAACATCGGCACGATCG
>NZ_BPQU01000014.1:100587-143628 GCF_022179445.1 Methylobacterium mesophilicum | reverse complement strand
GTGAATCACGCAAAAGGCAACACCGAAATCCATTCCTTTCAAGCGATCGCCCTGCCCGTCGGGGGCGGGCGGCTTGCGTACAACCCAGCTGTACGCCAGATTTGGCGCATGTCGTTCGACACCATGCACACGTTGCGCCGCGCCCCCGAGGCCACGCCGCTTTTCCCCGAGCTGAGCGTGGTCGTAACCCTGTGTGATACGGTGACGGACGATGGGCTTCCCGTTGCCGCCGGATCGCGTGGAACCATCGTCGAGGTCTATGCCGGTGGCGAGGCCTATGAGGTCGAGTTCGCACGCCCGGTCATCGGCAACGCAACGATTCGGGCCGAAGCTCTCAAGGCAGCCTGACCCGATGCCACTTCCGGGCGGCCGGGTGCCGGTACCCTGTATCCCGGACGCCAAGATCGGCGGCTATCTCCTCGACGTGGGACATGCCGAAGGTGGGCCGAAAGCCGAGTTTTTTCTCGCCCGCGGTTTTGCACGCGAGGATCCCCGTCCCTTCATCGCCGCGCTCCTCGATCACGGACGAAGCGACTATTTTTCCCGTGCAGCCGAAAATAGGTTTGTCACCAAATACATATACGAAGGGGCGATGCAGATGCCTGACGGATCGAGTCATCGAATCAGATCCGTCTGGAAGCTTGTCGACGATGGTGCCTTCATGGCGCTCGTGACCGCATACCCGATCTGAGCTTGAGACTTCGCGGCTGAGCGGACGTCCAACGTTATCTGCGCATCCTTCCAGGACGGACCGCTCAAAAACAGGCCCGCTAGGCTTATGAATCCGTCCGTCTGATCCAGCCGCCCACCCACGCCCGCCGCGACGAAGGCGGCATCGCCCATCGAGGCGGCACGAGCCCCAGAGGACGAAGCCGGCAGCGATTTTTGCGGCACCGCGGGAGCTTCGCCGTTGCCGGCACGTTCACTGGACGCTCCCCGCACCGGCACGTGGCCGTGCGGGTCGCGTTCCGGAGTGTCCATGTCCGATTCCCGACGTCCTGCTTCACAAGCCCGCGCGACCCGCACGCGCATCCAGGAAGGCCAACCCTATCCGCTCGGCGCCACCTGGGACGGGCTGGGCGTCAACTTCGCCCTGTTCTCGGCCCACGCCACCAAGGTCGAACTCTGCCTGTTCGACGACCAGGGCGAGCGCGAGATCGAGCGGATCGAGCTCCCCGAATACACGGACGAGATCTGGCACGGCTACCTGCCGGATGCGCGGCCCGGCACGATCTACGGCTACCGGGTCCACGGCCCCTACGAGCCGAAGGCCGGCCACCGGTTCAACCACAACAAGCTCCTGATCGACCCTTACGCCAAGGGACTGGTGGGCTCGATCACCTGGAACCCGGCCCTGTTCGGCTACCAGATGGAATCGGGCGACGACCTGACCTTCGACGAGCGAGACAGCGCGCCGTTCAACCGCCGCTCGCGGGTGATCGACCCGGCCTTCACCTGGGGCCGGCACCGCAAGCCCAACGTGCCGTGGGAGAAGACGATCTTCTACGAGGCCCACGTGAAGGGCATGACCAAGCTCGACCCGCGGGTGCCCGAGAAGCTGCGCGGCACCTATGCCGGCCTCGGCACGCCCGACGTGCTCGACTACATCAAGAGCCTCGGCGTCACCTCGGTGGAGCTGCTGCCGGTGCATTCCTTCGTGCAGGACGACTACCTGCAGCAGAAGAACCTGGTGAATTACTGGGGCTACAACACGATCTCGTTCTTCACCCCCGCCCGGCGCTACGCGGCGGTGCCGGACTTCGCCTTCTCCGAGTTCAAGGAGATGGTCTCGCGCTTCCACGGCGCCGGCCTCGAGGTGATCCTCGACGTGGTCTACAACCACACCGCCGAGGGCAACGAGAAGGGCCCGACCCTGTCGTTCAAGGGCGTCGACAACGCCTCCTACTACCGGCTGCTGCCGGGCGAGCCGCGCTACTACATCAACGACACCGGCACCGGGAACACCTTCAACCTGTCGCACCCGCGGGTGCTGCAGCTGGTGACCGATTCCCTGCGCTACTGGGCCACCGAGATGCGGGTCGACGGATTCCGGTTCGACCTGGCCACGATCCTCGGCCGCGAGCCCTACGGCTTCGACGAGGGCGGCGGCTTCCTCGACACCTGCCGGCAGGACCCGGTGCTCAACGGCGTCAAGCTGATCGCCGAGCCGTGGGATTGCGGCCCCGGCGGCTATCAGGTCGGCGGCTTCCCACCGGGCTGGGCCGAGTGGAACGACCGGTTCCGCGACGACGTGCGCGCCTATTGGCGGGGCGATCCCGGCCTGCTGCCGGACCTCGCCGCCCGGGTCTCGGGCTCGGCCGACAAGTTCGACAAGCGCGGCCGCAAGCCCTGGGCCTCGGTGAACTTCCTCACCGCCCATGACGGCTTCACCCTGCACGACACGGTGGCCTACAACGAGAAGCACAACGAGGCGAACGGCGAAGGCAACCGCGACGGCCACTCGCACAACCTCTCGTACAATTACGGCGCCGAGGGCCCGACCGAGGACCCGGCGATCCGGGCCGTGCGTCTGCGCCAGATGCGCAACATGCTGGCGACCCTGTTCCTGTCGCGCGGCACCCCGATGCTGCTCGCCGGCGACGAGTTCGCCCGCACCCAGAACGGCAACAACAACGCCTATTGCCAGGACAACGAGGTCTCCTGGCTCGACTGGGGGGCGATCGGCGACGAGGAGCGGGATCTGGCCGAGTTCACCCAGCGCCTGATCATCCTGCGCAACGCCCTGCCGATCCTCAGCCGCGGACGCTTCCTCACCGGGCAGTACGACGAGGAGTTCGGCCTCAAGGACGTGACCTGGCTGCGCCCGGACGGGGGCGAGATGGCCAGCGAGAACTGGTCCGAGGGGGAGGCGAAGGCCTTCGCGGTCCAGCTCGACGGCCGCGCCCAGGCCACCGGCCTGCACCGCCGGGGCGGCGACGCCACGCTGCTGATCATGTTCAACGCCCACCACGACCTGGTGACGTTCACGCTGCCCGAATCGCCCAACGGCATCGCCTGGACCCGGCTGCTCGACACCAACCTGCCCGACAGCCAGGACGTGGAGAGTTTTTCGTTCGGCAAAGGCTACGCCGTGACCGGGCGCTCGCTCCTGATGTTCGTGCTCAAGCCCGAGGACACCCCGGGCGACGACGCCACCGAGATGGAGCGCTCCTACCAGCACGTGATGCAGGCGTTCGAGCGCGCCAACGTGGAGAGCGTGCACTTCCACCTCGACCCGGAGGCGTAAAACACCCGGGCGGGACGGTTTTCGTCCCGCCCGGGCCCCACTGCCTTGCGCCCGGCGGCGCACCCGGCTAACAGCACCCCACCGCGCGGCCCTGGTCGCGCCCGGCGCCGCGGCGCCCGGGCGCCCTGTCCGCGGCCGGAGGGGTGGCCGAGTGGTTGAAGGCGCACGCCTGGAAAGTGTGTATACGGGAAACCGTATCGCGGGTTCGAATCCCGCTCCCTCCGCCAGACTTCAGCCAGCCTGTATTGCTTATTAATCAGAGCGACTTACGCGACCGGCTACAGGTTGTGTCCCTGACTGTGTCCCCCAAAACCATAGATCGCGTCAGGCCGGCTGCCTAGAGCTATTTTTCCACTGTCAAGCCGTTGAACGCAGTTTAGTGCATGACCACCTGTCGAGTCCTTCGACAATGGAGTGCTAGTAGCG
The DNA here is from genome assembly GCF_022179445.1 of Methylobacterium mesophilicum. Lineage (GTDB taxonomy): Bacteria > Pseudomonadota > Alphaproteobacteria > Rhizobiales > Beijerinckiaceae > Methylobacterium > Methylobacterium mesophilicum. The sequence goes on along the minus strand of NZ_BPQU01000014.1, from coordinate 139,955 downwards.
CCGACAGGACCGACCATGCTTCCAATCCCCACAGAAGAACTCACCACCTTAGCCGCCACACCGCTTGGCCAGTTGGCTCTCGGCGTCGTCGGCAGCGCAGCCTGGGATGGTATCAAGGGAAGCGCGGCGAAACTCGGTAGCCTGTTCGACCGCGTTGCAGCCCAGCGCCCGGAGTTGAACAGGGCCGCAGCGGACGCGCAGGCGAACGAAGACGTTGAGGCAGCTCGACGCATCGCGCAGGAAGCCACTGAGGCCGTTCTCGTCATGGCCAACGCGGGCACCATCGACATCCAAGGAGCGGAGATCACGGCGCTCCGTTCGGTCGATTTCGATCACATGCAAGGTGTGATCCGGGCCTCCGATTTCGTGGTCCGCAGCGCGGGTATGATTAGCGTGGGCGGTGCGGGCAACGCGACGGGGAGCACCCATCTAGAGGGCGGCAAGTTGGGCTCGTCGCTGCGCACCCGAGGAGCCGGCATCGACATGGGCTCCGGTACTTCGATCAAGATATCCGGGAACGCGGGAATCAAGATCACCTGATGGGCTCGTGAGCCGCTGGAGCACCGCGCCTGAGTGCGGTGTTACCAGTATGTCGCAACATCAGCGGCATACCTTACTCCAGGAGCAGACAACCTCAGCAGGGGGATACAGCAGGCTGTGGTGGAGCCGCTGCGCAATCGTGTGGGGCTCGGGAGGCTGAGGTGCCGCTGACCTTGATCAAACTCGCCTGAGGATCAAACGGAACGGTATCTGGCCCGCGCCGGGGCATGGCCTTCGCCATCGGCAACATGGCCAAGAGACCACAGACTTGGCAGCTCCTCGGTATGCTACGCCTCGACGAAGTCCTACAAAGCTCCCTTGCGCTCTGACATCAGCTCCCAGCTCTGCCGTGTCCGGGCCTGATCCAAATGCCCGGTGATGCGCAGGAAGAAGCCCGCGAGGTGTGGGAGAGCCTATCGGTTTGGCTGGCGCCGGCCGAGTTCAAGGCGATTGTAGAGGACCCTGATCGCACTCGGTCGAGGCCCGATCCCGCGCCCGCTCCCGCTCAGCGGCGTGCCGGCGATCCCGCCGCCGATCGAAGTCGAGGTGTCGCTTATCCCACGAATATCCGGATGACGTCTGCGCAGGCGATGGCCAACAGCAGCACCACCCCCCAGCTCAAGGCGCGGATCTGGCGCTGCGCCTCGGAGGCCTTCGTTTCCAGCGTACCGACGCGCAGTCGCATCCACTGGACCTCCTCTTCGAGGTTCATTTTGAGCTCCATCGCTGGGGTCGCAACGTCCGATGCTGGGCGGCGCGGGCCCGCTGTCCATCCATCCCGGCGGTGCCAGTCTGTCCAGTCCATCATCGGACGCAGGCGCCACGTTGGCGACTCGGTCGGCCGAAGGCTCGCCTAGCTGGGTCGGGCTACGTTTCTCGTAGGGGTACGCGTCTGCTGCGTACCCTCGGCATCCAGGCCCGCCCTTATGCCTAAAGGGGGGGATAGGCTCGGGCGGGCGTGGACGGCCGGAGACCAATCCGACCTCGGAGTGAATGCAAAATGCATGCGACTCCTCGCGAACGCAGCTCGCGCATCCCGTGCGGGCTCACCCCTTCGCGGCACACACCGTGATCGCCGAGGCGCCAGCGAAGGGCCGGCCAGCATCGGCGATCGCCAAGGCCGATCGCCCCTATGCCGAAGCCTCCGCCATTACCGTGTGCGTGGCCAAGGGATAGGCCTGCACGGCCTGCGCTCCAACGCGTGCCGGGCCCTCCGCCCGGCGTTCGACCGCGGCGTCCTCAGGCCCGATCCGATCATGCCGGGATGGGTCGGCAGCGCCTCCGAGCGGATGGCGCACGTCAATTGCGAACACCGGCATTTGACCCGATCATTTGAAAGCCCGCAGATAAATAAATATTCGTTGCCGAAATCGACACATCTATTTAATATCTTCCGAACCGGATGCAGCATTCGGGCGCGTGCAGTGATTCGTCCGGGCCGCTGACACCTTCCGAAGGTGCCCTGTCGGCTGCCGGCGAACGGGCCGCACAGGGAGGTCATCATGCGGCGGAAACACGCTCCATTTGTATCGCTGGTCACACAGGGACCGGTCCTGCTCTGCGCAGCGCTCCTCTGCGCCACGGCCGCGCTGGCCGAGGACATGCCCCGGCAGGGCGAGTTCCGCATCACCTACACGTCGACCACGCCGGTGGCGCCGAAGCCGGTCATGATCGGCAACAACCGCACGGCCTCGGCGACGATCAACATGATGACCGCCGTCAACGAGTCGAACGGGAAGCTCCTGCACAACATGGCCGGCCGCTGCACCTCGGCGCCGACCGTGGACAACGACGCCAAGACCTTCGAGAACCACGGCTATTGCGACTATGTCGATGCCGATGGCGACCACGTCTTCGAGAAGTGGGACTATCCCGTCCAGCCGATGGCCGCGGCCACCGAAGGCACCGGCGAATGGATCGGCGGCACCGGCAAGTTCGCGGGGCTGACAGGCGCCATGAAGATCCGCTCCCGGCGGCTGACCACCCTCACCGAGGGGGCCGTGCAGGTCACCGGCGAGAAGCTCGGCAGCTACAGCTTCCAGAACACCGTCGCGGACGCGAAGTAGGCCGCTACTACGCCGCGACGACCCGCGTCGTGGCCGCCTCCCAATCCGCACCCCAGTCCTGCACCACGTGGCCCGGGGAGACCTCCCGGTACAGCCGCTCCGGCGGCACGTAGTCCGGCGCCCGGATCGGGCTGCGGATCTCGTCGTCCGGCAGGGCGTGGCGGGCCCGGCGGCGGGCCGGGTCGGGGACCGGGACGGCGGCCAGCAGCTTCTTCGTGTAGGGGTGCTGTGGGTCCCCGAACACGGCCGCGCGCGGGCCGATCTCCACGATCTCGCCGAGATACATCACGGCGACCCGGTGGCTGACCCGCTCGACCACGGCCATGTCGTGGGAGATGAACAGGTAGGCCAGCCCCATCTCGGCCTGCAGGTCGAGCATCAGGTTCACCACCTGCGCCTTCACCGAGACGTCGAGCGCCGAGACCGCCTCGTCGGCCACGATCAGGCGGGGGCGCAGAGCCAGCGCCCGGGCGATGCAGATCCGCTGGCGCTGGCCGCCGGAGAACTCGTGCGGGAAGCGCCCGGCGGCCTCGGCCGGCAGGCCGACCCGGGTCAGCAGCGCCTCCGCCCGCGCGCGCGCCTCGCGGCCCGTGGCGAGGCGGTTGATCAGCAGGGGCTCGGCCACCGCGGCGCCGACGCTCATGCGCGGGTCGAGGCTGGCGAACGGGTCCTGGAAGATCATCTGCATCCGCTGGCGGCGCGTGCGCAGGGTTTTGGCATCGAGGCCGATCAGGTCCTCGCCGTCGAGCAGGACCGAGCCGGAGAGCGGCTCGACCAGGCGCAGGATCGAGCGGCCGGTGGTGGACTTGCCGCAGCCGGATTCGCCGACCAGCGCCAGGGTCTCGCCCGCCGCCAGGCTGAACGAGACCCGCTCCACCGCGTGGACGCGGCCGGTCACCCGGCCGAACAGGCCGGAGCGGATCTCGAACCGGGTGGTCAGGTCGCGGACCTCCAGGACCGGGCGCTCGGCCGCCTTGACGGTGTCGGGGGTCTCGGGCGTCGGCTCGGCGACGCCGGTGGCGCGGTCGATCACGGGGAAGCGCATCGGCCGGGCCCGGCCCGCCATGGCGCCGAGCCGCGGCACGGCCGCCAGCAGGGCCCGGGTGTAGGGATCCTCGGGCGCGGAAAAGATCCGTGCGGTGGGGCCGGCCTCCACGGCGCGGCCGCGATACATCACCACCGTGCGGTCGGCGATCTCGGCGACCACGCCCATGTCGTGGGTGATGAACAGGACCGACATGCCCTCCTCGTCCTGGAGGCTCTTGATCAGGTCGAGGATCTGGGCCTGGATCGTCACGTCGAGCGCCGTGGTCGGCTCGTCGGCGATCAGGAGTTTGGGCCGGCAGGCCAGCGCCATGGCGATCATCACCCGCTGGCGCATGCCGCCGGAGAACAGGTGCGGGTATTGATGGATCCGCGACCGGGCGCCCGGGATCCGTACCTTGTCGAGCAGCCGGACCACCTCGGCCTCGGCGGCGGCCCGCGACAGGCCCCGGTGCCGGATCAGCGCCTCGGCGATCTGGAAGCCGACGGTCAGGACCGGGTTCAGGGAGGTCATCGGCTCCTGGAAGATCATGGCGATGGCGTCGCCCCGGACCTGGCGCATCTCGGCCTCGGAGGCGGTGAGCAGCTCCCGGCCCTCGAACCGCACGCTGCCGCCGACGCGGCTGGCGTCCCGGGCGAGCAGCCGCATGATCGACATCGCGGTGACGCTCTTGCCGGAGCCGGATTCGCCCACCAGCGCCACGGTCTCCCGCGGGCCGATATCGAACGCAACGCCGTGCACCACCTCGCGCCAGCGCCCGTCGGAGCGGAAGGCGGCGGTGAGGTCGCGCACCGAGAGGATCGGGTCCGTCACGGGCATTTTTCCTCACCCATCCGCGTTTCAAGCTGCGCCGCGCGTCCCACCCGCACCCTTATCCCATGCGGATGCCAGCACCGTTGCGGGCTGGGACGGGCGGGAGACGACCCGCGCATCTCCCTTCCCCCTCTGCGGGCTACGACGTTCAGACATCGGCACTCATAGGGCGCGACGAACCCCCTCTCCCGCACGGGAGAGGGGACCTGCGCCTGATCCTGCAACCGTTTTGCCCAGCCCGATCTGTGAATCCGGCAGCCTCTGCGGGGGAGGGTGGCCCCCGAAGGGAGGCCGGCCGGTACGAAGTCGCGCAAGAGGGAAGCGACGGGGCAGAACAGGGCTTGGCCCGTCTTGCCAGTCGCGCACTTTGCTGAACCCGGGCTCCCCTCTCCCGACCCCTGCTGACGCAGGGGCCACCCTCCCCCGCAGAGGGGGGAGGGAAGGCGCACGGCGATCTGGCCGCTCTCGAAGCTGCGCCGCCCCACCTCAAAAAACCCGGCGCGGGTCGAGGGCGTCGCGCAGGCCGTCGCCGATGAAGTTGATCGACAGGACCGTCAAAAAGATCGCGCCGCCGGGGAACAGCGCCCAGTGCGGGGCGACGTCGAGATGGTCCTTGGCGTCGAACAGCAGCCGGCCCCAGGTCGGGATGTCCGGGGGGAAGCCCAGCCCCAGGAACGAGAGGGTCGATTCCGCGATGATCGCCGCCGAGACCTCGATGGAGGCGGCCACGATCACCGGCCCGAGCGCGTTCGGCAGGATGTGGCGGCGCACGAGGTGCCCGGTGGTGGCGCCCTGCGAGCGGGCCGCCTCGACGAACTCCTTCTCGCGGAGCGTCAGGAACTGCGCCCGCACCAGCCGGGCGACCGGCATCCAGCGCAGGCCGCCGATCACCGCGACGATCATGAAGAAGACGCCGCCCTGGACCCCGAACACGGCCTTCAGGCTGTCGCGGAACAGGTAGATCACCAGGAGCAGCAGGGGCAGTTGCGGCAGCGACAGGAACAGGTCGGTGAGCCACATCAGGGCCGGGTCGAGCAGGCGGCGCGACATGCCGGCCAGCGCCCCGACCACGACCCCGATCAGGCTCGCCACCGCCATGGCGGCGAAGCCCACCGCGAGCGAGATCCGGCCGCCGTAGATCATCCGGGCGAGCAGGTCCTGGCCGAGGTCGTCGGTGCCGAACGGGTGCGCCCAGGACGGCCCCTGGAGCTGGGCCGAGAAGTCGATGTCGTCGATGGCCAGCGGCCAGATCAGGCCGCCGAACAGCACGCCGCCGACCAGCACCGCCAGCACGGCGACGCTGGCCAGCGCCAGCCGGTGCCGGCGGAAGCGCCGCCAGGTCTCCCGCCCGGGCGAGGCCGGGGCGCGGGCGAGGGGTGGCGCCTCAACGGAGGGCGATGCGAGGGTCGAGCCAGCCATAGAGCAGGTCCGCGACGAGGTTGAACAGGACGACGAGGCCGGCGAACACGAAGGTCACGGCCATCACCACCGGGGTGTCGTTGGCCAGCATCGCGTCGATCAGCAGGGAGCCGATGCCGGGGATCCGGAAGATCTGCTCGGTGACGATGGCGCCGCCGAACACCGCCGGGATCTGGAGGGCGACGAGCGTCACCACCGGGATCAGCGCGTTGCGGGCGATGTGCCGGCGGGTCACCGTGCCCTCGGTCAGCCCCTTGGCCCGGGCCGTGGTGACGTAGTCGAGGCGGGCGACGTCCAGCGCCGAGGCGCGCACGTACCGGGTGTAGGAGGCGGCCTGGAAGAAGCCCAGCACCGCCACCGGCATGATCGCCTGCCGCACGCTCTCCCAGGCCCAGGCCAGCCCGGTGCCGGGCAGGTCGGCCTGGTAGACGAAGGGCAGCCAGCCGAGCTTGATCGAGAACAGCAGGATGAACAGCAGGCCGGTGAAGAAGGTCGGCAGCGAGAAGCCCACGAAGGCCAGGGTGTTGGCGACCTGGTCGGCCAGCGAGTAGGGCCGGCGGGCGGCGTAGAGGCCGACCGGGACCGCCACCAGCAGGGCCAGGACCTGCGAGGACCCGACCACGAACAGGGTGGTCGGCAGCCGCTGCAGGATCAGCGTGTCGACGTTCACCCGGCTGGCGAAGGAGAAGCCCCAGTCGCCGTGCAGCATCGCCCAGAGCCAGCGCAGGTAGCGGGTGAAGATCGGGTCATCGAGCCCGAACTTGAGCCGCAGGGCCGCGCGCACCTCCGGGGGCACGTTCGGGTTGGCGGCGAGTTCGCCGAACGGGTCGCCCGGCGCGAGCGCCAGGACGACGAACAGGATCAGGCTGATCCCGAGCAGGCTCGGGATCGCGATCAAGAGCCTGCGCAGGATGTAGGCGCCCATTGGTGTGCCTCGACTCTCGGCGCGCGTCTCCCGCTCAGGCCTCCCGGCTCCATTCGGGCAGGAACGCCAGGTCGTTGTCCCAGCCGCTGCGCGGCGCCACCAGCTTGGCGGCGGCCCCCGAGACCTCGGCCCGGTGGATGAGCGGCAGGATGTTCTCCGAGACCGCGAGGTCGTTGGCCTTGATCAACAGGGCGGCGCGCTTGACCGGATCGAGCTCGGCCTGGGCGGCCTTGTAGGCCGCGTCGTAATCCGCGTTGCGCCAGCGCGCGATGTTGCGGCCCTGCCACTTGTTCTCCTTGGTGGCGGCCTCCCACGAGACGTACTGGAGCAGCCAGGTCGAGGGGTCGGCCTGGGTCATGCTGATCGCGTACATCTCCATGTCCGCGTAGAAATGCGGGAACGTGTCCGGGTTGGCGGTGTCGGAGGAGAAGAACACCGAGCCGGTGACCGATTTCAGCTCGATCTCGATGCCGGCCTTGGCCGCCGCCTGCTTGATGATCGCCTGGGTCTTCTGGCGCGGGGCGTTGATCGAGGTCTGGAACAGCAGCTTCAGGCGCTTGCCGTCCTTGGCCCGCACGCCGTCCGAGCCCTTCGCCCAGCCGGCCTCGTCGAGGAGCGCGTTGGCCTTGGCCGGATCGAACGCGAAGCTGGTGTTCTTCGAGACGAAGCGCTCCGGGCCGTTGACCGAGTTGGCCGTGGCCCGGCCGGTGCGGCCGTAGATGTAGTCCTGGATCGACTTGCGATCGACCAGGAGGTTCATCGCGTGGCAGACCTTCGGGTCGGAGAAGGCGGGGTGCTTGGTCTTGAGCGAGGAGCGCTCGCCGTCGACCTCGACGTTCGGGTCGGTGGTGTTGAGCAGCAGGAACTCGAGCTTGCCGCCGTAGACGACGTCGACCCGGCCCTTGCCGCCGGTCTCCAGGCGCTTGAGCACCTCGTCCTCGACGAGCAGGTTCCAGGCGTAGTCGTACTCGCCGGTCTGGAGCACCGCGCGCGCCGCCGAGACCGCGTCGCCGCCGCCCTTCATCTCGATCGTGTCGAAATAGGGCCGGTTGGGCAGGTGGTAGTTCGGGTTGCGCTCGCCGCGGACGATGTCGCCGGGCCGGAACTCGAGGAACCGGTACGGGCCGGTGCCCACGGGGGCGAGGTTCTGCGGCGCGTCCCGGGACTTGGCGCCGGCATAGGCGGCGAACAGGTGCTTCGGGATCACCATGCCGACGGTGCCCACGAAGGCATCGCTCCAGTACGGCGTCGGCTTGTCGAACAGGATCCGGATGCTGAGGTCGTCGACCTTCTCGACGGTGCAATCCTTGTAGGAGCCGATCGTCACCGCCGCGGTGGCGGGGTCGCGGGCATAGGCCCAGGTGAACACGAGGTCGTCGGCGGTGAGCGGCTTGCCGTCGTGCCAGGTGACGCCCGGCTTGATCTTCCAGACCACCGAGCGGCCGTCCGCGGCCAGCCCGCCATTCTCCTTGGACGGGATCTCGGCGGCCAGCACCGGCACGAGGTTGCCGTCCGCGTCCCAGGCCGCCAGCGGCTCGTAGAAGATCCGCGAGGCCTCCTGGTCCTTGGTGCCGATGGCGAAATGCGGGTTGATCAGGGTCGGCGCCTGCCACCAGAGCAGGCGCAGCGCACCGCCGCCGCCGGCCTTGGCCGGCTTGTAGCCGGCGCGGATGTCGGCGGCCATCGCCACCCCGTTCCCGGCCAGCATCAGCCCGGCCATCGGCGCGGAGAGGCCGACCGCCAGCATCCGCTGCACGAAGCCGCGCCGTGACAGGTCCCCGGACTTCACCCGCCCGATGAGCCCGCGCAGATCCCGCTCGTCCATGCATCGATCCCTGATTGTCGCCGCGACCCGCACAGCATCCTTCTGGGTGCGGCTTTGGCAAGGCCCTTGGCAAGGGGCGCGCCAGTTACGCTTGGGGCGAAACGTCGTCGCCGGGGCTCGGCAGCCTGGCCCCGGGCCTGCATGACGGGTCGGACACGCAGGGCGCCGCACCCGCTATGGGTGCGCATCGACGCGAGACACGCTCGGAGACGACCCGATGGACAACCGCAACACCGTGTGGCGCCACGTGGACACGCAGAAGGCGCGGCTGATCGCCCTGTCCGAGCGCGTCTGGGGCATGCCGGAGGTCTGCTACACGGAGGAGCGCTCCTGCGCCGAGCACGCGGCGGAGCTGCGCCACCAGGGTTTTCGCGTCACCGAGCAGGTCGCGGGCATCCCCACGGCGGTGATGGGCGAGGCCGGAGAGGGCGGTCCGGTCATCGCCTTCCTGGGCGAGTACGACGCGCTGCCGGGCCTGTCTCAGGAGGCGGGCGTGGCCGAGCACCGGCCCGTCGAGCCGGGCGGCCACGGCCATGGCTGCGGCCACAACCTGCTCGGGGCGGCGGCTCTGTTGGCCGCCACCGCCGTGAAGGACTGGCTCGCCGAGACCGGCACCCCCGGCCGCGTGCGCTATTACGGCTGCCCGGCCGAGGAGGGCGGGGCCGCCAAGGCGTTCATGGTCCGCGCCGGCGCCTTCGCGGATGCCGACATCGCGATCTCCTGGCATCCCGGCAGCTTCTGGGAGGTGGCGCCCCCGGTGGCGCTCGCCAACACACGGGCGGACTTCATCTTCACCGGCCGGACCGCCCACGCGGCGGCCGCGCCGCATCTCGGCCGCTCGGCGCTGGACGCGGTGGAGCTGATGAGCGTCGGCGTGAACTACATGCGCGAGCACATGCCCTCCGACGCACGCGTGCACTACGCCTATCTCGACGCTGGGGGCATCGCCCCCAACGTCGTCCAGGCGAGCGCCCGGGTGCGCTACTCGATCCGGGCGCGGGACCTGCCGGGGATGCTCGCCCTGGTCGAGCGGGTGAAGAAGGTGGCCGAGGGCGCCGCCCTGATGACCGAGACCAGCGTCGAGGTGCGGATCGTCAGCGCCGTCTCGAACCTGCTCGGCAACGACCCGCTGGAGCAGGCGCTCCACGGCGTCATGGAGGACCTCGGGCCGCCCCATTTCGACGCGGCCGACCGGGCCTTCGCCTCCGCGATCCGGGGGACGCTCAGCGACGGCGACATCGATGCCGTGTTCCGCGCCATCGGGCTGCCCCGCACGGAGGCACCGCTCGCCGATTTCCTGGTCCCGCGCGACGCCCCGCGCAACCCGGCGGTGGGCTCCACCGATGTCGGCGACGTGAGCTGGGTGGTGCCGACGGTGCAGGCCCACGCGCCGACCGTGGCGATCGGAACCCCGTTCCACACCTGGCAGGTGGTCGCCCAGGGGCGCAGCCCCGCGGCCCACAAGGCGATGGTCCAGGTCGCCAAGGCGATGGCCGCCACCGGCGCCCTGGCGCTCACCGATCCGGCCCTGCGGGAGGCCGCCAAGGCTGACCTCGCCCGCCGGGTCGGCGCCGCCGGCTACGTCTCGCCCCTGCCGCCGGAGGTGGCGCCGCCGCTGCGGATGTCGGTGGGGTGAGGGCGGTCGCACGTCCTCGATGACGAGTGCGCCGCAGCCGGTGACGCGCACCTCTCCCTCCCCCCTCTGCGGGGGAGGGTGGGCCGGCCGTCAGGCCGGGTCGGGAGAGGGGCAGCGCGACGGTACAGGATGAGGCGATCGTAGCGGCTCTTCCGGACGCGTCGCTCCCCTCTCCCGACCCCCTTCGGGGGCCACCCTCCCCGGCAAAGGGGGGAGGGAGGTCGCGGGGCATGTAAGGCGATGCGCCATCACCGCCTGCCCCCGCATACCGAAACCCGCCCGGAGCAGGTATGACCCGATCCGGGCGGCACGCGCCCCGCACGGCATCACGATGGACGTCACCCCCTCCGAAACGACCTGCGTGGCCATCGTCGGCCTGGGCTATGTCGGGCTGCCGCTCGCCCTGGCGTTCGGGCAGGGCCTGCGCACGATCGGCTACGAGCGCGCGACCGCCAAGGTCGCGGCCTACCGGGACGGGATCGACCCGGCCGGGGAGATCGAGCCGGGGGCGTTCCGGGCGGCCCTGCACCTGTCGATCACCGACGACCCGGCCGGCTTGTCGGAGGCCGACGTGATCGTCGTCACGGTGCCGACGCCGGTGGACGACGCCCAGAGCCCGGATTTCGGCCGGCTCACCGAGGCCTCGGCGCTGGTCGGGCGGCACATGCGGCGCGGGGCGACCGTGGTGTTCGAATCCACGGTCTATCCGGGCGCCACCGAGGAGGTCTGCGTGCCCGTGCTGGAGCGGCATTCCGGCCTGCGCTGGAAAACCGATTTCTGGGTCGGCTACTCGCCGGAGCGGATCAATCCCGGCGACCGGGAGCACAGCCTCGCCCAGGTCGTGAAGATCGTGGCCGGCGACACGCCCGAGACGCTGGACCGGCTCACTGCGCTCTACGGGACGATCATCGAGGCCGGGATCCACGCGACCTCGTCGATCCGGGTGGCGGAGGCCGCCAAGGTCATCGAGAACACCCAGCGCGACCTGAACATCGCGCTGATGAACGAGCTGTCGCAGATCTTCGACAAGCTCGACCTCGACACCCTGGAGGTCCTGCGGGCCGCCGGCACCAAGTGGAACTTTCTGCCGTTCCGCCCGGGGTTGGTGGGCGGCCACTGCATCGGGGTCGACCCCTATTACCTGACCCACAAGGCCGCGATGGTCGGCCACCATCCGCAGGTGATCCTGGCCGGGCGGCGGATCAACGACAGCATGGCGGCCCACGTCGCCCGCAAGACCGTCAAGCTGATCGTCCGGCAGGGTGGCAGCGCCCGGGGCGCCAGGGTCATCGTGCTCGGCCTGACCTTCAAAGAGAATTGCTCGGACCTGCGCAACTCCAAGGTCGCCGACCTGATCCGGGAGCTGGCGGAGTTCGGCTGCGCCGTCTCGGTCCACGATCCCCGCGCGCGCAAGGACGAGGCGAGGACCGAGTACGGCATCGACCTGATCGACTGGGCCGACCTGCCCGACCAGGCCGACGCCGTGGTGGTGGCGGTGCCGCATCGGGACTATGCCGAACGGCCCCCAGAGGAGATCGCCGCCCGGCTCAAGCCCGGGGGCCTGATCGTGGACGTGAAGTCGCTCTACGATCCGGCCGCGTTCCGGGCGCTTGGGCACGAAGTCTGGCGACTGTAGAGATGGGAGCCCGCACGGCCGCCGGCCCTGCGATGATGCGGCGGGAGCGGATCCGCGACATGCACGAGACCAGCACCACCGACGCGCCGGACCCGGATTTCGCCGCCCGGCACGCGCGGTATCCCGAGGCGCAGATCCGAAAGATCCTGACCGACACGCGCACGATCGCGCTGGTCGGCGCCTCCGCGAACCCGGCGCGCCCGAGCTGGATCGTGCTGAAATACCTGCTCGACCGGGGCTACGCGGTCACGCCCGTCAATCCCGGGCTCGCCGGGCAGGACCTGCTCGGGCGGCGGGTGGCCGCCTCGCTGGCCGAGATCCCGGAGCCGATCGACATGGTCGAGATCTTCCGCAACTCCGCCGCCGCCGGCCCGCTGGTGGACGAGGCGCTCGCCCTCGACCCGCTGCCGAAGGTGATCTGGATGCAGCTCGGCGTGCGCGACGACGCCGCCGCCGCCCGGGCCGAGGCGCGCGGCCTCACGGTGATCATGAACCGCTGCCCGAAGATCGAGTACGGCCGGCTCTCGGGGGAGATCGGCTGGACCGGGGTGAACTCCCGCATCCTCACCGCGAAGAAACCGGTTCTGGCGGGCCGGGGCGTCCAGAGGCTCACCATCGCGGAGCGCGGCAAACGCCCGGAGTGAGCGACGCGGTACCATGATACCGCCAATGCGAAGTCATTCCAGAATAAGCCGTTTTCGGGATTTCGATTTTATCGGTTGACGCGCCGGGGATCCCCGGCTATCCACCGGCCGTCGCCGCCGCGTGCTCCCCACGCGGCGGCTCGTTTTTCGGCACCCCGAGGCTGTCCGCGTCCCGATCCGTCGGGGTTCCGGCGCGTCGGAACCCTGGGATCTCACCATGAAGACCACCTCGCTAAAGCCCGCCGAGGTCGACAAGAAGTGGATCGTGATCGACGCGGAGGGCCTCGTCGTCGGCCGCCTCGCCTCGATCGTCGCGATGCGCCTGCGCGGCAAGCACAAGGCCGCCTACACGCCCCACGTCGATTGCGGTGACCACGTGATTGTCGTCAACGCGGACAAGGTGAAGTTCACCGGCCGCAAGTACGTCCAGAAGCGCTACTACTACCACACCGGCTATCCGGGCGGGATCAAGGACCGCACGGCCAAGTTCATCCTCGAAGGGCGCTTCCCCGAGCGCGTGGTCGAGAAGGCCGTCGAGCGCATGCTGCCCCGCGGCCCGCTCTTCCGGCAGATCCTCGGCAACCTCCGCGTCTACAAGGGCGCCGAGCACCCGCACGTGGCCCAGCAGCCGCAGGCGCTCGACGTCGGCGCCCTCAACCGCAAGAACGTGAGCGCTTGATCATGGCGACCCTCCAGTCCCTCGCCGACCTCAACCGGGCGAATACCGGCGCGGACGATTCCGCCAACGAGGCCCCGGTCCACGTCCAGAAGCTGGACGCGCAAGGCCGCGCCTACGCCACCGGCAAGCGCAAGGACGCGGTCGCCCGCGTCTGGATCAAGCCGGGCAACGGCACGGTCACGATCAACAAGCGTCCGGTCGAGGTCTACTTCGCCCGTCCGGTGCTGCGCATGATCCTGCGCCAGCCGCTGGAGATCGCCGGCCGCGTCGACCAGTACGACATCAACGTCACGGTCGCCGGCGGCGGCCTCTCGGGCCAGGCCGGCGCGGTGCGCCACGGCCTCTCGAAGGCGCTGACCTACTACGAGCCGGAGCTGCGCGCCCCGCTCAAGCGCGAAGGCTTCCTCACCCGCGACGCCCGCGTCGTCGAGCGCAAGAAGTACGGCCGCAAGAAGGCCCGCCGCAGCTTCCAGTTCTCGAAGCGCTGATCCGCGGTCTCATCGACGGTTTGGAAGAGGGCGGTTCCTGCGGGAGCCGCCCTTTTTCGTGTTCGGACCTCGCCACGCCGAGCGGGCAGCATCACAGGTCATCGGGCAACGCCGCGATCGCGGCCCGAAGCTTGTCATTGGGCGGCGGGGGGTCTTCGAGCAGAGCGAGGACACGCGCGAAATCGCACTCCGACAGGTACAAAACCTCGGCTGCCTCGGTTACGGCCGCAACCTCCACACCATGCCCCTCGATTACTGACCTAAGTAAAATATACCAGCAATCCGATTGCGCACAAGGGAACAACCGGGTGCGCCGCCTGTTACCCGCCGCCGATCCAGTCCGGGTCGCACCAGGCGAGGCAGCTGAACCACCGTGACCGCGGGCGTCGACAGACACGAGCTGAGGCAGATCATCGCCGGCCTGACCGAGGGCGTGATCCTGGTCGAGCCGGACCAGACGATCACCTGGGCCAACGACGCCGCCCTGGCGATGCACGGGGCCGGCAGCTTGGAGGAGCTGGGCGAGACCGTCGACGCCTACCGCGACCGGTTCTCCGTCCGCTACCGCAACAACCGGCCGCCCGAATCCTACCCGATCGAGCGGGTGGTCCGGGGCGAGACGTTCCACGACGTCATCGTCGAGGTGGTGCGCACCGACCAGCCGGACGTCGCCTTCGTCCATTCCCTGCGCAGCCTGGTCGCCACCGACCGGGCCGGGCAACCGAGCTGCCTCGCGCTGATCCTCCAGAACGTCACGCCGCAATTCGAGGCCGAGGAGCGGTTCGAGAAGACCTTCAACGCCAACCCGGCGCCGGCCGTGATCACCCGGCTGTCCGACCTGCGCCACGTCAAGGTCAATGCCGGCTTCCTGGAGATGACCGGCCACACCCGCGACCAGGTGATCGGGCGCAGCGCCTACGAGGTCGACGTCCTGGCCGGCGCCAAGCAGCGCGAGCTGGCGGTGGCGCGGCTCAATGCCGGCGCGACCATCCCCCAGATGGAGGCCTGCCTGCGGCTGCCGGATGGCGGCACCCGCTTCGTCATCGTGGCCGGCCAGCCGATGGAGATGGGCGACGAGCCGTGCATGCTCTTCACCTTCGCGGACCTGGAGCTGCGCAAGAAGGCCGAGACCTCCCTGCGTCAGAGCGAGGCCCGCTTCGCCACCGCGTTCCGGATGACGCCCGTGCCGACCCTGCTCGCCCGGGCCGACGGCTTCGCCATCACGGCCGTCAACGAGGCCTTCCCGCGGATCTTCGGCTACGGCCAGGACAAGACCGTCGGCCGCTCCGCCGAGGAGCTGGGCCTGTGGATCTCGGACAGCGCCCGGACGAAGTTCGAGGCCACGGTCCGGCGCACCGGCTACGTGCTCGGCCTCGAGACCTGCATGCGGCACGAGGACGGCACCGAGATCGACTGCCTCGTGTCGGCCGAGCGGGTGGTGATCGGCGAGGACGACTACGTCCTGGCGGTGCTCCAGGACATCACCGAGCGCAAGCGCTCCGAGCGCGAGCTGTTCACCGCGATCGAGACCGTGATGGCCGACACCTCGTGGTTCAGCCGCGGCCTGATCGAGAAGCTCGCGGGCCTGCGCCATCCCGGCCGCGACAGCACCGACGAGGGCGTCCAGAGCCTCACGGTCCGGGAGCGCCAGATCCTCGGGCTGGTCTGCGCCGGCCTCTCCGACGAGGCCATCGCCAAGCGGCTGAACCTGTCGCGCAACACCGTGCGCAACCACGCCGCCGCCCTCTACCGCAAGCTCGGGGTCCACAAGCGCACCGAGGTGATCGTCTGGGGCCGGGACAACGGCTTCACCACGCGAGAAGCTAGTACATAAGTCCGATCAAATCAGTATAATTATACCATTGAACCAGCGGTATCAGACCCCACTCTAGTATCGACCGGATCAACGGCGGGTTCGACCATCGAGACCCATCCACGCCGAGCGGCGCCGCGGGGATCCCCGCCGGCGGCCAGGCTCAGCACTCTTCGCAGACGTCCGACGCGAAACCCGGGATCCTGCGCAACGCGTAGTCCGGGTCGAGCGGCGCACGACCACCAAGCCACCAGCCGACCCCCAGACAGGAGAGACATCATGGTTGATACGGATCGCGTGACGGGCGCCGCCAAGGCGTTCGTCGGCAAGGCGCAGGGCGCGGTCGGCGACCTCACCGGCTCGAAGAGCGACTCGGTCGAGGGGCGCTTCCGCGAGGCGCAGGGCTCCGCCGAGAACCTCTACGGCCAGGCCAAGGACACGGTCCGGCAGGTTGCAGACCAGGCTGCCGACTACGCCGAGGACGCCGGCCACTACGCCGAGGACGCCTACGAGCATGCCGGCGACTACGCCCGCCGGGGCACCCGCGCCGTCGCCCGTCAGGTCGAGGAAAGCCCGATCGTGGCGCTGCTGATCGCCGGAGCGGTCGGCTACGGCCTCGCCCTGCTGATGCACACCCGCCGCTGAGGCCGGGCCGCGCGTCCGGGAAGACCCAGATGACGAAGACCAAGACGATGACGACCAAGTCGACGACCAAGCCGACGACCAGGAGTAACCCAGTGGCCACGTCCCCCAACCTCTCGACCGCACCGCTCGCCCATGCGAGCGACTCGCGAACCGTCCTGCTCCACCACGTGTCCTGGGGCGCGATCTTCGCGGGCGCCACCACGGCCCTGGTCGCCCAGGTCATCCTCAACATGCTCGGCGTCGGCATCGGGCTGTCCAGCGTCGGCATGAACGCCGCCGACAACCCGGCCGCCTCGACCCTGTCGATGAGCGCCGGCATCTGGTTCGTCGCCTCGGGCATCGTCGCCTCGCTGATCGGCGGCCTCCTGGCCGGCCGGCTCTCGGGCAAGCCCCTGGCGGGCGCCGCAGGCCTGCACGGCCTGGTGTCCTGGGCGGTGACCACCCTGGTGGTGCTGTACCTGCTGACCTCGGCGGTGGGCGGCCTCGTCGGCGGCGCGTTCAGCGGCGTGACCAGCACCCTGGGCGGGGCCGGCTCGCTCGTCGGCGGCACCGTGCAGACGGCCGCCCAGGCCGCCGCGCCGTCGCTGTCCAAGATCACGAACCCGCTCGACGGGATCGAGAGCACGGTCCGCCAGCAGGCCGCCGGCCAGGATCCGCAGGCCGCCCGTGACGCCGCCGTCGCCGCCGTGAAGGCGCTGTTCACCGGCGACCCGAGCCAGAAGGCCCAGGCCGAGGCCCGCGCCGCCGAGGCGCTGGCCAAGGCCCAGAACATCCCGGTCGACCAGGCCAAGCAGCAGATCCAGGACTACGAGAAGCAGTACGACCAGGCGGTCGCCACCGCCAAGCAGAAGGCCGAGACCGCGGCCGTCGCGGCCAAGTCCGCCGCCACGCAGGGCGCCTTCTACGCCGCCCTGGCGCTGATCCTCGGCGCGCTGGCCGCCTTCTTCGGCGGCCGCCTCGGCGCCCCGAAGGCCGAGACCCTGGTCGGCGCCTACGACGCCCGCCGCGCCTGATCCCCATCGGTCCCCGCCACGCGGCGGGGACCTCCCCTGACCGGCACGAGCCGGCCATCCGCGCAGCAACCCGCAAGGAGACGTTCGATGAGCAGCACCACCGACAAGATCAAGGGCCTGGCCAACGAGGCCGTCGGCAACGTCAAGCAGGCCGCCGGCAACGTGACCGGCAACGACAAGCTCGTGGCCGAGGGCAAGGCCCAGGAGCTCAAGGGCGAAGCGCAGAAGACCGTCGGCGACGCCAAGGACGGCGCCAAGACCCTCGCCGACAAGATCACCGGCAAGCACTGACGTAAGCGCTGCCAAACGCGCGGGGGCGGCCGCCCGGCCGCTTCCGCCCCGAAGGACCGAGACAGGAGCCTCACATGAACCGGGACGGGTTTCGCGGCGCCACGCGCCACCTCAAGGGCCGCGCCAACACCGCGCTCGGCGGGCTGACCGGCGATCCGGCCCGCCAGGTCCGCGGCGCCGTCGATCAGGTCGCCGGCGGGGCGCAATACGCCTACGGCCGCGCCCGGGAGCGCACCGAGGATCTCGTCGAGGAGGGCACCGACCTGGCCCACGAAGCCCGCCGGCGGGGCGAGCGGCTCCTCGACGACGGCAGCCGCTACGCCCGGGACGCCCGGCGCCGCGGCACCCGCTTCGGCCGCGACGCCCTCAGCTACGCGGACGACCACCGCACCACCACCCTTCTCGCCGTCGCCGTCGTCGCCTTCGGCGTCGGCTGGCTCACCCGCTCCCCCCGCTGAACCGTCACGGAGACCCTCGATGATCCGCAAGCTCCTCACCATCTTCGTCCTGCCGAAGCTGATCGCCTATGTCGGCCGCCGCTTCGCCGGCCGGTCCGCCGCGCCGACCCGCCGCCCCCGCTGAGATCCGCACGACGGGCCCCGGCATCCGCCGACCGGGGCCCGCGCTTCCACGATGACGGGCGGATACGCGAGAGGACACGCCAATGAGCAAGGGTTACCCCTCGATGACCGCGCTGCTGGGCCTGCTGGCCGTGGCCGGCTACCAGAACCGCGACAAGCTCGCCGAACTGCTGAAGGGCCACGACCACGGGACCAGCCCGGCGCAGGTGCCGTCCGTGCCGAAAACGGCCCCGACGGGAACCGGGACCTCCGGGACCGGCGGGCTCGAGAATTTCTCCGGCCTCGCGGGCCTGCTGGGCGGCGCCGGGACCGCCGGCGTCGGCGGCCTGATCGCCAGCGGCCTCAGCGAACTCGTCGACCACTTCACCAAGAGCGGTCACGGCGAGACCGCCACCTCGTGGATCAACCACGGCACCAACCGCGACCTCCCCGAGGCCGACCTCGAGCGCGCCATCGGGCCCGAGACCCTGGACCACCTCACCCGTCAGACCGGCCTGAGCCGGGCGGCGCTCCTGGCGCGCCTGTCCCGCGAGCTGCCCTCGGCGATCGACCGCTACTCGCCCGACGGCCGCCTGCCGACCTGAGGCCGGAACACCACGCGCCCGCATCAACCCCGGCTGCCGCGCCGGAGGCGATGCGGGCGCCGCCGTTGACAGGCGTGCGCGCAATGGTCACCTCCAGACCCTGACGGCCAGGCGTGATTCTGGCCTGAGAGGCGGATCATGGCGAGCGAAGCAGCGACGCGGCCCATCGTGTTCATCGATGGCGAGGCCGGCACGACCGGTCTCGGCATCCGCGAGCGCCTGGAGCGCGACGGCCGCGTGACCCTGCGCAGCATCGCGCCCGAGCACCGGAAGGATCCGGAGGCGAAGCGCGCGCTGCTCGCCGAGGTCGATCTCGCGGTCCTGTGCCTGCCGGACGACGCCGCCCGCGAGACGGTGGCGCTGGCCGACAGCCTGCCGGGCGGCGGCCCGCGCATCCTCGACGCCAGCACCGCCCACCGGGTCGCCCCCGGCTGGACCTACGGCTTCCCGGAGATGACCCGGGAGCAGGGCGCCGCGGTCGCCCGCGCCCGGCGCGTGGCCAATCCCGGCTGCTACCCCACCGGCGGGATCGCGCTCCTGCGTCCCCTGGTCGAGGGCGGCCTGATCCCGGCGGATGTCCCGCTCAGCGTCAACGCGGTCAGCGGCTACAGCGGCGGCGGCAAGGGCATGATCGAGGAGTACGAGCGGGGCAGCGCGGCGCCGTTCCTGCTCTACGGCCTCGGCTTCGCCCACAAGCACGTGCCGGAATTGCAGCGCTACAGCGGGCTCACCCGGCGGCCGATCTTCGTGCCGTCGGTGGGCAATTTCCGCCAGGGCATGCTGGTGAGCGTGCCGCTCCACCTCGACGCGCTACCGGGCAAGCCCACGGCCGGCGACCTCGAGGCGGCCCTGCGCGACTGGTACGCCGGCCAGCCGCTGGTTCAGGTGCTGACCGGCGCCGAGACCGGCCAGCACCGCGAGAAGATCACCCCCGAGGATCTCAACGACACCGACCGGCTCGAACTGCGGGTGTTCGGCTCGTCCGAGCACGGCCAGGCCGTGCTGGTGGCGCGCCTCGACAACCTCGGCAAGGGCGCCTCCGGGGCGGCGGTGCAGAATCTCGGGCTGATGCTCGGGCTCGACACCTGATTTTTCGCCGACCTCGGGAATACCCGGGGCGGCCCGGCGGTTCTCATTCCGAGGCGCGGAGCTGCGGGGTGGGCGGCCGATGGCGGCGCAGGACACGGACCCGGCGGGCGGCGGCGCATGACGACGCTCGCCCGCGCGCGCTTCAGCCAGCTCGTCCTGCCCCGGCTCGATGAGGGCTACCGGCTCGCGCATTGGCTCACCGGCAACGCCACCGACGCCGAGGACGTGATGCAGGAGGCCTGCCTGCGCGCCTACCGGGCGATCGAGGCCTTCGCGGAAGGCAACGCCCGGGCGTGGTTCCTGACCATCGTCCGCAACACCGGCTATTCGTGGCTGCAGCGGCACCGGCCCCGGTCGGTGATCTTCGCCGAGGACCTCGCCCCCGAGGCCCGGGCCGCCCTGGATGTCGGGACCGTACATGCCGAGGCGCCGGAGACGCCCGAGGCGGCTCTCATCGCCCATGACGAGGCCGGCCGGCTCGGCCGGGCGATCGAGGGGCTGCCGGTCCCGTTCCGCGAGACGCTGGTGCTGCGGGAGTACCACGGCCTGAGCTACCGGGAGATCGCCGAGGTGACGGGCGCGCCGATCGGGACCGTGATGTCGCGGCTCGGGCGGGCGCGCCAGCACCTGCTCGAACGGCTCGCGAAGGACGGGCGATGACCGGCGACGACGAAACCCTCCTGCTGCTGAGCGCCTACGCCGACGGCGAGCTGTCGCCCGGCGAGGTGCTGGCCATGGAGCGCCGCCTCGCGGCCGAGCCGGACCTGCGCGCGCTGGCCGAGCGCCTGCGCGGTCTCTCGGGTGCCGTGCGGACCACGCTGGCGGAGGTGCCGACCCCCGGGACCCTGCGCGGACGGATCGTCCAGCAGGTCGGGTTCGCCGATCCGGAGCCCCGCCGCGCCTGGTTCGGGTCCTGGCCGGCGCTCGCCGCGACGCTGGTGGCGGGCCTCGCCATCGGCGCGTCGATCGGGGGCGGCCTCGTCCCGCTCGGGACCGCAGAAGCGCCCGCCCCGGCGGCCGAGGCCGTGCTCGCCGGCCATCTGCGGGGTCTCGCCGCGCCGCAGCCCTTCGATATCGCCTCCGCGGACGGGCACGTGGTCAAGCCGTGGTTCAACGGCCGCACGACCATCGCACCCGACGCCCCCGACCTGGCCGATCGGGGCTACCCCCTGGTCGGCGGCCGGGTCGACATCGTCGACGGCAAGCCGGTGCCGACCCTGGTCTACCGCCACGACCGGCACGTGATCAGCGTCACGGTGGTCCCGGCGACCGACGGCGCGCCGGCCGGCGAGGAGCGCCGCGACGGGACGTTCATCGAGCGGTGGGAGGCCGGCGATCTCAGCTACTGGGCGGTGTCGGACCTCAATGCCCGGGACCTGCGCGGCTTCGTCGAACTGTACCGCACCCGGACCGCCCGGCCGCGCTGACGAAATTTGCCCGGCCCGGGAATAAAGGCGTTGGAACTCGGGTTCTTCACCCCGTCATCCGCATCGATCCGACGGGGGCCGCGCGTGATTGCCATCTCCGACCGAGACACGCGCCCGGCCTGCGGGTTCGGCGCCCCGCGAGCCGCCCCCGACCCTGTCCCGGTGGAGGCCGCGCTCCACCTCCTGATCGAGCATTTCGAGCAGGGCGTGGCGGTGACCGACCGGTCCGGACGCGCGCTCTTCCTGAACCACGCCGCGCAGGGCCTGATCCGCAGAGGCCTGCTGCGCCTCCAGAACGGATGCCTGTGCAGCGGATCGCCCGAGCACGGCGCGGCGATCGGCCGGCTCATCGCCCGCTGCGCGGTCGGCACCGGCTGCTCCCTCCGCCTCGCAGGCGAGACCGGCACCCTCCTGATCGCCGCCTGCGCGATCCCCGGCAACGCCGTGCTCCTGCGCGTCATCGACCCCGCCTCCGCCCCGCTGCCGGACCCGAGTGTGCTGCAGGCGCAGTTCGGCTTCACCCCCGCCGAGGCGGCACTCGCCACCGACATCATGGCCGGGCACGACCTCGCGGCGAGCGCGGCCCGGCGCCGGATCACCCTGCACACGGCGCGCGCGCATCTGCGCCGTCTGTTCGAGAAGACCGGCACCAACCGGCAGGCCGAGCTGATGCGCCTGCTCCTGCTGTGTCCGCTTCCCATCCCGGCCACCGCGGAGGCAAATCCGCAGCCAAATCGATTCTCGACGCAGCATCGCTCAAATGAGTGATGCGCGAACCGTAGAATAAAACGACGCTCCCATTCGTCAAATATCGACACCACATCAATATTCACAGCGAGGGAGAGCGCGATATGCTCGTCTCGATCTTGAGATCCATTCGGGTCCGGCGCGCGGCTGCGCGGACCTACCGCGTCCTCTCGGCGCTCGACGACGATGCGCTGCGCGATGTCGGCTTGGACCGGCGTACCCTGCGCGCGTTCTGCGACGCCGGCTGCAGCCACCCGGAAGCACCCGGTACAAGAACAAGTCGGGCGCTAGTTGTGATGCAGTCTGCAATACTCAGACCGAACCTTGGCTGACAACTCCTTACGCGACAAGCGGTACAGCAACCTACAATATTGGGAGCTCGGCCCGATCGATCGAACGCCGAGCTTTCACTCGCAGTCGCTGCTTACCATTGAACGACGCTAGATATTAGATTTTACCTCGAACCCATTTGCGAACCGATCCCACAGATCATCAGGCATCGCTGAAGCGTTCCATTGAGCGAGCGTGCCCTGATTATCGAGATAATAAAATGTCCGATCGGCAACGTTAATTGCAATTCCGCGCGGACGGAGGTTTCCGGGATCGGGAGCGGATCCAGGCTCTGTTCCCCTATAAAAGCGAACAAGCGTCATCTGCTCACCGAGGTTAGTTAACCACGAACTCATTGGATATCCTCGTCAATCCGTATGAGAAGTTTCGGACAGTCCACATCCCAAACATTGATATAGCGCTCGACTGCCCCGCATTTTTGCCGACAAAAGCGAAATGTTACAGCAATTCAGTGCGCCACGTAACATTCGATCGAATTATTCTGGCTGGCACGCCTGCGGCCATGACATTGGCTGGAAACGTCCCGCGAACCAGCGAATGCGCACCGATAAAAGATCCATCACCGATCGTCGTGCCCTTTAGAACGGTCGATCGCGCGCCGATCCACACGCGATGGCCAAGCATAATCGGACGCGCATGATTGATTCGGGCGCCGGTCTCCAGATCTATTACCGAATGCATATCGCTAACAGAAACAGTGACCTCGTCCGCGATAAGACAGTTATGGCCGAAAGTAATTTCCGCAGCCTCGTGCGTAGATATCTGAGCGTTACCAACAAACGATGTAAACTCCGCTACGATTAGTTTTGTTGGAGCGACAATATGCATTCTAGCCTTTGCTAAGCGCACATAATCACCGATATGAACTACTGCATCCGATCCACAATGCAGGTGAATATCATCACTACTGGAGTTCTTGCCAATAATCACATGACAATTATCACGCTCGAAAAAAATCGTTCCATTTTGGCTCTCGAGAAAATCGTCCGACGTATCGATCTGATTATTGCGGCCAAGGTCAACGATCTTGATTGGCATGCTCGTTCGATCTCATCTTACAGAACCAGGGTTTAGCCACATTGACGACGCTGTCCCGAGGAACCGTGTGCTCGCCTCTATCGACGGCCGCCCCAATATCGCATCCATTCGAGAGCCTTGTCCATCCGACACCGCCCCCCGGATCTCCGAGCCATCACCCCTCGACCCGTATAGCAAGCTATCGTAAAGCTCCCCCCTCGGCGAGCCGAAGGCTCGGATGGGACGTTTACGCGGATGCAGACCAACCCACGACAGCGCTCGCGTTTGTCGCTAAGAGATCCACACTTGCCCTCCCTCAGAACCTAGGTCTCTGAGTGCCTTATCAGGCCTAGATCTAAAGGCATGGAACGAACGTTGATGTCCGTGGGACCCATTTACCGTCAAGATTTGATCGACCTTATGCAGGGGGGCTCGTGGCTGGCCGTCAACCAAGATGGCACCTTGCAGTCAGAAATATGCGCCACCACTTGCTGGCTGCAGATCGACCTCGGCCTTCGTTTTCCGATCCATTCTATTCAAATAAATCTGCCGAACTGGATCGCTACACAGCCGGCACTCAACGGTGATGTCGCATTCTCGGACGACGGTGAGACGTGGTCGCAGCCAGATGTTGTTCCGCAGTCCGAGGATCAGGTTGGTGCGCTGTCGCTCCGCCTTGTTCCAGGCGAGACAAGTTGGACACGCTATATCCGGCTGGCGATCGCTAAGTTAGAGCGGACCGCCAGAAGTATTGTTCACGTCTGGTGTGAGCGCGCCAGTTTTGATCTTATCGCCCTACGCAAGCTGCTCGACGCCGATTTTGACATTGTATCTGAACGCCCAGGTCTCGATGTTTATAGGGGCTACAGGCTAATCAGCGGCCCAAATCAAAAAGGCTTGTCACTCGTCGGTATCGATCTGTACGAAAACGGCGCTTTCGGGAATTTTATAATTCAATGTTTATTAGCCGTCGGCATCTGCCGCGCACTTAATCTCAAATACATTAAACTTTCGATCATGGACAGGAGCGAAGTCCTTAATTTGACGCAACAACGCGAAATCGGAGGCATCACCTTCATACCACCGACAGATGCACTTCCAGATGATGGCTATTTTTTATCTGGTATGTTTTTCGACGTTAAAGTTCAAAAATTATCGCTTGATCTTGAGCAAAAACAATCTCGCCACATTATAACGAATTATATTCGCCCATTGTTTAATCGCTTGCCAGTTAGATTTATTGAGAAACCAATCGACCAACTATTAATCCATATCCGCTCCGGGGATATTTTCAGCACGTGGGTCGCGCCTCATTACCCCCAGCCACCCCTGGCCTTCTACAAAATTGTAATCCAGCGCCTCCTGGCAGACGGACGGATATCCTCAATTAAGATGGTTTTCGAAAACCGTCTTAATCCGGTCATCACAGCGCTGGAGTCGTATATTTCCGAGATCAATATTCCACTGACAACACAGAGCGGGACGCTGGCCGATGACGTCGCGGCGTTGGCGAATGGACGCTATTTGGTGTTTGGGCTCGGCACATTCGGCCCGGGGGTGTGCCACCTCTCCGAACACGTGGAAGAGGTATTCTTCTTCGCATCTGGGTGGCCTCAGCATTTTCAGGGCATTCCGACGATCGGAAAGATCGTCGAAGTTATCGACATTGCCGGCGAATATACCAAGGTCGGAGAGTGGGATAATTCACCGGAGCGTCGCAGACTAATGATTGACTATCCAATCGAGAACCTCGCGTTTGACGATCGGATGTAATTTACGATCAACAATCGACAACCTTCGGACGGGTGTGGCGGACAGCTGGATCATAGGCGCGCCAAGAACGCTTCTTTACGGCTGCTGTCAGCCATAAGAGAAATGTCGGTTCTCAGTTCAGCCAAAATCGTTTCTTGGTTGACCGCGCCGCGGAACAAATTCCACCCGACGATGTGGCGCGAAACCGTAAATACATCGACGCTAGCCTCGAAGAGTAGCGACCGTAGCATCTGATGAGGCTCGAGGCGTTTTCTGCGAAGCTTGTTTTCAGGGTTCTCATCGTAAAAGATCTGTCGCGTGTAAGCCTCAATTTCAGAAATCCGATTCGCTGCGGATCTGTCCGCCAGAATAAAACGGTCGCCGACGCCCTCTACAACTTGTGCATAAGCATCCTGATCTACAACAGACCAGTTCACCCGACCCCTCATCTGCTGGAAGATGGAGGCAAGCGACCCGGAAACGTTACATAAGTCCGGCCTGATGAATAAGACGTGTGTTGGGGTCGATCGTGAACGATCAAGCTTCGCCAAAATCTGACCCACTGAACCGATTCTGGCTATCATTCTACCCTGATTCATTAACATTTTATTGCCATCGGACGCGTCCGATATCACTTGACCCAGCGCCCGCATGTAGGACGCCTCAGAGCGAACGTCGAAATAAGTTTCTCCTGGAAAATGGAGTGCAATCTCCCTTTCATCAATGAGATCCTTCGTCTGCTTCTGATCGAGGATCTTGCTCGCGACGCGAGGACAATGCACCTTGACGTCAGAGATCGTGCAGCAGCCAAGGCTTTTCAGCAGTTCAATGATTTCTGCTGAAAGGAACCCACCGATAGTATCGATATGATCGTCTGGCAGAAATACCTTACCTCCAGTCTCATGCCACGTGGAAACTGCGAATGTGATGTCGACCTCAGGGGCATGGGTGGAGAAATCATTCAGGATCCAGTCGCGAAGACCCGGCAGAGTAGCCTCGGGAAATCGCATTTGTCCGAACAATGCAACCAGCAGATACGGCTTCGATGGAAGGTCTCTTGTTGAAGGGGAGAACTCTCGATCTTGGAGAGCCAATCGAGTTCCGATTTCTATCTTTTCCAGCTCGGCATCCCGCCAGGCCCAAATTAGGGCTGAGTATTCACGATTGATTGGAGCAATGCGGTGGGGGGGAGGCGAGGCGGCAGACAAAGGTTGGGGCGAGAGTTTACCCTTGATGTATAAGGGGTGGAGATACGCTTTCGGTAGATCTGAATGATTTTTTTCCAACATCTCTGCTTGGGCGTTAAATCCGAATGATACCAAGAAAAAATAGGCGATCGCAAAGCCCTCGACTGAAGTCTTGAATCTCGCTTTCTCAACCACAGCTGCCAAGGACGAGAGATCGTTGAGGCGATTAAACCTATCAAACACTATATATAAAACAGTATAAATGATGTTCGGATCGGGCTCGATTTCTATATAATTTCTTACGCCGTCTTTGTCGAACGGCTTGCAGACGTTCAGCTTCTCCATCACCAATTTTATGAAGAGTATGCGCCAGATGTCCACCAGAACACCGTCATGATTTATTCGATCGAAATCCACGCGCTGAAAACGTTGAAGATCAAACCCGGCCGAAGATGTTTTATGCTCGTAGAACAGTCGCATGAGGCTTAAGTCGTCGCGCAGATCCATTTCGAGCGTCATGCGGTCAAGCAAGTGATTGATCGCATGATCATTTGTATTAGGGTAGAGGTTCACACGAAAGGTCAGTGTGAAAATATTTTGGTCTTGCGGGAATACGCCATATAGGAAGGCGAGCCTCTCAAGCTCAATCCTCGTCGGTTGTATTCCCGCTCTTAGGGCAAAGGTCCGGCATAGAGCGCGCGTAATCTTTTCGGTGGGCCGGCTGGGCATGTAACTCATACAAGCCCGAACAATTCGATGGCCAAAAACCTTTTTCGTCAAACCGGCATAATCGTACAAAGCTTTCGCAATCCATTGCGTTACATAGCTTTGGTGGGGGCTAGCGCTCGAAGGAACCCTGTCAGTCATTTCATCTCGTCACTGGCTTCAGCAGCGTTGGGGTTTACAACACGCAATCGCTGCGATCCAGGATGATGCGCGATGGGTCCGCCGGCCTAGTTAGAGTTCGCCCCGACTCGGGACGAAGCTTGCGCGCTTGGCGATCGTCAAATGAGGCGGCGCTGGACGAACCGCACCGTCCATGCCCTGGCGATTTGGGTAGCGCCTCCTCGGTGTTTAGTGCTTCGAGTCTAACGCTTGATGCACGCGTTTGGCGGCTTGGATGATGCAATCCGGGTCTGCGGTCCAGACGAAGAGTTTTGGGTTGCCGTTGCTCTCGGCGATGAAGCGTTTGATGGCGGCCTGAACCTCGACGAGAGAGCCAAACACACCCTGTCGCAGCCGTCAGTTTGCAATTTTGGCAAAGAAGCCCTCGACGGCATTGAGCCAGGAGGCGGAGGTGGGGGCGAAGTAGAAGGTCCGGCGCGGGTGGCGGTCGAGCCAGGCGCGGACCTTCGGGTGCTTGTGGACGGCATAGTTGTCCAAGATCGCGTGGACGACCTTTCCAGCGGGGACCGCCGCCTCGACCGCGTCTCGACAAGCGGATGAACTCCTGCTGCCGGTGGCGCTGCATGCACCGGCCGATCACCTTGCCCTCCAGAACGTCCAGAGCGGCAAACAATGGTCGTGGTGTCGTCGCGCTTGTAGTCGTGGGTGCGCGTCGTGGGCGGACCCGGCTTCATCGGCAACGGGTCCTGCGTTCGGGCGAGCGCCTGGATCTTCGACTTCTCGTCGACCGAGAGGATGACGGCATGAGCGGGCGGATCGACGTAGAGCCCGGCGACGTCGCGCAATTTGGCGGCGAAGGTCGGGTCGGTGGAGAGCTTGAACTGCTGGACCCGATGCGGCTGTAGGCCGTGCCCCCGCCAGATCCGCTGCACCGACGAGACGCTGATGGATACGGCCTTGCTCATGGCGGCGGCCGTCCAATGCGTGGTCTCGCCGGGTGGTTCTCCTTGCGTCAGAGCCACCACGCGCGCCGCCACCTCCGGCCTCAGCGGCAGGATGCGCGCCGGCCGTGTCTTTTCCGGAAGGAGGCCGTCGACGCCTTCCCGCGCGAAGCGGTCCTGCCAGCGCCAGACCACCGTCTTGGACACGCCAGCCTCACGCATGAATCGCGTGCGTCCCGAGCCCATTGGCACTCAGCAGCGCGACGCGGGCGCGCCAGACGTGCTTCTGCGACGTATCTCGGTCCGCCACGAGGGCTTCGAGCCGAAGGCCATCCGAGACGGGAAGCGTGAAGGAGATGCCGCTGCGCATCCCGCTAGACTCGCAGGACACAGCCCAAACCGAAACCCGGGGCGGACTCAACCGTCAGGTGTTGACCACTAGCCGCCCCTTGGATGGACGTGCTAGCCGATCGGTTCATCCCTATGCCTGCCTTTGAAGTTCGTTCAAAAAACTCGGCGGTAATCCGTTCCGGGACCACGGAGCCGGATCAGCCGCCTGAGTCACCTTGAGCCGCGCCGGCAGATCGCTTATGGGTCCCGTAACACTCATGCCTCCGCCGGCCGCATCATGCTCGATATCGTTATACCGATGGCTGGACGAGGCAGCCGGTTCTCGTCCGTTGGTTATACTCAGCCCAAGCCGCTAATTCCGATCTATGAAACCCCTATGATCAAAGTGGTCATCGACAACCTGCGTCCGACGCGGGCTCATCGCTTCATCTTCATCTGTCAACGCGAACACGTGGAAGAGTACGGCTTAAAGCAGAAACTGACCGCTTGGGCGCCGAACGCTGAACTTGTCGAGATTGATGGCATTACCGAGGGCGCGGCCTGCACCGTCCTCCTCGCAGAGCGGCATATTTCAAATAATCCTCTGATGATCGCTAATAGCGATCAGTTCGTCGACTGCTCGATTGAAGACTACCTTAGCAGGACCGATGCCCCCCAGGTCGACGGTCTCATCATGACTATGACGGCGCATGATCCGAAATGGTCATTCGTAGGTTTAGATGGCACGGGTTGGGTGACCCGCGTTGTCGAGAAGCAGCCAATTTCCGATGAGGCTACCGTCGGAATATACAATTTTCGGCGGGGCCTGGATTTCGTCAGAGCGGCAAAACGCATGATCGCTGCCGATAAACGCGTCAATGGTGAGTTTTACGTCGCTCCTGTCTACGAAGAGTTGATAGAAGCTGGCGCTCGGATTGGCTTCATGAATATCGGACGGGAGGCCGACGGGATGTACGGCCTAGGCACCCCAAGCGATCTAGACTTGTTCCTGAGCTTGCCAATCTCGCGGAAAGCCGCCGCCGCATGAGGATCATCAGCCATCGCGGCTGGTGGCATCAGCCGGTTGAGAAAAATTCCACCCTGGCGTTTCAGCGCTCGATCGCCGCCGGCTTCGGGACCGAGACCGACGTCCGCGATAGGTCCGGCGGTCTTGTCGTATCGCACGACCCCCCTGAGGGCGACGCTCTACCCTGGGGGGAGCTGCTCGACCTATTCTCTGGGACGGGCCTACAGCTCGCCGTCAACATCAAGGCCGACGGTCTCGCGCTTTCTCTCGCAAAAGCGTTCGAAAGTAGGGACATCTCCTGGTTCGCGTTCGACATGTCCATTCCGGAGATGATCAGGTACGCGGGCGCTGGCCTACCGTTCTACACGCGCCATAGCGACGTCGAACCGGAGCCGATCCTGTACAGGGAGGCACTCGGGGTCTGGCTCGACGGTTTCCGCGCTGACTGGTTCGGGAAGCACGTAATCGAGAGGCAT
Organism: Methylobacterium mesophilicum; assembly: GCF_022179445.1. Classification (GTDB taxonomy): domain Bacteria; phylum Pseudomonadota; class Alphaproteobacteria; order Rhizobiales; family Beijerinckiaceae; genus Methylobacterium; species Methylobacterium mesophilicum. The sequence goes on along the minus strand of NZ_BPQU01000014.1, from coordinate 110,122 downwards.
CTCGCGGCTGGCAAGGCCGTCTGCGTTGTATCTCCTGAGCTGCACGGGCGCGATCCGCGCAACGTTTGGGATTGGTTGCTGGAGATGCCAGGCGCCATCACTCTATGCACGGATTATCCCGGACGCGCCAGACTGATGCTTAGCTGATGATCAAGGCTATTATATTCGATATGGACGGTGTCCTGATCGACGCTCGGGATTGGCATTACGAAGCACTAAATCGTGCCCTCCGCTTATTCGGAATGGAGATCAGTCGGGCAGATCATCTAACGACATTCGATGGTCTACCGACACGGCGGAAGCTTGAAATGCTTACGGCTACAGAGAATTTACCTGGCGGCCTGCACGGGTTTCTCAACAAGCTGAAGCAGTCTTATACGTTAGAGATTATCAGTACGCGGTGCCGGCCGACCTTTGCCCACGAGTTCGCGCTCGCTCGCCTCAAAGCGCGCGGCGTCAAACTCGCCGTGGCTTCAAATTCGGTCCGAGATTCTGTCACAATGATGATGAACCGCGCTAACCTCAGCGTGCACCTGGATCTGATGCTGTCGAACGAAGACGTGTCGAAGGCGAAGCCAGATCCCGAGATCTACCGGACCGCCATGGAGCGCCTCGGCGTATTGCCTGAAGAGACCCTTATCCTGGAGGACAACGAGCACGGCATTCGGGCGGCCCGGCAATCGGGGGCTCACCTGCTCGTGGTCCAGACGCCAGCCGACGTCACACTAGCGAATGTAGACCAGCGGATTGCAGAGATCGAAGCAGCGGCGCCATGAACATCCTCATTCTCGCCGCGGGCGCAAGCGCGCAGACGGAGGACGATCCCTATCCGGTCTGGCTGTCCGAGATTGATGGCCAGCTGATGTTGGAGCGGCAGATCAATGCGCTCGCACCGCTTAATCCCAACCGCTACATCGTCTGCGTCCGCGCCGGCGACAATGCGCGGCATCATGTCCAAGACATCGTCCGCCTGATCTCGCCGAATGCAGACATCCTCGAGATCAAGCGACCGACTGCAGGCGCCGGTTGCACTGCACTGCTGGCAATCGATAGGATCCGGGCAGACGAAGAGCTGGTTATCTTGAACGCGACGGATCAGATCAATGTCGATTTTGTCGATATCGTCGAGCAATTTCGTGGGAGTTCTGCCGATGGTGGGCTGCTCACCTTCGAGTCTTTGCACCCTCGCTACTCGTTCGTGCGCCTTGACGAGGAAAGCCGGGTCATCGAGATTGCGGAGAAGCGGCCGATTAGTCGACAGGCCAACGCCGGGTTCTACTGGCTGCGCAAGGCGGGAGATTTCTTCGACGCCCTGCAGACGATGGTCTTGAAAGATGCGCACGTGAACGGCCTGTTCTACGTGGCACCGGCGCTAAACGAGCTCATCCTTCAGCAGAAAACAATTCGGACAATCAGACTGTCGAAGGATGCCTACATGCCAATCAAGTCAGCGCGGCAACTTAACAACTACGAGCATTTGACCGAAGGTGGATCCACATCATGAAACATCACCGTCTCGCGGACATGAAGGGTGGCTGGTTCATGGGGGATTTTGTTCCTTGTGCCGAGCGCAACACAGACGCTGAGGTTGGGTTAAAGCGGTATCCGGCGGGTGCGCGGGAGGACAAGCATTTTCATAAGGTTGCGACCGAGCTGACGCTTGTGGTGTCCGGAACGGTTCGAATGTTCGATCAAGTTTGGCACGCCGGTGACATCATCACAGCGGAACCAGGCGACGCCACCGCCTTCGAGGCGCTGTCTGACGCGGTCACGGTTGTAGTAAAAACGCCGTCCGTTCCGTCCGACAAGTACCTTCCTTAAATTCTCGCCTATCTACCCTCCGCATTCCCGAGACCGACCGCTCGTATTTCGAGGCCTTGCCCGCGAAAGCTGCCGCGAGCGCATTTGTGTTTCGCGACGAGCAAGCTGCAGCCGCTCCCCTTGCGTGCGGCAGTCGATTGCCGTGATGTTGCCGAATATACGACAGTCGGGGCAAGCCTTGAGCCGGTTTACAGGAGATCAAGTTGGTTAGGAATGCCGAAGCGCCCGAGGCACTCTGCGTCAACGCCTATGCAATGCATCGTGCAGAGGTGTTGATGAGGCAGCGGCGGACGCTGCGCGGGCGCCGCAAGACGCTGGTCAGCTTTGCCACAAAATATCATTACGTGGAGAGTCAGCGCCGACTGGTAGCAGCAGCTGCAGCCACAGGGGATTTCGATACGATTGAGAGCTGGTCACCCGACCGATTGCGCCAGACGGCTTACTATCGGATGCACGAAGATATTCTAGACCGGTCCCGGGGCGCCGGGAATTGGGCCTGGAAGCCCTACATTATCGCAGAGGCGGTCTCGCACAGTTGCGACGGCGACTTCATCGTGTTCACCGATACTGGCATGCAGGCGATCGACGCCGATCCCCTGCCGCCGGTCACGCCGCTCCTGGCCTGGCTCGCCGGGTCCGGACGCCGGGTCGCGGTCGGCGTACTCCACGGCAAGCCGCAGCGGGCCTGGACCAAGCGTGACTGCTTCGTGCTCATGGACTGCGACACGGAGCGCTACTGGAATGCCGACCAGATCCAGGCAACTTGGGTCGCGTTTATGGTCAGCCCTGAGACCCGCCACCTCGTCACCGAATGGTTGCGCTATGCCGGCGACGAACGGATCGTCACCGACATCCCCAACCGGATGGACCTGCCGGATTTGGATGGCTTCGTCGACCACCGCTTCGACCAGAGCATCCTGTCGAACCTGATCTACAAGCTCGACTTGGAGATCCCACCCCTCCGGGAGGCCTCGAAGAAGATCAAAACTCTGATCGGGGAGTTGGAGACGGACACGCTGGTATCGGCGCGGCCGTCCGAGAATATTGCGCTCGGCAAGACCTGGCGCGCCAGCTCCGCCTCACATTGGTCCGGCACGGCGGGGATCTACGGTGAGCATACGACCGGCGACACGTCGTTCTTCTTCCATACGGGCCTCGACCAGAATCCATGGTTCGTGCTGGACCTCGGCGCGGTCGAGAGCGTCTCCGAGATCCGTATCTACAACCGCTGGGGGCAGCCCAGCGAACGGGCGCAGCTGATGCGCGTCTGGCTTGGCGAGACCGAGCAGGATTATCGCCTCGTCTTCGATGCGGTCGACGCCTATTGCCATCCCGGACTCCCCCTCCATCTGCGCTTCGATAACGCTCGCTTCCGTTACCTCAAGGTCGATCTCGTCGAGGAGCAGTACCTGCACCTCGCCGGCATTGAGGTTTTCGCGGCGCACTGAAGCCCATTTAGATCGCAACGGCATGAGCACCCAGAACAAGCCACTGTTCCCGTTCGGTCCCATTATTTTTATCGGCGATTCTGTGACTGCGGGGTGGACTTCCCACAACCCGAATCTATTCACGGGACCTATGGCGGTCGGCCGCGGAATTGCCGGGCAGTCCACTCGAGACGCTGCCCGCCGCCTCCGTTCGGAAATCGCTCTCTACGGTGGAAAGGGTTTGCACCTGATCTGCGGCCGCGACGACATCCTGGACCGCGATCGAGCGCCAACGCTAGACGGGATCGTAGCCAACATTGTCGCGATTCTAGATGATACGCGCGACCTCTACGTGCGGACCTGGGTCGGTTCGATCCCCCCGGTGGACCCCGATGCACCCGCGGTGGCCGGATTGCCGCTCGCGCTGATCAAAGGGGTGAACGCGTGGCTTCGCGATCACCTGCATGAGTACGGCGCTCACTTCATTGACTACGATCCCATCTTGGCCACCGAGACGGGAGTGCTCAAGCCCGGCTTCAGTGACGACGGTGTCCAGCTGAATGCTGCCGGCTACGCTACCCTAGAAGAGGCGACGCTGGCGGTTCTAACCGTTCCTGACCTGGAGCCAATCTGGCCGCCTCCGGAAAGCGAGGATGCTGCGCGGCGGCGCAAATTCCTGCACCATTTCGGTTACCTCGACTCGAACACGCGGTATCCCAGCACCTTCATCCAGTTCGCCGGCAAGCCAGGAGCGAGCCATTACGGCGTGCCTTTCGATGCCCACGGATTCTTGAATGCGGCTCCAATCGTGGAACGCAAACCGAGCAGCGAAACCCGGATCCTCGTGGTCGGCGACTCGACCACGATAGACGGTGGCGACATCGTCAACACCCTGCCGGGGCGGATCGAACGGATCTTGCGGGCAAACGGTCTCGCCAGCGCGAAGGTCTACAATTTCGGGGTGATGTCCAGTTGTCTCACGCAAATGACGCACCTGATCTGGTCGCGTCTGGTAAATTACAACCCGGACGCAATCATCGTTGTCAGTGGTAGCACCGACCTCTTCCAGCCCTGGACCTACGATCCGCGGCCTGGCTACCCATACAATGCCTTCATCACCGAGCGGCTCTACGACCATTTCTTTGACACGCACGATCCCCGTGCGCGCGAAGATGGCCTATCCTACGACGCGCTGATCAGTCTTATCTACGGGGAGCTGAAACGGTTGCGGGCGGAGGTGGGCTGGCAGACGCCCGGTTGGGAGGACGCGGTGATCCACCACTACCAGCTCGCCGCGCACCGCTTGACCAAGCTATCCCACGACCACGCCGTGCCGATCTTGAGCGTCCTGCAGCCCACGGTGCTGCGCAAGCGCCACCTCACCGAGGTGGAGCGAAGCGTCGCTTCGGGATCATTTCTGGCCTATCTCGATCGCCAATACAGCAAACTGGAAGCGTTCACCGCCGAACTCGCTGCGCGACGGCCGTATCGCAGCACCTTCATGGCACTCGACCTCAGCAGCATCTTTCGCGATCGGGAAGAGGGGACCTTCTACGACATCGTCCACTACGACGATCCGGCCCGCGAGATCGTCGCCGCGCGGCTCGCCGCTGAGGTGGCGAAGGTGCTCGACCGGCCCCGCACGCCGTTCCAGCAGGTGTGGCACTGGCTGGACGGAAGGCGATAGGCCGCCTTACCCCCTGCAGCGTCGTCCGCTTCACCGGGTGCGTAAAGATGACCAACAACCATGGCACGAGCTCGTGTTCAACCTCGATCGAGAGCAGCACTTCGAGGTGGAGTGCGTAAGGAAGGGTGAGGCGGAAGCCGCAGCGGGCATCCTCCATGGTGGTCGGCCTGTCGCCCAGGACCGCCGCAATCACGTCGGGCCGGTGGACGCCCACGGTATCCGCTCAAACGCGCCGCCGACCTCGGCGACGAGCGTCGCCTTGGCCCGGCTCGCCGAGACCACCCAGCCGGACAGCACCACCTGCCCGTCCTGGATCTCGGCCCAGACCCGGTCCGGGGGCGTTTCAAGGTTCGCCCGGGCGAAGGAATCCGGCAATTCGCCGTCGAGCTCGGCGATCGTGCAGCCGACCTCGTAATTCTCGAAGCAGCGCCCTTTTCCGAAGATCTGGGCGAACTGCTTCTGGTACTGAGCGATCCGGGCCTTCCTGATGTCCTCGGGCAGGCCTGACCAATGGAGCAAGCCGCGGAGGCGTGCGAACTTCATTGAACCTGTCGAGCCGTTGCAGGAAGTGACCGACCTGTTAAGCGGGCGTTAATATTTTGCTTGGACACATATTTACTGCATCCGCAGTCATACTAATCGGAATAGAAGAGCCGGTGCCAAGTGGTCGCCGTCCAGAGTGTGTAGGAGTTGAGCCTCTCGCACCAGTTTTGCGCGTTCTGAGCCACTCAAAGCACAGCCTTAAGTGATTGATTTACCTTGGCCCGAGCCCAGGATTGTGGAAAGACGACGTGCAGCCATCAGCATCCGCCGCCTCGAAGCCTTCTCCGGTGAGCTTTTTGTTGGTCGTGCGCGGCTGCCGGGGCGCTGTGATCGGGCTGTTCCTGTTCAGCGCTCTGATTAACGTCCTTTACCTTACCGGCTCGTTCTACATGCTCCAGGTTTACGACCGGGTCCTCCCGAGCCGGAGCGTGCCGACCCTGATCGCCCTTTCGGCTTTGGCCGCTGTTCTCTATGGGAGTCAAGCGGCGCTCGACTTTTGCCGCCAGCGCGTGCTCGCGCGCATGGCTCGGTCGTTGGATGAACATTTAAGCCCGCGGGTGTTCACCCTTGTAACCCGTCTGCCCTTGATGGGGCGGGGGGGAGGCGCGGGCCTGCAGCCCTTGCGCGATCTTGATCAGGTGCGGAGCTTCCTCGCCGGAGGCGGGCCGCTAGCCTTTTTTGATCTGCCTTGGATGCCGTTCTATTTGGCGATCTGCTTCCTGTTCCATCCTTTGATCGGCCTTGCCGCTTCGGCGGGAGCCCTTGTGCTGGTACTATTGACGATCTGCACCGAAGCGTTCACTCGCAGGCCCGTCAAGGCTGCGGCCCTGCATGGGGCAACGCGCATGGGCCTTGCGGAAGCGAGCCGGCGCAACGCCGAGGTCGTCGCCGCCATGGGCATGGGCGGGCGCTTGAGCGCGCGCTGGAGTGCGGTCAACCAGCAGCATCTGGATGCACACGAACGTGCAGGCGACGTTGCGGGTGGGCTCGGTGGCGCGTCCAAGGTGGCGCGTATGGCCTTGCAATCAGGCGTGCTCGGTCTTGGGGCTTATCTTGTCATCCATGGCGAGGCGAGCAGCGGCATCATCATCGCGGGCTCGATCCTGTCCGCCCGCGCTCTGGCGCCGGTTGAGCTGGCGATCGCGCACTGGAAGGCGTTTGCCGGCGCTCGTCAAAGCTGGGCGCGTTTGCGCGAACTTTTCGCGGCCGTTCCCGAGACCGCCGAGCCGCTGCCCTTGCGCCCGCCCGCGTCGACGCTGTCGGTCGAGGCGCTCAGCGTGGTGCCACCCGGCGATCAGCGGCTTGTCGTCAGGGACCTGTCATTTGCCCTGCGAAGCGGCAGCGCGCTGGGCGTCATCGGCCCGAGCGCGTCGGGCAAATCGTCGCTGGCGCGAGCGTTAGTGGGCGTGTGGCGGCCGGCGCGCGGCAGCGTGCGGCTCGACGGAGCGGCGCTGGATCAATGGTCGCCCGAAGCTTTGGGTCGGCATGTCGGCTATCTGCCGCAGGATATCGAACTGTTTGACGGCACGATCGGGCAGAACATCGCCCGATTTGAACCCGACGCCGATCCTGAGACGATCATCCGGGCCGCCGAGCAGGCGGGGGTGCATCAGCTGATTGTGCGTCTCTTACAGGGCTACGACACGCGTGTCGGCGAGGGCGGCATGGCGCTGTCGGGCGGACAACGACAGCGCATTGGCCTAGCTCGGGCCCTGTATGGCGATCCGTTCCTTGTGGTGCTGGACGAGCCCAACTCAAACCTAGACAGCGAAGGCGAACAAGCGCTGACGCAGGCGATCGCGAATGTGCGGGCGCGCAATGGGATTGCGGTGATCGTAGCGCATCGGCCGAGCGCCTTGGCGGCCGTCGACCAGGTGCTTGTGATGGGCGGCGGCGAAGCCAAGGCGTTGGGACCCAAGGAGCAGATCATGCGTCCGGCCGCGCAGGCGGTGGTGCCGGCGGGCATGCCGGCGCCGGGTGGGCCTGTGCGTCCCGCAGCCGCAGCGGCCGGAGCGGTCTGATCAACATGCAACCCAACAGCAGAACCTATCGCTCGATGCACCGCTCGCTGATGGGCGGGGCGGCGGTCGCCGGCCTTTTAACTTTTGGTATCGGGGGCTGGGCGGCGACTGCGGAACTGTCCGGTGCCGTGATCGCGCCGGGATCGCTGGTTGTGGACTCGAACGTGAAGAAGGTTCAGCACCCGACCGGCGGCGTGGTGAGTGAAATCAAGGTGCGCGAGGGGGATCCCGTCAAAGCCGGCGACGTGGTGGTGCGCCTCGACGACACGCAAACCCGCGCCAATCTGACGATTGTCACAAAAAGTTTAGACGAACTCGCGGCCAAGCAGGCCCGCGACGAAGCCGAGCAGGACGGAACCGAGCGGATCGTGTTTCCGGCCGATCTTTTGGCACGAACAAAGGATCCCGAGGTGGCCCGGGTGGTCCAGGGCGAGCAAAAGCTATTTGGAATCCGCCGTGCGGCACGGGACGGTCAGAGCGCGCAGTTCAAGGAGCGCATCGCTCAGCTCCGCGAACAAATCTCGGGTCTCACCGACCAGCTAGCGGCCAAGAAGCGCGAACTCGCGCTCGTGTTCGAGGAGCTGAAGGGCGTTCGCGAGCTTTGGCAGAAGAATCTGATCTCAATCGGGCGGATGACGGCTCTGGAACGCGATGCGGCTCGGATCGAGGGTGAGCGGGGCACGCTTATGTCCAGCATCGCTCAAACCAAAGGCAGGATCAGCGAAACTGAGCTCCAGGTCCTGCAGATCGACCAGGACCTACGAACGGAGGTCGGCAAGGACCTGGCCGAGATCCGGGCCAAAACCTCGGAGCTGATTGAAAAAAAGGTCGCGGCCGAAGACCAGCTCAAGCGCGTGGACATTCGCGCGCCCCAGAGCGGAAAGGTGCACCAGCTCAACGTTCACACCGTGGGGGGCGTCATCACGCCAGGGGCTGAGCCAATCATGCTGATCGTGCCAGAGGCGGATGCGCTAACGGTTGAAGCCAAGATCCAGCCGCAAGACATCGACCAGGTGCGGATCGGGCAGAAGGCGGTGCTCCGCTTCTCCGCTTTCAACCAGCGCACCACGCCAGAGTTGACCGGCGAAGTGAGCCGGGTGTCGGCCGATGTCAGCCAGGACGCCAAGTCGGGAGCGGCGTTCTACACGATCCGCATGAGCGTTCCGGCGTCGGAACTCGACCGTCTCAAAGGACTGAAGCTTGTGCCCGGCATGCCGGTTGAGAGCTTCATCCAAACCGGTGACCGCACCGCCATCTCATACCTGACCAAGCCGTTGCAGGATCAGGTCGCGAAAGCGTGGCGGGAGAAATGAGCGCCTCGGCGGGGCTCGATGATTCAGGCCGGGATGAGTAGAGCCCGCACAAGAACAACCGGGCCGAGAACTCCCACCAGGCGGTGAGGCACGAACGGAAGATGCAACGTTTCAGATCGGCTCGATCAGCCCAGCGTTTTTTTCTCATCATCGCGGTTTCACGTCCCCTCTCGGCGCAACGAGCGACCGCACGCTCGACCTGATCGGCTCAGCCGCAGACGCGATTACCCCACCCACGGTGCGTTCCGGGCTGCATAGTCATGAACTACGCACGGTCCCGGTGCATCCTAAAATCGGACGAGAGGCGAGGCGTTCCGACCATGGCGGCCCTGCCTCTACAGAGCCGCCCAGCTTGGTTGCCGCTTACACTAGGTGGAAGTCGGACGCAGTCAATTGAGCCTTGGTGACACCCTGTAGCGTCACCGAGTTGTTGGCGTCCAGAACAATGGTGACGTTTCCGTTCACGTCAGCGGCGTGGCTCAGGATGTCCGCTGGGCTGGAGAACACGGTGTGATCAAACCACAGCCCGTCCTGCTTGACGTCGAACCCTGAAATCACGTCCTTGCCGAAGTTGGCGTGGAACACGAAGTTGTCCACGCCCGCGCTGGCCACGAATTTGTCAGTGCCGGTCGAGCCTACATCGATCGCGTTTGGAATGCTTGCAACTCCGATCTGGCCGTCGTTGTTCAGATCCTGTGCGAAGCTCTTTTCCAGCCGGAGCAG
>NZ_BPQU01000014.1:0-100492 GCF_022179445.1 Methylobacterium mesophilicum | reverse complement strand
CGGTCCAGAAAGAACCCGCTGCCCACCTGATCCAGCTGCGTCGCCCCAAACGCTTCAATGGTCTTGGGCACGACCCCGATCTGGCCGTCGTTGTTCAGATCCTGTGCGAAGCTCTTTTCCAGCCGGAGCAGGGACGGGTCCGAACCCGACACCATGTTGAGGGCCATTGCGGTGTAGTTGCCGTTCGCGTCGGTGTTCCACACCGTGAACTGGTCCGCGCCCGTCAGCTTAAAGGCCACCTCGTAGCCGGTAGCCGTCTTTTCCGCTCCAATCGGGGTCCAGCTGCCGAACTGAGCCGCGGTCACGGCAGATCCGTTAAGTTTAAGCGAGGGACCCGACCCCGTGCTGTCGTCCAGAAAGAACCCGCTGCCCACCTGATCCAGCTGCGTCGCCCCAAACGCTTCAAGCGCGTGTGAGTTTGCACTAGTTGCGCCGTAGAGGCCCGGATCAGTGCCGTCGGGAGCCGAAACGGTGCCCTGGGTGACCGCTACCGCGTTCGAGCTTTTGGAGTACGCCCTGATGTAATCGATCGAAGAGGAGATCGGCTTGCCCGCCGCGTCCGCATCACTCTGCGTGGCGAGGTTGGCCACCAGGTACATCGGGCCGGTCATGTCGCTCGGCGTGGCCTGCGAGCCGACGAACTGCCCGTCGACGTAGAAGCTGATTTTATCCTTCTGCCAATCCATCCCGTAGGTGTGATAGCCAGGCGCGTTCGCCAACTCGCTGTAGACTTGCCGGTTCTGCTGCCACGGAATGTTGGGAGTCTGATCTGTCGTGTGAATCGTGCTGTAGACGCCCTTGTCGTTGCCTCCGTAGTGCTCGACCACGTCGAGTTCTTGCCAGCCTGGTAGATTGTTGGGATTGGCAGCTGGCTTGTCGGGTAGCAGCCAGAACGCGTCCCAGGCGCCCTTCATGGCAGAGAAGTCGGCACGAATCTCGAAGTACCCGTAGGTTTGCGAGAAACTACCTTGTGTAGTGATCAGCCCTGACTCCCAGCTCCCGGGATAGCCCGAGGTAGTCTTATCGGGAACAGCGGTGATAGTCAGCGCACCGCCCGAGACCTTGAATGGATCGTAGCCAGAAGCAGAGTCGACGAACGAGGAGTGTCCGAACCCAATATCAGAATTTGCGTCGAAGCGCCACTGTGAGCGAATATCACCCCAGGTCGTGCTACCCGCTGCCTTCGAGATGCTGCGCGTGTTAAACTCGTCATCAAACGTCAGCTTGTAGCCTGTCAGGTCAAGCATTCGTGTCCCCATGACAACGCACTGCCAGCTTTATATTTTCGCAATTATTGGAGTAATGTAAATTTTCTTCGCGTCCGCAATGAATTAGTTCATGCATGTTAATTAATTGCTAACATCGCGAGCAATCAGCAATAGATATGCAAAGCTATATTTCGAGAAAGTTTATGCTTAAATTGAATTTTGTTTTTACAATAGAGCGGCATCCGAGCGGGATGAAGCGTGTGGCGAGCTGAAGGTTTGATCGGCGCAGGCGGGCGCCGATGTCTTTAGCTTTGTCCAACAAACTGCGTCAGCGCGTGGTTCATGCGGTCGAGACCGACGCCTCGCGACGCCAAGCAGCGGAACGCTCTGGGGTCAGTCTGGCAAGTACCCGTCGCTGGTGCAGGCAATTTGCTCGTGCGGGTCACGTCGCGACTAAGCTGATGTACGGCGATCAACGCTTGCACCGGATCGAGGCACAGGCCGACCTGATCGTCTCCCTCTACGAGGCGCAGCCCGGGATTTACCCTCGCGAGCAACAGACCACCCTGGCCGAGCCCAGCGTCTGCGTGGCGCAGAGCAACCTCTCGCGCTTTTTCAAGCGTCATGGCCGCTCGCGAACAAAACGTATGGCCCGCCCCGTTTGCAAGGTGGTCGATGGAGGCGTCCCTGTCCGGTCTGCACACACGTATCCAGCATGTCGGCGCAGTGGCCGCCGCCAAGATGGAGAGCCGCACGCCCCAAGCTTCATAAGCACGTTGGGCTCGAAGAGGCGCTCTTTTTGCCAGGCTTCTGGAGCGCTGCTCGACCGTCACGCCATCTTCACTGCCCTCCCGCTGACCTCACGGACCTGCGCCGGTCACTCACGCTCCGGTCAGGGCCGACCCGTTGCAGCGTCTCAGGCGCGGGCCAGCTCCGGCTGGCGCTCGAAGCTCACGCCTTTCCGCAGCGTCGCCCATGCTACCTGGGCGAGCTTTGCAGAGAGGGCGACGATGACCGCAATGATAGACCGGTCGCGTCCGGCGGCGAGACCTGCACCCGGTAAAGCTGTGTCGAAGAGGGGGTTCGGATTGATAGTCGAGGTCCAGCTCTCGGCGGCGTAGGCTGCCGTATCGGTGCCACGCCCCGCGCCGTAGCGCCGGACCACGGAGCTCGCGTCGAACATCCAGTTAAATCCAGATGTATGCCGGCGTCCGTCCCACTCGGCGAGCCTGATGACTCGGCACAGGGCGGCAGGACGTGTGGCCGCCCTGGCCGGCGCGCTCGAGGCCCGTTGAGCCTATGCGCGGCATGGCTTCTCGCATAGCGGGCCGGGCCTGCCTACCCCGTGACCGCCTGCGGTGCGATCGAGCCCTCGACCAGCGGGCCGGGGATCGCAGCCTCGGCATCGACCATCAGGCGCGCCTCGTGACGGCGCATGAACATCCACAGCGCCACGGCGCCGAACAGCACAAGGGCCAGGAGTGCGAGGCCCACGGGCCCCATGACGTTCTCGATGGAGCGTCCGCATAGATACGCGCCGAAGCCCATGATCGAGGCCCAGGCAACGCCGCCCACGGCGTTGAAGAACATGAAGCGGCGGGCATCGAGCTTGTTCACGCCGGCGAGGACTGCCGCGTAGGCACGCAGCATCGCGGTGAAGCGGCCGAAGAACACGATCTTCCCGCCGTGCCGGCGGAATAGGTACTGGCCGAGCTTGAGCCGGCCGTGATCGAGGCCGATCATATGACCCTTGCGCAGCAGCAGGGGCAGGCCCCAGCGTCGTCCGACCCAGTAGCCGGCGTTGTCGCCGAGGATCGCGGCGGTCGCGGCGATCGCCACCACGAGAGTGATGCTTAGGTTGCCAGTGCTGCCGGCATAGGCCGCCGAGGTGAGCAGGACCGTCTCACCCGGGAGCGGCAGGCCCGCGCTCTCCAGGGTGATGATGACGAAGATGGCGATGTAGCCGTAATTGGCGATCAGGTCGGCAATGGGCAGATCGTGCAGGAAGGACATGCGGTCTCCTCGCGGATCGGAGGTCTGCCCTGTCGGCGAGAAACATGGCCGCTCCGAGGCGAAGACGGGATCAAACTTTGCCGATCCGGCTCGTCGAGCCGGACGCGGTCCCGTCGGCGTGGTGCGTGTTAGGTTGGATGCGGTCCCGCGCCTTCAGGTCGGAACTCCGCCAGATGGGCGCGCACCCAAGCGATGGTGCCAACAAGGCCCTCGCGCAGGGCGACGCGGGGCTGCCAGCCCAGTTCGGACCGGATCAGTGCGGTATCGAGCACGTTTGCCGGCACATCGGCTGTGCGGCTCGGCTTGTGCACGCACCGCAGGCGCTGGCGCCCGAAGGCCCGCTCCAGCTCGGCGATGATCTGGTTGACGCTCAAGCCCGCACCGCTGCCGACATTCATTACCTTGTGCGGGCCGTCATACGCGATGGTGCTTAGGAAGGCGTCGCTGACATCGTCGATGTGAAGAAAGTCGCGCACGATCTCGCCGGTGCCCCAGACCTCGAGCGGTAGGTCGGTAAGCACGCGGTGGATGTAGTTGCCGATCAGACCCTGATGCTTATTGCCGAGTTGGAACCGGCCGTACGGGTTGGCAATCCGCAGGATCTGGTACTCGATTCCGTGGAGATGCCGGTACAGATAGAGCGACTTCTCGATCATCAGCTTGCTGATGCCGTAAGCCGAGATCGGGTCGGTGGGCGCCTGTTCCGGGATCGGGATGGCGTGCGGGATCCCGTAGATCGCACCGCCAGAGGACGCGAACACGAGCTTCCTGATCCGAGCCGAGCGGCAGATCTCGAGCAGGTGTAGAGTGGCAATCGGCGCGGCGGCGAGTTCCGCGGAGGGGTCCCGGTTCGAACTCTCTGGGATTGATCCGGCGATGAGATGGAAGACGACGTCCTGACGCTCGACCGCGTTGGCGATGGCGAGACGGTCGGAGAACTGTCCGGTTACCCGGGCGACGCGCCGGTCGAGGACCTCGGCTTGCGGGTGGCTGCGGCTGAAACAGGTGACCTCGGCGCCGGCTTGCGCGAGGCGGTTGCACAGGTTCAGCCCAAGAAAGCCAGCACCGCCCAGCACGAGGCAGCGAAGCCCCGCGAGGGCAGAGTTCGGTTGGCCGGATCCGGCGGGATCGAAAGGCGGTCCGTGATGCCCGTCGGCGCCGATCATGGTCGGCGCTCGGTCACGCCCGAGTTCGGCGTCGAGGCAACGGGCGCTCCGGGCGAGGACGCCTCGCGCATTGCGATCATGCGCTTGACCAGGGCGAGGGCAGCGTCCTGGAGCATGCGGCGCGTCGGCTCAAAGGGGGCTTTCCCGTAAGCCCGGGCCCCCGCGTAGGTGGCCGCGTAGGCGGCATCCCAGCCGGCGGCGAGGATCGGCGGACCCGCGGCTTCCAGAGCGTCCCGGACGGTGATCCAGGCGGCCTGCTGTGCGGCATCCCAGGCCGCCGCTCGGACCGCGGAACCGGTCTGCCGCAGGGTCAGGTTCGCGACCGCTGCCCGCTTACGCGCGCGTTTCAGGTGATCGCACAGGGTAGCAAGATCGGAGATGGCCTGCAGCTCAGGCAGGTCAGCGAGTTCGTCCGCCTCGACATTCAGCTTAGCGAGATGAAACCACGCCGGCAGATGGATGCGGACGAGCCAATCGGCGACCAGAACCACGCGCCGGCGCTCCAGCGCGTCCGAGCCGTGTGTGCCGACCAGGTGCGGGAGCAGGGGGAGGATCAGACCGTCACGCTCGGCCTGAGGCAGGCCGTCGCTCCAAGTGCGGATGAACGCCGCGATGCTCGGGGAGGCGCATTCCGGGTGGTCCGAGGGGGGCTCGCGCGCGATGTAGGCCACCGCCTCCATTGCGCACATCGCGCCGCCGCCCTCCGGGTGTCCGCCCGCGGCCAGGGTGACAATCTGAGCGAGGCGATCAGGATCGATCGCCGGACTAGCGCTCCGGACCATGGCCAGCCTCCCTTTACCTCAATGTCGGGCTTGTGAGGGATGGACGAACTTCGGGACCAAGCCCTCGCCCGACCGATCCCGCTGACCAACATCCCAGGACCTTCAATCAAGCCGATCAGTCCGGCGCATCCGAATAGCCCTGTGCCCGAACAGGCTACTGAACAGGTCCTCGCGACGTTGCGAGCGGAGCAAAGACGCGAATTGGCCAGCGTCTCTGAAGCGGCCTGCTAATCCGTCTTTTTCACACGGTGTGTCAGGATGATGGAGAGCCAGGGTACTACCGCGTGCGCGACCTCGATCTGCAACAGCACCTCGAGGTGCAGCGCGTAGGGAAGGACGAACTGGAAGCCACAGCGCGCTTCCTCCATCGTCGTCGGCATATCCCCCAGGACCGCCGCGATGACGTCCGGCCGATGGATGTCGACGGGGATGCGCAGCACCTCACCGCCGACTTCGGCGATGAGCGTCGCCTTGTCCCGGTTTGCAGCGACGATCCAGCCCGTGAACACGACCTGCCCATCCTGGATCTCGGCCCAGACCCGATCACGAGGCGATTCGAGATTCGCCCGGGCGAAGGAATCTGGCAGCTCGCCATCGAGTTCTGCGACGGTGCAGCCGACCTCGTATTTCTCGAATCCGCGCCCTTCCCCAAAGATCGTCGCAAACCGCTTCTGGTACTGGCCGACGAGGAGGTTCTTGATGGTCTCGTCAAGTCCGGACCACTGCCCCTTGGTCTGGATCGTGTAGACCGACAGGATCTCGCGCAGGAACGCGATGCGCCCCTTGTCGGCGATGTACAAGTTCATGAGCCAGTCGGCGGCGCCCTGCTCGTCGTAGAACGCTTCCGGGACGCGGCGGAGGGCGTCAGCCCGATAGAAACAGGCTGAGAAGTTCGCCGTGAGCGGCGCCCTGGCGAGCATCGGGAAACTGATTGTCCCGGTCTGGTAGCGGCCTTGCTCCTCGTGCGGCATGAAGGATCCGTTCGCGACGTGGTGCAGCAGGACCCAGTTGAAGCACATGTCGAGCGATGGATCAGTCCGCAGCATGCGCAGCTGCAGGCCGATCTTCCGATCGGAGATCCAATGATCGTCCCCCTCGCAGAACGCGATGAAGCGGCCCGTGCAGGCGGCGATGCAATCGCGCATGTTGTGCAGCATGCCGAGATTGCGGTCCCTGGATCGGACAATGATTCGGTCCGGATGGCGGAGGCGGTACTCCTCGATGATCTCCGCGGTGCCGTCCGTGGACCGGTCATCGCCCACGACCACCTGCATCCGGAACAGACCGCGCTGGCTGAGTACCCCGTCGAGGCAGCGCCGGATATAGCCGGCATGGTTATAGGCCGTGACGACCACGCTGACAGTGAGCTGATCCTCGATCCACACTCGCAGAGCCTCGGCGTCCTGCCTCGGCCGATCTGCGCCGTCGAGTCCCATCTCTTTTAAGGTCGCTTCAGCGATGTCCGGATGATCCGCGATCAGCTGCGCGAGGCGTTCCGGATCCTCCTCGTCGAGATACGCCTCGCCCAGGCGCCGGAAGATGCGCTTCTGCGTCGCCTCGTACTCGGAGGCGTAGCGGCCACCGAAGTGGCCGCGCAATTGCCGGTAGAACTCGATCTCCGACTTGCCGAGCCGCTTGTGACGTGCGAGCACGGTGTCGAAGGCGGCCCACATGCCGCCCGCGTGCTTGCGGTACACGGCCATGACCTGCGGGAGGAACCCGATCCGACCGACCTCCGCGTGCATCAGGTGGATGTACCAGTCGGCCGGAATGATGCCGCGGCCGATTTGAAGTGTCTCGCTGCCGCGATACCGCCAACGGTAGAAGACGCTGTTCGTTTGGATGAAATTGTGCGCGACGAGGTCCGACAGGGACGGATGTGGGTCGGGGTGCTCCGGGTACTGCTCCTCAACAGCCGGCATGTCCTCGTAGACGACCTTCACCGGATGGTAGCACAGCGTGTATTCCGGCCGCTGCAGCATGTAATCGAGCTGACGTTGCAGCTTGTCAGGGTCGATCCAGTAATCGTCGCCCTCGCAAATGGCGACGTACTCACCGGAGACGCGCGAAGCGATATCGTCTAGATTATTGACGACGCCGACGTTCTCGGCCCTCAGAATCGCGACGATGTTTGAGTGGCGCGCGGCGTACTCTGCGATGATTTGCGCGGTGCCGTCGGTTGATTTGTCGTCACCAACGATCAACTCGAACGGGAAATCGGTTTTCTGGCTAAGAATGGAGTCCAACGTCTGCCGTATAAACGCCTTTTGATTATAAGTGATGCATAGGATCGAGACGACCGGTCTGCCACTCTCCGTCCCGCCGGAGGCGTGATCTTGCTGGCGCAGCCAAGCCGCGAAAGGGTTGATGTAAGTCCCGTCCACTGCCTTGTCCGGCGTGCCCGAAAAGTCCGGCCGCGGCTGTCGCCCGAGCCGGGCGCCGTACTTGACGTAATGCTCGAGCGGCGACAGCTCGGTCAGGCCGACATCCGGGTAGCGCGCGGCGTACCAGAGGTGATCGAACTGCCCGCTGCGGTAGATCGTCGAGAAGTCGTCCTGCCATGGCTCTTGCTGAGGCGGAGCCGGGGCGGCGGTCTCAGCGGCAGTTTGCATCGATCGTGTCCTCGCACATGTCTCGGCTGTTTGCTGCCATAGATCGCGGCGAAAAGCCGATCAACGCGGCGCCGTCGGGAAAAATGCCTCGGACGGCGTTAGAGCGTGCAAGGCGGCCGTGCTTCGGCGTAGCCATGATTGAAGTAGTGCTGCATCGGGTCGGCCCCCGCGCTCGCAACATCACCATTGCTCTTGAGGTAGAAGTCGCGGTCGAATAGACCGGAAATCTCGAGCCACCGGAGCATCGTGTCCTGGCCAACCACTGGCGCGCCACCGGGTGCCGCCGCCGAAGCTTCGCGGTAGAGCTCGACAAGTCGGGCGATGCGAGCGGCCACGTCCTTGGCGGCCGGCCGACGAACCGACGCGGCAACCACGCTCGACGGCTCGCCCGGGCGCTGTCGCTGAAGGTCGGCCTCAGCGAGGCGAACAAGACGCGCCAGTTCACCCTGCGCCTCCTTCAGACGAGCCTTCGTCTCGGCGAGCTCTGTTCGTAGCGCCTTGACGTCCTCGCCCAAAAAACGCTCCGTCCCAATCACTGCGCCCCACGGCGCCGAAGCTTCGGTCGTGAAGCGGAGGCCGCTCACCGGACGTCGCAGCGGCGGGGCCACTCCATGCTGGGGTGATACGATCGGCTCGACAGCGTGGTCAACCCTTTCCGGAAGCTCGGCTCCGCAGGGGGAGGGGGCCGGCGTCCTGCGCTAGGATCACCGTATCGGCGGCAACTCCGTGAACGTGAAGACATGATCTCGGGTTGATGGGCGGGGGTGATCGACAGCCAGGGGACGACCGCGTGCTCCACGTCGATCATGAGGCAGGCCTCCAGGTGGCGATCATAGGGGAGCGTGAAGCGGAAGCCGCAGCGCGACTCATCCACCTGCGCCGGTGCACCGCCGAACAGGGCGTCGACCACGTAAGACCGCTGCAGATCGACGGGAAACCGGTGCGTCAGCCTGAATCGGGGTTTGCCCGAATGCCTTACCGATCATCGTCGACCGTTTGGGTGGGAACGGAACCGGGATCGGGCCTGTCGAGTGCGGGCTCAGCGGGGTGACACGACGCCCGCGACGCACCCACAGACCTGCGCGATCTGTTCCGACGCGATCGTCGGGAAGAACGGCACGCCGATCGCGGTCTCGGCGACGCCCGCCGTTGCGGCCAGGCCATCGTTGAGGCATGTGGCGAAGACTGGATGCTTGTGGCAGCCACCGCCGTACCAGCGCCGCCACTGGATCCCGGATCGGTCGAAAGCCGCAGTGATATCCGCGACGACGCCCGCGTCGAAGATCGCGTTGGCGGTCATCGTCAGCCAATCGTGACCGAAACCCGCCTGCATCGGCACCCCGATCCTTTCGAATCCCGCGACATAGGCCAGCGAGATTTCACGCAGCCGAGCGATGCGCCCGTCAAGGCCGTCGAGGGCGGCAAGACCCACGGCGGCGGCGTATTCGGAGATGCGGTAGTTCCCGCCACGCATTTCCGAGACGCGGCTGCCGGCCGAGAACCCGAACCCAGTCATCGCAGTGATCCCCGTCGCCATTGCGGCATCGCTCGTGACGATTGCGCCGCCTTCGCCGATTCCCAGCGCCTTTGTGGCGTGCAGGCTGACGCATAGGGGTTGCGCGCCGACATGCCGCAGATTCAAGGCGGCGGCGGCGGCATCGAAGATCACAGGTACGTCGTGCTCGGCCTCGAACGCTTCCCAGGCGGCGATGTCGATCGGAGCTCCACATGGGCTGACGACGATGACGACCGAGACATCACCGGGATTGGCTCTGAGGGCACGCGCGGCGATCTCCGGTGTCAGCGACAGGGTTTCCGGATCGACATCGGTGAAGTACGGCGTGAGCCCGACATTGGCCGCCGCATGGGCGGTGGCGATGAAGGTCCAAGACGGCATGATGCAGTATCGGCCGGGACGGCCCGCGCTGCGATAACGCAGGGCGAGCTCGATCGCCGTCGTGCCGTTGCTGGTGAGAGCCGCGTGGACCGGGCTCTCACCGCTTTGAGCGCTGATGAACTGACACAGCCGTGCCGTGAACTCGTTGGTGAGAGGCCCATAGTTGCTGTAGATGTGGGACTGGTCGATCCGGCGCAGGTAGGGGACGATCGCGTCGGTCTCTGGGAGGCAGGGGATCAGTACCGGGATCATCGCTCGACCACGCCTTGGCTCTCGATCGCCGTGATCAGGGTGCAATCCGACGACGCGGCCGGCTATACCTGCCCGCGCAGATGTACGGAAGGCGCGTGGTCTGAGGGGCGGAGGTAGGCGACGGGCGGGGACCACGAGCCATGCTGTAGCCGGCAAACACCCGTCCGCGACCGGGCATTGAGCGATCTGTCTACCAAGCTGCTTCAGTTTACGCACAGCGATCCGGGCCGGGTAGTCCTGGCTCGGGCACATGCTGATGGCAGGCACGGGCGCCTCCCTTACGCTCGACATTTGCGAGCGCGCGCGCCAATGGTCCGGCTCGAACATCGAGGGGACTGAACGTGTCTGACGAAATGCGATCCGGATTACCAATGGTGGTGCCAGAGGCCGTGAGCGAGGTCGACCAGCTCAATACGAAGTTGGCGGTGGCAGAGCAGCGCGAGGAAGCCGTCCGGATGGTGCTGCGTGCGCTAATTGCCAGCCTGCGCCCCTTCGGGTTCGACAAGAAGCGATTCAAGCGCTGCGTCTTCGAGGAAGGCCAGGATACGCCAGACGAAGGACCAGCATCGATCCGCCACTCAGTGCTGAACCAAGAAGCTCGACGAGTGCTGCGCGAGACGCGCTGACCGTCACCCATGGGCGCTTCCCGTCGCGAGGGCGGCTTGGACCCTTGACCACTTCCGGCGCTCCCGGCGTTAACGAGTGCGAGCAGACCGGGCCTTCAACAGCGCATCGTATTCGGTCCGCGGGTAGCCCATGGCCTCGCCCAGGCATTCGAAGGACTTGCTGTCGAGCGTGCCGTCGAGGATCATGTCGGCGATCTCACTCATGGCTGAGCTACTACGTGGCGGTACGGGCGACACCAGGCTTGGCATCAGTAGCGTGGGCGTCGAAAAGGACGGCCCAGTTTCAGACCGAGCAGGCCAAATGAACGACGCCACGCAAAACGTCTCCATTGAGCGCGTGAATTGGGTCCGACGAGAAGGTGGCGAGCTCGTCGTCAGCCTTGTCACCATGGGCCGTCCGCTGGCCTTTAGTTTCAAGGCGGATGCAGCGCAGGCGCTCCTGGAAGGCATCGTCGCAGCTCTGCGTGAGCAGGTAGACGAGGCAATTCCAGTCTCATCGGCCACTAGCGCCGAGTTCATCGGCCCGACTGTAGCCTGACGCGACGCAACCCAGCGCATGCCGTCGAGGGTGATCGGGCTAAGCTCTGACCGTGTGCGTGGTCGTGGCGCAGCCCTGAAGAACCTGTCCCATAACGCCTCCCGGTGTGCGGCGGCCTCAGCTAAACTGATGCCACCACACCGCGGGACTGCACACGTAGGCTGAAGCGGACGCTGGGCCGCTCAGTCGCGGCGCAAGATGCGGGCGGGATTGCCTACAACCGTATGTCCTGGGAGGACATCGCGGATCACGACCGCGCCGGCTCCGACTATGGCGTGGGCGCCAATGCGGATTCCCGGGATCACGGAGGCTCCGGTGCCGAGAAAGGCACCTTCCTCAACGATGACGTGCCCGGCCAAATGCACGCCTGGGCTCAGGGTTGCAAAATCGCCGATCCGATTGTCGTGCGCGATGGTAGTCCCTGGATTCACGAGCACATGGGAGCCCAGCTCCGCGTCAGCCGTGATGGAGGCGTGGCCGAGGATCATTGAGCCCTCACCGACGGTGCTGCTCGCGCCGATCAGCACGGCTGGATCGATGATCGAGGCGAAGCGCGCTCCGATCGACCGCAGGCGCTCGACCGCTCGTGCCCGAGCCTTGGGCTCACCCAGCGCCACGACGAAGCGGAGGTTGTCGTCGCCCGCAAAATTTTCGATGTCACGTGAAACTGGGCGATTGTGAAGGCAGACGGGGACCGCAATATCAGGGTCGACGAGGCAGGCGACAAACTCGATCTCCCGTCCCGCTGCATGCAGCCGCGAGAGAACGACCAAAATCTCGCGCGCCAGCGCCCCCGCGCCGTAGAGGACGAGCCGCTCTGTGGGTGACTGCGTCGGAGTCATGCGATGCCTTCGACGAAATCACGGGACACCGGCCTCATAGCTATTGCCTCATCTTTCTCTGCATCATCGATTTTCTAAGAGTCTTTCCTGATTGGCACTCGTGAGGCAAGCCAGTCCTGTTCGATGTTTTCTAGGCCTTGCTGTGTCGCTTCCGCAGGTCACAAGCTTTTCTTCATCTTCGGCGCGGAGGCGCTGCATGACGAGGCCAGAAATGCGAGTCGGCTCAATCTGGTTCGCGACCTGGATCACTCGCGCAGGTCGGCTCAAGGTTCTCGACGCGATCGCCTCACTCATTGTCTATCAGGGAACGATCCGAGTCACCAACGAGGGTGAAGTCCGATCTGCCACCTTCAGGTCCGATCAGGCAGGCTTATCTCAGTCATATGGCGGCCGCGACGATCGCCGCCGACTCCGCGCCGAAGCGGAAAGCGGGCTTGTCACTCCACAGCAGGGATTGATCCAAATCAAGTTCGTGAGCGACGGGAGACGTGCCGTCAAACACCGCTGCCGCAGAGCGATCGCCCGCACTCGCATCGCTTGGCCTTGGCGGATTATACAGCCTGGCAGGGGGCGTAGGCTAAGGCAAGATTGCCAAAGGTCAGATCGCGACGAAGGGAACGCCGCGTTCGAGCTCTTGCGCCCGCTGTGTTATCAGCCCCAATCGCCCATTCGGGCTTCGAGGCCAAGCACCATGCGCTCGCTTCTGTTTGCCTTTTCCCTGCTGCTCCTCCCCGTGCCAGCCTCAGCGCTATGTCGTTGCACCTGCGTTCGAGGCGTGATGAGACCGGTATGCCAGCAAACTGACATCATGGTGCCGATCTGCCAGGGTCTTTGTGAAACTGAGATCCGCCCCGAACGCGTGGTGACGCCTTTGGCTGGTGGCCGAACTGCCTTCGATCCAGTGCAGCCGTTCGATCCGGCGCCGCGCGCACTCGCTAATCCCGGCGAAAACACAGAGACTAATGCGAACGGTCAGCAACTGGGTACGCCGAATCAGCTCTCGGGCAGCGTCGGATCAAGCCTAGACGCGGGGGGCTCAAGCCTTTCCGCTGGTGCTGGTGGAAGTGGGCGTTAAGCCACGAGAATGCCCGCGTTGACGGCTGTCCTGCGCCCTACGGCTCGGTGCGTTTGGTGGCGGGCAAAGAGGAGCGATAGGCCGCTGTGCCGGTGCGCTCACCGTGCGCGGCCAGGATGTCGCACGACTCGCGCAAGCAGATTCCAGACCAAGCTTTATAGGTCGAGAGGATCAGATCGGCCTGCGCTTCAATGGTCGGCGAATGATCGTCGCCATGCGTTGGTTCTGGCGCGACTTAGCCTTCCTGCGCATACCGCGCCGATCGACGGCTTGCACTCGACACACTCACACCAAACCGGGCCGCGACCCGATAAAACGAGGCGCCCTCGGCTACGGCCGCCACAACCCGTTCCCACAGACCGACGAACAACGATAAAGGCATCGCTGGCACCTTCACCGGTCTACGTGGCAATCCCCCCTCCGTCGCAAAGCCTGCGGGAATGGCTCTAAGCAGCTTGGGAATCGCGCAACCGTTCGATAAATCGGTCAAGCAAACGGACGCGTGTGTCGACAGGGCACGGCGCGATCAATGCGACATCTCTCAATGCCTATCAATGCAGGAGCGTTCCGCCGCATCGCCAAGGCCCAATGCAGTAGGACTGTCAGAACGCTCGCTCCCGGTTCGGCACGCCCCAATACGCCGGATCAAAAATATTGCAGAAATGCCTGAAAGTGATTTAAGAGGGATATTCCTGCATTAGATTTTTTGTTAGCAACGAATGAGGGGATTCCTACATGAAGCGCGAAGGTTTAGAAGAAGCCGATATTCTCCGGCTCATCGACCGAGCAAATGCAACGATTCTTGATGTCGGTACAAATAACGGCGACATGAGTGATAATTTTTCCAAATGGTTTCAATATGCCCAAATTTTTGCGTTCGAACCTGACCCCCGTGCAATAAAAAAAGTGCTGGCTCGCAATCTCAATTCGCGCATACACTTAACTACAAAGGCGCTTGGCAGAAGCGTCGGCAAGGCAGTTTTTCATCAAAGTTCTGGTCAAAATCTCGGAGCTGGAGTGATAGATCCTGAGACTGGTCAAATTGAAGAATGGGATCAGTCTGGCTCGCTCCGACCACCCAAGGATCATTTGACAGTTTTTCCGTGGGTAAAATTTGACAGCAAAATAGAAGTTGAGATTACGACTCTAGATATCTGGAGCGCGGAACAAAAAGTGAAATATATAGATTTCATTTGGGCCGATGTACAAGGTGCAGAAGAAGACCTTATTGCAGGCGGATTGCAAACTCTGCGAAATACGAGATATTTTTATACTGAATATTCCGACCGCGAAATGTACGAGAATGCCGCAAAGTTACAAGACATTCTTGATATGCTACCGTCTTTTGAGGTTGTTGAAATTTTTCAGCACGACGTTCTCCTCAAAAACCGGGACGCTTGGTGAGCGCCTGCATCGATACTTGCCTTGCACACTTGGTCCCGCCACATCTTGCCTCTCGGGTCGCCTCGCGTACATGACCCCGCTGTGAGAAACGGCACCAAACCCCGCCAGCCCGTGATCAGATCGGCGGCGGGGCCGAGCCGGCTGGTACCCCGCCGCATTGATCCTCACGACTGACCGGCCGAGGCTTCACGGGCGGGCCGTGGGGAACTGGTCTACGATCGCCGGTCGTCGCGTGCTTGCCCGCTGTATGGCTTGCGATGTCGCCCCCCCCCCCCCTTAGGAACGTCGACGGGAAGAGGCAACTTTGTAGCTCGCCCTCCATCTCAAGGAGATGGCCTGCAGAAGCTTATCGTTCGTAACCTCGGCTGCGGAATCGGCGTTGCGCAGATGATGGGCGCAACTTATTAGGCAGTCGCGCTGCAATGCTTCGCCGACCAGCGTTGCCGCACGGAAAAGCCTAGCATTACACCAACCGATGCGACGAACCGGGCCCACGAATTTTGTCACGCTTCTGCTTCATGTGAGTTGCTGGTTTGATCGTGCTTCTCGAACATCAACTCAGGCCAGACGAACACAGACCGGTTGCCGAAACAACCTTCCGTGTGCTCTAATGGTCAAAATCCAAATTTGCGCTGCTGATATGATCAAAATAAAATCAGGTGCGCGCGAAATCGAATGACTGCATTCAATCGAGACGCACAAAATGGGATGCACACTAGTTGCAATTGCTAGAAATGAAAGTGACTACCTCGCGGAATGGCTCGCATTTCATATTACGGTTGGCTTTGATAGCATCATAGTATTCGATCATGATTCCAGCGACGAGACTGCGGCAGTGGTGTCTCGGTCTGCTGCCTGCACTCCAAATATCTCGCTTCGCAGCTTTATCGCACGCCCAGGAGAATCGCCTCAGCTTGCTGCCTACAGAACTGCACTTTCTTTGGTGCGCACGCCGTGGGTAGCTTTCTTCGACGTCGATGAGTTCTTAGTCCCGTGGCAAGACGGCTCGGTCGACGCCTACCTTAACCGCGTGCCCGCGGATGTATCGGCCGTACACGTCAACTGGCGTTCGTTCGGCTCGTCTGGATTGATCGAGCCTAGCGAGGGCTTGGTCACGGAGACCTTTCTCCGCTGCGCAGAACCCGATTGGGCCTACCAAGGCCATTACAAAACGTTCGCCCGCACTGAGCGCGTTCGCAATGTGCAGGTTCATGAGGTCGTTTTGTCTGGAGGGCGGCGCACACTTTCGGACTTCAGCGACATTCCTTTCGATACGACAGGAATGACCAACCGCGTCGTTTACGCGGGCATCCAACTCAATCACTACCAGACTAAATCCCGAGCCGAGTTCGAGCGGCGTATGCAGCTGCCTCGCGCTGGGGTAGCTCAGGGCGAGAGTGTCAACAGGCTGGCCGATCGAGAATGGCGCTTTGCGCTCCTCGATCGAAATGAGACTGAGGACCGGCACGCCCTCATGTTCCAGGCGGCCGTCAGAAGGCAGCTAGCCCTCATCAGTTAGGATCCTTGTGAAGGCGATGGCGGTAAACTGATTGATGTCTTTTACCGATCGTATACTGCCCACCTGCAGACCCTCACCGCATGGCTCTACCCACGCTACAACCCGGGCGAATTCGAGAATGGCCTGATCAGTCGAAGTCATCCGCTGCTCACCAACTGCCCTTCGAAAGTTCGCATCCACATCCAGTTGACGCCGCGGTTGCTGACCTGTGGGAAGACGCTGGCAATACCGACTAAAGGCGGCCCGGCTTCGACTCAGAATGATGGCCGACATCAAATTAGAACGCCGGACGGCTTCGCCATAGAACCGGTGCCCAACTTCCGTCGGAACTCGCACCCCATATCTGGGAGACGGGTAGCGCCCCTCGTCGATACGCCTACAGAGACAGGCTGTTATACACTCTATGAATCGGTAGACCGCAGAAATCGTCCTCGACGCCAAGCGTCTTCATCGGTTCCGAGGGGGTGGCGATCTGGCCCTCCATCAGCATGCGTAGAAATTCCTGCGGCCCCTTCAACGGGATGTCGGCCTGGAGCAAGCTCGGCCCATAAAGATCGAGAGTGTCGGTGATGTACTGCTCGGCGCCAGCGTGCAATTTGGCGAGGATGGCGTGCTCGGCCTGGGTACGCGGGTCCGCCTTGAACAACGGCTCGATTCGTTCGCCCGTCCTATCGTAGCCCACGACCTGTCCGTGAGCCGCCGTCAGGAACGCCTCGACGGCGAGGCCGTAATTTAGCACAGGCAGCGACGACGCCGTAGGCTCCTCGGTATCCGCGCTGAAGCAGCTGAAGGCGAAGCCTCCGTCTTTCTCCACCGCTTTCGCCTTGTCGAAAGCTGTCATGTAGAAGCCGATCAGCGGCTGGCCAAGCGCCAGCTGCATCATCTTCTGGATCGTAGCCGAGTAGCCAATATCGACCACCCCGCAGGACCCGCCGGCATCCAACTTCTCCTGCCGGGCGTAGGCACGAAACAGCTCGTTCGCGTCCGCGGCATATGCCGTAATCTCTGGCTCAAGGCTGGTCATGACGCGCTCGATTACCGGCGCGTCGACCGGGAGCCGCACCTCGAACCGATCCAATTCGAGGTGCGCCGGGGCCGTGAAGCCAGCCCTGTTCCAGAGAAGCCCCTGGATACTGCCCTCGTAGCGGCCGGCAGCTGTCACGAGTTCGGGGCGGAACCCCCCGCCGAGGGCAGCGGCGATCGCCGTCTGTCGGGAGACGTGGAAGTATCGGCCATCAGGCAGATGATTCAGGCCATAACGCCCACGGATCATCTGGTAGATCTTGACTAAGAAGTCGCCCTCTCGCGCGAGGAAGTATAGCCGCTCAACGTTGCTCAGTGCCGCGTGCCCAATCAGCCAGGACATAAATAGCAACATGAGCGGCCCGAACACGACGTAGCCCACATCACGTGTCGAGCCGAGCGACAGGTAAGGCGGAGCGGATCGGTTAAGGAATGGGTTGCGGCAAAGATGCAGCATGGCATGGCCGACGACGAGGTCAGCCGGCCACGTCACGACGAGGTCGCCCTCGTCTCGCGCGAATCCACTCTGGGCAAGGATCTTGGCCGGGTGCGCGACGTGGAGGTACGGGATGCGTCGGTCGCAAGCCGCCTGAATATCCGAGTGCTCGTTGTCGCCGATATGCAGCCAACGAGCGCGCGGCACCGCTTCGACCGTCTCGACGTAGTGCCACAGGTCACCCCGATCCTTGCGGGCGCCGACCGC
This sequence comes from Methylobacterium mesophilicum, assembly GCF_022179445.1. Classification (GTDB taxonomy): domain Bacteria; phylum Pseudomonadota; class Alphaproteobacteria; order Rhizobiales; family Beijerinckiaceae; genus Methylobacterium; species Methylobacterium mesophilicum. The sequence goes on along the minus strand of NZ_BPQU01000014.1, from coordinate 82,832 downwards.
GTTCGACACGTAGATCGCCTCGAACAGGTCGGCGATCCCAATGCCGGTCAGGACAGCACGGATATCGGGCTCCTCGTAGTAGGTGTCCGTCATCAGAACGACCCGCTTGCCGCGCTCATGCGCCGCTTTGAGCACGGCGATGACCTCCGGGCGCGGGCGCAGAGCGCCGAGGTCGATCCGCTTCTCCAGCGCATGCGCCCTCGCGACCACGTCGCGGGGGATCGTGCCGGAAGCAGTGAGTTCCGCGTAGATCTCCGATAGATTGACGTCGCCCTGGTGGTGCTTGCGGGCCCGAACCCGGTTCTCGGCAGCGCGGCGCTCCGCGAACAGCGGGATGGGGCGACCTGCCTCCGTCGCGATGCGGTGCTCGACGAGTTTAAGCACGGCATCTGGGCGCCGGGCGGGACGGCTCACAAGGGTGTCGAACAGGTCGAACGAGACGAGGTCGACATCGCTGAGCGCCAGCAGGGCTTGATCCTGGGAGCGAGCGCAATACTGATCCCAGTTGCGGGCGCTGCTGTCGTAACGGGCGATCCCTCGTCCGTAGTCGAAGCAGACGGCACGGTATCCTTGTGCCCGGCACACCAGGGGGATCACCCGCTCGATCGCATGGGCAAGCGTCCCGTCAGTTTGGCCGTGTTCCTCAGGGAAGTCGTGGAGCGTCAACCCCGCTGTCAGCAGTGGGCGCAGGGCGTCGACTCGTGCCCAGAACATGCCGCCGACGGGATAAGCGAGGTACTCGTCGAAGCCGTCGTAGGGCAGGCCAAGGCGAGCAAGCAAACCGTGACCGGTGCCAATGTTTGAAAGCCAAGTATGCGCCCAATAGACGATGTGCGCGCTGGTCTCCGGAAAGTACAGACCAACCTGGCGGTCCTCCTGCAACAGCGTCAGGGCGATAGCAGCGCAGGCGGCGTTCGCAAACAGCGTGCGATAGATTTCATCGCGCCAGCGCCCCTGCTCGACGCCGCTGAATAGCGATTTCTTGGTGTGGACGTGGAGCACATAGTCGTAGTGCAAGATGTCCTGGCCGAACACGGCGACGAGCGGTCCAAAATTGCGGCCGCGGTTTTCCACCAGCGCGACTCGACAGTGGTGGAGAAGCCCAGCGCGCGCCGCAGCCGCTTCGATCGCTCGCTTCTTAGCGGGCTGGTCTGTCGAGACCAGCAGATCGAATTGTGGGATCCCCCGCACGAGGTGCGGGAGGAGTTCCTCGAAGACGTCGACGTAGAAGGCGTGGATGACGACGACGATGCGTTCGGCCGTGTTCTCGCGCAGGACGATGGGACGGGTCTCGATCACGCAGCCAGCCGCGTCGCGCGCGTATGGGAGGCGGATTGGCCTCCCCTCCGCGCGACCGCTGTCGAGGTAATGCAGCAGCGGGTTCGAGCCAGCTCTGGCCACGTCGGGGTTGTTCCCAAGATACCACTCCCCATCGAACAGAGGCCCGGGCTTCATCCCGAGAGCTGCTCCTTCGTGGAGGTAGTGTCGTGCGGCTTGGTTCGAAACCAGATCGGGGACGTAGGACGTCCGGTACCATTCCGCGTCGAACAGCTCAGAACCTTCGATCCGCGCGAGCACCACTGGGTCGGCCGACGGACAGATCGGCCTGCCCTCTAGGCGGCCGTCGTTCAGGTAGTGCAGCAGGGGGTTCTGGCACGCTCTAGCCACGTCTGGGTTGTTCTCAAGGTACCACGGACCGTCAAACAGCGGGCTGGGGCTCAGCCTGAGCGCCACTCCTTGTTGCAGGTAGTGCCGTGCGGCCTGGTCCGGCGCGACGTCGGGTGCCTGGGTCGCCCCATACCACTTCGCGTCGAACAGCTCAGAGGCAGCGATCCGAGAGATCGCTTCTGGGTCCGTTATCGAATAAATCGAACGTCCTTCGGCGCGTCCGCTGTCGAGGTAGTGCAGCAGCGGGTTGAGGCCCGCCCTGGCCACGTCAGGATTGTTCTCGAGGTACCACGGACCGTCAAACAGCGGGCTGGGGCTCAGCCCGAGCACAGCACCCTCCTGTAGGTAGTGCCGTGCGGGTTGGTCGACCGCCATTTCAGGCACCTGCGTTTCGCGGTACCAATCGGCGTCGAACAACTCAGAGGCAGCAATCCGCGCCACCAACGATGGGGCGGCGTAGGGGCGGATCGGCCGCCCTTCGGTGCGTCCGCTGTCGAGGTAGTGCAGCAGCGGGTTGAGGCCCGCCCCGGCCACGTCAGGGTTGTTCTCGAGGTACCACGGACCGTCAAACAGCGGGCTGGGGCTCAGTCCGAGCACAGCACCCTTCTGCAGATAGTGCCGTGCGGGTTGGTCGAACGCCATTTCAGGCGCCTGCGTTTCGCGGTACCAATCCGCGTCGAACAAGTCGGAACTCGCGAGCTTGCGCTCGGCAATCGGGTCGCCGTCAACACCAAGGAGTTTGCGCAGGGTTCGGCGGAGCGCGTTGTGGCGTACCATACGGAGACTTTGGATTGAAACTTCGTGCATAGGGGAGCGACGGCATCCCAGAACTCAGCCAGCCCGTCGACGTGGGTCGTACAGCAAGGACGGGGCGGTTCGCAAATTGGCCGGTATGCCTTTAAGCGTGACTAAATTCAGCGGTACGCACACAGGGCGCATCCTCGCGGGTCACGGCAGCAAGCGCCCACCGTGGCAATAGGCTCGGTTGAACTTCTCACCGAGCAGCAGTGCCTCTCGCGTTCACGACAAGGTACCGCGCGGCGCCCGACTTATCTCGGTCCGTCAGGCTCAACTGGATCACTGCGCTCGCCCTTGCCCCCAGCAGATTGAGGCAGTCGAGGGCAACCGGCGACCAGGCGAGCCCAACCGTATCCTGAGAGTTCTCCAGCCGCCCACGGCGGAGCGCGGCTCACACGCCTGCGTAATAGCACCTGCCCACCTACCAACTCGTCTCGCCGCCGCACCCCACCTCAGACCGGCAAAGGTGCTTCCATTGCACGCCCCGCGCGCGACAACATGATATCCGCCAAAGCCACGCGATAACAAAGAGCTGGGCCATGCTCTCCCAACCCGCTCGCGCCTATTTCGTCCGCCGTTCTGGATTTCGCGCCTAAGCCGTAACCCGTCCGCACCACCTACAAAATCCAAACAAGACAGGAAGGCAGCGATCGACAAATCGACCGCTTCCATACCTATTGCCTCCTATTTTTTCATACCGATTGGGCTGACACTTCAAATTACGTACAGCTCATTGGCGGTCGAATAAGCACTTACCATTAAGCTACCCGCAACAATCCGACAACAATTCTTGTATTTTAGAAGCAAAAACCCTCGATGAGAAATCTCCAGCTCTGCATATAGCCGCTTGCGATATATTTTGTCGATCCGCCGCACTGCGCAAGAGCAAAGATCTTGTGCTCTCCACAAGAGTCTCGACAGAATCGTACAAAAAACCGTTGACGCCGTGCTCGATGATTTCACGTGGACCACCGGAAGCTAAGGCGAAGGGAATCGCGCCGGCCGACATAGCTTCAACGACACTGATTCCGAAATGCTCGGCCGCCCACGGTTCGGTGGTCAGATCAGCCTCGAGACCTGCTCCGTGCCAGTAGACTTCGGTCGACGCATACAGCTCAGTTAAGATATCCGGCCGGGCATTAAAATGAAAATGGATCGGAAGCCCCATACCCATATCTACGAGTCGCTCGACGTAATCCATGTGTTTTTTCTCAGGAATAGTTGAGCCAACAATATGAAACTCAACATCTTCCTCATACCGTTCCTTCAGAATCTTAAAGGCCTGGATGAGCAAATCGTGACGTTTCGCGTGCCCTCCCACAAAAAAGCGACCGACAGTCAAAATCGAATTAAAGCGCTTTGCAGAAGGTCGGATTTGAGCAACCGGCGGCGAGACCAGACAAACCGGAACGTCTGGCGCCTGTATGCTGTCGAGTTTCGTCTCAATATGTTTTTTTGCATACATTGAATAAGCCACATATTTATCATATCCCGCAATCCGGCTCCTTTTCTCTGCATCGACCGGACCATACATCGGGAAAGGAAACTGGCAAATATACAGATTCTTCTTCCCAAGCGCGCCCTGTCTCGGAACAACAAAATTATCCATGCTGATGAATATCTCAGGCCGCGTGGAAATTTTTAGATCTGAAAGAAGACGTACCTCAACGCAATCTAAGCTCAACGAAAGCTCTTTGGCAAGGTTGTTTAACCGAAATCTACTATACAGATTCGGGACCGCTAAGATTACACTGTAATTCGATGACAAAAACGAAGCAATCGAAAGAAGGTAAAGCTCCCCACCGCCGGGCGTAAGAGGGTAGGGGGTGTGCAGAATTGCAATTGGGCGATCCGATCCGGAATTACCCCGGGGGCGCAAGTCAGAGCGGACAATCTCCGAGCTCGTTTCTGGATCGAGGGGAATCCCATTCAAGATACCAGACCAACGATCAAACACCTTACGCCGGTTAAGCTCATTGATGTACTGCGCCTCTTCAAACGCGGCAGCCAGTCTAACGCCCGACATATTGTGTTGTTTGGCATAATCAAGATTAAAAACTTGACATCCAGCAGATATTACTTTCATCACGAGGTCGACATCCTCGTATGGACCGGGCTCGAAAGCTAGATCGAAGCCATTAACCTGCGAAAATACGGCGCTATCGAAGAGTAACAAATCGAAGAACTTGCCGCCGCGCGTTGGAGATCTGGAAAGAGAACAGGCAACCGCACCGAGGTCGAGCCTCTCCAAATTATACGCTGAACCTACTTCGCGGCTGATCCATTCAGCTCGACCGGGTAGCGTAGCAGATAATGACACGACCGCCTTTGCAGAGTCCCCGCTTTGCAGAAGCTCCAGAGCTGCAAACAGGCCTTCGGGCGGAACCTGATCGACGCCCGACATTATACAAAGCTGACTGCCGTGGGATGCTTCAGCCGCTATGTTATACGCCTCTCCGTCAAAGCGATCGCATCCGATCCTAATAAATTTGACCAAAGGAAAAATGAACGACAAAGTTTCCAGGTCATTCACGTCGCTACCATTGTCCGCCACTATTATTTCGTGCGGAATGCTATTAAAATTGGCGCTTATCCAGCCAACTGTCTGAATCACTCCGGCAGCCGAATCTTTATTGGCGATGAGAAAGGATACTTGAGGTGTCTCGAACCGATGAGGGACGGGAACGGCGTTGCCCTGACCAAGAGGGACGCCGAACCGTTGAGACATAAGCGCTTCCGCGGTCTCTACGATGGATCGAACCGTATCGGCCCAAGAGGTAGGTCTAAACTCGGATCGAATCTGCGATTCAGCGGAGAGTCGCTCCGCCGGACGGTAGAGAGCCCTCTCGAGCTGAGCCACGAGGCTCTGCTGCGACCATGGATCGAAGTACCAAGCAAGATCACCGGCGTGCGACCTTATTACCGCTAAGTTTGATGAAATGCAAAGTTTTCCATATGTAAAGCTCTCGACAACTGGAAGCCCGAACCCTTCACTAATTGATGGAAAAACGGTGAACAAGCATGCCCGATACAATGCAGCCACGTCGGCATCAGTAGCAAAATCAATAAAAACTATCTTCTTAAGCTCGACCAATCCAGAGAATCTCGGCTCCAAGGCAAGGCCTACGTCATCTCGACCGATCAATACAAGCTGAGGCAGACTGCCGCCATCTGGTCCATTATATAAATCAATCCAAGCCTCACAGAGAGATCTCTGATTCTTCCGTCGGTCAATAGTCCCCACACAAAGCACAAATTCCTGATCAATCAATTTTCTCAAATCGTCAGACAATGCTCTGTCAGACCGCAAATCACGTACCCCGAACGGGATTTCCTGAATGCTGATTTTAGGCGATAGATTCTTTTTTAGGAGCCACCTTGAAATCTCTTGCCCAACTATCGCATTTGAGACAAAAATAACGTTAGCGTTTTGTACCACCATCGAAAGCCAGTGAACGAAGGACCTTGCGTGAGAAATGCTTACAAGTTCAGGACTGGTAATAGGAATGATATCATGCACTAAAACACTGACCGTCACGCCGAGCTCTTTTAAGCTGGCGATCAAGAGTGCGTCTGATACGTTCCAAACTACGCCCGTGAATATAACATGATCGCCGCGTATAGGGCGGAAAGCGCCTAATTTGTCAGCAGCTGACGAATGATCGACGCCAGCGCCTTCGGTGATCTCGTACGCCGCAGCTTGAGCGATCTTCGATATAAGCTCTCGGTCAATGAGTCGCGTCAAACCTGTAGCTGTATGGTCTTTAACGCATGGAAGAAAGACTTCATCTCCCTCGAACAACCCTGAGAGCAAGATCTCCGATGTCACACGCCCGACACCGGTCAGATGAGAATGATGATTGAGCCATTCTATCGTGTCGCCAACGTAGTACCAACACAGCGGATCTCGATTGGCTTCCAAGCTTAGATTGGGCTGATGAGAACCGAGACGCGTTGGTCGATTTTCTGCATGTCCGTATTGAACGTAATGTTTGATCGGATCTGCACCCGCTAGCAAGACGTCGGGATTTAAAGACAGATACATGTCCCCGTCGAAATGCTCCCTGCCGAGTTGCGCAAAAACTGCACCTTCAGCAGCCGCGAGAGAGGGCGGGCGGCCTTCTGAAAATCCATATTCAATATAATGTGTAAGGTGATCCGTTCCCTCGCTGAGATCGGGGTTAATTTGCCCGTACCAAGCTCTGTCAAACACTTGATCGACGAATTTTTCTAATTCCCATACTTTGCGTGTTGGTGCGCAACCGGCAAGAAAGCCGTGTTCGACATAGTGCCTGATCGGATTTTTGACAGCCTCTGAAATCTCGCTGTTTTGGTCTACATACCATCTTGCATCAAACGTTTGACGTGTAAGCTCACCAAGCTCCCATATCTCTTGGGTTGCGGCTCGACCTTCGAGCCGCCCATGCACAATATAATGCCGCAAGGCTTCAATTTTATCACCACGTATATCGGTATATTTATTCAGGTACCACTCCGCGTCGAAGAAGCCGACACGCTCCAGGAATTTGGTCTGTCGCCGCAAATTAAATCGGCCGATCAGTTTATTTATAAAGTTCAGGCCAATAATGTGCACGGCACTTATCCACGACAACGGCATGTTGAAAAATTTTATGGCTTACCCGAGTGGCTTTTATGGGGAATTCAATTGCTGGCTCATATGCAGCAAGGAGGCTCGCGGAGCCAGGCCATAAAGGCATTGCATCCACACTGCTACTGCAAAATCGCGGCAGGCATGGTGCGCTCGTGGGCAACTTGTTGGGAGCGGTGCGAGAGACCGGCAGTTATATATCGCTGTCATTGGCCTTTGTAAGCGGAGTCGGAGCTCGCGACCGTAGACATCCTCGACCCGGATGATGGCCTCCTCGACCGTATACGAGCCGACCTGCACCTCGATCAGCTCCAGTGGGATCTAGCCCGGGTTGGCCAGCTGGTACATCGAGCCGATCGACAGGTACACCGTCTCGTTCTCGTGGACGAGCACGACCCTCTCGTCGATCGCCACCTCGGCGGTGCCGCGCACCGCCACCCACTGATCGGCTCGGGGATAGTGTTGCCTCAGCGACCGGCGCCCGCCCGCCACTGCCTGGATCCGCTTCACTTGGAAGCGCTTGCCCGTGTCGATCCGCTGGTACCAGCCCAACCGCCGGTACATGCGCAGATGTGCGTCCGCCTCTGCCTCACCTTGCGCCCTCAGCGCCTTGACCGATTGCTTTAACCTCGCCCGAGCGCGCTTTCGACGGCACCAGCACCGCGTCCGGGGTCGACACGGCCACCACATCCTCAAGCCCGACCACCGCGGTCAGGCCCTCGCCCTGGCTGCGCACCAAGCGGTTCTTCGTGCCGATCAGTGACACTCGGCTCCGCACCGCGTTGCCCTCGGCATGTGGTCCAGCAACTGCAAGACCGCGTCCCAGGGCCCGACGTCCGACCACGCCAACGACACCGGCAGAATCCCGGCCCGGGCCTTGCGCCCCATCACCGCGCCGGGAACGAGCGGTTGCGCTAGATGTTTGGTTCCGGCCAGGCCTCGAACTCCACCCTCTCTGAGCTCCGCAAGGTCGCCGAGATCGCCGACGACGAGATCAACGCCGCGACCGATGCGGTGCTGGCCGACCTCGCGACCGAAGCATATCTGCTCCCGAAGGGCTAGGTGCTCGACCTCGTCGAAACGCTGCGTACTAACGCCCTTGAAGCGTCGCGATCAACGCGGAGACCGCTATTTAACCGGTACGCTCTTGACCGACCCATGAGCCACGCACGCCTGAAGGGCGTTGCCGGCTGCGTTGAGTGAGAGTTCGCCCGGCGTGCAGGCCGCCGACGCGCTTCGCGTGACCACGGGAAGAATGATCGGCGCGTTCGACGCATCGAGCGCATAGTTGACAGCGAAGTTCGTGGCGAACTGCGGCGCAACTGCGGAGGGCGTGATTGTCCCCCCGGAGCCCAACTGGCGCACTCCGAAGGATCCACTGGCGCCCGTCCCGACAAACGTGTTCGTGCCGATGGCCAGCGACCCAGTCTTCCCGGCATACGCGATCTCCAGCAACCCGTAGAGGGCGACCCCCGTGCAGGCGTTTCCGGAGACCGCGCCCATCTCCGAGTTGTTGATCTGGATGCAGGTGTTCGCGCCGGTTGATGTGTTGCCCACCACGGCGAAGCGTCCGCCCCCCGGCACGGACTGAGACCCCTGCACCGTGCCGGAAGCCTCGACACTGATAGCTGTGTCGGTCCCGGTTATTGTGTTCCCGATGATCGTGAAGTCGTGGTTCGTCTCGGGCGTATCTGCGTATCGCGCGACCCGGATGCCTTGCCCGGCGGCGACGCCGCTCGCGTTCGGCGTGCCGGTGATCTGATTGTTGCTGATCTGCCAAGCGTGGCAGCGGTCCATCACGATCACAGGGACTTGTGGTTTGGCCGGCTGCGAACCTTGCGTAATGTGGTTGTCGTGAAAATTGAAGTTGTAACCGCCAATTGTGCAAACCAAGGCGCTGTCGCCAAAGCTGTTATTGAATGTTGAATTTCGGACTTCGACATTGTAGCTCGCATTCGAGAACGCGAGATTATCGCCGGATGTATTGATGATCGCGGAATGATCGACAAGCCAGTCATGGCCTCCGAAGACGAGCAGTCCTTGGCTGTAGGCAGCGGGCGACCCGAAGTCGCGGATCGTTGCGTTGCGGATCACGACGTTGGACGTGTTCTGGGCGATGAGGTTGGGGCAGGAGGTCTTTGTACAAGTCGAGGCCCTCGCCGTCCCGCCGCCCGCGAACGTGATCCCGTCGATCAGTATGTTCGACACGCCGTCAAACGCGATCCCGTGCGATTGGCCCCCGATGGGATGGCCCGTCTTCATGGCTGGGTCGAGGTAGATCGTCGTTTCGCTGCGGGAGACCCACCGGGTGTTGGATGGGGGGGCTATGAAGTTCAACAGCCGACACGTCCCTGCGGGGAACACGACATCGCGCCCGCCGAGCGTGACCGCCGCAACGTTGGTAGCCGCGATGATCGCGGCGGCGTCGTCCGTCGTCCCGTCGCACTTGGCGCCGTAGTCCACGACCTGAACCGCGTCTGTCGCGCGGGCGGCCTGCGTGCGCGCGACGCTGCCGCCGGTAGCCGTCACGCTCATCCCGGACAGGTCGCAGGCGGCACCCGGCGCGCAGGCGACGGCGGATCCCGACGAGGAGGACGGGTCCGCCGCAGAAGCAGGTCCAGCCAGGAGAGGCAGCGCTAGGATGAGGGGGCCGAAAAAATTCATGAGGTGGTTTACTTCACGCGGGTGATGATACCGCCATTGTTTCAGAGCGCCCCGACGGCAAGGCCGGCGCGATAACGCCCGGCGACATCTGCAATCCGCCGGAACGACTACCATCTCCGCTACTACCACCGCCACCTCCGACCTGGCCAACAGCTCAGGCGGCGACCTATCTGGCGGTCATGTTTCAGAGGAATAGGTTGGCCGAGACCTGGCCTGACATGAGCCCATATGCGCCTCTTTGAAGTACGAGGGGCCCGAGCTATTCACCTTCAAGTTCGGTCACTGGGTCGACATCGCCAGACCACTGAGATGCATCCGCAGACCAAGAACCTACTGACCGGCAAGGCCACCACCCCCGGCCTGCGCCGCACGATGGTGATGACCGCCGTCATCATGGGCTTCCCGGTCCAGGGATGAGCGACGGTCCCAACCCTGCGCATGAACACGCAGCGATCCAGCACATGATGCGGCGACTCGACGAGTTCGCGCGCGGGCTCGGCTTGGACGAGGCAACCACGCGGCAGATCGTCGAGAAGGTCGCCACGGGCATGGTGGATCAGTCGGACGAGGAGCGCATGATGGAGGCGCGGCAGCGAATGCTGATCGCGTCCGCATAGCCGCATGTTCGAGAATTCGGATCCGATCGCCGAGGCAGTGACCGTGCTCACGTCGCGCGGCCACGCTGTCGAGCCCGACGACGATTACGAGAACTGGCGCAAGGACGGCGGCGAATGGCTTACCGCTGGGGACGTGCGGGTCTGGGCTATCGTGCTCGGCCTGAACGGTGGCGTCGGCCGCCCGCAGTAGCGCGATGCCTCAAACTCTCGCCGGCTGGATCCTGATCGCCGCCGTCCTGCTGTCGGGCGCGGGCGGCGGTTTCATGGCCTCGAGGATGCTTACGGCGGCCCGAGATGGGCGGGAGATTGACCGCCGGGATGTTGTGGCAGCCGCGATCTTCTGTGTTGGGCTGGTAGCCTCGGCGGCCCTGCTCGTGTGGGTCGAGGGGCGCTAAGCCCTGCCGCCCGAACCACGCGCCCCAATCCGCGGCCGCGCGCTCCTGGCGCTCCGGGCCTGCTCCGGACAGCCGCCAGGGCTCCGGCGCCAGGCGTACCCGAGCTACATGCCGGTGCTGATCGAAATGGGCCTGGTCGAGGAGCGCCACGTGCGCGGAGTGGGGCGCAGCGACCCGTCGTGGTTCCTTACAGCGGCCGGGCGCGCGGTGATCGCGGATCTTGGGGCGGGCGAGACGCAGGAGTAGACGGATTTCGCTGTGAACTCCTAGATTGGTGGGCACATAGTTTGATCCGGTTTCGTCCGATAGCTGGAGAACCGCTCGAAGCCATTCAGGTCAGACCTGACTTTACGTCTTGGCGGGCCTTCCAGCCGTGCACGCCATCGTCTACACGGGGACGTGGCTAACGGATTTCGATTTCTGAGCTCAGTCAAGCTAGATCCGTACAGTCGAAGCGAGGGCGTGTGGGATCAATGTCGAATAAATACGCTGTCGTCGTCACGAGCATCAATCATCCGACGCGCGCAGTCGTCGAAATTGCCCGCGATGCAGCACTGCTCAATGCCCAGTTCGTAATAGTCGGAGATCACAAAAGCCCGCCGGAATTCACCCAGCCAGGGGCGACCTATCTTAGCCTCGACGCGCAAGCTCGGACGGGCTTTCGCTATGCGGAGATTGCACCCGCACAGCATTATGCGCGCAAGAACATTGGTTATCTTAACGCCATCGCGGCGGGTGCCACGATCCTGATCGAGACCGACGACGACAACATCCCCCGTCCTGAATTCTGGCAGCCCCGAAAAGCTACGGTCAGCGCCCGGGTTGTCGCGGCACCGGCCTGGACAAACGTCTACCGCTACTTCCACGACGGCCTCGTCTGGCCGCGCGGCCTGCCGCTTGATCAGGTCAACGCGCCCCTGCCCGAGCTCGGCGCCGCCGAGGCGGTCTATTGTCCGATCCAGCAGGGATTGGCCGACGACAATCCCGATGTGGACGCGATCTATCGGTTGCTTCTGCCCATTCCGTTCCGTTTCGATCAGAGCGAGCCGGTCGCTCTGCGGGGTGCGTGGTGCCCGTTCAATAGTCAAAACACGACTTGGTGGCAGGATGCGTTCCCTCTCCTGTATCTGCCGTATTACTGCTCGTTCCGGATGACGGACATCTGGCGCAGCTTCGTGGCCCAGCGAATTGCCTACGCGAATGGCTGGGGCGTGCTGTTCCACGCCGCCACGGTCTATCAGGAGCGCAACGCCCACGACCTCATGCGTGACTTCGCTGAAGAGGTGCCAGGATATCTGCACAATGCAGCGATCCGGGACATGCTTGAAAAAATCAAGGTGCCCGTTGGAATCGAGCAAATCCCGGAAGCTATGCGAATTTGCTATGAACGCCTCATCGCGCATGAGCTAGTTAGCCAGGGCGAGTTGGATTTACTCGGCGCTTGGCTCAATGACCTCGATTCGATTCAATATCACTCAGGTGCATGATTGATCTTCGCCATTAAAGTTGGCTGGATTGAGTCGCATTCGACGCCCCGCCAAGTAACGCCCGGGGTAAGCGCTCGAATTTCGACGCGACTTTTAGGTCCGTATGGAATGTCGAGCGCGACTGTGTGGATGCTACCTTGATCCGCACAAAGTTGAATGTGTATCGAGCGTTCAGCGAAGCGAATCTCGCATTGGCCACCATTCGGCCGGACGTGGAACGACAAGTCGCACTTGCCTCCAACAACATGGAAGATAATAGCGCTGCCTACGGCCAAGACTATATTCAGCGGGCCATAAACTTGTTCCCATCTGAAACTATAATCACCTTCCACAAAGCCAAAACCGCTCCATAAAATTTGGTGCGGGAAGTAGACAAATTTACCGCTAGAAACTTTGTGAATAGGTCCAATTAGATGCTCAATGCCTCGGGCCGTCAGCTCTTGATGATTGCGCACAAATCCAGCGAAGCTCTCATGCGGAAAGCCCGAAGGCTTGTCTTCTTTGCGCACCTCCCTGATTCCAAGAAATGACTCTAAATCCACATCGATATTTTTAGCCATACTTGGAATGGTCGCCAGAGATACAAATCCGGATAGCAAGAGAATAGCATCGTAGAACCAATCTGTTGATGTCGGAAAAGATTCAAACGCAATATTCGACGAGGCGCCCTCTATTTCTGGGCCACCTATCTCCCACAGTGTTGCAATATCTTTTCCTGTTATACCAGCAAAGGCAGTACGAATTTCACCGAAAGTCGCAGTTCTATAATATTGTAGAACTTTTTTAGCTGCGGCACGTGAAAACATCACCATGCCAGCACCCAGATTGATCATCACCGCATGATCAGGAAATTGGTAGAGAACGCGCTTGTTCAAGGTACGCGCCGACACAGCTCCAACGTGCAAGCCACGTTGCCGCCCAACCTCAAAAAGCTCGAGTAGACGCGGCAGCCAGCCCCGCTCCAGCAAAACATCGTTCTCGATTAGACACACATAATCGTACCCTTTATTTAGCAAATAGTTGAGCGAATACAGTATAGCCAAGTCTGGTCCGCCCACGATCCCATGATGAATTTCTATTAGGTTTTGATTTCTAGCGGCATATTCTGTGTAAATATTGATACCGTCTCTCGAGCTACTCCCATCCATCCAGTAAACATCACTATTAGGCTCATCCAGCACCATTGGAAATGTTTGGCGCGTGAGATGCGTTCGATCTTTGGTGCTGAAAGCGATGCCGACCTTGGCTTTTAAACGGACCCCGGATGCCCACGGAAGGAAGGTGCGGCTTTTTGGCTTCACTGATTTAAGGACCGTGATGTCAGGTGTCAGCTTCAGATGCTTCATTTGTCGCTCAACAGGAGTCAGCTGTTTCTTTGCAAGTGGTTCTACTCGACGCAATTTGCGCGGGGAAGGTTCAATTTCCGTGGCGCCGCAAATGGGCGACAGCATGGCCGCACCAACCTAACGGCCCACAAGTTCAAAGGCGTGCGCGAGCCGATCGAGGCAGTCGGTGCACGGCTGCTCTACAGCCCTGATCTCAATCCCATCGAACTCGCCTTCGCCAAGCTCAAGGATATCCTCCGATCGGCCGCAAAGCGTACCGTTGCCGACCTCTGTGACGCCATCCGGAATGCCTTCGCCGCCTTCAAACCCGACGAATGCCGGAACTACCTCACCGCTGCTGGATACGATGCCTATGAGCCAACCTGAAAGGGTACGGCTCTAGATGTTTGGTCCCGGCATGTGGTGTGACGGATCGAGCATGAAGCGTCCGGGCTCTTTCGTCCAGGTCTGGCAGATAAATTCGTAGGGGGTGAGGCCTCGCAGGGTCTTCAGCCGATGACCGTAGTTGTAGGCCTCCACGAACAGTTGCAGGTGGCGGCGCAGCTCGTCGTTGTCGGTGTAATGGTAGCGCTTGACCGTGGCGTCCTTGATGGTGCGGTTCATCCGCTCGACCTGGCCGTTCGTCCACGGGCAGCGTGGTTTGGTCAGGCGATGCTCGATCTTGCTCTGCTCGCAGGCCCATTCGAACGAATGCCAGCGGTACAGGCGCGGCCCGTCCTTGGTCGCCCAGTAGGCGGCCGCCTTCGCTTCGGCCTCCGCGTTCACCGGCTTGTTGTCGGTGAACTGAATGCCGTTGTCGGTCAGGACCGTGTGGATCGTGTAGGGCACGGCCGCGACCAGATCGCGTGGAAAGGCCGCTGCGATCCGCTGAGTTGCCTTCTCGTGAAGTTGAACGAAGGCAAATTTGCTCGTGCGGTCGATGGCAACGAACAGGTGGAGCTTGCCTTGTTCGGTGCTGACCTGTGCGATGTCGATGTGAAAGTAGCCGATCGGGTAGGCTTTGGCGCGCGAACGCTTGGGCTTGTCGCCGTCTATTTCCGGCAGTCGACTGATGCCGTGACGCTGGAGACAGCGGTGGAGACTTGAGCGGGTCAGGTGCGGGATGCTGGTTTGGAGCGCGTAGAGGCAGTCATCCAGTGGCAGCAGGGTGTGCCGGCGAAAGGCGACGATGACCGCCTCGTGCTCCAGGCTCAGGACGGTGGAGTGAGGCTCCTTCGGTCCCATCCGCGCATCGGTGCTGGTCGGACGTGACCGCCACTTCTGCACGGTGGTCGGGCTGATCCCATAGTGCTTCGCGGCGGCTCTCACGCTCTCTTTACGAGCTTGGATTGCCCGACGGACCGTCTCTGTCGTTGTGGCGCTGCCGTGGAGAATCTGTTCCAGAGCGCGTCCCTCCATGTGGCATCAGATGTATCACCACACGGCGGGACCAAACACCTAGAGCCGTGCCCTTTCAGGTTGGCTCATAGGCATCGTATCCAGCAGCGGTAAGGTAGTTTCGGCACTCATCCGGTCGGACGGCGGCGAACGCGTCCTCGATGGCGATGGTCAGGCCGGCGGCGGTCCGTGCTGCAGCCGTCCGGAGGAGGGCTTTGACCTTGGCAAAGACCTGCTCGATTGATGGTGTGGATGGCTCCTGCTCCCGGCGTTGCGTTGGGCATAGTCGGGATGTTGTCGCCTCAAGCTGAGGAGCCACCCATGTCCGAACTTGTTACGGTCGGTATCGACCTCGCGAAGAGCGTTTTCCAAATCCACGGTGTCGATGCGAGCGGTCGTGTTCTCGTGCGTCGCCAACTCCGTCGAAGCCAGCTGCTCGCGTTTTTCGGGAAGCAGCCGCGATGTTTGGTCGGCATGGAAGCTTGCGGGGGCGCTCACGACTGGGGGCGCAGGCTTCAGGAACTGGGGCATGACGTCCGGCTGATGCCGCCGTCTTACGTAAAGCCTTATGTGAAGCGCGGGAAGACGGACGCAGCCGACGCGGCCGCCATCTGTGAAGCGGTCACGCGTCCCTCCATGCGGTTTGTCGCGGTGAAGAGCGAAGCCTGCTCTGCGGTCCTGGTTCTCCACCGCACGCGGGATCTTCTGGTCCGCCAGCGCACGCAGATCGGCAACGCGATCCGCGCTCACATGACGGAGTTCGGCGTCATCGCAGCCAAGGGCGCGCAGAATGTCGATCGGCTGAGGACACAACTGCACCAACTGCCGGACGCGGCCCGATTGCCCGTCAGTCTGCTCTTCGAGCAGTTGGTCGACACCGATACGCGGATCGAGCGGTTGACGGGCGAGATCGAAGCGACCCACGCCCAATGCGAGACGAGCCAGCGTCTGGCGACGATCCCGGGGGTCGGCAAGCTCTCGGCGACGATCATCGCAGCGACGACGCCGGACGTCGGTAACTTCGACTGCGCGCGAGACTATGCCGCCTGGCTCGGCCTGACCCCCAAGCCGCATTCCACCGGCGGTAAACAGAGGATCGGCCGAATCTCGAAGATGGGTAACCGGTATATTCGGCGGCTGCTTTATCTAGGCGCCATGTCGCAGATCATGGTGAGATCCAGGTGCGGCCCGAGACAGGACTGGCTGTCCGACATGCTGGCCCGAAAGAAGACGAAAGTCGCCGCCATCGCGTTGGCACATCGCATGGCAAGAACGATCTTCGCTGTCCTCAGGGACGGCTCACGCTACCAGCCGCAGGCGACCACCGCCTGAACGGCTGAACGAACGGTCAGGGCGACGTGAGGTGATGGCGAACAAACGGAGAGGAAGAACCAGGACACCCCGATCAATCCGAAGCGCTTCGAGCGCGCTCGATTGAGTGGGACCTGTTCTCCAAGCGGACTTCATCAGGGCGCGCGGCGATCCCGCTGCAGATCAGACGCCGTATACATGGCCGCAACCGACCAGTTCACCCGAACCGATCCGACATCCTTGACCCGCAGGAGCCATCCATACACGGATTGAAGTCGGGACTGTAGGGCGGGAGGTATAGAACCCGTGCGCCGACCGCCTCGATGGCCTCGCGCACCCCGGCGACCTTGTGGGCGTTCAAATTGTCGAGGATGACGGTGTCACCGGGCCTCAGCACCGGAGCCAGGGTGTCGGTGACGTAGGCCCGGAAACGCATACCATTCGTAGCCCCATCGAAGACGGTCCTGGCGATCAGTCCCGTGGCGCGCAGGGCGGCGGTGATGGTGGTGGTCTTGTAGTGCCCGTGAGGCACGGCGATCCGGCAGCGCTGACCGCACGGAGCACGACCATAGCGGCGGACCATCTTCGTCGTGGCGGCCGTCTCGTCGAGGAAAACCAGGCGATCTGGATCCAGATCGGGTTGTCGCTCGAACCAGTCCTCGCGTGCAGCCTTCACATCCGGCCGCTCCTGCTCGGCCGCGTGGACAGCCCCTTTTTACGGGTGATCCCATGCCGGGCGAAGAAGCGCGACAAACTGCTCGTGCTCGCCCGGACGCCGCGGTCCGAGAGCCTGTCGCGCAGTTCCCGCAAGAAGGAGAGCGGGTGTTCTTCGTTGAGCCGAAGGATCAGGGCCGCCTGCGCTTCCAGACGCTGCGAGTTGCGGTCGCCGCCCATGGGCTTGGGCGCGATCTGCCCGTTCTGACGGAAGCGCTCGTACCAACGGACCGCGCTGGCCGCCCCGACCCCGAAGCGTTTGGCCGCCTGACGCCGCGATGCACCCGCTTCAATCGCAGCGACCACACGCTCGCGCAGATCCACCGACAGGGCTGAAGGCATGGCGATCCTCCATCACAAGCCCATCCAGTGAATCACACGCCAGCCAGATCGCCTACCCCGCGCGATTCAACCCGCCAGGGCACGGCTCTAGCGCAACCTGACCATCCAGCGTCACTGCTTCGGACGCCAGGCCGAGAACCTGCCCGAAGATCAGCTGTGCTCGGGCTGAAGGAGGGCGAGCAGGTCGAGGACGCAGGCTCTACCGCCGAGGGAGAGCGAGCCGGTCAAGAAGCAGGCGTGGCGGGCCGAGCGGCGCATAAACCGTGAGGCGCTGCCCGCCTACCTGCTGCGGGTCGAGTGCCTCGTCGACCTTGACAGCACCGCCTGTCCTCGCTGCTCAGATGCCCTGCACCGAATCAGCCAGGAGATATTCGAACGCTCCGACCTGATGACGGCACAGTTCCGGGTGCTGGTGATCCTCCGCCCGCACTATGCCTACCGAATCTGCGCGGGCGCGATCGTGCAGGCCCTGGCGCCGGCCCGGCTGATCGAGTGCGGACCGACGCTCTCGTCGCGCAAGTCCTCATCTCCACGTACGCCCACCACGTATCGCTTTTCTGGCAGGCACAGATCTTCGCCCGCCAGAGCGTCAACCTGGGCCGCTCATTACTGATCGACAGGATGAAACGCTCTGGCAAGCTGTTTGCCGACGAGACCACAAAGCCGGCGCTCAATCCAACACGCGACCGTACCAAAACCCGCCAACTCTCGCGTATGCGTGCGACGACGGTACCGTGGGGCGGATCGGACCCGTCCGGCATCGCCTGTGTTTACGCGTCCGACCGCACCCGCCGGACGACCGATCGCGCGTCTCTGCGAGTTTGCAGGCGTGCTCCGGGTCGAAGGCTACGCGTCCTAGGAACACGGGCCAAAGGGAGCGCAGCACGGCCGGCCGGCTGCCCACGCATCTCGCCCTCGACTCGGGACATCTCGGTGAGGCGCGCCGGCATCTTGCTCGTGATCCGGGCCGACAGGGATTAGGCCAGTCCGGAGAAGCGCCGCCGCACAGACGCCCTAGCCCAAAAAGAGGACTTGGTTTATGCCCTGGCCATGAGCTGGCAGGCCGCACCCCCGTCAATCCGCGATCAAAACGCTATGATTGCGTTTTTGATTGAACAACAGCTGCTTTCGTGGAAGGGCCGTTCCCTCGACAAAAATAACGTCGAAAAAGGCCTTTTCGAGCTAAATAATTATGAATGGGCATACGTATATAAAATATCCGGAGAGAAAGTATCGAAGTTAGAGAAAAATGGATCTTCTCCGACAAACCAAGCGTATGAGAATCGTTCAGACGCTTACCTCCGCTTGCTTCAAAAGGCGTTTGCAGGCGCCCCTACCCATCATGACTTTATGTTAGGCATATGCGTAAATGACTGCGCGCCTGATCTCGCGATGGTGCCCACATTTTCCTTCCAGAAAAGAGTGGATCAGTCAAGTATTCTTTTACCAGACATTGATTTTCTTACAAATGATTTTTACGAAAACTTCCCGAGAGACTCAATTCACTACGATGACAAGAACATAGTGGCATCTTTCGCGGGCGCAACGTCTGGCGGCGGGGAAATAACCGCCGAAACTATCAGAGCCAATCCCTTTCCCCGGCTACGAGCGGCGCGATTCTTCCGCGACTGCGATGAGGTCATCTTCCGCCTGCCGGCCCTTGTTCAGTGCGATGAGGAGGCTCGCGCCATTCTGCTCGAAGAAGGGTGGGGTCATGGGCATGTGAGCTGGGACGTTTCCTATAATTCGCGCTTTGGTATCTCAATAGACGGCAATGGAGCCGCATGCTCGCGGCCGGCTCTTGTTCTCGGCAGCAAATCCGTACTTATCAAATATGCTAGCGAACACGTTCTTTTCTATTTCCCCGCAATGATCGACGGTGTGCACTTCGTCGGAGTTCATAGCGACCAAGAGGTTCTTGATATTGTAAAACGCGAGCGAAGCTCGCCAGGAACATATCGTGAGATAGCGGGGAATGGGCGCGAATTCGCGCACTATTTGTTCGATCGAGCTTTTATGTATCGGTACACGAGGAGGTTGATGCATGAGTATTATTGCCTAATGCAATGAACGGATAACAACAATTAATGTTCCGGCACGTCTCCGCCCAGGACACGAAGTCAGGAAAGATATATCGTTGTGTTTCTGGAGAAACGGCCGGTCTAGCGCGGTGGAATGATATGCGGTCAGAGGGGTTTCCGCAGACGGGCGCGACGGCAGAGAGGATGATCCAGACGGGAGTTCGCGTTGAGAAGTGGATTGTGCTAAGGTACTTTGGCGCCGCACGTTTCATTACTCGAGCAACTTTTGGCACCGCCCGATCCCCGGACGAGTGAGGCAGAGCGCTAGCAACGAGTCGGTACATTCTTTCTAAGGAAGTTGTCAGTTGCTCTCGAAGGATGGCAAAAAACCAAGTTGAGGATTGGCCGCAAAGTGCATTTAGCCGCGATCGATCCGGATACAGCCTGCAGCCTAATCGCCTCGCATAAAGCAAATCCTTCTGGGGCCGTTGGGGTGTCGTTTGCGGGGAACACGGTCGGCTTCGCGGCGCTTATGCCGCCGCATGATGGGGTATCGCTGGAGAACCTTCCGTTGTGGGAAGCGCGCTCGATAGACCGGCCGGGCTCTAAAGATGCAACAGCCTAGGCGAAATAGTTGGCCTAGTCCTGGCAAGGAGGCCTCGACGCTTGAACGCGCGACAAGCTTAAATATTCCGAGGTCGGGCGATGGTAGCCTCCGCGCGGTAGGATTGGCCGGACGTCAACATGGCGTGCATAGCGACAGCCAGGTTGCGCGCGATCAGCACGGCGGTGCGCTCGAAGTCGAGCCGCTCAAGCAGCTCCAGCTCTCACAAAGACGCGAGCTTGATGGATCCGGTCGGACGAAATTTAAGCAGTCTCAAATCTTCATGCAAAAAGGGGCAGCACAATGACTCTCATCCCA
Organism: Methylobacterium mesophilicum; assembly: GCF_022179445.1. Taxonomy (GTDB): domain Bacteria; phylum Pseudomonadota; class Alphaproteobacteria; order Rhizobiales; family Beijerinckiaceae; genus Methylobacterium; species Methylobacterium mesophilicum. The sequence continues at coordinate 62,561 of NZ_BPQU01000014.1, read as the reverse complement.
ACATCTCATGACGGGCTCGGCTACAGAGAGTTCATGTCCAGTTTGAGCAAAATGAGGGAGAGCAGCACGTATCTGGAAATCGGGGTGCAGGAGGGCAAACACTTCTCAGGAATACGCGCGAGTCATGCCATCGCTGTCGATCCTGCATTCAGAATCAATTCCAATATTACAAATGGCAAAGATACTGTCTATATGCATTGCGGCACGAGCGACTCGTTTTTTCAGTCTGATTACACAACATGCAATCTGATGAGAAAAATAGATCTCGCTTTTCTAGACGGTCTTCATCTGTTTGAATTTTTACTGAGAGATTTCTACAATACCGAGGCTTTGTCACGACCGGAAGGTTTGATTGCGATGCATGATTGTCTTCCGCTTTCAGCTGAAATGACATTGCGAGACGAAAAAGAAGCTGTGATTGCGAGCGAAAGTACGTCATTCCGCGGGGCCTGGACTGGGGACGTATGGAAAATCGTTCCAATTTTACATAAATACCGGCCGGACCTCAACGTCATTTGCACTAACGCTGCTCCAACTGGACTAGTTTGTGTTACCAATCTAGATCCTACATCATCCGTTCTTGAAGATAGATATCTTGATATAGTCTCAGAATTTGCCGCGATTCCTAATTCCTTGGAAAACATTGAGGAATTTTATTGCAACCTAAAAATTATTGATGCAGGCAAAATTTTGAATGGCTTCGACCATTCTCTGTACTTTAGAATCTAAAATACTGCCGGTTGTGAACTATCGGTTCACGTCTGATTAAGTCGCCCCCCGTAAGCGCCTGAGTGATCCAGGGTGATGAGACCGCCCGTCCGAACCCTCGCACCAAGGAGATTAAGCGCCCAAAGATTAGTTTTACTGCCCTTGCGAAAAATTGGTGGCTGCGGTGTTTGTAGGCGAGGATGAGGTCATTACCGTCGCCGTTGTCCGTGGGCTTACGTGAGCGCATCGCCGCAGCTGTGATCGCCTGACTCATAACTGATACAGATCAGCAAGAGCAGCCCCGACGGGTCGTTGCTTTAAAACTCGAATTGAACCAAACTTTTACCGCGTTTGCAGTTTTGTAAATCACGCCAGCTGCCCGCATCGTAATTACCCAGGCCCTTGCGCGGGTCGGATTTCGCTGACTCTCTCGTGAGCTGGGCCGCAGCGAACCGGAACGGTTGAGCCGCGAGGAGCTGATCGAGCTGATGTTGCGGCCAGAGAAGATGTCGCGCACGTCAACCAAGCCGCCCGCAACCGATCGCAAGGAGCAGCGCGCGCAGTCCAAGCCCGGCGGCGCCAAGCCCAGTCACGAGGGTCACAGCCGGGTGATGTGCGACGATCCGGATACCCTCATCGAGCATCGTCCAAGACGTGCGTATGCTGCGGTGGCCGCCTACACGTCCCACATTCGGCATAGATCTTTGGCGTCTCCGAGCAGATCGAGTTGCCCGCTGTGGCGCTGATCGTGACGCAGCCCCAGCGCCTCGCCATTTGTTGTCCGACCTGCGGGACGCGCATGATCGCGCCAGTGCTCGAGGTGGCGCGCGGCACCCCGTTCGGTCCTGGGCTGCATGCGGTAGCGACGTACCTCGAGATTTTTCAGGCGCTGTCCTACGAACGGCTGCAGGCGGCGCTCACCAACTTGTTTGGCCCGACATTTAGCCAGGGCGGGCCGTTGACCTGCTCCGCCGCGCAAAGCTGCTTCCATTCTGGGCGTGACGCCACCATCGCAGCCCTGCGCCGGGCTGAGGTCGTCGCCTGCGTATCCCTACGCCGAGGGCCGCCTTGTGGGGTGTGTCGCTAGCCGTTGAGAAAAGTGCGTATGGACCGCCATACGTACAGTGCGCGGCGCGTTCGGCGCCTTTAGATCGTTCAGACCAGTCGTAGTCGGCGCTGGTCGGAGACGATAAGCTCCGCATCGTACTTGAGAGCCTGCAGGGGCCGCGTCTGGTGTCGGCCACAGCGTTCCGGCACGGGATCTCGCGCTCGCTGCTCCTGATCTGGCGGCGCGCCTTCGCGGCGAGCCGGTCGGTGGCGGCGGAAGAGCCGGCCTTCGTGCCGGGAGTGGTTGTGCCCGAGCCGGAGGCCACATCGGAACGCGGCGGCTGCACGCCGATGTCGACCGCTTCGGGTCGGATGGTGATCGTGCTGGGCAAAGGCCAGCGCGTCGTCGTTGATGCCGGCGTGGATTCCGCAGCGCTCGCCCGCGTCCTCGACGTGCTGACCGGGGAGCGTGGGTGTACGTGCGCGATGACCTGCTATTCGGCAGCCGCGACCCGCCGGCGGCGCTGTTCCAGTTCTCGCCCGATCGCATGGGCGAGCATCCCGAGCGCCATCTCGATGGCTTCTCGGGCGTGCTGCAGGCCGACGCCTTCGCCGCGTTCAACCGGCTCTACGACACCGCGCGCCGTCCCGGACCGCTCGTCGAGGCGGCGTGCTGGGCACATGCGCTCAGCAGATTCTTTGTGCTCGCCGACGCCGCCGCCAGGGCGCGTAGCTGGTTGCCGGCGCTGGCCGCGCTCGCACTGGTACCAGCCCAGCGCATCGACGCGATCTTTGCCGTCGAGCGGGAGATCAATGACCTCGACGCTGCCGCCCATCTCATGGTCCGGTGCGAGCGCCTCGACCCGCGCGTAACCGAGCTGGAGGCCTGGATGCGGGCCGAGCGGGCCAGGCTCTTGCGCCATGCCGACGTAGCCAAAGCGACGGATTACATGCTCAAGCGCTGGCCGGCCTTCGAGCACGTCGTCCCCGACGGGCGGATCTGCCTGACCAACAACACCGCGGAACGGGCCCTGCGCGGCACCGCGCTGGGAAGGAAAGCGTGGCTGTTTGCCGGGTCGGTGCGCGGCGGCGAGCGCGCCGCGGTGATGTACACGCTGATCCAGACCGCCTGCCTCAATGGCGCCGATCCGCAGGCTTGGCTGCCGATGTGCTCGCGCGCATCAACGACCACCCCGCCCGCGACCTCGATACCCTGCTGCACTGGAACTGGCAACAACCAACCGGTGATCAGCCCATCGCCAATCCCGCCTGACGCGTCCTACCTATCTCGATCACAGCCATGCGGCCGAGGCCGGATGCTTACCCTGGCCACGTCGAGCCGCCGTGATCTGACCCGCGACCTACAGGCCAAGATCAGCCGCGCGCGCGATCAGCTCCTGGTGTTCCTCGTCTATCCTGGCCAGGTCGCGCCGACCAACAACGGTTCAGAACGGCTGCTGCATCCGGCCGCCGTGCAGCAGAAAGTCACCAACGGCTACCGCGCGATGTGGGCCGCTGAGGGCGAGGCCGCCATCCACACCGTCGTCGATACTGCCCGCCTGGGCGGTACCAGCCCGTTCGCCACCATCTTCACAAACGTCAGCGCCTAAAACGCCGCCGTCGTGGCCGTGGGTAAGTACCTCGCGACTCGAAAGCAGCGATGGCGCCCTGTTCTGACGCTCGGACGAGCAGTGAGCGGCGGTCGGTAAACAGTGTCTTCAGAACACCGTTTTGAGCGCTGGTGTTACCGAGTAGCCCGCAATCGTTCGGCTGAGACCATGCCCGGTCTGAGCGCGGAGTAATCGCCCACAGCCGTGATGACTAGAGCCTCCCACCCGCGCGCCGGCTGCAATCCGACACGGCCTCGCCGGCCTCATCCTCGGCCAGGACGACAACTATCTCTTGGCCCTCGAGAGAAGGCCCCTACGATTCGGCTCTATAAGCCGAAGCTTCGTTCATAGTTGTATGCGAATTGTCTAATCTGCATCCAAAAACTGTCTTCAGCAGTTGCTCGGAACTTTGAGCCCATGTCAATATCGAGATACCGACCGGAGATGGCGCGTTGTTGGCACTCAGCTCTTCAAGCCAAACCCTGAGGTCCTCAACAAGAGTGCTCCCAGACTCATCGAAATAGGCTGCGTGCACGCCCGCCACTTCACGGAAAACCGCGATGTCACGCGCGAAGATCGGAACTCCTCGTTTGGCGGCCTCGATAAGCGGAAGCCCGTAGCCTTCGGCATACGATGCTGCGATCAGGCCGGCGGATTGGTTATAGAAGCTCTCAAGCGCGACATCATCAGCGTCCGAGTACCAGAACAAGCACTTGCCTAAGAACGGATGAGCGTCGATCTTCGCAACGAGCTCATCGACAAGCCAGCCCTGCCGGCCTACCATCACGAGGCAGATGTTGCTTCCCTGGTTCCAGAGAGCCTCGAAAGCATCGATAATCTGCATATGTCCCTTGCGGGGCTCCAACGTCCCAACCATCAGGACATAGGATTTGCCCGCCAGGTCAGGCCGCGTCGGCGTCGAAACGTGCGAGTCCATAGATGCCACGTCAGGGTCACGGACCTCGTTGCCGAGGTGAAACCAATCAATTTTCAATCCTTCGCGATATTCCGCCGAGGAAGCTAATAGATAGTTTTTGAATTCGTTTGACACCGCACGCGAAATGCAAGCGATGCTGTCCGATACCTGCGCGATCGCCTTGAGCCACCGGGAAAAGTCATCGGCAGCGCCAGGCGCGAAAAATTCCGGCCGCAGGACGGGAATCAGGTCGTAGACGACGAAATGGATGCGCACGCCGCGGGCGCGCCAAGTCATATAGACACCTTCGTCAAACATCTTCGGAACAAGTATCGGCGCGAGGTCGAGCCCGATGAAAATATCGCCGTTCACAGGTTCGATCACCTCGTCTTCCCATTGGTCGTCAGCAAGGCCGAGGAAACGCGAAGTAAACCTTCGAGCAGAGCGATAGACCGCACCATTTGCATCACAGTGTGCATAGACCGGTTCGACGCGAAGGCCCAGCGGGGGATTTTGCAGTAGCTCAGGCAAGATGCCTTTTACGACGCGCTGGATGCCTGAATGCCAATCACGGACCACAAGCTCCGATACATCGATGTACAGTGCACCTGCTCTGCGCAGAGGCAGGTTTAAGTCGATACATTTGCTAACATTAGCTATATCGGCTGCCGTTGCCTGAGCAAAGTTCCTGTCTTGCACAGCCATCGACATCATCTGATGGCATCGCGCCACGGTTCCGGCCGAGCTGAATGTCTCAATGGCTTGCCAGTAGAGCTCTCCGACGCGCCGAGGCGAATGCGTGTCTCGGATCAATGTGATCGCGCCACGAGATAGCCTCTTGCGCTCCACTTCTTGAGTGAGCAACGCACGCAAGGCGCCCGTAATTTCCGAGACGCTTGGGTCCTCAGACAGCTTCACGACTGCATCCTCACCGATCTCGGCCATAGGTCCGTGCGCGTTGACGATCGTCGGGATCCCGTGCGCCAAGCAGTCGAGAACTGCTCCGGATGTCTCGCCCCGCGTGAAGGCCCGAAGCTGGATCGCTGTGTCTGCTGCAGCAAGGTAGGTTTGATAGGTCAGCTTATCGACGTAACCGGTAACTTCAACCTTCTCGGCCAGGCAGCTAAGAGCGAGAGCCCGGTCGAACCCCGCCCCATAGGAACCGGAAGCGCCTTGCCCGACGAACACCAGCTTAGTCTTCGCGAGATTTTCTCGGCTAAACTCTGCGAAGGCTTCGAGCAGCCGAAGGCTGTTCTTGTGTTTCCCGATACTTCCAAACGTACACAGAAGTCTCTCTCCGTCAGCAATCCCGAGGCGCTCGCGGGCTGCCGCTCGGTTTGGATGCGCAACAGCGCGCAGATGAGGGATACAAGCCACGGCGTCGGGTTCTAGGCCGGAGGCGCGCACTCCCTGATCGTTGAACGCCGAATGGACGATGACCCCCATTGCGGCTTCCAAAACGTCGTGATTGACCGGGTACCTCCAGATTGCGTCGTCAGGCTCGCCCTCCAGGTGATCGATCAAGGCGCGATAGCCGTGGCTCCGAACCAGCGACCGCGTGAAATGGCGCTGTTCCCTATGATGATGCTCCCGCCAAGCCTGAACCCCGCTCAAATAAAAATCATGAAGAACTACCACGCCGGGATGCTGACGTACCAAATCGAACATGTGGGTGTGGAAATCGGAATTTCCGAACTGGTATAAGATTCGGTCGAATCGATTGGGGTTTTTCCGAAAGTCTTCTATTGTTGTCTGCCGATAGTTAGCTTCCGCAAAGGAGTCGGAGAGTTCCGCCTGATCGGTCACGATCTCGATATCATAGAAGCGGTCGAGCTCTGGCAGTAGCTCGGCGCTATAATCGGCAATCCCCGTTTCCAGCGGTGGCATCGGAGAGACGAACGCGAGAGTAGGCTTCCGCGTAAGTGGCTTGCAAATCTGTGGGCGCCCGGAGGCACGCTCCGCGACTTGGTGGCGAATCGCAGTCAAGGTGCGCTCGGCAGTCGTTTGCCAGGAGAACGCCTGAGCCTGCCGAGCCGCGTTGGCCTTCAAGGCCTCGCGAAACCCCTGATCGTCCAGAACTTCGGCGATCTTACGAGCGATGCTGCTCGGGCTCCGCGCATCGAACATTGCGTCCCGAAAGCCGATCACCTCCACAATGCTGCTGTTATCTGCCCCGATTGTCGGTGCCCCACATGCCATGGCTTCCAGGGCTGGCAAGCCGAAGCCCTCGTGAAGCGAGGGAAACACGAAAACATCGCAAAGGTTGTAGAGGCTGACCAGATCGTCCTCGGGAACATAGCCCGTGAAGATTACGTCGTCCCCCTGCAGCCCCAACTCGGAAGCCAACGCCTCCAGGCGGGCCCGGTCCTGCGACTGGATCGAACACACGATCGCCAACTGGTGGCTGGGACGAAAGCGTTGGGCGATCAGTGCCCAAGCCTCGAGTAAGCCTTCGATGTTCTTCCGGAAATCGATTCCGCCCGTGTACATGACGAATTGCCGGCGGACGCCGTATTTTCTTTTCAGCGACGCCTCTTCGACGCGCGTGAACTCGCGCTTTTTAAAGACTTCGTCGACAGCGCATGAAATATTTACGACGCTGCTGGGCGCCAGCGAGAGATGATCAAGCGCTTCGCGGCGGCTTGATTCGGAGATCGCGAAGAGTACATCGGCACGCTTGAGCGACGCGAGTTTTTCGAAGTACCAGTTCCGTACAAATTTACGATCGAGATAGGCATCCGGATTTAGGAGCGGAATTAGATCATACAGCGTTACGCCGGTGGGAAATGGATGTGGCAGTCTGTTGACGGAGGTTACCGCGTCTTCAAGCAGGCCCTCGAAGAGGCTGCCGACTAGGACGAAATCCGGTTTGAGATCGGCGAAGAATGATTCGCGCAGAAGCTCGCCTGTTCGCCGCCGCCAGGCATTGCCGTCCGGCACGTGCGATGAGTGAGCCGGGACATTGAACAGCCGGATCCGCTCCGGGGGAACGAGATCTTCGAACTCTGCTCGAAGTTGGTCCGCCCCCGCGGCGTATCGCCCATTGAGGGCAAGCCAAATCTCCGTGCTGCCTGCGATTACCGCCATCTTTCTGGCTAGCGCAACAGAATAGCGCCCCACCCCACGGCGGCCGCTCGCCTCGGTTTGGGCTGCCTGCAGATCAATCAGAATGCGCATTCTGTTAGCCTAACGATTGACTGTGAGCGATTCCCGCGATGCGAACGAAGATGCCTTTTGCACGGGAAGTCAGCGGGATTGACGCTCCGAGGTCGAATGGCTCAAGATCGGCTTCATCAAAGCGGCCGGCTACCACGCGGCGCTGAATGGCCCCGATGCGGTCGCGAAGGGCGTGAAGTTCCGTCGCGGCTAGCGTGCACCACTCTTCGATCTGCTTCTTGCGCCATCCAGCCCGGCCCTCGGCATGGCCGCTGTCGAGAAAATGCCGCAGCGGGTTGATTTCAGCTGCGGCTACATCAGCGTTGGTCGCAAGATAGCCCGACGTGCTGAAATAATCGGATGGATCGCGGCCCTCCTTCCAGCCGATCTCGAAATAATGTTCAACGGGATCAAAGCCGCCGATGGCAATATCTGGATTATTCCTCAGATAATACTTTCTATCGAAGCCCCAGATGATCTCAGGCGCGCTCCGTTCTTCGGCGTGCTGCTTGCGCCATCCAGCCCGGCCCTCGGCATGACCACTGTCAAGAAAATGCCGCAGCGGGTTGATTTCAGCTGCCGCGACGTCCGGGTTCGCCGCAAGATAACCCGCCGTGCTGAAATAGTCCGACGGATCGCGGCCCTCCTTCCAGCCGATCTCGAAATAATGTTCAATGGGATCAAATCCGCCGATAGCAACATCCGGATATTCCTTAAGATAGTAATCCTTTTCAAAACCCCATACCACATCGCGTAAATTTCTCGTGTCGGCAGATGCAGGCCGAGGTCTATCCGCCATGTTGCGAGTCTCCCACTCGACATATCGTTTCATGCGAGCACTTGCTAGCACGTAATGACATCGCATCTAACAGCAATCTTAAAAAGGCGCAAGATCTTTAACGTCTGAATAGTAGGTCGCCCATATCACCTTTCAGCTTTTCCATGGCTTCGGCGCCAGATGCGACATCCACTAAGCCTTCTGGCTCTATGAAAAACGCTGAAAATCCGAGCGCGAGAAACCTGTCAACCAATTCTCGTGGATCTTTGTGGAGTCTCAAGCCGCCGGGCGTAAACTCCATTGAGAAAGCAAGCAGAGATGAGCTTGAAAATATGCGCTGGCCTCCCTCAATCACGAGGGCCTCTGCGCCTTCCACGTCCATTTTGATGAAATTCACTGGCTCAGAGCTAAATAAGACGTCGTCGATTTTCTCTGCTTGGACGTCAATGATTTGGGTAGTAGCTGAACTATTATTGACGTGGACAGAGCCGCCCCCAGAGTAAGCTCTTTGGAAACCAAATTTAAGCTGCGCCTTTTCCTTGTATAAGGCTACGTTGTATGTTCGAACGATGTCGCTAAGACCGTTCACAGATACTGATTTTTCCAACAGACGATGAATATGTGGGTTGGCTTCGAAAGCGTAAATTTTTCCTTGCCGCTGCATCTGGTTCGCGAACGACAGCGTGTAGTAGCCAAAATTCGCGCCGATATCGCAAACCGTCATGCCCGGCTTCAGCATCGGAAGGATTTGGCGCCCTATCCAGGATTCCCAATTGCCCTCCCACATAAGGTGAGTGCTGATACCTACGTCTGCGGTATCCACAAAAATTTTCATGCCATTGCTTAGGTGCGTTAGTGCGATTTGTTCTCCTAAATAGATGACTTTTCGCTGACCTGCATTGCTCTCGATTTTACGCAACATTGTGGTCATTTCATCTAGTTCCTGCTTGATTTGGCTAGCTACAGCCGCGATGGCGGTGGAGCTAAAAATCTGCGGAGCTACGGCAGCCGACATTTTTAATGAACGTAGAATCTTTGCCGCTTCTAACAAATCGGGATCGGCCCAGATTGCGTCTTCGAAATTAGCATACGCCTGCTCGGAATAATCGAGAGTTTTCACTAGCTGATAGCTAACGGAACTTACTTCGGGCCTGGCTGCAATTTCAGGCGCCAGCTCCCACCCCGTAGTTACAACGCGCGCGCCGCTCTGGGCCGCTTCTATCAATTGTAAGCCGTATCCCTCGCTACGATGCATCGAGAGATAAACGTCTATCAAAGCATAGAAATCGGTTAGAGGCAGATGCGACCCGGAGCCAACTTCGGCAATTATAACCCGCTCGTCTCTAGAAGCGTAATCTTTGAAATGATCCCAAAACTTTTGATGATGCGCACCATCTGCAACGCGCAGGATCAGTCTAACGTCTGGGTCTTCGGGGAACGAAATACGAAATGCGTCAATTGCTCCTATGGGATTTTTACGAGCGTAATTCGAGCCAAAAGAAAACGAATATCCGATAATAAAAAGGTCTGCGGCCAAGCTGTGGTTTTCTCGGATCGTTCTTTTTGCTTCAGCTGAAATTTTAGCAAATGGCTGAGAATCTACTGGGTGGGCGACCGTCTTGATCACCCCGTTGAAAGAAGGCAGATCCGCAATCAGCGTTTTTGCAACGAACGGGGAGGGCGCCCACAACTCGTCCGCGTATGACGCATCTCGAACCCAGCTGTCTGGAATCTTATTTAATTCCCAAGCCCAATACCCTACGATTTTGGAATTCATCAGAGTGTCGCGAGATAAGGCCGACAGCACCTTACCGAAGTTCGGCGGATTTAAATGTATGACAAGCGATTCAGCATCTATCTCATGGTCGTGCGTCAGGTTTGTGTATTCAAAATCAGGCTTATGGTTTATATTCGCCCCAAGTAATCTTGAGACACTTATGGCTCGCACATCGGAGCCACTCGCCCGCATCTTGTTATACATCAACTCGGCGCCACGTTGTAAGCCGCATACCGTCTCAAACAAGCCGACTATTGCTACGCGTCCAGGCCTGTCTACTTTATGATAAGATCTTACTGCATAGATTTCGTCTAAGCGCTGATGAAGAGTTGGCTCACTCCGAGCCTTCCTCCTTGTCACAAACTCTTGACTCTGCGTAAACCGATCCATGATTTCGCTTAGAGTCGCGCCGTTTTTTAATTCATGCGAATAGTATCGGACGGCTTCGGGCTCACCTTCTCGTTCTAAAACTGCGCTATAGAGCCATTTGATTTTTTCCTCGCGCGACCAGAGCGATTGAAACTCTTGGCTCTGTGTGAACCGGTCCAGGATGTCTTCAAGAGAGGCACCTCCTCCTATCTCATTTATATAGTATTGAATGGCGTCAGGCTCACCTTCTCGCTCTAGGACTGCGCTATAGAGCCATTTGATTTTTTCCTCGCGCGACCAGATTGGTTGACACTCTTGGCTTTGTATGAACCGATCCAGCATGTCTTCGAGAGTGACACCTTTTTCCATGTCATTCGCGCAGTATTCGATGGCTTCAGGTTCACCATCTCGTCCTAAAACTGCGCTATACAGCCATTTGATTTTTTTCTCGCGGGACCAGATCGCCATCTAGATGTTCCCTTCCTGCCTTCCGGTTAACTCCGGACTGAACATGGAATATTCACTGGGCTATTTGTCGGTGAGATCACAACAAGTGGACGGTACCGTCAATTCCGCTGTTAAAACCTCGCCTTTGCGCATCGATTTAATCAATTTTTCCTGGTCGCATTCAGACTCAGTAGAGATCAGCGCTTACGATTCTCGAACACGTGGTTGTGCGGTGCTCATTTGGTGTGGTTCCCTACTTCGCCCTCAGCGTCCATAGACGTCCTCGACGCGGATGATGTCGTCCTCGCCCGTATACGAGCCGACTTGCACCTCGATCAGCTCCAGCGGGATCTTTCCCGGGTTGTTCAGCCGGTGCATCGAGCCGATCGGCAGGTAAACTGCCTCGTTCTCGTGAATGAGCACCACCCGATCGTCCACCGTCACCTCGGCGGTGCCACGCACCACCACCCAGTGCTCGGCCCGGTGGTAGTGCTTCTGCAGCGACAACCGTCCGCCCGGCACCACCTGGATCCGTTTTACCTGGAAGCGCTCGCCGATGTCGATCCGTTGGTACCAGCCCCACGGCCGGTACATCCGCAGATGCGCGTCCGCCTCCGGCTCATTTGAGGCGCGCAGGGCGTTGACCAGCTGCTTGACTTCGCCCGAGCGGGCTTTGGACGCCACCAGCACCGCGTCCGGGGTCGACACGACCACCACGTCCTCGAGCCCGACCACTGCGGTCAGGCCGCCGCCCTGGCTGTGGACCAGGCTGTTCTTCGTCCCGATCAGCGAGACCCGGCCCCGCACCGCGTTGCCCTCGGCATCGTGGTCCAGCACCTGCCAGACCGCGTCCCAGGTCCCGACATCCGACCACGGGAACGACACCGGCAGCACGCCGGCCCGGGCGGTCCGCTCCATAACCGCGTAGTCGATCGAGATCTTGGGCGCCCGCGCGAAGGCCTCGGCATCCAGGCGCACGAAATCGAGGTCGGTCACGGCCGCGTCGAGCGCTGCGCGGGCGGCCTCGAGCACGTCCGGCACGAAGGCTTCGAGCTCGGCCAGCATCAGGTCGGCGCGGAACAGGAAGTAGCCCGAGTTCCACAGGGCGCCGTCCTCGATCTGCGCCTCGGCGCCGGCGCGGTCCGGCTTCTCGACGAACTTCTCCACCCGGGCGGCCAAGGGCGCTTCCGCGATCGGCGCGCCCCGGCGAATGTAGCCGTAATCGGAGGCCGGACGAGTCGGCTCGATGCCGAGCGTCATGGTGTAGCCGGCTCGCGCGCCGACGGCCGCCGCCCGGGCGGCGTCGACGAAGGCCTGCGTGTCGGGCACGACGTGGTCAGCGGCCATGATCAGGACCACGGCCTGCGGGTCGATCGCGGCGGCATGGAGGGCCGCCACCGCCACGGCGGCAGCGGAGTCGCGCCCCTGCGGCTCCAAGAGGATGTCGGCGCTGATCCCAAGCTGGTTGCACTGCTCGGCCACGATGAACCGGGCCTCGGCCGAGGCGATCACGGTGGGCTTGGCGAACACGGCCGTATCCGAAACCCGCGCCAACGTCGCCTGGAAGGTCGAGCGCTCCGCGTCCACCAGCCGGGCGAACTGCTTGGGCATGCTCTCGCGCGAGGCCGGCCACAGGCGCGTCCCCGTCCCGCCGCACAGGATCACCGGTAGAACCCGTTCGCTCCGATCGCCCACTTGTCTCTCCACAATCTTAGGATTCGGTGCCGGCAACTCGCGTCCTAGCGTCTTCCAAAATCCCGGCCAGAGACGTCATGGCATCGATCTTCGGCGCCCAGTCGGTCGCCCGCTGCAACTGACGAGCATCTCCGAACGCCAAGAGCACATCGGCTTGCCGCATTCTTACGGGATCGGGACGGATCTCAATGGGCACACGGGAAAGCCGGCGCAGGCTCGTCAGCATGCTTTCTAGGCTGCGGGGCTGACCAGAGCAGATGTTGAATATTCGCGGGCAGTCAAATCTGGCGGCGTATTGGAAGACCTTGACGTAGGCCGCCACGACGTCCGCGACGTCGAGGAAATCACGTTGGACGGAGAGATTGCCCACCTCGACAACAGGCGGGCGCCGCCCACTTTCGATCAGAGCGATCTGATGCGCGAAGGAGGCAATCGCAAAGGCTACGTTTTGTCCGGGGCCGATGTGATTGAACGGGCGCAGTACGAGTGGTTTAAGACGAGTTCCTTCGGCCGATTTGAGCAGCAGCTGCTCGCCCATCCACTTAGAATGGGCATAGGCATTCATCGGCTGCGGTAAAGTTCGCTCCGTAACAGGGCACTGTTCGAGAAACGCCCGGCCGTAGACTTCACCCGAGCTGACGAAAGCGAAGGTACAAGCCTCTCCGGTTCGCTCGACCGCATCGATCAGATTGTACAGTGCTCCGAAGTTGATGCGCCACGTGTCGAATTTGGACCTGTCGGCGCGCACGACCGACGCTTCCGCCGCAAGATGAAGCACCTGGGTCGGTCGGAAGGTGTAAACCCGGCGCGTCACCGCCGCAGGATCGAGAAGGTCGAGAGTATCATAGACAACCCCGTGCGGCACTTTCGATGAGGCGCGGCGGCCGACGGCCAAGATCTCAGCCGAGGCAAAGACACTGCGGAACGCGCGAAGGGCGTGGTTTCCCACGAAGCCTGACGCGCCGGTGATGAGGATGCGCTCGCCGGTTGTCTGCATCTATTTATGCGTTTGCACTGAGGCGTTGAATGTCAGCGTCGACCATCTCGGTGATCAGCGCATCGAGGCTGGTCGTGGCCTCCCAGCCGAAGATCGCCTTGGCCTTGGCTGGGTTGCCCAGCAGCACCTCGACCTCCGCCGGACGGAAGAACGCCGGGTCGATGATCAGGTGATCGTCGATGTTCAGGCCGACATGATTGAACGCGATCACGCACATGTCCCGCACCGTGGTGGTCCGGCCGGTGGCGATGACGTAGTCGTCCGGCTTGTCCTGCTGCAGCATCAGCCACATCGCCTCGACGTAGTCGCGGGCGTGGCCCCAGTCGCGCTTGGCGTCAATGTTACCCAACCGCAGCTCCTTCTGCATGCCGAGCTTGATCCGGGCCACCGCGTCGGTGACCTTGCGGGTGACGAACTCGACGCCGCGCAGCGGGCTCTCGTGGTTGAACAGGATGCCGTTCGAGGCGTGCAGCCCGAAGCTCTCGCGGTAGTTGATGGTCATCCAGTGCGCGTAGAGCTTGGCCACGCCGTAGGGCGAGCGCGGGTAGAACGGCGTCGTCTCGCTCTGGCGCTCTTCCTGGATCAGGCCGAACATCTCCGAGGTCGATGCCTGGTAGTACCGGGCCTGCGGGGCGACCGAGCGCAGGCATTCGAGCATGTGCACGGCGCCCAGGCCCGTCACCTGGCCGGTGAGCAGCGGCTGCTGCCAGGAGGAGGTCACGAATGACTGCGCGGCGAGGTTGTAGATCTCGTCGGGCTTGGAGGTCTGGACGATGCGCAGAAGGGCCGACTGATCCAACAAGTTGCCGTCCACGAGTTCGACATCGCCGAGGATGCCGAGCCACTTCAACCTGTGGTCGAAGACACCGGCATGGCTGGAGCGGCGCACGATGCCGGTGACCGTGTAGCCCTTCTGCAGCAGCAGCTGCGCCAGATACGCGCCGTCCTGGCCCGTAACCCCCGTGATCAGCGCACGCTTGCCCGTCATGAATCCGTCCTGTCTCGTTGCTGCCCGGCTGCTACGACCGCGGCGGTCTGCGCGTCAAGGTGAGGTTTCTGGCCGGATGCGATTCGCTCATGCGTGTAGAGACATCAGTGTATACTAATCCATAGAAAATGAGCCCACCCAACACTGGCCGGCAAAATGTTGTGGCGGATGTTTTATGTTAGTTACGCGTATTGCAATTTTATGACCTCGGCGCCTAGCGTCTTCCAATGAAATATACCAGCAGCCGCCCGAGGTGATGAGCACCGCAGCAGGCCTCCATCGCGATGACAAAAGCGGACAGCTTGGCCGTCAGGCCGACGGTCGTCTCACGCCGCGTGCAACGACGCAGAACCACCGTACCGGCGGGGTCTAAATCCATTAGGCTACAGCTTTTTTGCCGAAGACGATATCGAGTGTGGCGACCGAACTCTTTGCCATTCCGATCCCTCCAGTCCTCCAAGGCAGCAGCATGCCACCAACGGTTCGGTGAGGGGCGGGCCATCCCATAAGCGATCGGCATCTTCGCGGAGATGCCCAAGTGACGTTCGCCTTCATCGAGCAGCATGCGAGCACCTAGCCAATGCGTCTCATGGGCCGCGTGCTCGAAGTCTCCCCCGACGGCTACTACGACGGGCGGTCACGCCCCGAGAGCGCCCGGTCGGTATCGAACCCTCAGCTCCTCGACGACGTCCGGCGTATCCATACCGGACATCATAGGCGCTTTGGCTCACCCCGGGTGCATGCGGCTTTGCGCGCGACCCGGGTGCATGCGGCTTTGCGCGCGAAGGGCAGAACGGCCAGTCGCGGGCGGGTGGAGCGCCTGATGCGCCGTCAAGGCATGCGGGCTCTGGCTGGGCGTCGGTTCCAGCCCTGCACAACCGGCAGCCATCACGACCTGCCGATCGCGCCCAACCTCCTCAAACAGCCGTTCTCGGCTGCGATGCCCAACATGGTCTGGCTCGCCGATATCACCGACCTGCCCACGGTGAGGGCTAGCTCTACCTGGCTGCCGTGCTCGATCTCGCCACCCGCGAGATTGTCGGTTGGTCCATGCGCGATTATATGTGGACCGAACCGACGTCGGCTGTCCGGATGATGGCTGCCCAACGACAAAGATCGGTTACCGGCCACATCTGTCACTCGGATCTCGGCAGCCAATACGCCGCCGAGGCCAATCGCAGAACAGCTCGCCGACATGAAGGCGACGCTCTCCATGAGCCGGATGGGCTGCTGTTACGACAACGCTCTCATGGAAAGCTTCTTCCATACCCTCAAGGTCGAACTCGTTCACCAGCGACGATGGACGACCCGGGACGAGGCTCGCCGCGACCTTTTCGCCTACATTGAACGCTACTTCAATCGGCAGCGCATCCATTCGGCTCTCGGCTTCATCACCCCCGAACAGGCCGAGCGGAACGCGGATTAACCCCCGTGTCCGTAAAATCGAGGGAGGATCACCTGCGGCTCAAGCGGCTGCGCCGGCACGTCAGCGCGGCACACCGTGAGCGTCAGCCCGCCGCGCCGCGGCCGAACGAGCGCTGATCGATGGACTTCGTCTCAGACGCGCTGTTCGACGACCGCCGTCTGCGGGCCCTGACAGTCGTAGACGCTTTCCCGCGCCAAGCCCCGGCGATCGAGGTCGGTGCAGGGTGGCCGTGGCGAGGGGGACTCGTAGAGCGCAGCGTCGACTCGCGGCCAGTGATCGCCTAGTGCCGACGCGGAACATCGGGTTTAGGAACAGAAGCGCGGGCAAGCGGCTGTCATTGACCGGGACAAGGGCGCGTGTTCACCGCCAGCGCCTATCCTCCAGCGCCTATCCTGAAGGACGCGTAAGCGACCCAAGACCGTGCTGCCGGAGGTAGCGGTCGAGTGAGTCCTCAGGAGGTGATCCTTCCGTGGCGTGGCCGGGGGAACGTCATCACGGCAACCAGTGTAACGTTGCTGAAGATGGTGGATTGACTCAATACATTTCAGCAGTCGCAGCAGGCTTTAACAACGGCCTTGCCCTACGAGCTCACATTCTGCCGCTAGCATCCATCTCGCTCACAGATCAATCATCGCCTTCACAGATAGGGCTGTCATTTCCACCGCCCGCTGTAGAGAATTATAGTTATTGAGAAATGACCAATACTCAACTGTTGCGCCGGCGCAACGCTGCGTAACGCAATTGCATACAAATCAATTTCAGAGTGGAAGCTGCGGTTTTCAATAGGTAAACACCTATGCATACGACATATCGGCCGCTTTCGCCGGTCGAGTAATTGGCAATGATTCCGCACGGGATATCGCGATGGCGCAAAACGCAGATCTTTCTCTGACAAACGTACCCAGCACGACAACGCCAGTTGTCGGTGATAATGTGACTTTTTCAGTCACGCTCACAAACCCAGGCACTCAAGTTGCGGATCGACTACAAGTTCAGGATCTTTTCTCACCTGGCACGACCTACGTATCGAGTACTGTAAGCACCGGAACGGCCTACAATCCGACAACTGGTGTATGGAATGTCGGCTCTGTTAACGCGCAAAGCACTGCTACTTTGACTGTTACGTTGCGGGCTGGCTCGACGAATTCTGTATCAAACGTAGCCAATCTTTTGAATTTAGGAAGTACTTTCGACAATAATCCCGCGAATAATTCAGCAACCAGCACAGTTACACCAACAGCTGCAACCACGACGCCGCCGGCTACGACGCCGCCAGTCAGCACCACGCCGCCGGCTAGCACCACGCCGCCAGCCAGCACTACGCCGCCAGCCAGCACCACGCCGCCAGCCAGCACCACGCCGCCAGCCAGCACCACGCCGCCAGCCAGCACCACGCCGCCGGCCGATAACGCACCGTGCTACGTGACCGGCACACGCATCCAGGTTTTACGCGGGCATACCATCACTAACGTGCCAGTGGAGCTCCTGCAGGTGGGCAACCTAGCCATCACCGCCTCTGGCAAGCCTCGGCCCATCCGCTGGATCGGCACCCGCGCCTATCCCGGCCTCACTGCCCCGCAGGCTGACCGTCCTGTGCGCATCCGTGCTGGTGCGCTGGCCGAAGGCGTGCCGGCTCACGACCTCCTAGTCTCACCGGATCACGCTCTGATGGTCGACGGCCTGTTTGTTGCCGCCGGGCACCTCGTTAACGGCTCCAGTATCACCCGCGGCGAGGCAGTCCGGGATCTCACCTACTGGCACGTCGAACTAGACAGCCACGACCTGCTTTTGGCCGAGAACACCCCGGCGGAGAGTTTCCTGCCCGTCCCCGGTGTGCGCGCGGGCTTCGATGGCGTCCAGGCCCTCGACGCGGGCACAGCGCCTATGCCCTATGCCCCACGCACCCAACTCGACTCCGAGCTTGCCGCGCTGCGCGGGCGTCTAGCCTATCGTGCTATTTCGTCGGGCAAGGCCGCCAACCTGGGCCCCGTGCGGGCGTGGCTGGACCATTGCACGATCCAGGCGGACGGAACGCTGCATGTGGCTGGCTGGGCGCAGAGTGCTGCGCAGCCTGACGCTCCGGTTTGCCTTGACGTAGTGGTGGACGGGGAGGTGGTGGCGTTCGCTGTAGCGAGCGAGTATCGCGCGGACCTCTCCGCGGCCGGCGTGGGAGACGGCTGTTGCGGCTTTGACCTTGGGCTGGACGTACGGTTGACGCCAGGCGTGCCGCACGTCGTCGAGGTGCGCCGCTCTGCAGACGGGTCTCGGGTATGCGCCAAGCAGGTCGACGCAGCAGGGGCTTGGACGGCGCTGCTCGCGGCTTGAGTTATCGGTGGCTTTGGACCAGGCTGATTAAGAGCGTCAGACAAAACTGGCTATGGCGCGTCGGGGAGGGATGGCCAAACCGCTCCTTTCCGACCGCTCATGGGCGGTGATCGCACCGCTGCTGCCACCTGAATCGGCCAAGCCGAAGGTTGGGCGCTCGCGAACATCCGACCGCGCGGCGCTGACGGGCATCCTGTCCGTGCTGCGCTCTGGCACGCCCTGGGAGTTGTTACCACGCGAGATGGGCTGCGGCTCGGGCATGACGTGCTGGCGACGCCTGCGCGACTGGCAGACGGCTGGCGTGTCGGACCGCCTGCAGCAGGCGCGGCTCGATCGGCTCAGACCCCTGACCGGCATCGACTTCAGCCATGCCTCGCTCGACAGCGCCTCCATCACCGCAAATAAGAGAGCCCGGCGACGGGCCCGAACTCGACCGTTCGCTTCAAGCCGGGCGGATGCGCGGCGGGCGAGACAGTGCCACGCATCGCCCGCAAAAGCGTCAAGAGCAGCGAGAAGCTCGGGCGTCATCGCTTGGTCGTGGAGCGCACCTACGCCTGGTTCAATCACTTCCGCCGCCTGCCCATCCGCGACGAGCGCTGCAGCGACATCTACCTGTTTTTCACCACTTTTGCTGCGACCCTCATCACAATCAACCAGACCAAACAGTTCTGTTGAGCGCTTTAAAACCTTTGACTAGTTCAGGATCGCCCCCACCGCTTCTCCCGAATTCATACATATAAACAGGCTCACGCATTGGTAGCATGGCAACGCTTCTCCCGCCCGAACGCCCGCTAAAAAGCTGAATCCTCTTACTCCGCCGCTTCAGTATCGCGGTGGTCGTCATCGTCGGCCGAGGACTCGTCAGCCGGCTTTTCTTCCGAATCAGTCTCCTCTGATCCCACAGCGGCGGTGAAGAAATCGCCGTTCCGGACCGCCTCGCCGCCCGTAACCATCATGCTCAAGTAGGTATTGAGAGTGTTCGGCGCGACATCGGGCAACCGCTCCGCGATCTCGGCATGTGTCAATCCTTGTGGCCCCGCGTTGCCGAGGAGGGCCTTGAGACGTCCCTTGGCCGAATTCGATCGTGGACCCCGAGCTCCGCGCCGCCCACTCCGACCGGACGTGCCCTGATCCTCGGCCGACGATCGCTGATTGTCAGAGGAGAGAAGGATGGTCGTGTCCTTCAATGGGACGCCTTCCACAATCGCTGTCAGCGCAGCCTCCGCCGCACGCAGTTTGGTAAGTTCCGCGGCGATCCGGTCGTAGTCGCTTTGAAGTGCGGCTCTCCGAGCGCGCACATCGACCAGCGCCTTCGTCAGGGTATTGTCCTCAGCCATTGACGGCCTCGCTCCAAACTTCGTTCGTCGGCGGTCAATGGGCATAGGACCGCTGAAGGGTCAACAGTGCGTCGGGGCGTCACGCAAATTTCATATGAATTTTTTGTAGGGTCGCTTGAGTTGTGAAAAATGTGTCAGTCGGTTTGGAGAGGCATGGATCGTTTCTGGCAAACGTTGCTGCCTAGCGAAGGAGCTCACGCTCAACGGCCATGGCTTACTATATAGCCATTGCAGCTTGACCTTATCGAACTTATCCATAAAATTCACAAGCACATCGCCGAATCATTGAAATCAATGTTCTCAATTGTGTAGGCGATAAATTAATTTCATTATAACCCGTTGCTAAGTATAAAACCTATTACAAAACATCATTATTGATATCGTCGGCGCCCAAAATGATTGGGGTGGATGATACATCAAAAGCGACACCGATCATATTTACATAGGACAATGGCGCGATCCCACAGAAACATACATACTGCAATCGGATCGTGTTTCAAACTCGACGTTGGCAAGGATGTTAGGCTGGCGGCATTCAATAACTTTGTTGACCCGACATCAATGCTTCACATTGGAGACAGGACCGGCAGCACTGACTCAGTCCATCTCAAATCATTCTCAGCGAAAGTGATCGGAATCGGTATGAATTGTTCGATCGCGCCGGGGCTTGGACGACGACAGGCTATCATCACTCCTTCATCGACAGGAGGGGTGACACGCGATTAAACTCGGCAAAGTCCGTCCGCGTGGGCAATCACGTTTCAATCGCCAATCACGCCACACTCTTCAGGGTTCAACCATCGGTGACGACGCGATCATCGGGGCGCAGGCGGTCGTCACTGAAGTCGAGCCACCACATTGCATAGCCGCGGGCAGTCCCGCGCGCATCGTGCGCGAGGATTTTATTTGGCGGTTCGATCCGATCTAACTGCCGGCGTCGAGACGACGGGGCAGGGCGCCGACGGCCAGAACCTCATATTTACTGCGTACGCCTGTTCCGATAGGGCGAGTCCCGCCGGCGAAGCGCTCGCTCGGCGCGGAGATCCACCCTTGGTCACAGCTCTTCGCGAAGACATGCTTATCATAGTTAAATGCCTCGACACAGCCGCTGATGGACCGCTCGCCGGATCAAGCGCATCGGGCAGCAATGTGAGAGTCGCGCGTTGAAAACCCTCTATGGCCACTATTACCGTTGGGCGGGTTCAGCCGAAGCACGTTCGAGCCGCAACCCGCTGATACGGCTAGCAGCAAACGGCGCCCTGCCTGCGGCGAACGATGTTACGTCGGGGGCGGAACAGATTGCGGCGCTGGAACCGTATGTCGATACCGGCTTCTACGCGAGCTGGTACGGGATCACGATCGATCCAGTGCGCGACTACCTCACGATCGGCTGGCGCGAGGGCCGGGACCCGCGGCCCGATTTCTCCACCACCGACTACCTTTCTGCGCGCCCGTACCTAGCCGTCGCCGGCGTCAACCCGTTCCTGCACTGGGTGACGGCGCAGCGTGCCAAAGGCGGCACCCTGCCCAAGCCCGACACCAGGCAGGCCGAGCGCCTGGCCCGCCGCCTCGTGGACGGGGCGTTCTACCTCGCCCACAACCCCGACCTGCAGGCGGCCGGCGTCGATCCGGTGGCCCACTACATGGCCTCCGGCTGGCGCGAGGGCCGCGAGCCGGCGCCGCATTTCGACACCCTGGCCTACTGCCTGACCCAAAAAATCTCCTACGCGACCCAGAACCCGCTGGTGCACTACGTCCTGCACGGCGGCCTCACCCGGCCCGAGCCACAGGATCTGTTCGAACTCCAGGCCGAGACGCTCGCGCCCTATTTCGACGCCGCCTATCACCGCGAGGGCCTGGACGAGCGGGAAGCCCAGGTGCTCTCCGACCCGTCCGACGCGGAGTTGCTGCGGGCCTACGTGACCGGCGGCTGGCGGAAGATGCGCAGCCCGCGCCAGGATTTCGACCCAGTCGGCTTCGTGCAGGCACGCGCCGGCAGCCGGGCGGTGATCGGCGACCCGTTTTTCCGGTACGTGGCCGAGACGCTGCTCTCCGGCGGTACGCCGTTCTCGGGCCGGGACCAGCCAACGTTTCCTGCCGTGGACGAGGCTTGGTACCGGACGACCTACCCGGACGCGCAGGGGCTCGCGCCCTACGTCCATTTCTCACGGACCGGCTGGCAAGAGCTGCGGGATCCCGGCGCGGGCCGGTCGACGCTCGACGCGCTGCTGCACGTCTGCGGCCTGCGCCCGACGCATCCGCCGATTAAGGATACCGGCTGGCTCGGCGAGATCGGCCCTATGCCCCTGGACCGGGCAGCGTCCCTGGACCTGCAGGTCGGGCTGGCGGCGCTCCATTTCGACCACACCTTCTACCGGCAGCGCTACGGCCTGGCGGAGGACGCCGACGCGGTCCGCGACTATTGCGACACCGGCTGGCGCAGGGGTCGCAACCCGCGCCCCGACTTTAACGGCTGGGCCTATCGCGCCCATCATCCCTACGTGGAGGCGACGGGAATCGCCCCCTTCGTCCACCACCTCGCCACCGCGCTGCTGCGCGGCACCGACCTGTCGGGCGACGCCTTCGATCCAGCCTACGGCACGCCGCCCGCGGCGGAGGATGCGGAGTTGCTGGAGCAGGCCCGTCTGATCGAACCGTATTTCGACGCCGCCTGGTACCTGAAGCGCTATCCCGACACGCGCGGCTTCGAGAACGGCCCGGCCATCCACTTCCTGTCACACGGTCAGGAGGAGGATCGCGATCCGAGCAAGACCTTCTCGACCCGCTTCTATCGCCGCGCCTACGGGCACCTGTTCGCGCCGGCCGAGACGCCGTTCCTGCATTACGTTCGCACCGGCCGGGCCGCCGGGCTGATGGGCTGCCCGGAGGATCTCGGCAGCTGGCCGGCCATGGAGGCGCCCGAACCGCAGGACTGGGACGGTCTGCCCCACGCCCTGACGCTCGCCCAAGCCCGGGTCGTCGTGATCATGCCGGTCTACAAGGGCCGCGGCGAGACCCTGCGCGCCATCCACGCCTGCCTCTCCGCCCCGCAAACCACACCCTTCACCCTGCTCGCCGTCAACGACCGGTCCCCCGATCCCGACCTCACCGCCGACCTGAAAGACCTCGCCGGCCGCGGCCTGTTCCACCTGGTCGAAAACCAAAACAACCTCGGCTTCGTGCGCTCGGTCAACCGCGGCCTGTCCCTGCGCCAGGGCCGGGCCGTGGTCCTGCTCAACTCCGACGCCCAGGTGTTCGGCGACTGGCTCGACCGGCTCGTCGCCCACGCCGGGACCGCCGAGGCGGAAGGCCGCCCACCGGTCGGCAGCGTCACGCCGCTGTCGAACAACGCTACGATCTGCAGCTATCCGCGCTTCAACGCCAACAACACCATGGCGCTGGAGATCCCCCGGCCAGACCTCGACCAAGCCGCCAGCACGCTCAACCGCGGCCGCTCGGTGGAGGTGCCCACCGGCGTCGGTTTCTGCATGTACATGACGGCAGAGGCCCTCGACGCGGTCGGCACGCTAGACGAGGTCGCCTTCGGCAAGGGCTACGGCGAGGAGAACGACTGGTGCATGCGCGCCCGCAAGGCGGGGTTCTCGAACCTCCTGGCCGAGGACGTGTACGTCTACCATGCCGGGCAGATCTCGTTCGGGCTCGACCCGGGCGGCGAGTACGACCAGGGCCAGGCGGCGCTGCTGGCCAAGCACCCGGACTACCCGGCTTTGGTCGGCCAGTTCGTCCAGGCCGATCCGGGCCGGCGGGGGCGGGCGCGGCTCGACCTGCATCGACTGGCCCGGCACTTCCGTGGCCGGGCTTTGCTGTTCGTGACCCATAGCTGGGGCGGGGGCATCCAGCGGCACATCGACGACATGATCGCCCGGCTGAAGGCCGAGGGCACGGCCGTGGTGCTGCTCTCGGTCGACCGGGCCCGGAACATCCAGGTCAACGTCTCGTACCGTAGCCGCGAGTTCGTGTACCTGCCGAGCCTGGACAGCCTGTACCTGCCCCGCGATGCCGACGCGGTGTCGGCATTCATCGCGGAGCTGGCGCCGCTGCTGATCCACGTGCACTCGCTGGCGGGCCTGCGCTGGAACGCGGCCCGCGCCTTGATGGACCTCGTATCCGGCTCGGGGCGGCCCTATGCCTGGACGCTGCACGACTTCTCGCCGGTGTGCCACCGCAACCACCTGGTGATGCCGGACGGGCGCTATTGCGGCCTGGCGCCGGTGCCGGTGTGCCGGGACTGCCTGTCCTCGGACGCGGACGGCTACGAGGAGCCGGACCCGGCGGAGCGGCGGGCGACGTTCGGGCGGTTCCTGGCCGGGGCGGCGCGGGTGTTCGCGCCGTCGGCCGACACGGCGGGGCGGATCGGGGCGGTGTATCCGGAGCTGGCGATCACGGTGCGGCCGCACGTCGAGCACGACCGGAGCGTGCGCTCGACCACCCTGCGCCGGCCGGGCCGCGTCCGCCGGGTCGCCGTGTTGGGTGGAATTAGCATGCCCGAAGGCGGCTTGCTGCTGCAGGCTCTAGCTGAAGACGCTCGAATCCGAGATTTGCCGCTGCGCTTCGCAATCGTGGGCTACACCGATTCGGCGATCAAGAGCCATTTGCAAGGAGCTGGTGTTACCGAGACAGGTCGCTATTCGATCGACGATCCGACGCTCGATCGGGTTGCGCGGGCAGCCCTCCAGATAGCAGAGACCGGCCATCACTGGGAGGACGAGGAAACCCTCGAACTCCTGCCAAAGGTTTCAGCCGACCTAATCCTGGTGCCGGCGATATGGCCGGAGACCTACTCGTACACCCTAGCTTTGGGATTGCGGACCGGCCTGCCGGTGGCGACTTTCGATCTTGGCGCCCAAGGCGATCGGCTGCGCGCGGACCCGAACGGCCACGTGCTGCCCTACGCTCTCGCTAGTGACCCGGCGACTCTGAACGACCAAATGATGGCGATCGACATGTCAGTCAGTGCACCTCTCTCCGGTCCGGCTGAGACGGCCGAATATGAAAACCTGATGCACAATTACTACGCTATCGGCAACTTAAGATCGGCTCCTCCGGCACATCTCGGCAACGCACTTTAGCCCAGTTTCTCGTCGAAACAGGCGGAGAAACGCAGAGGCCAATCCGATGTCCGCTCTCCCCACGGCTCAAACACAAAAGAGCCCGGTCGAGTCCTACCTGCACGTCCTGCACGCCTTGATTCTCCGTGACATGCGCACACGCTTCGGGGCGTCGATATGGGGCTACGCCGTAGTGGTTTTATGGCCTTGCGTTCACGTCTTTATGTTGATCGCAATCTATACATTTCAAAAACTAGCCGCACCCCTGGGCGATAGCAGACCACTATTCTTCGCGACGGGAGCTGTTCCGGTACTAGTTTTCCAATATATATCTCGCGAAGTGATGAAATCAGTCATGATGAATAGACCGCTGACATATTATCCTCAGGTAAAAATATTTGACTTAGTTTTTTCTCGTATATTAGTTGAGATTGTTACTGGTTTTCTTGCCTTGCTTGTTGTAAGTTCAGTTCTAGTTGCCTCTGGTACCAATCCTATCCCAACCAATCCAATTGTTGCTGTCTCCGGCTACTTGGCCGCAATCATATTAGGGATCGGAATTGGAACGATCAATGTCGCGATTATAGGGTTCTTTCCCGGATGGATGATCGGCTACGCACTGTTTAGTATCATTATGTACGTGTCGAGCGGCGTTATGTTTTTGCCAAGTTTTATGCCCGATAAAGTCTATTATTGGATGAAATTTAATCCAGCCCTGCAATGTGCAGAATGGGTTCGGTCAGCCTACTATCCATATGCCGGCATTCAAGTGGACTATCTATACGTGATCATGTTTGGCTTAACTGCCGCCAGCATTGGACTTTTAACCATTAAGCATGTGGTTAGCAAGCTAAATGCCTGAGCATCGCTATGAAGCAGCCAAGAACTCAAGTTGTTTCAGCTTAAAAGTCGGAACATAAAGTATTTTGGGTGCTTGTGCTGTTAGGTGCATCGGGCGCGGATGAACAATTCGACGGCACGAATTGGAAGTGAGATAGGCAGCCCCCCTCCAAGATGCATCTAATACTAATCCTTATTGATCAGAACCCATGAGCCCAGGCGCGCAGTCCAATGGACATGATGCGCTAGGGTCAGTTGATGAGGGTATTCCAGGGCTCGCAGCAGTGGTCGAGGATGTCGGCGTAGAATTTGAAGACGCGATTGCCGAGCCCGTTGTCGCGCATGAACTGCCAAAAGTTCTCGACCAAGTTAAGAGCGCCTAACGAAACTGGCGGTTGGCGCGTTGGTCGGGCATGGCGAAGTTCCTCGTTCCCGACGATCTCTGGGCGGTGATCGCGCCGCTGCTGCCACCGGCGCGGGCGCGTCCGAAGGGCGGGCGGCCGCCGATCCCGGACCTAGCGGCGCTGACCGGCATCCTGTTCGTGCTGCGCACTGGTTTGCCGTGGGAGTACCTGCCGCAGGAGATGGGGTGCGGTTCGGGGATGTCGTGCTGCCGACGGCTGCGTGATTGGCAGAGGGCAGGCGTGCGGAAGGGCCTGCATAGCGCCTTGCTGGAGCAGCTGGACGGTGCCGGACAACTGGACTGGAGCCGTGCGGCACTCGACAGCGCAAGCCTTCCGGCGAAAAATGGGCGGCGACCGGTCCAAACCCGACCGAGTGGGGCAAGCCGGGCACGAAGCGCCACCTCGTCGTCAATGCCCGCGGCACACCGCTCGGTGTCGTCCTGACCGGGGCCACCACTCACGACAGCACCCAACTCGTTGCGACGCTCGACGCGATCCCGCCGGTGCGCTCGGGCCGCCGTGGACGCCCACGCCACAGGCCCGGCAAGCTGCACGCCGACAAAGCCTACGACCGCCGCCGTTGCCACCGAGAATGCCGGACCCGCGGGATCGTGCCCCGCATTGCGCGCCGGGGCGTCGAAAGCAGTCACCGCCTGGTCAGCTCTAATCTGCAAGCGTCCAATTTAGCCAAATGTCTGCACTACACCATCAAATAAGGAGGCCCAGCGCTACGAATTGTAAACGGGATGTCAGCGGTCGAGATTGATGGACAGCGAGATTGCATCCGCGTCGGCTCGAGATTTTCAGTGAGGCGGGAAGCCTCGGCCTGAGATACTGCAGTGCACGGCAGCTCCCGAACTCCCGACGGCACGTTCCACGGTCTCAAGATCGACGCCGATCTTGCCGCCATGCTCCCGTGCACCCGGGGCCAGTTATGGCAACGAGCCAGCGCTTCGATTCGGTCGACGCTGCAGCAGCAGTGCGCAGCGAGTTCTTCCGAGACGTCCCAATCCTTGGCCCGCGTGGATGTGTTTTTCGTGTCAATGCACAACCAGGCTGATCGCTGCACCAAACGATGCGATGCTGTCCCTCTCCACCGTTTCAACGAAGGCGCGATCAGCATCCCGCTCCGTCGCGAAGCGCTCCTGCCACTCGGTGCTGCCACTGGACATGTCCACGATCCCCAGCTGCCGGCGATCCTGCGTTCCCGCGGAACCGATAGATCTCCACGTCGACCCTCTCATCTTCGCGGATAAACGAACCAGATAGGACGGAGTGCTGAAAGTCCCGATCCTCATCGCCCAAGGTCGGCTCCATCAGGGTCCCTTAACATCACCGAGCAACTGGCTCATGTGCACCACCACCTCACTGCCGCTGGTCCCCGCCCCCGTGTCCCCCGGGGGGCCTTTTTCCCGGCTGGCGCGCTTGTCGATCTCCGTCAGGACCAGCTCCATTGACGATGCCAAGCCATACCATTGCCCTGAAACATCTAGGTGGCTTTGACGAACATTTGAAACTGCTTCGGTTATATCGGCATACTCGCGGCGTGCTGGTTTAGGATGTGGTCAACCAGCGTTGTCGCCAGCCCTGCTACCTCAGCCTGCTTTTCGGGTAGCGCGCCGGCGCCCCACACTGCAAAAATTCTTTTGGTGCTTTCGGTAAGACACTTCGACTTGCTTCTTCACGGGACGGTAAATTGAGGAAGCTTCCACGTATCACGCGGTACGCCTAAGGCGCCTAATTGCGTTGCGCATCCACCCGCCTACACCTGGTCTAGATTGACGAGCACTGCGTTTACCTACGGCATCGCTCACATGATTGGCGAAAAATTTAGCAACTGTCGCGGTACCCTCTCTGTCGTAGTGCAAAATATCGTAAAATTCGCCTGGCCCATTTTCGTTCAGCGCCCGGCTAGCATCGATGAGTTGTAAATTTTTGGGCAGTCGTAAAGCGCGAAGATCTGACAGGGATTTCTCGAAGCGATTATATTGCCTGGTCAAATAAGCGATCGCCTCAGGTGAAGCGAACCGAGGCTCACTTACGTCCGCATCTTTTTGCCGTACTACAATTGGCTCTAAGAAATAATAGACTGGTATATGCACGGCTTTAGCTGTGCGAGCAAGTTTTATCAAAGACCCTGTATAGCTCCGCGCTACCTTTTCTTCCCAGGATTCCGTCCCATAATCGACGCTTTGCCGAATTCTTGTATTGAAATCAAATGCATTGGCAACGACGTCATCATAATTAAGTCCTGACTGCCATGACTTATCATTGTTTTCATCGAAATAATGAGCATATAGATACTCGTTGATGAAAAAATTATACGGGAACCCTGGCCGCGGATCAAAACTGTATGGCTGAAATGCGTCAGTGCCACCACTGACCACAATGATAAAATCGGGATCAAGGTCCAGCAATCGGCTCCATATCAAAGAGCACATTTGCTCAGTATTAGAGGACACGACAGCAAAATTGTAAACATTAATCCGCCGCGACCATTCTTTTCTCAGAATTTCTTCAATCCTCTTAGGAACGGTATTCTCGAGCTCTGTGCCTGTCGCCATCGTGCTATCGCCGACGACAAAGATTCGAATTTCTTCTGGATCGGTACGAGGCCCTGTCGATTGTAAGTTTAGAAAACCTGTTGCATCGTAAGGGAGACAGTGAAGCTGGAAGCGATAACCGGGTCTACCTGTGAAACCGACATAAGGGGTGGGGTACCGACTTGCTGCATCGAAGAATTTGACATGATGTATAAATTTCTCACGTCGCGCGGCTTCATCATTGCTCAAGGACATAGACGATACCTATGATTGGCTTCTAGGGTATAAATCGCACTTAGCTGTTGCAAGCTTGATGATTATGTGATTCTAGGTTGCCGCGTGCAGCACGGAGACGGCGATAACGGACCCGTTCTGGCTCTCGGATGCGCAGTGGGCGGTGATCGAACCGTTCACACCGAAAGATCAGCCCGGACCGACGCGCAAGGACGACCGGTAGATCATCTCCGGCATCCTGCACGTGCTCACCTCCGGCTGCCGCTGGCGCGACTGCCTGGTGGCTGATGGCCCGCGCACCACTGTCTATAACCGCTTCAATCGCTCGTCACGGCGGAGCTTATGGAAGGCCATCCTGGCCGCTCTGAGCAGAGCCGGATGGTCGGGCGAGGCGACAGCCATCTACAGCACCTATGTGCGAATGCATCGCTCCGCCCACGGCGGAAAGGGGGGCGCGTGCGAGGCTGTCGGTCCCTCGCGCGGCAACCAGACGACCAAGATCCGCACTCACCGATATCCTTCGTGCCGTCCCGACACCTGCGCAGCCTGCCAGAGGAGGGACGGCCCTTCTCAATCACGCTGCTACCTGCCTTCCCGGTCGGAGACGCGTTCGAGCCGGTGAAGCGCTTCTGCTTCCTCCTCAAGCTGACCCATAACGAGATCGCTTTGCTCGTGAACGCGTTCGACACGATGCCCGCCAGCGGTCACACAGCGATCACATTGGACGTCCTCGCCGAGACGGACGAACGGGTCGAGACGGATCCACGAGGCGCGGGACCGAAGCTCGATACGGTGCTCTTTGCCTTCGAGCACTGCTACGTAGCCACGCAGGGCAATAGCCTCCTGATCCAGTACGCGGAACTCCGGCTCTGGGATCTCCGAGAACAAGAGACCCGGGTGGCAGAGATTTTTCCGGCCGGCGCAGTGGAGTTCCGGATCTAAAACGCCTTCCGCCGGGCGATGCTGATTCAGCGGTTCATGCGCGTCCAAGCAAAGTTTCCCCGCCAGAGATTGTGACCACCAATCAGCGCGGCATGGCTCGTACCTGCTGCCGTAGTGGTAGCTAAAACTCGGCAAGGTGCGTCACCGCGCATTCCGCTCCCGAAACCGGATCCCGGCTCCGCCGCCATTCTCAGGGATAAACTCCAGGCCGGCGGCTTCGAGAGCGGTTCGAATTTTCTCGACGCTGCTTAATCGAGCATCTTGGCCCGCCTCAAACCGATTGATCGTATTAGCGCCCACGCTGGCTTCACGTGCAAGATCCTGGGTGGTCCATCCGAGCGCAGCCCGGGCCATTCGGCATTGAAACGGCTTCATGTGGTGATTTTATTACCGAATGTGCTTGACTCCAAACAGGTGACGCAGTTACCGTTAGTGGTGATTTTTACACCACCAAGGCTTACCCTATGTCTCTCCAACGCCGCATCTCCTGGACCGCCGCCCTCCGCGACATTCGTGACGACCGCGCCAAGATCCCGGCCGGCCTACTCGCCGCCAAAGCGTCCATCAACCTGACCGTCCGCTACGACCGTCGCCCACTGGCCGTCGCAGGCAAGTTCGATCGGTCCGCCATCATGCGGGCTGCAGGCAAGGCCGCACACCTCCATCAGGCGCGGTACGGCTGCTCCTGGACCGACGCCATGTCGGTGGCGCTCAAGGCGGCCTGGGGCGCCGCCAAGCTCGCCCGTCACATGGCCGCACACTGAGGGGAGGGGGCCCATGAACCACGCACTTCCTCTGGTCCTGCGCTCGCCAACCCAGCGTCTCGCCCACGCTCGGGAGGATCACGCAACCTGTCTCGTCCTGGCCGCCGCGTACCGCGTCCGCCTCATCCGCGCCGACGGCGATCCCGCAGACCTACGCCAGCGTCACACTTGGGCCATCGACCACGCACGGACGCTCCGTACCCGCTTCCCCGGCGTTCTGAGCGCCTCGCAGGCCTAACCGGTCTCCGACCGACGCCACCTTCACCCTTACCTTCGACCGACCGCCACGAGCCCCATTCGGGGCGCGAACGATGACTTGTGCCCGCATTCCCGTCAGCCAGTCCACTGCGGGCCGTGGGACATGGCGGACGGCTCAATCCGCGGCAGCACGCTGACACGACAACTCGACCTGGCACGGGCAGCGAACCCGCACCCAGCGTCTCGTCCCCCAATTCAGCAGCGAGGCAAACCATGGCTCAGAAGAGACCGCGCCGTCGCGCGGATGACCATGCACGCCCAACAGTGGCGTCATTAGCCCTTCAAGTGAAGCTCGTCGCCCGGGAGGACGACGCAGAGCTGAGGGCCCTGATCGAACGCTATGAGCAACTCCTGTGGGATTGGGAGGGGCTAACGAATCGGGCGCTCAAAGCGCTCGCTGTCCGGCCGAACCCTCAAGATGGGCGTGGCGATGCCGTACGTCGTTCTTGAGGACGTCGGCACGACGCGACGCCGGTCCCTGTCGGGCCGCCGCAGGCTTCAGGCCTGGGAGAGGACTGGCGGCACCTGTGTCATCTGTGATCGGCGGATCGACGGCGTGCGCGAGCGCTGGATCGTCGAACACATCCGAGCCCTTGAGCTCGGCGGGATGGATGACATCGACAACATGGGCCCTGCGCATGAGGCTTGCGGTCAAGAAAAGACGCGTGATGATAACGCCCGGGCCGCCGAGGCGAAGCGGCAGAAGATCCGCCATTTGGGCGCCGCCGTCGTCGCTCGACCGCTGCCGGGTTCGCGGGCAGGCCCCCTCAAGCGAAAGGTCAACGGCACGGTGGTCCGTCGCGATCCGGCCGCTCATCGTTCCAGCAAGGCGAAGCTCGAGTCGGGGCCGGAGGAGGCCTTGCACTTCAATCCGACACCACTGTCAACGGTTTCGACGGTTGGGTCAGGTGATCGGCTTTGTGCTCGACCTGCACGCTCAGCTAAGGTTCACGGGGCAAGGACGAAAAGTCAGATGACGAATCAACCGCGGCTGCGCACACGTGAAGTAATTCCCAATCCGAATGTTGATGCAGCCGAATCAGGCGAAGTGAGGCCGGATATCCCTGCCCATCTCGCCTTCCTATTCGACGAGCGGCCACTCCTGCCGGGCGAAGTCACAGACCAGTACGACGCGCTCCTGCGCAGCATCGTCCAGCAGGTCAAGCCCGTCGATGTGATCGAGGCGATCTGGGTCAAGGACGTTGTCGACCTTATTTGGGAGGCGAAACGGCTTCGCCGCTGGCGCCGTCAAATTTTGGTGCAGGCTCGGCTGAAAGCTGCCGAGGAGTTGATCAGCCCCGCCCTGCAGAATGCGGACCCGATGGGCATAGATAAGATCATTGGAGCACCATCGGCCGATGCACTTGCCACAGGTTGGGTGATCAATAATGAGGCCAAGAAAAATGAGGTTGACGCACTGCTTCAAAAGCGAGGTCTCACGGCGGAGGATGTAACGGCACATGCCTTTATACTGAGCCTGCCAGCGATTGAGCGGATCGACAGGCTCGTGTCGATGGCTGACCAGCGCCGGGACGCGCTCCTACGCGAGATCGAGCGCAAGCGGGCAAGCTTCGCCCAACAGGTGCGCACCGCCACTGTCAGCGTTCTCGATGCAGACGACGCGGATATCTCATGACGTGCCGTTCCGAGGATTGACGTCGCGATGACCTCTGAGGCCGCCAAGCATGCCAATCGCCGCAACGCTCAGGCCAGCACCGGCCCCCGCACACGGGCCGGCAAGATCCGCTCAAAACAAAATGCGCGGAAGCACGGCCTCTCGGCGACGGACCTTAATCCAGAGACATCGAGGGAAATCGAGGGTCTCGCTCAGCTGATCGTAGATGAGCATCACGCCGGTGCAGCCGCTCTACTGGCTGCTCGAGAAGTTGCCGAAGCGCAGCTTCAGCTCCAGCGAGTCCGCGGATCTAAGACCGCGTTGCTACGCAACACCCCACTTGCTCTAGACGACAGAACGGGGGACGAGGATCGTCCAGCTGCCGAGCTTCTTCTCGAACTCTTCGAGCAGCTTGAAAAACTGGATCGGTACGAACGCCGGGCCTTGTCGCGACGGAAGTTCGCAATTCGTCGACTCAATGATTCATAGCTATTTTATCGTGACGATGTGTAAAGGTGAGAACGATTTTGACCACGTCGTCTGAATATTTGAATGACATGATAAATTTACACAAAGTTTTTGACGCACAACTGGTATATGGCGTTATATAAAAATTATCGGATGCACGCAACACCGGCAGTATATACACCCGGGGTAATTTTATCAATCACTTCTAGCATCTAACCTGACTCAAAACATTCGAACCCTAGTCCTTCCCCAAACGGATCTAATTGGCCAGCCTCCTAAAAGCTTTGTATCGCCAAACCAAATTAACACGAAATACAATCGCGGAGCACGTCTCAACTGTAACGCGCGCCGTATCCCACACCAAATCCAAACAAATACTCTAATCGACTTTACGCAACTTAACGACAAGGCTTCAAACGACGTCCATCTTCCTCGCTGTTTTTGGCAAAACGAACCCAGTTACCATTTGGTGCTTGAGACCGCGGGGATGAAGCGGACCTCAGCAAACTGCCCTGACTATCTTTTCGCTAAATGCTGATCTTGTAGCGCTCGGCATTGAGCTTGCACTTGTAGACCGTCAGGCACGGTGCAGTCGCAAGATGATCGCCTCGTTGCGCACAGAATTAACTGAGTTCATATAATGTTAACCTTCTTGCCGGAGAGTTGCGGATCAAAGAAGGGCTCAGGAATGCTCGATCATCACGGCGGACGAGCAGGCCGCTCTGCCCAAGGTGGCACGGCCCAGCGCTTTCTCGCGAAAGCACGTGACCACCGCGCCGCTGGCCGAAATGATCGGGCGCGCAACAACCTTAGCCGTGTGCTCGGCGCCGAACCGAACCACCCTGAGGCGCATTACGAGCTCGGCCAGCTCCTGGCCGCTAGCGCGCCTGAGAAAGCCGTCACGCACTTTATCACCGCACTCAGAGGCGCTCCCGAGAAGCCGGCTTATTGGCTCGCTTTGGCCTCGGCGCTGCTCGCTGGCTTGAGGCTGCCTGATGCACGCTCGATCCTGGAGAAATATAAGACCCAAACTTTCGGCTCAGAGTCGCTGGCGCTCACAAAAGCGTTCGTTGCGCGCACCGTCATGGCTGCGCAATCCCGCTACGATCTTGGCAAGTTCCAAGAGGCGGATGCACTGATTGACCTTGTCATTCTTCTCGATGAGCATCACGCATACGCGACCTATCTTGCTGGAGCAGTCGCTGCCCGGACGAATCGAGCTGAGCTGGCCTTCGACTTGATCAGCATCGCGATATACCGCGAGCCGAAGAACGCTCTGTTCTACAGTGGACTTAGCTCGGTTCTCACCAACCGTGGTGATCATGACGGTGCTATCTCTGCACTGGAGAAGGCGCTCGAACTCGATCCGGACCTGGCGATGGCACATGCCAACATCGCGGGCGTATATCAACGTCGATTCCG
This sequence comes from Methylobacterium mesophilicum, assembly GCF_022179445.1. GTDB lineage: Bacteria > Pseudomonadota > Alphaproteobacteria > Rhizobiales > Beijerinckiaceae > Methylobacterium > Methylobacterium mesophilicum. Next base: position 28,426 of record NZ_BPQU01000014.1, on the reverse strand, counting down.
ATACGGCGAGGCTCTGCGGCACGCTGAGCGGGCGATCGTCCTGGAGCCCGGAAATGCCGGCGCGCATAGCAACCGCGGCAGCGCCCTGCTGGCTCTCGGTCGCCTCGGCGAGGCGGTCGAAGCCTTCGACCGGGCGCTCGCACTCGATCCCTCCAAGCTGTTCGTCGCCTCCAATCGGCTTTTCGCCAAGCTCTATTCCGCCGATGTGCCGGCCGAGGAATACGCCGCGGACGCGCGGGCATTCGGCCAACGCTTTGCGGATCCGCTCCTGCGCCGACGGCCGTTCTCCAATGATCGCGATCCAGATCGCCCCCTACGTATTGGATTCGTCTCGGGTGACTTCTGCAACCATGCCCTGGTCCGCTTTTTTGAGCCCTACCTGCGTGCCGTCGACCGGGCGAGCTTCACGACTTTCGCCTACATGACGCACGCCAGCGAGGACGCTGTGTCAGAGCGGCTGCACCCTTTGTTTGATCGCTGGCATAACATAGCAGGGCTAGACGACGACGAGACTGCCGACCTGATCGAGCGCGACGCAGTAGACATCCTTGTCGACCTTTCCGGGCACAGCGCCGGCAACCGCCTGCTGGTGTTCGCGCGCAAGCCCGCGCCCGTTCAGGTCAGCTGGATCGGGCACCCCGCAACCACTGGACTGACAGCGATCGATTATCGGTTGTCTGATTCACTCATCGATCCGATCGGGTCAGCCGAGGCCCTGCACACGGAGAAACTTTGGCGGTTGCCGAAGGTTTGGGTAACCTACGGGAGTCCCGATTATCTGCCGCCGGTGCGCGAGCGAGCCCCCTCCGAGGATACTAGCTACGTCACGTTCGGGTGCTTCAACCGCCTGACTAAGATTAGTAATGAGGCACTGCAAACTTGGGCACGGATCATGGCGGCGGTGCCAGATGCTCGCCTGTTCATGGTGGTGGGAGACATCGCGGATCCAGATATCCGCAGAGCTGTCGAGGAACGTCTTAGCGCAAACGGGATGCCGCTCGATCGAATAATTTTCCAGCCGCGCGTCAATGCTGACTATTATGAACTTTACCATCAAGTAGACATCGCCCTGGACCCATATCCGTATAACGGAGGCACGACGAGTTATGACACACTATCCATGGGCGTGCCGTTTGTAACGTTGCGCGGCGGACATGCGGTGGCACGCCACGGCGTCTTAGTTCTCACGTCGGTCGGACTTCCGGATTTAATCGCTGATAGCCCGGACGCTTATGTTGCAATCGCTCGAGATCTCGCCTACGACCGCATTCGCCTTCGCTCGATCCGGAGTTGTCTACGCGAACGTATGCAGGCCAGTCCGCTTATGGATCACCGCGGCTTCACTGATGATGTCGGCTCAGCTTTTAGGAGCATGTGGCAGCGTTGGCTCACGGACAGTGCGCTTCAGCTGTGATATTTGCTAATCGTAGGGATAAAAACCTTTCCGCGCTATTCCTATGAACGCGGTGAGATAGCCGCATAGCGAGCACCTCCCTTTTTACCGATCCGTAGTGAGCACAGCACAGCTATCGCGTTGCGCTGACGTTGCTGGCATCTCGGATCGTAGCTTGCGTCGGGTCTTCATAGGCCGACAGTGTCTCTCGATTCCTCGCTCGATGCAGGATGTTTCCACTTGTCCGCGTTAGACTCCGCATACGTAGTTCGGACGTTGTGATGAAACGCGATACGCGGCATTAATCCACCGGGGCGCATCCGAGCGCCAGGTCGATGGAAATTCCGTGAGCAGTTTAAAATTCGGCACCAGTGGCCTGCGGGGCCTCGTGACGGACCTCGTGGGCTGGCCGAGCTACGCGTACGCCAGCGCGTTCTTCCGATCTGTCTCGGCAGACGGTGGCCCCCGCGCGGTCGTGATCGGCCGTGACTTGCGCGACAGCAGCCCAGGCATCGCCGCGACGGTGGCGAGCGCCGCAGCGGCCTCCGGTTTTACGGCGATCGATTGCGGTGCCCTCCCGACCCCAGCCCTCGCACTCGAGGCAATCCGGCGCGGTGCCTACGCCGTCATGGTCACGGGCAGCCATATCCCGGAAGACCGCAACGGTCTGAAATTCTATCGGCCCGACGGCGAGATCACCAAAGACGATGAGATCGCGATCCTGGCCGCCCTGGGCGACATCACGGCAGTTGGCCAGATGCCGACATCCGTCCCCGCAACCCCAGAACCCCAGGCGGTCGAGCGCTACCACCGGCGCTACAGCGATGCGTTCTCGCCCGAGACGCTGAAGGGCATGCGCATCGCGGTCTATCAGCAGAGCTCGGTCGCGCGCGACTTGATGACCGAGTTGCTCACGAGCTTCGGGGCGAACGTCGAGCCGATTGGCCGTTCGGACACGTTCGTGCCGATCGATACGGAGGCGCATCGGCCCGAGGATATCGCCTTCATCACCAAGGTCATGGCGTCGGGCGATTACGACGCGCTGGTGACCACCGATGGCGACGCGGACCGGCCTCTGGTGGCCGATGGGGCGGGACGGATCGTGCGTGGAGACGTGCTCGGGCTGATCACCGCGCGCTTCCTTGGCATCGACGCAGTCGTGGTACCGGTCACAGCCGGCTCAGCGCTGGAGCGGTCCGGCGGCTTCAGTCAAGTCGTGCGCACCAAGGTGGGCTCGCCCTTCGTCATCGCCGGCATGGAGCAGGCAAAGGCGGCCGGGGCAGGGGCCGTTGCCGGCTTTGAGGCAAACGGCGGGTTCTTGCTCGGCTCGGACATCACCATCGGCGGCGAGAACCTGGCCGCCCTGCCGACACGGGACGCGATGCTCCCCATCCTGGCCACACTCACCGCGGCGCGGGAGGCGGGCACCGCGCTGGCTGATCTCGTCGCATCGCTAGACGTGGGCGAGATGGCGAGCGACCGACTCCCGAACACGTCCTCCGAGCAAAGCAGCGCGTTTCTCGGCCAGCTCAGCGATGAAAGCTTCCGAGCCCAGTTCCTCCGACCAATCGGATCACCCCACGCGGTCGACCAGCAGGACGGGATCAGAATCAGCCTCGACGGCGGACGGACAATCCATTTTCGGGCCTCGGGCAATGCCCCTGAACTGCGATGCTACGCGGAAGCTAAGTCGGCACAAGACGCGCAAGCTCTCGTTCGGTGGGGCCTGACAGCGGCCGCCGCCACAATGTCGGAAAACGCTGGCCGATCCTGATAGCCAGGTGCCTCGACTGGATGCCGATGCGCCACCACGAGTCCGCCTCACATCGCCTTCGGCCCGAGCGAACATCGGGCCGAACCGCAGACCGGGTGCCAAGGCCACTCTTCCACCGCCCGCTAAGTTGCACACTTCGTACGTCCGTTGCGACATCACTGAATCCGACCGTACCATTTGATCGTGAGATCGAGGGAGATAGGTACAGCGAGGAAGCGGGCATCCAGCCGAACAAGCAGCCTGAAACCGGGGGCAAGTTACAACCGAGTGCTACGACGCGATCAGCTCGACGCCCGGTCGCTACACCGTAATCGAGCGTCGTAAAGCAGTGCTACATTCCTTCGTGGAAAGCGCGCGGGCACTGTAGGCCTTCGGCTAAAGATAGCGCTTTACGCTGGACGCCGCTACGTAAAAATTACTTATTCAATGCAAAGCCTATTTATTTAACTCGCAATTAAGATATTTAGACTGTGATCACAAAGCAAGTTCTTTTACATTTTACATAATGAGCGGGTCGATAGTACTATGTGATGATCAAGGCGGAGGGTATAGTTTCTTTCGTGCAGAGAGGCATCGGGGCCCTTGCATTGAACCGACGGGGACCGAGACCCGACTGTTTGACCCGTCGACGCTAAAGCGAGGCCACCACCTCAGAGCGAACAGTCACTCAACGTGACGTTGAGGCAACACTGCCTATCACGGTTTCGTGTAAGATCTATCTGGGGGTCGATCGAGGGGCGAACCGTGGGTTTATCATCCGACCTGGGCGGGGACCGCAATCTGACGTGGCACACGCTGCAGGCGCGCGAACTTCGCTGGCGCACGCTCGGACAACAACCGGTCATCGCATGGCTGACCGGTCTCTCGGGATCGGGGAAATCCAGCATCGCCAACGCTGTCGATCGGAAACTGACCCAGGCTGGTCGTGCCACCATGGTGCTCGACGGCGACAACTTACGGCATGGGCTCAGCAGAGATCTCGGCTTCACCGACGCCGACCGGATCGAGAACATTCGCCGGGCCGCCGAGACCGCCAAGCTGATGGCGGAGGCGGGGGTCATAACCATCGTGTCACTGATCTCGCCATTTCGCAAGGAGCGCGCGGCGGCACGAGCTGCTGCAGGCGATGTCGCGTTTCTCGAGGTCTTCGTCGATACGCCACTCAAAATTTGTGAGGCCCGAGATCCGAAGGGCCTCTATGAACGAGCCCGGTCAGGCACAATCCCGAATTTCACCGGCATCTCCGCCCCCTACGAGGCGCCGAATGAACCAGACCTAACGCTCGTGACTGAAGGACGAAGCATCACCGCATCAGCCATGCCGCTCATCAGCACGCTGATGCACCTCAGTGCGCAGAGATTCAGTCAAGATAGAAGATCTCAACCTGACAGTAGCGAGCGCTCTTTTTCTGAGATGCGCTGCTAAAGCTACCTTTTTTGCTGAACGAGCTGGCTTTAATTAAATCCCTGCCTTAACGCAACCAAAATAACTGCGCCTAAAACCTTCTGTGCACTCCACCCGATCGGAACGCACGTCGAAAAATGCTTTAAACATGCACAAAAGACTGATCATACATATCGGACCTCACAAAACGGGCACAACGTCCATACAACATATGCTCTCTAGATTTTCGCGGAGCGAAAATTCGAGCTTTTGCTACCCATGCCTGGAAACTAACCAATTCGCACACCACTCCCTGGCGGAAGCGATCTATAGATCCGACGCTGGCGAATTGAGCAGGCTCCGGACGGAAATCGAGAACTCTTCAACCACTTGCGTGCTTTCAAGCGAGGAGTTTTGCTATCTTCCACAAAGCGCGCTTATCAAATTCAAAAAATATCTAGGCCGCGCCGAGGTATCAGTCGTCTATTACGCCAGAAACTTCCTGCAAAGCTTGCATCCATGGTGGCAAGAGCAGGTCAAGCACGGAAGTACGCAAACTTTTATCGAATTCACAATCAATTGCCTCGCACATCCAAACAGCCTTCATCTCCTCATTCCGGGCGTGATGCTCAAAAATTGGGCCGAAGTCTTTGGCCGCGACGCCATTGAAATCTTTTTGTACGACACCATCGCAGACGTCGTACGTCAATTCGCCGGAGAGATACTTGATTTTACAGTCCCAGGCGACTTCGACACCAGCGCAAACTCATCCTACAATTACATCCAATCCGAAATAATGCGATTTTGGAATAGCATTGGCTCCCGAGGTAGCGAACTTATCCAGCATTCGCGAGCGCACGAGTTAACCGCAAATATCACCGCGGAGTCGAGAGACTACGTGAAACAATTTTCGTTAAATTACGAGATGTCGGGCTTCTCAGATTGTGAAAGGGTGCTACTCAAGGATTGGGGAGACCGCATTAAGCCCTCAGTCGGACAGCATATTTTTGAGAAAAGAGAGCAGTCATTCTCTTATCTTCATCCCGACTTTTGGATGTTGCGATCAGAGCTCGCTGAACAGCTACGCGCATTTACTGCTCGATAGCCGTTCAGATTCGCCAATTGATCTCATCCTGTCGAATCTGCCTTGGGGCGGGGAGCATCATTCCGATAGCATCTTTATCAGTTTAAACCATTTGGTTTTATCAGTGAATATTCAGCGCCTTGTCAAACAGGCATTACAATGAATGCGGCATGTGGGGTGGGATGACATGCCAAGCACATCGCGCGCTTGGCATGCTCCAATAAGACAGATCTATTTTACAGAAGGGCAGGGGATGAGTTTTCAGCTTTCGGCATCAACTCATCATCGTCTTCCGAGTGAACATGGCTGCCGCAAAGAAAACAGCAGCTCCGGCAGACACCAAGCTTATCATTAAAAGGCGCCGAGGCTCCGTGGCGGAATCCGCTTTGATTGGTGCGGTAATCATACTGAAGAACTGAGGTTGCCGAGCGACTAAAATCCGTGCTCGGTCATTCGCTTTACGAACCTCTTCGGCGTATTTGACTGCGCTTTTCCGCTCATGGTCGAGAGCCTCGAACCGCGTCAGCGCGCTTGCGAGCTGACGTTTCTGGTTCGGATCCTGACCGGTAGCTTGCCGTTCTATTCGAGCGATGTTGTCATCGAGATCTCTGATTTGCTGTTTGATATCGATCATCCGGCGGGATTCTGGACCGAGATCCCGCTGGCCGATCGACTGCTGAACGGCCAAGTTGATGCGGGCGCCTCGCAGCTCTGAGACGAGCTTGAGGTTGGCCTCGTTTGATTTTTGGGCATCGAGCAGACCCTCCCGATTGCGCAGGTCAGTCTGCGCGATCTCGAGCTTGGCGACACGTTCCTCGGCAATCTTCAGTTCGCGCCCGCTCTCGACCAAAGCATCCTCACGCGCCCTCAAACTGAGGTTGCCCAGCATCTGCTCGGCATCCTTCAGGATCGCTTGTGTGATCGCCAGGGACTCGTCCGGATCAAACGCCTCTACCGTCAGTCCCATAATGCCCGAGGCTGACTCGACGTCGATGGACACCCGCCGTTTCCAGTAGCGAAGGGCTTTCTCGATCGGCTTCTCAGGGTTGAGCCGGGACGCGTAATCGACGCTGTCGCGGCCGAACCACTCGCGGATCGGCAGTTGGGCCTCGATCTGCTCCAGCATCGGCCGGCTCAGGATGTACTCCTGGGTGATCAGCGTGTCTTGCGCGATCGTCGAACTCACCACGCCGACACTGGTGCCGACGGCATCGGGCGCCGCCTTATCGGCCGTGCCGACCGAGGGGCGGATGGCGAACTTCACCTCGGTCACGTACCGATCCGAGGCGATCAGGCCATAGTACAGCGCCCCAACCAGCGTCGGCACCACGAAGCAGACCACGAACAGGATCAGGATCCAGGGATCGCTTTTGACGTGGCTCTGGTAGGACGTCACACCCTTCTTGCGGTCCCGGAAGCTGGGAACGTTTGGTAACCGCTGCAGGACCTTGGCGATCGCTTTTTGGTTCTGAGGGGCGGCGATGGGCTGTCCGCCGGCCTTCCGAGCTTCCATATTCATGGACCAGTCCCTGACGCTGGCGATCCGCGAGGTTTCGAGACTCGGCCGGATACCGGCGACCTCAATGCGGCTGCGTGCATGGGCAGTCCCATCAGCTCGCGGCAAAAGCATGTCGGCCCTAGCGCGATCAGGTCCGCGCCGATCTCGATGGCGTGATGGATCTCCGGGATGGTCAGGAGCTCGCTCATGGATGTGAAACGCAGAGCGACATTCTCGCCGTCACCGTTTCCCAGGCATCCTGGTCCGAGACAATCCCTGCGAAGCCGTACTCGGCCGGACCCGATCGATCAGTACCTCTGCGGCCGTCGCGGTCAAAAGCTAGGCCTTCGCCCTCGGCCTCACCAGGGCCTACCGCGCCCTGATGTCGGGGAAGCCGCCCCCTTAAGGAGGGGTTGGCCAGTAAAATGCCGGGACGGCTCTCGAGGCGATGCAGGGCACGGACCGCGGCGACGCGTTGGTCGGCCATACCCGGGTCATTGGCGGTACGAAGATAGAAGCAGTACGGCAGCGTGTCGGTCGTGGTTCAGAAGCCCGTGCCAGAGACCAAGCTTGGCCCGCTCGCCTCTTGTAGCTCGCTCGAACGCGGTCATGAACCGAGGTGGACGTTGACGCGGGCAATTCGATTTCGCCACGAACGCCCGCTCGGCTAATCCATCACCACGACGGTCGGCCGTGAGTGATCCCACTTGCCGTGAGGAAACGCGTGCTTCCTCTCCACCGCAGCAGCGATCTGCGCGCTCAGATCGGCTGGCGTAAACGGCTTCAACAGCACGCCATCGACGCCGGCCTCGCCCGCCGCTTCCACCATCTCGCCAGTTCGCGAGGTGGTCATCACGAACGTCAGCGCCCGATTGTCCGTCAGCCTCCGTACCAGCATGATAAATGCGGTGACGCGCATCGGACCGACCCGCGCGTCGATCACCGCGATGTCGGGTGCGGTCGCCTCGATCTGCCCGCGTGCGGTGAGGGTGTCGAAGGCGACATCCGAATTCGTCAGACCGGCTGAGCCGAAAATTTTGGCCACGAGGCGCGCGACCGCCACCTGACCATCGACGATGAGAACACGTGCGTCCGAGCGTAGCATCGCTCAAGCCTCCTGTGGCAGCGGGGCGAACTCAGACACGCTGATGTTCAGCAGAACGCGCGGCTTGCCGGACCCAAATCTCGCCCGCGACCCGGTCAGCCAAATGTCGCAACGTGGGGACGTCGATCTCATTCGCGGTGCGCGGGCGCTGATCGATGATGCACAGCGCACCGAGACGGATGCCATCTCCGTAGTAGAGCGGAGCCCCCGCGTAGAACCGCACGTGCGGTGGTCCGACCACGAGCGGATTCGAGGCAAACCGCGAATCTTGCCGCGCATCGGGAACGATCAAGACTACGTCCTGTGCGACTACATAATTGCAGAATGACGCGTCTCGCGTCGTCTCACAAATGTCCAAGCCGACGCGAGACTTGAACCACTGCCGCCGCGCGTCGAGCAGTGTGATAAGTGCGACCGGCGCGTCGAAGGTCAGGGCGGCTTCTCGGCAAAGATCGTCAAAAGCGGGATCTTGCGGCGTATCGAGTAGGTCGAGATTTTCCAAAACGGCGAGGCGTTCAAGTTCATTAGCGGGAACAGGATACGTCATGCTGCAGTACTCGAACCGCGATCGTGCTCGACCGATTCTGAGCCAATAGGGATAAGAATCAGTTAGGCGTTCCGAGGCGGCGACCTCGGCCTAACGACACACTGATCGACGACGTCAATCAGGACCTCGAGCGACAGATGACGGAGCCTGAGGGAGGTCTGGAGGCCAAAAACCACTGATCACTGCCGACAAGCGCCCGGCCTTTATTTATCCAGGATCCCATCGGAATTGCAGTGACGGGGGCTTTTTCATCCCGGCGACGGAGGCCGAACTCACCAATCGTCGCCTGAAACGCCGCTCGTGGTTGTGATGTTAAGTTTGACGCAGACGATAGCTGATGCGGTTCAGACGAGGTGGGCGTTGCGGCACACCCAGGTCCTTCGTCAGGCGCCTCGATACCCGCTTTTGCCGTTGCCCTTGGTACTCTCGTGCTGCGGCTCCTCGTACTCCTTGTCGTCAAAGGCACCCATATCACCGGGCTCGGACTCGCCGGGCGATCGAGGCCCCTGCGGTCGCACGGCGACGTCACTCGGGGGATAGGGGCGAGCGTTAGAAGGAGCCTCTGTGACTACCTCTTGAGCTGGGGTTGGTTCGGTACGACTCATCGCACGCTCTCGATCCATTGCGCTCCAGTTTGAAAAAGGAACTCAGGGTGACGTGGTTCCGAAACGGCAGATGGCTGTCAGCCGTAATCCGGCGCACCTTTGCCCTCGCCTTACGGGACCGCGGGCACCAGCCCGCGATAGCGGCGCAGCTCCTCCAACGCCATCGCCCGAGCAGCGATCGAGGGAGAGAGGTCCGTACAAGCAGCACCTCGATCTCCTCGGACCATCGAGCGAAGAGTTTCTTGAAGTGCCACCGCAATAAGATTTCATTCATCCTATCGTGCAAAAAAGCAGTGCACGCTCAATGATGGATGCGTAACTAATGTCTTCTAGCGTCACGCTTACCGCGGCCACCCGCCAGAACCTGCTCTCGCTGCAGGATACGGCTGCGCTGACCGCGACCACCCAGAACCGGCTCTCCACGGGCCTGAAGGTCTCCTCGGCCCTCGACAACCCGGTCAACTTCTTCACCTCGCAGTCCCTCAGCCAGCGCTCGGGCGACCTCGGCAACCTGCTCGACGGTATCTCGAACGGGATCCAGTCGATCCAGGCCGCCAACCAGGGCATCACCTCGATCCAGAAGCTGGTCGATCAGGCCAAGTCGGTCGCCAATCAGGCGCTGTCCACCCAGATCACCACCACCGGCACTGCCTCGACCGCCTACTCGGCCCCGGCCGCTGCAACCACCCTGAACCTCTACGTCAACGGCTCGGCGACCACCGTCGCGCTGGCCACGGCCGACACCCTCGACCAGGCCCTGACCAAGCTCAATGCCGCGGTCGGCGCCGGCAGCTTCTCGAAGAGCACCGACGGCACCAAGATCGTGATGAACGCGTCATCCGACTTGGAATTCAAGACTTCGGCCGACCAGACCGCGCTCGGCTTCTCGGGCGGCACGGCCTCCTCCGGACCGACCTACGGCACCACCGCCGCGGCCGGACAGAGTTCGGACCTCAGCGTGTCGGGCGTCACAGCCCGCGCGACGCTCGCGACGCAATACAACAGCCTGCTGACGCAGATCGATCAGCTCGCCGGCGATTCGAGCTTCAACGGCACGAACCTGATCAACGGCAAGAGCGACAACAACAACCTGACGATCAACTTCAACCCGAAGGGCAACTCGAACCTCACGGTCACCGCGACCGACGAGACCTCGGGTGGCCTGGGGCTGACCTCGATCACCAGCACCTCGACGAAGACGTCGACGATCGGGCAGGGCAACTTCCTGCTCAACGCCGACATCAACACGACCCTGAACAAGCTCACGACCGCCTCCAGCCAGCTGCGGACGGACTCGTCGACCTTCGGTTCGAACCTGTCGGTGGTGCAGAACCGTCAGGACTTCACTAAGAACTTGGTCAACGTGCTCGACACAGGCTCATCGAACCTGACGTCCGCTGACTTGAACGCTGAAGCTGCGAACTCGCAAGCCCTGTCCACCCGTCAGTCGCTGGGCATCTCGGCCCTGTCGCTGGCGAACCAGGCGCAGCAGGGCATCCTGCAGCTCCTGCGCTAAGCGTCCGCTGCATCGTAGACGTCGCGGCTGGGGTCATCCCCCAGCCGTTTCGCGTTGCGTGCGTGCTCGTATCGGCCCCTCGGCGTGGCGCATCTCGATAGGCTGTCCATTGAGGTGGGTACTTGGACGGCGCTCAGAAGGTCGCCGACGTGGACCTGGAAGGGAGCCTAATCCCGTGCCATGAAGCCGGTCGGCAACGACGAGACCGACGGCAAGTGGCGCGAGCGGTTCAAGCACGCACAGGTGTCTTGGCTGCGCGTGTGGGCACCGAGCCGCGACCTGGCGGCGGTGCCGCGGGTCCGGCACCGCCCCGGATCAGGAGCCGCCGGGAATCTGCATCCAACCTTCGGTCGCGTCTTATCCGTGATCTTTGCCGGTCGCCGCGGAAGCGTGCGTGGGAATGTCTCGCGGCGCTACCACCGTGCTTGCTGTCCCGAGGAATGCCATGCCGAGGCAGGCGAACCCCAATGCCTTCATGCGGCGAGAGGGATCTCGAACCGCGCGTTCGTGAGCTAGCACGTCGTACGCTGCAGCCCGATTTGAGTTGGCACGATCGTTGAGCATGACGCCCTCCGTCCACCCCGCAGAATTACGGGCTCGGATGGGGGCTAAATGGTCTGACCTACAGGGCGATGTCCTGTTTGTTGCAGCCGAAATCCATCCGGCCAAATCGTCTGTTGCGGCAACCCGCCGGGCGATCCGCTTCGAGCTGCGCCCCCTCGAGCAGCGGGCCAGCAGCATGCCTGAGCCCATAATGATCAGCGCGGGACCATCGAGGTCGATCACCCCTCGCGGGTGGACCGCATCACTGGAGGGAACGTCCCTCCGGTGCCATTGAGCGTCCGGCATCGATAAGAGCGCGAACCTTGCGCATCGCATGCAGCATGATGTCGGGGTGGGCGACGTCGCTCGCGTGCTCAGCGGCGAAGCTGTCCAGCGCTTCCGTGATTTGGTCCTCGATCTCGTCCATCAAGGCGAGACCGTCCGATCCCTCACGACGCAGGTGCGCCCCCGCGAGCGTCAGGTAGGCCGCGCTGGCAAGGAGAAACGCCACACCATTCGCCTCCTGTGCGGCGGCCGAGGGCGGCTCATCGCAGCTTGTATTGTCAGCCGACCGGTCATCAATCATCGAAATGCACCCCTAGTCGTTGTTCAGAGAGCGTATACGCTCATCACCATGCTGCACGCAGCCGTGAATATTGCGCAAACAATCGATATCTATTGACGTCAATACAATACAAAGGCTCATGCCTGCCTTCGTAAGACATCTTTTGGTTGTGGCGACGAAGTTGTGGGCGCGGGGTTAGTTCGTCGCGGCGGAAGATGCCAGCAGCTGAGACCTTCAGCGCCGCCGACCCGGCCGATTGCGCTGAGCGAGAGGTCCGCCAGCGGCTACGCGCTGATCCTCGACGGGTCGAGATCGGACGCAGGACCCAGCAACTTGCCGACTGCTACAGCGCGATCATGCACGCGATCGTGGAAGCTCCGTGCGGAGGCCGACTGCGAGGACGCGAGCAAAGACGTGTTGGCGCCTTGCCAGGGGTGAACCCGTGACTTCGGTTCCGCTCCGCTACTGCAGATGGACGCGTGCGAGGGCCATCTGGTGCGCCCGGCATACTGCGGTCGAGAGTGGTCCGGGCCGGTCATCTCGGACGCTCACCAACGACCGATCGCGTGCCGCAGCCAAGGCATCGAGCGCTGCCGACGCAGATGCCATCAAAGCCAGGGCCAGAGCCGAACCGACGGAGATCAAAGCAAAGACCGTTGCGAGGGTTTGGGGAGCTGTCATGGCGAACCTCCTCAGTTTCCAGTGAGTCGCCCTCAGTATTTGGGATGTGAGAAGCCGTAACGCCGTGCGGATCAGCACTCGTCTCAACCGCCGCGCAGACGCTTCGCAAAACGGGTGCTTTATTTTCGTCACGGCCAAGGGGCTCGACATCGCGGCGGCGGCATGAGCGCGACGACTGACTGATGGCGAACTATAGCCGCCCGCATGCGCGCCATTTGACAGGACGGGGCTGATACGACTGGCGACCCGAAGGCAATCTAATCGTGCGGCCTAGCAGACGCTTGGGAGTCGTTGAACAACGCCATCGTTGCCCGAAATGCGGGGCGTCGTGTCAGGAGACTATCTCCTGATCGCACGCCGGTAGTCAGCCGACACGTCGGTCGCGATGGACCGCAGCATCTCCGAGATCTGGACCGTCGTCCGGCGCTACGGTGCCGGCGAGTTCGCCCACATCGCCAAAAGGGATCGCCCCCATCGTTATGACGACGCCGTGGAGATTCCGTACCGAATGCGCGCTCCATCATGAAGCGGCCGATAGGGTCAGTGCACCACCCTGCTGATGCCCGGGCCAAACGCTGCCAGACCGTCCCTCTCCACGACCCCCATAAAGGCGCGGTAGGCATCCCGCTCGGTTGCGAAGCGCTCCTGCCACTCCGTGCTACCGCTCGCCATGTGGACGACCGCCAACTGCCAGGGATCCTGCGTCCCAGCCAACCGATAGATCTCCACGTCGACGGTCTCACCGCCACGAGTGAACGAGCCGGACATACCCGAGTGCTCGTACTCGCGATCCTCGTCCACGGCTTTCTCAGGTCCGTTTAACGTCGCCGACGAACCGGCTCATGTGCACCACGACATCATCGCCGTTGGGCCTCACCCCCGCGCTCTCTGGATGCACTTCAGCCTGCTCAACGCGCTGAGCGATCTCCATAAACACGATCTCGACCGAGGGCGGCCAGGGCACATCGTTGTCTTGGAGCATCTGGGTGGCCCTGACCAGCATATGGAATTGGCTGGGCTGGATCGATGTGCCGGCAACGTGCTGATCGAGGATCCGGTCGGCCAGTGCTTTCGCCAACCCGGCGACCTCCGCGAGCTTGCTGGGCGGGGCGTCAACGTCTGTCATCTCAAGTAGCCCCTCGCTTCCATCGGCTTGGAACTCAGCTCAGGCGCGCCCCTTCAGGCAGGCTGCGCCCTGTATCCGCCAGCGAATCGCCCCCGGCCGACCCGTACTAGCTCGTGGAGGGGGGAGCGGCGCATTCATCGTGCCGCATTCAGAATCACTCCCGCCGATTTCGTACTCCGGCGGCCGCCCTGCAGCTGCTCAGGCAGATCTATCAAAATGACGGGATCTACGAAACCCGATCCTCATAGGTTCCATGGTCCACTTTCCGGCGAGGAGGCCAGAGCCATGACGATCACCGCCTCGATCAATACCGTTGGCGTCATGCGCGCGACGGAAATGCTGCAAACGGCGCGCACGGATGCGGCGCTCGCTCATCGGGAAGGACCGCACACCGTCTCGGTCGAAATCGCACGCTCCAGCGAGACTGGGGCGCAGCAGCGGGAGGGTAGGCACCTGTCTCCACCATCGCAGAGGCGGGTCGTAGATATTCAAGTCTGAGATTAGGCAGACCTGCTGCCAATCCCGGCTTGATGAAACAATCTTCTACGAGCTAAGATCATCAGCTCAAAGATCGGCAAGCTTGATATTTGATGTCCATGCAGCCGATTCGCCAAAAAGTTTTAAATCAATTTTCCTAGTAGCTAACGGGCAACCGCGATTAATCGAGCCTCCTTGATTGATCCGCCCGTAGATTTAGGAAAATGCGTCGACATAATCGGCTCCCCGTGGCCGTGCTGCGACACGCATGCCATCGCCGCATTTCCCCTGTCCAAATTGTAATGCAGCTTTACATACCAGTAGAGCAAAAAGAGCGGCCAATGACATCGGCCATCAGCATGCGCGATTTGCAAAAACTGTCGGCCAGCGCGATCCAAGCATTACCCCACGCTGTCCCGATCAAGAATGGCACGGCGACGGTCGGCGTCTTGGTACCCATGCATACGCTCTCCCGCAGATATCTGACCAAGGTGTTGGCCGATATTGAAGCGGCAGCGGAACGGCGCTCGCCCGAACAGGAAGCGGCGATCGACGAGTTGTTTGCCAAACGCGGCGCCGAGTGATGCAGGAAGACGCGCGGACTGGACCACGCGCCCCGCCCTCGATCCTCGTCATCGACGCCAATATCATTCTGAGTGTCGTTCGCGGCCGCCGATCGCGACCGGTTTTCGCCGAAGGGATCGCCGCCCGCAGCATCGGGACCTCAGCTTGAGCGGCCGAAGAGATCCATCATGTCCTACGTTCGTTCCCGAGATTGTCGCCGGAACCCCCGATCTCGCCGAAGCGCTGGTGGTTGGAATCGAGGTTGTGCCGCAGATCGTCTAAGTTGACCGTCTCGAGATCGCATCGCGCGCGCTCACCCATGCGGTCGCATCGCGCAACGGGTCGACAAGCGACGCCCATCTTCTCGCCCGTGCCTGGATGTTCGACGCCGATATTTTGGAGCCATGATCGCGATTTTGCCGGCACGGGCTGGCCGTCTTGGTCGAATGCCAATCTGCGCCACGCGATTGGGAGAGAGCCGGACGAAAACCCAGCCCGCTCGCCTTTTACAGCCTGACGGGCGGTCGTCCGACCATTGACGGCCTTAAATTGAGGCGACGGCATCCGGGTGTGCCCACTCGTTAGCTCTCAGTTGGGTCGCCGACCGAGACACCTCTCTCAGCTCCGGTTACGCACGGAACGGCGGGTCGTCTGACCGTTCGAGCTGCGCGGCGCGTCCTGCACCGGCATCGGCGTCGAGGCCGGGACGTCGATGACGCGGCATCCATTCACCAAACGTACCTTCGCGCCCTCGGGAATCTGAGCGTCGGGCTCGGCCGCTACGATCTCCGGGTCGATGGCTCGGCGGCGCGAACTCAGCGGCCGTATACTCTCCCGACTGCGCCGGACTGGCGGCCGAGCCCGCCGCAACCAGTCCGTTAGGTAGTGCAGCGCGTAGCTCGTCGCATCCACCTGATCGTCGTGACGCCCGTTTGGGAAGGCCAACAGCTCAGACAGGTAGACGCCAAGCCAAGGCGCCTCGGCGGGTAGGTGCACGCGCCCCTCCTCGAACCGGGCCGATTGCGCCTCGCAGCGCGCGACCTTGTCGAGGCGCGCCGGCAACAGGATTGGTCTGAGAGGGCTGGTGCGCCGCAGATCCTGGAGCAGCGCGTGGCCGAGGGCGGTCTTCTCGATCAGCGTGACGTCGGCGTCCCAGTCTGCGTGCAACTTCAGCACAGCCCGCCGCAGCTGTGGGAACTCCAGACGCTGCCTGACGACGTTGAGCAGGTAGAAATCTTGGTCACACACGCCCCAGACCTGACCCACCGACCAATCGCTGGTCTCGCCCAGGGTCGAGGCCGTGTCCCAGGTGACCACGACCCGGCTGAAGGCGGCCGGCCTCTCGCTGTAGGCTCTCAGCCATTCGCGTCGGATCAGGTTGCCGCTCGCCGGTGTTGGAGTCTGTTGATACTGCGCCTCGAAGGTGCGCGAGCCGAGTTCGCGCCGCAGACCGTCGAGCAGCTCACACGGTTCACGATCGGCTTGAAGCGCGTCGCCGCAGAAACGCCGATGCACGTGACCCGGACGATCGCTGAGCCGGAACTCACCGTCCTCTATGGCGATGGCTGGGAGATGGACGACCTCCCAATCCTCGGGAGCGCGTGCGAGCAGATGGCCGCACAGGTCGGCCTCGTGCAAGCGTTGCATGACCAGCACGATGGCACCACGCCGCTTATCGTTCAGGCGCGAGACCAGCGTCCCCTCGTAGTACTCGATCGCCCGCCGCCGATCGGCTTCCGAGGTGGCGCTCGAGGCCTTCATCGGATCATCCAGGATGATCACATCGGCGCCCCGCCCGGTCAGCGCGCCGCCGAGTCCGAACGACAGGCGCCCGCCCTTGAGGGTGGTCACGAGTTCGGTGTCGCGCTGGCGGCGGGCGACGAGCTCACAGCGCGGAAACAGCTCCTGAAACCACGCGCTGTCCATGATGTGGCGCGTGTCGATCGCGTGCTTGCGCGCGAGATCGGCGGCGTAGGAGGCACACAGGATCCGCTTTGTCGGATCGCGCCCCAGGAGCCAAGCCGTAAAGGCGACCGAGACCGTGATCGACTTCATCGAGCGCGGCGGCACATTGATGATCAGCCGACGCACCTCGCCCCGGGCGACCCGGTCCAACTGCCAAGCGAGATGGTCCAAGTGCCAACTGTGACAATACGGCGTCCCCGGCTCCAAGGCATGGAACGTCTTCTGGGCGAAGGCGGCGAGGTTCTGGCGCAGCAAGGCGCGCAAAAGACGCCCGTGATCACTCACCGTCCTCTCCACCCTCGCCGATGAACGATCCCGGACGGGTCTCCTCACCATCGAGCAGACCGGTGGCATGCGTACGCAGGATGGCTTCGTCTTCGGCAGCAGTTTCTTCAGCGATCCGCGGAGCAGGCTCCTCGACAGCAGCAGAGTAGACGAAATTGATACTGTCGTTGATCGCTTTTGCGTCACCCTTAATTGCCAGATCCCCTTGCTTCTTCAAAAGAGCGAGGAACCGCGGGATGTGACGCTCGCGTCCACCCTCGATGATCTTGATCGATTCTTCAAACCACACCTGGTGCACCATCGCGCGGATGGTCGAGCGGTTGAGGCTTCCCTTCGGTCTTCCCTCGGGATTGCCACTCTTGCCCTTGACAAAGCGCGTCCGCTTTGGCGGGCATTTGTAGCCGACGCGCTCTCCATCCTTAGGAGGTTTAGGGGGTGAGTTCGCCTGACCGAGCTCAGCAGGCTGCTCATCATCATCGTCGTACGTCATGGCCCCCTCCAGCAACTCGCCACGCCTTCCCGTCGAGGAAGGACACAACCGTGCCGGAATGCCGCTCGCTTGAACGATGACGACTGACCCGCGCTGAGGCGGAGCGTCTTCCCGGTTTTTTGATCGATCTAAGACACATCTCACCGATGCGCACCAACCTTATTGCCAACGACGAGGCAGTTCGTCAATTCAAAAAAATGAATTTCTAGAATTATTCTCTGAACCAATCAATCTATAATTTAGGCACGACGGGGCTATTACTCGAAGCGAAATGCCTTGAGCCATAACCCCGTCTTCTTGATCACGCCGGATCCAGTCGGTGGCGTAGGGTTCGTCGCGCCGCTACGAACCCTTTGGTTTGGTCCGCTCGCGCACCCGTGGCCTGGCCGCCGCCGCCGAAGGTGATGCCACGGGGGAAGTCGGGCGATCTGCCGCAGTACCCTGCAGCCCCTCGGCGAGCCGGCTTTCGGCCAGCTGCGCCAAGCTCAGCCCGGTCTCGAGGTGCATCGCTTCCCGGCCGGAAGCCTCCTCGAAGCGCCGGATCGCGATCTGGGCGTAGCGCGGCTCGTACTCGATCGCCCGAACGCGGCGTCCGACCCGCTCCCCGGCCAGGACGGTGGTACCCGAGCCCACGAAGGTATCGAGCACCACCGCGTCGCGCCGGCTGACGTCCTTGATCGCATCGACCACGAGCTGGATCGGCTTGACTGTGGGGTGATCGTTGAGATCATCCACGCGCCCGGCGCGAAACCCATTGCCGCCGGGATAGGTCCACACGTTCGACCGATTGCGCCCGAACCGACCCATCTGGACGTTGTCGCGATGGGGCGTATCCCCGACCCGGAACACGCCGACCAACTCGTGCTGATTGCGATACAGCCCACCTTGCCCGGCGTTGGTCTTCACCCAGGTGACCAGGTTGAGAAAAGCGCCGTAGACGCTCTCACCGGCCTCGACGAGGTCGCGCACGTGCTTCCAGTCCATGCACACGAAGTGTACGGCCCCGGGCGCCGAGACCCGGGCAGCGTTACCGAGGCTCGCCTCTAAGAAAGCGACGAACTCGACGCGGCTCATCTCGCCCGACGCGAAGGCGAACTCCGGATGCTGGGTTTGGCCGCGCCCGCCTGTCGCGCGCACCGGCACATTATAGGGAGGATCGAGAAACGCGACCTCCGCCCGCTCGCCCGCCATGAGCCGGTCGAGGAGATCGGCATCCCGGGCATCGCCGATGGCGAGCCGATGCACCCCGAGACTGAAGATATCGCCGTGCCGTAAACACGTCTCCGCCCCCAAGAGCGCCGAACCGATCGCATCGCCGGCGTCTCCTGCACCGTCATCGAAGTCGATCACGAGCGCGTCGATCTCGGCGACCTCGAAGCCGGTGTCGCTCAAGGTGAGGCCGGCCTCCTCGAACAGCAGCGTCAGCTCGGGGATCTGGCCGGCCAGCGCCTTGCGGTCGAGGCGGGCATCGAGGCCGACGCGATTGTCGCTGAGCAGGAAGGACCGCTTCTGGGCTTCCGACAGGTTGAAGACCTGGACCACCGGCATGCTCGCGAGACCCCGCCCCTGGGCAGCGGCGAGCCGGGCATGGCCGGCCAGGATCATGTAGCGCTCGTCGATGATGGCCGGCGCCAACTGCCCCACCCCCTCGATGGCACGGCTCAGCTTGTTCACCTGCCGCGACGAGTGGACCTGTACGCGGTGGGGATTCTCTACGAGGATGTTGAGTGGAGCGAGCCCGTAGCGCCCTTCGAGCCCTGGCCCGACGGAGACGCGCGGTGCCTCGTCGAGGGCCATCGCGTTGGCGCCGACGCCGGGAGGGGCCAAGCCTTCCGGTACGGCGAGCGAGCGTTTTTGAGTTTGTCTCGGCATAAGTGCCTCCAAAGCTGACTGCGATGGAGACCGATGCTGGCTTAAAAGGCAGACGAGCAGCACACAGTCATCAGCTGGCGCACGACCGACTAGGCCGTACGTCCCAAACCGATGCTGCTCAGGGCTGAACCGCCCAATGCTGCTTCGAGATTTCTGCGGGCTGCCGATCGCCTCGCGGCTGTGATCGGCCCCCGTGCGCCAAAGCGAGCTTTACTCGACTCAACCCTGGCACAATCTTTGATGCCGCACCTTCAACCCAAATACAATAGCTTTCCGAACTACGACGGTACGAAAGCTGGCGTCGGAGCCTGCCAGCGCTGTGGCCGCTTCTTCAAAGGCCAGCTGCACCCATTCGACAGGGATACCTTGTCTGCCCCTTCAGCAGACGCTAATTTGCAGTCAATGACTAACGGAGTTTGCCATGGCGGTGATGACCATCCGCAACATCGACGCGGCGATTAAAACCCGCTTGCGGGTCCGCGCCGCCATCAACGGCCGCTCAATGGAGGACGAGGCCCGCGATATCCTTCGCTCGGCGCTCTCAACCGAGATCCCACGCCCCACGAGCGTTGGACAATCAATTCATGAGCGCTTCGCCGCGATGGGAGGGGTCGATTTACCGGAGTCACCGCGGGAGCCGAGCCGTGAGCCCATTGGATTCGAAGAGTGATCATCCTCGATACTAACGTCCTCTCAGAATTGATGCGATCGAAGCCAACAATACTCGTCCTAAAATGGTTTGCGGCTCAACCCTCGGCCGGCTTGTTCACCACAACTCTCACGCAAGCGGAGATCTTCTACGGCCTATCGTTGCTACCGGAGGGGCGCCGTCGCGACGATCTGTTCGCAGCAGCTCAGCCGATTTTCGAGGTCGAGTTAGCCGGACGTATCCTGAGCTTCGATCAAGATGCGGCTATGGCCTACGCGGACATCGCGGCCAGCCGACGCCGAGCTGGGCAGCCAATCTCGCAGATTGACGGTCAAATCGCTGCGATTACCGCCTCCCGCGGCGCGCGTTTGGCGACCCGTAACGTGCGAGATTTTGTCGATTGCGGGATCGTTGTTGTAGATCCATGGATGATGCCGAATTGAGCCATTCAGCGCACCGCCACGAACCCGTCCCACTCCCATTGGATCCGCGAGCGATGAAACGGGGAAATAGTCGGCGGAGCCGCTATTCGGCTGGGGTCTTTCGGCGATCGTAGGGTATTGCAGGTTCGTGTGGTCAGCGCTTGATAGCGTACGCTGTCAGGCCCAAAATCCCTGTACTTTTCCCTCGTGCAGGGAAAATGGTATCGAGGCGTATCGCGCTACGGCGCATCGCCCCCTCGAATCAGTCTTGAGCTAACCGGCCGCGGCAAGGCGTCGACCGCGGAAGCGGTGAGACTCGCCGAGCGTTCGCGGCTCACCCGTAGGTAGCCGACGCGCTTGCAAACGACGGGCGCGGGCCGCAAGCGCACGGATCGGATTCACCGCGCCTCCGGCCTCGACAGGCCGAGATGCCCGCGCAGGGTGGTTCCCGTGTACTCCGTCCGGAACAGGCCGCGCTCTTGCAGCAGCGGAACCACCTCGCGGACGAAATCGCTCAGCCCCTCGGGGAAGAAGGGCGGCATCACGTTGAAGCCGTCCGCGGCCCCGCCCTCGAACCAGGCTTGCATGCGGTCGGCGACGTCCGTCGCCGTGCCGACGATCATGTGGTGGCCGCGCCCCGCCGCCACCCGCAGGGCGAGCTGACGGATGGTCAGGTTCTCCCGGCGGGCCAGCCCGGTGAGGAGCTCGGCGCGGCTGCGCAGCTGATCCGAGATCGGGAGGTCCGGGAGCGGGCCGTCCAGATCGTAGGGTGCCAGCGAATGGCCGAGACGCTCCTCCAACAGCGGCATCGCCTTGGCGATCTCCGTCCACCGATCGAGCTCGATCAGCTTCGCGCTCGCCTCCTCCAGCGTCCGACCGATGACCGGGAGGATGCCCGGCATGACCGCCACGGTCGCGGGATCGCGGCCGAAGCCGGCGACGCGCTGCCGGAGGCTGGCGTAGAAGGTCTGCGCCTCCGCGATGGTCTGCTGGGCGGTGAACACCACGTCGGCCCTGCGGGCGGCGAGATCCTGGCCCGGACCGGACGAGCCGGCCTGGATCAGGATCGGGTGGCCTTGCGGCGAACGTGGGATGTTGAGCGGGCCCTTGGTACGAAAGTAGCGGCCGACATGGTCGAGCACCCGCACCTTCGCGGGGTCGGCGTAGATGCCGCGCGCCTTGTCCTTCACGAAGGCGTCGTCGTCCCAGCTGTCCCAGAGGCCGCAGACCACGTCGACGAACTCCTCGGCGACGGCGTAGCGCTCGTCATGCGCCGGATGCTCCTTCGAGAAGTTGTCGGCGGTGCGCGCGTAGGAGGTGGTGACGACGTTCCACGCCGCCCGTCCGCCGCTCAGATGGTCGAGCGACGCGAAGGCGCGGGCGGTGTGGTAGGGCTCGCCGTAGGTGGTCGAAGAGGTCGCAGCGAGGCCGATGCGGCGCGTCACCATCGCCAGCGCGCTCAGCAGCGTCAGCGGCTCGAAGCGGGCGATCATCGACGGGTGGGCATCCACCGCGCTGGTGAGGCCGTCCGCGAGGAACACCATGTCGAACTTGGCGTCCTCGGCCATCTGCGTCACCCGCCGCAGGAGGTCGAAATTCTCGCTGCCGGCCTCGGCGCGCGGGTGGCGCCAGCCCGAGACGTGATGGCCGGCTCCCTGCAGGAACAGGCCGAGATGCATCTGTCGCGGGGTCGTCGTCATGGGCGGGCTCACGGATGGAGTTCGGGGGCGGCCGGGATGCTTACGGCTGCCGCGGTTGCGCGAGGAGGCCGAGGAGGCGGGCGAGATCGTTTCCGTCGTGCATGCTGCGCACGAGGTCGGGCACCGGACGGAAAGCCTCCGAACCGGCGGTCGCGTCCCGGAACTTGTCGTCGGGATCCGTGAGCCCGGGCAGGCCGTCGATGCGCCGGCTTCGCGACTGGCCCTGACCGTCCGTGATCTCCACCACGACGAAGCGCGTGCTCGGGTCCGAGGAGAGGCGGCGGGCGGACGGATCGTGCCGGCGCTCGACCCGCGCCGCCAGCGCCGCGAGGTCGGGGCGGACCGGACGCGCGTCGAAATGATCGATCCGCACCGCCCCGTCCACCAGGGCCGCGGCCAGGATGTATTCCGGGCTGAACCGGGCCTCGATGCCGGTGCGCGGCGTCCGGACCACCAGGGCGGCGTCGCCCCCCGGCGGGAAGATGATCGTCGCCCGCGCCAAGTCGCGGATGCCCTCGCGGTGGAAGGCGAGGCCGGCCACCGCCACGGGATGGGCCGCCGTGCAGCACGGGAACGCCTTCAGGGTCAGGCCGGGGCGGACGATCTGCCAGGGGGCGCCCCAATCCTCCAGCACGCGCTCGGGCGCCGCCTCGCCGAAGCCGTAGGCCTGCAGGAACCCGTTCGCGCCATCGAGGCCGTCGTCGGCGCCGGACAGGCCGGCCTCGGCCAGGCGAGCCGCCGCCAGGCCGTTGCGGGCGGCGAGCCCGGCATGGAGCGGCTTCGCGTCGGATCCGAATTGCAGCCGCAGCCCGGCGGCCTGCGTCGCGCCGAGCCCCAGGGCGATCGCGGTCGTCCCGGGGGTGAAGCCGCACAGATGCGCGACCGCGGCGGCCGCACCGAGGGGACCGAGGGTGGCGGTGGCGTGGAAGCCGCGCTCGTAATGGGCGGGGCCGATCGCGCGCCCGAGATGCGCCATGGTCTCCAACCCCACCAGGTAGGCGGCCAGGAACGCGTCCGCGGTGGGGAGCGCGTCGGGGCCGAGGGCGGCGAGCAGCGCCGGGACGATCACGGTGGTCGGGTGGCCACGCACGCCGGCATGCACGTCGTCGTAATCGAGCACGTGGCCGGCATGGCCGTTGAGGAGGGCGGCCAGGAACGGGTCGGCCGGCTGAGCGGCGCCGATCACCAAGGCGCGGCCGGGCGCATCGCCGAAGACACCGCGCAACGTCGCGAGCGACGGGTCGGTGCTGCCGGCCAGAGCGCAGGCCAGGAAGTCCACCAGCGCGACCCGCGCAGCCATCATGGCGGCGGGATCGGCGTCCGGGCGGGCGGCGACGATCGCCTCGGCGAGGGCGGCGGTGCGCGGGTTCGGCATCAGATCCCCTCCCGGTCCTGCACGGCGTCCCGATAGCCCTGGAAGCCGCCGATGAACTGGCGGATGCGCGGATTGCCGGACCGGTAGAACAGCTCGGCCGGCGGCGCCTGCGCCACGATCCGGCCGTTCTCGGTGAACGCGATCGTGTCGCTGATCTCCTCGGCGAAGCGCATCTCGTGGGTGACGAGGATGCTGGTCAGCCCGTCGCGGACCAGCTCCCGGATGACGGCGAGCACCTCGCCGACCATCTCGGGATCCAGGGCGGAGGTGACCTCGTCGAACAGGACGAGGTCCGGCCGCATGGCCAGCGCCCGCGCGATGGCGACGCGCTGCTGCTGGCCGCCGGACAATTCACCCGGATAGGCCGCGACCTTGTCGGCGAGGCGGACCCGGGCGAGCAGGTCGCGGGCCAGGGCCTCGGCCTCGGCCCGTGGCACCTTGAGGATGCGGGTCGGCGCGATGGTGATGTTCTCCATCACAGTGAGGTGCGGGAACAGGTTGTATTGCTGGAACACGATGCCGATGCGCTTGCGCAGGGCGATCCGCTCGGCCTCGGTGCGCAGGGTGTCGACCCGGGTGCCGGCCACCGTGATCCGCCCCGCCTGCGGCTGGGCGAGGCCGTTGATGCAGCGCAGGATCGTGGACTTGCCCGAACCGGACGGGCCGATGATCGAGACCGCATCCCCCTTCGCCACCGTCAGATCGATGCCCTTGAGCACCTCGGCCGCCCCGAAGGACAGGTGGACGTCCTGCAGTTCGACGAGGATCGGCCGGGGGGTGGAATCCTGTGCCATGGGGCGGCGATCGGCTTTCAGCGCGGGGCGAGGCGGCGTTCGAGGCGCCGCGTCAGGCGCGAGATCGGGAAGCAGAAGAGGAAGAAGGCGGCGAGCACCGTGAGGTAGACCGCGATGGTGAAGTCGTCGCGGCGCACCGCCGTGCTCGCGTCGGTGGCCGCGTGCAGCAGCTCGTGGACGCCGACCAGGGAGGCCAGCGCCGTGCTCATGGTGATCGAGGCGTAGAGGTTCATCCAGGGCGGCAGCGCCCGGCGCAGGCACTGGGGCAGGATGATCCAGCGCAGGGTCTGCCCGCGGGACATGCCGACGCCCTTGGCGGCGTCCCACTGCGTGGTCGGGACCGACTGGATCGCCCCGCGGACGATCTCGGCCACGTAGGCGCTCGCCGGGATCGCGAGCCCGAACACCGCCTTCAGCCAGTCGGGAAAGGGCAGGTAGGTGCCGGCCACCACGATCTCGAACGGAAAGATGTAGGTGGTGGCGAAGATCAGCACGAGGTGCGGCGCGTTGCGGAACACCTGCACGTAGGCCACCGCCGGGGCTCGCACGAGCCGCGCGGCCGACAGCTCCATCGCCCCCAGCGTGACGCCCGCCAGCGTGCCCGCGCCCATGGCGAGCACGCTGATCAGGATGTTCATGGCGAAGCCCGAGGCGAGGTAGGGCAGCCAGTCGAGCAGGTCGCGGGCGAGCCGCGCGTCGAGCACGAACCACAGGAGGAAGCCGGCGGCGGCGAGGCCCAGCCAGGCCAGGGCCGGACCGAGGGTGGCGCGGCTTCGCGCGGGGAGCGCGGCGGTGCTCACACGCCGTATCCCGGGACGGCGAGGCGACGCTCCACGTACCGGCCGACCTGCGACAGCACCGTGTTGATCAGGCCGAAGAACAGCAGGATCACGATCATCAGCTCGAGGACGTTGTCGCGCTGCGTCCAGATCATGATCGACGCGTAGGTCACCTCGCCCACCGCGATCGCCGACCCGATGGTGGTGAGCTTCACGAGGTTGACAAGGTTGTTCACGAGGGCCGGCATCGCCGTGCGCAGGGCCAGCGGCAGCGTCACGTAGCGCAGGACCTCGAAGGCGGAGAAGCCGATGGCGTGGGCGGTCTCGACCATGGCCGCCGGCACGGCCTCGATCCCGCCGCGCAAAGCCTCGGCGTGGAAGGCGGCGATGTGGAGCCCGGTCACCGCGACCACCCAGAAGAACGGCGTGAACGGGTTGTTCGCCGCGCCGCCGAGCGCCTTCGACAGCAGCATGTTGAGCGCGAAGAACGCGAACATCAGCTGGACGAGGGTCGGGGTGTTGCGGGTGAGCTCGACATAGGCCCGCACCGGGCCGGCGAGCCAGGGCCGCCCCGAGGTCAGGGCCGCCGCGAAGGCCACGCCGGCGGCGAGGCTCAGCGGGATCGCCAGGAGCACGAGCAGGAGCGTCGTGCCCATGCCGGCGATCCAGGGCCGGACCTCGGACGCGCTCAGGAGGAAATCGTAGTGCAGGCCGACCTCGCCCGCGAGGGCGATGAAGGCCCGGACGGCTTGGTCGATCATGCCGGCAGCGACGCGGTCAGGGCTTGGCGGGCGCGGCGTACTTGCGCCGCGCCTCCTCCAGGAAGGTCGGATCGACCAGGCGGTTCGCCTTGGCCATCTCCAGCATCGCGCCCGAGGCATGGAGATCGCGCACCGCCGCGTCGAGCGCCGCGCCGGTGTCGCGCTCGCCCTTCCGCAGCCAGATCACCGAGTCGGCCGGCTCCAGCTCGGTCGGGATGACGATGGCGTAGTCCTTCCATTCGTTCGGGCGGTCGGCGAGCAGCAGCTTGATCGTCGGCGCGACGTGGACGGCGACGACGCAATTGCCGCCCTGGAGCGCGAGCATCGATTCCGGCTGGCTCGGGATGCCCTTCACCTCGGCGCCGTAGGTGTCGGCCAGGGGCTGCGCGTAGTTCGAGCCCTGCGAGATGCAGACCGGCTTGCCCTTCAGGTCCGCCCAGTCCTTGATCCCGCTGTCCTTGCGCCCGAGGGCGGCACCGCCGGCCCGGTCGTACGGGGTCTGCACGTGATCCATGATCTTCGCGCGATCTTCGGTGAACTGCATGTTGGCGATCAGGACGTCGACCTTGCCCTGCTGCAGGAACTGCACGCGGTTGGGCGGCGTGACGGTGACGAGCTCGACCTTCACGCCGAGCTTCTCGGCCAGCGCCTTCGCGAGATCGATGTTGAAGCCCTTCTCGGCCCGGCTCTGCGGATCGATGTAGCCGAAGGGCGCACCCGACAGGATGATGCCGACCGTGAACTTCTGCCGCCCCTTGATCCGGTCGAGCGTCGCGTCCGCCTGCGCCGTCCGGCTCGCGACCATGCCGAGGGAGGCTAGGGCGAGCATGCCGAGACAGGATTTCAACGACGAGGTGCGCGCCATGAGGGCTCCGGTGTGATGCGCGAGGCGGGCTCATCCATACGGGGGACGTGGACGGGCGAAAAGCCGGAATGCGCCGAGCCGCCGAAGTCTCGCCCGCGCCCGGACGAGTCTTCACTGCTGCCGGCGGGGCGTGATCCGGGCGTCCGGACGCGCGTCGACCGCCCACGGCCTGGCCACCGAGCGTCGTCGATCGTCGCGAGGAAGGAAAAAGGTGGGCCCCGGGGCCGAAGCCCCGGGTTCTGTTTCTACGGCTGCCCTGCCGCAAGATGCTTACGCCGCGAGGCGGGCATCCATGACAACGTTATCGTTGGCATTTAGAGTTTTGGTCAGGTGCCCGGAACAGGGGTTGCCTGCGCCGAACCGGTCGAGTCCTTACCGAAGATCGCATCTTATCCTGCCGAAACAGGGTAGAACTCGCGGTCCCTTTACCGTCCAGTCGAACCTAACTTCGCCCCCAGCAGAAACACCATGGCCGCAATCGGCGCCCGATGAGGGCCGTCTGCGCTACCCCGTGAAAACCACCGGGCAGGATGTTTCTGGTGGAGGCGCCGGGTACCGCCCCCGGGTCCTGAAACGTTATTATGAACCGGTCATCAACCTCACGGCCATTCTACCGCGTGTGCGCCGGAAGGTCCACTGGTTCGTGCGGGATCTCGGCCCGCCGCGCCGATGTACCGGGGGCAGCCCGCCGGGGAGGGCGGCGCGCTGTCTCCGCCGGTCGCTCGCACAGGCGGGGTTTGGGCGTTATGGGCTTACCCGCCATCGCTAGCCGCGGCCGCGCGCGGCCGTCCGCAAGCCCGGGCAGGGAGCAGTCGAGCATGCCGAACACGTTGGGCCTCAACCGCACCCTCGGCGCCGCCATCGGCGTCATCGCGCTGGTCTCGGTGCTCAGCAGTGGGGCGGTCCTGGTCACCCGCGGGCAACTGCAGGACGCCAACGACGTCCTCGACCGGTCGAACCAGACGATCCGCGGCCTCGACGCGTTCCGCAACGCCATGCTCAACCAGGAGACGGGGCTGCGCGGCTACCTGATCACCGGGCGGGATGGCAGCCTCGAACCCTACCGGCAGGGACGGCCGGCCCTGGACGCGGCGATCAACCGCCTCGGCCTCCTGATCGGCACTGACGCGACAGCGTCGCGGCTCCTGGCCGACGCCGCCACGGCGGCGCGCACCTGGCAGACCGAGATCAGCGAGGCGGCGATCAAGGGCGCAGCCGACCCGGCGACCCGGCCCGAGGCGATCCGCATCGAGGCCGAGGGCGCGGGCAAGCAACTGTTCGACACCTTGCGGGCCAAGCTCGGCGCCATCGAGACCGCCGAGGAAGCCCGCCGGGTCGCCTTGAAGCTGCGCGTCGCCCGGGCCGAGCGCAACGAGAGCCTCGCCCTGTGGGGCGGCACCCTGATCACGCTCCTGATCTGCGCCGGGATCGGGATTGCCATCAACCGCCTGATCGTCCGGCCGCTCGGGGCCGTGATGGGTTTCGTCGAGCGGGTCGGCGCGGGCGATTTGTCCGACCGTCTGCGCTCCGGCGGGCGCGACGAGATCGCGCGCCTGGGGCGGACGCTGAACGCGATGGTGGACAACCTGTCCGACCTCGCCCGCACGA
>NZ_BPQU01000013.1 GCF_022179445.1 Methylobacterium mesophilicum | reverse complement strand
ACGACTACCTCAGAGCCATCGTCACTCAGACCGCCTGATCCCCTTCAAGCGATCGTCCTGAGGGCGCGGTGCCCCGGCATTGACGTAGATCGCGTCGGCCTCGGGGAGGCTCCCGTCTACGCCGGAGCGCGCATCGACCCGGGCCCACGGCCAGGGGATGAGATTGCGCGCCGCCCGCTCCGCGAGGCCGGAGTCGATCTCGAAGCCGCACACATGGCCGTCCGGCCCGACGAGATGGGCGAGGAGCGCCGTATAATACCCGCTGCCTGTCCCGACCTGGACCACGGTCTCCCCGGGCCGGGGCGCGAGCGCATCGAGGCAGAGGGCGTGCAGGCTGGGCTGTCCGATATTGATGCCGCTTGCTGCGTCGAGGGCGACCAGCACGTCCTGATACAGGAAGGCGGGGTCGTCGTCCGGGGTGGTCACGTAGAGCGGGCCGCGATCCTGAGATCGCCAGACATGTGCGGCCAGGATCGACCAGGGCCCCGGGCCGGCGAACGGCTCCCGAGGAACTGCCGCGAAGGCCGCCGCGACGCGCGGGTCGGCCGCATTCGGGTTGGCCACCAGCGACGTGTAGAACCCGCGGAGCTTGGCGCGGTGCGCCGCCGACCTGTCAGGATCCGCCATCTCCGCTCCCCCCCCTACGGAAAAAGACCATCCAACCCCCTATGCGTCAAGTCGCCGCGGGATGGAGCGCGCCCGAGAGCGCTGGCACCAGGCCGCGCAACTCCTCCAGGTGCGCAGCGGTCAGATCGCGCAGCAGGGTTTCGGCCCGGGGCGTGAGCGCCAATTCGCTCCGGCGTCGATCCTCGGCGGCGCGTCCCTTCGTAAGCAGGCCGCCAACGACCATCCGGGCGACGAGTTCGGCCGCGGTATGCGGAGCGATCAGAAGTTGCTCGGCCAGCAGCCCCACCGTCGGCGGCGCGCGCCCGGCATGGCCGGCCAAGGCCAGGAGTGCCTGATGCTGCTGAGGTGGGATGCCGGCCCGGCCTGCCGCCGCCTCGCTGAAGGCCAGGAAGCGCCGCAGTCGGTATCGGAATTCCGCCAGAGCGGCGTACTGCTCCTGGGACAGCGGCGCGGTCTGAGGATCCTCGCAAGCCACGGTAATCTCCCTGGTGCCGGTTCTGGACGTTCGGCCTTATAGCGTCCGGATCCATAAGGGCTTCCCGGGCCCGTAGCACCCCGTTCCGGTCCGGACGTCATTGAATATATCGTGCTACGATATAATTGGGCCGTGAAGGACGGAGGGCTGTATGGACGGCGGACAGGACATCGCGCACGGCGCTGGCAGGCCATTGCGGCGGGTGCTCGGCGATTTCAGCGCGGATCGGCGGGTTCTGGCGCTGGCCGCGCTCGCGGCGATCACCGGGACGGCTGCGACCGCCACCGCCTGGATCCTGCTCACGCTGATCGGCCTGGTGACCAATCTCGCCTGGTACGGCCGCTTCGACACCGCTCTGACGTCACTCGCCGGCGCGACGCCGGGGCCGTGGATGATCGCGATTCCGGTCATCGGCGCGCTGATCGTGGGTGCGATGGCGCGTTACGGCTCGGAGAAGATCCGTGGCCACGGCATCCCGGAGGCCATGGAGGCGATCCTGATCGGCGGCAGCCGGATGTCGCCCAAGGTGGCTGTCTTGAAGCCGCTCTCCTCGGCGGTGGCGATCGGCACGGGCGGGCCGTTCGGCGCCGAGGGACCGATCATCGTCACGGGCGGCGCGGTGGGCTCGCTGTTCGCGCAGTTCTTCCATCTGAGCGCATCCGAACGGAAGACCCTGCTGGTGGCCGGCGCCGCGGCCGGCATGACGGCGATCTTCGGTACGCCCGTGGCGGCCGTGCTGCTCGCCGTCGAGGTGCTGCTGTTCGAGTGGCGCCCGCGCAGCCTCGTGCCGGTCACGGTCGGTGCGGTGACGGCGGCCTGCTGGCGGCCCGCCCTGTTCGAGGCCGGCCCGCTCTTCCCCTTCACCGACAATCCGGCGCTGCCGTGGTGGGGATTGCCCGCCTGTGCAGCGCTCGGGCTGGCCTGCGGGCTGATCTCCGGTGTGCTCACGCGCGCGCTCTACGCCCTCGAGGACGGGTTCGGCCGGCTGCCGATCCACTGGATGTGGTGGCCGGCTTTGGGCGCCCTCGTGGTCGGCCTCGGCGGCTTGGTGGAGCCCCGGGCGCTCGGTGTCGGCTACGATGTGATCCGCGATCTGCTGTCCGGGCACATGCTGGCCGGAGCGGTGCTGATGATCCTCGTCGTGAAAGCGGTGATCTGGCTCGCCGCGCTGTCGTCGGGCACGTCCGGGGGCGTGCTCGCACCGTTGCTGATCCTGGGTGGCGCGATCGGCTGGCTGATCGGCCTCGTCCTCCCCGGTGCGCATGGGTTCTGGGCGCTGCTCGGCATGGCGGCGATGCTCGGTGGGACCCTGCCGGCGCCACTGACCGGAGTGGTGTTCGCCGTCGAGGTGACCGGCGACGTCGCCGCCCTGGCACCCCTGCTCGCCGCCACCATGGCGGCCTACGCGGTGACCGTGCTGCTGCTCAAGCGCTCGATCCTCACCGAGAAGATCGCCCGGCGGGGACAGCACGTGACCCGGGAATACGGCATCGATCCCTACGACTTGGCCCGGGTCGAGGCGGTGATGACCCGCAAGGTCGCCACCCTCGCGGGGGATCTGCCGGTGGCCGAGGCTGTGGCGGCGATCACCGCCGGTCCCCACCACGCCTATCCGGTACTCGACGGCGGCCGTCGGCCGGTAGGCCTGGTCACGCGCGACGACGCGCTCCGCTGGACGATGGAGACGCGGGAGGATGACGCGGCCGACGAGACCCTCGCCGAGCGCGTCTCGGATGCTGGCTTGGCATCGGTCCATCCGGGCGATGTGGTATCGCACGCCCTCGACGTGATGCTGTCGGCCGGCCAAGGCCGCCTGACGGTCACCGACCCGGAGAGCGGTGAGTTGGTCGGGCTGCTCACCCGCAAGGACCTGTTGCAGGTGCGCGCCGCGACGGTCCGCGCCGAGGCCGAGCGCCGGGCGTATTTCCGCCGGAATCGCATCCGCGCGGAGGCAAGCGGGGGCTGAGGGCAGGGGGCAGGGGGCTGAGGGCAGGTGCGACGCGCCGTTCAGCGCAGGAAGGTCGGCGCCACCCACCAATTCGGATGCGCGGTCCGCAAGGCGGCGGCAGCCCGCACCGCCGCGCGGCGGTCAGCAAACAGCGCGAACACCGTCGCACCCGAGCCGGACATCCGTGCCAGGCGGCATCCGTCCCGCGCGCGCAGGGCCGCCAGGGCCTCGCCGATCACCGGGGCGACCGTGAGCGCTGGCGCCTCCAGGTCGTTCCGGGCCGGGGCGAGGGACGCCACCAGGGCGTCGGCGCTGAGCCCCTCGGCGATCTCGGGATGGGCCGCGCCGTCGCGCGTCTGCCCGACCGCGAGGCCCAAGGCCTTGAACACCGGAGCGGTCGGCACCGGCACGCCGGGATTGACCAGCACGGCCGGCAGCGGCGCGAGCCCCAGCACGGGGCCGATCTCCTCCCCGGCGCCACGCATCATGCGGGCCCGCGGGTCGAGGCAGACCGGCACGTCGGCCCCGGTCTCGCGCGCGGCGGCGATCAGGGCTGCATGATTGAGCGGCAGGTCGTTGAGACACGCCAGCAACCGCAGGGCCGCGGCGGCATCCGACGAACCGCCGCCGATGCCGGCCGCAACCGGCAGGCGCTTGACCAGATGGAACGCCCCCAATCGCAGGTTCGGCACCCGTGCCGCCAGCCCGCGGGCGGCGCGCAGGACGAGGTTGTCGTCCGTCGGACCGGCCGGACCGGCGGTCGGACCGCTGACGGTGAGGCCGAGCGCGGCGCCGGGGTGGAGGGTCAGGCGGTCGGCGGTCCCCGCGAAGGCCACCAGGCTCTCCAACTCGTGGTAGCCGTCTCCGGCCCGGCGCCCGAGCACGTGGAGCGTGAGGTTGACTTTGGCGGGGGCGCGGTCTGCGAGCAGGGGCACGGGATCTCGAACGGGTCGGGCAGGGACGGATTTGACGCTCTACAGGCTGGTGGGCGCGGTGTCCCGCCGGATATCGGGGGCGGTGGGCCGTGAAGTGCTGTCCTGGGCGTGACGAGGGGGGATCCGACTAAGCGCCGGATACGCTCCCCCGCGCGGCCCAGTTCTCAATTGTGAGGGCAGGTTTCAGGCGATCGAACTCCCGCGTGTTGTTGGTCACGAGAATGACATCGAGCGCCTTCGCGTGCGCCGCGATCCAGAGGTCGTTGTTGCCGATGATCAAGCCGGCCCTCTGAAGCTTGGCGCGAAACGCCGCGTAATGCGCTGCAGTCGCTTCGCCCGGGGTGACGACCGGGATCATCTCCGTCAGCCTGGCAAAGGCCCGCAAGGCCGCATCGAATCCGGGTGTATCCCGGATCTTCTCCAAACCGAACTGCAACTCGCCATGGGTGATCGGCGATATCACCACCTCGCCCGGTCGCAGGTCGCGGAACCGTTCGAGTACCTGTGGCGGCCGTGCGCGGCGGATGTAGATGCAGATGTTGGTATCGAGCATGTAGCGCGGCTTCATAAGCCGTCGCGATCCTGCGGCGGCGCGTCCTCACGGACGAGTTCGTCGATCGGAAGCTCGGTCAGGAGCGCAAAGGCGGCCGTTAGGTCGTGCGTCCGGATCTCACGCAGCACGATTTCATCGCCCCTGCGGAGAATCTCGATCTCCGGGCCTTGAAGGCGGAAGCCGGCGGGCAGTCGCACCGCCTGACTGTTGCCCGACTGAAACACCCGAGTCCGCCTCATACAAGCCTCCGCGTATATACGTGCGAGTATATACGCGCGCCGCCAATTGTTGAGAGCGTCGTCACCCGACGCATGCCCAAGACCCATCCCCAAGACTCACCCCAGATCCCCGTGCGCCCGGTATGGCAACGGATCACCCACACGGATCGCGCTCAGATCCTCGCCGAGTTCCACCAGCCCGTCGCTGGCCGACAGGCCGGACAAGGCGCCCCCCGTCGACGGCACCGCCTCCGCGACGCCGTCGGCGCCGACGCGGATCTGGACGCGCAGGTACTCGCGCCGGCCCACGCGCTTCTCCTGGGCGAAGCCGCTTCGCACGGTCAGCGTCGGCGTCTCGTCGTGCGCGCCCGACAGGTGCAGGACGAGGGGGCGGAGGACCGCCAGGGCGGTCACGTAGGCGGCGGCGGGGTTGCCGGGGAGACCTGCGAACGGCGTGCCCGCCACGGTGCCGAGCGCCACGGGCCGGCCCGGCTTGATGGCCAGCCGCCAGAAGGTCAGCCCGCCCGACGCCTCGACGGCGGCACGGACGTGATCCTCCTCGCCGACCGAGACGCCGCCGGTGGTGAGGATCAGGTCGTGGTCGGCGGCTGCGGCTTCGAGGCGCTGCCGCAACGGGCCGGGCGCGTCGCGCAGGATGCCGAGATCGGCGGGTTCGGCCCCGAGCCTGCGCAAGAGGGCGGCGAGCATCGGCCGGTTGGCGTCGTGGATGCCGGCGGCCGGGAGAGGCCGGCCGGGCGGGGTCAACTCGTCGCCGGTGGAGAACAACGCCACTTTGAGCGGCACGCGCAGGCGCAGGGCGGGCAGGCCGAGCGCGGCGGCCAGCGCGAGGTGGCGCGGACCCAGCCGGGTGCCCGCCGGGATCGCGCGGCTGCCGCGCGCAATATCCTCTCCGGCCCGGCGGCGATTGGACCCCGAGGCGAGGCCCGCCGGCAGGATCACAGCCTCGCCGTCGATCCGCACATCCTCCTGCATCGCCACCGCGTCGGTCCCCGGCGGCATCGGCGCTCCGGTGAAGATCCGCACCGCGAAGCCCGGCCCGGGATCGACCGGCGCATGCCCGGCCGGGACGCGGCCCCCCAGGGGCAGGCGTGTCTCGCCCGCATTCGCGACGTCACCGGCGCGCACGGCGTAGCCGTCGACGGCCGCGTTATCGAACGGCGGCAGATCGATCGGAGCGATCAAATCCTCGGCGAGGACGCGCCCATCGGACCGGTCGACAGGGACCGTTTCGATGGCTGACAGGATCGGCAGCCGTGCGCGCAACAGAGTCACCGCGTCGGCGACCCGCATGGGCGCGGGGGCAACGTCGAAGCAGTCGCGGCTCAGGCGTCCCATCGTGACGCGATGTCGGTCGTTGGCAGGAAGCGGGTCGGCACGGGTGCCTCGCGGGGCTGTGGTCCGCCGGCTTGCGGCATCGGGGCTGGGCGATCAAGCCCGGACGATGGCGGCTGCCCGTCCGATCCTCTACGCTCGCCTCTATCATGCCGCGTATCGAAGCGATTCCCAGTCAGCGCCACCTGTTCGAGGTGCCGGCGGACGTCAGCTACCTGGATGCCGCAGCCTGGTCGCCGCTGCCGCGCGTCGTCCGGGCTGCAGGCGAGGCCGGCATCCTGACCAAGAGCCGACCCTGGGACCATCCCAGGACGGCGTTCCCGGCCCTCGCCGAGCGGACCCGCGAAGCTGCGGCGCGCCTGATCGGTGCGGGCGCGGACGATGTGGCGATCGTCGGCTCGGTGAGCCACGCCATGGCGACCGCCGCGTGTAACCTCGCTCCCGCGCGGGGCGGGCGCCTGCTGCGAGTCGCCGACGAGTTCCCCTCCCTGCGCTACGCCTACGACCGGCTGGCGGCCGCGCACGACCTGGCCGTCGAGGAAGTTCCCCGGCCGCCGGACGGCGACTGGACCGCCGCCCTGCTGGCGGCGATCCACAAGCCGTCGGACAAGCCGCTCGCGATCGCCACCCTGACACCCCTGCATTGGACAGACGGAAGCCTGATCGACCTCGACCGCCTCACACCGGCGGTGCATGCGGCAGGTGCGGCCCTGGTGATCGACGCGACGCAGGCGGTGGGGGCGATGCCCGTGGATGTGGCCCGCTGGCGGCCGGATTTCCTCGCCTTTCCGACCTACAAATGGGCGCTCGGCCCCTACGGCGTCGCGTTCCTGTACGCCGCCCCCCATCGGCAGGACGGCCTGCCGATCGAGGACAACATCGGAAACCGCACGCCGGCGGCCGGAGCCCGGCGCTACGACCGGGGTGAGTTGAACGATCCCGTGGCCCTGTCCATGGCCGCGAGCGGGCTTGACCTCATCGCCGCGTGGGGCGTCCCGTCCATCGCCGCGCGGCTTCGGGATCTGACCGATCGCCTCGCCGAGGGCGTGACGGCGCTCGGCCTCACCGTGGCGCCACCGCATCTGCGCGCGGACCACATCCTCGGCGTTCATGCGCCCGGCGGCCTGCCCGATGGGCTCATGGATCGCCTGCAGGCGGCACGGGTCTTCGCGAGCGAGCGCTCGGGCGCTCTGCGCCTCAGCCCGCATGTCTGGGCCGACCCGGACGACGTCGCGCGCTGTCTCGCCGCACTCCGAGATGTGCTGGGGTCCAGGACCCGGAACGATACGGACTGGACCGGCCGCTAGATTTCGTGCCTCCGTCGCGTGCGTGCGGATGCCCGTGCGGACCGCCACCCACGTTCCCGGGGTCGAGGCGTGGCAATTGTCCCCCTTGGACGAGGCCGCCCACACCCTCCTGTCGAGACCCATGCCGCGCCCCGGTGAGACCCGTCCCATGCCGGCCCGCAGCCTACGCCTGACCGCCTCCGTGCGCGCAGCCCTGTCGGGACGGTTCGCCGTGATCCTGTCCGGCGAGCTGATCCAGAGCCTGTTCCACTTCGCGCTGAACATCCTGCTGGTCCGCGAACTCGACGCCCACGATTACGGGCTGTTCGCGATCGTGTTCACGGTCGGCGCAGTCGGCATCACCTATATCCGCGCCCTGGTGACGGTGCCGGCGACGCTCCACCTCGCCCGGAGTCTCGGCCGACCGGCGGCGCTGGGCTACGACGTGATGTTCGGCTCCGGCGCGGCCCTGGTCTCCGTGCTGATGGCGTTCGCCACCGGCGTGGCGCTTCTTCCCGTGATCGGTCTGGGCGCACTGGGTGCAGGGGCGTTCGTGGGCCTCTACGGCTTCCGCAGCTATCTGCGGATCGTGCTGCTCGCCCGCGGACGGCCGCGGATCGCGGGCTTGAGCGACCTCGTCTACGCGGTCTGCGGCGCCGCCTTCCTCTGGCAAGGGCTGAGCGGCGAGGGCGAGGCGCTGCTGGACCGCGCCCTCCTGGCCATCGCTCTGGCGCATGCCATCGCGATCGCGGTGGCATACGGGGCGCTGCGCGAGCGGCTCAGACTTTCGCTCCACGCCCGGGCGCGGGCGCGATACCGGGCGATCTGGCGGACCCTGGCCTGGTCGCTGGCCGGCGTCACCAGCCTCACCGTCCAGGGCCAGGGCCTGACGCTCCTGTTCGCCCTGCTGGCCGGCCCCGCCGCCTACGCGCCCATCGCCGCGACGCTCGTGCTGTACGCGCCGCTGCGCATTCCCACGTCCGCGCTGATGAACATGGTCCTGCCGGAGATAAGCAGCCTGCTGGCCGTAGGGCAGATCCAGGCCGCCCGGCGGCTCGTGACGCGCTACGTCCTGCTGATCGCCTTCGCCTGCCTAGTCTATGGGTTGCTGATGGCCGCGACCCTGCCGCTGATCGAGCGGGTGCTGTTCAAGGGGCGCTTCGCGGGCGAGCCCATGGGCTGGATCGGCCTCGGCGTCTGGGCTGTCGTGACGATGTCGCTGCTCTACGCGATTCCACGCGCCTATCTCGAAGCCTCCGCGGCCTTCCGAATGATCACGGCCGGGGCCGTAGCGAGCGCCGCCCTCGGCTTCGCCCTCATGGTGCCGCTCCTGCTCCTGTTGCCCCCTGCCACCGCGCTCGTCGGGCTCCTGGCCTCGGAGATCGCGACGCTGGCCTGGTCGGTGGCTGCGTTCCGGGGCCTGTCGCGGGGACCACGGGGTGCGGCGGCCAAGGGATGATTCGACCGCGCGCCCGCGCCGAGCGCGCGATGTCCGGAGATCCTCAGCGCGTCACGCCGCGGCCTCGGTCGGCGGCGCTTCCGCGGCGCCGTCCTTGCCGAAGCGCTGCTGCAATGCGTGGCGGGTGCGGTCGACGAGATGCGCGGCCGCGCCCTGGGGGGTGCGCCCGCCCATCATCGAGGCCAGGGTCAGGGATTGGGTGCCGAAACGGCCCTTGAAGCCCTCGTCGCCGCACAGGAAGTCGACCGTGTGCAGCCCACGGTCGATCGACCACATGATGTAGTCCATCATCAGGACCATGCCGGGCGAGCCGCGCTCGAAGGCCGGATCGTAGGTGGTGACGAACGCCATCATCGTCCCGGCCTGGACGAAGTTGATCGAGACGGCGACGACGGCGCCGCCGCATTCAAGCACGAAGGCGTGCAGCAGCCCGGTCGCGGCCAGCACCTGGACCATCGCGGGCAAGGCCTGCGAGCCCTCGTCGTAGAACGCCGTGGACGGCAGGTCGTGAGTCGCCAGCCAAGCCCGCTTGAACTGGGTCAGCCTGTCGAGAACCGGCCCGAGCGGCTCCTCGGGGCCGAGCAGCCGGAACGTCAGCGGCCCGTGCTCGCCCATGCTCTTCTGGCCGCGGCGGTAGTTCTGGCGGGTCTTCTTCGACTGTGCGTCGAACCAGGCTTGCCCGGTCGGCCAGGGGCCGCGCACCCGCCAGTTCGCCTCGTCGCGGTGGTTCAGCCGCAGCCGGACGCCGCCTGTGGCGGGGGCGAGCAGCGCCCGCGCGGCGGCGTCGGGCAGGAGGCGGTTGAGATAGGCCAGATCGAAGCCGCCCTCGCGGCTGGCCTGCCGCCACATCCGGCACACCAGCCCAGCATTCGTGCGGTCGGCCAGCACGGCGTCGCCGAAGTCGGAGCAATCCTTGGCGGCCCATTCGAGCACGCGAAACCCTTTCCGCCGCACCGTGGCGAGCGGAAGCACGCCGACCAGGGTCTCGCCCCGCCACGCCAGCACGATCGCCAGCGCCCGGCGATCGCGGTCGGGGGCGCTCGCCCACCAGGCCGAGATCCAGGCATGGCTCTGGAACACCAGGGCATTGCTGCGGGTCCACAGGTCGGTCCAGGCCGGTCCGACGGCCGCGAGGCGGTCGGTGGTGCGGACGATCTCGAAACGTTCAGGAGACATGGTCAAGCGCCCGAGCGAGGCTGAGCCGGAATTCCGCGCAGGCGCCGCACCTGCCGCACGATCCGCCGGCCCATCTTTTTCAACGGCAGCACGTAGAGCCCCGACAGGGATTGATAGTCGGCGACATCCCGATCGACGAGGCCGAAGGTGAAATCCTCGTTCGGATCCGGGACGTGAAGGGTCCCGAACAGACGGTCCCAGAACGAGAACAGCAACCCGAAATTCTTGTCGTAATGCTGGGGCGCGGTCGAGTGGTGGAGCTGGTGCCAGTGCGGGCAGAGGATGACCGCGTTGAGCCGGCCGAACGAGATCTTGAAATGCGTGTGCCGTACGAAGTCCATCATCAGGATGTTGCGCATGATGTAGACGTTGATCCCGAACACCGTCAGCTCGACCGGGTTGAGCGCGAGCAGGCTCCAGATCCCGAAGCAGATCCCGGGGATCACCCCGTCCCAGGCGCGGTTCATCAGCTCGTCGAGCGGGTGGACCCGGTCCTTGGTGATGCCGACCATCACCTCGGCGGAGTGGTGGACCTTATGAAGCTCCCACAGGAACGGGTAGCGGTGCTGGGCCGTGTGGTAGAGGTAGTAGGACAAGTCGTAGGCCAGCAGCATCGTGAGGGTGAACAGCACCACGGTCACCGGCCCGGGATCGCCGAAGACCGGCTGGTCGATCCCGAAGACGGTGCCCAGCACCCGGTTGGTCGCGTAGCCCACCGCCACCACGAAGGTCACCCCGGCCGGGATCAGCAGGAACGGCATGATCGCCTTGCGGGTGATGTAGAACAGCAGGTCGGCCCGGGCCGAAGGATGAGTCATCACTTCGTGCGGCAGCACGAATTCGAAGAACTCGGCGAACGAATAGCGTTCGGCCGTCCGCAGGTAGGCGATCAGCGCGCAGCCGAACGCGGTCGCGAACAGCAGGCCCGCGGCGACGAGGTTCTCTGCGGAGACCCTGTCGACGATCTGCGTGATGAAGCCGACGACATCCATGACGAGGCGTTCCCTCCGCCGGTCCGGTTTGCTCGCCGACGGGGACCGCCGACTCTACCTTGCGATGTCCGACGCCCGGACGATGCGGATGGCCGCTCCCGATCCGACGCTTCGAGCTTCGCCAAAACGCGTACGTTCTGCCCGTCGACCATTATCGACGACTGGTACTTACCGAATCTGACTGTCGCGTCGATTGTCCACCGGAGATCGGTCGCGACTGATGATCGCTGGTCCGGCCCGGGTATCCGCCGCCGAGCGCTTGAGCCCGCGGCTTCCGATCACACCGTCGGGCGCGCGGTCTGTTCCGCCGTCACCGCCTTCTCGGCGCTGAACGCGCCCCGCAGGGTCGCCCGGACCATGCCGTTGATCCCATCGGCCGCCGAGGCTTCCGAGAACAGGGTCTCGTAGCGCACCCGCGCCGCGGCGCCGAAGCCGCGCCAGCTGGCCGGATCGGTGGCGATGCGGCCCAGCACGTCGGCGATCGGCTGTGGGCCGCCCGGCGGGACGATCCACCCGGTCTTGCCGTCGGCTACCACCTCGGGGAGTCCGCCGATGTCGGTCACCAGCGGCGGCACCCCGTAGGACATCGCCTCGATCGCGACCCGGCCCAGGGATTCCGGCCGCTGCGACGGCATCGTCACCACGTCGGCCCAGCGGTACAGCGCGGACGGATCGTCGACGAACGGCTGGAGCGTGACCTGCTTCGACAGACCGGTCTCGGCGATCCGG
Organism: Methylobacterium mesophilicum; assembly: GCF_022179445.1. Classification (GTDB taxonomy): domain Bacteria; phylum Pseudomonadota; class Alphaproteobacteria; order Rhizobiales; family Beijerinckiaceae; genus Methylobacterium; species Methylobacterium mesophilicum. The sequence continues at coordinate 137,858 of NZ_BPQU01000013.1, read as the reverse complement.
GCGGCGAGGGCTTCCTCGCGCGCGGCATCCTCGAAGGCGCTGCCGACGATCCGTAATTCGATCCGGCTGCGGACGGATTCCGGCAGGGAGGCCAGCGCCTCGACCAGGACGTCCTGCCCCTTGATCCGGCTGATCCGGCCGAGCATCAGCACCCGCAGCGGGCGCGTGCCGTCGTAATCCCGGTCGTTCGGCTCGGTCGGGCCCGCGATGCCGTTATAGACGACCCGGGCCGTGGCCTCCGGGGGCAGCGCGTAGGCGCGCTCGGTGGCGCGCGAATTGAACACCACGTTGGCCCCGCTCCAGCGGATCAGCCCGCGCAGGACCTTCAACACGGCGCCTTCCGGGATCTCGTGCACGTGCACGATGCTGCGCCCCGGCAGCAGGCGGGCAGCCAGCAGATAGTCGGCCACCACGGTCGTGTTGACGTAGACGAGGTCGCTGTCGCGGATGCGCCGGAGCGCCCGGGCCACCGCGAAGGGCAGCGCCATCATCCCCAGCGTCGCGAGCCGGGCGAGGTTCTTGCGTCGCAGGATCCACAGGGGCTCGATCACGATGGCGCTGGCATAGGGCTCGAGCGCCGCGACGATCGGGCCGCGACGGGGCAGAACCACGTCGATCCGCGCGGTCGGATGGGCGGCCCGGATGGTCCGCACCGTCTCGATGAAGCAGCGATCGGACCCGTAGAGTTCGAAACCCTGGTGGACACAGGTGATGCGCGTGACCGGCACATCGCCACGGGCCCGGCCGAAGGTGAACCGGCCCGTCGTCCCGGCGGCGCCCGGCTCGGCGGCGAACCCACCACGCTGCAGGGTCTCCAGCCCAAAAGCCAACGGACGCGATGCGCTGTGGGCGCCAACTGGGCTAGACGATGTCGTGAGTATCGAACTGTCTACCATAAGATGAATACTTGTCAGTCTATAACAACTGTGAGTTGTATCGCCTGTTTAGGCGACCGTTATTCCTATCTCCGTACAATATGAGTCGCTGACAAGAAAGGAAGAGCCGTGCCCGTCGATGTGCCCACACTACTTATTCTTGGGACACGCGGCATTCCGGCCGCCCATGGCGGCTTCGAGACTTTCGCGGAACGTCTCGCGTTCTATCTGGCGGGTCGCGGCTGGCGGGTGGCCGTGTATTGCCAAGCGGAGGTCGACCGGGTGCGGGAGCGAATCGCGACCCGAACCTGGAACGGCATCGAACTCATCACCGTGGAGGTCGCCTTGCGCGGCCCGGCCGCGACGCTCGCCTTCGATGCGGTCTGCGTGAAGGACGCGGCGACGCGGGGCGGCGTCTGCCTCGTGCTCGGCTACAACGGCGCGGCGTTCCTGCCTTACCTCTGGGCGCGCGGCGGCCGGATCCTCACCAACATGGACGGGATCGAGTGGCGCAGGCCGAAATGGTCGCTGCCGGTCCGGACGTTCTTCTACCTGAGCGAGTGGATCGCGGCCTGGTCATCGCAGCGGCTCGTGGCCGACCATCCGGCGATTGCGGACCATCTCGCCCGGCGCCGCCCGCGACGCGCCATCGCGACGATTCCTTACGGAGGCGACCCGCCGCCGGCGGATCTCGGCCCACCCCCGCTCGGTCTCACGGCGGGCCGCTATCTCGTGTCGATCGCCCGCATCGAGCCCGACAACAACATCCTGACGCTCGTCGAGGCGTTCTCACGCAAGCCGCGGGGCATGCGGCTGGTGGTGCTCGGAACGTTGAAGGTCGGCAACGCCTATCACCGTGCGGTCGAGGACGCCGCGGGACTGGAGGTGCTGATGCCGGGAGCGATCTATGAGCCGGAGCTGGTCCAGAGCCTCCGGGTCCACGCCCGCGCCTACCTTCACGGCCACACGGTCGGCGGCACCAACCCATCGCTGGTCGAGGCGCTCTGGGCCGGCAACGCGGTGATCGCCCACGACAATCCGTTCAACCGCCACACTGCGGGCGACGGCCAATTCTACTTCACGGACGGCAACAGCTGCGCCGCTGCGATCGAGCGCGTGATCGCCGACGACGATGCGGTCGCGGCGGCCGGTGCGGCGGCGCGGGCGCGTGCCGAAAGCTTCCGCTGGGACGACGTGTTGGCAGCCTACGAAGGCGAGCTGCGGCGGGTCGGCGGCTACCCGGCACTCGCCGCATCGCCCATCCGGACCCACGCGAGCCCCGCCCGCGTCACGGCCGGGACCGACATGTGAGCGCGAACCGGCGTTCGGTGCTGGCCGGCGGCCTCGCGGTGGCCGGCGCCGGTGCGCTCCCGGCCGCCGCCGTAGCCGAGCCGCTTCCGCTGCGCCGTGGCATCGCCCTGTGGCCCTGGTTCTCGCTGACCACGGAGTTCCCGGCGCCGCGCATCGATTACGCGTGGCCGCCGTTCCAGGCCGACCGCCCGACCCCGACCCGCGACGACCTGCGCCGGCTGGCCGGGCTGGGCTTCGATTTCGCGCGGCTTCCCCTGGATCCCGGACCGTTCGTGGCGTTCACGGGCGGGCGCCGAGCCGACCTCATGGCCATGCTCTCGGCCGCGATCGACGACGTGCTGGCTGCCGGGATGCGCGTCCTCGTCAACGTGCAGGCGAATGCCGCCACGCATCATTACACGCCCGACGCGTTCTACGGATCGGACCGGGCGCCGCTGTTCCCCGCCTATCGCGAGCTGATCGTGGACCTCGCCCGACTCTGCGTCCGGAAGGGTATCGGGCGGGTAGCCCTGGAGCCGGTTAACGAGCCGCCGCAAGGCTGTGGGGCCGAGGCCTGGAACCGGGTCCAGGCCGCGCTCCTCACCGCAGCCCGGGGCGCCGCGCCGGGGCTCACCCTTGTGGCGACCGGCGCCTGCGGCAGCCTCGTCTCCGGGCTGTCGGTCCTCGACCCGGAATCCCTCGCCCGGTTCGCGCCGCTGCTCTACACCTTCCACTTCTACGAGCCGTACCTGTTCTCCCACCAGGGCGCGACCTGGCTCACCGAAGAGCCGTTCTATCGCTGGCTGAACGCCGTGCCCTGGCCCGGGGCTCCGGGGCGCCAGCCCGAAACCCTGGCGGCGGTCCGGGCCCGCATGGCTGCCGACCGCGCGGTCCCGGAAGCCGAGAAGGCCCGGGACCGCACGGTGATCGAGGCGAAGCTGCGCGATTACTTCGCGGCCGAGCCGGGACCGGCTTATCTGGCGAAGGAGTTGGCCCCGGTCTCGGCCTGGGCCGACCTCTACGGGATCCCGGCCCGGCTGATCCTGATGGGCGAGTTCGGGGCCGTGCGCACCGACGCCCGCTACACCGCATCCCGGGCGCCCGACCGCGCGGCCTATCTCGGCGACGTGCGGCGGGCGGCGGAGCAGGCGGGGTTCGGCTGGTCGTTCTGGAACCTGTTCGACGGCCTCGGCCTGATGGACGACGCGCACGTCGTCGATCCCGCCCTGGTCTCCGCACTGGGTCTGACGGCGCGGCCGTGAGCGGCCCTCAGGCCCGCGTGCGCAGGGAATTGAGCGGAAACAGCACGATCAGCATCAGGGCGAACTTCGCCAGCATGGTGGTCTTGCCGGCCAAGCCCTCGAAGGTGTTGACCAGGATCACGAAGGTGAGGATCGGCAGCCAGACGCCGCGTCGGCAGTTGCGCGCGATCTCCGTGAGGTAGAGGCCCACCGCCACGACCAGCAGCGTCGTCACCAGGATGCCGTGGTAGAGCACGTCGGAGACGATCGAGTTCTCGATGCCCCATTCCAGGCCGTAGATCCGCCGCAGGGTGCTCACCTGCAGGAGGTCGGGCGCCAGCAGCAGCTGCCGGAACGGGACGGCATCGAAGATCGCCAGCATGTCGACCCGGGCCTGGGCGCTGCCGCCGTCCGAGACGAAACGGCTGAGCAGCGTGTCGAAGAACCCCACCGCCGCCAGCACCGCGACCATCACCGGCAGCGCCGTCAGCACGAAACATGCGCAGGCCGCCCCGATCAGGGGGATGCGGTTGCTCCGCAGCGTCCGATTAAGAGCGAAGAGGCCGACCGCCCCGCCGAGTGCCAGGGTCGTCACCGTGGCCGACCGGCCGCCGAAGGTCACCAGTGCCACGAGCTGCAGGGCGATCACCCCGGCCCGGAGCGCCGGGTTCAGCCGGCCGCCGCCGTTGGCGAGCGCCAGGATATAGCAGGCGGTGAGCGTCGCGTTGACGAGCGGGTGACCCTGGAGCGCGGCCGAGCGCGTGTCGGTCTCGAACGCCATGCCGTCGAACCGGAACGGGAAGAACCGCTGGCCGCTGGCGAACTCGAACAGGCCGAGCAGCGCGTTGGCCAGCATCATCAGGTGGAAGACGGTCTCGATCCGCCGAAGCGTCGCTTCGTCCCGGTCCATCAGCAGGATCGGGACAAGCCCGGCCAGCACGAAGGTGTCGATCGAGCCGGCCAGGCCCGTGCCGCCGCGGGCCGCGATCAGTCCGAGCAGCAGCACGCCGCAGAAAGCCAGCAGCACGCAGGCCGGCCGGCGGTTGAGGGCCTGCGCCACCGGGATCACCGGATTGCCCGCGCGCAGCATCGTCCAGCCGACCAAGGCGACGACCATGTAGGTCGCGGGATGGATCTTCGCGGGAGCCGAACCGCTGATGCCGTCGTAGTTGAGGCCGAGCGCCCAGAGCAAGCCGCCCGATACGCCGACCAGAACCACGGTCAGCAGCACGAACGCCATCGCCTCGAGCCGGTCCAGGCCGCGCAGGCGCGTCTCCGGCCGCGAACGCGCCGCCTGCCGGTGCGCGAAGCCCGCGGGCCGCGCCGTGCTCACGCGCTGCGCCGGTCGAGCAGCAGGGAGCCGGAGACGGGCCGGCCCAGGGCTTCCGAGGTGTCGACCAGGTCGATCAGGTCGCGCTGGCGGGTGGCGCCGTTGCAGACGACCAGCAGCAGCCGGTCCGCCGCCGCCGCGATCGGGCCGAGACGCAGGTTCTCGGAGAGAACGCCGCCATCGACGAGCACCAGTTCGAAGCGGCCCTTCACGCCGGCCAGAAAGCGCTCGATGTTGGTCGGGACCAGCGCGTCGCGGATCGGCTTCTGGGTATCGCCGAGCCCGATCCGCCGGGCGCCGGTCTTCGCATCGACCTGCGTGACAGCGTTGAGGCTCTGCTCACCGCGCAGCACGTCGAGGAGGCCGGGGGTGCCAGCGCTGTCGGTGCGGAGATCGGCATCGATCAGCAGCACGCGGTCGCCGCGCGCCACGGCCACCGAGGCGAGCAGCGCGATCACCGCCCTGCGCTCGTTCGCCTCGGCCTGGCCCGACGTCACCAGCAGCGCCAGCGATCGGCCGCGCGTGCCCGCCGTGGTGGCGAGGTGGTCCAGGGTGAAGCTCGCGGCCGCCGTGCTGGCGCCGCCCGGTTGGACGCTCGGGATCACCGCGACGACGGGGGCGTTCGACAGCCGCTCCAGCTGACGCGACGACAGCACCGTCGGCTCCAGGTATTCCCGGGTCAGCGCGAGGCCGGCTCCGAGGCCGAGGCCGCCCGCCAGCGCAGCGGCGACCAGGATCAGCCGCGGCGGCCAGCTCGCGTCCTGCGGCGGCCGGGCCGACGTGATGATGCGGGCATTCGAGCTGTCGATGCCCGACTGTTCCTTGATCTCGCGGGTGCGTACCAGGAAGGTGTTGTACACGGTGCGGGCCGCCTCGACCTCCCGCTCCATCTCGCGCAGCTGGACCGAGGATTGCGCGGTCACCGCCGACTGCCGCTGCAGCCGCTCCAGGTCGGCCGCGAGCGACTTCTCGTTGGCCTGGGCGCGCTGGTACTCGGTCTCGGCGGCTCCGGCGATGCGGTTCAATTCGGCGTCGATCAGGCGGCGGACATCCTGCATCTGCGTGCGTACGGCGGCGATGTAGGGATGGCGCTCGCCGAGGTTGGTGCGCAGGTCCGCTTCCTTGGCGGCAAGTTCGGCGTACTGGCCGCGCAGCCGGTCGACCGCCGAGGACTGGACGGCCTCCGGCATCGCCCCGGAGCCGATCGCCTGGCCGCGCGCATCCTTGATACCCTGCAGGCGCGCCTTCGCCTCGGCGGTCCGGGCCCGCGCCGCCACCAGACGGGCGTTGGAATCGGTGAGCTGCTGCTCGTTCACCAGCCGGCCGCTCGACGCGATCAGGCCGTTGCGGGCCTTGTAGTCCTCGAGCTTCTTGTCGGCGGCGTTGACCGCGTTGCGCAATTCGTCGAGCCGCCCGCGCAGGTCGCCCGAGGCGCGCTTGGCCGCGTCGGAGCGCGCCTCGGTCTGATCGACCAGGTAGGCGTTCGCGATGGCGTTGACGATCCGGGCCGACAGGTCCGGATCCACCGTGGTGACGACCACGTCGATCACGAACACCTTGTCGGCGCGCTTGACGGCGAGCTTGCGCCGTAGCTGGTCGAGCGCCCGGCCGCGCGCATCGACGGGCCGCTCCGCCTTGGGACCGAGAACCATCTCGCGCAGCGACGCGACACTGCGGGATATTAGGCCGTCCTGAGCCGCGCCGAACCCGGGCTCGCTCTCCAAACGTGCCTGCGTCACGGCCCGGCCCAGGACCGCGTCGGATTCGATCACCTTCACCTGGCTCTCGACCTGGGCGATGCCGCCGTCCGGCGACAGGGCGGCGGGATTGACGTCGTTCAGCACCACCTGCCGGTCGCGGGGGTCGATCAGGATCTGCGCGGTCGCGGTGTAGAGGGACGGTGTGATCAGGGCATAGGCCAGGACCAGCAGCCCGAGCACCAGGGCGGTCCCCAGCACCGTGCGCTTGCGCCGCCACAGGATGCGCCACAGGTCGCCGAACTCGGCGGTGGTGTCGGGCCGGGTCGGGCCCGTCCGCTCCGGTTGTGCCGGATGGACCGGCGGGAGCCAGCTCGCCACGGCAATGTTACGGTCGATCTGTGCCACGATCGGTCACCATCGTCTCGAACTCGGTCGGTCCCTCGCGGGCCCCATCTCCTACTGCAAGAGTCGCGCAGACTGCTGACAATCCCTCAAGACTGCCGAGGGTCGTGTGCGCACGCACCGATTACTCGGCGTCTGGTAAACGCCCTGCACCGAAGTTTGCTGCCGCCAGGTTTATCGGTCCCGTTAGGGTTTGGGAATTAGATCGTATCCGCGGCCATGACGTGTCGGACCGCTGCGCTGCGCGAGGGCGCTCATCATGCATGTGAGAGTTCGCCTGGACGGCGCCGAACCGCGCCGCTGGCAGATCGCCCTGTTGGAGCGAATCGCCGCGATGGCCGGGATCCGCACCGTCGGCGTCGACGCCGCGCCGGTTCCGAACGGGTGGCCCGACACGGTCGAGCTGCTGTTCCGACTGGAGGCGCTGATTCACGGTCTGCCGCGGATCGGCTCGGAGCGCCTGCCGCCGACCGCCCTCGATCCATGGCGGCGGCAGGACGCCAGGGCCGATCTGACGATCGACCTGTGCGGCGACTTACCCGCCGGGCCCAGCATCTGGCATCTGGCCTTTGACGGCCGGCGCGGTGACGACGCCCTGTTGGCGAGCCTTCTGGCCGGCGCGGTCCCGCGGGCCACGCTGATCGCGGATGGGCGCATCGAGGCCGAAGGTCGGCTCGGCACCGACCGGCCCGGCATCCTGTTGGCCGGCGTCGACGACGCGCTGGCGCGGACGGTGACCCTGATCGCCGCAGCGATCGGCCGCCGCGCCGCCGGACGCAGCGATCCGCCCGCGGCCGTGTCCGAGCCGTCCCCGGGGCCCGAGCGGACGTTGTCGGGCACCGAACTCGGTTCGCGCGCGGCGCGGATGCTGGCCGGCGCGGTGATCCGCCGCCTCTACCACCTCTGCTACCGCGCCCCGCACTGGCGCTGCGGCTGGCGGCGCCTCGACGGGCCGGACCTGATCGACCTCGGTCGTCACCCCCAGACCGGATGGACCGACCTGCCGGATGACGGCCACCGCTTCTATGCCGACCCGTTCCCGCTCGCCCACGCCGGGAGCACGCACGTCTTCGTCGAGGAATTTCCGCACGCGACCGGCAAGGCGATCATCTCGGCCGTCCGGTTCGGCCCGAACGGCCCCGAGGGCACGCCCGTGCCGGTGCTGGAGGAGCCCCATCACCTCTCCTACCCGTTCGTGTTCGAGCGTGACGGGGCGGTCTGGATGGTGCCGGAGAGTTCCGCGGCCGGCCGGGTCGATCTCTATCGGGCGACCCGCTATCCCGGGGGTTGGGTGAAGGAGGCGACGCTGCTCTCCGACGTGGTCGCCAGCGATGCGACGCTTCTCGAACAGAACGGCCGGTGGTGGCTGTTCGCGACACTGCGCGATGCCGCCACCGAGGCGCCCGCCGGCTCCGGATCCTACCACGACGCGCTGTGCCTCTGGTCGGCCCCCGATTTCCGGGGTCCCTACACGCCGCATCCGGCCAACCCGGTCCTGATCGATCCCGCGACCGCCCGGCCGGCCGGGCGCATCGTCGAGCGCGGCGGGCAGCTGATCCGCCCGGTCCAGGATTGCGCCACGGGCTACGGCCGCGCCCTGGGGCTGGCGCGGATCGACCGCTTGGACCCGGACGGGTTCGCCCAGACCCTGATCGGCCGCGTCGAGCCCGGCCCGGCCTGGGCCGGGAGCCGGCTCCACACCGTCAATTCGGGCGGCGGCATCGAGTGTATCGACGGCTCGGCCCGAGCTCCCCGGATCCGGATGCCGGGCCGTTCCTGACCGCTTCGGAGCGTAGCCGTCTCCGGTAGCCCGCAAACACCCGGGTTCAGCCTGTTGCGACCGGGCTTCGGACGTCAAAACGTTGTCCAAGCGATTGTTGCGTACCTCCATGGTGGATAACGCAACTTGTACGTGCCCTAATCCGCATGGACTAATTGCATAGATTGTATTTTGGTTTGAGGATGTCTGATATCCCGAACGCCTGATCAATCGGAGTGACTGTTTCATGAGTGCAAGCGCGACGATCGGAAGCGACATGCCCGCGCGCAACGCCCTGAATGTCAGGCTCTCGCGGATCGCCGCCGTTGCCGGCATCCCGGTCGAGGCGTTCTTCACCGAATCCGCGTCGGCGACCCATGGCGGGCTGATCGAGCTGATCCGGCTCTGGGACGCGGCCGGGACGGAGACCGCGCGGGCCGAGATCCTGGCCGGCACCCGCGCGGTCGTCGCCGGGGCGAGCGACAATCCCCGCTGAGGAACGCTCGGACGCCGAGATACGGATCTGACCCGACGCGCCCGATGCCGGATCGTACCGATCCCCGACCAACCGATATTTCCGTGCCTTCGGCCCTGGCGGGAGCCCCACGAGATCGCTACATTGCGACGGCGGGGCTGCAGAGTTCGTCAGGAGCACTTTCCCCGGGGCCTTATCGACTCCCTCGGGAGCTGTCCCTGGCCTCGTCCCTGGACTTGGCCAACACGGCGCCCACCTACTCTGTAGGTTTCCCGGGATCGATCCTCCAACGGCTCACGTGGCTCCGCACTCATCGTCTTCAGATACCGGATCTTCCAGCCCGGATGCGGCCCTCAAGGCCGCGCTGCGCAGCTCGGCGCTGGCCGCCCGGGACGCGCTGGATCCGGCCGCACGGCTGGACGCCTCCGCCCGGATCGTCCGCGCGCTGCTGGCTCTGCCTGAACTGGCCGAGGTTCGGCTCGTCGGAGCCTACTGGCCCATCCGCAGCGAGGTCGATCCGCGTCCTGCCGCCGAGGCGCTGCTCGCCCGCGGCCAGGCGGTCGCGCTGCCCCACGTCACCCCCGAGGGGCTGGTTTTCCGGGAGTGGCGGGCTGGGGACGCGCTGGTCGCCGGCCGCTTCGGCCTGAGCGAGCCGGACCCGTCGCTCCCGCCCGTGGAGCCGGACGCCCTGATCGTGCCGCTCGCCGCCTTCGACCGCGACGGCCAGCGCATCGGATACGGTCGTGGTTACTATGACGGCGCGATCGCGCGCCTGTCCGTTCGGCGGCCTGTCCTCACTGTCGGGGTCGGCTTCTCCGTCCAGGCGGTCGAGCGCGTGCCGGCCGAGCCGCACGACCGGCCGCTCCAGTTCGTGATCACCGAGACGGGCGTGATCCGGTTCGACAGGACATCCTGATCCATGCGGCTGCTCTTTCTCGGCGACGTGATCGGTCGCCCGGGCCGTACCGTCGTGTGCGAGCGCCTGCCCAAGCTGCGGGAGCGCTGGCGGCTCGACTGCGTCGTGATCAACGGCGAGAACTCCGCCGGCGGCTTCGGCATCTCCGAGACGATCTGCGACGAGCTGATCCAGGCCGGCGCCGATGCGGTGACGCTCGGCAACCACAGCTTCGACCAGCGCGAGGCGCTGGTGTTCATCGCCCGGCAGCCCCGCCTGGTGCGGCCGGCGAACTATCCCCCGGGTACACCGGGTCGCGGCGCCACCGTGGTGGAGACGCAGGGCGGCGCCCGGGTGCTCGTGGTCAACGTGATGGGCCGGGTCTTCATGGACGCCATGGACGACCCCTTCACCGCGGTGGAGCGCGAGATCTCCGCCTGCCCGCTGGGAGCCGCCGCCGACGCCGTCGTGGTGGACGTGCACGCGGAGGCGACCAGCGAGAAGCAGGCGTTGGGCCATTACCTCGACGGCCGCGCCAGCCTCGTGGTCGGGACCCACACCCACACGCCGACGGCCGATCACCGGATCCTGCCAGGCGGCACCGCCTACCTGTCGGATGCCGGCATGTGCGGCGACTACGATTCGGTCATCGGCATGCAGAAGGACGAGCCGATTCGCCGGATGATCCAGAAGACGCCGGGCTCCCGCTGGGAGGTCGCAGGCGGCGAGGCGACGTTGTGCGGTTTCGCCGTGGAGACGCAGGCCGATGGCCTGGCGACCCGGGTCGCGGCGGTCCGCCTCGGCCCGCATCTCGAGGAGAGCTGGCCTCGGTTCTGGGATTAGGGCGCTCGCCGACCCAGGAACTTCGGCCGCCCGCACCCGTAGATTGCAGAGACCCTCGGAACCAGGGAGCTCCGCATGCCTCAGATGTTCGACTGGATTTTCTTCGCCATCATGCTTCCGTTTCCGGCGTACCTGGTCTGGGACTGGTACCAGCACCGCTGAAGCCCGCGATCGGACCGGCTCGGTCAACGCGCGCCCGACTCCCTGAGATCGAACCCCGCTTAAGTCGAATGGGCCGCTTGTGTACGGCCCATGCCTACGTCATGCGACGGGTGGGTTCGGTCTCGGCCGGTCCGACGCCACACAAGCGTGTCCGTGGCGAGACTTGATCGCATGCGGGGCTGCCCCCACAGTGGTCGTGACGGACCCCGCTTCTGGGCGACCCCATGTTGAGATCAGGCTAGAGCGACCGATGGCCGCCCGCGACAACAGCGAGAATAACAGTCCACCGCTGGCGCGACCCGGGATTTATCTCGGGCGTATGGTGATCTTCCTGATCCTTGTGGGCTTCCTGGCCTTCATCCTGTTCAAGCAGATCACCCCGGCCTTCCTGGCCAATCCCGGGCTCAACGGGCTGATCCTCGGGGTTCTGCTGATCGCGGTGCTGATCGCCTTCGGGCAGGTCGTCCGGTTGTTCCGCGAGGTCGGCTACGTCAACGCGGTGGCGACCGGCGCTCAGGCCAAAAAGCCGCCGGCGCTGCTCGCCCCGATGGTGCCGATGATCGCGGCCCGGAAGACCGGGGCGCTGCTGCCGGGGACGACCGGTTATCTCGATACGATCGCGGCGCGCCTCGACGAGGGCCGCGAGATGCTGCGCTACATCGCCGGCATCCTGATTCTCCTGGGCCTGCTCGGCACCTTCTGGGGCCTGATCGACACGCTCTCGGCGGTGGGCGGGGTGATCAAGGGCATGCGCGGCGGAGGCGATGCCGGCGTGATGTTCGACGAACTCAAGTCCGGGCTCGCCGTGCCGCTCTCGGGCATCGGCCTCGCCTTCTCGGCCTCGCTGTTCGGCCTCGCCTCGTCGCTGATCACCGGCTTCCTGGAGCTGCAGGCCGGCCAGGCCCATGCTCGGTTCCACAACGAATTGCAGGATTGGCTGCTGTCCGGAACCGCTTCCGAGCCGGTGGTGGCGGGCGCTGTCCGGCCTGTCGCCGCCGCCGGTGCGCAGGATCTCAAGGAGGCGGTCGAGCGCCTGACCGCGATCGTGTCCGAGGGCGGGGGCGGCCGGGCCGCCACGCTGGCCATGACCAACCTCGCCGAGGGCATCCAGGGCCTCGTCCAGCACATGCGCGCCGAGCAGCAGATGATCCGCGACTGGGTCGAGGCTCAGGCGAGCCGCGAGCGCGAGCTGAAGCAAGTCCTCGACCGGCTCGGCCGGGAGCGGGTGTAGTGGCCTCGACCGCAGCGCGCGCCCGGCGCCCCCTCAATGTCTGGCCCGGCTACGTCGACGCGCTGGCGACGCTGCTGCTGGCGGTGGTGTTCCTGCTCACGGTGTTCGTGGTCGGCCAGTTCTTCCTGTCGCAGGAATTGACTGGGCGGGACGCCACGCTGGTCAAGCTCAACCGCCAGATCGCCGATCTCACCGATCTCCTGGCGCTGGAGCGCTCGAACCGCCGCGGCCAGGAGGACGAGGTCCGCAATCTCCGCACCACGCTCGCCGGCGTCGAGGCCGAGCGCGACCAAGCGAAGTCCCAGGCGGAGGCCGCCACCGTGAGCCAGGGGGCCGCCGGCGCCCTCGACAAGCAGCTGGAGACCGAGCGCGGCGCGACCAGGCGGGCCCTGTCCCAGGTCGATCTCCTGAACGAGCAGATCAGCGCCATGCGCCGCCAGCTCGCGGCCCTCGAGGATGCGCTGGCGGCCTCCGAGACCCGCGACCGGGAATCGCAGGTACGGATCGCCGAACTCGGCAGCCGGCTGAACGTAGCCCTGGCCCAGAAGGTCCAGGAGCTGGCGCGCTACCGCTCGGACTTCTTCGGGCGCCTGCGCCAGATCCTCGGCAACCGGCCGGACATTCGGGTGGTCGGCGACCGTTTCGTGCTGCAATCCGAGGTGCTGTTCCCCGGCGGCTCGGCGACGTTGAAGCCGGAGGCCGGCCCCGAACTCGACCGGATCGCCGGGGCCATCGCCGACCTCGCCCGGCAGATCCCGGCGGACCTACCCTGGGTCCTGCGGGTCGACGGTCACACCGATGCGCGGCCGATCACCACCGCGCAGTTCCCGTCGAACTGGGCGCTTTCGGCTGCCCGGGCCATCGCGGTGGTGCAGTACCTGGCCGGCAAGGGCATCCCGCCGCAACATCTCCTGGCCGGAGCCTTCGGCGAGTTCCAGCCGCTGGACGCCGGCACGACCGAGGATGCCTACGCCCGCAATCGTCGGATCGAGATGAAGCTGACGGAACGGTAGGGGCTCACCCTTCCGATATGCCGGACCGAACGAAGCGTTTTGATAGTCCGGCCCGCGATGGCGTACACTGGCGGTGATGCCCTCGGGGGCACACGCATCGCCCGGCGCCAACCACAGCCAGGGCAGCGTTGGCCTTCCCCAGCACCTCGGCCTGGGCCCGGCCGTCGCGGTGAGCATCGGATCGAGACCCGTGGCGTCGGCCTGCGCGAGGATCCCGGAGGCGGTATTGGCGTAGCCCGGCAGCCGGTCGGGCCCCTCCACGGACGGAAACCCTTAGGCTCGGGAACTCGACCTTCAACGCGGCCGCCCGTTAAAGCGCGATCACTGTCCCGGATCCGGGCGACGGATAGACCCCTTCCGTCGCCGAACCCGACGCAGCCAAGTCCCAAATCACTCGGCGGCGGGGATGCGTTCGCCTTCGCGGGTCCGAAGACCCTTGCCGCGGACGGTCTCGTCCAGGGCGTCGGTGAATTGCAGGCTGGCGAGCTGGGCGTAGAGCGCGCCCTGGGCGAGCAGGCTCTCGTGGGTGCCGGTCTCGACGATGCGGCCGTCGTCCAGCACCAGGATCCGGTCGGCGGCGCGGATCGTGGCCAGCCGGTGGGCGATCACCAGGGTCGTGCGCCCGCGCATCAGCGTGTCGAGGGCGGCCTGGACCGCGCGCTCGGATTCCGCGTCGAGCGCCGAGGTCGCCTCGTCGAGCAGCAGGATCGGCGAATCCTTTAGGATCGCCCGGGCGATGGCGACGCGCTGGCGCTGTCCGCCGGAGAGGGTCACGCCGCGCTCGCCGACCTGCGTGTCGTAGCCCTGCGGCAGGGCCGCGATGAAGCCGTGCGCGTTGGCGAGTTCGGCGGCGCGCCTCACCTCGGCCTCGCCGGCCTCGGGACGTCCGTAGCGGATGTTCTCGGACACGGTCCCGGAGAACACCACCGGATCTTGCGGGACCAGGGCGATGCGGGCGCGCAGCGCCTCCGGATCGACCTTCGTGATGTCGGTGCCGTCGACCAGCACGCGGCCACCCTGCGGATCGTAGAAGCGCAGGAGCAGCTGCAGCACCGTCGACTTCCCGGCACCGGACGGTCCCACGATGGCGATGCGTTCGCCGGGGGCCGCCGCGAAGGTCAGCCCGTCCAGGGCGGCGTGACCGAGCCGCGTCGGATAGGCGAAGTGCACGGCCTCGAAATTCACGGCGCCAGCGGCCGGCTTGGGCAGGGGCAGGGCCGGGGAGGGCGCACGGATCGCGGGCTCGGCCGCGAGGATCTCCGTGAGCCGCTCGGCTGCGCCGGCCGACATGGCGAGGTCGCCGTAGACCTCCGAGAGCTGGCCCAGCGCGCCCGCTCCGAACACCGCGTAGAGTACGAATTGCGACAGCTCACCGCCGGTCATCGTGTGGTTGAGAACGCCCTGGGCGCCGTACCACATCACCCCGACTACCGAGGCCGAGATCAGGAAAATTGCCACGCCGGTGAGCAGTGCCCGCGCCCGGATCGAATCCCGGGCGGCCCTGTAGGCGTCCTCGGAGGCCGCCGCGAACCGGGCCGCGGCCGTACCCGAGCGCCCGAAGGCCTGCATGGTCCGCACTGCCCCGACCGCCTCCGCGGCGTAGGCCGAGGCGTCCGCCAGCCGGTCCTGCGCGGCCCGGGAGCGCCGCCGCACGCCGCGGCCCGAGACGATCAACGGGAACACGATCACCGGGATGGCGGCCAGCACCATCACGGACAGGCGCGGGCTGGTGATCACCATCATGGTGGTCGCGCCCACGAACAGGAACAGGTTGCGCAGCAGGATCGAGACGGAGACGCCGAAGGCCGCCTTGATCTGCGTCGCGTCCGCGGTGAGCCGGGAGACGATCTCACCCGATTGCGAGCGGTCGAAGAAGGCTGGGTCGAGGATCGTCAGCCGGGCGAAGACGGCACTGCGCAGATCCGCGACCACGCGCTCGCCCAGCGTGACCACGGTGTAGACCCGGGCCGCGCTCGACAGCGCGAAAGCCGCGACCACCCCGAGCAGCGCGAGGAAGTAGGCGTCGATCACGTTCGCGCCGTCGGCCGTGAAGCCGTGGTCGATGACCCGCCGCATGGCGATCGGCACCACCAGGGTCGAGCCCGAGGCGCAGATCAGGGCGAGGATTCCGGCGGCGATCCGCCCGCGATACCGCAGGGCGAAGGGCAGGAGCGGCCGCAGTGCGCTCAAAGGGGCCTTCGGCCGGCCGGAAGCGGCCGCTTTGGTCTTACGGGCCATCACGCCTCACGCGTCTCTTCCCACCCGGTCCACGGCGCTTGTTCCCGGAGAGAGCCTGCGATATACGCCGCCCCTCATCCGATTGCGCGTGTTCAATGGCCGCGGGCCGCCACCACGGTCGGCTTGGACGTGCCGTTGCCACGAACCTACGGTTCGGTGCAACCGCTGACACCTTCCGCATCCCGGGCCGGGCGGCGCCTCCTGCGCTCCCCGCCGGCATGCCAGAACAGGAACGACAGGTCATGGCGAAGGACGCGGCCGCAAAGGCCAAGGGGACCGAGCACCCCGACTACCACTTCATCAAGGTCGTGATGACGGACGGCACCGAGTACCGGACCCGTTCGACCTACGGCAAGGAGGGTGACACCCTCAACCTCGACATCGACCCGCTCACCCATCCGGCCTGGACCGGTGGCGAGCAGAAGATGCTCGACCGCGCGGGCCGCGTCTCGCGCTTCAACTCGCGGTTCGGCAACCTCGGCAAGCGCTGATCCCGGACGGATCGCGCCGAAACGAATCAGGACGGGCGGTCCCTAGCGGAGCCGCCCGTTTTTTCGTGTCTGTCCGGCGCTGTCGCAGAGCAGGGCGGGAATTTTTCTGGCGGAATGGTCTGGCGAATTTTCCAGCCTTCCGACGCGTTCGATCTTCTCCGACGCCGCATGGAGAAAATGTTCTTCTGTCACGGCGCTGTCCGGGCGCTCCACCCGGTCAACCCGATCGGTGCGGCCTCTTTTCCAGCCAAGCCGAGCCGTCGTAATGTCCGGTGCCGTCGATGTTCCGCCCGGTCACGATCTTCGGTTGTCGCGATCTCGTCCAGGTCCGATGGCAGATGTCTGTTCCGATGTGTTTGTCGTGCGGTGTGTGAGTATTTTGTAAAACAAACTCAATACATCTTATGGCGCGCTCGAACATTGCGAGTGACGTTTTCGAGGTCTTTGTTCATGAAACGCTGGCTGTTTTTTGTCGTCGCAGTCCTGTTGACCTTCGCCGCCCCAGCCTTGGCGGGCGGGAAGATCAAGGTCGGCATCATGAGCGATTCCGAGGACGTCTGGGCGAAGGTCAAGGCGATCGCCGCCAAGGATGGGCTCGATCTCGATCTGGTCGTGTTCTCGGACTACCTGCTGCCGAATGCCGCCCTGGATGCCGGGGACCTTCAGGCCAACGCCTTCCAGCACAAGCCCTTCCTGGAGAACCAGATCACCGCCAAGGGCTACAAGATCGTGCCGGTCGGGGCCACGATCGTCTCGCCGATCGGGCTCTATTCCCGGAGGGTGAAGGCGGTCGGCGACCTGAAGGCCGGCGCCAAGATCGGCATCCCGAACGACCCGTCGAACGGCGGGCGTGCCCTGTTGCTGCTTCAGGCGCAGAAGTTGATCAAGCTGAAGGACGGCGTCGGCATCCTGCCCACGGTGCTCGACGTGACCGACAATCCGAAGACGCTTCAGTTCCGTGAGATCGACGCGGCCCAGTTGTCGCGCAGCCTCGACGATCTCGACGCTGCGGTGATCAACACCAATTACGCGGTCGAGGCAGGCCTGAAGCCGGGCAAGGACTCGATCGCGATCGAGTCGTCGGTCGACAATCCCTATAGCAACTTCATCGCGGTTCGGGAGACGGACAAGAACGCCCCCTGGGTGCCCAAGCTGGTCCACGCCTATCAGAACGATACGATCCGGGCCTACATCACGGACAAGCGGCCGGGGGAAGTGCCGGCCTTCTGAGATTGGCGCGCGGTCGGAACCAGCCGGTCCGGCCGCGCCACAATCCTCAGCCCTCGCCGAGGCGGAACGCCATGCGCAGCAGGCCCTGCTGCGCCGCCACCGGGCTCTCGACCGGCATCGGCGTCGGGCGGTCGTCGGTGATCAGTGAATCCAGGTGCAGGATGCGGGCGTGCAGCCGGCGAGCCCGCTGGATCAACTGCTGGAGGCGCATCGGCAGCAGGGTGAAGTCCGACTGCTTCGGCGGGTCGGACTTGCCGAGCTTGACCCGATGCTTCTCCAGCAGCGCCTCAGCCGGGGTCATCTCGCCCTCCGACACCGCGCGCTGCACGAGCAGCCACGACGCGATCTGCATGAGTAGCGTCGTGAGGCGCATGCTCTCGGCCGCGTAACTCAGCGTGGCATCCCGGGAAACCAGGCGCGACTCGTCCCGGCCCTGGCCGTCGAGGTAGGCCGCCGTCTCCTCCACGAGCAGCATGCCGTCGCGGAACAGCGTCTTGAACGCCTCGGAATTGACGTAGGTCTTGCCGAAATCGACCCAGTCCCGATCGTCCCGGAACGTGACATCGAAGCCGTTCATGTGCCTCTCCTGTGCCGCCGACGGGCCAAGCCGTCCCGGACCGGGACATTCCGGCCATGGCTCTCGGGCGACGCCGCAATCCTAGCGCCGAACCGCGGCAGCATCAGGGTTAGATCTTTCTTAACCTTAATGAGCCGGCCGATGGTTAAGATATGGCACACGCCGCCGGCTGCAAGCATTCAAAAGGTGACCTGGACACCGCCGAATATACGGTGCCTTGGACCGGTCTTGAAATCGGGCTCCCCGCGGCCGCGCAGCCTTGAACAGCGGAGCGTGGGCCTCGCGAGGAACAGTTGCACGACTCTTCTTGAAACACCCGGAAGGTGTGTCGCCGTCCGGGCTCGGCAGAGTCGGACGCCCGAGCCGTTCCCGACCGCCGCGCAATCGTGAACGGCTCCAAGGCCTTGGATCGGCACGTTGGCTTGCGCCGAGCCGGTATCCACTCCGGCGGTGGACGCTTTAATGCTGATGCTGGTGGCCGCCACCAGGCGCGCTCGCGCCGATCGGTGCGACCGAGAAGGTGACCGGCACGGTGCCGGCCCGCTGGAACGTGAGTGTCCCGGATACGCTGTCGCCGGCCTTCGGGGCGCCCGAGAGGCCCTCGAACATCAGGTGATAGCCGCCGGGCTTCAGCTCCACGGTCTCGCCCGGCTTGACCGTCAGGCCGCCGGAGACCGGGGCCATCTTCATCACGCCGCCCTCCATCGACATGGAGTGGATCTCGCCCGAGCGCGCGAACGGCACCGCGGCGCCCGTCAGCGTGTCCGGGACGCTGCCGGTGTTGCGGATCGTCACGTAGCCGCCCGCGACCTTGGCGCCGTTCGGCGTGGCACGCAGCCAGGGCGTGTCTATCGTGAGGTCGCCGGCCTTGATCGGATCGGCCTGGGCCGCCCCCGTGAACAGGCTGAGGCCGAGGAGGGCCGCGCAAAAGATCTTCATCGGCATGCTTCCGTCCTGAGGATGATGATCGACCGAGACGACACGTCGGGGCCGCGCGGCCGGTCCTTCCGAGGAAGGCGGAATCCCGCGCTGGCCGGCGGTGCGGTGACATCTCTGCCACACTGATCGACCCGGGACTGTTGTCGCCGTGCCGCATCCAGTCGCCACGTGCGCTGGCGCACGCCGACGCCACAATCCGGCCCCTTCGATAGGGAGTCTTAAGGTCATCCCGACACCGTGGCGACCGAGTAGACCCGCTCTCGCCATGAACTGACGAACTCCGGACAAGAGCCAGCGACTGATGCGCATCAAGGCAACAAACCGGTTCACCGCCATCCTGGGCGTCGCCGCGCTCGGCACGCTCGGCCTCGGTGCCGCCGAGGCCCGCGACCAGGGCAACTACGCCCAGGCCGAATGGGCGCAGGACTACGCCTCGCCCGCCGGCATGCAGGTGCAGCGCGAGACCGTGCCGATCCTGTCGCCCCAGACCGTGTCGGCCACCGAGCAGATGGTCGAGCGCTATCGGGACATCGTCAACCGCGGCGGCTGGCGCCCGGTCTCCGGTGCCGACCGCCTGCGCGTCGGCGCCAAGGGCCCGGCGGTGGCCGCGGTGCGCCAGCGCCTGATCGTCACCGGCGACCTCGATCCGGCCGCCGGCGGCTCCGGCGTGTACGATTCCTACGTCTCGGCCGGCGTGAAGCGGTTCCAGGCCCGTCACGGCCTTAGCCAGACCGGCGCCATGAGCCTCGCCACCCAGCAGGCGATGAACGTGCCCGCCGACGTGCGGCTGCACCAGCTCGAGACCAACGTCGTCCGCCTGCGCTCCTATTCGGGCGATCTCGGCCGGCGCTTCGTGATCATGAACATCCCGGCCGCCCTGGTGGAGACCGTGGAGAACGGCCAGGTCGTCACGCTGCACGCCGCCGGCGTCGGCAAGATCGACCGCCAGTCGCCGATCATGAACACCAAGGCGACCCAGATCAACTTCAACCCGACCTGGACGGTCCCGGCTTCCATCGTGAAGAAGGACCTGATTCCGAAGATGCAGAAGGATCCGAACTACCTCACCGACAACAAGATCCACATCCTGTCGGGCAACGGCGAGGTCTCGCCGCGTTCGATCAACTGGAACTCGGACGAGGGCACGCGCTACACCTACCGGCAGGAATCGGGCGCCGACTTCAACTCGATGGGCATCGTGCGCATCAACATCCCGAACCCCTACGGCGTGTTCATGCACGACACGAACACCAAGGGCGTGTTCGGCGACGATTTCCGCTTCATCTCGTCGGGCTGCGTGCGCGTGCAGAACGTGCGCGAGTACATCACGTGGCTCCTGAAGGACACGCCCGGCTGGGGCCGCGAGCAGGTCGAGCAGGCGATCGAGAGCGGCAAGCGCGTCGACGCCAACATCGCTCAGCCCGTGCCGGTCTACTGGACCTACATCACCGCCTGGGCGACCCCGGACGGCCTCGTGCAGTTCCGTGACGACATCTACAAGCGCGACGGCGTGAACGTGCCCTCGACCATCGGGGCGCCGACCCCGGTCGCCAGCGCCGAACCGCTGCCCCAGACTTTCGAGCCTGGCGACGAGGAGTAAGCGCTCCGCGCTTCGACCCGACGGGCTCATCCGAGGCCCGCACCCCGACCCGGGGTGCGGGCCTCGCGCGTTCGGGGCCGCTCTGTCATCCGGCGGTCAAACGCCTCTGCTTGGCCTTTGCCGCCGAGCAGGAGCCCCCGATGTCGCGCGATTCGATCTCAGCCGCCGGACGCCTCACCCGCCGGGAGACCGTGGCAGGCGCCGCCGCCCTCTCGCTCCTGGCCGGCCGCGCGGGCGCGCAGGAATCCGGTGAGGCCACGGGCATCGTCTACGCCATCCAGGCGACCGGTTCCGAGCGCGCGCCGCTTTCGGGCGTGCTGGTCTCCAACGGCCGGGAAGTGGTGCGGACGGACAGGGACGGCCGCTACCGCCTTCCGATGCCGGGCGACGGCGCGGTGTTCGTGATCAAGCCGCCGGGCTATGCCCTGCCGCGGGACGCCGACAACGTGCCCCGCCACTCCTATATCCACCAGCCCGGCGGGACGCCCGCGGGCCTCGGCCTGCGCTACAGGGGCCTCGCGCCCACCGGTCCGCTCCCGGCCGCGATCGACTTCACCCTGACGAAGGCCGACGAGCCGGCGGATTTCGACGTGATCCTGTTCACCGATCCGCAGCCCGAGAGCCGGTTCGAGCTCGACCACGTGCGCGACACCGCAGTCGCCCGGGCGATGGCGATCCCGGCGGCCTTCGGCCTCACCACCGGCGACGTGCTGTTCGACGACCTTTCGCTCTACGGCCGCTCCAACCGCATCGTCGGGCGGATCGGCCTGCCGTGGTACAGCCTGCCCGGCAACCACGACCTCAACATGCAGGCGCCGGACGCCCGCTACAGCCGCGAGACCTGGAAGCGCGTGTTCGGGGCGCCGACCTACGCGTTCCGTCACGGGCGGGCGCTGTTCGTGATGATCGACAACGTCGAGTGGATGGGGCCGCCGGTCCCCGTGGGGGCCAACACCTACCGGGGCCATGTCGGAGAGCGCTCGCTCACCTTCCTGAAGAACCTTCTGGCCGAGATCCCGCCGGACGATTTGATCGTGCTGGCGACCCATATCCCGCTGGTGACCGATACCGGCGACGACCCGCGCAGCGCGACGATCGACCGGGCCGCGCTCCTCGACCTGTTGGCCGGCCGGACGGTGCTGAGCCTCGCCGGCCACACCCACACCACCGAGCACCATTACCTTGCGGAGCGGCACCACCACCACGTGATGACCGCCGTGTCCGGCTCGTGGTGGAGCGGCCCCGACACCCGCACCGGCATCCCGTCCGCCGACAGCCGCGACGGCACGCCGAACGGCTTCCACGTGCTCTCGATCCGCGGCACCGACTACACCACTCGCTTCGTCCCCGCCCAGGGCGAGCCGGACGCGGCGATGCGGATCGCCTTCGAGAGCGAATTGCGCCCGGCCGCCCCCGAGATCGTCCGGGCGAGCCACCCGATGCAGGGGCTGCGCCCGCCGGTCCCGCAGGACGCGCTGTCGGCGACCAATCTCGTGGTCAACGTGTTCGACGGCGGCCCGCGCACGAACCTCACGATTCGGATCGGCGACCGGGCGCCGGCGCCGATGGCGCGGACGCGCCGGCTCGATCCGTTCGTGACCGAACTCTACGCCCGCTATCCCGAGACCAAGAAGAGTTGGGTGCAGGCGACGCCCTCGACCCACATCTGGACCGCGGGCCTGCCCGACGACCTCGCGCCGGGCGCCCACCGGGTCACGGTCGCGGGCACAGACGAGTACGGCCGGCCGATCCGCGCCTGCGTCGTGCTCGAAGTCACGGGCGACGGCGCGCGCGGTTAGAAGGTCACGTCGGCGCGAGCGTGAACGCGGCCTGCATCGCGCGCGTCAGCGCCGCGCGAAAGCCCGTGATCGCGGCGATCAGGACGATGGTCAGCGCCGCGGCCTCCCACGGGTTTCGAACGATCGGACCGCAGACACTTTGGATGGCGAACAGGCTCAGGTTCGATGCGACCAGATGGACCAGGACGTGCCGCCCGGGACCGGTCCAGAGGCGCGGGACCGCGATGCGCCGCACGATCGCCATGCTGGCCGCCCGGTAGAGCAGCAAGAACAGCGCCGGCCCGATCACCCACAAGGTCGATGGCGGGAACCGCGAGGGCAGGCTCCCGGTGATCAACGCGACGGCCAGGAGCGTGTAGGTCGCCGACGCGGCGAGGCAGAGATCGATGCGGCCGAAAGGCTCCGTCCGGTCGGCGTAAGAGGCCCCCAGGAACAGCCACATCGCGTACGGGGCGAGGGGGAAATACGTGTTGCCGGGCGCGGGGAGGACGATCGCCAGCCACGGCAGATCGGGACCGTCGAACGGGATGCATCCGAACGAGGCCGAGGCCGCCAGGCAGGCCACCAGACAGGCCGGCCTGCGGACGACGTGCCCGAGCCCTCGGCCCAGCCAAACCATCGCGAGGCTCAGGACGAAGAACGAGGCGAGGAATTCGCTGTGGCCCGGCAGGTCCGTCAGCGTCACCACGCCGAGGATCCGCGCCGCCGACCACCCGTTGCCGTCGGTCAGGATCACGGCCCCGATCCCCGACAGGTAGAAGGCCAGCAGGATCTTGGCCGGCCCCTGCAGCCGCTCCCACACCGGCCTAACCCGGCCAGACCGGGCGGACAGGGCCGTGCCCCAGCCGAATGCGAACAGGAATCCCGGGAAGCTCACGAGATTGATGACGTTCGACAGGCCCGCCGTGAACCCGTCGATCGGGGCCTGGACGATCTGGACGACGTGGGCGAACACCATGCCGACCACGAGGAACGTCTTGAAGACATCGAGTTCGACGCACCGTCCCAGGTTGGCGTTCCGGGTGGACAAGACGAGGCCTCGGTCTGCGGCATCGATACGGTGCGCCAGCCCGAAGGTCGCCGGGAAGGGTAAAGATCCCATGCTGCCGGCCAGCCGCGCGATCCCTGCAGAGTTCCCTCGAGGCTGCTGCGCAAGACCTTAAGAATAAGGGAGACGGTAGGATGCCCCCATGGCCGGCCTAAGCCGGCGTGGCCGACTGCACTTGAGCCCACTGAAGGCGCGCTGGCGCGTATCGTTGCGTCGCAATCGGGAACGCCTGAACGCCGTGGATCCGGCGCTCCAGACGCCTTGGCGTTCCGCGACGTTGGCATGCTCGCCACAACCATCAGCGGGCGGCGATCAGATCCTTGATCCGTGCGGCGAGGGCGTCCATCGGGAAGGGCTTGGTCAGCACCTGCATGCCGGGCTCCAGGTGGCCGTGCCCCAGCACCGCGGTCTCGGCGTAGCCGGTGATGAACAGCACCTTGAGGTCGGGCCGCCGCTCGCGGCCGGCATCCGCCATCTGCCGGCCGTTCATCCCCCCGGGTAGGCCGACATCGGTGACGAGCAGATCGATATGCACGTCCGACTGCAGGACCTTGAGCCCCGCGGTGCTGTCGGCCGCCTCGATCGCGGTGTAGCCGAGATCCTCCAGCACCTCGGTGACCAGCATCCGCACGGACGGCTCGTCGTCCACGATCAGCACGGTCTCGTCACGGCCGGCCCGCGCCACGCCGGAGAGCTGAAGGGCGACATCGCCCCCTTCGGCCTCACCGCGATGACGCGGCATGTACAGGCACACGGTCGTGCCCCGGCCGACCTCCGATTCGATCTGCACCTGGCCCCCCGATTGCTGCGCGAAGCCGTGGATCATCGAGAGCCCGAGGCCGGTACCCTGGCCGATCGGCTTCGTGGTGAAGAACGGCTCGAACACCCGGGCGATCACCTCCGGGGGCATGCCGGTGCCGGTGTCGGTCACGCGCAGCACGAGATACGGGCCTTCGGGGAGGTCGTGCCGGAGGGCCGCGGCCCGATCCAGGTGGGTGTTGGCGGTCTCGATGGTGATGCGCCCGCCCGCCGGCATGGCGTCGCGGGCGTTGATGCACAGGTTCAGGAGCGCGTTCTCGAGCTGGCCCGGATCGATCAGCGCCGGCCACAGCGCGGGAGCCCCGATCACATCCAGGCCGACCTCCGGCCCGATGGTGCGCCGGATCAGCTCCTCCATGCCGAGGATGAGCTGGTTCACGTTGGTCGGCTTGGGGGTCAGCGTCTGGCGGCGCGAGAAGGCGAGCAGGCGGTGGGTCAAGGCCGCCGCGCGCTTGGCCGCTCCCTGGGCCACCGTCATGTAGCGGTCCAGCTCGGCGAACCGGCCCTGGCTGATCCGGGTCTGCATCAGCTCCAGCGCGCCGGAGATGCCGGCCAGCAGGTTGTTGAAGTCGTGGGCCAGGCCGCCGGTGAGCTGGCCGACGGCCTCCATCTTCTGCGACTGGCGCAGAGCCTCTTCGGTCTGACGCTGGCTGGTCGTGTCGATGCCGACGCCCGTGCGCCGGAGCGGCCGCCCCGCGGCATCGTGATAGGTATGGCCGCGGGACAGGACCCAGTGGACGGTGCCGTCCGGGTGGCACAGGCGATACTCGAGTTCGAGGTCGCCGGCATTCGCCAATCCGCCCGCCATCGTCGTCTTGAGCGCCGGGCGGTCGTCGGGGTGGACGTTGGCGAGGAAGTCCGGGCGCGGGATGCCCTCCGATCCCCGTTCCGGATCGATCGCGTAGAGCTTGGCGATGGCGGCGTCGTAGAAGAACCGGTCGCTGTCCAGCTCGTAGGTCCAGACGCCGACCCCGCCGACCGCCGACAGGGCGAGGCGCGCGAAGTCCTGGGCGTCGCGCAAGAGGGCGTCGCGCTCCTTCTCGGCGGTGACGTCCCGGCCGGTGGCGTAGAGCATGTCTCCCGCCGGGACCGCGACCCAGGAGATCCAGCGCAGCGATCCGTCCTTGTGCCGGTAGCGGTTGACGATCCGCGGTTGGGCGCCTTCCGCCGCCGCGGTGTAGGCGCCGATGGTTTCGGCATGGTCGTCCGGGACCACGAACGCGTTGACGTGGCGGCCCAGGAGTTCCTCGGGTGTGTAGCCGAGCATCTTCGTCCAGGCGGGATTGACCCGCCGGAAGACCCCCGCGAAATCGATGACCAGCAGGAGGTCGGGCGACGTGTCCCAGAGGGTGTTCAGCTCCAGGGTCCGTTCCTGCACCTGCTGCTCGAGCGTGTCGTTGAGCGTCCGGAGCTCCGCCTCGGCGACCTTGCGCGCGGTCACGTCGTTGAAGAAGATCGCGATGTGCCGGTCCGCGGGCTCGCCGACCCGGATGGCGCGCACGTCGAACCAGCGCTCGAAATTGTTGGCGTAGCTCTCGAAGTTGGCCGGCTCGCCCGTCCAGGCGACGCGGCCGTAGGTCTCGAACCAGAACCGCTCCAGATCGGGCGCGAACTCCGTGACCCATTTCCCGCGCAGGTTGACACCGGCCTGACGCTCGAAGGCTGGGTTGGCCTCGAGGAAGCGGTAATTCACCGGGCGGTCGCCATCGAACTTCACCTCGACGATGGCGAAGGCCGTCTCCACCGTGTCCAGCAGCGTCCTGAACAGATCCTCCGTCTTGCGCAGGCGCTCGCCGGCTTCGCGCGGGCCGGTGCGGTCGCGCAGGATCTTGACGTAGCCGTGCCGCGTGCCGTCCTCGCGGCGCAGAGGCATCAGCTCACCGGAGGCCCAGAACTCGGAGCCGTCCTTGCGCACGTGCCACCGCTCGTCGGCGGCGCGGCCCTCGGCGAGGGCGACGCGCCTCTCCTCGCTGGGGCGCCCGGCCGCCCGGTCCCGCGCGGTGAAGATGCAGTCGCTCGACGCGCCGAGGATCTCGCCGCTTCGCCAGCCGAAGATGTTCTCCGCGCCGGCGTTCCAGTCGGTGACGATGCCATCCAGATCGGTGACGACGATCGCGAAATCGATCGCGCTCTCGATGACGTGCTGAAGATGGCTGCGTTCAGGCATAGCCCCGTTTAGCGGCTTCCGCGGCAAAAGTTAGGTCGGCTCCGAGGCTCCGACATCCATTATAAACCGCTCCGCTCGGCACCTTGCCTAACCTATATTGATGTTCATGCCGGTACCCGGCGCGACGGGTCCGACGGACATCCGCGGGGCGATCAACCGGACCGTGATCGGCATCCCCGTTGACGCCGTCCCCGCCCGGCGCGAAGCCGACGCGACGGGTGACCGCCGTGGGAGGATCGGGACGATGCTGGGGACGGTGGGGTTCGCGTTCCTGGCGGGGTTGCTGTCGGTGCTGTCGCCCTGCGTCCTGCCGCTGGTGCCGATCGTGCTCGGCACTGCCGCGTCGGAGCACCGTCTGGGGCCCGTGGCGCTGGCGCTCGGCCTGGCCCTGTCTTTCACAGCCATCGGGCTGTTCGTCGCCACGATCGGCTTCTCGATCGGGCTCGACGGCGACGTGTTCCGCAGCGCCGGCGCCGTGTTGCTCGTCATCCTCGGCGCGGTCCTGATGCTGCCGCGTCTGCAGGCGCGGGTCGCGACGGCGGCGGGGCCGGTCGGCGCCTGGGCGGAAGAACGCTTCGGCGGGTTCGGGTCCGGGGGGCTGTCCGGTCAGTTCGGTGTGGGTCTGCTGCTGGGGGCGGCCTGGAGCCCCTGCGTCGGGCCGACTCTGGGCGCCGCGTCGCTGCTGGCGGCAAGGGGCGAGCATCTCGGGAGCGTCGCCCTCACCATGCTGGCCTTCGGGATCGGCGCCGCCGCGCCGCTGATGCTGCTGGGCTTCGTCTCGCGCGAGGCGCTGATGCGCTGGCGGGGCGGGCTCGCGGCGGCCGGCAAGGGCGTCAAGGCAGCCCTGGGGGTCGTGATGGTTGTGCTCGGCCTGCTCGTCTTGACCGGCACCGACAAGCGCGTCGAGGCCGCGGCGGTAGCGGCCTCGCCGGATTGGCTGAACGCGGTGACAACGCGCTACTGACACGCGCTGCACCGGCGGCCTCGGCCGAGACGGAGCCCCGTGATGACCGACGCACCCTCCCGTCCGGTCGGCCTTGCCCATGGCGGCCGGCGCCGCTGGGGTCCGCGTCGAAGGCCGCTGGATGGTCCGGCCCGAGAGGCAATCTTCATCCTTCGGGGTCATGGTGCACGCCCCCTCGGACCCACGAACCGACCTTGACCGACGCCCCCGCATCACCGCCCGCTCACGGGGTCGCCGGCTGGCCGTTCGGGGCCGCCGCGCCCGGGATCCGCCGACCGGCCACCCTGCCGGATGGACGCCCGTGGCCGCGGATCCGGGTCGTCACGGTCGCCGCCGCCGGGGTGGACCTGCGCGACACCGCCGCCTCGGTGCTGCGCCAGGATTATCCGGAGCTGCGGCACGACCTCGTCCCGGCGCACCTCGGGCGCGCCCATGTCGAGGCGCTGTTGGCCGATGCCGCCTGCGACGCCGTGCTCTGGCTTAGCCCCGGCGAACTGCTCGCCCCCGGGGCGCTCACCGCGCTGGCTCTGGAGGCCGCGCTGACCGGCGCGCTCGCGGTGGCGGGCCTGCGCGTCCTGTTCGCCGACAGGGTGCTGGCGCTCGACACGCCCGGGACGGCGGCTTCGGACGCGCCGGGCGGCGTGCCGTTCACCGGCGGCGAGGTGCTGTGGATGCGCGGTGCCCTGGGCGGGCAGACGATGCTCGACGCGGACGGCCGCCTGAACGCCGCTGCCGCGTGGTCGGCATTGACGGACGCCGCCCGCGGGACCATCGGCCGCCCGGTGCTGCTGCAGCGGGCGGACAGGGCGTCGGCCGAGGCCCCCGACGCCCTGTCGATCGTTTCCCTCACCGGCACCGGTACCCAGGGCGGTGCCGGTGTGGCTCAGCGACGGCTCGCCGAGGCGCTGGCGCTCGCGGGTCACCGGGTGACGCACGTCGCCCTGAGCGACCGGCCCGAAGCCGCCGAATGGACCGACACCTTCCCGAAGGCCGAGGCCCTGGTCGCGGATGCCGTTCCCGATCTGATCCTCGCCGGCAACCTGCATGGGGCGACCCGCAGCCTCGACGTGGTCGGGCGCCTCGCCCGGCGCGGCCCGGTGGCGCTGGTGCTGCACGACCTGTTCCCGCTCACCGGCCGCTGCTGCCATCCGCGCGCCTGCACCCGCGCCGTCACCGGCTGCGACGCGACCTGTCCCGGCCCGGACGAGTACCCGCAGCTCGCTCCGAACCGGATCGCCGGCATGCACGCGCGCAAGCGTGCCGTCCTGTCCGGTGTCGCCGGGCCTTGGCTGCTGGCCAATTCCGACTGGACCTTGGCGCGCGCGCTGGACCTGGCACCGCCCGGCACCGTGGCCGAACGGATCCGGCTGGCCTTCCCGACCGCCGCGTTCCGGCCCGGCGACCGCGCGGCCCTGCGCCGCCGGCTCGGCCTGCCCGCGGACGATGTGCTGATCCTGGTCTCGGCGGTGATCGTCGACGGACCCGACAAGGGTTTTTCCGATCTGCGCGCCGCGCTCCAGGCCGTGGCGCGGCTGGGCGTCGGCGTCGTGGCGATCGGCCGGCTCGACGATCCGGCCCGGCTCGGCGTGCCGAACCTGTTCGCGCCGGGGCTGATCGCGGACGAGGAGATCCTGGCCGCCTGGTACGGGGCCTGCGACCTCCACGTCACCGCGAGCCGCCACGAGACCTTGGGACAGACGCCGATCGAGGCCGGCCTGTGTGGGGTGCCGACGCTGGCCTACCGCACCTCCGGCCTGACCTCGTCGGTGATCGACGGCGTG
This sequence comes from Methylobacterium mesophilicum, assembly GCF_022179445.1. Lineage (GTDB taxonomy): Bacteria > Pseudomonadota > Alphaproteobacteria > Rhizobiales > Beijerinckiaceae > Methylobacterium > Methylobacterium mesophilicum. Next base: position 108,989 of record NZ_BPQU01000013.1, on the reverse strand, counting down.
TCCGGCCGCCTCGTCCCGCTCGAGCCCGGCGCCCTGTCCCAGGCCCTGGCCGAGCTGGTGGACGATGCCGGGGCGCGGGCGCGGCTCGGGGCCTTCGCGCGCATCGCTTTGGAGAGCCGCCATAGCCCGGCGGCCGCCGCCCTGTCGCTCGACCGCATCGTCCGTGCGCGCGGGCTGCTGACCGGCTCCGGGCGGCCCACCTTCACGCCCGCTCTGCTCGGCCATTTCCCGTTCGCGGCGGACCGGCAGCGGGGTGCGTCCGGCACGGTGCCGGCGCCCTCCCGGCCCCTGGTGCGCCGGCTGCGCCGGGCCAAGCAGATGGTGCTCGGCCGGCGCATGCCGTTGTTCGTGCGCCGCTGCCTGTACCTCGCCGGCACCCTGCGGCGGAGCGTTCCGTGAGGTCGGCTCCCGAACGGCAGGGCGCCCGGCGGATCTATCTCGACCGGACCCATCTGCGCGGCCACGTCACCGGGATCGAGCGGATCACCCTCGACCTGTTCGCCCCGGACCGGCTCGCACCGCACGATGTCCGGCCGGTCACCAGCGGCTCGCTGCCCGGAATGATCGCGCAGCAACAGTTCGGCCTGCCGCTGCGGACGCTGGCCGACCGCGACGCGCTCTTCCTGTTCCCGGGCTTCCCGCCGGGGCCGCTCTGTGCCGTCGCGGCCGAACGCTGCCTGTTCTACGTCCACGACACCTTCCTGCTCGACCGGCCGGAGGATCTGAGCCTGAAGAGCCGGCTCTACATGAGCCCGAGCTTCGCCCGGGCGCTGCGCTGGTGCCCGAACCTGTTTGTGAACAGCCGCACCACCGGACACGCCGTCCGGGCCGTCAGCCCGCCGCACGCACGGGTCGCCCTGCTGAGGCCGTCCGTGCGGGACGCCTTCGGCCTCGCCGACCTGCCGGGGCCGGCGTCCTATGGTCCGGGCATGCCGTTGCGCCTGCTGGCGATCGGCACGATCGAGCCGCGCAAGGACTATGCGGCCTCCCTGGCGCTGGTCGCCGCGCTCAACCGGGCCGGAATGCCGGCGGAACTGCACCTGGTCGGCCGGGTCGGCTGGGGCCGCCACGCCTTCCTGGACGACCCGCCGCCTTACCTCCACCGGTACGGGTATCTCGCCGATGCGGAGCTGCGGGCGCTGGCCGGCTCCTGCCACCTGCTGCTCTCGACATCGAAAGCCGAGGGGCTCGGCTTGCCCCTGCTGGAGGTGCAGCATGGCGGCCTGCCGGTGGTGGCACCGGACGCGCCGGTGTTCCGCGAGGTGCTGGACGCCTCCGCCCTGCTGATCCGCCCCGAGGATCCAGAGGCCGCTGCGGCAGCGCTCGCCGCCTGGGTCGGCGAAGGCGGCCTCACCCGGTCGGCGGCGGAAAGCCGTGGGAACGTGGCGCGGTGGAACGCGGCTGCGTCCGAGGACAAGGAGCGCTTCGGGCGCTTCCTGGCGGGGGATCCGGACGCATACGCGGAACCGGGCACCACCCGCATCGGATGAGTCCGTTTACGTAGTCCCCAACATTTAAAGGCCTGATCGGGCCACAAAATCGTGACAGACCGTTCTCGTTCTAGCGGCGATATCTATACGGTTGCTGCTGCAGGGTGTGCATCAAGGCGAGAGTACTGGTTCGGTATGCTGGTTGCTGGAGTGTCGAGGAAGACACCGCCTCGGTGGAGGTTCTGTCCCGGATCGGCACGGTGGTGACCGGAAAGGGGACGGGAGCAGGATGGCGGTGGAAGACGGCACCGGTCGTCGTCCGACAGGTCAGGAGCGAGGCGCATGTTCGACTTCTCGACACGCATGAGCGGTGAGCAGCCCGTCCGCATGGTGCTGCCCCAGGTCGAATCCCGGCCGGAGGCGCGGGTGATCCTGCGCCGCCTGTGGCGGGGCAGCGGCTTCATCGTGCTGGGCGCCCTGTTCATGGTGGCGGCCGCCGTGGCGCTGCTCGGCCTGATCCCGCCGCGCTACACTTCCTCCATTCAGGTCCTGGTCGATCCCAGCGACCTACGGGTGGTCGAGAACGACGTGAACGCCCGCCAGCCCCAGGCCGATAGCGGCGTCTCCATCGCCGAGAGCCAGGTGCGGGTGATCCAGTCCGACAACGTCCTGCGCCGGGTGATCGCCAAGCTGCATCTCGACCAGGACGACGAGTTCGTGCTCCCCGACGGCAACAACCCGACGATCGCCTGGATCAAGGGTGCGCTCGGCATGCTGCCTCCGGCCGCGAGCCGCGACCCGGTCAACATCGCCCTCGACACGCTCCAGACCAAGCTCAGCGTCCGCCGGGCCGAGCGGACCTTCGTGATCGACGCCTCGGTGCAATCGCGCGATCCGGAGAAGGCCGCCCGGATCGCCAACGCCATCGGCGACGCCTACTTCGCCGAGGAGGCCGCCGCCCGCACCGATACGGCGCGGCGCGCCTTCGACGCGCTCACCGGACGGCTGGGCAGCCTGAAGCGCGACGTCGAGCAGGCCGAGGGCGAGGTGGTGCGCTACCGCGAGGCCCACAAGCTCGTGGCCTCGAGTGGCCGCCTGCTGACCGACCAGCAGCTCGGCGACCTCAACCAGCAGCTCGTCACCGCGTCGATCAAGACCGCTGAGGCGAAGTCGCGGTTGGACCAAGCCCGCAAGATGCGCACCTCGGACCCGAGCACCGCCCTGCCGGAGATGCTGCAATCCCTGGAGATGCAGGCGCTGCGGCAGCAATACGCCACGCTCTCGCGCAACACCGCCGAGCTCGCGACCCGGCTCGGCGAGCGCCACCCGGCCATGGCCGAGCAATACGCCCAGCAGCGTGACCTCCAGCGCCTGATCCAGCGCGAGAAGGAGCGGATCATCGACACGACCCAGAAGGATTACGACCGGGCCGCCGCCAGCGAGGCGGCGATCCGGACCAATCTCGACCGGGTGAAGACCGAGACCGTGAGCAGCGACCGCGCCTATGTGGGCTTACGCGAGCTGGAGCGGACGCTGGAGGCCCGCCGGGGAGTCTACGAGGCCTATCTGAAGCGCGCCCGCGAGGCGAGCGAGCAGGAGCGCCTCAACACCACCAACGTCCGGATCATCTCAGTGGCGACGCCGGCCCGCCAGCGGACCTTCCCGCCCTCGCCGAAGATCGTGCTGCCGGTGGCCCTCGTGCTCGGCCTGCTGCTCGGCGGCGCCATCGCGTTGGCGCTCGGCGCCGACAGCGATCGTCGGCGGTTCCGCCGGGCCGTCGCACGCCCCGGGACCAGCTTCCGGGCCGCCGATGCGTGATGTCGAGGCTCCGAGCCCGGCAGACTCGGAGGCGGCGTCGCAGGACCGGGCTGCTCCGGAGCCGCCCACGACCGTCACGCTGTTCGGCTACGGCTTCCACGTCGGCACCGCGTCCGCGATTGTGACCGCGGTGGCGGCACGGCGCTCGGACGGGCCCCGGACGATCGTCACCGCCAACGTCGACCACGTCGTCCAACTCGCCGAGGACGCGGATTTCCGGGGCGCCTACGCGCGCGCCGCCGCCCGGACCCTCGACGGCATGCCGCTGGTCTGGCTCGCCCGGGTGGCGAGCGGCCGGCCGGCGGAGCGGATCACCGGCCACGACCTCCTGGCCTGCATCCTGGCCGACCCGCCGCCCTACGCCCGCCGGGTGTTCTTCGTCGCCGCCCGCCAGGACGTCGCCGACATGCTGACCACGCGCCTCCAGGCCGCCGGCCTGCCGGACGGCGCGGTGGCGAGCGCGGTGCCGCCCTTCGGCTTCGAGGACGACGCGTCTTACGGCAGCGCCCTGGCCGCGCGGATCCGCGCCCACGGCACCACCCTTCTGGTGATGGGCGTCGGCGCACCGAAATCGGAAGTCTGGGTCGATCGCCAGGGTCGGGCGCTGGGCAACCCGGTGGTGTTCTGCGTCGGCGACGCCCTCTCGGTCGCGGCCGGCTGCCTCCCCCGCGCTCCGTGGCTGATGCAACGGCTCGGCCTCGAATGGGTGTTCCGCTTCCTATGCGCCCCGCGCCGTCTCTTCCGCCGCTACTTCATCGAATCCTGGCGCTTCATCGGCATCGCCGTGCGCGACCGGGTTTCGGGGCGGCGGGATTGAGGGGGCGGGCCGGCGCCGGGTGCGCAAGCCCCATCCCATCCACGCCCTGATCGTCAGCGTGATTGGACAGTCGTTCGTCCGGCTTCGCCCCACCGTCGTCTGTCATTCCAACGTGTCGCGGGCGAGCTTCAGTCGGCTACGCAAACAACTCCGGCCGGCGCAATTGGAGAGCAAAGAGCAGCAGCAGCGACTTCATGTCGGTGAGGGCGCCGCGGCGGGTCATGGCCAGGAGTTCCGGCAGCGGGATCTCATGCACGGCCACCGCCTCACCCTCCGCGGCCAGGCCGCCGCCGGCGCCGGTGCGGTCGGATTCCCCGTAGGCCGCCAGGAACAGGTCCATCCGCTCGGTCGAGATGCCCGGCATCGTCCAGGCGCTGGCCACGAGGTCGAGGGTGCCGAGGCGCAGCCCGGTCTCCTCGGCGGCCTCGCGCCGGACCTCGTCCTCCGGCGCGCCGTCATCGAGCAGCCCCGCCGGGACCTCGACATGGCTCGGCGGACCGCCGGAATAGAGCACCGGCGCCCGGAACTGCGAGACCAGCGTCGCCACCCGCCGGACCGGATCGTACGGCAGCACCGCGACGGCGCGGCCGTGATCCTCCATTTCGCGCGTGATGCGCGTGCCGTCGTCCTGCATCACCTCGGCCACGAGGTAGCGGGCCCATCCCTCGTGCACGAGGCGCACGCCCCCGATCCGTGGTGCCATGCCGTCTCCGCCATATCCCTGGGAACCGGACGGATCGCTCAGGAATGCGGCGGCTTCGCGGAGGCCGTCATGCGGAAACGCAGGCGATCGCCGTCCCGCTCGGCCGAATCGAGCCGGGCACCCTCCTCGCGCACGAGGTTCGGGATGTCGATCATCGCCATCGGATCCGTGCAGGTGACCACCAGGACCCGCCCGGCGCCCAGCGCGCGCAGGGCCTTGCGGGTGCGCAGGACCGGGAGCGGGCATTTCAACCCGGTCAAGTCGAGTTCGACACGATCCGGTTCGTCGTCCTGCACGGGGTCGGCCTCATCCCGCACCGATACCCGCGCTCGCGACGGCCGACTACCACTCGTGATAGCCGAAGACCGGACCGCGATACGTGTCCGGCGCGAACACATAGTAGGTCGGGCCGTAATAGCCGTATTCCATGTTGCGACCAGGGGTCGGCGCGTATCCGTATCCGTAACCGAACGGCACCGGATAGCCGTACTCGCCGTAATAGCTGTATTCCGGACGGACCCGTGCCTCTGCGACGAGTCCCGCACCCACGGGCGGGCGTGCGACCGGGACGGCGCGTTGGGCGCGATACGGCCCCAGATCCGCGGCGAAGCAAACGCCGCCGGCCGTCACGGCGGATAAGACGCCGGCCGCAAGCGCGACGGTGTGGCGAGTCATGGCGTCGGTCTCCTGACGAGGACGATTCGGCCTCGGAGGGATCCGATCACATGGCCTGCGGCAGACTAGCCTCGCGGGCCTTGGCTGAAGCTTGCGGCTCCCGTTGAAGGTGATTCGGATCGGGGACTCGGCCCAGGACAGCGTGTCTGACAGGTGACAAAAAATCCCGGCCTCGATGAGACCGGGAATGTTGGAGCAGATTGGAATACGGACTTACCAGCCGTAATCGTCGTAGCCGTAAGCCGGGTAGCCATAAGCGGGATAGGCGTAGCTGCGGACCGGCGCGTAGCCGTAGCCATAGGCCGGGTAGCCGTAGCCGCCGTAATAGCCGTAGCGGGGAGCCGCACTGGCGGCCAGCGCCCCGCCGATGATGCCGAGGGCGGCACCGGCCGCGACGGCGCCGGCGACGCGGCCGCCATAGCCGCGGCGGTATCCGTAGCCGCCGCCATAATAGCCCCGGCGCCACCCGACGGTGTCGATATGGGTGCTGGGGCCGCCGACCTGCACGGCACTTTGCGCCGGCAGAGGGGCCGCCTCGGCGGCGGTGAATGAACCGGCGATCATGGCCAGCGCCGATGCGCCGGCGACGAGAGATGTGGTGATGCGGGACATGGACACTTCCTCCACGCGCTGAACCATCGGCGTGAGAACCGTCAGGTATCGCACTTCGTTCCGCGCCACGGTGTGCGGCCGCACGGTCTCGATGGCGCGCGGTTCAGAACACGCATTCCGAGAAGGCCGGGCGCACGCAGGCACCCCAGCGGCCCTCGTAATCGGCGAGCAGGTCGTCGGCCCGGGTGCGCCCCGCCGTGACGATCGCCTCCAGGGGCTGAAGGTAGACGGTCTCGTCGCGGCCCTCGGCGTCGCGCCGGGCCCGTGCGCGAAGACCCGCGCGCGCGATGGCCAGCGCCTCGGCGGCGACGGCTCCGAGCGTGGTGTTGGCGACCGGCGTGGCGAGCCCCAGGCGCGGCGCCGTCGCTCGCGCGGCCTCCCGGTTGGCCGGGCTCCAGCCCTTCACCAGGTCGAGGGCCGCGTCGAGGGCCGATTCGTCGTAGAGTAGCCCGGCCCAGAACGCGGCCTGGGCGGCGATCATGCCAGGATCGCCGACATCGGCGCCACGCATCTCCAGGAAGCGCTTGAGCCGGACTTCCGGGAAGGCCGTGGAGGCGTGGTTCGCCCAGTCTGCCACCGTGGCGTACTCGCCCGGGAGCTGCGCCAGCTTGCCGGCCATCAGGTCGCGGAAGGAGGCGCCCGACACGTCGTGGTAGATGTCGCCGCGCTTGACGAAGTACATCGGCATGTCGAGCAGCCAGTCGACATAGGCTTCGTATCCGAAGCCGGATTCGAACGCGAAGGGCAGCATGCCGGTGCGGTGCGGGTCGGTGTCGCGCCAGATCTCCGAGCGGCGCGACAGGAAGCCGTTGGGCCGCCCGTCGGTGAACGGTGAGTTGGCGAACAAGGCGGTGGCCACCGGCTGGAGCGCCAGGGAGGCGCGCATCTTGCGCACCATGTCGGCCTCGGAGGCGAAGTCGAGATTCACCTGCACGGTGGCGGTGCGCAGCATCATGTCGAGGCCGAGCGAGCCGACCTTCGGCATGTAGCCGGCCATGATCTTGTAGCGGCTCTTGGGCATGACCGGCGTCTCGTCCCGGCGCCAGCGCGGGCTCATGCCCAGCGTCAGGAAGCCGATATCGAGGGGGTCGGCCGCGCGCTTCGTGGCTGCGAGATGCGTGGCGAGTTCGGCCGCGGTGCCGTGCACGTCCGGTAGCGCCGCGCCGGACAGCTCGAACTGCCCGCCCGGTTCGATCGAGATCGCCCCGCCCTCCTCGGCCGACAGGCCGATGATGTTGCCGAGGTCGAGGATCGGCTCCCAGCCGGTCTCGCGGGCGAGCCCTTCCAGCAGGGCGCGGATGCCCCGCTCGCCGTCATACGGCACTGGCTCGCGGCTCTCCCGGTAGAACGGGATCTTCTCGTGCTCCGTGCCGATGGCGAAGCGCGCGGGCGGCTTCTCGCCGGCGGCGAACCACTCGATCAGTTCGGCGCGCGTGGTGAGCGGCGTGTTGTCGTTGCTGTCGCGCGCCATGCGCTGCCTGCCCGTGCCTGTGAACTATGCCTGGGATGGGAGCGCACCGGACTGCTCCAGCGTGTCCGTCCGGTTCAACCCCGTCCCGCGAGCGGAGACCGGACGGACATCCGCGCCGGCTCCGAGAGCGCGGCGCGGCTGGCGTCCGTCCTGGGACATAATCGAGGCTTCGGGAACCGACAACGCGGCGCCGTGAACCGGGAGCCCGGTTCACCCCGCTTCGGCGGAACAATCCCGCGGCCTGCCACCCTGATGTGCGCAGGCACACATGATTCCAATCGGCTCACCGATCAGCGCGCGTCGCCCAGCACCGCCTGGACAAGGGTCAGCACCGCCACCGCAGCGGTGTCGGCCCGCAGGATGCGCGGCCCAAGGGAGAGCGCGACGGTGTTGGGCCGGGCCCGGATCGCCGTCCGCTCCTCCTCGGAGAAACCGCCCTCCGGCCCGACCAGGACGGCCAGCGGCGGCGGTGCGGCGGGGTCGGCGGCCTCCCGGAGCGCCCGCACCGGGTCGCTCACCGGGGCGTCCTCGTCGCAGAACACCACCAGCCGCTCGGGCGCCAGGCCCGCGAGCACGGGGCCGAGCTTGTCCGGATCGGGACAATCCGGGATCGCCAGGATGCCGCATTGCTCGGCCGCCTCGACGGCGTTGGCGCGCAGGCGGTCCATGTTGATCCGCTCGCCCTGTGTGTAGCGGGTGATGACCGGGCGGATCGTCCCGGCGCCCATCTCCACCGCCTTCTGGGCCAGGTAATCCAGGCGCGCGCTCTTCAGGGGCGCGAACAGGTAGTGCAGGTCTGGGCGCGGCGTCTGCGCGCGGGTGCGCGCGGCGACGTGGAGGTCCGCACCCTTCCGGCCGGTCTGGACCAGATGCGCGCGCCACTCGCCGTCCCGCCCGTTGAACACCAGCACGGGGTCGTCCGGCCCCCGGCGCAGGACGTTGAGCAGGTAATTCGCCTGGGCGCGGTCGAGCGGCAGCACGGTTCCGGCGGCGAGGTCCGGTTCGACGTGGAGACGGGGGGCGGTGAAGTCGTAGGCCGGCATGGCCGGGTGGTCGCGCGGCCCGGCCGGGCTGTCAACGCGCCGCCTCGGCAACCCGCAACCAGCGACATGTTGCCGAAAGGTTACGAGGGCGACTTTTTGGCGCTTCTCCCACACGCGCAACGCCTCGCCGGTTTGCCGCTCGATTGACGCCACATTCCTATGGCGAACCCAAGGGAACGGAGTGGAGCCGGCGTCACGCGGGTTCCGGCAGGCGTCGAGGGAGTCGCGGGATGGCACACGGGAGCTTGAGTCTGGGGGCGGCGGCGCTCGTCGGCGGTCTGCTGTTCGGAACGGCGGCCTTCGCGCAGGGTGCCGCGCCGGAATGCGGTACGATCCAGAAGACCCTGGCCGAGCGCAAGGCGCTGGTCTCCCGCGCGAACGCGGCCTCGAACAGCAAGAAGAAGATGACCCCGCAGGAGGCCTGCGCGCTGTTCGGCAAGCTGCAGTCCAACGGCGCCGAAGGCATCAAGTGGATCACCGCCAACAAGGAATGGTGCTCGATCCCGGATTCGTTCGCCGAGGGCTTCAAGGCCGATCACCTGAAGGTCAGCGGCATCCGCACCAAGATCTGCAGCGTCGCGGCCCAAGCCACCAAGATGGAGGCCCAGGCCCGCGCCCAGGCGCAGAACGGCGCCAGCAGCGGCCTGCTCGGCGGCCCGGGCTTGACCGGCAGCTTCAAGCTGCCGCAAGGCGCGCTGTAAGGCCGTCCGAGAGGATTGCGGGTCCGGCGCGGCCCCCCTCCGAGACGGGGGGATGCGTACGTGGGACGACCGGAGATCCGACCGATGAGCGGGACGGCAGCGGGGGACGGACGTCCGGCCGACGCGGTCACCGGACACTGGGTCGAGCGCGCGGCGCCTCGGTCCTGGCGGCCCTATCTGCGCCTGGCGCGGATCGACCGGCCGATCGGGTGGTGGCTTCTCCTGCTGCCGTGCTGGTGGTCCTCCGCGCTGGCGGCGATCAAGGCGGACCTGTCCTTCCCCGATCCCTGGCACTGCCTGCTGTTCCTGGTGGGCGCGGTGGCGATGCGCGGGGCGGGCTCGACCTACAACGACATCGCCGACCGCGACCTCGACGCGCAGGTCGAACGAACCCGGCAACGCCCGCTTCCCTCCGGACAGATCCGGCCGCGCCACGCGGCCCTGTTCCTGCTGGCTCAGGCGCTGGTCGGGCTGGCGGTGCTGCTCCAGTTCAATGAGCAGGCCGTGATCGTCGGGCTCTGCTCCCTTCTGCCGGTGGCGATCTATCCGTTCATGAAGCGGGTGATGCCGATGCCGCAGGCGGTGCTGGGGCTGGCCTTCGCGTGGGGCGCGCTGATGGGCTGGGCGGCCCTGTTCGCCCGGCTCGATGCCCCGGCGCTGCTGCTCTACGCGGGCACGATCTGCTGGGTGGTGGGCTATGACACGATCTACGCGGTCCAGGACATCGAGGACGACGAGATTGCCGGGATCCACTCCTCGGCCCGGCTGTTCGGCCGGCACGTCAGGGGCGCCGTAGGCCTGTGCTACGCGCTCGCGGCGGGCTTCGTGGCGCTGGCGGCCAGGGATGCGGGGGCGGGACTGGTCGGGTGGATCGGGGTCGCGGCCTTCGCCGGGCATCTGGCCTGGCAGGTCCTGTCGTTCCGGGAACGTGACGGGCGCGGGGCGCTCACGCTGTTCCGCTCGAACCGGGACGCCGGCCTGATCCTGTTCGTGGGCCTCGCGGCGGACGCGGTGGTGCGCAGCCTGTCCTGAGGTTCGTCCGGGGTCTCAGGTGCGGGCGATGATCTCGTTCTCACCACGAAAGATCTGCGGCCGGGCCGGAAGACGGCCGGTCTTGCGGCGGGCGAGGAAGCGCGGACGGCGGGCGCCGAGCCCGGCATGCCGGCGGCGGATGCGCACGCGCCCGAGGATCAGCCGGCCGATCTGCTCGGAGACCGGCACCAGGACACCATCCTCCCGGACGATCATGCGGACCAGCCCGGCCCGGGCGGCGATGTCGCGCCAGACGGCGACCACGTCGTCCTCGTCGAAGCAGCCGAGGCGATCCAGCTCCTCGCCCTCGGCATCGACCAGGATCAGGCTGAACCGGTCGGCGCCGCAGATCTCGGCGTCCTCGGTGGCGTAGGCCAGGGCGATTCCGGCGGCCTTGCGGGCGCCGGAGACGCGGCCGATCACCGGAAGCGGCGATGCGGCGATAGCGAAATCGGCCAGAGCAGCGGCCCCACGGGCATCCATCGAAAGTCCTTCGCGGCGTTCGTCCGTGAACGAGGAAGTGTTCATCTTTCCGGGTCCCTGGAGCAAGTGGCGGCCCGCTCGGGGCCGTCGGTTATGCCAAGCAAAATCGCACCCGAACTCCTCCGCACAGCTTAATCACCGTCGTTAAGCGATTCTGGACGGGGATGTCATTTGAGGAATGCTCAATGCTTCCTTGAATGCTCAACAGATCCTTGCGAAGATCGATCGGTCTCGATCGATCCCGGGGGCAGAGTGCGGATCCTTGTGGCCGTGCCGGCAGCGCCCTACAACGCACGGAACCGGGCGGCACGGCCCTCCGGTACCCAGCACCGCCTGCCGAGCCGGCTCACTTCATCCGACCTGCCGGGCGGAGGCCCAGACGTGGCCCGATCCCGGGCCTGACGCATGCCCTGCGGAGCGCGATGCCCGAGCCCATCACCGACGCGGCCGTCTCCGCCCTGATGCCGGACCTGCGCGCGGTCATGCGCGAGGCCGCCGACATCGCCCGCCCGTACTTCAAGCTGGGCGGACAGACCTCCGCACGGATCTGGTCGAAGGCGGGCGGGTCTCCGGTGACGGAGGCGGATGTCGCGGTCGACACCTTCCTGAAGATCCGCCTGAGCGCGCTGGTGCCCGCGGCGGCGTGGCTGTCGGAGGAGACCGCGGACGATCCGGCGCGGCTCGGCCACGACCTGGTGTGGATCGTCGATCCGATCGACGGCACCCGGGCGTTCCTGTCCGGCCATCCCGACTGGTCGATCGCGGTCGCCCTGCTGGCGGGTGGACAGCCGCGGATTGGCTTCGTCCACGCCCCGGTAGGCAACGCTGATTACGAGGCCGTGCTCGGACGCGGCGCGACCCGCAACGGCGAGCCGATCCGGGTCGATTCGAAGGAGGCGCTTCCGGGGGCGCGCATCACCGGCCCCAAGCCGATGCTCGACCGCCTGTCGCGCGGGGCCGGCGCCGGCGTCGATTTCGAGCGGATCGACCGTATCCCGTCGCTTGCCCTGCGGCTCGCCCGGGTCGCGGAAGGCTCGGTCGATGTCGGGCTGATTTCCGGCAATGCCCGGGACTGGGACATCGCGGCGGCCGACCTGATCCTGCGCGAGGCGGGCGGAACGGTCTGCGACCTCAAGGGCGAGGCGACCACCTACAATCGGCCGGACCCCGTCCACGGCGAATTGCTGGCGACGCCAGTCGCGCTGCGCGATCGGGTGTTGGCGGCCTGGGACCGGTAGCGCACCGCCGCGCAAGAGGCGCACGCGCCCCCTTTGCCGGACAGCTGGCGGGACACCTGGGACGCGAGTGGAAGATGATCCGGGACCGAGCGGGGGAAGCGCCGCGCAGCGGCACGGCCTGAGAGCCGACGATGCCGCTGCGCGGTGTTATGTGCCGGGTCCCGGGTCGCATTCCGCTGGCGCTGCATGTGCCCGGGAAAGGAGCGGCGGGAATACGCGCCATACGCCAGATCGACGACGCGCAAGAGCCGCGCTCGATCCGAGATCGAACACGGCTCCATACGTCACGAGCGGCTGGAATATCCCAGAAGGAACGGCGGCCCTCAGGCCGCCGCCGCCTCGCGGATGACCACGGCGTTGGGGGCCAGCCCCAGACGCTCGGCCAGATGCCAACGCAGTTCCCGCGGGGAGTGATAATTGTAGGACCGATCGATCAGGTTGCTCAGATCGGTCTTGGCCTCGGTCGCGGAATTGGCCCGGGCCAGCCGACCGACCCGGAAGGTCGATGCGTCGGTGACGGGGGAGCGGACGCCGCGGCGCCGCGTGTATTCGAACATCATTATCGTGTGTGTCTTTTCTTTTCTGGACCGGACGTCTGTGCGCGCCCGGCGTCGTTTCTGCTGGTTGCCTCCGACGCCCCCTCGTCCGGACGGTCTCGCCCGGATGGAAGCGTCGGAAGGGGGAGCCGCCGCGCGGCCGGTAAGAACCCGCTGGGGTTCAGGCCGCCTGAAGGTTGCCGGCGGCGTCCTTGCCGCTGCGCTTGTCCGTCAGGATCTCGTACGAGAGCCGCTGGCCCTCGACCAAGTTGCGCATCCCAGCCCGCTCTACGGCGGAGATGTGAACGAAAACGTCCTTGCCGCCATCGTCGGGCTGAATGAAGCCGTAGCCCTTGGTCTCGTTATACCACTTCACAGTGCCGGTATTCACGTAGGGTACCTCGTTCGTCCATAGGCCATGCGCACGGCGAAAAAGCCGCGCGATGCACCACGGTCTTGCTGGGTTGGCCAGTGTGGCAGGGCGCGAGACGCTGGGCGTTGAAAAGCGCCGGTCTCGGTGGGTAAGCCCCCCGACGCATCATTTAGGCGCTGGCTGCGGCGGCAACAAGGCGTTTCGGGCACAACTTCTGCGTCGCGGGCCGCGACGCGACCACCGCGGCGGCGTGACGCCCCCTGGGATTTCCGCCGGTCCCGATGCATATACGGAACGCGGACAGGCAGTTAAGGCGCGAGGCTCCCGGGCGATACATGGCAGGCATTTCGGTCTCGCTGGACGGTGCGAACATCCAGCTGTCCTTTCAGAAGGACGATCAGGCGACGGCGGTGGTGATGGATGCCCGCGCCGCGCGCGCGCTGGTGCGCGCCGTCGGCCAACTCCTCACGGCCATCGACGACACGGACGAGCCGGACCTGGGCGACGGCCTGGGCGACGAAGAAATCGCCATGCTGGACGTGACGTCCTCGGCGATCGAGATCGGCACCGACGAGGAGGGGCAGGCCGTCGTCGCACTTCAGGCGGGCGCGCTGCCGCCGTTCCAGTTGCGCCTGACGGACGAAGAGGCCCGCCACGTGGTGACGAGCCTCTCCGAGATCCTCAGCGCGCCGCGCGACGTACGCACCTCGCACGGCGGCCATTGATCACATCCGGTCGGATCACATCCGGTCGGATCACATCCGGGTGCCCGGGTCGGTGGGCGCCCCCGGGAAGACATCGGGCTCCGAGCCCGGCCCGCCCGGCTCGCCGATGCCGGGATCGTTCACGGGATAGGGCGAGCGCGGTCCGGTCGGTCCGATATCCGGCTCCTCGTCGGGCGTGGGCGGCGGAGGCGGCAGATCGCCGGGCGTAGGCTCGGGAAGGCCTGGGTTGGCCATGGCGGTCTCCTGTTGGTTTTCGAGATGCCGGACCAACGGGCCGCTCCTCCGGGGGTTCCAGGCGACGGCCTCGCGATCCGCCGCCATCGGAACACGGCCTATCGACCTCGGTTGTCCGGGCAAACCCCCAGAAGGAGGCTCGCCATGCCCGATATCCGCCAGGCCAAGATCCTGATCCTCGCCACAGACGGCTTCGAGGAAAGCGAACTGACCGTTCCGCAAGCCAGGCTGGCCGAAGCCGGCGCCTCCGTCGCGGTGTCGGCGCCGCAATCCCGCGAGAGCAAGGGTACGATCCGGGGCTGGGACAAGACCGATTGGGGCAAGGAGGTCGCGGTCGACATCGATCTCGAGCGCGTCGATCCCGCCGACTACGACGCCCTGGTGCTTCCGGGCGGCCAGATCAATCCGGACAAGCTCCGGCTCGAGCCCAAGGCCCTGGAGGTGATCCGGAGCTTCTTCACCTCCGGCAAGGTCGTGGCCGCGATCTGCCACGCCCCGTGGCTGTTGATCGAGGCGGGCGCGGCCAAGGGCCGCGACATGACCTCTTTCGCGTCGATCCGCACCGACGTGATCAACGCCGGTGGCCGCTGGCACGACCGGGAGGTGGTGACCGACCAGGGCGTCATCACCAGCCGCAACCCGGGCGACCTCGACGCCTTCTGCGCGAAGATCGTCGAGGAGATCCAGGAAGGCGGCCACGGCACCCGGCAGTTGGCGGCCTGAGGATTTCGCAAAGCGCCGATCCCGCGGTCAAGCCGCGGGATCGGCGCTGCCCTCTGCGGTTTCCGGTGGCCATCGCCATGGTCGGTCGTATGGACGTCGGGACGAACGCTTGAGGAATCGCACAGGTGGCCACCTTCTTCACGGGCGATACCCATTTCGGCGACCTGCGCGCGCTGCGCTTCGACCACAGGCCTTACCCGGATCTCGAAGCCCACGATGCCGGCCTGATCGCAGCCTGGAACGCCGCCGTGGCCCCCGGCGACACGGTCTGGCACCTCGGGGATTTCGCCCTCGGCCCGAGCGGGGCGCGGATCCGCGAGATCCTCGACGGGCTCAACGGCGAGAAGCACCTGATCGTGGGCAACAACGACGGTCCCGACACCCTTGAGGCCCCCGGCTGGGCCTCGGTGCGCCACTACGCGGAACGCGTGGTCGACGACCGGATGGTGGTGCTGTGCCACTATGCGTTCCGGACCTGGAACGGGATGGGCCGGGGCGCCCTCAACCTGCACGGCCACAGCCATGGCAAGCTCAAGCCGATGCCGAAGCAGTACGATGTCGGCGTCGACCCGATGGGTCCGGCCCCGGTTGGGCTCTCCGCAATCCTCACCTCGCGGCTCCATCGGAAGGCGTAGTCCGGCCGGAACCTTCACGGCAGCTTCACCGTTTCAGCGGACAGAGAGGGGGCGGTCTCGATCCGCTCCCGAGAAACCCCGGCGCCCCGCCTGCGGGATCGCCAGATTGACCGTTCCGTGAGTGATCCCGTGCGTATCCGTTCGGCCTCTCCCAAGACCGGCTTCTCCACCCAATCCGCCCTCGCCAAGTCGGCGTTGGTCGGGGCCCTGTCTCTCTTCGCTCTGAGCAACGCGGCGCTGGCCCTGCCGGCATGCCTCGATGCACAGCGCAAGGTGGACGAGGCCAGCGCCCTCCGCTTCCAGGCGCGCCAGGAGGCGCGGCTGGGGAACCACGACCTCGTCTGCGACACGCTGGACGAGGTCGGCGACCGCTACGACGACGCCCGTGACGCTTTCGAGCGCTGCGGCGAGGGCGTGGTGGCCATCGATCTGCGCAGCGAGCTGCGCGGTCTCCGCATCGCCAAGAAAATCAACCGCTGCGACTGACCGGGTGCGTCCGCGCACCGCATACGTTCAGGCCCTGCATCATCATCCCGACACGAGCGACGCACGTCGCCGACAAGGTTATGCGCCGATGACCACCGCCCTGCTGTCGTCCGACCTCCAGGCGCCCACCGCCGACCGCACCGGCCCGTCCTTCGCGGCCGCGCTCTGCGGCTTTATCAGCACGACCGTCGCCACGACGATGCTGCTGGTCCTGATCGGAACGCTCTGAGCCCCGGCGGCGTACGCCGCATCCGCATCACGACGCGGCTCCATCGGCTTCGCGGACGGGTTTGGGGCTGGTTCGGAAAACCCCTCAAATCACCGGGGCCGGTCGCCGAATCCATCGACGTGGCAGGGTATACCGTCAAGCGCCTCAATCCGGGCCTGCGTGCTGGACCTGCGACTGTCCTGTTTCTCTGCGTGTGACCGCTTCAGGCAGCGACAGGATTTGCGGCACCAGTCCGCGATTCGGACTGCGCGGACCAGCCTGATTTGCATGCTGAGGGCCTCGCCGCCGCACCGGAGGCCGGCTCCTGTCTGTATGGTTTCCTGGCAAGCTGAAGATCACGCCGCCTGACGCTCGGCAGGCAGATACCCAGCTTCCTCACTCTCAGACGCGCACGAAAAAGGCGCCGCTTCCTGCGAAGCGGCGCCTTTCTGTATTCAGAAGGTCGACGGCTTAGTTGAAGGTGTCGATCTCAGCCGACTCGTAGCTGGTGACTTCCATGCCGACGCAGATTTCGGAAACGATGGGGGCGGACCAAGCCATGATGTTCTCCAAGATTAGGAATGTTGGGACGAAGAAGACCTGAGTCACCGGGTCGTAAACAGACCCGGCGAAGGGTCAGCTCAGTTGAAGGTGTCGATCTCAGCCGACTCGTAGCTGGTGACTTCCATGCCGACGCAGATCTCGGACACGATGGGGGCGGACCAAGCCATGGCGTTTCTCCTCGGTGTTGCTGAGGACCATATAGGCAATATCTTGGGCGCAATACAAGCGAGCACAACACTTATATTTCTCATAGGGAGCTAGGGCGTAGGGCGCGCGGGCCGTCGCGACTTCCCGGCCACGCACCGTCGGGATCGAAGCGGCGAACGGGGAACACACGCTGGTTTCGGCTTGACGGACTATTCCCGTAGGGGCACGAGGCAGCCGCGTCGGGACGCCATGCGGGTGGCCCGCGCTCCCTTTCAGCATCGACAGCGAAGCGACGTGCCAGACCGATCGTGCCTGCCGTGTCCGGCGACGCGCCGTCATCCCGCCTGAGCCGCTGAGAGGCCCGGCCGCGGGGTGAGCGGCGTGGGCCGCCGGTCGCGGCCCTCAACCAGCAAGACCGGCGGCGCGCCGTCTCGTCATCCGCGAGGCGAGGCCATGAACGAGATCGCCCCCATCGACGCGCGCGTCGACCCGTCCGTGCTGGCCGCACGCCTGTCGGACGAGCGCGCCCCCGACATCGTCGAGGCCCTGAACGAGGAGGCCCCCGAGGTCGCCGCGGCGATCATCCTCGGCCTGCCGATGGATCGGGCGATCGAGGTGCTGGACCAGCCCGAACTCGATATGGCCGCCGACATCATCGAGATGCTGCCGCGCGACCGGGTGGCGGCCTACCTCTCGGGCATGTCGGCCGACCGGGTCACGGACGTGTTCCGAGAGATCGAGGAGCCCGGGCGCTCCGACCTGCGCGCCCGCCTCGACGCCGAGACCCGCGGCGCCGTCGACCGGCTGTCGGCCTACGGCGAGGAGACGGTCGGCTCGCTGATGACCACCGAGTTCGTCACGGTGCCGGGCACCTGGACGGTGGGCCAGACGCTGGAGCACATCCGCCACGTCGAGAAGACCCGCGAGACCATCTACGCGATCTTCGTGCTCGACCCGCGCACCCGGGCGCTGACCAAGGCGGTGCCCCTGCGCCGGCTGATCTCGGGCGACCCGAGCGACAACGTGCTCAGCGTCGCCCCGGGGCGACGGCCGCTCGCCGTCTCGCCGACGGCGAGCCGCGAGGAGGCGGCCCGGCTGATCTCGAAATACGACCTGCTGGCGCTGCCCGTGGTCGACGCCGTCGGGCACCTGATCGGCATCGTCACGGTGGACGACATGATCGACGCCATGGTCGAGAAGCAGACCCAGGACGTGCAGCGCTTCGGCGGCATGGAGGCGCTGCCCGAGCCCTACATGGATATCGGCTTCTTCACGATGATCCGGAAGCGCGCCGGCTGGCTCTGCGCGCTGTTCCTCTCCGAGATGCTCACCGCCTCGGCGATGCAGGGTTTTGAGGGTGAATTGGAGAAGGCGATCGTCCTGACCCTGTTCATCCCGCTGATCATGAGTTCGGGCGGCAATTCCGGCTCGCAGGCGACCTCCCTGCTGATCCGCGCGCTCGCCCTGCACCAGATCCGCCTCGGCGACTGGTGGCGGGTGGCGCTACGCGAATTGCCCACCGGGATCGTTCTGGGCAGCATCCTGGGGGTCATCGCGGTGATCCGGATCGTGGCCTGGCAGAAGCTCGGCCTGTACGATTACGGCGAGCATTGGCCGCTGGTGGCCGCCACCGTGGGTTCGGCGCTGATCGGGATCGTGATGTTCGGTTCGCTCGCCGGCTCGATGCTGCCGTTCATCCTGCAACGGATCGGCTTCGACCCCGCCACCGCCTCGGCCCCGTTCGTGGCCACGCTGGTCGATGTGACCGGGCTGGTGATTTATTTCTCCGTGGCGCTGCTGATCCTGCGGGGGACACTGTTGTAGGGGTGCGATTGCGGAAGCCCGCGGGCCCACAACTGCGGATCCGACAGAATAAGCCGCCCTGTCATTCCGGGCTCCGCTTCGCGGCCCCGGGATGACAGGGTGGATGTTTGCGTGCCGCAAGTAACGACCCGCGTCTTGAAAGTCCTCGAGTCCGATTAGTAATCGCTCATTTTGCAGAGGGGCTGGAGGATGCCACCTCACCCCACCGCCTCAACCAGCCGCTTGCGCTGCACCTTGCCGTTGGCGGTTCGGGGCAGGGCGTCGAGAAAGCGGATCTCCCGCGGGCGCTTGTAGGCGGCGAGCCGCGCCTCGCACCAGGCGAGCAGGGCCTCGGCGTCGGACTCGGCGCCGGGCTGGAGCACCACGAAGCCGCAGATCACCGAGACGTCGGCGCGCACCGGCAGCTCGGCCACCCCGACCTCCGCCACGGACGGATGAGCCGAGAGCACGACTTCGACCTCGTTCGGCGAGACCCGGTAGCCCACGGCCTTCATCAGGTCGTTGTTGCGGCCCTCGAACCAGACGTAGCCGTCGGCATCGAGCCGGGCGAGGTCGCCGCCGACGAACCAGTCGCCGCGCATCACCTCGGCCTCCTCGTCGGGGCGGTTCCAGTACCCGAGCATCAGCGCGGGCTCGGAGCGGTGCACCGCCAGGAGGCCGGTCTCACCGGCCGGCAGCGGCACGGGCTCCCCCTCCACCGGCAGGATCGCCACGCGCCGGCCGGGCTGCGGCCGGCCCGGGGAGCCCGGGCGCACCGGTATGGTGGGGCCGCTGGAGATGTAGGTCGAGATCTCGCTCATCCCGAGCGCCTCGTAGAGCGGCTTGCCGGTGGCGCGGGTCCAGGCCTCGAGCAGCTCGATCGACAGCGGCTCGCCCGCGGTGCAGCCGTGGCGCAGGCTCGACAGGTCGTGGCTTTCGAGGGCGCCGTACTTCAGGATCTGACGGTAGAGGGTCGGGACCGCGGCGAACAGGGTGGCGCTGTACGCCGCGATCAGGCGCGGCCAGACCGACGGGTCGCGGGGGCCGTTGTAGAGCACCGCGGTGGCACCCACCGACCACGGATCGCTCAGGCCGACGCCCAGCGTGTAGGTCCAGTTCATGGTGCCGGCATGCAGCATCACGTCGGACTCGCCGAGCCCGATCCAGTGCGCGACCATGGGCCAGCGGCCGTAGGCCGCCCGGTGGGCATGGAGCACCCCCTTGGGCCGGCTGGTCGTGCCGGAGGTGTAGATCAGCATCGCCGGGTCGTCGGCGGCGGTGTCGGCGTAGTCCGGCAGCGGGGCGGTGCCCTTCAGGGCGGTGATTGCGGCGGCGTCGAGCAGGATGCGGCCCCCCAGGGCCTCGGGCGGCACCGTGCACCCGCCGCCGACCACGACCGCCCGGGCGCCGGAATTCTCCATCAGGAAGGCGGCCTCGCCCTCGGTCAGCTGGGGCGAGGACGGCAGGGCCACCAAGCCCGCGGCCAGGGCGCCGAAATAGACCAGGACGTAATCGGCCTCGTTGCCCATCCGGATCATCACCCGGTCGCCGGGCGTCAACCCGAGCCCGAGCAGCCCCGCCGCGATGCTGCGCACCGCCCGGTCGACCTCGCCGAAGCTGAGCCGGCTCACGGTGCCGTCGCCGACCAGCACCAGCGCGGTCTTGTCCGGGCGCAGCCGCGCGTTCTCGGCCAGACAGTACCGGGCCGCGTTGAAGCGGGCCGGGGGGTGGCGCTCATGGGGCCGGAGGGCGTCGGACAAAGGGCGTTCCCCGCGTCTTGGGTTTTGCCCGGGTGTCCCGCATCGGCGCGCCACCCGTCAACCGTGGGTGAGGCGAACGCCGATGCGGACCGCGTCAGGTCCGGCGCTGGGCCTGGCCCTCCTGCTCCTCGAAGCCCTTGAGCACCTTGTCGAGGGTCATGGGGTATTCGCGGATCCGGATGCCGGTGGCGTTGTGGATCGCGTTGGCCAGGGCGGCCCCGGCACCGCAGATGCCGAGCTCGCCGAGCCCCTTGCTCTTCAGCGGATTCGTCTTGTCGTCGAGCTCGGGCAGGAACACCGCGTCGATCACCGGCACGTCGGCATGGACCGGCACGTGGTACTCGGCCATGTCGTGGTTGACGAAGAAGCTGTAGCGGGGATCGACCACCGCATCCTCCATCAAGGCCGCGCCGACGCCGAAGGTCATGCCGCCGATCGCCTGGCTCCGCGCAGTCTTCGCGTTGAGGATGCGGCCGCCGGTGAAGACACCCAGCATTCTACGAAGCCTGATCTCCCCGGTATCGGCATCGACGCCGACTTCCGCGAAGTGTGCGCCGTAGGAGTACTGCGAGAATTTCTGCTTCATCTCCCCAGGCTTGATCTCTCCGGCGGCTTCCAGACCGGTGCCGGCGAGGTCTTTCAGCGATTCCGTGCGGTTGCCCGACGTCACGGCGCCGTCCCGGAAAGTCGCGCCCTCCGGGTTCAGGTCGCCCGCCTTCAGCAGCGCCTGCCGGAGGTTGTCGCAGGCGACGTAGAGCGCGGAGCCCGCCGATCCGGCCCCGAAGGAGCCTCCGGATCCGGCCGCGAAGGGGAAGTCGGTATCGCCCATCTCAACCCGGACCCGCTCAACCGGAAGCCCCAGCATCTCGCCGGCGATCTGGGTCAGGATCGTGTAGGTGCCGGTGCCGGGATCGGTCATGGCCATGCGCACGACCAGCACCCCGTCGGGCCCGAGCCGCACCTTGGCGGAGGACGGCATCAGCGGGTTGAGCCGGGCGGCGGCCGACATGCCCATGCCGACGAGCCAGTTGCCCTCGCGCCGGCTGCCCGCCGCCTGGCGCTTGTCCCAGCCGAACAGCCGTGCGCCCTCGCGCATGCAGGGCACGAGCTGGCGCGTGGAGAACGGCACCTTCTTCTCGGGGTCCTCGGCGGGCTCGTTGCGCACCCGCAGTTCGACGGGGTCGATCTTCAGGCGCTCGGCCAGCTCGTCCATGGCGCACTCGAAGGCGAGCTGCCCCACGGCCTCGCCCGGCGCGCGCATCGCCGAGGCGATCGGCATGTTCAGGTTGACGAGCCGGTGGCGTGTCACCCGGTTCTGCGCCGCGTAGAGCGAGCGGGTGACGTTGGCGGACGTCTCGAAGAAGCCGTCGCCCTCGGCCGTGTCGGACCAGGATTCGTGCCCGATCGCCGAGAGACGCCCGTCCTTGTCGGCCCCCAGGCGAATGCGCTGGATCGTGTCGGTGCGGTGGGTCGCGACGTGGAATTCCTGTTGCCGGGTCATCGCGACCTTCACGGGACGCCGGATCACCTTGGAGGCCAGGATCGCCAGCGTCGCCTCCGGCTGCACCTGCAGCTTCGCGCCGAAGCCGCCGCCGATATAGGGGCTGACGATCCTCACCTTCTCAGGGGGCAGCTTGAGCACCGAGCCCAGCGCCTTCTGGCCGCGGTTCGGCATCTGGTTGGCGGTGTGCAGCACCACGCCGTCGACCTCCCAGGACGCGATGGTCGCGTGCGGCTCCATCTGGGCGTGGATCTGCGGCGGCGTCGTATATTCGACGTCGAGCTTCACCGGAGCCGCCGCGAAGGCTGTATCGAAGTCGCCGAGCTTCGAGTCCGGTGGCGAGTTCACGGGCTTCGGCTCGTAGGCTGCCGCCATGTTGTCCTTGAGCAAGCCCTTGGGCTTGGCCGCGTCGTAGCGGACCTTCACCAGCATGGCGGCGGCCCGGGCCTGCTCGAAGGTCTCGGCGACCACGAACGCCACGGGCTGCCCGTAGAACTTGATCTCGGTGCCCTGGAGCTGCGGCCAGACCTGCTCCTTCTTCTCACCCTGCTCCGGCACGTTCTCGTGGGTCAGGACCAGGATCGTCCCCGGGGCCCGGCGCGCGGCCTCCGCGTCGATCGCCCGGATCGTGCCGGCCGCGATGGTCGCCGGGACGATGTACCCGTAGGCCGGGTTCTTGAGCGCCTTGGTCTCGTAGGCGTAGGGCGCGTGCCCGGTGACCTTCAGCGGCCCGTCGACCCGGTCCAGCGGCTTCCCGACGAGGCCGTCGGGACGGTCGTCGAGGGGCGTCCGGCCGATCGGCTGGTTCATCTCCATGGGACTTGTCCTTGCCGGGTTCTTTACGCGCGGGTCGCCTGCGCCATGACGGCGCGCAGGGTCCGCCGCGTCAGCGGGATCTTGAAGTCGTTGGCGCCGTAGCCGCGGGCGCCCTTCAGCACCGCGTCGGCGGCGGCATCGGCGGAGCCGGTCCGCACCAGCGCCTCCTCGGCCTCGGCCACGCGCCAGGGCTTGTGCGCCAGGCCGCCGAAAGCGAGCCGCGCCATGGTCGGCTTGCCCCCCTCGGCATTCGCGATGATTGCGGCCACCGACACGGTCGCGAAGGCGTAGGACGCCCGGTCGCGGACCTTGCGGTAGATGTGCTGGCCGGCCACCGGCTTCGGCAGGGTCACCGCGGTGATGATCTCGCCCTTGCGCAGGTCGGTCTCGATCTGTGGCGTGTCGCCCGGAAGCCGGTGGAACTCGGCGATCGGAATGGTCCGCGCCTGCCCGGCCGGATCCATGGTCTCGACGGTGGCGTCGAGCGCCCGCATCGCGACGTTCATGTCGGACGGGTTGGTGGCGATGCAGGCCTCGCTCGTCCCGAGCACCGCCATGATCCGGTTGAAGCCGCCGATCGCGGAACAGCCGGAGCCGGGCTCGCGCTTGTTGCAGGGCATCGCGGTGTCATAGAAGTAGTAGCAGCGCGTCCGCTGGAGCAGGTTGCCGGCGGTGGTCGCCTTGTTGCGCAGCTGGCCCGAGGCGCCGGCGAGCAGGGCCTTCGCCAGAACCGCGTAATCCTTGCGCACCCGCGCGTCCGCAGCGAGGTCGGAGTTGCGCACCAGTGCCCCGATGCGCAGGCCGCCCTCCGGCGTCGCTTCGACCTTGTCGAGGGGCAGCCGGTTGACGTCGATCAGCGTCGCCGGGGTCTCGATCTGGAGCTTCATCAGGTCGAGCAGGTTGGTGCCGCCGGCGATGAACTTCGCATTCGGCCGCTCGGCCGCGAGCTTGGCTGCGTCCTGCACGGTGGCCGGACGCTCGTAGGTGAAAGCCTTCATGTCCGCCCCCTCAGAGGTTGCTGGCGGCGGTATCGCGGATCGCCGCGACGATGTTCGGGTAGGCACTGCAGCGGCAGATGTTGCCGCTCATCCGCTCGCGGATCTCGTCGTCGCTAAGGCTCGGGGTGGACGCGATATCCTCGGTGACGTGGCTGGGCCATCCCGCCTTGGCCTCGCTCAGCATGCCGACGGAGGAGCAGATCTGGCCGGGCGTGCAGTAGCCGCACTGGAAGCCGTCATGCTCGATGAAGGCGGCCTGCATCGGGTGGAGCGTGTCTCCGGTCGCCAGGCCCTCGATCGTCGTGATCGCGTCGCCGTCGTGCATCACTGCCAGCGTCAGGCAGGAATTGATCCGCCGGCCATCCACCAGAACCGTGCAGGCACCACACTGGCCGTGGTCACAGCCCTTCTTGGTGCCGGTGAGGGCAAGGTGCTCCCGCAGGGCGTCGAGCAGGGTCGTGCGCGTGTCCAGGGCCAAGTCGCGTGCCTGGCCGTTGATCGTGAGGCGCACCGGCATCGTCTGCGGGGCTGGATCACCCGGTGCCGCGGCCGCGGCGGACGCCGGCCGGAGCCCGAGGGCGCCGAATGCCCCGGCTGCGGCGCAGCCTTCCACGACAGCGCGACGCGTGAGAGCGAACGGCTTCGTCGGAGTGTCGTCTGTCATGCTGCTATCCCGCCCATGCGCGACGCTCACGGCGAGGCGCAGCCTGGAATTCAATGTCCCAACGTCAGCGCCCGTGGATTAGATCCGATCCAGACTGCGCCCCTTCACCGCGGCCATTCCCCGTGGCGTATGATCTCTGCCCTGGTCGATCCCTTGGTCCGATCCAGGTGAAACGGGCGGAACACATCGTCCGGAGTGCTCAGTATGGCCGTCACTGTCCCGACCTTGCCCCTCAACGATGGGCGCCGCATCCCGCAGATCGGCTTCGGATGCTGGCAATTGTCGGAGTCCCAGGCTCCCGATCTCGTCGGCCACGCACTCAGCGCGGGGTATCGCCTGATCGACACCGCCGCCGCCTACGGCAATGAGGAAGGCGTCGGCCGCGGTATCCGCGAATCGTCGGTCCCGCGTGAGGAGGTGTTCCTCACCACCAAACTCTGGAACGATCGCCAGGGCCGGGATGCGACGCGGCAGGCCTTCGACGAGAGCCTCAAGCGCCTGGGCCAGGATCATGTCGACCTCTACCTGATCCACTGGCCCTGTCCGCAGCGGCGCCTGTTCGTGGAAAGCTGGCGGTCCATGATCCAGCTGCGCGACGAAGGTCGCGCGAAATCGATCGGCGTCTCGAACTTCACCCCGGAGCACATCGCCACGTTGATCGGCGAGACCGGCGTCGCGCCAGCCGTCAACCAGATCGAACTCCACCCGCATTTCCAGCGGAAGGAGCCCCGTGCCGACGATGCCCGGCACACGATCGTCACCGAGTCGTGGAGCCCGCTCGGCCGGGGCAAGGAGCTGAACGACCCGGTCATCGTCGCCATCGCCCAGGCGCACGGTAGGAGCCCGGCCCAGGTGGTGCTGCGCTGGCAGGTGCAGATCGGCTGTGTCGCGATCCCGAAGACCGCCCGACCCGAGCGTATCGTCGAGAATGTCTCGGTCTTCGATTTCGCGCTCAGCGATCAGGAGATGACCCAGATCGCCGGCCTCGACCGGCCCGACGGGCGGATCGGGCCCGATCCCGCCACCTTCTGCTGAGCGCACCAGCCCTTGTGCGGCGCGGCATGACACTGCGCCGCAAAAGATTTATGCTCAAGGCTAGCATATCTAGACAGACGGGTCCGGCGCCCATAAGTTAGACGGCACAATGCTCAAACTGAGCATAATGGAGGACGCCATGACGGCGACCGTGTCACCCGTCTCCCGTACGTCGGTTCCGGGCCTGCCGCTGCCGGATCTCTACGCCCGTGTCAGCCGCCACGTTCCCGCGATCGAATGGCCGGCGCTCGCCCCCGATATCGAGGCGATCCTGCGGCTGAAGCGCGAGCGCAACGCCGTGATCCTGGCCCACAATTACCAGGCGCCGGAGATCTTCCACACGGTGGCCGACATCGTCGGCGACAGCTTGGCGCTGGCGCGCGAGGCGGTGAACGTCGAGGCGCAAGTGATCGTGCTGGCGGGCGTCCACTTCATGGCCGAGACCGCCAAGCTCCTGAACCCGAGCAAGACCGTACTGATCCCGGACATGGGCGCGGGCTGCTCGCTGGCCGATTCGATCACGGCCGCCGACGTGCGCGGCCTGCGGGCGAAGTACCCGGGCGTGCCGATCGTGACCTACGTGAACACCTCGGCCGCCGTGAAGGCCGAGTCGGACCTGTGCTGCACGAGCGGCAACGCCGTCGCCGTGGTGCGGTCGCTGAACGCGCCCCGGGTCCTGATGATCCCGGACGAGTTCCTGGCCCAGAACGTCCAGGCCGAGGTTCCCGAGGTCGAGATCCTGACCTGGGCCGGCCATTGCGAGGTGCACGAGCGCTTCACGCCCGCCGACATCCGCGACGTGCGGGACAGCTATCCCGGCGTCACGGTGATCGCGCACCCGGAATGCCCGCCGGACGTCGTGGCCGAATCGGACTTCTCCGGTTCCACCGCGATGATGATGGACTTCGTGCTGCAGAAGCGCCCGAGCCAGGTCGTGTTGGTGACCGAGTGCTCCATGGCCGACAACATCGCGGCGGCGAACCCGGACATCGAGTTCATCAAGCCCTGCAACATGTGCCCGCACATGAAGCGGATGAGCCTGAAGAACATCCGCCGCGCGCTGGAGACGCTGACCCACGAGGTCACGGTCGATCCCGCCTTGGCCGACCGCGCCCGGGCGGCGGTCGAGCGCATGCTGCTGGTGCGCTGACGATGAACGCCGTCTCTCCCAACATGGCCGACCGCGTCGTCGTGGTCGGCGGCGGCGTCGCCGGCCTCAGCGTCGCGCTGCGGCTCGCGCCGCGTCCGGTGACTCTGATCACCGCCGCGGCCCTGGGCCTCGGCACCGCCACCGGCTGGGCCCAAGGCGGTATCGCCGCCTCGGTCGGCGCCGACGACGCGCCGTCGCTCCACGCGGCCGACACCGAGGCTGCCGGCGCCGGGCTGACCGAGCCCGATGTGGCGCTCCGGGTCGCCCGGGCGGGCCCCGGGCTGATCGATTGGCTGGTGCGGATCGGCGTCCCGTTCGACCGCACCGAAGACGGCGCCCTGGCGCTCGGCCTGGAGGCGGCGCACGGGCGCCGCCGCATCGTCCGCTCCGGCGGCGACGCCACCGGCGCCCGGGTCCTCGAAGGGCTGGTGCGGGCGGTCCTGTCCGCGCCCTCCATCGAAGTCGTCGAGGCTCGCGCCTGCGACCTGCTGCGGGATACGCGTGGCGCGGTGGCCGGGATCGTGGCCGAGCGCGACGGCGCCCGCTTCCGAATCCCGGCCCGCGCCGTGGTGCTGGCCACCGGCGGCGTCGGCGCCCTCTACGCGGCGACCACGAACCCGCCCGGCGCCCTCGGCGGCGGTCTCGCGCTGGCCGCCCGGGCCGGGGCGGTGATGCTCGACATGGAGTTCGTGCAGTTCCACCCGACCGCGATCGCGGCCGGGGCCGACCCGATGCCGCTGGCCACCGAGGCGTTGCGCGGGGAGGGGGCCCGGCTGATCGACGAGACCGGCGAAGCCGTCATGGCCGGGATCACCGGGGGCGACCTCGCCCCGCGCGACGTGGTCGCCCGGGGCATCTTCCAGGCGCTGCAACGCGGCCGCATTGTCTATCTCGACGCGCGCGGCGCCCTCGGGGCGGCGATGCCGAAGCGGTTCCCGACGGTGGCGGGTCTCTGCGCCGCCGCCGGCATCGACCCGGCCGTGCAGCCGATCCCGGTCCGCCCGGCAGCCCACTACCACATGGGCGGCGTGAAGGTGGACGCGCACGGCGCCACGTCGGTGCCGGGCCTCTTTGCCTGCGGCGAGGTCTCGTCCACGGGCCTCCACGGTGCGAACCGGCTCGCCAGCAATTCCCTGCTGGAAGGGCTCGCCTATGCCGGCTTCATCGCCGAGGCCCTCGATGCGCCGCTTCCCGGCGCGATCATACCCGAGACTGTGGGCCCCCGTTCGGTCGCGGATCTGTTGTCGATCCGCAGGCTGATGGAGGCGCAGGTCGGCGTGGTCCGCGATGCCGCCGGCCTCGAGCAGGCGGTCGCCATGCTCGAACCCCGCAGTGAAACCTGCGACGCCGCCCTGGTGGCGCTGATGATCGCCCGCGGCGCGCTCACCCGCCGGGAGAGCCGCGGCGCCCACTGGCGCAGCGATTTCCCGCATATCGCCCCGGCAGCCCACACGGATACGACGCTCGCTACGCCGAACGCCGAGCGCCGCGAGACCACGGCCGCCGCGACGGAGCTGACATCATGACGCGATCGGTCCTGACGGAAGAGATCCTGCCCCTGCCGCGTCTTCTGGTCGAGCCGGTGGTGCGGGCCGCCCTGGTCGAGGATCTCGGCCGGGCCGGCGACATCACCACCGACGCGATCGTGCCGCCCGGCGAGCGGATGCGCGGCGTCATCGCGTCCCGCCAGGACGGGGTGATCTCCGGCACCGACGCCGCCGCGATCGCGTTCGCGCTCATCGACCCGGCCGTGACCGTGACGGTCGAGCGCGGCGACGGGGCCCGGGTCGCGCCCGGCGACGTGGTGTTGCGGCTCGACGGGCCGGCCCGGGCGATCCTGACGGCCGAGCGCGTCGCCCTGAACCTGCTCTGTCGGATGTCGGGGGTCGCGACGGCGACGAACGGCCTCGTCGAGGCGGCGCGCCCGCACGGCAAGGCCTCGATCGTCTGCACCCGCAAGACGACGCCGGGCCTGCGCGCCCTCGAGAAGCACGCGGTGCGGGCCGGCGGCGGCTCGAACCACCGCTTCGGCCTCGACGATGCCGTGCTGATCAAGGACAACCACGTGGCGGTGGCCGGTGGCATCGTGCCGGCGATCCAGCGGGCCCGGGCACGGGCCGGCCACCTGGTGAAGATCGAGTGCGAGGTCGACAGCCTGGAGCAGCTCGAGGAAGCCCTCTCGGTCGGCGTGGATGCGGTCCTCCTCGACAATATGGGCCCCGACCTGCTGACCCGCGCCGTGGCGATGATCGACGGCCGCGCCCTCTCGGAAGCCTCCGGCCGCATCACCCGCGAGACCGTGGGCGCCGTCGCGGCCTCGGGCGTGGACCTGATCTCCTGCGGCTGGATCACCCACTCGGCGGCGATCATCGACCTGGGGCTGGACGCCGCCTGAGAGATCTTGCTCCCTCGCCGCCAGCGGGAGGGAGCAACGCGCTTCATTCGACCGTCATCACGTTCGGGTGACAAGTCTTCGCCGCGGTCGTGGCGGAGACGGATCCAGTCTTTCGCGACGCATCCGGCTTGCTAAGGTCGCGCACGTCAGTGCCGCCCTCGACTGGATACGCCCGTGCGCCAAGCCTTCAGTCCCGCGGCTGGTCCTGCGGTCCCTCTGCCTGCCGCGCCGGTGGCGCGAAAGCCGGGTGCCGTTCGGCATGGGCCCGGGCCCGCGCTGATGATGGGGGCGCTCGGCGTCGTCTATGGGGATATCGGCACCAGCCCGCTCTACGCCTTCAAGGAGGCCGTGAAGGCGGCCACCGCCGGGGGCGCCGCGGTGCCGGCCGCGGCGCTCGGGGCCGTGTCGCTGATCCTGTGGTCGCTGATCCTGATCGTGTCGCTGAAATACGCGGTGCTGATCCTGCGCGCGGACAATCGGGGCGAGGGCGGCATCGTCGCCATGCTGGCGCTGCTGGGCGCCCGGCAGGCGCAGCCCGGCACGTGGAAGGCCGTGCTCCTGGTGGTCGGCCTCGTCGGCGCGGCTTTGCTCTACGGAGACGGTGCGATCACTCCGGCGATCTCGGTGCTCTCGGCCATCGAGGGGCTGAAGGTCGACGCGCCGGTGCTGACACCGTTCGTGGTGCCGATCACCCTGGTGATCCTGGTCGCGCTGTTCGCCGTCCAGCACAAGGGCGTGGCGGTGATCGGCCGGGTGTTCGGTCCAGTGATGCTCGTCTGGTTCACGGTACTGGTCCTCCTGGCGATCCCCAGCATCCTGCGGGCGCCGGAGATCCTGGGGGCGGTCAATCCGTGGCGGGCCGTAGACTTCCTGGCCCATGCCGGCTGGCACGTGAGTTTCATGATGCTGGGCGCGGCCTTCCTGGCGGTTACCGGCGGCGAGGCGATGTACGCCGATCTCGGCCATTTCGGCGCCCCGGCGATTCGCGCGGCTTGGTTCGGCCTCGTGCTGCCGGCCCTGCTGATCCACTATTGCGGCCAGGGCGCCCTGCTGATCGCCGACCCGGGCGCAATCGAGAACCCGTTCTACCTGCTGGCCCCCGACTGGGCGCATTACCCGCTGGTGGCGCTGGCCACGATGGCCACCGTCATCGCCTCGCAGGCTGTGATCTCGGGGGTGTATTCGCTGACCCAGCAATCGATCCAGCTCGGCTTCATGCCAATGATGCGGGTGGTCCATACCGACCAGGACGAGCGCGGCCAGATCTACGTGCCGGCGGTGAACTGGCTGCTCGCCGCGGGGACCCTCACTGCCGTGGTGGTGTTCGGCTCCTCCGACGCGCTGGCCGGCGCCTACGGGATCGCGGTCTCGGCGCTGATGGGCATCACCACCCTGCTCGCCGCGCTGATCGCGCTCCGTTGGGGCTACAACCCGATCCTGGTCGTGGCGGTCAACGGTTTTTTCCTCGCCATCGACGCTCTGTTCTTCGCCGCCAACAGCGTGAAGCTGTTCGAGGGCGGCTGGTTTCCCCTGGTGCTGGCCGCGGCGGTCGCGTTCCTGATGCTGACCTGGATGAAGGGCAACCACGTCCTCGAGGCGGTGCGCGAGACCATGCGCCAGCCCGAGGCGACGTTCTTGGCCCGCCTCGCCTCGCACCCGCCGGTGACGCTGCCTGGAACCGCAGCCTTCCTCACCGCAGCCACCGAGGGCATTCCCATGGCCCTGGGCCGGCTGGTCGAGCGCAGCCGATGCCTGCATGAGCGCATCCTGCTGATCACCGTGATCTACGAGGAGGCGCCGGTGATCCCCGCTGAGGAGCGGGCGCAGGTTACCCTGGTCGCTCAAGGTATCCGCAAGGCGATCTCGAAATACACCCCCGGGATGGAGCGCGTCGTGCTGCGCTACGGCTTCATGCAGACCGCCTCGATTCCCGAAGGCCTACAATGCGCCGTGAGGAGCGGGCTGCTCCCGCCGGAATACCTGGAGGATCTGACCTACTTCGTCGGCCACGAGGTGGTCATCCCGTCGAAGAAACCCGGCATGGCCTTATGGCGCCAGGGGCTGTTCGCCTTCCTGAAGCGCAACGCCGAGCGCACCGGCGCCCATTTCTGCTTGCCGACCCGGCAGATCGTGGAGGTTGGAACAGAAATCGAGATCTGAGCCGCTCACGTCCCGCCGATCCCGTCGCCGCCTCATTGAAAACGGCCGGGCGGGCGGGCATATCGCCACCGCATTTTCCCCTATGCGGAGGCATTACCCGTGAGCGAGACGATTGAGCGGCACGAGTTCGGGGCGGAGGTGGGTCGGCTCCTCGACCTCGTCGTGCACGCGCTCTATTCCGACCGCGAGATTTTCCTGCGCGAACTCGTCGCCAACGCCGCCGACGCCATGGACCGGCGCCGGTTCGAGGCGCTGACCTCGGCGGCGAGCGCGCTGCCGCCGGACGCCAAGGTCCGGATCGTACCCGACAAGGAGGCGCGCACGCTGACCGTCTCGGATGCCGGCATCGGCATGACCAAGGAGGATCTGGCGTCCAACCTCGGCACCATCGCCCGCTCCGGGACGCGGGCCTTCTCGCAGACGCTGGATGCGGCCAAGGCCGAGGATCGTCCGAGCCTGATCGGCCAGTTTGGCGTCGGCTTCTACTCGGCCTTCATGGTCGCTGACCGGGTCACGGTCACGTCGCGCCGCGCCGGCAGCGACGAGGCCTGGACTTGGGCGTCGGAGGGCCAGGGCAGCTACACCCTGGAGCCCGCGACCCGGCCTGAGCCCGGCACCGACATCGTACTGCACCTCAAGGCGGACGCCGACGAGTACCTCGAACCCTACCGCCTCGATCACCTCGTGCGGAAATGGGCCGACTTCATCACCGTGCCGATCGCCATCGCGCGGGACGGCAAGGACGAATCGGCCAACCAGGGCACCGCGCTCTGGCGCAAGTCGAAATCCGAGGTGAGCGAGGAGCAGTACGATGAGTTCTACCACGCCCTCGGGATGAACTTCGACAAGCCGTGGGCGACCCTGCACTGGCGCGCCGAGGGCCAGCTGGAATTCTCCGCGCTGCTGTTCGTGCCCGGCGCGAAGCCGTTCCAGGCGCTGGAGAACGACCGGCAGAGCAAGGTCCGCCTCCACGTCCGCCGGATGTTCATCACCGACGAGGCCGAGTTGCTGCCGTCGTGGCTGCGCTTCGTCCAGGGCGTCGTCGACACCGAGGATCTTCCGCTCAACGTCTCCCGCGAGATGCTGCAATCGACCCCGGCGCTCGCCCGGATCCGCCGGGCCGTCACCG
This sequence comes from Methylobacterium mesophilicum, assembly GCF_022179445.1. Classification (GTDB taxonomy): domain Bacteria; phylum Pseudomonadota; class Alphaproteobacteria; order Rhizobiales; family Beijerinckiaceae; genus Methylobacterium; species Methylobacterium mesophilicum. Next base: position 76,924 of record NZ_BPQU01000013.1, on the reverse strand, counting down.
GCCGCGTCGTGTCCGAGCTGACCACCCGCGCCAAGGATGCCGAGAGCTACCAGACCTTCTGGGAGAACTTCGGCGCGGTGCTCAAGGAGGGCATCTACGAGGATTTCGAGCGCCGGGGCGAGATCGCGCCCCTGCTGCGCTTCCGCTCCTCTGCCGTGGACGGCTGGACCTCGCTGCCGGACTACGTGGCCCGCATGAAGGACGGCCAGGACGCGATCTACTATCTCGTGGCCGACGACGCGGAGGCGCTGAAATCGTCCCCGCAGCTCGAAGGCTTCAGGGCCCGGGGCCTGGAGGTGCTGCTGCTCTCCGACCACGTCGATGCCTTCTGGCCGGACCAACTCGGCAACTTCGAGGAGAAGCCGCTCAAGTCGATCACCAAGGGCGGCCTCGACCTGTCGAAGTTCGCACCCGAGGGTGACCAGCCGGAGACGCCGGAAGGCATCGACGCCTTCGTGGCGGCTGTGAAGGCGGCGCTGGCCGGTGAGGTCTCGGACGTGCGCACCACCGACCGGCTGGTCGATTCGGCCGTGGTGCTCTCGGCCGGTACCGCCGGCCCCGACCTGCAGATGCAGCGGCTGATGCGCCGCGCCGGCCGCGGCGGTGCCGGGCAGCCGGTGCTGGAGATCAACCCGCGCCATCCGCTGATCCGGGCCCTGGCGACCGCACCCGAATCGGAGATCTCCCAGGAAGCCGGCACGTTGCTCGACCTCGCCCGGATCCAGGACGGCGACAGCCCCCGTGATCCGGCCGCCTTCGCCCGCACCGTCGCGGCGGCGTTGGCCGCGGCTCGGAGTGCTTCGCGCTGACGTTCCGGCGCCGACGCGTCGCAGCCGGTCCCGAATCGTTCGGGGCCGGCTGCGACGCGACGTCGGCGCTGGCTGCAAGGCCGAGCTCTTCGCGGGCCCGATGCTGGCGACTATGCGTGTGTGCTCACGCACATCGGCGTCGAAAGTTTCTAAGTTCGGTTGATCATTCCGAAACGGGCGAGCCATAACTTCGCCACTGGTCGGGACCATGTCCCGACCGGAGGCGCGGGCGCGGTGGGGGCCGCAGGCGTCTGAGCCGATTCCTCACTCGCGCGCGGCCTGCGCGCCTCACGGACGCTGCATGAACCCGGTCGAGGCTCAAGCCGGCAACGGACAGGCGGTCGCGGCGGCACGCACGCGGGCTCACGCCCGGGCGTACCGCCACAGCGGCCGCGTGCGCACGATGCGCCGTCTCATCCCGGTTGCGGCGGGTGGCTCGGTGGCGCTGTTGCTCGCCTACCTGTTCAATCCGTTCGGGACGAGCCTGCCGGGGGTCTCGGTCGGCCCCGTGACGGTGGCCGGCTCCAAGGTCCGCATGGAGAATCCCCGGCTCGCGGGCTTCCGCCAGGGCAACCGCGGGTACGAGGTGACGGCCGATGCCGCCCTGCAGGACGTGCGCAAGCCGAGCCTGATCGAACTGGAGCGGATGCGCGGCCACCTCGCCACCGACGACCAGGGCGGGGTCGCCCGGCTCTCGGCGGCCTCCGGCCTGTTCGACACCGCCCGCGAGGCGCTCGATCTCAAGGACGACATCCGCATCTGGACCGACCGGGGCGAGGAAGCCCGCCTGCGCTCGGCCGCGGTGGTGTTCAAGACCGGCGCGGTGAGCTCCCAGGAGCCGGTCACCGTCTCGACCCCGCGCGCCACCGTGAACGCCAATGCCCTCGACGTGGTCGAGAACGGCAAGCGCATCTCGTTCGTCGGGAGCGTCCACGTCGTGATCGTGAACGACGACCCGGCCGACAAGGCGCCCTCGCGCATCCTGACCTCGAACGCCGAGCCCGCGGAAACCGGCCGATGAGCGCGCGCGCAACCCTCTGCGCGGCCCTGGCCGCTTGCCTGGCACTCGCCGGCCCCGCGCTGGCCGAGAAGCCGGCCAAGAAGGACTCGCCCTTCGGCAATATCGGCGGCGGCGGCAAGGATCCGATCAAGATCGACGCCGACCGCCTCGACGTGTTCGACCGGGAGAACCGGGCGGTGTTCGTCGGCAACGTCGTGGCCGTGCAGGGGGAGAGCACGATCCGCTGCTCGACCATGACGGTCTACTACAAGCGCGGCAAGGATTCCTCCGACAAGGCCGACGCGAAGGCGGCGGATGCGGGTTCCGAGGCCCCGGCACCCAAAAATCCGGCCGAGAACGGCATCCAGAAGGTGGATTGCGCCGGCCCGGTCACGGTGGTCCAGAAGGATCAGGTCGCCACCGGCGATCATGCGGTGTTCGACCAGGACGCCAAGCGCATCGTGCTCACCGGCAACGTCGTACTGAGCCAGTGCCAGAACGTCACCCGCGGTCAGCGGCTGGTCTACGACATGGGCACCGGGCGCGCGAACATGGACCCGGTGGCCGGCGGACGCGTCTCGGCCCTGTTCGTGCCCGGCGAGAAGGCCGACGCCAAGGATGGCAAGGCGAAGGGCTGCGCGCAGCCGCCGGTCAAGCCGCGGGCGCAGGTCAATTGAGCGGCGCGGTCGCGTTCCGGGCGGAGCCGCAGGACGCGGCGGCCCGCCCTACGCTGCTCGGCCGTCTGTTCGGCCGGCGCGCGAGCCCGCCCGTCGCGGATGCCGACGAAGTCGCCGCCGCGGAAGTGGGCGGCCCCGGCATCCTCAGCGTCCGCGGCCTGCGCAAGAGCTACGGCGCCCGCACCGTGGTGCACGAGGCCGGGCTGACGGTCCGCACCGGCGAGGCGGTCGGGCTGCTCGGGCCGAACGGCGCCGGCAAGACCACGATCTTCTACATGATCACTGGGCTGGTGGTGGCCGATCGCGGCCATATCACCCTGGACGGCCTGCCGATCACCCACCTGCCCATGTACCAGCGGGCGCGGCTCGGCATCGGCTACCTGCCGCAGGAAGCCTCGATCTTCCGCGGGCTGACCGTCGAGGACAACATCCGCGCGGTGCTCGAAGTGGCCGAGCCCGACCGCAAGGCCCGCGCGCGCAAGCTCGATTCCCTGCTCGAGGAGTTCGATATCGCGCGGCTGCGCAAGTCGCCCTCGATCGCGCTATCGGGCGGCGAGCGGCGGCGCTGCGAGATCGCCCGGGCGCTCGCCTCGTCGCCGACCTTCATGCTGCTCGACGAGCCGTTTGCCGGCATCGACCCGATCGCGGTGGGCGACATCCAGGATCTGGTGAAGCACCTCAAGCAGCGCGGCATCGGCGTGCTGATCACCGACCACAACGTCCGCGAGACCCTGGGCCTGATCGACCGCGCCTACATCGCCCATTCCGGCCGCATCCTCACGGAGGGGACCCCGGAGGAGATCGTGGCGAACCCCGACGCGCGGCGGCTGTATCTCGGCGAGGATTTCAGGCTGTGACGGCCACCTCTCGGCGTGGTCGTCTGCGCCTGAGAGCCAGCAGCGCGAGCGTGGCCGCAGCCATGCATCCTGCAGCCAGCAGAAGAGCCGCGGATCCACCGAACCGGGTCAGTACCGCCGCGAAGGTCGGCGGCGACAGGGCCGAAGCTAGGTTGAGCGGCGATGCGATTCGCGACGCAGCCTGGGCGTAGCTCGCCCGCTCGTAGAACACGAGCGGGATGGTCACCCGCGCCACCGCGAGCGCACCGCTCCCGAGGCCGTAGAGCAGGATGAACGAACGCGCCGGCCGCGGTGGGGCCGCCGTCGGCGGCTGCCAGCAGCGATAGAGCTGCGAGGACGGCGAGCGCCGCGATCAAGCCGGTGCTCAGTCCGTCCCAACGGCCGCCGCCGAGGAAATCCACCGCCCGGGCGCCGATCTGGATCACCCCGAGAGCCGCGCCGTAGCCGATCGCCTCCGATCGGCTCAGACCTTCGGCGACCAGCCATTCGACCGGGATGTTGCTGAGGCCGAAGCCGACAAAGGCGATGAGCGCGGTGGCGCCGGCGATCAATCCGAGGAGCCCGCGACCCGACGCCGGCTCGATTGGTGCCGCGTCCTGCAGCGGCTGCGCGGTGTTCCCCAGAACTTGGAGCGGTACGCCGTACCGGTAGAGCGGCACGCAAACGAGCCACATCGCACCGCCGTAGAGGGCGCAGGTTCCCCGCCAACCGACCTGATCGCTCAGGAACGCCGTCGTGGGCCAGAACAGGCTGCTGGACAGGCCGGTCATGAGTATCAGCGCCCCAAACGGCCCGGCCAGCGCCCCCGCGCACGAGTTCGGTCATCAGGATGGCCGGTGGCGATCCGCGTGGCGACGATGGATGTGAAACTGACGCTGCCCCAGACGTCGATCTGCGCGGCGGCCACGGCGATCAGGACGCCGAGGGGCGCGCGTTCCGAGTGCATAGGAGAAGATGTTCCTCGCGGCCGTGAACGACTTGGCCGAATCGACCGGCCGGCTTCGGTTACGCTGGAACGTCATCGATCACGCAACGGCCGTCCATACCGAGCCCCGCAGGGGCGCCTTGCAATGCTGAATCGCTACAACAGAATGCCGACGTGAGCACACCCCGAATCAGATGGAGCGATCATGTCCTTGAGCGCATGCGGATGCGCAACATCGAGCCGGCTTGGGTCGAGCGGACGATCCGCAGGCCGGAGGTGATCGAACCCGATCCTGCTCGACCTGGCCGGGTTCGGGTGTTTGCTGCCGTGCCGGAGCGCGACGCGCGGATCATGCGCGTGGTATATGAACCCTTGGAAGGCGACGAGATCGTGGTTGTGACGGCTCTCCTTGATCGGGGCCGCACCCGCAAGAGGAGACAAACCGGATGACGTCCGAGTACGATCCGACAGTCGACGCCCTCTACATCCGTCTCGCCGACGCGCGCGTCGTCGAGAGTGAGGAGCTTCGCCCGGGCTTCATCGTCGATCTGGACTCCGAAGGGCGGATCGTCGGCGTCGAAATCCTGGATGCCAGCAAGCATGTCGCTCCCGGGGGCGAACTCGATCGCCCGCGCGCGGCGTAAAGCGGAACCGCTCTCACGACGGGGATATGCGCATACAGTCCAGCGGGTGCTGAACGCCGCCCCGCCTCACCCCTTCCAGTTCTTCAGCGCCGCGAACGGGCTGTCGGCATCCGGGGGCTTGTCCGGGTTCAGCACCGGCTCGACCTGCGCGACGGCGTCCGCCATCGAGAAGACGGATCCGCTCTGGAGCCGGCCGCCGGCGGCATCGCGATGGCCGCCGCCGCGGAACAGGCGGGCGCCGTCGAGGGCCGTGCCGTCGTTGGAGCGGAACGACATGGTGCCCATCCGCTGCACGTTGACGACGCGCTTGGCCCGGCCGGCATCCATGATCAGGTCCGAGACCCGCTGGAACGTGCCCGAATCCAGGGCGAAGGACAGGAGCGTGCCGTCCTTCAGCGGGCGGAACAGCGCGTCCGAGCGGGCGAGCGCCCGGGCGAGGCGCATGCGCGTGGTCAGCGCCCGGTCGTCGTCGGGTGCGTCGCGCAGGAGGGTCTCGGTCACCCCGGAGCGGAACGCCAGGGCGCGCCGCTCCAGATCGGCCGGGCTCGCGCCCTCCCGCAGCGCGACGGCGGCGGCCAGCAGCAGGCCGGACATGAAGGCCTCATGCCAGGGATGGCCGACCGGCACGAAGCTCGACACGCTCTCCCAGAACAGCTCGTCCAGCGCCAGGCCCCCCGTGAAGGCCGGGCTGTCCTTGCGCCAGAGGTCCACCGCGTCGATCGCCGCCACCAGGGCGGAGAGGTCGGTCGCGGGCTCGTGGGTCGCGAACAGGGCCCGGTGATCGAAGGTCATCCGGGTGGCGCAGACGTTTTCGTCGATCAGCAGGGTGCAGTCCGGATCGCCGAGGTCGATCCGGTTGAGGCCCGGCCGCTCGGGATCGGCTGCGGGCTCCAGTCCCTGGCGACGCAGCTGGTCCAGCGAGGAGGCGTGGTGGTCGAGGACCACGAGCCTGTGCTTCCGGCCGTCCTCGCGGCGGCGGTTCATGGCTGCGAACTTCTTCAGCCCCGCGATGGTCTGCTCCTCCAGGCCGAGGTCGGTCATGAGCAGGATCTCGCCCTCGCCCGCCCGGGCCAGGCGTTTGGTCTCGTCCTCGAAGACCGGGCCGACATCGCTGTAGCGGGGCACGTGGACGACGCGCTCGACCGCCGTGCAGGCGGCGGCGACCGTGGCGGCGCCGTAGCCGTCGAGGTCGTGGTGGGTGATCTGGATCAGGCGCACGCGGGGCGGTCTCGGTCGGTGACGGGTGCGAGCGGTCTACGACGCCCGGCGCCGCGACGCGAGGGGCCACACTGTTAGCCGGCAGCTTCCCCTTGCCGGCATTCGGTGCAGAATATCGGCCGGACGCCGTGAGTCGCGGACCAGCGATCGCACCCGAAGCACCCTGAAGAGTGCGCGTCAGCCAAAGGGGGGAAGTCAGTGGTTCCAGTCGCAACGCCGCGCGTGAAGCGCATCCAGAGGATCTCGCTCGCCCTGCTGGTGACGGCCGGGGTGGTCAACTACGTCGACCGCGCCACGCTGGCCGTGGCCAACCCGTTGATCCGGCAGGATCTCGGCCTGTCGATCCCCGACATGGGATTGCTGCTCTCTGCATTCCTGTGGGCCTACGCCTTCGCGCAGCTTCCGGCCGGCGCCCTGGCCGACCGGCTGGGTCCGCGGCTGACGCTGACCATCGGCTTGAGCTGCTGGTCGCTCGGCCAGATGCTCGGTGGGGCCGTGACCTCGTTCTGGCAGTTCGTCGGCGCGCGCATCGTCCTCGGCCTCGGCGAGGCGCCGCATTTCCCGACCTGCGCCCGGGTCTCGCGCGACTGGTTCAACATCCGCGAGCGCGGCACCGCCACCGGGATCTGGAACTGCGCGTCCTCGCTCGGCACCTTCCTGGCCCTGCCGCTGCTGACCTTCCTGATGGTGAGCTTCGGCTGGCGGGCGATGTTCATCATCATGGGCGCGGTCGGGCTGGTGCTCGCCGGAATCGTCTACCTCGTGTTCCGCAATCCTCCCGAGGTGAACCTCACCCCGGCCGAGCGCGCCTTCCTGGAGGAGGGCGACGCGCCCAACACCGACCGGCGCGTCACCTGGAGCTCGTGGAAGCGGCTGTTCCGCTACCGGACCAGCTGGGGCATGATCATGGGGTATTTCGGCTGCATCTACATGACCTGGCTCTACACGGCCTGGCTGCCGAGCTACCTCGAGATCGAGCGCCACTTCACCCTGCAGAAGACCGGGATCGTCGGGGCGATCCCGTTCGCGTTTGGAGTGCTGGGCGGCATCCTCGGCGGCCGGATCGTCGACATCCTGATCCGGCGCGGGGTCGATCCGATCCGGAGCCGCAAGGTCCCGATGGTGGTGGGTCTGCTGGCGACCGCGGCCTGCACCGTGGTGGCGGCGCTGACGCCGAGCGACACGCTCGCCATCGCGTGCATCTCGGCGTCGCTGTTCCTGGTATACGTGAGTTCGTCGGCCGCCTGGGCGATGGCCTCCGTGGCGGCGCCGGCCAACGCCAACGCTTCGCTCGGTGCGATGCAGAATTTCGGCGGCTACATCGGCGGCGCCCTGGCCCCGATGATCACCGGCTTCATCGTGGGCGGGACCGGCCAGTTCTCCATGGCCTTCATCACCGGCGCGGTGATCGCCGTCGTGGCGGCGCTGGGATACTGGACGCTGATCCAGGACCCGATCGCCGCCGAGGAGCCCGCGGAGACCTTCGTGGGCGGGCTCAAGCCCGCCGCTTAGGCCCAGGTCAGCCGCGCAGGTGCGGCACCGGCGCGTGGAGATCGCGCGCCGGCGTCCGGGCGGGAAAATTCCGGCGCATCAGGTCGACGAAGGTCGCGGCGGGCCCGTCCCAGTCGTGCCGGGCGGCGTGCGCCCGGGCGGCGATCGCGTCGAACGGCAGCCGCCCGTCGATCGCGGCGCCCATCAGCTCCGCCAGCCGCTCGACCCGGTCCGGGGCGTCCGGATCGAAGTAGCTCGCCGCGCTGCCCCCCGCCTCCGGGATCGCGGTGAGGCTCGAGGCGATCACCGGCGTGCCCCGGGCGAGGCTGTCGAGCACCGGGATGCCCCAGCCCTCGCCGCGGCTCGGGAAGACGAGCGCGGCGGCCCGGCCGTAGAGATCGAACAGGCCGTTGTCGTCGATGCCGGCGATGTGGACCGCGTCCGGGGTCCGGGTCAGGCGGTCGAGGGTCTCGGGTTGCTCGCCGTCGCCCTTGCCGACCACGATCAGCCGGGCCGCGCCCTGGGGCAGGCGCGCGAACGCGTCGAGCACCAGGCCGAGGTTCTTGCGCGGCTCCAGGCGGCCGACCATCAGCAGGTACGGGCGCCCGTCCGCGAGCGGATGCCGCTCGGCCGAAGCCCGCGGCGGGGTCGAGCCGCAGCGCACCTCTGCGATCCGGCTGCGGTCGATCCCGTAGACCTTCGCGATGGAGTCGCGGCTGTAATCGGAGATGGTCAGGACCAGCTTGGCGCGCCGGGCGGAGAGCCGCGTGAGGATCCGGTTCCGCCAGCGCATCCGCCACGTGAAGAACTCGGGATGGGTCTCGAACAGGATGTCGTGGACTACCACCACCTGGCGGTTGCCCGGCACCAGCGGCGGGGCGATGTAGGTGGTCAGCAGGGTGTCGAGGCGGTCGCGGAAGACCAGCCACGGCCAGATCGCGAGCAGGCGCAGGCTCGCCGGCACCCGCGGCAGCCTCTGGTGCTCGATGTTGGCGCCCGAGACGAGGCGGGCGCAGGCCTCCGGGTCGCCGGAATAGACCACGTAGGTCGCGTCCGGATGGCGGGCGGCGGCCCGGCCGATGATGTTCACGAGCCAGGTGCGGCTGCCCTGGGGCTTGCCGGTGAGCACGTGCGCGTCGATGCCGATGCGTAACATGTTACGGGCTCCTGTAGGCGCCGAAGGTCGGGGCTTCGCCGGCCGCGTAGGCGTGGCCGGCGAGGTCGCGGGTCGCGCCGAGCGGGATGCCGGCGCGGGCGGGGGGCTTGGTCAGCGCGAGGCCGTCCGCGAACGGGGCCGCGCGGTCGCGGAAGGCGGGTGTGCCGGCGAGATCGGGGCCTTGCCCGTTCAGAGGCAGGCTCGCCCCGTCGCTGGTGGCCGTGACGGCCCAGCGATAGAGCGGGGCCCCGACGCTGCTGCCGATGAAGTTCGGCCCGATCGCGTTGCCGTTGTCGGCGGTGGTCGCCTCGACCGCGATGGCCGCGATGCCGGGCCGGGTGGCGAAGGCGATGTTGTTCAGCACCCGGTTGCCCGCGGTGCGATCGATCGACTTGGTGTAGTCCGAGGCCAGCACGATCTCGCCGCGGTAGACGTGCTTGCCGCCGGAATCGCGCATGTTTCCGGTGACGGTGTTGTTCACCACCGTGTTCGAGCCGGCGTCGAACAGGTTGAGGCCGGCGCCGTCGTTGTCGGTGGCGACGTTGAACGCGACGGTGTTGCCGTCGCACCATTGGTCGATCTGGATGCCGTTGCCGTCCTGGCCGGTGGTTTCCTTCTGGCCGGTGACGATGTTGTACCGGATGGTGTTGCGGTCGCCCGCGTCCTGGGCGGCGTCCTTGGCGTAGACGTGGATGCCGGAGGTGCCCGACATCCCGACGCCGTTGCCCGAGACCCGGTTGCCCTCGACCACGTAGCCCGACCCGTTGATCTCCATCCCGTGGATGCCGTTGCCGGTCACCGTGTTGGCCAGGATGTAGCTCGGATCCTCCGGCGGCACGTTGATCACGTCGACGGCGACCCCGTGGGTCTTGTTGTCGGAGAGCGTGTTGCCGGTGATGCGGTGGCCGGCCCCGGCGCCGTCGCCGATCCAGATGCCGAGACCGGATTTCGACACCGTGGAGTCCGCCACCGTCACGTGGTGCGAGCCGCGGCGGATGATGAAGCCGGAATTGACCGCGCCCTGCACGGTCAGGCCGGAGACCGTGACGTAGGCGGCGTTCTCGAACACCACCGAGTTCGACAGGACAGGCTTGGTCCCGGCGACGGCCGCCACGGTGACCGGCGCCTCGGCGCTGCCGCGGGCGCCGATCACCGCCACGTCGCCGTAGTTCCCGCCGCGGACCAGCACGCGCGATCCGGGGCCGAGACTCGCGAACGGCACGTCGGCGAGGCGGGCCACCGTGCGGTAGTTGTCCATCGCGCCACCCGCGGGATCCACCAGGATGTTCTGCTGTGATTGCGCATCGGCCGCGCCGCAGGCGGCGAGCGCCGGCAGCAACAGGGCGACGAAGAGGTGTTGCGCGTGCATCCGGGACCCGCTCACGCCGCCAGCGCCCGGGCGATGGCGAGGCGCTTCTGGCGCTGGAACAGGCGGCGCCAGATCGTGCGGCCGGCCTCGGGGTTGATCCGGGTGAGGACGCGTGCCGCCATCTGCCAGCCGGGCAGCAGCGCCGTCGGCATCGCCAGGTCGGCGACGCGGTGGCGCGGGGCGGCGGCCAGCGGCGGCGGGCCGACGAGGCCGAGCCGGGTGAGGTCGGGCGCGAGGTCCGGGCGCTTGCGGTACCACAGCACCAGGGCCGCCCCCTCGCGCTCGGCGATGCGCAGGTAGGCGGTCTCGTCCAGGAGATGGTGGTGATAGGCCAGCGCCTCCGGCTCGTAGAACAGGTGCATGCCGCGCCGGGCCAGCCGCTCGCCGAGTTCGATGTCCTCGTGCCAGGTCAGGCGCGGATCGAAGCCTCCCGCCTCTTCGAGCAGCCGTCGGTCGACGCTGACGTTGCAGGTCAGGAAGGCGTCCCAGCCGACTTCCACCCGGCCCGCGAGCGCGTCGTACGACGCGTCGTGGTGCAGGGCGGAGAACGGCGAGAACGGCAGGGCCGGGTCGATGGTCATGCGCCCGAGGATCGCGGTCTCGCGTCCGCCCCGCCTGGCATGGGCTGCGAGATGCGCGTCGACGAGGCTGGGAGCCGGGATCGTGTCGTCGTTGACGATCAAGAGGCGCTCGCCCCGGGCCGACGCGATCGCCCGGTTCCGGGCCGCGTTGGCGCCGGCATTCTCCTGGCGCAGGTGCACGACCGGGATGCGCCCGGTGGCGACCGCGTGGCTGATCACCGTGCCGGTGGCGTCGGCGGAGCCGTCGTCGCAGACGACGATCTCGAACGGCCGATCGGTGGTCTGCCGGTCGAAGGCCCGCAGGCACAGGCGCAGCGTGTCGGCGCGGTTGTAGGTCGGGATGATGACCGAGAGCACGGGGACGTCGCTCATGACGAAGCTTCCGGGATCGAGAGGGCAAGGGGATCGGTGGGCGGGGCGGCGGGGGAGCGGCGGCGCAGGCATAGCCAGGCCGCCACCGCGGCGGAGAGGCCGGCGGCGGCCGGCACCGTGATCGGCGCGAGCGTTGCCGGGCCGGCGGCCCAGACGAGGGCGCTGACGAGGCCGGGGCCCAGCACGGTCGGTGCATCGCCGGGCGCCAGCGGTGCGCCGGCCTCCCGCCAGAAGGCGTGGGCGACGACCGCCAGCATCGCGACCTCGGCCAGCAGGGCGGCCCAGGCCGCGCCGAGCAGCGGATCGAGGGGAATCAGCACCGCGCACGCGGCCAGGTTCGTGGCGCAGGCGGCCGCGCTGCCGCGCACCGCGAAGCCGGTCCGGCCGAGGGGAACGAGGCCGGCGAACAGCACTGTGGCGGTGATCAACAGGGCGCTCATCGCGGCTGCGATCCGCAGGACCGGCGCCGCCGCAGCGAAATCCGGCCCGAAGATCAACCGCACCAGGGGGTCGGCGACCGCGCAGGCCGCCACGGTTCCGGCCCCCGCGGCCGCCAGGATCACGATCAGCGCCGGGCGCACGCTGGCGCGCAGGCGGTCGGTGCCGGATCGCGTGCGGCCGGCATTGAGGGCGCCGACGGCCCGGCCGAAGACCGGCACGAGTGGCGCGCACAGGGTGATCGCCACCGCGGCGCCGAGCTCGAAGAACCGGAAGCCCGCGGTGAACTGGCCGAGTTCGGCCGCTCCCGCCAGCGCCGCCAGCATGATCAAGCTGATGCGGCCGTTGAGCGAGCCGAGGGCGTTCGAGATCCCCACGCCGGCCGCGGCCCGGATCGTCGCCCAGCCATGCGCCAGGGAGGCGGGGCGCAAGGGGAGAAGCCTCGCGGCCAGGAGCAACCCGACCACGCCGTAGACGATGCCCGAGGCCACCGCGACGACGCTCAGGGCCGCCTCGGGGAGCTGCAACCAGAGCGCGAGTGCCGTTCCGCCGACCAAGGTCACGGCGTTGGCCAGCGACGGCCAGACCGACCAGCCCGGCTTCCCGCAGACCTGGAACAGGGAATCCTGGAAGCGCGCCGCCGCGAGCGGCATCAGCAGAGCGGCGAGGGCCAGCGCCGGCCGGATCTCCTCGGGCAGCAGCGGCAGGGCGCAGAGCAGCAGCAATCCGGTGGCGCCGCCGAGGAGCAGCCGCGCCGAGATCATGCGACCGAACTCCGCCGCCCGCATCTCCGGCGCGCCGGCGCCGAGGCGCGCCCCGAACGTCAGCGTGGTGCCGAAATCGGCCGCAATAAGCGCCACCGCCAGCACCGCGAGGGCCAGGCCGTAGCGGCCGAGCGCCGCCGGGCCGACGCCGTGGCCGACCATCACGAAGGCGGCGAAGCCGGCGGCCAAGTAAACCCCGCGGCCCGCGGCCTGTCCAAGCAGATTCGCGCCGTACCGCATGCCGCCCGGGCGGCCACGTCCGCGCAATCGATTTACCAAGCGGACCATCTCTCGGTGGAGCCTTACTGAAAACCGCGACCTACGATTGCATCGTGGCAGGGTGCGTATGGCTTGCAACCGTATCTTCAATTTATGGTTGCAGAGATAAAGCGTCTGAGGAAACCGGAGGACTGCGTATGTCCGAGCGCGCCGAGACTGACGCCGCCCGAGGGATCCCCCTCGCGGGCGCGACGAAATCTGCAGAGGGGCGGCGACAACGCTGGGTGCAGATGCGTACGGCGCTCGCGGCCGACCGCGCCCACTGGCACCGCCGGGGCCACGGTTCGGCGCGACTGTACAGGGGCTATCACGCGGTCTGGCTCTACCGGCTCTCCCGCTATAGCCACGAGCGCGGCTGGCGCATGGCGGCCTGGCTGCTGTGGCTGGTCAACGGCTGGTGGACCGGCTCCGATATCCCGCCCTCGAGCCGGATCGCCGGGGGATTGTTCCTCCCGTATCCGTTCGGCGCGGTCATCGCGGGCGCCGTCGGGCGTGACGCCGCCTTCGGCGTGCAGGCCTCGATCGGCGGCCTGTTGAAGGAGCCCGATCAGGATATCGGCGGCGGCCCCGGCTTGCCGGTGCTGGGTGACGGCGTGGTGCTGGAGGCCGGCGCGATCGTGCTCGGCGCGGTGCGGATCGGCGATCGGGCCCGGCTCGGCCCCCGCACGACCATCCTCAAGGACGTCGAACCCGGGGAGACGGTGATGCCCCAGCCCTGGCGGGCCTTGCCGGGCCGCGGAGCCGCGGCATGACCGGCGCCCTCGTGAACGCCGATCAGCGCGGTCCGACCGGCTACGCGGAGGTGCGCCGGCTGCTGTCGGCCGACTTCGCCCGCGTCCTGCGCCAGACCACGGGCGGCAAGCCGACCTCCCGGCTGCGACGCCTGATGCACCTGACGCTGCCCGCCATGCAGGTGGCGATCTTCCACCGCGTGGCGCATCTGATCCACGGACACGGCTGGCGGCGATGCGCGGCCGCCGTCTCGGACCTGTCGTTGCGGCTGACCGGCGCGAGCCTGCACCCAGGCTCGCCGATCGGGCCCGGCCTGTTCGTGCCCCACCCGGCCCGCATCGTGTTCTGCGGCAGCGCGGGGATCGATCTGGTGCTGCTTCCCGGGACGCTCGTGGGGCCGCGGGATTGGGTCTTCCCCGGCGCGCCGTTCCCCGCGGACGCGCCGCGCCTCGGCGACAATGCCGTGGTCGGCGCCCACGCGGCCGTCCAGGGTGCCGTCACGGTCGGGGCCGGGGCGACGATCGGGATCGGCGTGTGCAGCCTGCGGGACGTGCCCGCCGGCACCGTGACGATGGTCGCGCAGCGGCAGATCCGCAGCCGCTGCGATGTTCCGGAGGGCGGCGATGCAGTTTAGGACCAACCCTGCAACGTCGGCCCGCCGGTCAGGCCGGCCCGTGCTCGTGGCGGCGGATGGCTTCCCGGCCTCCGCGGGCGGCGCGCCGGGACGGGAGCTGGCGGCGGAGCACGCCTTCGTAGGCATCGACGATGCCACGCCAGCCGAACGCGTCCGCATGCCGGTCGCGGGAGGCCGCCGACATCGCGTCGAGCCGGCTCGGCGCGGCGCGCACGAGGTTCAGGATGCCCCGGCGCAGCTCGGTCTCGTCGCCGAAGAACACGGCGCCGTCGCCCGCCACCCAGCGGTTGAACGGATTGTCGTGGGCCAGGATCGGCGAGCCGGCGCCGAGGGCCTCGACCAGGGACGGATTGGTGCCGCCGACCGTGTGGCCGTGGATGTGGAAGCGGGCATGGAGCCGGAGGGCCGACACCCGGTCGGCCTCGTAGATCGCGCCCGCGAAGATCACGTCCGGGCCGCCCGCGGCCTTCACGGCGCGGTGGTAGGAATCCGAGTCCATCAGCTTGCCGAGCACGACGAGGGGCAGGCCGGGGCGGATCTCGCTCCAGGCGCGGACGATCTGGAGCACGAGGTTCTCGGGCACGACCCGGGCGATCAGCAGCCCGTAATCGCGGGGGCGCACGCCGAACGCAGACAGCGGCGTCGTCGGCGCCTCCAGCACCGGGTCGGCGCCGTACGCGATCGTGGTGATCCGCTTCGCCGCGGTGTTGCGGGCGAGGTGGCGGGCGATCTCCGGATGGTCCGCGACCAGATGCGTCGAGAACAGGCTGCCGAGACGCTCGTTCAGCCAGAACCATGCCTTGGCGAGCTTCGACCACCGGTCGCGCTTCCACTCGATCCCGTCCATGTTCATGACGCTGCGCTTGCCGGTGAGGCGGTACAAGATCGAGAACAGGGCCGTGTTGTAGCCGAGCACCAGCGGCAGGGCCGGCCGGAACGCCGCCCGCAGGGTGCATTTGAGGTCGAACACGATCGTCGCGAAGGCGCCGTCGCCCCGCACCGCGACCGGGATCAGCGCCACGCCGCGCCAGACGCTCGGCGGGGTCGGCGTGCTGACCTGGCAATAGACCTCGACCCGCCAGCCCCGCTCGACGAGATCCAGCGCCAGGCGCTCGGCCAGGGTCTCGAAGCCCCCATGCGCGGCCGGCACCCCGCGGGTGCCGAGGATCGCCACCGCCGGGCGCCCGTCCGGCCCGTCCCGATTCACCACTCCGGCGCGCGTCGCGTCCTCAAGGGAGCCTGAAGTATGGTCACCGTCGAACAGCGCCTGTTCCGGGAGATGGGGGCCGGGGGTTACTCCCGGCAGGACCACCGGATGGAGTACATCGTGCGTGTCAACGCGCTGCTCCGGCCGGATATGCGGGTGATGGAGTTCGGGGCCGGGCGCGGCAAGTGGACCGATGACCCGGTTCCACTGCGCCGGCACCTCGGCGACTTCCGCGGACGCTGCGCCCACGTCATGGCCTGCGACGTGGACGAGGCGGTCCTCGAGAACAAGTCGGCCGACGAGGTCCGTCTGATCGGCCACGACGGGGTCCTTCCATTCCCGGACGGAAGCTTCGACCTGATCTCGGCGTTCTCGGTCCTCGAACATATCGAGCATGCCGAGGTCACCGCGGCCGAGCTCGGCCGGGTCCTCGCCCCGGGGGGGTGGCTCTGCGCCTGGACGCCCAACCGCTGGGGCTATGTCGGGGTCGGCGCGCGGCTGATCCCGAAGCGGCTGCACGCGCAGGTCCTGCGCTGGGTCGAGCCGCGGCGGGTCGAGATCGACTCGTTCGTGCCGCTCTACACGATGAACACGGAGGCGGCGCGGAAGCGGCTTTTCCCAACTGATCGGTTCGAGCACTTCACCTACAGTTTTGACGGGCAGCCGTTCTATCATGGCGAGAACATCGTCCTGGGCAAGTTCTGGGAGCTGCTGTTCCGGCTCACGCCGGGTCCGTTGAAAGGCTACCACATGGTTTTCATCCGGAAGAAGGCGTGAGGATCGGGCCGATCAGCCTCGAAGACTGCGCAGATGGTTGGAAAACCTGCGCATGTCCTCGGCCTTGCGGGCGAGTTCCGGCTGCCGTCCGAGGCGGCCGGCGAGGCTGTAGGCCAGCGCCCGCAGGGTGAAGCCGAGGCGCAGCGGGGCTACGAAGAAGGCCGGCGAGGACAGGAGCCGGCCGGCGTTGCGCAGGCGGTAGATCCCCGCCAGCCCGTCGAGCCAGCGGGCCGAGCGCGTGCCGGCCGAGCCGCCCTGGAGATGGACGACCGCGATCCCCGGCAGGTAGGCGACCCGCCAGCCGGCATCGCGCAGGCGACAGCCCCAATCGACGTCCTCGCCGTAGAGGAACAGCGTGCTTTCCAGGCCACCGATCGCCTCGACCGCCTTCCGGCGCATCAGGACGAACGCGCCGCAGACCCAGTCCACGTCCAGGGCCTCGCGCCCCCGGGCCTGCCGGCTCGCGAGGTAGAGGCCGCGCAGGCCGAAGCGCCCGGACAGCCCGGCAGCGTGGACCAGGGTCGAAAGCGGGCGCGGCTCGTAGCCGGCATCGCCGACCTGATGGCGGCCGTCCGGGAAGATCAGGCGCGGCCCGACCGCGCCGACATCGGGATGCGCGTCGAGATGGGCCAGCGCTCCGGCTAGCGCCTCCGGGTCGCGCAGGAACGCGTCGGGGTTCAGAAGCAGGATCGTGTCGCCCTGCGCCGCAGCGAGCGCGACGGCGTTGCCCCCCGCGAAGCCGTGGTTGGTCCGCTCGGCGATCAGCCGCACCCACGGGAAGGCGCCGGCGATCCGCTCCGGCGTGCCGTCCGACGAGGCGTTGTCGACGACGATCACCTCGTAGGACCGGTCGATCCGGCTGGCCGCGAGGAGGCGCAGGCAGGTCTCGATGTCGGCGCCGGTGTTGTAGGTGACGATCAGGACACTGAGGCCGATGCCGCTCATGGTCGAACTCTCCGCGATCCGAGGGCAGGACGGTTCGGGGTCGCGGGCGGCCTCGGACGGTTGCCCGGCGAAGTCGCGGATCCATGATCCGGCACGGAGAGCGCGCGCGTCGCGCCGCCGACCTCCGCGGCGGCACGGCGCTGCGCGGCCCGCACGCCCGCGATCAGCCCGAGGCCGGTGTAGAGCAATTCGGCGATGCCGAGGTTCAGGCGGAAACCCGGATCGACGAGCCCGTGCAGCAGGTGGGCGATGAGTCCGACCGCGCAGGCGGCCGCGATGGCCGCCAGCGGATCGCCCACCGGTGCGCGCCAAGCCGCCCGGAAGCCGCGGTAGATCCCGACCGAAAAGACCAGCGCGAAGGCGGTGTAGCCGACGATCCCGACCTCGGTGAGGATCAGGATGTGCAGGTTGTGCACGACGTGGTTCGAGCGGTCGAACAATCCGGCGAGGCGGGACAGGCCGGTCTGATCGAGCACCGCGAACTGGTTGCCGAAATTGTTCAGCCCGACGCCGAAGAACGGGAACTGCGCGAACAGCGCCAGGGCGGCTGCGTTGAGCGGCCCACGCTGCGCCGCCGAGCCGCCGTCATCCGCGGTCAGGCGCTCCCAGACCAGCGGCCCGGCATAGATCGCCCCGATCCCGGCCACGACGACCAGCAGGGCGAACACCATCAGGCTCGCCCGAGAGAACAGCCGGTCCCTGTAGACCAGCAGGATCACCAGGGTCGCCGAGAGCGGATAGGTCAGCCAGGAGGCGCGCGACAGGGTCAGCACCACGCCGACGACGGCCGAACCGGCCCCGGCGGCGCCGATCAGGCGCAGGAGTTTCGGGCCCCGAGAGAGGGCTAGCGCCAGTGCCAGCGGCCAAACGAACTCGTAATAGTACCCGAGAATATTCGGGTGGACCTTCAGGCCTCCGGCGCGGCGCTGGGCGGAGAAGTTGATGTTCTCCTCGACGATCTGCTCCTCGCCGAGCACGGAGAGGCCGAGTTCGGAGCCGGAGACGTATTGCAGCCCCGCCACCGCGGTCTGCACCAGGCACAGCGCGCAGATCGCCAGCGCCAGGGTGCGGATATCGGCGCCGGACAGGTTCGAGACGGCGACCGAGACGAGGAGCAGCCCGAGGAACCGCCAGGCATCGAACCACAGGTAGGCGGTGTCGGGGGCGTTGGCCAGCGAGAGCAGGCCGGCGGTCAGGAAGCCCAGCTGCGTGAGCACGAGCGGCCGGTCGAGGCGCAGCCCCGAGACCCGCTCGCCGATGCCGGTCAGCTTGGACAGGATCAGCGTCAGCGCCACCAGGAGCGCCACGCTGACGGTCAGTCCGGCGCCGCCGCCGATGCTCGGCAGGTATTGGCCGACGGCCTCGAAATGCTGGAAGAAGCTGACATCGAGCTTCACGGTCAGCCCGACCGCGAGGGCGACCAGCAGCAGGGGCGTCAGGCGGTAGCGCTGCCCGGCGATCAGGGCGCCGACCCCGCCGAAGGCCGCGGCCAACCCGACCACGGCGAATTTCAGGGGCGCGGCGCTCAGCGCCACGGCACCGGCCGCCGCCGCGAGGCCGAGGCCGGCCACCGGCAGGGCGCGGAGTGCGCGAACCGGGGCGCCGCTCATCCGAGCCACCGGTACAGCCATTTCGGGATCGGCCGCCGGGTCCCGTTGAGGACGATGCCGAGCGGCGCGCCGCCCGCGGCCTTGAGGTCGGCCAGCGCCCGCTGCGCCACGGCCCGGCGCGTGCGCTCGGCGCCGATCACCACGACGAACCCGTCCACGAAGGGCGAAAGCGCCGCCGCGTCGCCGATCTCGGTGATCGGTTCGCAATCCAGGATGGCGAGGTCGAAGCGGTCGTCGACCAGCGCCAGGAAGTCCTCGACGCGGCCGTCGTCCAGGGTCGCCTTCCGGATCGCCGCGGCGCTCCCCGCCGGCACGACGCTCAGGCCGTCGGCGACCGGGTGGACCCCGAGGCTCGGCGCCACGTCCCCGGCGACGATGTCGGCGAAGCCCGGCCGGCCCTCCAGCCCGTAGGCCGCGGCCAGGGACGGCCGGGACCAGTTGGTCTCGATCAGCGCAGCGGTGCGGCCGCGGCGGGCATAGGCGCCGGCGAGTTCGCGCGCGAGCGTGCTCACCCCCTCACCGGGTTGGACCGCGGTGATCCCGACCCGTCGCAGCCGGGTCTCGTAACGGCTGAGCTGGACAAGGGCCGGCTCGAGCACGGCCGGGTCGATCATCGGGGCGTTGGCGGCGATCATGCGGCGGCTCCTCCGAAGCGCGGCCGCCGCTCGGCGCCGGAGCGCAGCGGAACGGCGGCAAGGACAGGCACGCGCAGGGAGCGGGCGACCTCGGCGGCGCTGCGGTAGGTCTGGGCGAGGATCTCCGCCAGGGCGACGTAGGCCAGGGCGGCGAGCAGCCCGAGCCCGGCCGCGAGGCCGAGGATCAGCGGCCGGTTCGGGCCGGAGGGCAGCCGCGGCGGCACGGCGCGCGCCACCAGGGCGGAGGAGGTCACGGATTGCGCGTCCAGCCCGGTGCCGGTGCGCAACGCATCGATGCGCTTCTGGGTGTCGTTGATCTCGTCGCTGAGCAGGGATTTCTGCTGCGTGAGCCGGCCGTAGGCCAGGGCCGCGTCGCTCTGGCCGATGGCGGCCTTGCGGCGGCTCGCTTCGATCCCCGTGATGGTCTGGATCTTCTCCGCGAGCACCGCGAGCCGCGCCGTGTCGGCGGCGATCAGCGCCTGGTACTTCTGCCGCGTCAGGGCGATGAGGTCCCGGTCGAGGCTGATGAATTCGGGGGCGGTCGGCCTGAATCGGACGGCGATCTCCGCCCGCTTGGTCCTGAGATCGGCCCAGCGCGTGTCGAAGGCCGCCACCGTCGGGTCGGCGTCGGGCGGCGTCGGCTGCCAGCGGTCGGGCCCGGTCTCGCGGGTTCGCTTGAGCCGGGACTCGACGCCTTCGCGCTCGATCTGGGCGGCCGACTTCTGCCGGGCGAGGTCCGACAGCGTACCGAGATCGTTCTGCTGCTCGATCTCGAAGCTGGCGGTGTTGTTGCCCTTCAGGGAGGTCGCCAGCTGCGCGTCGATGGCGGCGAGGTCGGCGCGCGCCCGCTCCAGCTTGCCCTGGTAGAAGGTGGCGGGCGTCTCGTCGGCGTAGACCTCGACGTGACGGCGCTTATAGGCATCGAGCAGCCGGTTCAGCGCCTGGGCGGCGAAGTTCGGGTCTGTCCAGGTGAAGCCGGTCAGGATCACGTCCGTCTCCTTGACGAACACGACCTTGAAGGAGGCCAGATAGGCCTCGTAGAGCTTCTCGTCGGGGCTGAGGTGGCGCAGCAGGCCCAGCGTCTCGAACGGGATGCGGGCCGTGTCCACGACCCAGTTCTTGACCGCCTTGGCCCCGCGCATGGCGACCCGGCCCTGGTAGATCAGCCAATCCATCCAGTCCGCGGGGGGCGGGCCGAGGTCGCCGGTCGGGGTGATCGCCTTCAGCGCCGCGAACTCGTCGCGCACGATGCTCGGGTCGCGCAGGATCTCGACCTCGTTGTTCACGTTCTGCGCGCGCTCGGAGAACATGTAGTTCTGGTTGGCGCCGCCCTGGACCGGGGCGGCCGACTTCTCGCGACCGAGGCGGATGATCAGCTTGGCGTCGGCGGTGTACTCGGCGGGCGTCAGCAGCAGGTAGATGCCGGCGCCCAGGATCGCGGCGGCCAGGATCAGCAGGGCCGGCCGGATGTGCCGGAACAGGGCCGCCAGGGCGTCGCGGAGATCGAAGGCGGGGCCTTCGACGTCCTCGGGGGCGGCCCGGTCGGGCCGGGACATGTCGGACTTCGTCACGTCCCGGACCTCACGGTGGCGCTGGTGGAGGTGTTGGCGGACGGGCCGGTGATGTAGTTCACGCCGAAGCCGGTGCCGTTGAAGAGCAGGATCTGGCGGACCACGAGGTCGACGGCGCGGGCGGTCTTCGCCAGCAGCGAGGGCGGCACGTAGACCGTGGCGTTCGGGGGCACGATGATCGAGTCGGCCAGCCCCGGCTCGCCGATGTCGACGATGCGGACGCTGCCCGCGGCCCCGCCATCGAACCGGATGATGCGGACGGCATCGCCCGCGGCTGTCGGCAGGATGCCGCCGGCCGAGCCGAGCACCTGCGCCAGCGTGCGGGCACCCTGCAGGGTGACCGGCCCGGGGGCCCGGACCTCGCCGAACACCATGGTGTTGGCCGGCACCAGGCTTGCGAGTCGCACGCTCGTGCTCACCGTGGCGAGCTGGCGGTGGTAGGCGGCGGTGAGGTTGCTGGCGACCTCGGACACGGTCCGGCCTGCGGCCTGGACCGGCGGCACCATCGGCAGGTTGATCTTGCCGTCGGGCTCGATCGCCAGGACCTTCACGCGGCCCATATCGGCCCGCTGGGTGAGATCGCGGAAATCATCGGTCACGGTTCTGAATTTGCGCAGCATGATCGTGACGACCGGGTCGATCAGCACGTCGTCGTAGGTGCTCTTGATCAGCGTGGCGGCTGCCTCGGGCGACAGCCCGGCGACCTTGATGCCGTTCTTGCCCGGCAGCGAGATCCGGCCATCCGGTCGGACGATCACCGTACGGTTGTATTCCGGGTGGGTGCGGAAATCGACGTCGAACTCGTCGCTGGGGTTGAGGCGGTAGGTCGGCTGGACCACGCTCGAGTCGATCAGGAACGACACTTCGAGGTTGTCGCCGACATTGAGCCGGTAGTTGGCGAGCCCCAGGCGCATGGTGCGCCCGACCTCCTCCTCGGCGGCGGCGACGACCGAGGGCGGCACCGCATCGGCGATCGAGCCGGTCTGGGTCACGTCCGGGCCGGACCGCCCTGCCGAGCGGGGTTTGCCGGACATGCAACCGCTCAGAAGCGGTGCGCAGGCGAGGACCGCCAGCGCGGCGGCACGGCATCGCGGATGATCCGCGACGCTGGATGCCCGGGAGGCGCGCCGGGTCGCCGCGCCGAGGAACGCAGACAGGGAAAACGCCATCGACCTTCAGCCGCACCATGCTCGACTGCGCCCGTCCGATGACAACTCGTGATCGAACCGCGCAGAGCGATACAATCGACGGGTTTGGTTAACGAGGCTTGAAGCTCGCCCCGCTCAACTCTATCAGAAGTTGTGAAAACGGGCCTGTGGCAAACTGCGGAGGCCGGGCATGGCGCCTGGCCAAGACAGGAGCGCGCCGGACGCGTCGGCCTGCCGGAGGCGGCCGTTGCTCGGAGGCGGTGCCGGCTACCGGAACGACCCTGCTTGCACATGGATCTTAAGGAACGGTCACGCTCGGATTTCAGGATCCTTGCCGCCCCGTAGATCACGCGCTGTCCCACCACGGGCACGCGACCACGACGCGTGCCGCGCCCGATCCAGCCATGACCGGTGTTCGAACGGAACGCAGAGAGCGTGATGACTGTCGATCAATCAATAGGTTTGATCGAAATCCGTATCTCTTCAGATCCTTGCTTAAGCTTGAGCTCTCGGATAACAAGAACTTGATCGAAACGCCTCGGATATTCAGACGAGGCCGGGGCGGCGCGATCCTGAATGCCGGCATTCACCGGCCCGGAGTCGAGCGCCATGCCCGGCCTGAACCCCGCGCTGTTCGCGCGCCTCAGCGACGACCTCGAGGCGTCCTTTCAGGAAGACCTGGAGGAGGCGGTGGTCGATCCGGCGCGCTGGCCCGATCTGATCGAGCGCGTGTCGCTGGCGTCCGGGAGCGAAGGCGCGCTGCTCCTGCGCACCGACCGGACGGCCCTGGATGCGCTCACCACGGCGTCGCTCGCCGAATCCTCGAAGCGCTACTTCGAGGAGGGCTGGCACCGGGAGGATCACCGCTTCCGCGGCATGCCGATGATCCGCGCCCGCGGCATCGCGGTCGATCAGGACTTCACGACGCCCGAAGAGATCCAGCGGCTGCCGTTCTATCAGGACCTGCTGGCCTCCAGCGGGCTGCGCTGGTTCGCCGGGATCGGCTTCGAGGTGAAGGGCCGGCTCTGGTGCCTGGCGCTGCAGCGGACGGTGGCGCAGGGCCTGTACGAGCCGCACGAGCAGGCGCGCCTGGCGACCCTGTCGCCGCTGCTCCGGCGGGCCGGACTCCTCACCGCGATGGTCGAGAAGGCGCGCCTCGCCGGCCTGACGCAGGCCTTCGACATCATCGAGCGAGCGGCCATGATCCTCGATTCCGAGGGGCGGGCCGTGCATTGGAACACGGCGTTCGGGGCGCTTCTGGGCCGCGACCTGAAGCTCGCGGGTGGGCGCCTCGCCGTCGAGGAAGGTGAGGCGGCACGCCAGCTGGAGGCGTTGTCGCGGCCGTCCGGGCGGGCCCCGATCTCCGCGATCGTGGTGGCCCGCCGGGATGCTTCGCCGATCGTGCTCCACGTGGTCCCGCTAGTCGGCCCGAGCCGCGGCCTGTTCGCCGGCGGCAGCACGCTGCTGATGGCCAGCATTCCCGGGACCATGCCGGTGCCCGCCGCCTTCGTCCTCCAGTCCGCCTACCGGTTGACCCCCGCGGAGGCGCGCCTCGCCCAGGCCCTGTCCAACGGTGTCACCCTCGCGGAGGCGGCGAGCCGCTTCGCGATCACCGCCGCCACCGCGCGCTCGCAGCTCAAGGCGATCTTCGCCAAGACCGGCGTGACCCGGCAATCGGACCTGCTCCGGCTCGTGATGGGCTTGGCGCGGTAGTGTGCCGTCTGTCGGGTTGCGGAACGGGTCGTGCCGCGAGGCCGTTTCAACCGACACGACAGGAGACAACACCATGACGTATCGGATCGCACTGGCCTCCGCGCTGACGATCGGAGCTCTCGTGATCGGCGCCCCCGCCGAGGCGAAGGGGTGTCTCAAGGGGGCGGTGGTCGGCGGCGTCGCCGGCCATATGGCCGGACACGGCAAGATGGGCGCCGCCGCCGGCTGCGCGATCGGCCATCACCGGGCCAACAAGAAGGACAAGCAGGGCTGATCGCATCCCCGCAAGCACCGCTGCGCCGCGACCGGCGCGGCGGTGATCCGAGATGACCGGCACGGCCTTGTGAAGCCGGATCCCCAGCCGGGGATCCGGCTTCACGCGTTTCTGAAGGGGGGCTCGGTCGGCGGGGCCGAAACCCGATCGGTGACGACGTCCGATGACGGCGATCCCTTGACCGCTTATTGGAGTTGTTCTAATTAAGAACTGTAGGCGGGCGGCCAGCGATCGGTCCCTGCCGCAAGCCATTGCGACGACGGAGAGAGACGATGACCGGTACCGCGAACGCCGCTTGCGAGAGCTGCCGCTTCTTCGACGACCACAAGCTCAACGGCGCCCAGGCGCAGGGCGACGAGGGTCTCTGCCGCTTCAACCCGCCGGTCAGCCAGCCGGCTCCGCAGTCCAAGGGCCTGTGGCCGGTGGTGGCCTCCAAGGATTGGTGCGGCCACTTCACCGCCGAGATGTCCGCCGCCGAGTAATCGGGACGCGCGGCGCCGCGATCGCGGCGCCGGACTGGCGTCCATCCCCGCGCCGTCCTGCACCGCGATCCACCCGTGACGACCCGCGCGCGATCACCCGGCCCCACGGGGTGGTCGCGCATTGCCGTTTCGGCTCCGGCAGCCGTATGTTCGGGCCATGAGTCACGCCATCCGCCCCGCGACCCAGGCCGATATCCCGGCGATTGCGGCCATCTACGGCGAGGCCGTCCGCACAGGCACGGCGAGCTTCGAACTGGAGCCGCCGGACGTCTCGGAGATGGGGCGCCGTTTCGCCGTCCTGCGCGACGGCGGGTTTCCCTACCTCGTGGCGATCAGCGGTGGCGCGGTCTCCGGCTACGCCTATGCCGGTCCCTATCACCAGCGCGCGGCCTATCGTTCGACCTTCGAGGATTCGATCTACGTCGCTCGGTCGGCCCGGGGTACGGGCGTCGGACGAGCGTTGCTCGGCGCGTTGATCGTCGAAGCCGAACGGATCGGCGGCCGAACCATGGTCGCGGTCATCGCCGAGAGCGACTCGCCCGCGTCGGTTGCGCTCCACGCCGCCTTCGGTTTCACGCCGGTCGGCACCCTGGCGGGCGTGGGTTACAAGCACGATCGCTGGCTCGACGTGACCCTGATGCAGCGGCCGCTCGGACCGGGCCGGAGCGCTCCGCCGTCCCGCACCTGACCGGCCGGCTATCGGCACGAAGACTGGTCATCGTGGCTCAGCCCTAGGCTGCGCCGTCATGATGCGGACAACTTCGCGCGAGAGACGGCGGGCAGGACGCGCAAGCCGCCCGGTGCTCGGCCCGGCGAGAGCGCGATGACGCGAGCGCGGGGGCCGTCCGCAAGGCGGTCGGTCTCGTTCCTTCGGGGCGCGCGAGGCAGGGGAGTTCGGGTATGATGGTTTCTTCGATCGGTCGGCGGGTCGCGCCGCTCGCGGCCCTGGCGCTCGCCGCGCTTGGGTCGCCCGCGCATGCCGCGACACCGGCTGACCCCAGCGGCACCTACATCACCGAAGACGGCCGCGCCCGCGTCCGCCTCGAAAAGTGTGGCGCCGCCAACGACCGGCTGTGCGGCTACGTGGTCTGGCTGAAGGTGCCGCTCAACGACAAGGGCGAGCCGCGGGTCGACTTCAAGAACCCGGATCCGAAGAAGCAGGCGCGCCCTTCGCTCGGCCACCAGCTCATCCTGGGCCTGAAGCCGAACGCCGACGCCCATTACGAGGGCAAGATCTACAATTCCGAGGACGGCAAGTCCTACGACGTCACCATCTGGACCGACGCGCCGAACGAACTGACGGTGCGGGGCTGCCTGATCGCCTTCCTGTGCAAGTCGCAGACCTGGAACAAGGTCGTCGACCTCCTGCCCGGCCAGCTCGCCGGCGCGACCAACGCGCCGAACGGCCCGCGCAGCGACCCGGAATTCGCCACGGGCTCGCCCAAGCCCGCCGCCAAGGCGGGCGCGAAGCCGTCGGCCAAGCCCGCCGCGGCGGACGCGCCGGCTCCGCAATGATCGGGGTGGAGCATCGTCGCGGTTCGAACCGTCTGACCGCACGATGCTCCGGCGGCGCTCAATCGTCGAGCGCCGCGTAGGTCAGGACCCGCAGCTCCCGCCGGATCGGCAGCGCCGAGGACGGCACGAGCTGCGTCATGAGCACGACCGAGAGATCCTCGGCCGGGTCGATCCAGAAGGCCGTCGAGGCCAGGCCGCCCCAGGCGACCTCGCCGGGCGTGCCGAGAATCTGGGCCCGGGCCGGGTCGAGCATCACGGAAAAGCCCAGGCCGAACCCGATCCCGGTGTAGGAAGTCTCGGCGAAGCGCGGCGTGCCCATGGCCGCCAGATCCCCCGTGAGATGGTTCGCAAGCATCAACGCGACACTCTTCCGGCCGAGCAGGCGGTTGCCGTCGAGGGTGCCCCGGTTGAGGATCATGCGGCAGAAGCGCTGATAGTCCGATGCGGTCGAGACGAGTCCGCCGCCGCCGGACGCGATGGCCGGGACTTTCGCGAAGGTGGTGTCCACGGAATCGTCGAACAGCCTGAGCTGGCGCGCGCGGTCATACGCATAGGTCGCGCAGAAGCGCGGCATCAGCTCGGGCCGGACGTGGAAATCCGTGTCGACCATCCCGAGCGGGCGGATCACCTCATCGCGCAGATAATCCGCGAACGGTCGGCCGGTGAGGGCGGCGACGTACTGGCCGAGCACATCGGTGGCGACGCTGTAGTTCCAGGCGCTGCCCGGCTGGGCGAGCAGCGGCATCCGGGCGACCCGGGCGGTCATGTCGGCGAGGCTGCCCTCCGGCGCGAGGAAATCCACTCCGTGCTCGCGGTACTGCGCGTCGACAAGGGTCGCCTCCATGAACCCGTAGGTGAGGCCCGCCGTGTGGGTGAGGAGATCGCGCACGGTGATCGCACGACGCGCCGGCTCGGTCTCCAGCTTCGCCCTGTTGCCGCCCACGGCCACGCGCATCTCGGCGAAGTCCGGCAGCACCCGGGCGACCGGATCGTCGAGCTGGAACAGGCCCTGCTCGTAGAGCTGCATCACCGCCACCGAGGTGAGCGGCTTGGTCATCGAGTAGATCCGCGTCACCTTGTCGAGGGTGAACGGCGTTCCGCGGGCGAGGTCGGCCTGTCCGCAGGCGCGGGCGAAGGCGATGCGGCCCCGCCGTGCCACGGTGACCGACAGGCCGGCGAGCCGACCCTCCGCCACGAGCCGGTCCATCCACGGCGCGATTCGGGCGAGCCCCACCGGGCTGAGCCCTGCGCCCTTCGGGTCGATCTCGGTCAGCGCGCTCATGTCGTCTCCTTCGGCCGGTGCGGCTCGATCAGGAGGATAAAGCGTGCCCCGGTGGGATCACCAGCCCATCGTTCCCGCGCCGCCCTTGAACGGGCCGACGATGCCGGGGGTGATCCAGCCGCCGTAGAAGGTTCCGGGCTGGGGCGTGACCCGCGCCGCGCCGACGAAGCAGGCATCCATCGGCAGGGCGTAGAACGCGACGTAGCCGGAGATCGCGTCGAAATCCGGCGTCGGATCGGGGTAGGACCACGCGGCGCTGGGCGCCAGCCGGTCGCCGCCATGCACGTCGAACAGCACGGCCTGACCCTTCCACTCGCAGATGCCGCCGCGGCGCGGACCCGAGAGCGCGCCGGCCAGCACGTCGCCGGGCGGCAGATAGTAGGTCGGAGGATGGGACGTCTCCAGCACCCGGTAGGCGCCGCCCGTCTGCGCGATCGCTACCCCGCCGAGCACCACCCGGAGCGTCTCCATCACGCGCTCCAGCCGCGGCGGCCGCGGGTAATCCCAGACGCTCTCCTGGCCGGGCTGGATCGGATCGGGAATGGGGCGTGCGAGCGGACGTGCCATGACGATTTCGACGTATATCGTATCCATATTGAACGCTAGGTTGAAGCGGGTCACCGTTCCGCGAACGGCCGCCGCGTGCTAGCCCGGGGCCGACATTCACGGCCCGGGACCGACCGCGATGGACATCGCCCTCTTCCTCGACTTCGACGGCACCCTTGCGGAGATCGCCCCGCGGCCGGACGCGGTGCAGGTCGAGCCCGGATTGGTCGAGGCCCTGGAGCGGCTGAGCGACCGGCTCGGCGGGGCACTGGCGATCGTCACCGGCCGGCCGGTCTCGGTGATCGACGGCTTCCTGGCACCCTCGCACCTCGATGCGGCCGGGCTTCACGGCGTCGAGCGCCGGGTCGGCGGGGCGCTGTCGGGCGTGCGGGCGGAGGATCATCCGGAGTTGCGCCGTCAGGTCGAGCGTCTTCATGCAGAGAGCCGGGCGCTCACCGATGTCCTGATCGAGGACAAGGGCGCCTCGGTGGCGGTGCATTGGCGGCTGGCGAGCGCGGACGATGCCGGCCGGGCCGAGGTGCTTGTCAAGGACGCGGCCGAGTCGCTGGGGGGCGCCTACCGACTCCAGCTCGGCAAGGCGGTCGGCGAGATCGTGCCGGCCCAAGCCACCAAGGCCCATGCGATCCGCGCCTTCATGGAGCGTTCCCCCTACGCGGGTCGCCGTCCGGTGTTCTTCGGCGACGACCGGACCGACGAGATCGCCTTCGCGTCCGTGAACGCGGATGGCGGCATCGCGGTCCGGGTCGGCGACGGCGACACCGTGGCGACCCGGCGCCTGCCCGACCCGGCCGCCGTCCGGGCCCTGCTGCGGGACTGGGCCGCGGGCGGCCGCATCGATCCAGAAGCCCTGCCGCCGGCCTGAACCCGCCCTATCATTCGCGGCACGGCGGCAGGCACGCGGCCTGCCTCGCGGTGAGCCCGCTCAGGAAAAGGCTACGCGTCGATGTTCGAATTTCCGGTTCTGATCGGTGACATCGGTGGCACGAATGCCCGCTTCGGCCTGATCGCCGAGTCGGGCGCCGAGCCCCAGCTCCTGTCGCACGAGGCGACCGCCGACCATCCGGACCCGTCCCACGCCATCAAGGCGGCGTTGGCCAAGGGCGGGAATGCCGGGCCCGCGCCGCGCTCGACGATCCTGGCGATCGCCGGTCGGATCGACGGTCCGGAGGTCCAACTCACCAACGCCCACTGGAAGATTGCCGGCGAGCGCATCGCGAAGGATTTCGGGCTCTCCTCGGCGGTGGTTGTGAACGATTACGTGCCGGTCGCGGCCGGCGCCGCCGATATCGAGCCCCACGATCTTACGCCGGTCGGGCCTTGTCCGACGGTGCCGGGCGGCGCCCGGGTCGTGCTCGGACCGGGCACCGGTTTCGGGGCGGCGGCCCTGGTGCCCTACGCCGCCCATCTCGCGATCGTCTCCACCGAGGCCGGGCACACCGATATCGGCCCGGCGGACGATTTCGAGGAGAAGATCTGGCACGCGCTGGAGCGTGTCGAGGGACGCGTGACCGTCGAGGCGGTGCTGTCGGGCCCGGGCCTGGCGCGGCTGCACGCGGCGGTGGCGCATGTCCGCACCGGCCGGCCGCACGACAAGATCGATCCGGCGGCGGTGACCGAGGCCGGGCTGAACGCCTCCGACCCGCACGCCGCGGAGGCGCTGGAGCTGTTCGGCCGTCTGCTCGGCCGCGTCTGCGGCGACCTCGCCCTGACCTTCCTGGCCACCAGCGGCGTCTATATCGGCGGCGGCATCGCCCCCCGCATCGTCAAGGTTCTGGAGGAGAGCGGGTTTCGCGACGCGTTCGAGCGCAAGGCGCCGTTCGCCGAGATGATGCGCCAGATCCCGACCAGCGTCATCACGGTCCAGGATCCCGCCTTCCGGGGGCTCGCGGCCCTCGCCAACGAGGGTCGGCGCTTCGTCTACCACGGGCAGGTGTGGCGGAGTGAGGGCTGACGGCCTACGATGCCAGGATGGCGCCGCGCGATGCGGCGGACGGATAGGGCAGGGACCGGATCGATGCGAACGGTCAATCTGAAGGACGCCGAGACCAACCTGCCGCACTTGGTCGAACAGGCGGCTTTGGGCGAGCCGTTTATCATCGCGAAAGACGGCCGGCCTCTGGTGCGGGTCCTGCCTATCGATGCGCCGACATCCGTCGAGACGTCACGGATCGGATTTCTAGCCGGACGCATCCACGTCCCCGACGATTTCGACCAGATGGGCCGTGACGACATCGCGGCGTCGTTCGAAGACCGGTGAGCGACCTGCTCGACACGCATATCCTGCTCTGGGCTGCAGCAGGTTCCGATCGCCTGACACCGGTTGCACGCCGCCTCATCGAAGACCCTGCGAATACGCTCGTGTTCAGCGCGGCGAGTCTTTGGGAGATCGCGATCAAGAGCGGGCTGGGCCGTGACGATTTCCAGGTCGATGCGAAGAGCCTGCGGGAAGGCTTGATGAACAACGGCTATATCGAGTTGCCCGTCACAGGCGCCCACGCATCCGCGGTCTCCCGTCCACCTCCCATCCACCGAGACCCGTTCGATCGGCTCCTGATCGCGCAGGCTCTGATTGAGGGACTGGAACTGGTCACGGCCGATCGGATCATCGCGCGCTATGAAGGGCCGATCAGGCTGATCTGATGGGATGAGCTTCCCTCTGCGTAGCCGGATCGCGATGCGACGAACGCAACGAGACCCGGCTGTCGGTTGGCGGCTGATTAAGCCGCCGCGAGCGGCTTCGAGACGTCCTCCAGCGACTTGCCCTCCGCGGCCGTACCCCAGACGCCGCCGACGACCGCGGCGATCAGCATCAGCGCGGCGCCGATCCCGTAGCCGAACAGCACCCAGTCGCGGGAGCCGGTCTCGACCAGGCTGCCGAACAGCAACGGGCCCGAGACGCCGCCGATGCCGGTGCCGACCGCGTAGAAGGCCGCGATGGCCAGCGCCCGGATCTCCAGCGGGAAGGTCTCGGAGACGGTCAGGTAGGCCGAACTCGCCGCGGCGGACGCGAAGAAGAACACCACCATCCAGGCCGCGGTCTGTCCCACCGGACCGACCACGTCGAGCCGGAACAGCAGGCCCACGGCCACCAGCAGCACCGCCGAGATGCCGTAGGTGAACGCGATCATCTGGCGCCGGCCGATCGTGTCGAACAGCCGCCCGAGGAGCAGCGGGCCGAGGAACGAGCCGAGCGCGAAGGGCAACAGGTACCAGCCGACGCTGTTGCCCGGCACGCCGTAGAACCGCTCCAGCACCAGGGCGTAGGTGAAGAACAGCGCGTTGTAGAAGAACGCCTGCGCGACCATCAGGGCGAGGCCGACCATCGTGGCCAGCCGGTTCGTGACGAACAGGGCCCGGAACACCTCCGACAGGGGGGTGTGGTCGCGGGTCCGGACCTTCATGCGCTTGCTCTCGTCCACCGGCGGCAGGGTGACGCCCTCGTCGGTGAAGCGCTTCTCGATCCCGGTGACGACCCGGTCTGCTTCCGCCGCGTAGCCGTGGGTGGCGAGCCAGCGCGGGCTCTCGGGGATCCAAGTGCGCAGCAGCAGGATCACCAGGCCGATGGCGCCGCCGGTGAAGAAGGCGACGCGCCAGCCCCAGGCCGGATCGATCACCTCGGGCCGCAGCAGCACGATCGACATGAACGAGCCGAGCGCGGCGCCGATCCAGAACGAGCCGTTGATGACCAGGTTGGTCCAGCCGCGGACCCGGGCCGGGACCAGTTCCTGGATGGTCGAGTTGATCGCCGTGTACTCGCCGCCGATGCCCGCGCCGGTGAAGAAGCGGAAGACGCAGAAGCTGGCGACGTTCCAGGACAGCCCCGTGGCCGCGGTGGCGACCAGGTAGAGGGCCAGGGTGATGAAGAACAGCTTCTTGCGGCCGATCCGGTCGGTCAGCCAGCCGAAGCCGAGCGCGCCGGTCACGGCACCGATGAGGTAGCAGGAGGCTGCCAGGCCGACGTCGAACTCCGAGAACGACATCGGCGGCTGGCGCAGGGCGCCCACCAGGGATCCGGCCAGCGTGACCTCGAGCCCGTCGAGGACCCAGGTGATGCCGAGCGCCACGATGACCAGCACGTGGAAGCGACCCCATGGCAGCCGGTCCAGGCGCGCGGAGATGTCGGTGTCGATGACGCGTCCGATCTCCGCGCGCTCGGGTGTCCCGGCGCCCCCCTCAACCTTGCTCGCCATGCTCGCGCGTCCTCCCGATGGGTCTGTTTACCGTGCCTCAAGACCCGGTGTTTACCGCGACTCGACGCAGGTGTTGGGAACAGGTTGGGAATCGATTCGGTTCGATCCCGTCTTCACGCGTGATGGGCACAGCTGGCGTGTCCACGCGGGTTCCCTGTCATGTTCGCTCCGTCGCCTCACTCCCGGCCCTTGCGCCGGTCCCGTTACGGCCTGCTCGCCGTCGTGACCCTGGCCGGGCTCGCCACCGTGCCCACGGAGGGCGCGGACCGCCATCTCGAGCGGCCGAAGCCGCGGGTCCAGATGGCGGCGGCCGAGCGGTGGCGGTTGCGGCCCACCGAGGTCGCGGTGCCGATCACCACCGGCAGCCTGCGCAAGCGCATCGCGACCGCGATCCCCGAGGACCGCCGCAGCGTCCGCCTGGTCTACCCGGCGCTGATCGAGGCCCGCTGAAAGCAAGGCGCCGCCGGGCTTGGCGATCGCGATCCGGCCAGGCACAGCGGCTGCATTGGCCGGATCGGGCATGAGCCGCAGCGTGGACGGAGTTCGGATATGGCGGAGGTTGTCGCGCTGGTCGGCTGCAAGGGGCCCGACCAGGAGGCGGAGTACCTGCAGGTCCTGTCGGCCGCGATGCCGGGTGAGCGGCTGGTTCCGTTCCGGCTGATGGTGGAGGCCGAGCGTGCGGCCGCGCGGGTCGCCATCGTGGCCAACCCCGATCCCGCGGAGATCGCCGCCTTGCCGGGCCTAGTCTGGGTGCAGAGCCTGTGGGCCGGCGTGGAGAAGCTCGTCGGTGCCTTCGACCGGCCGCTCCCGATCGTCCGGTTGGTGGATCGCGAGATGGCCCGGGCCATGGCGGAGGCGGTGCTGGCCTGGTCCCACTATCTCCAGCGCGACATGCCCGCCTACGCGCGCCAGCAGCGCGAGCGGGTCTGGCGCCCGCATCCCTACCGCAAGCCCGCCGACACGGTTGTCGGCCTGCTCGGCCTCGGTGAGCTCGGCACCGCGGCGGCCGGGCGGCTCGTCGGCGCGGGGTTCCTCGTCACCGGCTGGGGCCGGACGCCGAAGACCGTCCCGGGCATCGCCACGTTCCACGGTGCGGACGGCCTCGGGGCGATGCTCGGCGGCTGCGACATCCTCGTCTGCCTGGTGCCGCTGACGCCGGAGACGCGCGGCCTGGTGAACGCGGCGCGGCTCGCGGCGCTCAAGCCCGGGGCGGCGCTGATCAACTTCGCCCGTGGTCCGATCGTGGTGACCGACGACCTGATCGCCGCCCTCGATTCCGGTCACCTGTCGCACGCGGTGCTCGACGTATTCGACACCGAGCCTCTGCCGGCCGGATCCCCGCTCTGGACCCATCTGGGCGTGACCGTGCTGCCGCACATCTCCGGCCCCACCGACATGGACTCGGCGGCCACCACGGTGGCGGCCAACCTGCGGGAATACCGCAGCACCGGTCAGCCGCCGCAGGGCGTCGATGCCGGGCGGGGGTACTAATCCGTCTACGCCGCCGAGGCGACCGCCGGTGAGATCCGCTTGCGTGCCTTCGCGTCGGTGGTGCCCAGGAAGGCCTGGGCCTCTTCCTTGCGCTCGAACACGTGGGGGGCGACGCCGCGCCGGGTCAGCGCCTCCTCCATCTTCAGGCGCAGGAACGCGCTCGTGACGTAGCGGGTCGTGGTCGCGTAGTAGTTCGCCTGGAGATACTGGATCATCCCGGCATAGTCGTCGATCAGATTCTCGTTGAGACGGAAGCCGTCGTGGTTGATCACGGCGTTGACCCGCTGGCCGGCCTTGCGGCAGGCCCCGACGATGCTCATCCGGAGCTCGTCCATGTCGCTCTTCACCCGGCAGTACCAGCCTTCCAGGTTGATGAAGAGGATGTTGCGCTCGCCGTCGTAGCTGATGCGCGAGGACAGATCGAGGTTGAGCAGGTCGGAAAGCAACTCCATCGGTTCGTCGCGGAAGATGCGCGGGTCCATGAGCACAGGATTGCGCACCACCGGCTTGAAATCCATGTGGGCGAGGATGTCGCGCTCGATGTCGATGCCGGGCGCGACCTCGATCAGCTCCAGGCCGTCGGCGGTCAGCTGGAACACGCAGCGCTCGGTGACGTAGAGGACCGGCTGCGAGCGTTCCACCGCGTAGGGGCCCGAGAAGGTGTTCTGCTGGACCCGGGTGACGAACTTGCGCGCCCGGCCCTCGCTGACGATCCGCACGACGCCATCGTCCACGGCGATCTCCAGCCCGCCCGCCGTGAAGGTGCCGGCGAATACCACCGTGCGGGCGTTCTGCGAGATGTTGATGAAGCCGCCACAGCCGTTGAGCTTGCCGCCGAACTTCGAGGTGTTGACGTTCCCGGCCTCGTCGCACTCGGCCATGCCGAGGCAGGTCATGTCGAGGCCGCCGCCGTCGTAGAAGTCGAACATCTGGTTCTGGTCGATGATGCAGTCGGCGTTGGTGGCAGCCCCGAAGCTCGAGCCCGAGGCCAGCACCCCGCCGACCGCCCCGGCCTCGGTGGTCAGGGTGATGTAGGGGGTGATCTTCTCCTCGTTGGCCACCGACGAGATGCCCTCCGGCGCGCCGACCCCGAGATTGACGACGCCGTTCGGCGGAAGCTCGAAGGCGGCCCGGCGGGCGATGATCTTGCGCTCGTTGAGCGGCATCCGCTTGATGCCGGTGACCGGCACGCGGATCTCCCCGGCGAGCGCGGCATCGTGCATGACGCCGTAGTTCATGCGGTGCATCTCGGGCTCGGCCACCACCACGCAGTCGACCAGGATGCCGGGCACGCGCACGTCCTTGGGCAGCAGGTAGCCGTCCTCGACGATCCGTTCGACCTGGGCGATGACGATGCCGCCGTTGTTGCGCGCCGCCATGGCCTGAGCCAGGCAATCCAGCGTCAACGCCTCCTTCTCGTAGGAGAGGTTGCCCGACGGATCGGCCGAGGTGGCGCGGATGAAGGCCACGTCGATCTTGGTGGCGGTGTAGAACAGCCACTCCTCGCCATCGACCTCGACCAGCTTGACGATGTCCTCCGTGGTCAGGGTGTTGACCTTGGCGCCGCCGTGGCGGGGGTCGACGTAGGTCTGCAGGCCGACCTTCGAGAACAGGCCGGGTTGGCCCGCGGCGCAGGCCCGGTAGAGCTGCGAGATCACCCCCTGGGGCAGGTTGTAGCCGCGGATCAGGTTGTTCTGCGCGGCCTGCGCGACCTTGGGCATCCGGCCGAAATTGGCGGCGATGACCCGCGAGAGCAGGCCGTCATGGTGCAGGCGCCCGGTGCCGAGGCCTTTGCTGTCGCCCGCGCCCGCGGTCATGATCAGGGTCAGGCCCCGGGGCGAGCCGGTCTCGACGAAGCGCTTCTCCAGCGCGGCGTGCAGCGCCTCCGGGATGCAGCTCTGGACGAAGCCCGTGGTGGTCACGACGTCGTTCACGCGGATCAGCGCGATCGCCTCGTCCGCCGTGATGACCTTGTTCTTCCTCATGAAGCCCACGATCCTCCCTCCGGCCCGGATGTCCGGACGGCCCTGCAGCCATCCGTCCCCAGGTCTGTTGCCGGCCGTTCGTGCGCAGCCTTCAGGCTTCCGGCGCACGGTCGACCAAATTTCTGACCGTCAGCACTGTTGCGCCGCATCAAAGATTTGCGGCATTGCAGTAATTGCAGGTCCGTTAGATCATGTTACCGCATTATGAGCCGGACGTGCTGCTGAAAAAGTCTTTGGCGTAAGGTCAGAAAAATTGTGCGATCGCGCTATCCGCCATGGCGGGGTGATGCTTTTGGGTTCCTGACGAGCCCGTCAGACTGGAATTTCCCTCCTCGGCCCCGGCCTGAGATGCGCGCGATGACGGCGCAGCCCTATCGGCCGAGCGACGCGGCCCCACTCGCTGCACTCAACACGGCTTTCACGGTCGCGGTCGCCACGTCGCTGTCGATCCCCACGCCGAACACCGGGCTGCCGTCGGCGAGGGTGCATTCGAGATAGGCGGCCGCCTGGGCATCCGACCCGCGCCGGAGCGCATGCTCCGAATAGTCCACCACCGAGAGGGCGATGCCGCACGCGTCCATCAGTGCGGCGAGCAGAGCCGAGATCAGGCCGTTTCCCCGTCCGGAGACGGAAACCTCCCGCCCGCGATGGCGGATCCGGCCGGTGAAGATCCGCTCGGAACCCGCCTGGCGGCGCAGGCCGCCCCCGTCGTCGACCAGCGCGAAGATCGTCGTGTCGTCGACGTGATAGGCTTGCCGGAAGGCGTCCGCGATATCGGCGGCCGAGATTTCCTGGCTCGTCCGCTCGGCCAGGACCTGCACGCGCCGGCTCAGGTCGACCTGCAAGGCCCGGGGCAGCTTCAGCCCCAGATCCTGCTCGATCACCCAGGCGACGCCGCCCTTGCCGGACTGGCTGTTGACCCGGATCACGGCCTCGTAGCTCTCGCCGAGATCGGCGGGGTCGATCGGCAGGTAGGGCATCTCCCAGACGCCGTCGTTGCGACGCGCATGGGCGGCGAACCCCTTCCGGATCGCATCCTGGTGCGAGCCCGAGAAGGCGGTGTGGACCAGTTCGCCCGCATAGGGGTGGCGCGGATGCACCGGCAGGCCGTTGCAATACGTGACGGTGTTCACGACCTCGCGGATCGCCGGGAAGCGCAGCCTGGGGTCGATCCCCTGCGTGTACAGGTTCAGGGCGAGCGTCACGAGGTCGACATTGCCGGTGCGCTCGCCGTTGCCGAACAGGCAGCCCTCGACCCGGTCGGCACCGGCCAGCAGCGCCTGCTCGGCCGAGGCCACGGCGGTGCCGCGGTCGTTGTGCGGATGCACGCTGATGATCACGGCGTCCCGCCGGGAGATGTTGCGGCAGAACCACTCGATCTGGTCGGCATAGACGTTCGGCATCGCCACCTCGACCGTCGTCGGCAGGTTGAGGATCGCCGGGCGCTCCGGCGTCGGCTGCCAGACATCGAGCACGCGCTCGCAGATCTCGAGGGCGAAATCCGGCTCGGTGAAGCAGAAGGTTTCCGGCGAGTACTCGAAGGTCCAGCGCGTGCCGGGCCGCTTCAGGCTCTCCTGCAGCATCGCGGTCACGCCGGACACGGCGAGGGCGACGATCTCGTGCCGCTCCATGCCGAACACGACCCGCCGGAACAGCGGCGCCGTCGCGTTGTAGAGATGCACGATCGCTTGGCGGGCGCCGTCCAGCGACGCGAAGGTGCGGGCGATCAGGTCGGCCCGCGCCTGCGTCAGCACCTGGATCGTCACGTCCTCGGGGATGCGGTCCCCGTCGATCAGCATCCGGACGAAATCGAAGTCGGTCTGCGAGGCAGAGGGAAAGGCGACCTCGATCTCCTTGAAGCCGATGCCGAGCAGCATGTCGTAGAAGCGCAGCTTGCGGGCGACATCCATCGGGTCGGCCAGCGCCTGGTTGCCGTCGCGCAGATCGGTCGACAGCCAGCGCGGCGCGACCGTGAGGCGCTTCGACGGCCAAGTGCGGTCCGATACATCGATCTGGGAGACGAACGGGCGGTATTTGGTGGCGGGGTTGGTCAGCATGACGTGATCGGCCGTGAGATCGTTGGCTCGGGACGGCAGCCCGGAAGGCGCCGGCTGCCGGTCGGCCGCGATGCGCGGCGACGGTCCCGATGCGGAGAGCCAGCCCTAGGTCAGGCGGCGGTGATATTCTCGCGTGCGAGGATCAAGGTTCGTCGCGGAAGGCTCAGACGGTGATCGACGGCATCCGGGTCACGGACGAGATCGCGGTCATCCGGCACGACGGCGATCGCTTCGCGAGCCCACTCCATCGCCACGCGCGGGCGCAACTCCTCTACGCGATGGCCGGCGTGATCTCGGTCACGACCGACAGCGGGACCTGGGTGGTGCCGCCGAGCCGGGCAGTCTGGCTTCCTCCGGACACGGACCATGTCACGACCAGCCATGCCGGGATCCGCTTCCGCTCGCTGCTGATCGACACGACCGGGTTCGACGGTGTCCCGGATCGCTGCAGGGTCGTCGAGGTCACGCCACTCCTGCGCGAGCTGATCCTCAAGCTCGCCGCCCTCACGGAGACGCAGGGCGACCGCGCCGTCTCAGAGGCCGTGATCTGCCTGCTCATGCTGGAGTTGGCGTTCCTGCCGGTGCAGCCGCTCGACCTGCCGGCTCCGACGCAGGCCGGCCTGGCGGATCTGTGCGACCGGATCCGCCGCGATCCCGCCCGCGCGCATTCCATCGCGGCGGCGGCCGCCGAACTCGCCATGAGCCGGGCGACGTTCATACGGCTGTTCAAGCACGAGACCGGAATGGGATTCGGCCGGTGGTGCCAGCAAGCCCGGATGCTCCACGCCCTGCCGCTGCTGGCGGAGGGCCGGGCCATCCTCGATGTCGCGCTGGATTGTGGCTACGACAGTCCGAGCGCCTTCGCGGCCGTATTCCGACGCTCCTTCGGGCGGCCGCCGAGCGCGTACTTCCGGCCGCCGCCTGCGGAAAGCGTCGACCGGGGCTGAACGCGCCGTCGCGGATCGGACCGATGGGCGGTTCGGACGCCGGCCCCCCTGGCGAGAACGTGACACCCCGTCCCGCCCGCCCGGATGAACCTCGGCCGCGGATGCCCGTTGAACGCCGGCCGCCGATCCCCGCACGCCCGCGGGGCGGATCGGCCACGGACATCGAAGACCGTTCATGGGTTGGCCCCGCCGCATCCTCCTCGCCGCCGGCCTCGCGACCGTCGCGGCCGGTGTCACGATCAGCCTCGGGCGCTTCAGCTACGCGCCGATGCCCGACAGGGCCGACCTGCTCAACCCCGATCGCTACCCGATCCAGACCGCCTTCGACGTCCTCGGGCGCCGGGTCTCGCGTGCCGAAGCGGACCGCCTCGACGGCACCGAGGCCGGCCGAAAGGAACTCTCGGCCGGGAGCGGCGCCGTGGCGATCGATCCCGCCATGATCGAGCGCGGGCGGCAGGCGTTCTACCAGGAGACGTTCGGTAACGAGGTCTTCCTCACCGACGTGATGGGCATGCTCGACGGCGGCCTGACGCCCACCGCGGTTGCCCTCGCGGTGGCCAAGCTCGGCGGGCAGGGCACCACCAACCTGCAGGTCGCCATGGCCCGGGACATGCGCGTCGGCGACCGCACGTACCGCAAGGGCGAGCTGGTCCCGACCGGGCTCGACGTGCCGAAGGGCGGCGCGTTCATCATCGGGATCAAGACCTTCTCGGACCGGGGCCATCTGCGGATGGGCATCACCTGCGCGCTCTGC
The DNA here is from genome assembly GCF_022179445.1 of Methylobacterium mesophilicum. Taxonomy (GTDB): domain Bacteria; phylum Pseudomonadota; class Alphaproteobacteria; order Rhizobiales; family Beijerinckiaceae; genus Methylobacterium; species Methylobacterium mesophilicum. The sequence continues at coordinate 37,828 of NZ_BPQU01000013.1, read as the reverse complement.
CACGCTGCGGTCGATCCCGGCACCGGCAAGGTCGTCGAGGGGGCGCCCAACACCGATCTCAACGCCGGGCTGCTGATGGCGCTGGCCAAGAACGCATCCGCCTACTTCATGCACGCCAGCGTGAGCCAGGCAGATCCCCTGCAGGCGGGTTCGGCCGGAGCCGGGCCGGCCCTGCCGGATGCCGAGGCCGTCGAGGCCGCCACCAAGGTCCAGGTCGCGAGCTGGCCGCCGGGCAGCTTCGATTCCTCGGCCGACCGGGTGACCAACCCGACCTCGATCCCGTCGAGTTTTTCCGCCCACGGCGAGCCGTACAGCTGGAGCGGGCGCGAGGCGGTGGGGCCGTTCGCCGGCCTGTCCTCGCTCAACAACAACGTCCACGCCGCCAACTCCGATACGACCCAGCTCGCCGCCGCCGCGCCCTGGCTGTTCGGCATGGATGCGGAGACCTATCTCGGCATCGTCCTGCGCCGCGCGGCCACCGAGTCCTTCCGGTACACGCCGGGCGAATCCCGCAAGCCTTCGGAGGTGCTGCGCAGCGTCGACCCGACGCCGGCCTCACCCGGGCTCAACAGCTACGCTGTGCTGCCGACCTATCCGGCGACCAACTACGTCACCGACAACGGCCTGTTCACCTCGGTGCCGGGCGAGCCGGTCAACCACGCCAACAACGCCATGTCGGCGTTCCAGAACCTGCTTCACCCACCAACCGCACAGCAGGATCCCGCCGCCGTGAATGCGGGGCGCGCCGTGTTCGACAAGGCCGGCTGCGGCGCCTGTCATTCGGGCCCGGCGCTGACCAATCACCGGATCATCCCGGTTGGCGAGATCGGCACCGAGCCGACCCGGGCCAGGGCCGGGGCCAAGATGGAGGCGCGGCTCTCGCCTCCCAGCCTGTTCGCCACCGATACGCCGTTCCCGCTCCCGGCCGATCCGGTGATCGTCCCGGTGCCGCTGGCCGGCGACAAGCTCGCCCAGGTTCAGCTTGCCTGGGGGCAGGGGGGAACCGAAGGCGGCTACAAGGTTCCGAACCTCGTCGGCCTGGCCTGGACGGCGCCCTACCTGCACGATTCCGGCATCGCGGTCGGCCCCGATCCGGCGACGCAGCGCGGCGTTTCGGGCACGGTGTACCGCGGCATCGCCCCCGATCCTTCGAACAGTCTGCGTGCTCTGATCGACCGTGACCTGCGGGCTCAGGTGATAGCGGCGAACAAATCCTCGGATACGGCGCGCATCGCACGCGTTACCGGCGAAGGACACGCGTACTGGGCCGACGCCGCCTCCGGCGTCGCGCGGCCGGACCAGGACGCACTGATCGCCTACCTGCTGTCGATCGACACCCTGACCGAGCCGGCGGCGACGCCCTGATCCGAACGGGACACACCAGCATGCCCAACGCCCAACCGGTCTGGTTCATCACCGGCTGCTCCACCGGCTTCGGCCGGGAACTCGCCAAGCTGGTCATCGCCCGGGGCTGGCGGGCGGTGGTGACCGCCCGCGACCGGGCCAAGGTCGCCGACCTGGCGGAGGGCGCCCCCGACCAGGTCCTGGCGCTCTCGCTGGACGTCACCGACGCGAGCCAGATCGCCCAGGCGGTCAGCGAAACGTCAAAGACATTCGGGCGGATCGACGTCCTCGTCAACAACGCCGGCTACGGCTACCAATCCTCGATCGAGGAGGGCGAGGACGACAAGATCCGCGCCCAGTTCGACGCCAACGTGTTCGGCCTGTTCGCCCTGACCCGGGCGGTGCTGCCGGTGATGCGGGCGCAGCGCTCCGGCCATGTGCTCAACGTGACCTCGGTTGCGGGCTTCGTCGGCTTCCCGGCCTCGGGCTATTACGCCGCCACCAAGCACGCCGTGGAAGGGTTCTCCGACGCGCTCAGCGCCGAAGCCGGCCCGCTCGGCATCCGGGTCACCTGCATCGAGCCGGGCCCGTTCCGCACCGACTGGGCCGGGCGCTCCCTGATCCAGACCCCCAGCACCATCGCCGACTACGCCGAGACCGCGGGCGCCCGCCTGAAGGCCACGTCCGAGAAGAGCGGCACCCAGGCCGGCGATCCGGTCCGGGCCGGCGAGGCGATGATCCGGGTGACCGAGATCGACAACCCGCCGCGCCACCTCGTGCTCGGCGCCTGGGGTTACGAGGCGGTCACGACCCGGCTGAATCAGCGGATCGCGGAAATCGAGGCGTGGCGCGCGACGAGCTTGGAGGCGGATTACCCGGAGGGGTGAACGTCGTCGCGACCGCACCAACGTGGTCGCAGGAGGGTTGATACGGCTTCGGGGCGGATCGCGCGTTCGACGCCGGCGTCGCGATGCAAGGTCGACGGCAGGCCCGCTCAGATCACCGCCTCGATCAGCCCCCGCGACCGCGCCTCGTCCGCTTCGAGATACCAATTGGCCGGCGCCTTCTCCAGCACCTCGTCGAGGGTCACGTCCGAGCCCTGGATGAGATTGGAAAACCCCTCGTTCTGGATCACGATCGAGCACTCGATCTCGTGGAGGGTCGCCTTCACGGCGGCGATGCAGGTGGTGAGCGGCCCCTGGACCTGGAGCTGCTTGTTCATCTTGCGCTCGTGGATCATCAGCCGCGTGCCCCGGGTGAGATAGCGGTTCGGCCGGGCGAAGAAGCTCATGAAGGTCGTGCCGGCCGAGTAGATCGCGGCCTTGCCGAGGAAGACGAACCGTCGGTCCGGGCTCATCTCGGTGTGGTAGCGGATGTCCTCGCCCATCATCCGGGCGACCTCCGGGTCGCCGCCAAGCGTCGAGAGCTCGATCACCACGATCTGCCGGTCGCCGGCCTCGGCGAACTGGCGGCGGAAATCCTTGTACATGTCGTAGTCGACCGGGCCCGACAGCAGCACCGCGGGGCTGCGGAACGCGGTCGGGCCGAGGGGCGTGGTGTCCATGGGGGCCTGTGATCCGTTGCTGGGGTCTCAGCGCACCGGGTCGGGCGCGCCTTCGCCTTTGCCGACGAACGGGATGCCCGCGATCGGGCATTCCTCGGTGCCGACAGAGTGCCGGGTAATGGCCCGAACGGCGTCGCGGGTTCCGTCGGGATCCTCGATCCAGCGCCGGTAGAACTCGTAGGGGCATTCCGACAGGCCGTGCCGGTTCTCCTTGGAGTTGATCATGCCGGTGTAGCCGCGGTGGAGCAGCTTGAAGAGGTGGTTCTCGGATTGGCCGTGGGCGCGCGAGTCCCGGATCAGGAATTTCGACAGGGCGGCGTACTGGATGCCCATCTCCTCCTCGCCGCACTCGCCGAGCGTGCGGCCGTCGAAGCCGATGATCGCCGAGTGGCCGAAATAGCTGTAGACGCCGTCGAAACCGGCGGCATTGGCCACCGCAACGTAGGTGTTGTTGGCGAACGCCATCGCCTTCGACATCAGGATCTGCTGTTCCTTGGCCGGGTACATGTAGCCCTGGCAGCGGATGATCAGCTCGGCCCCGCGCATGGCGCAGTCGCGCCAGATCTCGGGATAGTTGCCGTCGTCGCAGATGATCAGGCTGATCTTGAGGCCCTTCGGCCCGTCCGAGACGTAGGTGCGGTCGCCAGGATACCAGCCCTCGATCGGCGTCCAGGGCATGATCTTGCGGTACTTCTGCACGATCTCGCCCTGGTCGTTCATCAGGATCAGGGTGTTGTAGGGGGCCTTGTGCGGGTGTTCCTCGTGGCGCTCGCCGGTCAGCGAGAACACGCCCCAGACCTTGGCCTCCCGGCAGGCGGCGGCGAACACCTCGGTCTCCGCCCCCGGCACGGACGAGGCGGTCTCGTACATCTCGGCGGCGTCGTACATGATGCCGTGAGTGGAGTATTCGGGGAAGATCACGAGGTCGAGCCCGGGCAGGCCGGTCTTCATGCCGACGATCATCTTGCCGATCGCCTTGGCGTTCTCCAGCACCTCGGCGCGGGTATGAAGGCGGGGCATCTTATAGTTCACGACGGCGACGCCGACGCTGTCCTGGCTGGACGAGATGTCTCCGTGCATCATGGCGTGGGTTCCTCCTGGCTTGCGATCTCCCTCCCCCCTCTGCGGGGGAGGGTGGCCCGGCCGTCAGGCCGGGTCGGGAGAGGGGAGCGACGTGTCCGGAAAGGTCGTGACGGGCTTCACGTCCTGAACCGTCGCGCTGCCCCTCTCCCGCCCCGCATCCGCGGGGCACCCTCCCCCGCAGAGGGGGGAGGGTGGCTGGTAGTTCAGTGGCTGATCATCCAGGGCCGCGCGCTCGGGAAGCTCTTGGCCGCAGCGGGGGCCGAGGCCGTCTTCTTCGGAGAGCAGCAGCCGCAGCCGGCGCCGTGGCCCGCCGAGCGCCGCGGCGCGTGGCGGCTGCGCTCGTTGGTGGCGTGGGCCGCCTTGAGCCCCGCATCCATGCCGGAGATCCGCGGTGCGGTGCGGAAGGCCCGTTCGCAGGCTGCCCCGCAATCCGGGCAAGCGTGCGGATCCTTGAACTCCGCCATCGGCCGCATGGCGGTGAACGGCCCGCAGGCCTGGCACGCGTAATCGTAGACGGGCATTTCGAGGCTCCCGGCGAAATGTAAGGGCGCGGGTCCCCTCTCCCGTGCGGGAGAGGGACAGGGTGAGGGGACAGGTCTTTCCGGAAACGTCGCATCCCTCACCCCAACCCTCTCCCGCACGGGAGAGGGGGCCGGTCGCATTCGTGACCGGCGGCAGATCACAGGTCCGGCGAGAGCGGCATCTGGATCGAGCCGTCGAGGAACTTCGTCGGCCCGTCGGCACCGGGATTGATGTCGAACTCGAAGATCTTGGTCGGAATCCACAGGGTCGCGCAGGCATTCGGGATGTCGACCACCCCCGAAATGTGCCCCTGCACAGGCGCCGTGCCCAGGATCGAGTAGGCCTGCGCGCCCGAATAGCCGAACTTCTTGAGGTACTCGATCGCGTTCAGGCAGGCCTGCCGATAGGCGATGTGAACATCCAAATAATGCTGGCCGCCGTGCTCGTCGACGGAGATGCCCTCGAAGATCAGGTGGTCGTCGTATTTCGGGGTGATCGGCGACGGCTTGAAGATCGGGTTCCGGATCCCGTACTTGGCCATGCCGTCCTTGATCAGCTCGACCTTGAGATGCACCCAGCCGGCCATCTCGATGGCGCCGCAGAAGGTGATCTCGCCGTCGCCCTGGCTGAAATGCAGGTCGCCCATCGAGAGGCCGGCGCCCGGCACGTAGACCGGGAAGTAGATCTTCGAGCCGCGCGACAGATCCTTGATGTCGCAATTGCCGCCGTGCTCCCGGGGCGGGACCGTACGGGCGCCCGTGGCGGCGGCCGCGTCCTTCGCCTCGCCCTTCAGCCGGCCCATATGGGCGGTCGGGCCGAAGGGCAGGGTGGCGAGCGCCGGCACGCGCTCGGGGTTGGTGTCGTAGAGCGCCTTCTCCCGGGTGTTCCAGGTCTCCAGCATCTTCGGATCGGGCAGGCAGCCGATCAGGCCGGGATGGATCAGGCCGGGGAAGCGCACGCCCGGCACGTGGCGGGATTTCGTGAACAGGCCCTCGAAGTCCCAGATCGACTTCTGGGCCTGGGGGAAGTGCTCGTCGAGGAAGCCGCCGCCGTTCTTCTTGGAGAAGAACCCGTTGAAGCCCCACTGACTCTCCGGCTTGGCGCCGATGTCGAGCAGGTCCACCACCAGCAGGTCGCCGGGCTCTGCGCCCTCGACGCCGATCGGACCGGACAGGAAGTGGACGATCGACAGGTCGATGTCGCGCACGTCGTCGGCGGAATCGTTGTTCTTGATGAAACCGCCGGTCCAGTCGTAGGTCTCGACGATGAAGTCGTCGCCCGGCTTGACCGTGGCGACCATCGGGATGTCGGGGTGCCACCGGTTGTGCACCATGTCGTTGTCATAGGCCGATTGCGTGAGATCGACCTTGATCAGCGTCTCGGGCATTTTTTACGACTCCCTGCTGCGATCTTGACTGCCAAGTCTTCACGGACGGCCGCGCGAGATTGTCCGGCGCGACACGCCCCCTTCTCCCGTTCGGGAGAGGGCTGGGGTGAAGGAGGAGAACCCTCCGGAGAGGGCACGCCCCTCACCCTGTCCCTCTCCCTCAGGAGAGGGGACCCGCGTCCGACCCGGGACCGGGCATTGCCTTCGCTGGCGTCGAAGCCGGCGGATCCTCAGACCGACAGGAACCGGGCGACCTGCGCCTCGTCGATGCCGTCGCGGGGCGCCTCGTGCACGATGGCGCCGTTCTCCACGACGATGACCCGGTCGGCGACGTCGAGGGCGAAGCTCAGGACCTGCTCGGAAACCACGATGGAGAGGCCGCGGTCGTCGCGGATCTTCTTGAGGGTCCGGCCCATCTCGCGGATGATCGAGGGCTGGATGCCCTCCGTGGGCTCGTCGAGCAGCAGCACCTTCGGCCGGCTGGCGAGCGCCCGGGCGATGGCGAGCTGCTGCTGCTGGCCGCCCGACAGGTTGCCGCCGCGCCTTCCCTTCATCTCCAGCAGGACCGGGAACATGTCGTAAAGGTCCTGCGGCACCTTGCGGGCGCCGGTGACGGTCAGGCCGGTCTCGATGTTCTCCTGGACCGTCATGGTGGAGAAAATCATCCGGCCCTGCGGCACGTAGGCGAGGCCCTTGGCGACCCGGGCGTGGCTCTTGAGCCCCGCGACCTCCTCGCCCTCGACCCGGATCGTCCCGGATTTGACGGGCACGAGGCCCATCAGGGTCTTCATCAGGGTGGTCTTGCCCATGCCGTTGCGGCCCATCACGGCGACGATCTCGCCGGGCGCCACCGAGAAGCTGAGCCCGTGCAGGACCTCGCTCTGGCCGTAGGCAGCGTGGAGGTCGTGGACGGCGAGCGCCGGAGCCACATCGGGAATCGCGACGTGCGGAGGCGCCTTGACCAGGGGCGGGTGCGCGGTCTGGAGCGAGCCCATCGTCAATGTCCCAGATACACTTCGATGACCTTCGGGTCGTTCTTGACCCGCTCCATCGAGCCTTCGGACAGCACCTTGCCCTGGTGCAGCACGGTCACCCGGTGGGCGATGTCCTCGACGAACTTCATGTCGTGCTCGATCACCAGGACCGAGCGGCCCTTGATGATCTGGTTGAGCAGCTCCGCGGTCTTGATCCGCTCGCCGACGCTCATCCCGGCGACCGGCTCGTCGAGCATCAGAAGCTCCGGGTCCTGGATCAGCAGCATGCCGATCTCGAGCCACTGCTTCTGGCCGTGGCTCAGGAACTCGGCCCGCTCCTTGAGCTGGTCCTTCAGGAAGATCGTCTCGGCGATCTCGTGGATCCGGTCGCGGACCTCGGCGTCGCGCTTGAAGGTGAGGGCGCCGAACACGGTGCGCCCGCGGGGGAACGAGATCTCTAGGTTCTCGAACACCGTGAGGTCGTCGTAGATCGATGGCGTCTGGAACTTGCGGCCGACCCCGGCCTGTACGATCGCGCTCTCGGTGAGCTTGGTCAGCTCCTGGCCCTTGTACTTGATCGATCCGGCGCTGGCCCGGGTGCGCCCGCAGATCAGGTCGAGCACCGTGGTCTTGCCGGCGCCGTTCGGGCCGATGATCACCCGGATCTCGTCAGGGTCGACGTAGAACGACACGTCGTTGACCGCTTTGAAGCCGTCGAACGAGACGGTCAGCGCCTCGACGGCGAGGAGGTAATCGGGCGGCGCGGCCTCGGCGCCGACCACGGGGGAGGAGAGGATCGCGGCGTTCATGACATCCTCACTCGGCCGGAGCGCCGTGGGGCGGGACGATGGTGGTCTCGGGGGGGCGCAGACCCTTCACCCGGCGGGTCAGGCGGGGCTCGATCTGCTCGCGCCAGATGCCGGCCAGACCGTTCGGGAAGGCGAGCACCACCGCGATGAACAGGGCGCCGAGGCCGAACAGCCAGAGATCCGGAAAGCTCTCGGAGAAGCTGGTCTTGGCCCAGTTCACCAGCAGCGTGCCCCAGACCGCGCCGAACAGCGACAGGCGCCCGCCGACCGCGGCGTAGATCACCATCTCGATCGAGGGCACGATGCCCACGAAGGAGGGCGACATGAACCCGACCTGCAGGGTGAACATCGCTCCGCCGATCGCCGCGAAGGCGGCCGCCAGGCAGAAGGCGAAGACCTTGAAGCCCGCCACCGAGTAGCCCGAGAACCGGACCCGGTCCTCCTTGTCGCGCATGGCGACGAGGATCCGCCCGAGCTTCGACTTCTTCACGTATTGCGCGGCGAGGATGCAGGCCAGCAGCAGGCCGCCGTTGACGAAGTACAGGATCACCTTGGCGTGGTCGGTGCGGATGTCCCAGCCGTGGAGGGTGCGCAGGTCGGTGATGCCGTTGATGCCGCCGGTGTAGCCCTGCTGGCCGACGATCAGGATCGTCAGGATCGCGGCGATCGCCTGGGTGATGATCGCGAAATAGGTGCCGCCGACCCGGCGCTTGAACATCGCATAGGAGATGATGAAGGCGAACAGGACCGGAACCGCCACCACCAGGATCAGGGTCAGCGGCAGGCTCTTGAATGGCAGCCAGAACCACGGCACCGCGGTGATCTGGTTCCAGTCCATGAAGTCCGGGATGCCCGGCGTCGACTGGATTTTCGTGTTGGCGACGCTCGAAGCTTCGAGCTTCAGGTACATGGCCATGCAGTACCCACCCAAGCCGAAAAATACGCCCTGGCCTAAGGACAAAATACCGGCATAGCCCCAGCAGATCACGAGCCCGAGGGCCACGAAGGCGTAGGTCAGGTACTTGCCGACGAGGTTGAGGCGGAACCCGTCGAGCGCCAGGGGAAGGACCACCAGGATCACCCCGGCGAGCAGAGCCAGGCTCAGCCACTCCACCGGCTTCATGAACGGGTTGTCGTTGACGGTGACCGACTTGGTCAGGGTCTGGACCGGATTGGTCATCGGGAAATCCTCAGCGCCGGACCTTGAGGGTGAAGAGGCCCTGCGGCCGCAACATCAGGATGCCGACCACCGCGAGCAGGGTGATCACCTTGGCCATCGAGCCGGAGAGGAAGAATTCCAGGGTCGATTGCGTCTGCGAGATCGAGAAGGCCGACGCGATGGTGCCCAAGAGGCTCGCGGCGCCGCCGAACACGACGATCAGGAAGGTGTCGACGATGTAGAGCTGACCCGAAGTCGGCCCGGTCGAGCCGATCATCGTGAAGGCCGAGCCGGCCACGCCCGCGATGCCGCAGCCGAGGCCGAACGTGTAGCGGTCGACCTTCTCGGTATCGATGCCGACGGCGCCGGCCATGGCGCGGTTGGCCATCACGGCCCGGACCTGCTGGCCGAAGCGCGAGCGGTAGATCAGCAGGGCCACGCTGACCGTGATCAGGATGGTGATGGCCATCACGAACAGGCCGTTGACCGGGATCTCGATCGTGTCGGTGACCTGCACCGAGCCGATCAGCCAGGACGGCAATTCGACGCCGACCTCGCGGGCGCCGAAGATCGAGCGGTAGGCCTGCTGCAGGATCAGCGACAGGCCCCAGGTGGCGAGCAGCGTGTCGAGCGGGCGCTTGTAGAGGAACCGGATCAGGCTCCACTCCACCAGCATGCCGAGCGCCCCGGAGGCGAGGAACGCCAGCCCCATCGCGACGAAGAAGTAGACCGGGAACAAAGCCGGCAGGTAGCTCTGGCAGAACGCCGAGCAGAGATAGGTGACGTAGGCCCCGAGGATCATGAACTCCCCGTGGGCCATGTTGATCACGCCCATCTGCCCGAAGATGATCGCCAGTCCCAGCGCCATCAGCAGGTAGACCGAGAACAGGATCAGGCCGGCGAAGCCCTGCATGGCGAAGATCGCGCCGAGGTCGCCGAGGGAATACTCGCCCAACATTTTCTCGTGTCTCCCGCGATCTAGCTGGTGTGGTGATCGTCCGGAGCGAGGTCTTTCCCGCCAGGTGCCACCGGATTCAGACGATGCCGGTTGAGGCGCAGGTCCCCTCTCCCGTGCGGGAGAGGGACAGGGCGAGGGATGCGACCTCCCCGGAAAGACCTGGTCCCTCACCCCAACCCTCTCCCGCATGGGAGAGGGGGCTTGTCGCGGCCTTCTCAAGCCGCGGTGCGAACATCAGAACCTGCCAGGGCAGGGAAGTACCGGCGGCGACTACTGGTAGCCCTTCGGGAACGGATCCGGCTTGATCAGTTCCGGGCTGGTGTAGACGATCTCGAACTGGCCGTCGGGCTTGGCCTTGCCGACCCGGGTCTTCGACCAGAGGTGATGGTTCTCGTCGATCCGGACGTAGCCCTCGGGGGCGCCCTTGAACTCCAGGCCCGGGGAGGCGGCGACCACCTTGTCGACGTCGAAGGAGCCGGCCTTCTCGCAGGCCATCTTCCACAGGAACGGCCCGAGATAGGCCGCCTGGGTGACGTCGCCGATCACCGTCTTCTCGCCCCACATCTTCTTGAAGGCGGCGACGAAGGCCTTGTTGTTCTCGTTGTCGATCGACTGGAAATACTTCATGCAGGCATAGGCGCCGGCGATGTTCTCGCCGCCGATGCCGTCGATCTCGTCCTCGGTGACCGAGATCGTCATCAGCACCTGCTTCGACAGGTCGATGCCCGCCGCCTTGAGCTGCTTGTAGAACGCCACGTTCGAGCCGCCGACCACGTCGGTGAAGATCACCTTCGGCTTGGTGAGCTTGATCTTGTTGATGACGGAATTGAACTGGGTGTGGCCGAGCGGGAAGTATTCCTCGCCGACCACCTTGCCCTTGAGCACGTTCTCGACGTGCTTGCGGGCGATCTTGTTCGAGGTGCGCGGCCAGATGTAGTCGGAGCCGATGAAGTAGAAGCTGTCGCCGCCCTTCTCCTTGTGGACCCAGTCGAGCCCGGCGAGGATCTGCTGCGTCGCCTCCTGGCCGGTGTAGAAGACGTTCTTGGACTGCTCCAGGCCCTCGTAGAAGGTCGGGTAGTACAGGAGGCCGTTGTACTGCTCGAACACCGGCAGCACCGCCTTGCGCGAGGCCGAGGTCCAGCAGCCCATCACGGCGGCGCAATGGTCGTTGACCAGGAGCTTCTTGGCCTTCTCGGCAAAGGTCGGCCAGTCGGAGGCGCCGTCCTCCTGGATGATCTTGATCTTGCGGCCGAGCACGCCGCCGGCCTCGTTGATCTGGGCGATGGCGAGCTTTTCCGCCTCTTGGGCGCCGGTCTCGGAGATCGACATCGTGCCGGTGACCGAGTGCAGGATGCCGACGGTCACCTCGGTGTCGGTCACGGCGAGCCCGGTGGTGTTCACCGCCGAGGTCGGGGCCGCGGCCCAGGCGCCGCGGGGCATCAGCGCGAGGGCCGGTGCGCCGGCCAGTCCCATCAGCAGCCTGCGCCGCAGCGGGGAATGCAAGCCGTTCTTCGCGCCGGTCTCGGTGTCGTCAGCCATCGTGCCTGCCCTGGTTCGCGTCCGGGCCTCGCGTGGCGCCCCGGATCGACCAGTCCAGGCTAGGTCTTCGGTCACGCTGCGGCCTATACGATGTTTTGCGTATGGCCGTTCTCTTGCATCGAGCGCACCATCGCGGCGCAGGAGTCTGAGGGACAGTTGGGAGCGAGGGCGGAGAGCGTGGGCGGCGCCCCGGCGCCGGGTTCTTTCCGCGCGCGTGCGCGCGGCCGCAACTCCATGTGCCGGACAGGGCCGCGATGAGCGGCCCCCAGCGCATCATCCCGATCCGCCGGGACTACAACCGCTTCGTCGCCGACGAGACCCTGGAGGATTACGCCCTCCGGTTCACCGCCAAGAAGGCCCGGCGCTGGTCCGGCTTCCAGGTGGCCCAGACGGCGCTCGGCTCGGTCTCGTTCCTGGCGCTGGAGGCGATCGGCGGGACCCTGGCGCTGACGGCGGGCTTCCCCAACACGCTGGCGGCGGTGCTGGTCGTCGGCCTGATCATCTTCGCCACCGCGGCGCCGATCACCGTCTACGCCGCCCGCTACGGGCTCGACATGGACCTGCTGACCCGGGGGGCCGGGTTCGGCTATCTCGGCTCCACGGTCACGTCGCTGATCTACGCGAGCTTCACGTTCCTGTTCTTCGCCATCGAGGCGGCGATCATGGCGCTGGCGCTGCAGCTCTGCTTCGGGCTGCCGCTCGGCATCGGCTACCTCGTCTGCGCCGCCGCGGTGATCCCGCTGGTGGTCTACGGCATCCGGCTGATCAGCCGTTTCCAGATCTGGACGCAGCCGCTCTGGGTGGCCTTGAGCCTGCTGCCGCTGGTCTTCGTGGCAGCGCAAGGCGCGGCGCCGCTGCATGCGCTCGCGGATTTCCCGGGCCTCGACGGCGGCGGGGCCGCCTTCGACATCGGCCGGTTCGGGCTGGCCACAGGGGTGCTGCTGGCGCTCCTCGCTCAGGTCGGCGAGCAGGTCGATTTTTTGAGGTTCGTGCCGGAGCCGGTGGGCCGGCGCGATTGGCGCTGGTGGCTGGCGGTGCTCTCGGGCGGCGCCGGCTGGATCGTGCCCGGCATGCTCAAGATCCTGCTCGGCGCCGGCCTCGCCGTCCTGGCGCTCGGGCACGGCGTCCCGCCCGAGCACGCCGCCGAGCCGACCCGGATGTACGCGGTGGCGTTCGGCTACGTCACCGGGGAGGGCGGCCGGGCGGCCCTGCTTCTGACCGGGCTGTTCGTCCTGGTCTCGCAGCTCAAGATCAACCTGACCAACGCCTATGCCGGCTCGATCGCGTGGTCGAACTTCTTCTCCCGGCTGACCCACAGCCATCCGGGCCGGGTGGTCTGGCTGGTGTTCAACGTGGCGATCGCGGTGCTCCTGATGGAGCTCGGCATCGACAAGACCATCGAGAGCACCCTGCCGCTCTACGCCTCCGTGGTCTCGGCCTGGGTGGGCGCGCTCGCGGCCGACCTCGCGGTGAACAAGCCGCTCGGCCTCTCGCCCCCGGGCATCGAGTTCAAGCGCGCCCATCTCTACGCCATCAACCCGGTCGGGACCGGCGCCATGGTGCTGGCGCTCGCCATCGGCGGCCTCGCCTATGCTGGCCTGCTCGGCCACGCGCTCCAGCCCTTCGCGCCGCTCCTCACGCTGGCGACCGCCTTCGTGGCGGCCCCGGTGATCGCCTGGGCCACGGCCGGCCGCTGGTATCTCGCCCGGACCCCAAAGCGGGATTGGGGGGCGGGCGAGGTCACCTGCCGGGTCTGCGAATTGCCGTTCGAGGGCGAGGACATGGCCCATTGCCCGGCCTACGACGCCCCGATCTGCTCCCTGTGCTGCTCGCTCGACGCCCGCTGCGGCGACCTGTGCAAGCCGCACGGCCGGCTGGAGGCGCAGGCGCAGCAGGCGCTCGGCCGGATCCTGCCGGGCCGGACGGCGGCCTGGATCGGCGCGCCGCTCGGCCGCTACCTCGCGGTCATGCTGACCCTCTGCGCGGTGATCGCCCTGATCCTGGGGATCGTCCATGCCGGCGCCACCATCGCGCATCCCGAGCATCGCGTGGTCCTGCGCACCGCGCTGACCAGCGTGTTCTTCATCCTGGTGGTGATCCTCGGCGTGGTCGCGTGGCTGTTCGTGCTCGCCCAGGAGAGCCGGCGGGTCGCCCAGTCGGAGACCATGCGCCAGACCGCGCTCTACGAGGCCGAGATCGCGGCTCACAAGCTCACCGATGCCAAGCTGCAGGAGGCCAAGGAGCGTGCGGAAGCCGCAAACCTCGCCAAGAGCCGCTACGTGGTCGGGATCAGCCACGAGTTGCGCACGCCGCTCTCCACCGTGCTCGGCTACGCCCAGCTCCTCGAATCCGACCCCGCGATCCCGGCCCCGCGCCTCAACGGCATCCGGGTGATAAGACGCAGTGCCCAGCACCTGTCCGGGCTGATCGACGGCCTGCTCGACATCTCGCGGATGGAGGCCGGGCGGCTCGAGATCCACCGGGACGAGGTCCGGCTCACGGAGTTCCTCGATCAGCTGGTCGACATGGTCCGGCTGCAGGCCCGGGAGGCCGGACTCGAATTCCGATTCTCCCGGCCGGAGATCCTGCCGGCGGTGGTCGCCACCGACGAGAAGCGCCTGCGCCAGGTGCTGCTCAACCTCCTGTCGAACGCGATCAAGTTCACGCCCTCCGGCACCGTCTCGCTGGATCTCAGCTACCGCAGCCAGATCGCGGCGTTCACGATCCGCGACACCGGGCCCGGCATCCCGGAGGCGGACCTGGCGCGGATCTTCCAGCCGTTCGAGCGGGGCTCGACGCCGGCCGCCCGCAGTACTCCGGGGACGGGGCTCGGGCTCACCATCGCGGACCTGCTGGCGCAGCTGCTTGGCGGCGAGATCACCGTGGCGGCGGCCCCCGGCGGCGGCACCCAGGCCCGGCTGCGGCTGATGCTGGCCTCCGTGGCCCAGCCCGCGCCGGTCGTCGTGGTTCCCCCGGCCTCCGCGCCGGAGCGAGCCTATGCCGGCGCCCGGCGCACGATCCTGGTGGCCGACGACGACACCGCCCACCGCGCCCTGATGCGGGCGATCCTGGAGCCGCACGGGATCTCCGTGATCGAGGCGGGCTCCGGGCCGGAATGCCTGGCGGCGGTGGCGAAGGGTGGGATCGACCTGATCCTGCTCGACATCGCCATGCCGGGCATGAGCGGCTGGGCCGCCGCCGCCACGCTGCGCGCGGAGGGCCACACCGGACCGATCGCCATGATGTCGGCCAACGTCCACGAGATCAGCCCGGTGCGCGGCGACGACGCCCCCCACGACGCGATCTTCGCCAAGCCTTTCGACCTGCGCGACGTGCTGGAGCGGATCGGCAAGCTGCTCCACCTCGAATGGACCGACGCCGCGACGCCCGCTTTGCGCGAGCCGGCCCCGGCGCTCGCGGGGATCGGCCATCCCGGGCCCGAGCATGTCGGCGAGCTGCTGCGCCTGGGCCGGATCGGCCATATCCGGGCCATCGAGGCGAAACTCGCCCAGATGGAGGGCGACGCGACGGTGCCCCCCGCCTTCGTGGCCCAGATGCGCGGGCTCGTGGAGGGCTACGACCTGCGCCGCTACCTCTCGGTCCTGCAAGGACTCGCCCGCCATGGCTGAGGTGCCGACCAATCAGCCGAGCCGCGACGTCGTCCTGGTGGTGGACGATTCCCCCGACACGCTGAGCTTCCTCACCGAGGCGATCGAGCGCTCGGGCGCCACCGTGCTGGTGGCGGTGGGCGGCGACCTCGCCCTCGCGCTGGTCGACGAGATCACCCCGGACGTGATCCTGCTCGACGCGATGATGCCGGGCATGGACGGGTTCGAGACCTGCCGGCGGCTCAAGGCCAAGCCGCAGATCGCCGGCGTGCCGGTGATCTTCATGACCGGGCTGAGCGAGACCGAGCACATTGTGAAGGGCCTGAGCGCCGGCGGGATCGACTACGTCACCAAGCCGATCGCCCCGGACGAGATCCTGGCCCGGATCCGCGTGCATCTGGCCAGCGCCCGGGCCGCTCAGAGCGCCCGGGCCGCCCTCGACACCGCTGGGCGCACCCTGTTCGCGGTCTCGGAGGCGGGTGCGGTGCTGTGGGCGACCCCGCAGGCCGGGCGGCTGCTGGCCGGTCTCGGCTCGGATCCGTCCGGGGGGCTCGCACTGCCCGCCCGCGCCCGGGACTGGCTGCGCGGCTGCCTCACCGGGGCGTCCGCCAACGCCCTGACGCTGACCGGCGGCGACGGCACCCCCTATGCGCTCAGCTTCATCGGCCGTACCCCGGACGAGATCCTGCTGCGCCTGTCGCGCGAGGAGGCCTCGGGCGGCATCGAGCGGCTGCGAGCGCGGCTCCCGGTCACCGGCCGCGAGGCGGAGGTGTTGCTCTGGCTGTCCCGGGGGAAATCGAGCCGCGATATCGGCGAGATCCTGGGGCTCAGCCACCGCACCGTGACCAAGCACCTGGAGGGCATCTACGCCAAGCTCGGCGTCGAGAATCGCACCGCCGCATCGATCATCGCCGCGCGACACCTGCAGGACTGAGCCGCGCCGATCTGCGTTGTCCACAGGCATCGCCGCGGCGCGAAACCCGTTGGTAAGCGCCCTCCCACCACGGTCCCGGCACAGACGAACCAATTCGGGAACGGATGCGATGATGACCAGCCACCAGCTCGCCGACGAACTGAGGCGGGTCGCCACCACGCAGGTCAGCGACATCACCCGGGCGGTGAAGGAGGGCCAGAAGTCGATCGCCCTCAACGAGGTGCGCGACATGGCCCGGCGCCTCAGCCTGCTGGCGGACGCCTTCGACCCGAAATCGGCAGCCGAAGGCAAGGCCGGCCTCGTCGAGGCCGAGCCGCAGGACGGCGCGCAAGCCGCCTGACGATCGCCGCCTGACGCGCGACGCCCGATCCTCCAAGGAACGCCACGATGGTCCGCGCCACTTTCAGCATCCGCCTGGACGGCGCCTGCCTGCCCGCCTCCGCGGCGCAGTGGGTCGCCGACCTGGACGCCGCCTGGGCCACCGCCCGGACCATCGTCCAGGGGCTGATGCGTCAGCACAGCGGCGATACCCGGCTGCTCGATGCGGCCCTGGTGGTCACCGACGAGACCGGCGCGATGCTGTTGGAGATGTCGTTCCTCGAAGCCCTGTACCTGCCGGTCGAGCCGGTGACCGACCCGTATCGCCGCCGACCGGTCCCACGGGAATTCGGCGCCGTGCGGACATCCCGGATGCTGCTCAGCGCCGCCATGGCGCCGATCCGGCGGTTCGCCGCCATGGCGGCGATGCGCTGACCTGAATAAAGACCGATGGAGCTGCGCGTTGCCGGTTGCGCCCCGTCCCTTTCCCGGGCGCGTGGAGCGAGAGCGGAACGCGACCCGGGATCCAGCACAGGACGACGCGAAGCGCCTGATTGTGACTGTCGCTTCAAAATCGTGCCGCTGCGCGGCGCTTTCTCTGCTGGATCCCGGATCACCTTCCACTGACGTTACAGGCGTCCGGGAAAAGGGCGCGCGTTTCATTCATGCGCGACGGCCAAAGCCCGTGCCGATTCAGCCGAACAGGTCGGTGACGGCAAATCCGCGGTCCGCGAGCCGTTCGGCCAGGACCCGGCGGTGGCAGCGGGCCGGGTCCCGCTCGAAGCACAGCAGGCAGGTCGGGGCGGCGGCCGCCATGGCGGCGAGTTCGTCGAGGGCGATTCCGCCGGCGCCCGTATCGAGCACCTCTTCACAGTAGATCCTGCGCATCAGCGCCGCGTCGTCCGCCCGGGCCGCCTCGCGGCCGGCCTTCGGCGTGCCGAGGCTGCGCAGATGCGCGTAGCCGAGTCCCGCCTCTGCGAGACCCGTTCCGAGCGCGCCCTTCGAGAAGCCGCGCTTGCGCGAGTTCGCCACCGCCCGCACGTCGGCCAGCACGGCAACGCCCGCCGAGCGCAGCGCATCCGTAAGGCGCTCCGGGTCGAGCCCTTCGTAACCTATGGTGAATAATTGCTTGCTCACGGGACCGTGACGGGACTCGCGTTGCGGGACCGGCACTTAGCCGGATCCGGGCCTGTGAACCAACCGGGGATCGATACCGTATGTCGCGGTAACGACACGCATCTCGGAATTCCGCCGCAAAGTTCGCAAAGCTCCGTTAACTGCGCCGGGCCCATCGATTACGCCTGACTTTGGCGCTTCTTCGGTGGCGGGCTGAACACTGATGGTGCGGGATATCGAGCTTTCGCAGGGTCCGTCCGCTTCGGCGATTCGGGGTGCCGGCCGGTTGAGGAGCGCCCGGCGCATCGCCGCCCGGGTGCTGGCCGTCGCGGTGATGGCAGGCCTGGCCGCCTGCGCGTCGAACACGAATTTCTATCCGACCAAGGGCGACGCCAAGCCCCATCCGGGCGTGGCCAAGGCCAAGCAGCACCCGATCCAGGGCATCGACATCTCGAAATGGCAGGGCAACGTCGACTGGGCTTCGGTCCGGGCCGCCGGCACCCAGTTCGCCTTCATCAAGGCGACCGAGGGCGGCGATCACGTCGACGAACGATTCCGGACCAACTGGGACAACGCCGCCAAGGCCGGCGTGCCGCGGGGCGCCTACCACTTCGTGTTCTGGTGCCGCTCGGCCCGGGATCAGATGGAGTGGTTCAAGCGCAACGTCCCGAACGACCCGACGGCCCTGCCGCCGGTGCTCGACGTGGAATGGAACGGCCACTCGCAGACCTGCCCGAAGAAGCTGCCCAAGGCGCAGGCTCTGGCGATGGTCACCGAGATGCTGGAGGAGATGGAGCGCTACACCGGCAAGCGCCCGATCATCTACACCGACATCACCTTCCACAAGGACGTGCTGGAAGGCGAGCTGCCCGACTACCCGCACTGGCTGCGTTCCACCGCGGCCGAACCGGAGCAGCGCTTCGTCAACCGGAAGTGGATGCTCTGGCAGTTCACCTCCACCGGGCGTGTTCCCGGCGTACAGGGCGACGTCGACCGCAACGCCTTCTACGGCACGCCGTCCGACTGGGCCTCGTTCCTGTCGACCGATTGCGATCCGCGCGAGCATCGGCGGCTTTCGGAACAGGGTCTTTGCACCGACAAATAAATCATCGGGCCGGATAGACTTAGGTTGGTTCCAGGACGGGGGGCGGGATATAAGCGTGACGGGTTAACCCGCGCGCCAGCGGGCCGCCCGACGAGGTTCCTTCTCGGGGGCCTCCCGCTCCACGATCCCCGACCTGCATGCCCGCTGACCGCGCCGCCTCCCTCACGGGCAACCTGCTCCTCGACGCGCTTCGGGAACCCGACCGCGCGCTGATCGTGCCCCATCTCGAGCGGGTCTCCTGCGACAAGGGGGCGATCGTGTTCGAGGCCGGCACGGAGGTGGCGCACATCACCTTCCCCTGCGACCAGACCGTCGTGGCGCTCATCATCGGCACCCGGGACGGACGCTGCGCCGAGACCGCCAGCATCGGTCGCGAGGGTGCCGTCGGCGGCATCGTCAGCGCGGGGCGGGTGCCGGCCTCCACCGAGGCGATCGTGCAGATCGGCGGGCCGATGCTGCGCCTGGAGGCCGACCGGCTTCAGGACGCCAAGCGCCGGTCCCCCGAGGTCCGCAACCTGTTCGCACGCTACGGCGACTGCCTCCTGGCCCAGGTGCTGCAGGCCGCCGCCTGCAACGCGCTCCACCCGATCGAGCAGCGCTGCCTGCGCTGGCTCCTGACGCTCCAGGATCGGATCGGGGGCGACACCCTGCCGATCACCCACGAGTTGCTGGCCTCGATGCTCGGCGTCCAGCGCACCTACCTGACCCGCATCCTGCGGACGCTCCAGGACCAGGGCCTGATCCGGGTCGGGCGCGGGCGCATCACGGTGCTCGACCGCCGGGCGATGTCGGCCTCGGCCTGCGAGTGCCACGCCCGGGTGCAGCGCCATTTCAAGACGGTGCTCGGCGCGGTCTACAGCGCGGACGGCTTCGACCGGATCGAGCCGCCATCTCCAACCGAGGGCGACCGGGAGCCGGCGCTGGCCCTGCACGGCGGCGCCCGGCGCTGAGGTGATCCGGACCTTCGAAGGGCTCGGGCGCGGCCCGCGAACCTTCTGAGGGACCCCTGTCAACTGGCCGCCCGGCGCTCCAGGATCTCGATCAGCGCCCCGTCCGGACCTACCACGAAGGCGATCCGCAGACCCGGGCCGCGCTCGGTGATGCCCATCCGCACGGGAACGCCGCGGGCCGCGAGATCGGCCATGGCGGCGTCGATGTCGGCGACGCGCAGACCGATATGCTCGATGCCGAGGCAGGGCGTCTGCGCGGCGGGGGCGGTCTCGACCGGTGCCTGCTCGATGAAGACGGTCAGGCCGCCGAGGTCGAGCACCATGCGCTGCACGGGATCGACGCCGACGCGCTTCACCTCCGTGGCCCCGAAGGTTTCCACGTAGAAGGCTGCCGCCTTCACGGCGTCGCGGCTGCGCAGATGGACGTGGTCGCAGGCATACTGCATCGGATTTCCTCCCGCGGCCCGGTGCCGACGAGCCGGTGATGGCGTCACGCGTCGAGGTTAGGCGGTCGCGCGCTCCGGAGCGAGATCCACCGCTTGACGCAGCGCCCGAACCCGCAGACTTTCGCGGCCACGACCGTTGCAGGGATGCAACAGCCTTCCCACATCCGGGTGGATACCCCACCGCACAGCCTCAAGAGACCGATGCGCAATCCCTACGACGTGCTGGGCGTGGCCAAGGGAGCGAGCGAAGCCGACATCAAGAAGGCTTATCGCAAGCTCGCCAAGGACTTCCACCCCGACCGCAACAAGAACGACGTGAAGGCCAAGGACCGGTTCGCCGAGGCGAACTCGGCCTACGAGATCCTGGGCGATTCCGAGAAGCGCAAGCAGTTCGACCGCGGCGAGATCGACGCCGACGGCAAGCCGCGCGCCAGCGGCTTCGAGGGGTTCTCCGGTGGCTTCGGCGGCGGCCGGTCGAGCGGCTTCGATTTCGAGAACAAGGCCCGCAGCCGGCAAGGCGGCGGTGGCATGGGCGGCGGCGGGATGGGCGAGGACATCTTCTCGCACATCTTCGGCGAGGCGTTCCGCGCGGGTGGCGCCGGACCCGGCCAGCGCCAGGCGGCCAAGGGCGAAGATGTCGCGGCCGAGCTGTCCGTCAGCCTGGAGCAGGTCGCCAGCGAGGAGAAGCTGCGCCTCGCCCTGCCCACCGGCCGGGAGGTCGACGTGGTGATCCCCCGGGGCGTCGAGGACGGCCAGACCATCCGGCTCCGCGGCCTCGGCCAAAGCGCCGGCCCCCGCGGCGAGCCCGGCGACGCCCTGCTGACCATCCGGGTCCGGCCGCATCCCCGCTTCACCGTCGAGGGGGCCGACCTGAAGGCCAGCGTCGAGGTGCCGCTGGAGGACGCCGTGCTCGGCGGCACGATCCGGGTGCCGACGCTCACCGGCGCGGTCGAGATGAAGATGCCGCCGATGACGAGTTCGGGCCGCACGTTCCGGCTGCGCGGCAAGGGCCTGCCCAAGAAGGACGGTACCCGCGGCGACCTGCTCGCCACCACGGCGATCACCCTGCCGGAGAGCGAGGATCCGGCGCTCATCGAGTTCGCCCGGAACCGACGCGCCAAGGTGGCGTAGAAGGCTGCGTAACAGGCGCCCCGCACCCGGTCGCCCGGCGGCGGGGTGCGCACTTCCGTCGCCGGGCCGGCTCCGTTAAGGAGACCCCCGGTGCCGCAAGGGGCCGAGAGGTTTCCAGGATCGATCATGGCGGAACACGGGCAGGGCATTCTGGCGGGCAAGCGGGGCCTCGTGCTCGGTGTCGCCAACAACCGCTCGATCGCCTGGGGCATCGCCCGCAGCGCCCGCGCGCACGGGGCCGAACTCGCGTTCACCTACCAGGGCGACGCCTTGCGCAAGCGGGTCGAGCCCCTGGCCAAGGAACTCGACGCCCACGTCATCGGGCATTGTGACGTGACCGAGGCGGCGACCATCGACGCCGTGTTCGCCGAGGCCGCCCGGGTCTTCCCCGAAGGCATCGACTTCGTGATCCACTGCATCGCCTTCTCGGACAAGGACGAATTGACCGGCCGCTACCTCGAGACGTCCGAGGAGAACTTCACCAAGTCGCTCCTGGTCTCGTGCTACTCGTTCACCGCGGTGGCCCAGCGCGCCGAGAAGATCATGCGCCCGGGCGGCTCCCTGGTGACGCTGACCTATTACGGCGCCGAGAAGTGGATGCCGCACTACAACGTCATGGGCGTGGCCAAGGCGGCGCTCGAAGCGTCGGTGCGCTACCTCGCGGCCGATCTCGGGCCGAAGAATATCCGCGTCAACGCGATCTCGGCCGGCCCGATCAAGACCCTGGCGGCCTCGGGGATCGGCGACTTCCGCTACATCCTGAAGTGGAACGAGTACAACGCGCCCCTGCGCCGGACCGTGACCATCGGCGAAGTCGGCGAGACCGCCGCCTACCTGATCTCCGACATGGCCGCGGGCATGACCGGCGAGATCCTGCACGTGGATGCGGGCTACCACGTCGTCGGCATGAAGAACCCCGACGCGCCGGACCTGACCCTCGACAAGGATTAATCTTCGTCGTCCGCGTCGGCGAATTCACCTGAAAGGGTGAGCCCGTCGATCCAGGTCTCGCCGTCGCGCTTGACGACCACCCGCGGCCTGGCGCCCCCATGGATCGCGATCCCGTCCGCCAGCCGCTCGGAATGCGTGACCAGCCAGATCTGGGTGCGCTCGGCGGCCCGGGCGATCATCCGGGCGAGCGGTTCCATCAGATCCGGATGCAGGCTCGCTTCCGGCTCGTTCAGGGCGATGAAGGGCGGCAGCCGGTAGGCCAGCAGCGCTCCGGTGAGGGCGAGGTAGCGCAACGTCCCGTCCGACAGCTCCGAGGCCGCGAAGGTGCGGCCCGGGAAGTCAGGGACGGTGACGCCGAAGCTCGCCTCGCGCCCCGGATCCGGCACCACGAGCCGGGCGCCCGGGAAGGCGCCATCCAGCGCCGCATCGAGATCGCCCGTGTCCTGCCGGATATGGGCCAGGGTGGCGAACACGGCGGCGAGGTCGGACCCGTCCGAGGCGAGGGTCGGCGTCGTCACTGCCAGGCACGGGCGGCGGAGCGGCGACTCGGCATCGGTCCGAAAATCGTGATGGAAGCGCCAAGCCGTCATGGCGAGCCGAACCAGGGCGATCTCCGGGTGACGCGTGGCGTCCAGGAAGGTGCCGAGCGCGGTTTCGGTGGGCAGCAGATCCAGGCCCAGCGGCCGTTTGCGCCCCTCCTCGTCGCGGGCGAAACCGGTCCGGCCATCGCGGTCGAGGAGGACCGCCGTGCGGGCGCCTGTCCGGACGGTCAACCGCTCGGCCTTCACCTGCGGTTCCTTGCGGAAGGCGGCGCCGTAGGTGGTGCCGCCGGCCTGCTGCACGAGCCCGACCTCGACCGCGTAGGTGAACACCTGTCCGGTCCCGTCATCGTACAGGGTGGCGGACAGGCGGATCCGTGCCGCCTCGCCGTGCCGCCGACGCCCCGCCCAGAGCGCCGAATCCATCCCGCCCTCCACGGCGAGCGCGCGGGTGAGCGTCCCCCGGGCGGCGTCCTGAAGCAGTTCGAGGCCGCGATACAGGTTGGTCTTGCCGGTGCCGTTGCCGCCCACGAACACCGACAGGTCGTCCACCGGGAAGCCGATCCGCCGGAGCGAGCGGTAGCCAGAGACCGCGACCTCCCGAACCACCAGCATGCGGCACCCCTTGGATCAGTTCGGGACCTTCAGGTCGGCGATTCCCTTCGCGGCCTTGGGGAATCGCGGGTCCATCGCCTCCAGCGTATCTGCGATCGTGCGGGCAATCACGTAGTTGCGGAACCACTTGTGGTTGGCAGGCACCACCAGCCACGGCGCGTGCGGCGTCGAGCATTGCGAGAGCGCGTCGGCGAAGGCCTGCTGGTAGGAGTCCCAGGCTTTCCGCTCGATGAGGTCGGCGGGGTCGAACTTCCAGTGCTTCTCCGGATCGGCGATCCGGGCTTCGAGGCGCTTCTTCTGCTCGTCCTTGGAGATGTGCAGGAAGAATTTGATCACCACCGTGCCGGATTCGGTGAGCAGCCGCTCGAAATCGTTGATCAGCCGGTAGCGGCCCTGCCAGACCGAGTCGGGGACCAACTCCTTCACCCGCACCACGAGGACGTCCTCGTAATGGCTGCGGTTGAACACGCCGATCATGCCCCGCCCCGGCGTCCGGGCGTGGTAACGCCACAGGAAATCGTGATCGAGTTCGTCGCTCGACGGCACCTTGAACGAGGACACCGTGCAACCCTGCGGGTTGACGCCCTTGAGCACCGACCGGATCGTCCCGTCCTTGCCGCCTGTATCGATCGCCTGGAACACCAGCAGCAGGCTGCGGGCGCGCTCGGCATAGAGACGCTCCTGCAGGGCGCTGATGCGCTCGCGCTCCCGGCTCAGCGCCTCCTTGGCCCAGACCTTGTCGAGGCCGCCGTCGGCGTCGGAATCGATCGCCGTCAGGTCGACCCGCATTCCGGGTTCGACCGCCACGATCCCCGGGCCGACCCGGATCGGGGCCGGCCGGTGGCCGCCCAGGGCCGCCGGGACCGTCCCGGCGATCACGTCGGCCGCACCGGCCCAGACGGCGGTCGAGGGCACCCGCGACCGGGCGGCTTGGTGCCGATCAGGGGCGTCTGTCACGCCCCCGTCCTGCGACTGGCCGGGAAGATGCTTGCCGTGCTTCTTAGACATGGGCAGGACCGTGTTGAGGGGCTTTGCCGACGAACGCCCAGAACGGTTGGCACGCGCGGCCGTTCCGGGCGCCTGCGCAGCGACAGGATTTCGAGACGGTTGGCTACGATCTATTTCATCCGCCACGGCCAGACCGCCTGGAACGCCGAGGGCCGCCTGCAGGGCAGTCGCGACATCGATCTCAACCCGCACGGGGAGGCGCAGGCCGTCGCCGTGGCCGCGCGGCTGACCGCGGTGGCGGGGGCGGGCGTGGCGGAGGCGGAGTTCCTGGCGAGCCCGCTCAAGCGCACCCGGCGGACCATGGAGATCCTGCGCACCACGCTGGGCCTGCCGGCGGAGGCGTATCGCACCGATCCCCGGCTGAGGGAGATCGGCTTCGGGAACTGGGAGGGCTCGACCTGGTCCGAGATCCGCCGCCGCGACCCGGGGGGCGCCTCGGCCCGTGACCGCGAGCGCTGGAACCACCGTCCGCCCGGCCAGGGCGGCGAGAGCTACGCCGCCCTGGTCGAGCGGGTCGGCCCGGTCCTGTCCGGGCTCGAGCGGGATGCCGTGATCGTCGCCCACGGCGGCGTCGCCCGGGCGGCCCTGGTGGCGCTGGGCCATCTCGACATGTACGCGGCGCCGCGCCTCGGCATCCGCCAGGGCGAGGTGCTGGTCCTGGAGCCGTCGGGCTGGCGCTGGGCTTAATCCGTCCTTCACCCAGGGTTCAAAGCCGCCTCGATAACGGCATGATCGGCTGGCTATAGGGCGGTCGCCACGGTATGCGCCGATCTGTTCGGTCGGCCAGCGGAGCAGCGGATGAGCGACGTCGCCGAGAAGACCCGGTCCGGACCGGCTGCCGGGGCGCATGAGCGTCCGGCTGGCGGGGCGGCCGTGCTGCGTGGCGCGCACCGCCCCGACCTGATCCGCGACGAGGTGCTGGCCGAGATCTTTCTGAATTCCGCGCAGGCCCGGCCGGAGCATCCCTGCCTGGTCGACGGCGCCCGCGTGATCGCGGGCGGCGTCCATCCGAGCCTGACCTATGCCGAGGTCGCCGCCCGCGCCGGCCGGATCGCCGCCGGCCTCGCCCATCGCGGCATCGGCCCCGGCGACGTGGTCGGCCTGTGGATGGCCCGGGGCCCGGACCTGCTGGTCACCCAGATCGGAATCACCCTGTCGGGCGCCGCCTGGCTGCCCTTCGACGCCGAGGCGCCGGCCGACCGGGTCGGGGTGTGCCTGACCGATTCCGCCGCCAAGGCGCTGCTGGTCTCACCCGCCCTCGCTCCGACGGCACCTGACGCGGCGCCCGCCCTGACCCCGGCGGATCTCGACGCGGCGACGCCCACGGATGCGCCGGTGCCGGATCCCCGCGCCGCCGGCCTGACGCCGGAGCATCCCGCCTACCTGATCTACACCTCGGGCTCGACCGGCGTGCCCAAGGGCATCGTCATCAGCCACGCCAACATCTGCCACTTCCTCCGGTCGGGAAACGCGCTCTACGGCATGCGTGCCGACGACATCGTGTTCCAGGGCGCCTCGGTCGCCTTCGACCTGTCGATGGAGGAGATCTGGGTCCCGTATCTCGTGGGCGCGACGCTGTTCGTGGCGAGCCCGGCCATGATGGGCGACGTCGAGTCCCTGCCCGGCATTCTCGAAGCCGAGCGGATCACGGTGCTCGATACCGTGCCGACCCTGCTGGCGATGATCTCCGGCGACCTGCCGACCGTGCGCCTCGTCCTGCTCGGCGGCGAAGCGCTGCCTGAGCCGCTGGTCGGCCGCTGGGCGACCGGTGCGCGCCAGCTCTTCAACACGTACGGGCCGACCGAGGCGACCGTGGTCGCCACCGCGGCCGAGATGCGGCCCGGCGAGCCGGTGACCATCGGCGGCCCGATCCCGAACTATTCCGTCTACGTCGCGGGCGAGGATCTGAGCCTGCTCGGCCGTGACCAGCAGGGCGAATTGCTGATCGGCGGGCCCGGCGTGGCGCGCGGTTATCTCGCGCGGCCCGAACTGACCGCGGAAAAGTTCATCGCCAACCCGTTCGCCTCCGACGGGACCGACCCGATCCTCTACCGCTCGGGGGATGCGGTCTCGCTGGATGCCGGCGGGCGGATCCTGTTCCACGGCCGCATCGACGACCAGGTGAAGATTCGCGGCTTCCGGGTCGAGCTCGGCGAGATCGAGTCGCGGATCCGCAGCGTGCCCGACATCAACCAGGCCGCCGTGGTGCTGCGCCAGGACGACGGTGTGGACCGGCTCGTGGCCTTCCTGATCCCCGAGCGCGGCCGGACGGTGGACACCGCTAGCTTACGCCGGACGCTGGCCGGCCAGATGCCGCCCTACATGGTGCCCGGCCATTTCGAGCTGGCCGAGACCCTGCCGCGCCTGACCTCCGGCAAGGTCGATCGCAAGGCCCTGAAGGTCGCCCCGCTCACGGTCGTGTCGGCCGACGGCGAGCAGGAGACCCCGGCCAACGAGACCGAGGCGGCTCTGGTCGCCGCGGCCAAGCAGGTGTTCGGCAACCAGCCGATCCCGCTGGAGGGCGACTTCTTCGCCGACCTCGGCGGCCATTCCCTGTTGGCCGCCCGCTTCGTGTCCGCAGTGCGCGAGGCTCCGGCGCTCGCCGGCATCACCCTGCCGGACGTCTATGCCCTGCGCACCATGCGGGCGATGGCCGACGCGCTGATCGCGCGCACCGGCGGCATGGGCGCGGCGGCTGCGATCCGCGACCTGAGCTTCGAACCGCCGCCGCTGCTGCGCCGGGCCCTGTGCGGCCTCGGCCAGCTGATCGCGCTGCCCTTCGTGATCGCGCTGGCCACCGCGCAGTGGCTCGGCATGTTCGTGACCTACCTGCTGCTCACCGGCGGCGGCCTCAGCTTCTTCGCCGAACTCGGCGTGCTGCTGCTCGTCTACATCGCGATCAACGGCGTGACCGCGGTGGTCGCGGTGGCGGGCAAGTGGCTGATCCTGGGCAGGACCAAGCCGGGCCGATACCCGCTCTGGGGCGCTTACTACTACCGCTGGTGGCTGACCCAGCGCCTCGCCCCCCTCGTCCACGTGAAGTGGCTCCAGGGCTCGCCGGCGATCTCGGTCTACCTCCGGCTGATGGGCGCCAAGGTCGGCCATGACGCGCTGGTCTCCGATATCGAGATCGGCGCCCCGGACCTGCTGACCATCGGCGACGGCGCCTCGCTGGGCGGCCGCCTCGTCATCGCCAATGCCGAGATCGTCGGCAACGAGCTGGTGATCGGCACGGTCGAGATCGGCGCCGACGCGGCGGTCGGCACCTCCTGCGTGCTCAGCCACGACACGGTGATCGGCGCGCAGGCCGAGATCGCCGACCTGACCACGATCCCGACCGGCACCCGGGTCGGGCCGGCGGAGATCTGGGACGGCTCGCCCGGCCGCAAGGTCGGGATGGCGAACCCGGCCGACCTGCCGGCCGCCGCCGAGGCCTCGTGGGCCCGCCGCGCCGCCTTCGCGGCGGCCTATATCGTTCTGCTCGGCGCGATCCCGGCGGTCGGCCTGCTGCCGATCTTCCCGGCGTTCTTCATCTTCGACCAGATCTCGGATTCGCTCTCCGACATCACCGATGTCGACTACCACTGGTACCTGCCGATCCTCACCTGGCCCACCGCCATGCTGATGACCGCCGGCACGGTGCTGCTGATCGCCGGCATCCGCTGGATCGTGCTGCCGCGGACCCGCTCGGGCACCTACTCGGTCCACTCGCTGTTCTACCTGCGCAAGTGGTCGCTGGCGCTCGCCGTCGAGGTGACGCTCGAGACTCTCTCGTCCTTGTTTGCCACGGTCTACATGCGGGCGTGGTACCGGCTGATGGGCGCCAACATGGGCCACGGCGCCGAGATCTCGACCAACCTCGGCAGCCGCTACGACCTCGCCGAGGTCGGCGCGAAGAACTTCATCGCCGACGAGGTCGTGTACGGCGAGGAGGAGGTCCGGCGGGGCTGGATGCATCTCGAGGCCGCCCGCACCGGGGCCCGGGTCTTCGTCGGCAACGACGCCGTGGTCCCGCCCGGCGCAATCATCCCGGACGACGTGCTGATCGGCATCAAGTCGAAGCCGCCGGCCAACGACGCGATGAGCCCCGGCGAGACCTGGTTCGGCTCGCCGCCGATCCGGCTGCCGGCCCGCCAGAAGGTCGATCTGGGCTCGACCGCGCAGACCTACGAGCCCGGGATGTGGCCGAAGATCCGCCGCGGCGTGTTCGAGGCCTTCGCGACCTCGTTCTCGCCGATGCTCTACATCACCCTGGCGATCACCGTGATCGACTGGTATTTCTACCCGGCGATCCTGGAGAAGGATTGGACCGGCCTGGCCGTCAGCTTCGTCACCGCCAGCGTCTGCATCGCGCTGATCCAGTCCGCCGCGGTCATCGCGATGAAGTGGCTGCTGATGGGCGTCTACAAGCCCGGCATGCAGCCGATGTGGTCCTGGTGGGCGATGCGCACCGAGGCGATCGCGGTGGCCTACTGGGGGTTGGCCGGCAAGGTGCTTCTCGAGCACCTCCAGGGCACACCGTTCCTGCCCTGGGCCCTGCGGTTGTTCGGCGTGAAGATCGGGAAGGGCGTGTGCATGCTCACCACCGACATCACCGAGTTCGACTGCGTGTCGATCGGCGACTACGCCACGATCAACCGCGTCTCGGCGCTGCAGACCCATCTGTACGAGGACCGGATCATGAAGATCGGCCGCGTGGTGGTCGGGCGCGGCGTCTCGGTCGGCGCCTTCGCGACGGTCCTGTACGACACCAAGGTCGGCGACTACGCGCGGCTGCGCCCGCTCACCATCGTGATGAAGGGCGAGTCGATCCCCGCCAACACGGAGTGGGAAGGCGCCCCGGCGGTGCCGGTGATCCACGCCGCGCGGGATGAGCATCGGGTGGCCGGCTAGGTCGCCGCGTCCCTCCGGGGCGCCTGAAGCGAGCCCCGAGCCGCAGGAGAATGCGGCGGTGCTCGCCGCCGCCGATATCCACCTTGCCGAATCGTAAACAACCGCGCGGTATTTTCGTCGCGCTGCTGCGAATTAAGCCGGCTCAAGCCTCGCGAGCCGGTCAATACCAGACGGCTTATGCTATCGTCCGTATCGGAGACTGATAGAAAGCCGTGCATCTCGATCCAGCCACCCTGCTGATCGTCAGTTCCGTGATGACCTTGCTGGTCGGCACGCTGTTCGTTCTGTCGTGGCGGCAGGCGCCGGGTTCGCACGCCCTGGCGCTGTGGGGCGCGGCGCATATCCTCGGCGCGGTCGGCTCCGGCGGCCTCGCCCTGCGCGGCCAGATCTCCGACCTCGTGTCCATCGCGGTGTCCAATGCCGTGGTGCTGGCGGCCTACGGGCTGATCTGGAGCGGTGTCCGCTCGTTCGAGGGGCGACCGGTCCGGATCGGCCTGGCGCTCGTGGGTGCGGCGATCTGGTGCGTGCTCTGCCTGGTGCCGGCCTTCTACGGATCGATCGAGGCCCGGATCGTGTACGCGTCCGCGGTGGCGGCGTTCTATACGGGCGACGCGGCCGTGGAGTTCTGGCGGGGGCGGCAGGAGCGTCTCGCGTCGCGCGTGGCGGCCGAGACCACGCTGGGCTTGCACGCCGCCTTCTACCTGCTGCGGATCCCGTCGACCCTGCTGGCGCCGCCGCCGCCCCGGTTGAACCCGCTGACCTCGCCCTGGGTGGCGATCCTGTGCTTCGTCACGCTGTTGTTCTCGATCGCCCTGGCCTTCACCTGCATGGCTCTTGTGAAGGAGCGGGCCGAGCGCGAGCAGCGCATCGCCGCCGCGACGGACCCGCTCACCGGCATATCCAATCGCCGGGCCTTCACGGGGGCCGCGGAGGCGGTGCTCGCTTCGCGCCGGGACGCGGCCCTGCTCCTGTTCGACCTCGACCGGTTCAAGGCGGTCAACGATGTCCACGGCCACGCGGTCGGCGACGCGGTGCTGGTGGGGTTCTGCGCCATGGCCGCATCCCTGCTGCCCCGGGAAGCGATGCTCGGCCGGCTCGGCGGCGAGGAGTTCGCCTGCCTGCTGCCCGACGTCTCGCCTGCCGAGGCCCTGGCCCGCGCGGAGGAGGTGCGCCGCACCTTCGCGGGGCTGTCGGTGCCGGAATTGCCGGACCTGCGGGTCAGCGTCAGCATCGGGATCGCACAGGCCCGGGACGGGATCAGTTTCGAGGCCCTGATGCATCGGGCCGACGCCGCCCTCTACGTCGCCAAGCACGGCGGTCGCGACCGGGTCGTGGTGGCCGAACGGGTGCAGGCGGCCTGAAAACAGGCCCGGTCGGAAAACGGCCGCGGATGCGGTATCGCGGGCCGGACTGGAGACCGGCCATGGACGACCCAACCCGCATCGACCGCCTGGAGATGCGCCTCACCGAGCAGGATTCGACGATCGAGGATCTGAACCGCACCGTCACGGAGCAGTGGCGGGTGATCGACCGGCTCGTCCGCCAGGTCGACGCGTTGCGCGATCAGGTCGAGGAGGCGGCCGCCCGGTCCGCACCGCGCGGGCCCGAGCCGCCGCCGCCGCATTACTGATGCGCGTCGGCGCGCCGCCCGCAGCGGCGCGCCGAGCCGGCGTCAGAAGTTGGCCTGGGTGACGAACTTGGTCACCAGGTAGGCGTCGAGCGCCTCCGAGCCGCCCTCGCTGCCGTAGCCGGATTCCTTGACGCCGCCGAAGGGCGTCTCCGGCAGGGCGATGCCGTGGTGGTTGATCGAGATCATCCCGCTCTCCACCCCGTGCGAGACCTTGGCGGCCCGCTCGGCCGACCTAGTGTAGGCGTAGGCCGCGAGCCCGTAGGGCAGGCGGTTGGCCTCGGTGAGCGCCTCCTCGTCCTCCGAGAAGCGGTTGATCATCGCGACCGGGCCGAACGGCTCCTCGTTCATCATCCGGGCGGTCAGCGGCACCTCGGTGAAGACCGTCGGCTCGAAGAAGTTGCCGCGGTTGCCGATGCGCTTGCCGCCGGCCCGCAGCGACGCCCCGGCCGATTCGGCGTCGGCGGTGAGCGCCTCGATGGCCTCCAGGCGCCGCCCGTGGATCAGCGGGCCCATCTTGGTGTCCGGATCCAGGCCGTCGCCGACCTTCGCGCCCTTGGCGTAGCTGGTGAAGCCCTCGACGAACCGGTCGAACACCGAATCGTGCACCAGGAAGCGGGTGGGCGACACGCAGACCTGGCCGGCGTTGCGGAACTTCGACGGGGCCAGGACCGACACGGCCTTCTCCACGTCGGCATCGCCGAACACGATCACCGGAGCGTGGCCGCCGAGTTCCATGGTGGCGCGCTTCATGTGCTCGCCGGCCAGCGCCGCGAGCTTCTTGCCCACCACCGTCGAGCCGGTGAACGAGATCTTGCGGATCACCGGGTGGGGGATCAGGTAGGCCGAGATCGTCGCCGGGTCGCCGTAGACCAGCGAAAGGGCGTCACCCGGGATGCCGGCGTCCAGGAAGGCGCGGACCAGCGCCGCGCAGCTCGCCGGCGTGTCCTCGGGACCCTTCAGGATCACCGTACAGCCTGTGCAGAGCGCCGCCGAGATCTTGCGGACCGCCTGGTTGATCGGGAAGTTCCAGGGCGTGAAGCAGGCGACCGGGCCGACCGGCTCGCGCACCACCGCCTGCAGCACGCCGTCGGCGCGGGCCGGGATGACGCGGCCGTAGGCGCGCTTACCCTCCTCGGCGAACCAGTCGATCACGTCGGCGGCCGCCAGGGTCTCGACCCGCGCCTCGGCCAGCGGCTTGCCCTGCTCCAGGGTCATGATGCGGGCGATCTCGTCGGCGCGGCTGCGCAGCAGGTCGGCGGCCTTGCGCATCAGCTTGCCGCGCTCGAACGGCGACACCTTCCGCCAGGCCGGGAAGGCCCGCGCGGCAGCCGCGAGCGCTTCGTCCAGATCCGCCTTGGTGGCGACCGCGCATTGGCCGATCGTCTCGCCCGTGGCCGGATTCAGGACGCCCAGGGTCTCTCGGTCGGCGCCCGTGCGCCAGCGTCCGGCAATGTGAAGCTCGGTATCCGGATACATCGTCAATTCCCGCTCGGCCGCAGGATCGGCCGTGGCCGACATGTGGCAACGTGAAGCGGATCGACAATCCCGTTCCGAGCATGGCTGACGCCGCACCAGGACGGTGACGGCCGGCGCCCGGTCAGGCGGCCCGGGAGCGGGTGGACTCCGGAACGGTCACGGTGGTCGTGGTGCCGTGGCGGGCCCGGAGCGTGCCGCCCTTCGGGACGACCTGCCAGCCCTCGCGGCAGCCGTCGATCGGCTCGGAGACGACGACGATCCCGCCCGGTCCGTCGCGATAATACAGGCTCGGGGGCCGGCCGTCGCAGGCCCAGCGATAGGCGGTGAGGGTCTCGCCATCCGTCAGCAGGGCGGTGAAGCGCAACGGCTCGGAGACGTTGGCCTCCTTCATCAGGGCGCGGATCGTCTCCAGGGTACGGGCCATCGCGCCGACCGGGTCCTGCTCGAGGCCGTTGGCCAGGGCCAGCAGGAAGATCGCCTCGGAATCCGTGCTGCCGCGCCGGTGATCGTAGAAGGCGTCCGGGATCAGGGCCTCCAGCCGACGTTTGATACGGTGGTAGCCGCCGATCTGGCCGTTGTGCATGAACAGATGCCGCCCGTAGACGAACGGGTGGCAATTCGCCCGGGCGGTGGCGGTGCCGGTCGAGGCGCGCACGTGGGCGAAGAAGGTTCGCGCCCGGACCTGGCCGCACAGGTTGGTGAGGTTCTCGTCCGACCAGGCCGGGGAGATGTCGCGATAGACGCCGGGCTCGGGACGCTCGCCGTACCAGCCGATGCCGAAACCATCGCCGTTGGTCTCGGTTTTCCCTTCGTCGGCGTGCAGGGACTGGTGCACCAGCGAATGCGTCGGCGCGCAGACCAGGTCCGAGAGAAAGACCGGCTCACCGCTATAGGCGAGGAAACGGCACATGTCGGACGTCGATCCTTCCCTGGTCCGTACGATCCAGGCGATGTCCCCCGGAATGGGGCAAACGCCTCAAGCGTGAGATTAACAGTCGGTCCACACGGGTGAACAGTTTCTTAACCGGGACCCAGCTGCGCCATTTTCAAGCGTTCGGGCCAAAATTGGTGCGGCCTGATCGCGGAGCGGGCATGGTCTGCCCGACCACCCTGACACTTGTGAGCCGGCTCTTGGCAGGCCAGCATGGCCGAATCGGGGAATCACCGGTCCATCAATGAGGCCGGGACCCGAAAAGGGGTTCACACGACCGAACCGCAGGAGACTGATATGGATCGCGCACAGCCCGAGTGTTCCGCCCCCGTGGCGCTTGTGGTGGAGGACGACGCGGCCGTGCGCCACCTCGCGACCGCGGTCCTGGAGGAAAGCGATCTGGGCGTGATCGCCTGCGAGAGCGCCGAAGCTGCGCTCTCGGTCCTGGAGCGATCCGACGTCACCGTGGCCCTGCTGTTCGCCGACATTCGCCTGCCCGGTGCCATGGACGGCGTGTCGCTCGCCCAGGCGGTCGAGCGGCGCTGGCCGGATGTGCGCGTGGTCGTCACCTCCGGAGCGAGCCGCGACGCGCGCCTGCCCGATCAGACGGTCTACATGCAGAAGCCCTGGCGGGCGCTCGACGTGCTGGTCCAGGCCGAGCACGCCACGATGGCCGCCAAGGCGGCTTGAGTCGGGGGCACGTGCTCCTTCCTCCGCGAAGCTCAGATGTTCACGCCCCGCCGCCGGATGAGAACCAACGGCGGCCCCGAGCGCGTCTCCCTCCCCCGCAGAGGGGTGAGGGAGCACCGCGGTGTCTCCCGTGGATTCTGCCGACATTAATGCGTCGACGCACGCGAAGAGACTAGAGCCGTTCCCGGTCGCGCTGCGACCGGGAACGGCTCTAAGTCCTTGATGCAACGCGCTCGCTTACGTCGAACCGGTATCCACTTCGGCGGCGAGCGCTCGAAGAGCCCATGCCTCCGGCAAGGATCCTGTGCGTTGCACCGAACGATAGAGTCGTAATCCTCGACGGCGCATTGCGTCACCGCCCCCCGGCCGACGCCGATCCCAGCCAAACCAAACGCAAAAAGCCCGGCCGCTCGCGCGGTCCGGGCTTCTGCCGTTCAGGATAGAGCGTCTTAGACGACGGGCGCCGGGGTCACCGCGACCTGGCCGGAGGCGTTGCCGCCCTGCTGCGACGGGGCCGCGCTCGGCGACGGGAAGCCGGGGCGACGGCTGCCGGCCGGGAAACGGGGCTTCGGCTTCGGAGCGGCGATCAGGCCCTCGCGGATCGCGGTCTTGCGCGCCTGCTTGCGGGCGCGGCGGACGGCTTCCGCCTTCTCGCGCGCCTTGCGCACGGACGGCTTCTCATACGCCTTGCGCTGCTTCATCTCGCGGAAGATGCCCTCACGCTGCATCTTCTTCTTGAGGACGCGGAGCGCCTGATCGACGTTGTTATCGCGAACGAGTACCTGCAACGGACTTGATCCTCTGGACCTGGATTTGGGGCTTGCGCAGCCCGCCGCCGATCTGGAAACCGGCAACGTCCCTCGCCCGGGAGCACCCGGGAGGGACGGGAACGTCGGTTTCCGAATCGGCGTGGAGCCCACGCCTTGGCGCGCCTTCTACACCAAGCGCGAACCAGTTCCAACATCTTCGCAGCAGCGATCTTCGCAGCGGGCATCTCGAAATCCGGCGTGGCGGGCCGGATACCGGTTCGACGCGCGGCAGCCCTGCTTGGGCTCGATTTGGGGCGAAGCCGGATTGCAAGGCGATCGGACGCGGATCTACGCTGTGCGGATGCAACACGACGACCCGCAGCAATTCGCCAGCGACAACTACTCCGGCATCTGCCCGGAGGCCTGGGCCGCCATGGAGGCGGCCAATCGCGGCCACGCGCCGGCCTATGGCGAGGATGCCTGGACCGCCCGGGCCGCGGACGCGTTCCGCCGCCTGTTCGAGACCGAGTGCGAGGTGTTCTTCGCCTTCAACGGCACGGCGGCGAACGCCCTCGCGCTGGCGGCCCTGTGCCAATCCTATCACAGCGTCATCTGCGCCGACTCGGCCCATGTCGAGACCGACGAGTGCGGCGCGCCGGAATTCTTCTCCAACGGCTCCAAGCTGCTCACGGTCCGCACCGAGGGCGGCAAGCTCACCCCGGAGGCGATCCGCGGGCTCGCCACCAACCGCAGCGACATCCACTTCCCGCGGCCGCGGGTGGTCACGATCACCCAGCCGACCGAGACCGGGCAGGTCTACACCCTGGCCGAACTGCGGTCGCTGTCCGCCACATGCCGGGAACTCGGGCTCGCGCTGCACATGGACGGCTCGCGCTTCGCCAACGCCTGCGCCAGCCTCGGCTGCAGCCCCGCCGACATGACCTGGCGGGCCGGGATCGACGTGCTGTGCTTCGGCGGCACCAAGAACGGCATGCATGCCGGCGAGGCGGTGGTGTTCTTCGATCCGAAGCTCGCGGAGGATTTCGGCTATCGGTGCAAGCAGGCCGGGCAGCTCGCCTCGAAGATGCGCTTCCTGGCCGCCCCCTGGGTCGGCATGCTGGAGAGTGGCGCCTGGCTGCGGAACGCCGCCCACGGCAATGCCTGCGCCCGGCGCTTCGCCGGGGCCGTCGCCGGCCTGCCGGGGATCCGCGCGCTGTTCCCCGTAGAGGCCAACGCCGTCTTCCTGGCGATGCCGGCCGCGACCATGGAGCGGCTGCGGGCGCGGGGCTGGCGGTTCTACACCTTCATCGGCGGCGGGGCCCGGTTCATGTTCGCCTGGGACGCCGATGCCGCGCGCGTGGACGCCCTGGTTGCAGACTTGCACGCGCTGGCGGCCGAGGCGGCCTAAGGCTGGGTTTCCAAAGGGCTCAGCCCTTTGGCGGGTTGTCAGGGCGGAGCCCTGATAGAGACGAAGGGCTCCGCCCTTCACCCGCAAAAGGTCGAACGACCTTTTGAAACCGGGACCTGGATCAGCCCGAGGCCGGCTTCCCTGCGTCTTTGCCAATACCGGGGCTTGCCGCTACACGATGCCGAGACCCTCGCCCGAGGCGGCACCGCCGGGCGACGCCCTCCCGTTGTGCCGACCCAGAGCGTTCGCTCCATGCTGATGCAGACCAAGACCGAAGCGAGGCCGGCCGACCCGGTTGCGCGGCGGCGCACCTTCGCGATCATCTCGCACCCGGATGCGGGCAAGACCACACTGACCGAGAAGCTGCTGCTGTTCGGCGGCGCGATCCAGCTCGCCGGCGAGGTCAAGGCCAAGCGCAATCGGGTCTCGACCCGGTCCGACTGGATGGGGATCGAGAAGGAGCGCGGCATCTCGGTGGTCACCTCGGTGATGACCTTCGAGTACGGCGACTGCGTCTTCAACCTGCTCGACACGCCGGGCCACGAGGACTTCTCGGAGGACACCTACCGGACGCTGACCGCGGTCGATTCGGCCGTGATGGTGATCGACGCGGCCAAAGGCATCGAGGCGCGCACCCGCAAGCTGTTCGAGGTCTGCCGCCTGCGCGACATCCCGATCGTCACCTTCGTGAACAAGCTCGACCGCGAGGCCCGCGACACGTTCGAGCTGCTGGACGAGATCGAGAAGACGCTGGCGCTCGACGTCGCCCCGGTGACTTGGCCGATCGGCACCGGCCGCAACTTCTCCGGGACCTACGAACTCGGCGCCAACCGCGTCCGCCGGCTCGACGCCGCCGAGGATGCCGGCATGGTGGCGGTGTCCGGCCCGCAGGACCCGCTGTTCGATACGCTGCTCACCGAGAACGGCGCGGCCGATGCGTGGCGCGAGGAGGTCGAGCTGGCCGAGGGCGGGCTCAAGCCGTTCGACCTCGACGCGTTCCGCGAGGGCCACCTGACGCCGGTGTTCTTCGGCTCGGCGCTGCGCAACTTCGGCGTGCGCGACCTCATCGACGGTCTCGCCAAGGTGGCACCGCCACCCCGCGGCCAGGATGCCGACAAGCGCCTGGTCGAGCCGACCGAGCCGCGCATGACCGGCTTCGTGTTCAAGATCCAGGCGAACATGGACCCGAACCACCGGGACCGGATCGCCTTCATGCGGGTCTGCTCGGGCAAGCTCAGCCGGGGCATGAAGGCCCGGCTGGTCCGAACCGGAAAGCCGATCTCGCTCTCGGCGCCGCAATTCTTCTTCGCTCAGGACCGCGCCATCGCGGACGAGGCTTTTGCGGGCGACGTGGTCGGGATCCCGAACCACGGCACCCTGCGGATCGGCGACACGCTCACCGAAGGCGAGGACCTGCTGTTCCGCGGCGTCCCGAGCTTCGCACCCGAGATCCTGCGCCGGATCAAGCTGACCGACGCCATGAAGGCCAAGAAGCTGCGCGAGGCGCTGCAGCAGATGGGCGAGGAGGGGGTCGTCCAGGTGTTCGTGCCGCAGGACGGCAGCCAGGCGATCGTCGGCGTGGTCGGCGCGCTCCAGCTCGACGTGCTGAAGGAGCGCCTCCAGGCCGAGTACGGCCTCCCGGTCGATTACGAGACCTCGCGCTTCTCGGTATGCCGCTGGATCGAGTCGGATTCCGAGATCGAGCTGGACAAGTTCGTGGACAGCCACGGCTCGGCCATGGCCAAGGACCTCGACGGCGCCCCGGTCTTCATGGCGACCACGGCGTTCTCGCTCCGCTACGAGGAGGAGCGCTACCCGGCGGTGCGCTTCACCGACGTGAAGGACTACCAGAAGCGGACGGCGTAGTTTTTTTTGGGGGGAGTGGGGGGATTTACCGAACTTAGCCGGTTGGGGGCCGCAGCTTGACCCCAGCGCGTCTCCCTCCCCCCTCTGCGGGGGAGGGTGGCCCCTGCGTCAGCAGGGGTCGGGAG
>NZ_BPQU01000012.1 GCF_022179445.1 Methylobacterium mesophilicum | reverse complement strand
TACCTCAGAGCCATCGTCACTCAGACCGCCTGATCCCCTTCAAGCGATCGCCCTGCGGGATGTCGGCTTCCGCCTGCGCGAGAATCTGCGCTTCGCCGTGCCGCTGACGCAGGCGACGACAAGCGTGGCAGCTCTTGGCTGGACGGAGGCGTTCTTGGCCTTGAACGATACGGATTGGGGTGCGCGGGCCGGCTTCGATCGGATCCGCACTTTCGTGGGGCTGGAAGTGCCGATCGGCGGACGATCGACGGTCGAGATCGGCTACCTCAACCAAACCGCCAGCGCGCCGGGCAGCGGCGTGGCAGTCGACCATATCCTGTCGCTGAACCTGTTCGTGCGGAACTAGATCGCCCGCGGCGCAGGGGATTTCTTGGCTCGTCGGTCAGATTGACCTGATCGGACAAGTTCGGGCCGGGCCCGATGGTTTGGATGCAGCCACCGGCCAAACGCATCGTCGCCGGGATCGATCGATTCAGACGCCCCGGGCAGGTCTGGCCGCACGCCAGCCTTAGCCTGGGCCACAGCCCGACACACGGCTTGTAAGCGGTGGACGAGGCGCGAAGGGAGATCCTTCCGCCGTGATCCCGGGACGACCGGGCCGTTTTCGGACCGGCCTGGGAAAGCGTGGCCGCTTGCTGGCTGCACCCGTTGCAGCAAACACCGTCGCAGCGCCCGTCCGAAACCCTAGCCGTCGACGCCCGCCTGATCCGCCGCGTTCGTCGGCTCCAGCTCCCGGACCACGATGCGGCCGTGCTCGACCGAGAGGGCCAAGCGGCCCTGCTTCAGGGCCAGGGCCTTGTCGCCGAACAGGGTCCGGCGCCAGCCTTGCAGAGCGGCGACCTCGGCGGTGTCGTCGTCTGCGATGGCCTCCAGATCGTCCACCGTCGCGATGATCTTGGGCGCCACGGCCTCGGATTCGCACACCGCCTTGAGCAGCACCTTCAGCAATTCCACGATGGCACCGTTGCCGCCGCTCCGGCGCATCCGCTCCGGTATGCGGATGTCACCGGTGTCCCGGGTGAGGCCGCGCTCCACGGCCGCCAGGATGTCGGCTCCGGTGCGCGAACGCTCGAACCCCGCCGGGATCGTCCGCAGCCGGCCCAGGGCCTCGGCACCGCGCGGCGCCGCCGAGGCGATGTCGATCACCGCCTCGTCCTTCAGGACGCGCCCGCGGGGGACGTTCCGGGTCTGCGCTTCGCTCTCGCGCCAGGCCGCCACCTCCATCAGCACGGCGATCTCACGGGGCTTGCGCATCCGTCCGGAAAGCCGCCGCCAGGCCTGGGCCGGGTCGGCCCGGTAGGTTTCCGGCGAAGTCAGAACCGCCATCTCCTCATCGAGCCAGGCGCCGCGATCGGTGCGCAGCAACTCGGCGACCAGGACTTCGTAGACCTTCACCAGATGGGTGACGTCCGAGAGGGCGTAGCTGAGCTGGGCTTCGGAGAGCGGGCGCCGCGACCAGTCGGTGAACCGCGAGGACTTGTCGATCTTGGCCTTGGCCACGTCGTTGACGAGCTGCTCGTACGACACGGAGTCGCCGTAGCCGCAGACCATGGCGGCGACCTGCGTGTCGAAGAACGGCTGCGGCAGGATCCCGCCCATCAGCCAGATGATCTCGAGGTCCTGGCGGGCCGAGTGGAAGACCTTCACGGTCCGCTCGTCGGCCATCAGGTCGATGAACGGCTGCAGGTCGATGCCCGCCGCCAGGGGATCGACCAATACGCCGGTCCCATCCGGTGCCGCGATCTGGATCAGGCACAGTTTCGGGTAGTACGTCGTCTCGCGCATGAACTCCGTGTCGACGGTCACGAAGGGTTGCTCGGCGAGACGCGAGCAGACGTCGTGCAGCGCGGCGGTGGTGGTAATCAGGTCCATGAACCCGGCTATACGCAACCGGCGCCGTCATGGGGAGACGCCTGCGTGAAGGTCCCCATGTTTCACACGGTCCTTATGGCGCCCGGTCGGTCCGCCAAGGCCGTTCGCCGTCGCGCCTGAGCCTGCCGGCGGATCCGCATCGCGTCGGCCCGGCGCTGGGCATCGGCGCGCCCGAGCAGGCGGTCGAGGATGCCGGTCTCGATGCGCTCGCCCGTGGCGCCGTCGGTCAGCCGGCGGATCCGGTCGACCCGGAAGCCGCGATAGCCGCCCCGGCGGGCGTCGACGCCGCCCAGAAGCGTCCGGCCCGGACCGAGCTTCAGTTCGCGCGCCGACAGGGAGCGGTTGCTCCAGGCACCGGTCGCGTCTTCGTAGACCAAGTCGAAATGCCCCGCGAGCGGCAGTGTGCGCCAAGCGCCGGACGGGCTTTCGACGGGCCCGGCGGGCCGGCCGACAGAAACGGAAAAAGCGTTTTGGCTCATGGACATCATATGGGGATCGCGGGTCCCGTCCGGTAGGTCGGCGGCCCGGTTCGGCACGGGTTTCCGGCGTCGCGTGCTTGACTTGGGGGGCCTCGCGTGAATGGTGCCGGCCTTCCCAGAGAAGAAGCCCGTCATGCACCGTTACCGTTCCCACACCTGCGGGGCGCTCCGCCCGTCCGACGTCGGACAGACCGTCCGGCTCTCCGGCTGGTGCCACCGCATCCGCGACCACGGTGGCGTGCTGTTCATCGACCTGCGGGACCATTACGGGCTCACGCAATGCGTGGTCGATTCCGACTCGCCCGCCTTCAAGGCCGCAGAGGTCGCGCGCTCGGAATGGGTCGTGCGCATCGACGGGCGCGTGCGCACCCGGCCCGCCGGCACCGAGAACGCCGAGCTGCCGACCGGAGCGGTCGAGGTCTACATCGACGATCTGGAGGTGCTGGGCCCGGCCGGTGAGCTGCCGCTGCCGGTCTTCGGCGATCTCGAATACCCGGAGGAGACGCGGCTGCGGTACCGCTTCCTCGACCTGCGCCGGGACAAGCTCCACGCCAACATCATGAAGCGCGGGGCGATCATCGACGCGCTGCGCCGCCGGATGCGCGACGGCGGCTTCTTCGAGTTTCAGACACCGATCCTCACCGCGTCGTCGCCCGAGGGCGCGCGCGACTACCTCGTGCCGTCCCGGGTCCATCCCGGAAAGTTCTACGCGCTCCCGCAGGCGCCGCAGCAGTTCAAGCAGCTGACGATGATCGCGGGCTTCGACCGCTATTTCCAGATCGCGCCCTGCTTCCGCGACGAGGACGCCCGGGCCGACCGCTCGCCGGGCGAATTCTACCAGCTCGATATCGAGATGAGCTTCGTCACCCAGGAGGACGTGTTCCAGGCGGTTGAGCCGGTCCTGCGCGGCGTCTTCGAAGAGTTCGCCGAGGGCAAGCGCGTCACCAAGGCGTTCCCGCGCATCACCTTCGCGGATTCCATGCTGAAGTACGGCGTCGACAAGCCGGACCTGCGCAATCCCCTCATCATCGCCGACGTCACCGACGAGTTCGCCCGGGACGACGTGGCGTTCAAGGCCTTCAAGGGCGTCATCAGTGCCGGCGGCGTGGTCCGGGCGATCCCGGCGACCGGAGCCGCGTCGCAGCCGCGCTCGTTCTTCGACAAGCTCAACGACTGGGCCCGCTCAGAGGGCGCGCCCGGGCTCGGCTACGTCGTGTTCGAGGACGACGGCGGCCAGCTCACCGGCAAGGGGCCGATCGCCAAGTTCATCCCGGCCGAGGTCCAGGCCCTGATCGCGCAGAAGACCGGCGCCAAGGCGGGCGACGCGGTGTTCTTCTCCGCCGGGACCGAGGCCAAGGCGGCGGCGCTCGCCGGCAAGGCCCGCATCCGCATCGGCGACGAACTGGGCCTCTGTGACAAGGACCAGTACGCGTTCTGCTGGATCACCGACTTCCCGATGTACGAGTGGAGCGAAGAGGAGAAGCGGATCGACTTCTCCCACAACCCGTTCTCGATGCCGAACATCGACCGCGAGGACTTTTTGGCGCTCGACCTCGATGCCCTGGCCACAGAGGGCCAGGACGGCGAAGTCACAAAAAGAATCTTGGGCATCAAGGCGTTCCAGTACGACATCGTCTGCAACGGCATCGAGCTGTCCTCGGGCGCGATCCGCAATCATCGCCCCGACGTGATGCAGAAGGCCTTCGCCATCGCGGGCTACGGCCACGAGGTGCTGGAGCAGAAGTTCGGCGGCATGCTCAACGCCTTGCGCATGGGCGCCCCGCCGCACGGTGGCATCGCCCCGGGAGTCGACCGCATCGTCATGCTCCTGTGCAACGAGCCGAACATCCGCGAGGTCGTGCTGTTCCCGATGAACCAGCGCGCCGAGGACCTGATGATGGGCGCGCCCTCCGAGGCCACGCCCAAGCAGCTGCGCGAGCTGCACATCCGCCTGAACCTGCCCGAGAAGAAGGCGTAAGCGCAGGCGGACCGGTCGCGCCGTGGCGAGCCTCGTCGCGGTCGTCGTCGCCCATGACAGCGCCGACGTGCTGCCGGCCTGTCTGGCGGCACTGGCGCGGCAGCACGTGCCGGCGATCGTGGTCGACAACGCCAGCCGGGACGCCTCCGTTTCAGTCTCGGAGGCCGCCGGCGCGCGGGTGATCCGCAACCCCCGCAACGAGGGCTACGGCCGCGCCAACAATATCGGCGTCGCCGCGGCGGAGACGGCGGAGCGGGTCCTCGTCGTCAACCCGGACGTGGTCCTGCAGCCTGGAGCCGTCGATGCGTTGCTGGCGGCGGCCGCCGCTTGGCCGGATGCGGGCCTGCTGGCGCCGCGCCTGGTCGAGCCGGACGGGCGGTTCTTCTACCAGGCGCGCTCACTGCTGGCGCCGTACCTTCCCAACCCGGGCGGACGCCCGGCCCTGCCCGAGGGCGATGCCTGCGCCCCGTTCCTGTCCGGGGCCTGCCTGATGATCGCGCGGGCCCTGTTCCTCGACCTCGGGGGCTTCGACCCGAACATCTTCCTGTTCTACGAGGACGACGACCTCTGTCGGCGCGTGGCGGATGCGGGCCGCGCCCTCGTCCATGTCCACGGCGCTGTGGCGCTGCACGGCCGCGGTCGCTCGTCGGCGCCGGAGCCCGGACGGGTTTTCCGTTCGCGCTGGCATCAGGCCTGGTCGCGGGCCTATGTCAGCCGCAAATACGGCCTGCCCGACCCGAGCGTGTCCCACCTCATGACCAACCTGCCGAAGGCCGGCCTCTCGGCGCTCGTCCTGCGCCGGTCCGGGTTGGAGCGGTACGGCGGCTCCGCGTCCGGCGCCCTCGCCTTCCTGCGCGGCCGGGACGCCTTGGCCCGCGAGGGGCTGCGCTGATGGCCGGCCTCACGATCGCGACCGCCCTGGCGCGCGGCCGCAACGGCTTCACCGGCCTGCGCTTGGTTCTCGCGCTGGCGGTGGTCGTCTCGCATGCCTTCAGCGTCGCCACCGGGGCCGCGGGCGACGAGCCGCTGGCGCGGCTCACCGGCTACACCCTGGGCGAGCACGCGGTGAACGGCTTCTTCGCGGTCTCGGGGTTTCTCGTCACCATGAGCTGCGATCGGCGCGGGCTCCGGGACTACACGCTTGCCCGCGCCCTGCGGATCCTCCCGGGCTTCGTCGCCGCCACCATGGTCGTTTCCCTGCTCCTCGGAGCCGCGATGACGCGCCTGCCGCTGGGCGAGTACCTGCGCGATCCCGCCGTCTGGTCGTTCGTGCGCGGGACGCTGACCGCCTTCAAGAGCAACGCCGCCCTGCCCGGCGTCTTCGAGGCCAACCCGTATCGGGCGCCGCTCGGCACGATCTGGACCCTGAAATACGAGTCTCTCTGCTACCTGGGCGTGCTGCTCGCCGCCCTGTGCGGCCTCCTCCGCCGGCGGATCCCGGTGCTCTTGATCGTCGCGGGGCTCGCCGTCGCCCTGACGGCCGCCACAGCTTGGCGTGGCCCCGAGTTGCCGAAGGGTCTGGAGACGGCCCTGCGGCTGCCGCTCATCTTTTCGGCCGGCGCCGGACTGTATCTGTGTCGCGACAGCCTGCGCGTCTCGAGTGTCGTCCTCGCCGGCCTGGCCGTCGCGGCCACGCTCCTCGCCCGAACGCCGGCCTACCCGACCCTGCTGTTCCTGGCGGAAGCCTACGGCGCCGTGTGGCTCGCCCTCGGGCCGATGGCGCGCGGCCTGTTCGATCCGAGGGCCGACCTGTCCTACGGGATCTATCTCTACGGCTGGCCGATACAGCAGAGCCTGCATGCCCTCTGGCCCGAGCCCTCCGGCCTCGCCCTGCTCGCTCCCGCGCTCGCGGTGACGCTGCCGGTGGCGGCGCTGTCCTGGTACGGCATCGAACGGCCGGCACTGGCCCTCAAGGCGCGGGCGCTCGGCCGACGCAGCCTCGGCACGATCGAGCCTGCCGGGCCGTGAGCACCCTCCCCCCATCGGCCGCGCTGGCCCTTGCGGCGCGGCTTCTGGAGGCCGAGGGCTTCGCCATCGTCGCCCGGAACGAGCGCGGTGACAGCCTCTATCTCGCGCTATCTAAGAGCCCCTGGCACCTGCGTCTGTCGAACCATGCACGAACCGCCAAGCAGCGCGCCCGGC
Organism: Methylobacterium mesophilicum; assembly: GCF_022179445.1. Classification (GTDB taxonomy): domain Bacteria; phylum Pseudomonadota; class Alphaproteobacteria; order Rhizobiales; family Beijerinckiaceae; genus Methylobacterium; species Methylobacterium mesophilicum. Next base: position 150,912 of record NZ_BPQU01000012.1, on the reverse strand, counting down.
GCAATGACATCCTGACGAGCCTGATCATCGATGCGCCCCGCTCTCCGGATCAGGTTCATACGCTGGTCCTGGGGGCATTGAAGAACTTCAGCGCGGCACTGACTCTACGAGAGGCTCAAGCCTCGACCTCGGCCTCGGGCTCGCGAAAGTAGGGTTCGACGGTCCCCTTCAGCTTCACGGTCATCGGGTTGCCGGCCCGATCGAGGGTCTTGCCGGCCGAGAGGCGGACCCAGCCCTCGCTGACGCAATATTCCTCGACGTTGGTCTTATCGACGCCCTTGAATCGCACGCCGACGCCGCGCTCCAGCATGGCCTCGTCGTAGAACGGGCTGTTCGGGTTCGCGGCCAGGCGGTCGGGAGGCGTGTCGGTCATCGTCCGGATCTCGGGTCGGTTTCGTGTGCGGCCCCGCGCGCGTCCGGCAGGGCGAAGGGCTCGCCGGTACGGGAATCCGGCTCGGCGCGCAACGCCGCGAGCAGGTCGGCGATCTGCCCGCTCTGCAACAGCGGCACCAGCCGCGTCACCGTCGCGTGCGGCCGGTCCCACCAGGCGGTCTCCACCAGCGCCGCCACGGTGGCCTCGTCGAAGCGGCGGCGGACCACCCGGGCCGGGTTGCCGGCGACCACCGCGTAGGCCGGCACGTCCCGGGTCACCACCGCCCGCGCCGCCACCACGGCGCCGTGCCCGACCGTGACGCCGGACAGGATCATGCAGCCGGACCCGAGCCAGACATCGTGCCCGATCACCACGTCGCCGCGCGACGCGTGGTAATCCGCCGGGGCGCGCGCATCCGGGAACAGGCGGCGCATCGCCGCGAACGGGTAGGTGGAGGCCCAGTCGAGCCGGTGGTCGCCGCCGAGCAGGATCTCGACCTTGTCGGCGATGGAACAATAGCGGCCGATCGTCAGGCGACGGCCGCTCTCCGGGAAGCGCACTTTGGGACGCCCGTACGAGTAAGCGCCTATGGAGAAGCCGTGCGCGCGCGCCAGCGCGGCGAGGTGGATCCGCGTCTCGTTATGCGGGTTGCGCCCCCTACGCAGCCGGTGCAACAGACCGGTCACGATGGGATCCGGCGCGGTGCGCGACCGCGTCGTCTCCGGGAAAGCGGGCGAGCTGGAAGGTGAGCGATGGCCGATAACATGTCCGAGGACCTCAAGGCCGGGGCGCTCGTCTACCACCGCCTGCCGCAGCCCGGAAAGCTGGAGATCCAGGCGACCAAGCCGCTCGGCAACCAGCGCGACCTCGCCCTCGCCTACTCGCCCGGCGTCGCAGCCGCCTGCATGGCGATCTACGACGACCCGCAGCAGGCTGCCGAACTGACGATCCGCCAGAACCTCGTGGCGGTGCTCACCAACGGCACCGCCGTCCTCGGCCTCGGCGATATCGGCCCGCTCGCCTCCAAGCCGGTGATGGAGGGCAAGGCGGTCCTGTTCAAGAAGTTCGCCGGGATCGACGTGTTCGACATCGAGGTCGACCAGAAGGACGTCAACAAGCTCGTCGATGTCGTCTGCGCGCTCGGGCCGACCTTCGGCGGCATCAACCTGGAGGACATCAAGGCGCCGGAGTGCTTCGAGGTCGAGGAGCAGTGCCGGGCCCGGATGAACATCCCGGTCTTCCACGACGACCAGCACGGCACCGCGATCATCGTGGCGGCGGCTGTCCTCAACGGCCTGGAACTCGCCGGCAAGGCGCTCTCGGATGTCCGCATCGTCACCTCCGGCGCCGGCGCGGCGGCGCTGGCCTGCCTCAACCTGCTCGTCTCGCTCGGTGCGACCCGGGAGAACATCACGGTCACCGACATCAAGGGCGTGGTCTACAAGGGCCGCCCGGAGCTGATGGACCGCTGGAAGGACGTCTACGCCCAGGAGACCGAGGCCCGCACGCTGGCCGAGGTGATCCCCGGCGCGGACGTGTTCATCGGCCTCTCGGCCGGCGGCGTCCTGAAGCCCGAGCTGCTGGAGAAGATGGCGGACAAGCCGCTGATCATGGCGCTCGCCAACCCCTATCCGGAGATCATGCCGGACCTCGCGCAGGCCAAGCGTCCCGACGCGATGATCTGCACGGGCCGCTCGGACTTCCCGAACCAGGTCAACAACGTCCTGTGCTTCCCCTACATCTTCCGTGGGGCGCTCGACGTCGGCGCCACCAGCATCAACGAGGAGATGAAGCAGGCGGCCGTGAAGGCGATCGCGGCGCTCGCCCGCGAGACTCCTTCCGACGTGGTCGCCCGGGCCTATGGCGGCGAGGCACGGCCGTTCGGCCCGGAATCGCTGATCCCGAGCCCGTTCGACCCGCGCCTGATCGTGCGCATCGCCCCGGCGGTGGCCAAGGCCGCGATGGATTCCGGCGTCGCCGGCCGGCCGCTCACGGATTTCAACGCCTACGTCGACAGCCTCGACCGGTTCGTCCACCGGTCCGGCCTCATCATGAAGCCGCTGTTCTCGAAGGCGAAGGCCGACCCCAAGCGGGTGATCTACGCTGAGGGTGAGGACGAGCGGGTCCTGCGCGCCGTCCAGGCGATCGTGGAGGACAAGGTCGCGTTCCCGATCCTGGTCGGGCGCCCGCGCGTGGTCGAATCGCGCCTGAAGCGCTTCGGCCTCTCGATCCAGGAGGGTCGCGACTTCGAGCTGATCGATCCCGAGGACGATCCCCGCTACCGGGCCTACGTCCAGACCTACCTGGACGTCGCGGGCCGGCGCGGCATCACCCCGGACGCGGCCCGCACCCTCGTGCGCACCAACAACACCGTGATCGGCGCGATCGCGGTCCGCCGCGGCGAGGCCGACGCCCTGATCTGCGGCCTGGAGGGCCGGTTCGAGACCCGGCTGAGGATCATCCGCGACGTGATCGGGCTGGCGCCGGGCATCGCCCAGTGCGCCGCCATGAGCCTGATCGTGACCAGCGAGGGCGCGTACTTCCTGGCCGACACCCATGTCCGCCAGAACCCTACGGCGGAAGAAATCGCCGAGGTCGCCCAGGCCTGCGCCGGCCATGTCAGCCGCTTCGGCCTGACGCCCAAGATCGCCCTGCTGAGCCACTCGGATTTCGGGCAGTCGGATTCGCCCTCGGCGATGAAGATGCGGGAGGCGCTGGCGCTCCTGCAGGCCCGCGACCCGGACCTGATGGTCGACGGCGAGATGCAGGCGGATTCGGCGCTCTCCGAACTGGTGCGCGACCGGGTGCTGCCGGGTTCGCGCCTCAAGGGCGCGGCCAACGTCCTGATCTTCCCGAACCTGGATGCGGCCAACATCGCGTTCCAGTTCGCCAAGGTCCTGGCGGACGCGCTGCCGGTCGGGCCGCTGCTGATCGGCCCGGCCAAGCCCGCCCACATCCTGACGCCGTCGGTCACGGCCCGCGGCATCGTCAACGTCACCGCCGCCGCCGTGGTCGAGGCGCAATCCGAGGCGGCGCCCCTGCCCGGGGGCGAGACCGGCGCCGGGATGATCTCGGAGTAAACGGAGCGGCTTATCCCGACGGCTCCGGCTGCCGGGATCGTTCGGGGTCGTGCCTTCAGGCCGCCCGGATGGTGTCGAGGAAGCGGGACACCTCGGCGGTGAGGTGTTCGGATTGCCGCGACAGGTCGGTGGCCGCGCCGAGCACCTGGCTCGCCGCCTTCCCGGTCTCCTCCGCGGCACTCGCGACCCCGGCGATGTTGCTGGTCACTTCCCCGGCGCCCGCCGCCGCCTGCCCGACGTTGCGGACGATCTCCTGGGTCGCGGCCCCCTGCTCCTCCACCGCCGCCGCGATCGAGGTCGCCACGGCGTTGATGTCCTGGATCCGCGCCGTGATCGTGCCGATCGCCGTCACGGCCTGGCCGGTCGAGGCCTGCACCCGGGCGATCTGGCCGGAGATCTCTTCGGTCGCCTTCGCGGTCTGCTCGGCGAGCGCCTTCACCTCCGAGGCGACCACCGCGAAGCCGCGCCCGGCCTCCCCGGCCCGGGCCGCCTCGATCGTGGCGTTCAGTGCCAGCAGGTTGGTCTGGCCGGCGATGTTCGAGATTAATCCGACCACGTCGCCGATCCGCGCCACGGCGCTGCTCAACTCCTGCACCAGCGCGCCGGTCTGCCCGGCTTCGGTGACCGCCCCCAGCGCCAGCTTGGCCGACCCGTCGACCTGTCGGCCGATCTCCTGGACCGAGGAACCCAGTTGCTCCGAGGCGGCCGCTACGGTGTTGACGTTGCTGGCCGCCTGCTCGGCCGCGGCGGCCACCGTGGTGGACTGGCTGGCCGTCTGCGTCGCCGTGGCCGTCAGGGTCTGGGCGGTCGCCTGCAGCTCGGCGGCCGAGGACGAGACCTGCCCGATGATGCCGCCGACCGCCGTCTCGAAGGCCTCGGCCATCTGGCGAATGCCGGCCTTGCGTTGCTCCTCGGCCGTCAGCCGGGCCTCGGCGGCCTCGGTTTCGAGCTGACGGGTCCGGATCAGGTTGTCCTTGAACACCTGCACGGCCGCCGCCACGGGCCCGAACTCGTTGCGATAGAGCCCGACCGGCACCTCCACGGTGGCGTCGCCTGCGGCCAGCTCCCGCATCGTCGCCGACATCGTCCGGATCGGCCGCAGCACGCCGACGAAGATGACGACGAGGCCCAAGCCGACCAGCAGGACGACCGCCGCGAGGGCGGCGACGTTGCGGATCAGGATGCCGCGTGCCGCATCGGCCAGGAGTTCGGCGTGCCCGATCATATCGTCGAGGCTCGCGTACGCGAGATCGACGATGGTGGCCTGCGTCTCGGTATTCCGTTGCCGCAGCTCCTGGAACGTCACGCTCGGCGGCGTTCCCTGGCTGAGGGCATCGAACACGGCCTTCGCGATGGCCGCGTTCGCGCCCTGGAAGTTCTGGGCGTCGGCGGTCCGGAACGCGGACCGAACCTTATCCGAGACGGAAGAGGCTGCCTCGGTGGTGGCGGCCCAGGCGGTCTGCAGCCGCGCGCGTTCCTCCGCGGCGGCGACGGTCTCCGGCAGGGTCCAGGAGGTTCCGGCCGCCAGGGATGTCTGAACCCGCAGGGCGACGTTCCCGATCGCGACCCGCGACGCCCAAGCTGCGCGCTTGAGGCCCAGATAGCGCTGCAAATCGGCGTCCGAACGGGGGATGGCGCCGTCCACGGCGTCCGTGGTGGCGGTCAGCGCATCGAGAAGCTCCTGATAGGCGGTGAGCATCGCGGGCATCAGCGTCGCGTCGCGCTGATCCTTGGGGAGGCGCAGGGCGGCGTCGATCCGGGGGCGCAGCGTGTTCACGGCCTCGTGCGCCGCGTTCAGCCGTGCAACTGTCGCGGTCACCGCCGGGACGTCCTGCTGGCGCAGGAGGTCTTGGGCCCTGGCGAAACTCTCGATCATCGCCTGCCGGTTCGTGGCGATCGCCGACAGCGTGTTCGGCCCGGCCGGCTCCTGGCTACCCAGGGCAAGCGTCGAGCCGCGTTCGAGACGCAGCGGCAGGATCGTCTTGAGCAGGCGCCGGCTCGCATGGGCCAGGGTGACGGCCCGATCGGCTTGCTCGGCCTGCGTGCGCGCATTGATGGGCGCGCTGGTCGTATAGCTCAGCAACATCACCGCCAGAGCGGCGATCACCAAGCACAAAAGCGTCTTTATCGAGAACCGTCCAAGCCAACGCATGATCAAAATCCAATGGCCGCGCCCGGCCTCTGCAGATCATGATACCTAAAATCGAATCTCGATGCACCGTATCGTACAAAAATGCTTAATCTGCTATATTAATTGTTCTCATAATATAAAAACTACAATGAAATGACCTATAGTTTCCCTTTATCAGACATCGCATAGTCCAGGATTGCTGAAACATCATTGCATCACAGAAGAGAATTTTTTGCTGGGCCACATCCCTTCACTATCACAGCGGCCATGCTGCGCGTTTGTCACAAGCAGCGCTTTCTGGCCGCCCTCCGCGACACGATGACAGGACTGCCCATCCGGACATGCCCCCGGACGCGGGCTGGCGTATCAGGCCGCTGCGGCGCGCCACCGCCCGATCCCGCTCCCCAGAGGTCGCGCCTCACGGGTCAGGTGGCGGCGTCGATCTCGATGCGCCCGTCCGTCCCGACCACACGGCCGAGCGCGCGCACCCGGTTCAGAAGGCGGTCGCTGGCAAGCGCGGCCCAATCCCGCGGCATCCGCAGCGTGACGCGACCGTCCTCGACCAGGAGCGGCGCCCGGGTGAGTGCGCCGTCCATGCCGGCCGAGATCGGAAACGCCACCCGGAGCATCGCGCCGAGGAGGCGGGCCCGCTCGAACAGGCGCGGCCCCGCCACGGTCCTGAGGATCGGGTTGGCCTTTTCCGGAGCCAGGCCGCTGTGGCGGAGCGAGACTGAGAGGGCGAGATAGGCCCGTCCCGGATGGTCCACGCCCACGAAGGCGGCGTTCTGGATCGCCGCAATGCTCTGCTCGTCGCGGTAATCGGGATGCGCACGCCAGCCGACATCCGAGAGGAGGCAGCCCGCATGGCGCAGGCGGCGCTCGTCCGCGGTCTCGGGGCCGTCCAGCGTCGCCACGAACCGGTCCGTCCAGGCGATCAGCTCCTCGCCGTGGCGCGGCGCGCGGGCGCGCAGGGCGTTGAACTCCGCCGCCGAGGCGAGAAGCGGATCGACCAGACGCGTGTCGCGGTCGAGCTGCTCGAACAGCAGGCCCTCCCGAACCCCGGAGGCCGAGATCGCGACCTCCCGCGGGCGTCCGACCCGGATGATCTCTTCGAGGACCACGGCGCCGTAGGCCAGGAGCGGGCGGCGGGCCTCCGAGATCGTCTCGACGTCCTGGAGCAGCCCGACATCCGTCTGCTCGACGATCTGCAGGAAGCTCATCTCGTCGGTGGGTTCCACCGCGTAGCCGTGCATGACGTGGACCGGGTAGCCGCGCGCGGCCTGATGCAGCCGCGCCAGGGCGCGCCAGGTGCCGCCGACGGCGTAGAAGGTCCGGCCGCGCAGGGTCTCGAGCTGCGGCTCGGCCTTGCGCATGTGCTCGCGCACGATCTTGGCGGCCTTCTTGATCGACCCGCCGGAGAGGTCCTGCAGGGCGAGGCCGCCGAGCGGCATGGTCACGCCCTGGCCGACCACGGTGCCGCGCACGTCCACCAGTTCGAGGGAGCCGCCGCCCATGTCGCCGACGACGCCGTCCGGCGCGTGAAAGCCCGAGATCACGCCCATGGCGGACAGCTCCGCCTCACGGCGCCCCGACAAAAGCTGGATCTCCTGGCCGCAGGCAGCCTCGGCGGCGCGCAGGAAGTCCGGCCCGTTCTCGGCGTCCCGGGCCGCCGCCGTCGCCAGCACGAACACCCGGCCGACCCGCATGGTCTCGCACAGCACGCGGAACCGTCCCAGGGCGGTCAGCGCCCGGTTGACCGCGTCCTCGTTGAGCCGGCCGGTGGTCAGGACGTTGCGGCCCAGGCCGCACAGGACCTTCTCGTTGTAGAGGGGCGTCGGCGCACGGCTCAGGCCGTCATAGGCCACCAGCCGCACCGAGTTCGAGCCGATGTCGATGATCGCCACCGGCGGCCGCGGATCGCGCGAAGGCCGGTCGGCGGAATGCGCGAGGGTGAGGTTGGCGCGAGGGCTGCCCAAACGTCCGAGTCCTTGATGGAGCGTGGCCGACCGGACCGGCGGGCCGCGCGTGCATTCCGGAGCCGCGACCAAGATCGGCTCCACGTCGATGATACGCTGCGCTCGCGGCGGAACCGGGATCCCTGGCGACGGCGCAAGCTCTAAGCCCAATCGGGCCGGCAGGGCAACGTTTCGTCCGCCCGGCCATTTTGCCGGACGGATTTTCCGGACGCAGAACCGCACAACACGGTCTCGAAACCTGTCGAGCGTCCTGCGCATCGGCCTGTGTACTTAAGCGCGCTGAGCCCGACGGCTCAGAGCGCGCGGGCTCGACTTCTTCGAGGCCTTACCCCGGCCGGAAAGACTCGGATTCGTCATGAAATACTTGTGCGCATTGAACGGTTCTTCGCCGTCCGCGGGCTGGATCCGCTCGCAGCCCCCCGAGGCGAGCAGGCGCCAGCTTTGACGGTTGTCCAGGAGGTTGGCCAGCATGATCTGGTCGAGGACCTGCTGGTGCACGGTGGGATTCGTGATCGGCAGCATGGCCTCGACCCGGCGGTCGAGGTTGCGGCTCATGAGGTCGGCCGACGAGATGTAGATCGTCGCCTTCGGGTGCGGCAGCCCGACGCCGTTGCCGAAGGCGTAGATCCGCCCGTGCTCCAGGAAGCGCCCGACGATCGACTTGACCCGGATCGTCTCGGACAGCCCCGGGATGCCCGGCCGCAGGCAGCAGATGCCGCGCACCACGCAATCGATCTGCACACCGGCCGAGGACGCATCGTAGAGCGCGTCGATGATCTGCGCGTCGACCAGCGAGTTGCACTTGATCCAGATCGCCGCCGGCCGGCCGGCCTTGGCGTGGGCGACCTCGGCCTCGATGTTCTCCAAGAGCCGGTTCTTCATCGTCAGGGGCGAGACCGACATCCGCTCCAGTTCGGCGGGCTCGGCGTAGCCGGTGATGAAGTTGAAGATCCGCGAGACGTCCCGGGCGATCGCCGGGTCGGCCGTGAAGAACGACAGGTCCGTGTAAACGCGCGCCGTGATCGGGTGATAGTTCCCGGTGCCGACATGGCAGTAGGTGACGAGCTTGTCGCCCTCGCGCCGGACCACCAGCGACAGCTTGGCGTGGGTCTTCAGCTCGACGAAGCCGAACACCACCTGCGCGCCCGCCTTCTCGAGGTTGCGCGCCCAGCGGATGTTGGCCTCCTCGTCGAACCGCGCCTTCAGCTCGACGAGCGCGGTGACCGACTTGCCGAGTTCGGCGGCCTCCGCGAGCGCCGCGACGATCGGGGAGTTCGACGAGGTGCGATAGAGCGTCTGCTTGATCGCCACGACGTTCGGGTCCCGGGCCGCCTGGGCCAGGAACTGCACAACCGAATCGAAGGATTCGTAGGGGTGGTGGACGATGAAGTCCTTCTGGCGGATCGCCGCGAACACGTCGCCGCCGCTCTCCCGGATCCGCTCCGGGAAGCGCGGGTTGTAGGGCTTGAACTTCAGGTCCGGCCGGTCGATCCCGACGACCTGCGACAGCTCGTTGAGGGCGAGCATGCCCTCGATCAGGAAGATCGCGTCCGCGGAGATCTCAAGCTCGTCGGCCACGAAACTGCGGAGATCCTCCGACATGCCGGATTCGACTTCGAGGCGGATCACGACGCCCCGGCGGCGCTGCTTCAGCGCGGTCTCGAAATGCAGGACGAGATCCTCGGCCTCCTCCTCGATCTCAAGATCCGAATCCCGCACCACCCGGAACGCGCCGCTGCTCTTGACCAGGTAGCCCGGGAACAGCCGCCCCGTGAACATTCCGATCACCTGCTCGATCGAGATCAGGCGCGCGGCGGTCTCGCTCTCGCTGGTAGGCAGGCGGACGAACCGGTCGATGACGCCGGGAACCCGGATCAGGGCCCGCAGCAGCCGGCCGTCGCGTGGCCGCACCAGCGCCAGCGCGATGGTGGTGCCGAGGTTGGGGATGAACGGGAACGGGTGCGCCGGATCGATCGCGAGCGGCGTCAGGACTGGTGAGACATGATTGAGGAAGTATTCCTCCAGCCAGGCGGCCTGCTCGGCGGTGAGGGCGGCGGGCTCGACGATCTCGATCTCGGAGGCCTGCAGTTCCACCCGCAGCTGGCGCCAGCGCGCCTGCTGGTCGGCGGCGAGCCGCGCCACCTCGATACCGATCCGGTTCAGTTGCTCGGACGGCGTCAGCCCGTCCTGGGACGGGAGCGTCAGACCGGCCCGGACCTGGTCGATCAGGCCGGCCACGCGGACCATGAAGAACTCGTCGAGATTGTTCGCCGAGATCGACAGGAAGCGCAGGCGCTCCAGCAGCGGATGGTTCGGGTTGGAGGCTTCCTCCAGCACCCGGCGGTTGAACTGCAGCCAGGACAGCTCGCGGTTCACGAAGCGCTCGGGGGAATGACGCAGCGAGCGTCCGGCCTCGACCACGGGTTCCCGCGCCGCGCCGGCCGGCAGCTCCGCCGGTGCCGCCGGGACGGCAGGCCATTCGTCGGCGGTGTCGATCGGTACGGGCTTCGTCTCGGCGGCTGCACCGCTTGCGGCGGCGGCCGTCGCATTCGGTCGGGCGTCGCTCGGCACCGCTGCCTTCTTCACGGTTGCGCTTTTGGCGGCCGCGCTTCGCGAGGCCGTACGAGAGCCGGGAGCGCGCGGACCCGGGGCCGGTGCGCTCGAATCGGCTGTGTCCTCGGGTGGTACGCGCGACGCAGCCGTGCGGTCGGCCGGCGCGCGTCTGACGGCGGCGCGGCGGGGGGCCGGATCGGTCGCGTCGGGCCGACGGGGCTCCGCGGCCTCGTCGGCGGCGTCGCGGTCCATGGGCTTCTGCGTCGATTCCATTCCGATTCCTGTCCTTGCCGATGCCGGCGCGTCTACCATTCTACACCCGTAGCTTTCACGACGCTTTCGTGACGGCCACGGGTTTCCGCTTCTACGCCTCCGGATCGACCTCGTCGTCGAAGCCCATGCGGCGTAGCACGGCCAGCGCCAGGGGGCGGCTGATCCGCCGTCCGCGTCCGAGCGCGTCTCGGTCGAGTTCGGCGACGAGATCCCGCGCCCGTCCCAGGGAGCGGTCGATCCGCAGCGCCAGCGCCTCGATCACGCTGAGATCCACCACCAATTGCCGGTCGACGAACAGCTTGACCAGGACGGCGCGCAGCAGCGCGTCGTCCGGTGCCTCGATGGCGATGCTGGGCGCCAGGCGCAGCCGGGAGCGCAAGTCCGGCGTCGCGAGGCCCAGGGCGTCGATGCCGGAGGCGCTCGTCAGCAGGACCGGGCAGGCCCGCTCGCGGGCGCGGTTGAGCAGATGGAACAGGGCCGCCTCGTCCCGCCCCTCCGCGCGGTCGATATCCTCGATGACCAGCGCGCCGTTCGAGACGAGGTGCTGGACCGCGTCCGCCCCGATCTCGGAGGCGGCGGCCGTCCAGGCATGGGCGCGCTCGGCCCAGATCGCCGCGAGGTGGCTCTTGCCGCTGCCCGAGGGGCCGGTCAGCACCAGCACGCTGTCGGGCCAGTCCGGCCAGGCCTCGACCAGGGCGTAGGCCGCCTCGTTGGCCGGCCCGACCAGAAAGTCCTCGCGGCCGTAGCGGGGATCGAGCGGCAGGTCGAAGGCCAGTTGCCGGGGTGGTGCGTTTTCGCGCATGGGGTGCCCAGATCGATCGCTCAGGATGACCGCGTCGAGGTGGCGGTCAAGGTCCGGCCGGCCTCGTCGTTCAGGTCGATCAGCACCGGTTGCTCGGCATGATAGAGGCGGCTCTGGAGGTAGCGCTTCAGGGCGAAGCGCACGAGCACGCCGAGCGAGGCCGCCACCGGCACCGCGAGCAGCAGGCCGACGAAGCCGAACAGGGTTCCGAAGGCGAGCAGCGCGAACATCAGCCAGACCGGGTGCAGGCCAGTGGACTCGCCGACCAGCTTGGGCGCGATCACGTTGCCTTCGAGGAACTGGCCGATCAGGAACACCCCCACCGTCAGCCCGAGGTGCAGCCAGTCCGAGGACGGCCAGAACTGCACCAGCGCGACGCCGACCGAGAGCATGAAGCCGGTAAGCGTCCCGACATACGGGATGAACGTCAGGAGGCCGGCGATCAGCCCGATCAGGACCCCGAAATTGAGCCCGACCAGCCAGAGGCCGACGGCGTAGAAGCTGCCGAGGATCAGGCAGACCAGGGTCTGACCGCGCACGAAACCGGTGATCGCGCCGTCGATCTGACGGGCGAGGTCGCGCACCGTCGCCCGGTGCCGGGGCGGCACCCAGTTGTCCAGGGCCGCCATCATCCGATCCCAGTCGACCAGGATGTAGAAGGCCACGACCGGGGTCACCACCAGCAGCGACGCGATCGAGATCAGCGCCTGGCTGCCGGACCAGATCGACTTGAGGAACGCGAGAAGCCACGCGCCGCCCTGGCTCGCCAGCGTGCCCACGGAGGATTGCAGCTCGGTCAGCACGTTGTCGCCGCCGACGCGCTCCAGCAGCGGCCCGGCGCGCTCGGCGATGATCCCCTGGAGCCGCGAGACCATCGCGGGCAGCGCGTTCACCAGGCCCGCGACCTGGTTGGCCGTCAGCGGGATCAGGATCAGCAGCGACACGATCAGCGCCACGACGAACAGCGCCAGGATCAGCAGGCTCGCGGCGAGGCGGCCGAGGCCCAGGCGCTCGAGGCGGTCGGCCAGCGGATCGAGCAGGTACGCCAGCGCGATGCCGGCCACGAACGGCAGCATCACCTCGCGCAGCAGGTAGACCAGGAGGCCGAGGGCGACGAGGGCCCCCAGCCCGATGACAGCCCGTGCGCGCATGTTGTCGTCCCCCCACGGGCCGCATAGCACGCCCCGTCGCAGAGTGGAGATCGGGCCCGCCTCGATCAAGGCGCGCCAGCCGACTCGCGCGGCGCGCTGGAAGCCGCTAGAGCGGACCCGATGATGACCGGGACGACGCTGGCATGACCGCCAAGGATGGACAGGGACTGACCTACGCGGAGGCGGGCGTCGATATCGACGCCGGCAACGCCATGGTGGAGACGATCAAGCCGCTGGTGCGCTCGACGCGGCGGCCGGGGGCGGATGCCGAGATCGGCGGCTTCGGCGGCCTGTTCGATCTGAAGGCCGCGGGGTTCCGCGACCCGATCCTGGTGGCGGCCAACGACGGCGTCGGCACCAAGGTCAAGATCGCAATCGAGACCGGGCGCCACGACACGATCGGCATCGACCTGGTGGCGATGTGCGTCAACGACCTCGTGGTCCAGGGCGCCGAGCCGCTGTTCTTCCTGGACTACTACGCGACGGGCAAGCTGGTGCCCGGCGTCGGCGCCGACATCGTGCGCGGCATCGCCGAGGGCTGCCGGCAGGCCGGCTGCGCGCTGATCGGCGGCGAGACCGCCGAGATGCCGGGCCTCTACGACGGCTCGGACTACGACCTCGCCGGCTTCTCGGTCGGCGCCGCCGAGCGCGGCACGCTGCTGCCGAAGCCCGGCATCCGGCCCGGCGACGTGGTGCTCGGCCTGCCCTCCTCCGGGGTCCATTCCAACGGGTTTTCGCTGGTCCGCCGGATCGTCGCCAAGACCGGCCTCGGCTGGGATGCGCCGGCCCCGTTCGATCCGTCGAGGAGCCTCGGCGACGCCCTGCTGGAGCCCACCCGGATCTACGTGAAGCCCCTGCTCGCCGCCCTGGAGGCGACCGACGGCATCCGGGCGCTGGCCCACATCACCGGCGGCGGCTTCCCCGACAACCTGCCCCGGGTGCTGCCGGACGATGTCGGCATCGCCATCGACCTCGACGCCATCACCCCGCCTGCGGTGTTCGGCTGGCTCGCCCGCGAGGGCGGCGTCGCCGAGGCGGAGATGCTGCGGACCTTCAACTGCGGCATCGGCATGGTGGTGATCGCCGCCGCCGACGCGGTCGACGACGTCGACGAGGCCCTGACCCGGGCCGGCGAGGCGCCGGTGCGCCTCGGCCGGATCACCGCGCGCGGCCCCGAGCCCGTGACCTTCAGCGGACGCCTCGCGCTCTGATGGCCGCCACCGGCAAGACCCGCGTCGCGGTCCTGATCTCGGGCCGCGGCTCGAACATGGTCGCGCTGATCGAGGCCGCGAAGGATCCGGCCTATCCGGCCGAGATCGTGCTGGTCCTGTCGAACCGCCCTGACGCCGCCGGCCTCGCGCGGGCGGCGGCGGCCGGGATCCCCGCCCGGGCGATCGACCACACCGGTTTCCGGGATCGGGCCAGCTTCGATGCCGCCCTCGACGCCGAACTCCGGGCGGCCGACGTCGACCTCGTCTGCCTCGCGGGCTTCATGCGGATCTTCACGCCGGACTTCGTGGCCGGCTGGGCCGGGCGGATGCTCAACATCCACCCCTCGCTGCTGCCGCTGTTCAAGGGCACGCACACGCACAAGCAGGCGCTCGACGCCGGCGTGCGACTGCACGGCTGCACGGTGCATTTCGTGGTGCCCGAACTCGATGCCGGGCCGATCGTGGCGCAGGCCGCGATCCCCGTACGCCAGGGCGACGACCCGGACAGCCTCGCCGACCGGGTGATCGTCCAGGAGCGGCGGCTCTATCCCGCGGTGCTGGCGCTGGTGGCCGGCGGACACGCCCGGCTGGAGGGCGATCGCGTCGTCATCGCCGACGCGGCACCGGACGGCGTCCTGTTCAGCCTGTAACGGGGATTCCGAAGGGACAAGTCCCTTCGGCGGGGTCCGGGGCAGCGCCCCGGGAGGGTCAGATCGGCCGCTGCAGCTTGCAGCTGTCGAGGGCCGAGAGGGCCTTGGCGCGGGCGGAATCGTTGAAGTAGCCCGTGGTGCGGTAGGCCTCGACCTCGGATTCGTCGAGGCTGCGCAGGGTCTGACGGGCGTAGCAGCCGCAGGGACGCTCGAGGGACGCCTCGGTGGCGCTGGTCAGCCGGGCCTGGACGACCGTGCAGGCGTGGCGCACGCGGCCTTCGAGGCTGGCCTTCGTGGCCGTCTTCAGCGCCGGATCCGGCTCGTACTGCTGGAACGGGGCCGGGGATCCGCCCGCGAGGGCGGCGGTCGCGCCGATCGCGATCAGGCCGGACGCGATCAGCAGGGGCAGGCGGCGCATCGTCATGGTCTTGGCGGTCCAGGGCTGAGGGTCAATTAACCTCGGCCGTTGGACGCCGCCGGGCGCCGCCCCGTCAATGGCGGACCGGACACACCGGGCGGCATTCACCCCGCTGCCGGGGGGAATGCGACGGGATGGCGGAACGGTGTGCCCGACCCGCCACCCCGGTCTCCGGATCAGGCGGCGATATCGGAATCCTTGAAGAACTGCGCGATCTCGAGCTTGGCGTTCTCCGCGCTGTCCGAGCCGTGCACGGTGTTCTCGCCAACGGACTCGGCGAACCGCTTCCGGATCGTACCCTCGGCGGCCTGGGCCGGGTTCGTGGCGCCCATCACTTCGCGGTACTTGGCGACGGCGTTCTCGCCTTCGAGCACCTGCACGACCACCGGGCCGGAGGTCATGAAGCTGACGAGCTCGCCGAAGAAGGGCCGCTCCTTGTGGACCTCATAGAACTTTTCGGCCTGCTCCTGGGTCAGGCGGATGCGGCGCTGGCCGACGATGCGCAGGCCCGCCTCCTCGATCACCGCGTTCACGGCGCCGGTCAGGTTGCGCCGGGTGGCGTCGGGCTTGAGGATCGAGAAGGTGCGCTCGGTGGCCATGGTGTGTCCGGTCTGTTTGTGAAAAAGGCGGAGGGTGCGCGCCGGGCTGACGGGCGCATCTCAGGGGCGAAAATTTCGCTTCCGCCGCAGGCTTATAGCGGGCGCCCTACCGGTCCTCAAGCTGCGCGCCCGGTCGAACTCACGCGGTCGCGCCGGGCGTCTTCTTCGGACGAACGGACTTCTTTCGCGCGCCGGATGCCGGGATGTCGAAGGTCGCGTCCGGCTTGCCGGGCAGGCTGACCACGATTCTGGCCTCGCCTCCGAGCGCGGACGCGATGCGGGCGATCGTGGAGACCTGCATGGCGGCGGAGGGGTTCCGCTCAAGCTTCGCCACATAGGCCTGCGATGTGTCCAGCGCCTGCGCGAGTTCGGCCTGCGTCATCCCCACCGCGCGCCGAAACTGCGCGAGGGTCCGGCTCTCTTGAATGAGATCGTCCGCGTGGGCGCGGATGTCCGCCTGCTCTTCCGCGGAGAACTCGGCCAAGATGTCGGCGAGCGGCATGCGGGTGCCGGGCTTTGCAACATCCGTCATCGCTTGGGCTTCCTCCTGCCAGCGCGTGGCGTGTCTGCATGCGAGGTCTGCTGCGCGGCGATGGCCGCCTGATGTGCCGTGAAGCGTGCATCGGCCTTCGCGATCATCTGCCTGTTGACGAGCGCCGAGGACCGACCGCCCTTGGCCGCTGCGGCGAGAACGATGGCTTGCCGGGCTGCGTCGAACGCGTCGGCGACACGCCACTCGACCTTGTTCACGGTCGGACGCAGCTCCTTCATGTTGGCGTGCGTGGACCCTTTCACGGTGTCCGCCATAGGCCGGCCGAGCTGCGGCCCCTCGCTGGCGAGGGCCAAGGCATAGGCGGCAATGGCCTTTCGCACGTCGGCATCGAGCGCTGCGAACCCCGCGCGAAACGCGCCATCAAATTCGACCGCCCAAGCCACGGGTCAAATTATAACCTGTAGGTTATATCGGCAAGGGGGAACCGAGCGAGTTATCCACCGTAACGATCTCTGGGACCCTCTGAAACAAGCGTGGCCGTGGCTCTGCCGCAACACCGCCGAAAAATCGCCTGATTGCGCCGGCTCACTGGCCTCAAGCCGATTTCGTCAGCCTCTCAGGCGCCCTCGGTGCCCAAAATTCGGAGACGAACCATGCGCCTCGCCCTCTGTGCCACACTCCTGCTCGCCGGCCTTTCGGCCGCCGCCGCCGATACCGGGAAGGATCCGTCCGGCACCTGGCTCACCGGGGATGGCCGCGCAAAGATCCGCATCGACCGGTGCGGCCCGAGCCAGAAGCTCGTCTGCGGCAAGGTGGTCTGGCTGAAGGCCCCGACCGCCGAGAACGGCGCCGCGAAGACCGACCTGAAAAACCCCGATCCGAAGAAGCGCAGCCGCCCCGTGATCGGCCTGCAGCTCATCGACGGCCTGAAGCCCGACGAGGAGAAGTTCACCGGCGAACTCTACAACATCGAAGAGGGCAAGGTTTACACCGTCAGCCTGGAGCGCGAGAGCGAGGCCGAGCTGAGCGTCTCGGGCTGCATGCTCAAGGTGCTGTGCGGCTCGCAGACCTGGACGCGCGTGCCGGACGTGAACCAGCAGGCCGCCAACAAGAACTGAGGCTCAGATCGCCGCGAGGCCGCGCTGGACGGCCGGCCTCGCCAGAACGGTCTCGAGCCAGCGCGCCACGTTCGGCAGGGCGGCGATCTCGACGCCCTGCTTGAAGTTGAGCTTGGCCCAGGTCACCGTCGCGATGTCGGCGATGGAATAGTCGCCCGCCAGGTAGTCGCGGCCCTCGAGCCGCCGCTCCAGCACCCCGTAGAGGCGGTTGGCTTCGGCGGTGAAGCGTTCGATGGCGTACGGCACCTTCTCGGACGCGTAGATCTTGAAGTGGTGCGTCTGCCCGAGCATCGGGCCGAACCCGGCCACCTGCCAGAACAGCCACTCGTCCACGGCCACCCGGGCGCGCTCGTCCGTCGGGTAGAACTGGCCGGTCTTGCGGCCGAGATACTGCAGGATCGCCCCCGATTCGAACACCGTGATCGGCTGCCCGCCCGGCCCGTCCGGGTCGACGATGGCCGGGATCTTGTTGTTCGGTGAGATCGCCAGGAAGTCGGGCGCGAATTGCTCGTTCTTGCCGATGTTGACCGGGACCACCCGGTACGGCAGCCCGCACTCTTCGAGCATCACCGGAATCTTCCAGCCGTTCGGCGTGCTCCAGGTATGGACGTCGATCGGCCGCCCGGACACCGCTGCCATCTTGATCTGCTCCTCGACCGATCGCACGGCGGCGCGGCGTTCCCCCGCCGATCTCGGACAATGGCGGCAGTGAAGACGATTTCCAGGCCGCGCTCAAGGGCGTCGGTCGCGCCGGGCTCACGTTTCCGAGAGCGCGCACCTGACCTGTTGGCGAAAGCCGACGCGCCCTTGTCCGAAGCGTGGCCGTCCGGCGAGATTGCGCCCCGGAATCGTTGCGATCCCGGGGGGAGTCTCGATGTTCGATCGTGTTGTGCGGATGGCGGTGCTGAGCGCGCCGCTGCTTTTGGCCCAGCCGCTTCTGGCGAAGGATGCGCCGGCTCCGGCCGCGAGCGAGGCCCCCGCCGCCAAGGAGCCGGCCGCGAAGGCGCCGAGCGCCGGGCAGAGCGCCGCCCGCGAGCGGCAGAAGACGTGCGGCGCCCAGTGGCGCGCCCTCACCGACGCACAGAAGACCGCCCAGGGGCCGAAATGGCCCCAATACTGGAGCAGCTGCAACAAGCGGCTGAAAGGCGGCGACAAAGCTTGACAGCAGCGCGAACCGCCGCGCTTCTCGTTCGTTGCTGGTCAGAGCGTGGGCGGGGTTCGGTGCTGACATGATGGATCGGCAGGCGCTCCGGCCGTCTGCGGCAGCCCCGGCGCCCCATCGGCGAGGCTGGTCGATGCCATCGTGCCGGCGTTCCTCCCGGTTCTGGCAGCGCCCCTGCGCAAGCCCGCCGGACCCGGTGCGGCATGGCTGAGGTCTCGGTCCAGTCCGGCTCGCCCCCGCAGCGGGCGACCACCATCGACCGGCTGATCGGCTTCCTCGATGCCTGGGTGCCCAAGCCCGCGGCCTGGGCGTTCGCGCTGCGGATCTGGATCGCCATGATGCTGGCGCTGGCCGCCGCGTTCTGGCTCCAGCTCGACAGCGCCTCGTCGGCGGCCACCTGCGTGGCGATCCTCGCGCAGCCGAAGCGCGGTCAGGCGATCTCCAAGGCCGTCTACCGCCTCGCGGGCACGCTGATCGGTGCCGCCGTGTCGATCCTGTTCATGGCGCTGTTCGGCCAGGACCGGGTCCTGCTGCTGGTCTCGTTCACGGTCTGGCTCGGGCTGTGCGTGTTCACCGCGCAGTATCTCCAAGATACCCGGGCTTACGGGGCGATGCTGTCGGGCTACACGGTTGCGATCGTCGCCCTCGGCCAGATCGACGCGCCACAGGGCACCTTCGATGCCGCGGTGTCCCGCGTGGCCGTCATCGTGCTGGGCATCCTCGTCATCACCTTCATCAACGACGCCCTCGCCTCGCCCAGCACGTGGCAGACGCTGCTGCCGCAATTGCGCAAGGCCTGGGACGACACCCGCGCCTATGCCCGCGAGACCCTGGCGAAGGGCGATCTCGGCGCATCGCGGACCGCCGCGCTGATCCGCACCATCGCGCCGATGCGGGCCGATGCCAGCGCCATCGCGGGCGAACTCGACGACGGACCCTGGCGGGCCGCAGGGGCGCGCAGCTGCATCGCGGCGCTCTACGTCCTGGCGGCGGCGATCCGGGCGGTTGCCGCGGCCGCCGCCTGCCTGCGCACGCGCAGTCCCGCGGTCGATGAGGCGCTCGAAATCTGCCGTCGCGTCGCCGAGGACCCCGCCCCGGAGACCCTGGAGCGGGACGACGCGCGCCTGCGGGAGCTGGTGGACGCCGCGATCCGCGACGGCAACCGGCCCGTCGACGAGGTCGTCGTCCTGCAACGCGCGCTCGACGTGGCCTGCGCGGCCACCTTCGCGCAGGACGGGATTCAGGCGGTGGCCGATGGGCATCGGCCCCTGCGCGACGCCAGGCTGCCGACGCACCGGGACTTCCCGGTGGCCCTGCGCGGGGCCCTGCGGGTGGCGATCGGCTTCGCCATCACGGCCGCCGCCTTCGTGGCGCTCGGGCTCCCACAGGCGTCCTTCGCGCTGGTCCAGGTCGCGGCCACCGCATCGCTCTCCTCTTCGACGCCGAATCCCAGGAAGTTCGCCAACGGCGTGGTGATCGGGATGACGCTGGCCGCGACGTTTGCGGGCATCGCCCGGTTCGTGTTCCTCGACGGCGTCCAGGGCTTCCCGATGCTCGCCATCGTGATGGCGCCGGTGATCTTCTTCGGCTGCTTCCTGTCGCTGAACCCGAAGACCTTCGGCATCGGCTTCATCGTGATCGTGTTCTTCCCGGTCCTGCTCGGCCCGTCCAACCCCCAGACCTACGACGCCCAGAGCTTCCTGCTGAACGCGTTCCTGGTCGTGGTCGCCGCCATCATCTTGTCGATCGTGGTACGCCTGCTGCTGCCGGTCACGCCGGAGCGGCAGCGGGTCTACGCGCTGGATTCGGCCCAGCGGGCGCTGGCCGACGCCCTGGTCGGAGAAGGCGGGGACGCGACCACCCGCACGAGCCTCAACGCCGACAGGTTGTTCCAATTCGCCGGGTACAGTTCCGGCAGCGGGGCGGTGCGCCGGGCGAGCCTGGCGCATGCCTTCGCGCTGGCCCGGCTCGAAGCCTCGGCCGCGCGGGCCCATGCGGAGCTGCGGCGGCTCTGGGCGGTCGAGCCGCTGCGGGCCGCGATCCAGCGGGCCCGTGCCGGCCTCGCCACCGGTGACGACAGGGCGCTGGAGAGTGCGGCACGGGATCTGATCCGGGCGGCCTCGCAGGAGGACCGGATCCTGCGGCTGACGACCGCTCGGGCCGCCAGCGACCTGGTGACCGCGGCCCGCACCATCGCGCGCCATCGACGCGTCCTCCGGCGCCTCGATATCGCAGTGTTCTGACGCAGGAATTGGCGCGAAACCGGCATGTATGAGGATATCCATATCGGTGGGGTGCTGATCTCCTCCTTCGTCGCCTACGCGCTCGCCGCCTTCGTGATCCTCCTCGGCCTGCGCTGGGTCTTTGCCCGGATCCGGTTCAGCCGCTACGTCGCCAACGCACCGCTCGCCGAGGCCGGCATCTACGTCTGCGTCCTCGCCCTCCTGATCGCGTTCATCTGATGCCTGCCACAACCGCCGACGAGGACGATCCCAGAGCCGCCCACCGCGAGGAGGCGCCGGGGCCGTCCGATCCGCCGCCCCTCACCGCGCGGCGGGGCCGCGCCGGGAAGCTCCTCCGGCTCGCCGCCACGGGCGTGATCCTGCTCGTCGCCTTCGCGGCCGCCTGGTTCGTGTGGGAGTTCTACGTGGCGGCGCCGTGGACCCGGGACGGCCGGGTCCGCGTGCAGGTCGCCAACATCGCCCCGCAGGTCTCCGGGCAGATCGTGGCGCTGCGCGTGCAGGACAACCAGCTCGTCCGGAAGGGCGACCTGCTCTACGTGATCGATCCGATCGATTTCGAGGTCGGCGTCACCTCGGCCGATGCCGAGGTGAAGAACAGGGAGGCCGACCTTCAGGTGAAGAACGCGCAATCGGCCCGGCGCCAGGCGCTCACCACGGTGTCGACCTCCATCGAGGAGAAGCAGCAATTCGCCGGGACCGCCAAGATCGCCGAGGCGGCGCTCGAGAGCGCGCAGGCGCAGCTGCGGCAGGCCAAGGTCAACCTCGAACGGACCCAGGTGAAGTCCACGGTGAACGGGCGCGTCACCAACCTGCTGATGCGGGTCGGCGACTACGCCCGCACCGGCACCTCGAACATCAGCATCGTCGATACGGATTCATTCTGGATCGACGGCTATTTCGAGGAGACCAAGATGGCCAACATCCATGTCGGCGACGCGGCCGACGTGAAGCTGATGGGCTACGACCCGCATCTCACCGGGACGGTCGAGAGCATCACCCTCGGCATCTCGACGGCGAATGCCGCAGCGAGCACCCAGGGCCTGCCGGACGTGAACCCGGTCTACACCTGGGTGCGCCTCGCCCAGAGGGTCCCGGTTCGCGTCCGCATCGACCGCAAGCCCGCCGACGTGCCGCTGGTCGCCGGCATGACCGCCACCGTGGTGGTGGGCGACGGCCGCGCCCCGATGCCGACGTGGTTCATGGATCTGCGCAACCGGGTCTCCGCCTTCACGGGCTCGCAGACAGACGTCCAGACCGGGGCGCGTTAGGAGCTTCGTTCCGACAGGTCGTTGCCGCCCTATTCGGTCGTGCGCCGCCGTCGCCGTGTCAGCGCTGTGACTCGGTCGCCATCCTGACGGCGAGCGCCGCGAACACCGTTCCCATCACCCAGCGCTGCAGGGTGGCGAACGAAGGCCGATGCGTGAAGAACCTCGCGATCGCACTCGCGGACACGATGAAGATCGCGTTGATCATCAGGCTGATGACGATCTGCGTCGTGCCGAGGACGAGAGCCTGGCTCAGGACGCTGCCGTTTGCGGGATCGATGAATTGCGGCAACAGCGAGAGATACACGATCGCGATCTTGGGATTCAGCAGGTTGGTCAACAATCCCATCGCGAACAGCCTGACCGGGCTACTCGGCGGCAAGTCTTTGACCTGAAACGCCGAACGACCCCCCGGGCGCACGGCTTGCACGGCGAGCCACAGCAGATATAGCGCGCCCGCCATGCGAACGGCATCGTAGGCATAGGGTACGGCCAGGAGCAGGGCCGTGATGCCGAACGCGGCACACAGCATATAGGCGACGAAGCCGAGTGCGACGCCGCCGAGGGATGCGAACCCGGCGGCCCTACCCTGGCAGATCGAACGCGAGATCACGTAGGCCATGTTCGGTCCCGGGGTCAGGACCATCCCGACGGCAACGGCTGCGAATGCGAGCAAGTTGTGTGCGTCGGGCATCTGTCCTGGCTTTCCCACCATCCGGCGACTCGGTGCGAGAGGAAGATACCGCATCGTGCCGCCCGATCGTATGAGCGAACCTCGGTCCTGCCCGTTGGTTCTGCACAGACGCGAGAAGCGCGCCGCCGAGGAGGCGACCATGTTCCGGACCGTGTTCACCGCAGTCGCCGTTTGGTGTGCGGCGGGTCCTGCCCTAGCGGCTCCCGAGAAGGCCGCGGTGTTCGACTTTCAGTTCTCCAACCTCTCCCCCGTGCCGGGCGACGCAGCGGACCGGGCGCGGCTCGAACGCACCAGCGACCAATTGCGCGACCTTCTGCAGACGAAGGGCCTGTTCGTGGTCGTGCCGACCGACCCGGTGAAGGACGAGGTCGCCAAGAGCGCCGACCTGCGCCGCTGCAACGGCTGCGCAGACGCCTTCGCCCGCAAGCTCGGCGCCGACGTGGCGATCACCGGTGAGGTCCAGAAGGTTTCGAACCTGATCTTGAACCTGAATGTCTACGTCAAGCCGCTCTCCGGAAACGCCCCGGAGAAGGCCTACAGCGTCGACCTGCGCGGCGACACGGACGAATCCTTCGAACGCGGCATCCGATTTCTGGTCGAGAACAACATGGGTGCCGGCAAGTAGAACGCGGTCGATCCAGACGGGCACGACGGAAACTTTTGCGGCGCCGTGCGGTGTCCCGTAAGTCTTTGAACCGGCGATGCCGCGTTGCAGCGGGTGCGCGCGAACCCTGAAAATATTAAGCGCGGCCGGACATTGCGTGTTGACGCGCATTCTAAGCCGGCGCAATCTTCGGATGTGTTCAGCAATACCGAACACGAGCCGGATCGACGGCCGGCACATCGGGAATGTGCTGTACCGGGTCGGTTGCCGGAAGCAGGAGGAGACAGGGATGACTCCACCGCAGCGTGACGCCGCCTAGACGGCTTCGGGACAGGTTCGGCCCGGAATCCAGCGGCATCAGACGAACAACCGGACGGAAGCGGCCTCAGGGGCGCAGAAGCGGCCAAGCGATGGTCCGTCTTCGAATGCGCGAAAGGCCCCACTTTGCGCCGCTTCCGCCGCGGTTTCCATTAGATCCAGAACGGTCATCTACCGCCCGGTGTCGCCGCGGCGGGCTTACGTCGTGGTGGGACGACTGCCAGCCCCAATGTCCGCGCCCGAGATGAGGCCGACCGGCCTGGACCTCTCAAGCCAACACACGAGGCCGGGAGACATCGTCCGGCAAGGCGCGCGTCGCAAGACCGGGTGGGGCGCGCTTCGCCGGATTGACCTCAGGCGATGCCGAGCTTGTCCTTCAGCAGCGCGTTGACCGCCGCCGGGTTCGCCTTGCCGCCGGTCGCCTTCATGGTCTGGCCGACGAACCAGCCGAGCAGGGTCGGCTTCTCCTTCGCCTGGGCGACCTTGTCGGGGTTGGCCGCGATGATCTGGTCGATCGCCGCCTCGATGGCGCCGGTGTCGGTGACCTGCTTCATGCCGCGGCTCTCGACCACGGCGCGCGGGTCGCCGCCCTCGGTCCAGACGATCTCGAACAGGTCCTTGGCGATCTTGCCGGAGATGACGCCCTCGCCGATCAGGTCCACGATCGCCCCGAGCTGGTCGGCCGAGACCGGCGTCGCGTCGATCGAGAGCCCCTCCTTGTTGAGGCGGCCGAACAGCTCGTTGATCACCCAGTTGGCCGCGGCCTTGCCGTCGCGGCCCTTGGCGACCGCCTCGTAGTAGTCGGCCGAGGCCCGCTCGGCCACGAGCACGCCGGCATCGTAGGGCGACAGGCCGTAATCGTTCACGAACCGCGCCTTCTTGGCGTCCGGCAGCTCCGGCAGGCCGGATGCCAGCGCGTCGACATAGGCCTGGTCGAACTCGAGCGGCAGCAGGTCGGGATCGGGGAAGTAGCGGTAATCATGCGCTTCTTCCTTGGAGCGCATCGAGCGGGTCTCGCCCTTGCCCGGATCGAACAGGCGGGTCTCCTGGTCGATCTTGCCGCCGTCTTCCAGGATCGCGATCTGGCGCCGGGCCTCGATCTCGATCGCCTGGCCGATGAAGCGGATCGAGTTGACGTTCTTGATCTCGCAGCGCGTGCCCAGCGGCTCGCCCGGGCGGCGCACCGAGACGTTCACGTCGGCGCGGAGCGAACCCTTCTCCATGTCGCCGTCGCAGGTGCCGAGATAGCGCAGGATCGTGCGCAGCTTGGTCACGTAGGCCTTGGCTTCCTCAGACGAGCGCAGGTCCGGCCGGGAGACGATCTCCATCAGCGCCACGCCCGAGCGGTTGAGGTCGACGAAGCTGCGCAGCGGGTCCTGATCGTGCAGCGACTTGCCGGCATCCTGCTCCAGGTGCAGCCGCTCGATGCCGACCGTGATCGACGTGCCGTCGGCCATGTCGACCAGCACCTCGCCCTCGCCGACGATCGGGTCCTTGTACTGCGAGATCTGGTAGCCCTGCGGCAGATCCGGGTAGAAGTAGTTCTTCCGGTCGAACACCGAGCGCAGGTTGATCTGCGCCTTCAGGCCGAGACCCGTCCGCACGGCTTGCGCGATGCATTCGGCGTTGATCACCGGCAGCATGCCGGGCATCGCGGCGTCGACCAGCGAGACGTGGTCGTTCGGCTCGGCCCCGAATTCGGTCGAAGCGCCGGAGAACAGCTTCGCCCGGCTGGAGACCTGGGCATGGATCTCCATGCCGACGATCACCTCCCAGTCGTGCAGGCCGCCCTTGATCAGTTTCTTGGGATCGACAGGTGCGTTCATGGTGGTCCGGGCCGGGATGTGATGCGGTCTCCGCACGATCCGATCCGCAACCTCATCCTGAGGGTGCTGCGCAGCAGCCTCGAAGGAGGGCTCCAGGGATCGCGCGGAGCCTGGATGGCTCCTTCGAGGCCCGCTGACGCGGTCACCTCAGGATGAGGTCGCGGGTGGGATCGCGACCGGTGCCGCGCTCCTACACTTGAAGAACATCTACGGGCCGCGCGCGCCAAGAATCAAGCGCGCCGGGCGATCGTCCGCCGGACGCCGTAGGCGAGCATCGCCCAGAGCAGGGCGGCGATCGTCCGCACCGGGAAGAAGGTCGGCCCGTCGTGCGTGATCGGCGCCGGCCACGGGATGCCGGCCGCGCTCACCGCCCACGAAAACAGGACCGAGAAGCCGAGCGCCGCGATCGCCGCGATGAACACCTTGCCGAACTGGCTGGCGGTCCAGCCGAGATAGACCGCCACCACGATCAGCGCCGGATCGAACGCGGCCCAGATCCAGACCGTCCAGGGATAGAAGGGGACGGTCATGCCCACCAGGGCTCTGGCAGGACGGTCCGGCCGGCGGCCTCCTCGATCACCTGGGCGACCGCGAACAGCGTCTCCTCGTCGAAGGGGCGGCCGATCAGCTGGAGGCCGAGCGGCAGGCCCTGGCCGTCGATCCCGGCCGGCACGGCGATGCCCGGCAGGCCGGCCATGTTCACCGTCACGGTGAACACGTCGTTGAGGTACATCTCCACCGGGTCGGCCGAGGCCTTCTCGCCGATCCCGAAGGCCGAGGACGGCGTGGCCGGGGTCAGGATCGCGTCGACGCCCGCCGCGTAGGCCGCCTCGAAGTCGCGCTTGATCAGGGTGCGGATCTTCTGGGCGCGGACGTAATAGGCGTCGTAGTAGCCGGCCGACAGCACGTAGGTGCCGATCATGATCCGGCGCTTGACCTCGCGGCCGAAGCCGGCGGCGCGGGTGTTCTCGTACATCCCGGCGATATCCTTGCCGGGCACGCGAAGGCCGTAGCGGACGCCGTCGTAGCGCGCGAGGTTCGAGGACGCCTCGGCCGGGGCGACGATGTAATAGGCCGGCAGCGCCGAGGCAGTGTGCGGCAGCGAGATCTCTTTGATCGTCGCGCCGGCATCCTTCAGCCAGGCGGCGCCGTCGTCCCAGAGCTTCTGGATCTCGGGCGGCATGCCGTCGACCCGGTACTCCTTCGGGATGCCGATGGTCAGGCCCTTCACGCCGCGGCCGACCGCGGCCTCGAAGTCCGGCACCGGGAGGTCGACGCAGGTGGTGTCGCGCGCATCCGGACCGGCCATCGAGCCGAGCAGGATCGCGCAGTCCCGCACCGTGCGGGCGATCGGGCCGGCCTGGTCGAGGGAGGAGGCGAAGGCCACGGTGCCCCAGCGCGAGCAGCGGCCGTAGGTCGGCTTGATGCCGACCGTGCCGGTGAAGGCGGCGGGCTGGCGGATCGAGCCGCCGGTATCGGTGGCGGTGGCGCCCAGGCACAGCCGCGCCGCGACGGCCGCGGCCGAACCGCCGGAGGAGCCGCCCGGCACGAGCTGCGCGTCGGACCCCTTCCGGCGCCAGGGCGAGACCACGTTGCCGTAGGCGCTGGTCTCGTTGGACGAGCCCATGGCGAACTCGTCGAGGTTCAGCTTGCCCAGCATCACGGCGCCGTCGCGCCACAGGTTGGCCGAGACGGCCGATTCGTAGTGCGGCACGAAGGTTTCGAGGATCTTGGAGCCCGCCGTCGTGGTGACGCCCTCGGTGCAGAACAGATCCTTGATCCCGAGCGGGATGCCCTCGAGCGGCCGCGCCGCGCCGGCCGCGATCTTTTCGTCCGCTTCATCCGCCATCTTGAGGGCTTGGTCGGGGGTCTCGCGAATGTAGGCGTTCAGCACGCGGGCCTTGGCCATGGCGTCGAGATGCGCCTGGGTCAGCTCGCGGGCCGAGATCCGCTTCGCCTTGAGGGCGTCGCGCGCCTCGGCCAGGGTGAGTTCGTTCGGATCCACGCTGTTCCCGTCCTCGCGCGCCACGGCGCGCATGCCCGCCAGAATGTTTGCTTCGCCGAAGGCTGGATGCAGCCTACTCGACGACCTTCGGAACCAGGAAGTAATTGTCTTCGGTCTCGGGGGCGTTGGCGACCACGTCCGCGGCGCGGCCGCCGTCGGTGACCACGTCCTCGCGCTTCTTCATCGCCATCGGGGTCACCGAGGTCATCGGCTCGACGCCGCTCACGTCGATGGCGCCGAGCTGCTCGACGAAGGCCAGGATGGCGTTCAGCTCACCCTGCAGCGGACCGACCTCGTCGTCGGTGACCGCGATCCGCGCCAGATGCGCGATACGCCGAACCGTCTTCTCGTCGACCGACATGCCGTCCCGTTCGTCCCTGCCCGGGAGGCATCCCCGGCGCCGGCCGCGCTATAGCACTGCGGTTCGACGCGCCGCAACGCGGGCGTTAAAGCCGGTCCACCCCTCACGATGGCGGGCGGGACGCCGGATCAGGTCACCACGTGGTTCGGCGTGACCGACATCTCGATGGTGATGCCGGCCGGGCGAACGGGCCGGAAGACCGATTGCGAGGCTCCGAAGACCAGGACTTCGAAGGCCAGGACCAGCATCCAGCATTGCTTGCGGGTCACGGATCGTTTGCGGCGGAGCGGAGCCGGTGAGCAGGGCTGGCCGATCGTCGTCATGGCGATACCCGGTTTGTGGATTAACGAAGTCTTAACCTACCTATTCGCGAACGGCTCCGGGCGCATCCGGGTCGATCTACGGAGAGCGTTAACGCTGTGGACGGTGGAGTGGCTGTGATGTGGGAGTCGGTGTTCACGAGCCTGTCGGCGGGGTTCACGTCGCGGGGTGCCGACCTCGACCGCGCCGCGGCGGAGCTGGGATTCCCTCTGCCCGCCTCCTACCGCAGCTTCTGCGAGACCTGCGGCATCGGCCTGGCGGGCGGGCAGGTCCGGATCGCCGTGCCGTCGCCGTACGAGGCCAGCGATCTGGCCACCCAGGCCGGGGTGATCGCCGTCAGCGTCGGCAACGCCGTGGCGATGCTGGAGGACGGCGGGGAGCCGCACCGCTTCGATGTCGAAGACGGCGACCCGGCGGTGATCGAGCGCGCGTGCTTCTTCGGCGCCGGCGAGGACGGCAGCTTCCTGTTCTGGGACGTCTCCGGCACCGGCGAGGAATACGACATCTGGCTGCTGGCGCCCGACCTCGAAACGGTGCGGTTCGGCGGCGAGAGCCTGGTCGACTTCTTTACCCGTGTGACCGGACCCGCCGCCGCCCTGGTCCTGGGCCCCGGGGCGGCGCCGCTCCCCGCCCGGTTCGAGGGGATCTCGGAAGCCACGCTGGCGCGGGGCGCCGGGCTGGCGTAGGGCCACGCCATGAACTTCGACGAGATCCGCACCTTCGCGGCCGCATCGCGCGGTGGCGCGCGCCTGATCGGGGTCGATCTCGGCACCAAGACGATCGGGCTCGCCCTGTCGGATCTCGGCCGCCAGATCGCGAGCCCCCTCGAGACGATCCGCCGGGTGAAGTTCACCCCGGACGCGCAGCGCCTCGCCGCCTTGTGCCGGCAGCACGCCGTCGGCGGGCTGGTGATCGGGCTGCCCCTGAACATGGACGGCAGCGAGGGGCCGCGGGTGCAATCGACCCGCGCGTTCATCCGCAACCTCAAGCCGATCATCGACATCCCGCACGTCTTCTTCGACGAGCGCCTGTCCACAGCCGTGGTGACCCGGGCGCTGATCGAGGCGGATGCGTCCCGGGCCAGGCGCGGCCAGCTCGTGGACAAGCTCGCCGCCGCCTACATCCTGCAGGGCTGCCTCGACGTGATGCGCAACCTCGCCGATTCCGACGCGGACGCCCTCAGCGACTGAGGAGCGAGACGGCCCCGCTGCCGTGCCGCTCGATCCGGCCGTCGAGCTCCAGCTCCAGCAGCACCGTCTGCACCACCCGGGCGCCGACCCCGGCGCTGCGCGCCAATTCGTCGGTGCCGACCGGGCTCGGCCCCAGCAGGGCGATGATTCTCTGGCGGTCGTCCGCGGGCTCCTCCGGCTCGACCGCCGGCGCGTCGGGGCCCGCGGCCATCCTGGCGCTGCCGTCGAGCAGGTCCGCCCGCCCGTCGAGATCGATCTCGTCCCAAAAGTCCGGTTGCTCGGCGAAGTCCGGCCGCTCCCGCGCGGGGGCCGCGTCGGGATCGGGACCGCGATCGATGATCGGGCCGATCACGGCGAGGACGTGGTCGATGTCGGCCACCAGGGTCGCGCCCTGGCGGATCAGGTCGTTGGTGCCCTCCGCCCGCGGGTCGAGCGGCGAGCCCGGGACGGCGAAGACCTCCCGGTTCTGCTCCAGGGCGTAGCGTGCCGTGATCAGCGAGCCGGAGCGGCGCGCCGCCTCGACCACGATCGTGCCGTAGGCGAGGCCCGAGATGATGCGGTTGCGCCGGGGGAAGTCGCGGCCCCGCGCCTCCCAGCCGATCGGCATCTCGGCCACCACCGCTCCGCCCTCCCCCAGGATCGCGTCGACCAGGGCCGCGTGGCTGGCGGGGTAGATCCGGTCCTGCCCGCCGGCCATCACGGCGACGGTGCCGGTCTGCAGGCTGGCCTTGTGGGCGCGGGCGTCGATCCCCCGGGCGAGCCCCGAGACCACGGCGAGGCCGGATTCGCCGAGGCCCCGGGCCAGCCGCTCCGTGAAGGCGAGCCCCGCGGTCGATGCGTTGCGCGACCCAACGATGGCGATGGCGGGCCGCGCCAGGATCCTGGAGTCGCCGCGCAGGGCGATGAGCGGCGGGGCCGCGTCGGTGGCTTGGAGCAGGCGCGGGAAGTCCGGCTCGCCGGTGGCGAGCAGCCGGCCCCCGAGGCGCGCCAGGGCGGCGACCTCGTCCTCGGCCTGCCTCCGGCTCGGCGGCTCGACGCGTCTGCCCTGGCGCCCGGTCAGGGCCGGCAAGGCTTCGAGGGCCGCGGCCGCCCCGCCGAACCGGTTGATCAGGGTGCGGAAGCTGCGGGGGCCGACGCCCTCGGTCCGGATCAGCCGCAGCCAATCGAGGCGCTGGGCATCGCTGAGCTGCATGGCGCACCCCCGGGATCACGCCGTCGCGCGTGACGGCTCAGCCCTTCTGGCCGATGCGCCCCTCGGTGCCGGCCGCGAGTCGCCGGATGTTGGGTGCGTGCTTCCACCATAGCAGCAGGCCGAGCATCAGGAACAGCACAGCTTGCGTCGGCGCACCGAGCGCCCACAGCACGAGCGGCGTCGCCGCGGAGGCGGCCAGCGCCGCCAGCGACGAGTATTTCAGCGCGAAGGCCAGGCCGAGCCAGATCGCCGCGAAGGCCGCCAGAGCCGGCGGGCTGAAGGCCAGCAGCACGCCGATGAAGGTCGCCACCCCCTTGCCGCCCTTGAAGCCGAGCCAGACCGGGAAGAGGTGGCCGAGGAAGGCTCCGAGGCCGGCCGCCAGCGCCGGACCCTCGCCGAGCTGACGGGCGATCAGCACCGCGGCGGTCCCCTTCAGGGCATCGCCCAGCAGCGTCGCGGCGGCGAGGCCCTTCCGGCCGGTGCGCAGCACGTTGGTCGCGCCGATATTGCCCGAGCCGATCGCCCGGACGTCGCCGAGCCCGGCAAACCGCGTCAGGATGAGCCCGAACGGAATCGAGCCCAGGGCGTAACCCAGGGCAAGGCCGCCGAGGACGGCGGGCGTCGCGAGGTCCGGGAGCGTCATGCCGCGGCCGCGAGATCGTCGAGGGCGTGCACCGTCCGGCCACCCACCAGCGTCAGCACCGCGGCGCCCTGGAGGCGCGCCTCGTCGAAGGGCGAGTTCTTGGACCGCGACTTGAGCCGCCGCTTGTCGAGCACGTAGGGCAGATCGGGGTCGATCAGCACCAGGTCGGCCGGCGCGCCGACCGCCAGCCGGCCCGCCTCGCGGCCGAGGATCCGGGCCGGGTTCACGGTGAGCGCCGCCACGAGCTTGGCGAGCGCGAGGTCGCCGGTGTGGACCAGCCGCAGGGACGCGCCGAGCAGGGTCTCGATCCCGAGCGCCCCGTCGGCCGCCTCCGCGAAGGGCAGGCGCTTGGTCTCGACATCCTGCGGGTTGTGGTCGGAGACGACCACGTCGATCACGCCCTCGTTCAGGGCCTGCACCATGGCGTGCCGGTCGGCCTCGTCCCGCAGCGGCGGCGAGAGCCGGCAGAAGGTGCGGTAATGGCCGATGTCGTTCTCGTTCAGCACGAGGTTGTTGACCGAGACTCCGCAGGTCACCGGCAGCCCGTCCTGCTTGGCCCGGCGCACGATCTCGACCGAATCGGCGGTCGAGATCATGGCCGCGTGGTAGCGGGCACCGGTCAGCCGGACGAGGCGGATGTCGCGCTCCAGCATCACGGTCTCGGCCTCCCGGGGGATGCCCATCAACCCGAGGCGGGAGGCGAGCTCGCCCTCGTTCATCACGCCCTCGGCGACGAGGTCGGCCTCCTCGACATGCTGCATCAGCAGGGCGTCGAAATCCCGGGCGTAGGTCAGGGCGCGGCGCATCACCTGGGCGTTGCCCACCGCGTGCAGGCCATCGGTGAACGCCACCGCGCCCGCTTCCTGGAGCAGGCCGAACTCGGTCATCTCCTTGCCGGCCAAGCCCTTGGTGATGGCGGCCGCGGGCAGGACGTTGACGCACGCGGTGTCGCGGGCGCGGCGAAGCACGAAGTCCACGATCGCCGGGCCGTCGATCACCGGGTTGGTGTCGGGCATGCAGACCAGGGTGGTGACGCCGCCCGCCGCCGCCGCGGCGCTGGCCGAGGCCAGGGTCTCCCGGTGCTCGGCCCCCGGCTCGCCCACGAAGGCGCGCATGTCGATCAGGCCCGGGGTGAGGACCCGCCCGCGGCAATCGATCCGCTTGGCCTCCGCCGGGGCTCCGGGGGCGGCACCCTCCGCGATGTCGGCGATCCGGCCGTCGCGCACCAGCACGGCGCCGCGCGTCTCGCGGCCCGTCGCCGGGTCGAGGAGGGTCGCGTCGGCCAGAAGAATGCTGCTCACAGGGGCGCTCTCGCTGAGGATGCGGGGCCGTCGAGACGCATGGCGAGGCCGGCCGCCGCCATATGGGCCTTGGCCTCGGCGACGCTCGCCTGCCCGAAATGGAAGATCGAGGCGGCCAACACGGCGCTGGCGCCGCCCTGGGCCACGCCGGCCACGAGGTCGTCCAGCCCGCCGACTCCGCCCGAGGCGATCACCGGGACGCTCACGGCGTCGCTGATCGCCCGCGTCAGCGCGAGGTCGTAGCCGGAGCGCGTCCCGTCCTTGTCCATGGAGGTGACCAGCAGCTCGCCCGCGCCCTTTGCGGCTACCAGGCGGGCGAACGCCACCGCGTCGATCCCGGTCGGATCGCGGCCGCCATGGGTGAAGATCTCCCAGCGGGCGGCTTCGCCGGGGGCGGAGACCCGCTTGGCGTCGATCGCCACCACGATGCACTGCGCGCCGAATTTTTCCGCCGCGCGGGCGACGAGGTCCGGATCCTTCACGGCGGCGGTGTTGATCGCGACTTTGTCGGCACCGGCGAGCAGCAGCCCGCGCACGTCCTCGACCGCGCGGACGCCGCCGCCGACGGTGAGCGGCATGAAGCAGGCCTCGGCTGTCCGGCTGACGATGTCGAGCAGCGTCCCGCGGGCCTCGCGGCTGGCGGTGATGTCGAGGAAGCACAGCTCGTCGGCCCCGGCCGCGTCGTAGACCTTGGCGGCCTCCACCGGATCGCCGGCGTCGCGCAGGCCCTCGAAGCGGACGCCCTTCACGACGCGCCCGTCCTTCACGTCGAGGCAGGGGATGATGCGGGTTTTGAGCACAGGATCACCTTCTCAGCCGAGCGTGTCTTCAGAGTCGATCGAGAAGAGTCGTGTTGTCAGCTCGTCGCGGCCATAGGGGCACTCTTTCGGGAAGACGCGCAACGGCAAGCCGGTCTCGACCGAAGCTTCGTCTCTGGCATCCCGATAGGCACGTTCCAACGCTTGCGCGAGACGGCTCTTGAGCCCGGGATTATCCGTCAACAGATCGGCCGCCCTATTGCGATGTGTTCGGATGGAGATCATCCAGCTGCGTGTCCTGCGATCCGGCTGATGATCCCATTTCAGCATATGCAGCAGAATTAAACGCCACGCGCTTACGAGGCTATTGAATTCACTGCGGCCCAAACTCTCAATCTCCTCGGCCAGGTTTTCGAGGTCCAGACCGCTGAAATCGCGCGCGCGCAGACGTTTACCCTGCTCCTGGGTCCAGGTATAGAAATCACCCGCGTAGGTAGTCCCGGTCGTGGCGGCGCGGACCGCCACCTTTGCAGCACGCATCGGTGCCTCCCAAGGAATCCTGCAAACAAGTCGTCTTCAAGCAATCCTATCACGCCACCGGGCCGCGCGCCTGCGCGATCGCCGCGAGCGCCGCCTGCGGGTCGATGCGGCCGTCGTAGAGCGCCCGGCCCGTGATGGCGCCGGCGATGAGGGCGCAATCGGGCTGGAGCAGGCGGTGCACGTCGTCGATCGAGGCGAGGCCTCCGGAGGCGATCACCGGGATCCGCACGGCCTGGGCCAGCGCCAGGGTCATCTCGACGTTGAGGCCCTTGAGGATCCCGTCGCGGGCGATGTCGGTGTAGATGATGGCCGCGACGCCGGCATCCTCGAACCGGCGGCCGAGTTCCTCGGCGGTCATGCTGGAGGTCTGCGCCCAGCCCTCGACGGCGACGCGGCCGTCCTTGGCGTCGATGCCCACCGCGATCTTGCCCGGATGGAGGCGTGCCGCCTCCCGCACGAATCCGGGGTCGCGCACGGCGGCGGTGCCGATGATCACCCGGGCCACGCCCTTCGCCAGCCAGCCTTCCAGCGTCTTCATCTCGCGGATGCCGCCGCCGAGCTGCACCGGGATGCCGACCCGGGCGAGGATCGCGTCCACCGCGGCGGCGTTGCGCGGCGCGCCCGCGAAGGCGCCGTCGAGATCGACCACGTGCAGCCAGGGGAAGCCCTGGTCCTCGAAGGTCGCGGCCTGGGCGGCCGGATCGTCGCCGAAGATCTTGGCCTGCGCCATGTCCCCCTGGATGAGGCGGACGCAACGCCCTTCCTTCAGGTCGATCGCCGGGTACAGGATCACGGGTGGTCGTTTCCTTCTGGCCGAAGCCGGAGCCCGCTCACGGGCGCCAGTTCAAAAAGTTCGCGATGAGGGCCAGGCCGAGGCGCTGGCTCTTCTCGGGGTGGAACTGCGTGCCGGCGATGTTGCCCCGGGCGACCATGGCGGTGACCGGTCCACCGTACTCGGCCTGCGCGACCACGTCCTCCGGGTGCGCGGCGGCGAGCGCGAAGCTGTGGACGAAGTAGGCGTGCAGGCCGTCTTCCCCGGTGGGGATGCCGGCGAGCAGCGCTTGGTCGCGGGCGATCCGCAGGGTGTTCCAGCCCATATGGGGGATCTTGAGCGCCGGATCGGACGGGCGGATCGGCGCGACGTCGCCCGGGATCCAGCCGAGGCCCGGCGTGGTCTCGTATTCGAGGCCGCGGGTCGCGAGCAGCTGCATGCCGACGCAGATCCCCAGGAACGGCCGGGCGGCGACCTGCGCCACCTCGGTCATCGCCTCGACCATGCCGGGGACGGCATCGAGCCCGCGCCTGCAATCCGCGTAGGCGCCGACGCCCGGCAGCACGACGCGGTCGGCGGCGGCCACCACGGCCGGGTCGGAGGTCAGGCGGATGCGCGCGTCGCGCCCGCTCTCGCGGGCGGCACGCTCGAACGCCTTGGCGGCCGAATGGAGGTTGCCCGACCCGTAATCGATGATCGCGACCGTCTCGGTACTCATGCGGGTCTCGACGTGACACTCACCGGGCGATTTCCTGCGCGGGGAACAGGCCGATCACCGGCTCGGTGCGTCGGGTCGGCCCGGACGGGAACGGCGCCCGCGGCGCCGCCGCGCTGGAATCGAGCCAGCGGTTGAGGGCGCGGGCCTCGGCCTCCTCGGGGGTGGCGGCGATGACGGCATCCCGGGCCGGCCAACCCCGGCGCGCCAGGGTCCAGCGGCGCAGGCTCGAGGCTTCGAGGCCGACCAGCCAGGAGGCCAGCAGCGTGACGAGCGTGGCGATCCCCGGCGGCAACCCCAGCATGTGGCCGATGCCGGCCAGCGCGACGAATCCCGCGAGTACGATGAGCGCCGCGATCCACAGGCGGTGGAACAGGAACCACAGAACGCCGAACGCGAAGGCCGACCAGGCAAAGCCGTCGGGCACGAGCACCGCCCGGTCGAGGCCGACGGATTCGCCCGGCCGCGCGTCGATCGGCAGGTGGAGCGTGTAGCTGCGCATCCGCATGGCGGGTCTCCCGGCTCCGGCACCGTCCCGAAAGGTGTTTTCGGGACGACGCAAACGTAAGGACGAAACGACGGTCTACAGGGAGCCCTTCGTGGAGGGAACGCGTCCCTCCTCGCGGGGATCGATCGCGACCGCCTTCCGCAAGGCGCGGGCCAGGCCCTTGAAGCAGCTCTCGGCGATGTGGTGGGCGTTGTCGCCGTACAGGGTCTCGACGTGCAGCGTCAGCCCGGCATTCATGGCGAAGGCCTGGAACCACTCGCGCACCAGTTCGGTGTCGAACTGCCCGATCTTCTCCACCTTGAAGGTGGTGCGGAACACCAGGAAGGGCCGGCCCGAGATGTCGATGCAGACCCGCGTCAGCGCCTCGTCCATGGGCAGGTGGATGTCGGCGTAGCGCGTCACGCCGCGCTTGTCGCCGAGCGCCTTGGAGAAGGCCTGGCCCAGCGCGATGCCGCAATCCTCCGCGGAATGGTGCTGGTCGATATGCAGGTCGCCGTCGACCTTCACCTCCAGGTCGAACAGGCCGTGCCGGGCGAACAGGTCCAGCATGTGATCGAGGAAGCCGATGCCCGTGGCGATCTTGGATTGCCCGGTCCCGTCGAGGCCGACGCTGACCGCGATGTCGGTCTCGGCGGTCTTCCGGCTGATGGAGGCGCTGCGCATGTGTTTCGGACTTCGTGGCGGGGCGGCCGGGGCCACGAGCGCCTTCTAGTGTGAGTTTCTTTGGAATGGAAAGGGCACGGCCGCCCTATCCGTGCAGGACCCGGCCCGCCACGGC
Organism: Methylobacterium mesophilicum; assembly: GCF_022179445.1. GTDB lineage: Bacteria > Pseudomonadota > Alphaproteobacteria > Rhizobiales > Beijerinckiaceae > Methylobacterium > Methylobacterium mesophilicum. The sequence continues at coordinate 114,888 of NZ_BPQU01000012.1, read as the reverse complement.
GTCGAGCTTGGCCAGCACCGCAGGGTCGCGGGCGGTCGGCGCGGTCATGATCGCGCCGTCCAGCGCCCGGTGCGAACCCGCCGGGCAGGGCTCGCGCTCGACCGGGAAATCGCGGGCGAGCCGGGCCACGAGCCGGGCGGCCTTGTCGGCGTTGGCCCGGGCCACCGCGATCACCGCGGCGACGTCCACCGCGTCGTGGCCGGGGTGCCAGCAATCGTAGTCGGTCACCATGGCGATGGTGGCGTAGGTGATCTCGGCCTCGCGGGCGAGCTTCGCCTCGGGCATGTTGGTCATGCCGATCACGTCGAACCCCTGTGCCTTGTAGGCGCGGGATTCCGCGAGCGACGAGAATTGCGGGCCTTCCATGCAGACATAGGTCCCGCCGCGATGGACGGGAATGTCCTCGGCCCTGGCCGCCGCCGCGATGCGCGCCTGCAGGGTCGGGCCGACCGGATGCGCGAGCGAGACGTGGGCCACGCAGCCGTCGCCGAAGAACGACGACGCGCGCCCATGGGTGCGGTCGACGAACTGGTCCACCAGCACGAACAGGCCCGGGGGCAGTTCCTCGCGGAACGAGCCGCAGGCCGAGAGCGAGACCAGATCCGTCACGCCCGCCCGCTTCATCGCGTCGATGTTGGCGCGGTAGTTGATGCCCGACGGCGAGAACCGGTGGCCGCGTCCGTGACGGGCCAGGAACACGATCTTGGTGTCGCCGATCCGGCCGATGCGCAGGGCGTCCGAGGGCTCGCCCCAGGGCGACGTGACCTGCTCCTCGCGCACGTCTTCCAGGCCCGGCAGGTCGTAGACCCCGGACCCGCCCATCACCCCGAGCACCGCTGCCGTCATGCCGGTTTCCCTTTTGTGAGCTGCATCCCATCCACCACCGCATCCTGAGGTGCCGGAGCGAAGCGGAGGCCTCGAAGGAGGTCGCCACAACGCGGAGCGATCCCTCGAACCCTTCTTCGAGGCTGCTGCGCAGCACCTCAGGGGGGGCGGATGGGATCGGTGTCGCCGAGAGGTCGACAGCCGCGTTCACCGACCGGTAGCACGCAGTCCCAGCGCAAAAAAGATGGGCCCCCCGAAGGAGGCCCACCCGGCAGGATCGGTGAGGCGGCGCCTCAGAAGGTCTTGTGCAGCTCCGGCTGGAGGCCGTGGACCTCGCCGCCGACATCGGCCCAGACCTTCTTCTTCACGTAGTAGAGCAGCCCCGACATGATGATCAGGAACAGGATCACCCGGAAGCCAAGCGCCTTGCGGTCCATCATGTGCGGCTCGGCCGCCCACATCAGGAAGGCCGAGACGTCCTTGCCGTACTGGTCCACCGTCTCGGGGACCACGGGCTGGCCGGCATCGTTCTTGGCGTAGGTGACCTGGCCGTCCGTGATCGGCGGCGGCATCGCGATGATGTGGCCGGGATAGTACTTGTTGTAGTGGCCGCCATCGGGGACCGTGAAGTCCTTCGGCGCCTCCTCGTAGCCGTTGAGGAGCGCGTGGATGTAGTCGGGCCCCTGCTCGGAATAGCCGATCAGCGGCAGCCAATCGGTCAGGAAGTACAGCGAGCCGCGGGAGAAGGTCCGCGCCTTGGCGATCACCGAGAAGTCCGGCGGTGCCTTGCCGCCGTTGGCGGCCGCCGCGGCCTGGTCGTTCGGGAAGGGCGGCGGGAACGTGTCCGCCGGCCGGCCCGGCCGGTCGAACATGTCGCCGGCATCGTTCGGGCCGTCCTTGACCTGGTAGGTCGCGGCCAGCGCCTTGACCTGCGCGGCAGAGAAGTCCGGGCCGCCCTCCTGGGCGAGGTTGCGGAAGGACACCAGCTTCATCGAGTGGCAGGCGGAGCAAACTTCCTTGTAAACCTGGAAGCCGCGCTGAAGCTGAGCTGTGTCGAAGCGGCCGAACGTGCCGGCGAAGCTCCAGTTGACGCGGCCCGGCACCGGGCCGCCGTGCCCTTCCTGGGCGGAGGCCGGCACGGCGCCGATCAGCAGCGCCGCGAGGGCGGCGGCAGCGGTCGTCGAGAGGACGCGGGTCATCATCATGGTTCCGTCGTCACCCCGTCAGCCTTTGGTGGTCGGAGCGGCGGCGGCGCCCGCCGGCATCCCCGATCCGCTCACCTGTTTGCCCGGCCCGGTCACGCTCTCCAGGATCGAGGCCGGGAGCGCCTTGGGCGTCTCGAACAGGCCGCAGAGCGGCATCACGATCAGGAAGTGGGCGAAGTAGTAGGCCGTGCAGATCTGCGACGCGATCACGTAGCCACCCTCCGGCGGCTGGGATCCGAGCCAGCCCAGGAGGAAGGTCGCGCCGATGAACGCCCAGAAGAACTGCCGGTAGATCGGCCGGTAGTTGCAGGAGCGCACCCGCGACCAATCCAGCCACGGCGCGAAGGCCAGGATGATCACCGCCGAGAACATCAGGATCACGCCGCCGAGCTTGCTCGGGACGGCCCGCAGGATCGCGTAGAACGGCAGGAAGTACCATTCGGGCACGATGTGCGCGGGAGTCACCGCCGGGTTGGCCGGGATGTAGTTGTCGGCGTGGCCCAGGTAGTTCGGCTGGTAGAACAGGAACCACGCGAACAGGATCATGAACACGCAGGTGGCGAACCCGTCCTTGACGGTGGCGTAGGGGGTGAACGGCACCGCGTCCTTGCCCGACTTGATCGGGATGCCGGCCGGGTTGTTCTGGCCGGTGACGTGCAGCGCCCAGACGTGCAGCACGACGACGCCGGCGATCATCCAGGGCAGCAGGTAGTGCAGCGAGAAGAACCGGTTCACGGTCGGGTTGCCGACCGAGTAGCCGCCCCACAGCAGGGTCTGGATGGTGTCGCCCACCACCGGGATCGCCGCCAGGATGTTGGTGATGACGGTGGCGCCCCAGAAGCTCATCTGGCCCCACGGCAGCGTGTAACCGAGGAACGCGGTCGCCATCATCAGCAGGTAGATGATCACGCCCAGGATGTAGAGCACCTCGCGCGGGGCCTTGTACGAGCCGTAATACAGCGCCCTGAACATGTGGACGTAGACCGCCACGAAGAACATCGACGCGCCGTTGGCGTGCGCGTAGCGCAGCAGCCAGCCGTAATTCACGTCGCGCATGATCTTTTCGACGGAATTGAACGCGCCCGTCGCCGAGGGCTCGTAGTGCATCGCCAGCCAGACGCCGGTGACGATCTGGATTCCCAGGAAGGCGGCTAGGATCGCCCCGAAGGTCCAGAAGTAGTTGAGGTTGCGCGGGACGGGATAGGCGATGAAGGACGAGTGCACGAGCCCGGCGATCGGCAGCCGGGCCTCGAACCATTTGGCGACGCGACTCTTCGGGACGTACGTGCTGGCAGTTCCGCTCATGTCCGCGTCCTTCTCACGCCGCTTCCTTGCCACCCTCGCCGATCCGGATCTTCGTATCCGTCTCGAAGGCGTAGGGCGGGATCGGCAGGTTGATGGGGGCCGGCCCGTGGCGGACGCGCCCGACGGCGTCGAACTGCGAGCCGTGGCAGGGGCAGGCCCAACCCTCGAAGCTGCCCTGGTGGCCGATCGGCACGCAGCCGAGATGCGTGCAGTTGCCGTAGACGATCAGCCACTGGTCGTGGCCCTTCTTGACCCGGGTCGGGAAGGCCGCCGGATCGATCATCGCCGAGAGCGGGACCGCCTCCATGTCGGTCACCTCCTTGGCGGTGAGCTTACGGACGAAGATCAGCTTGCCGCGCCAGAAGACGTTGACGATCTGGCCGTCCTGGATCGGCGTCAGATCGACGTCGATCGGCGCCCCGGCCGCGATCGTGTCTGCGTCGGGCGCCATGGACGAGACCAGAGGCCACGCCGCGGCACCCACACCGACCGCGAGGCCGGCCCCGGTGGCGAGGAACAGGAAGTCGCGGCGGCTGCCGTCCTGAGGGCTGCCCTCCCGGGATGCGGGAGTAGTGGCGGAGGTGGTCGCCAAGATTTGGAACTCCGTGCGTCGGCGTGAGGGCCGCAGGTGCCCTGCCCTGATGTCCCGGCCGTACCGAGATCAAAGCATTATCGTTCTAATCTGAGCAATGAGACCGTCTGCCACCCCCAAGTCAAGCTATGCCGGGAGGCCCGGGGGCGTGCTTAGGTCACGATCGTTGTCATATGTTGCAGGGCAGCGCCCGGCCTGCGCTGCTACGCCACGGCGCTGTCGAGACGGGTCGTTCCGCCGTCGAGGAATCCCCCGGACTGGCGGGCCCAGAGGCCGGCATAGACGCCGCCGCGGGCGACGAGCTCGGCATGCGTGCCCTCCTCGACGATTCGGCCCCGGTCGATCACCACCAGGCGGTCGAGCGCCGCGATCGTCGACAACCGGTGGGCGATCGCCACCACGGTCTTGCCGGCCATCAGCGTGTCCAGTGATTCCTGGATCGCCGCCTCGACCTCGCTGTCGAGGGCGGACGTCGCCTCGTCCAGGATCAGGATCGGCGCGTCCTTGAGCATGACCCGGGCGATGGCGATGCGCTGGCGCTGGCCGCCCGACAGCTTGACGCCGCGCTCGCCGACCTGGGCGTCGTAGCCCCGGCGGCCCTTGTGATCGACGAGATCGGCGATGAACCGGTCGGTATGGGCCAGCCGGGCGGCGCGATCGATCTCTTCCTGTGTGGCCCCGGGACGCCCGTAGCCGATGTTCTCGCGGATCGACCGGTGCAGCAGCGACGTATCCTGGCTGACCATCGCGATGGCCTCGCGCAGCGATTGCTGTGTCACCGTCGCGATGTCCTGGCCGTCCACCAGGATCCGGCCGCTCTCGACCTCGTAGAGGCGCAGCAGCAGGCTCGCGAGGGTGGATTTGCCCGCGCCGCTGACGCCGACGAGACCGACCTTCTCGCCGGGGCGGATCGTCAGCGTGAAATCCTCGATCACGGTGGCGTCGCCGCGCCCGTAATGGAAGCCGACATTTTCGAAGCGGATCTCGCCGCCCGCCACCACCAACTCGCGGGCCTCCGGGGCATCGACCAGCGCGTGCGGGCGCGCCATGGTCTGCATGCTCTCCTGAATGACCCCGACATTCTCGAACACGCCGCGGACCGTCTGCATCACCCAGCCGGACATGGCGATGAGCCGCAGGATCAAGGCGAGGCCGGCCGACGCTTCGCCGGTGGTCATGCTACCGTCGCGCCAGAGAACCAGACAGGCCGCCCCGGTGGCGACCAGCAGCGCGCTGTTGAGGATCCCGAGCAGGCTGGTGGTCAGGGTGACCAGCCGGAACTGGTACAGGTAGGCGTCGGTATGGACCTCGACCGCGTCGCGCACCGTCGCGCGCTCCTCGCGGTCGCGGGCGAACAGCTTGACGGTGAGGATGTTGGTGTAGCTGTCGACGATGCGCCCGATCAGGACCGAGCGGGTGTCGGCGGTCTTGTGCGAGCGGGCGCGGGCGCGGGGCACGAACCAGGTCGTGAGTGCGGCGTAGGCACCGATCCAGACCAGCACCGGCAGGGCGAGCCAGGGCGAGATCGACCCGAACAGCCCGACCGCCGTCACCGCATAGATCGCCACGTAGAGCAGCGTGTCGATGAACACGACGGCGAGCTCCCGCACCGCCGGGCCCACCTGTACGACGCGGTTGGCGAGGCGGCCGGAGAAGTCGCCCTGGAAGTACGAGAGCGAATGCCCGAGGGTGTAGAGATGCGCCCGCCAGCGGATCTGGCTGGTCGATTGCGGCACGATCAGCTGGTTGGACAGCACCTCGTGCAGCCAGATCGAGATCGGCCGCACCAGGGCGATCAGCAGGAACACCAGCCCGAGGCCGACCGCATGGTCCGACAGGACGCTGGCCCGGTCGGCCGTGGCCAACAGGTCGATGAACCAGCGCATGACCAGGTAGAGCGAGGCCTCGACGGTTCCGGCCACCACCGCGATGATGAACAGCGCCACCAGGGCGGCCCGGATCGGACGCAGGTAGAAGCCGGCAAATCCCAGAACCGTCTGCGGCGGGGTCCGCGTCTCGTCGAAGGGCGCAAACGGATCGACCCGGCGCTCAAGCCAATTCAGGAACATGTCTTCCGGGCGTAATGCTGGGGGAGCCCATCATGTAAGCGCCGGCCGGCGAGCGCCAAGCGCGCGCGGTCGTCGCGGCGGCCGGGCTTCTCGCAACGGTGCCCCTCGCCAGGACCGGCCGGGCTCGGCCGGTCCCGTTCGCGCGGGTGAGGCTCAGCGCGACAGGGCGAGCGTCGCACCCGACTTGGTCAGCGCGCCTTCGAGCGCGCCGCCGCCCTGGCGCAGCCGCGCCGCGACGGTGCCGCCCGGCTGGTACAGGTAGACCTCGCCATCGCGGAAATCCCAGGCCGAGACCCGGGCGAGGTCCTTGTTGGGGCAGCCGGAGGCCGAGGCCTTGTAGAGGTCCAGCGCCGGGGCGCTGGACAGGGTCACCTTGCAGCTCCCGCCGGTCGCGTCCCGCGCATCCCAGCTGCCGACCACCGAGGCGCGGCCGCTGGTGACGACGGGCGGCGGGGGCGGCGGCGGTGCGACCGGCTCGGCGATGACCGTGGGAGTGTTGGGCGCCGCGTTGGCCTGGGCGCCGGGCGGCGGCGGCGCGTCGGGGCTTGCACTCGCGCCCGGCGGGGGTGCGAGCGGCGCCGCCGTCACCGTGCCCGACGGGACCGCCTGGACGGAATCGAGGGGCGCCTGCGACGGAGCCCGGGCCCGCGGGCTTTCCAGGCGGGTGGAGGCGCAGGCGCCGAGGGTGGCGCTCAGGCACAGGGCGGCGAAGGTCGGCAGGCTCGGGCGCAGCATCGGACCACTTCGGATCAGGCTTGGGAAAAGCGCACGGCGGCGCCTTGGCCCCTGACTCGATGGCAAATGCGCTGACGGCAAGGCGACCGCCCCGGCCGCACCCGAGTCCGCTGCGGACGGCGGACCTTTTCGCCCCGGTGTGGCCGGGGTGCCTCAGCTCCGGCGGTCAGACCACCCGCTCGACCATCATCTTCTTGATCTCGGCGATGGCTTTGGCCGGGTTCAGGTTCTTCGGGCAGGTGTTGGCGCAGTTCATGATCGTGTGGCAGCGGTAGAGCCGGAACGGGTCGTGCAGGGCATCGAGCCGGTCGCCGGTGTTCTCGTCGCGCGAATCGATCAGCCAGCGATAGGCCTGGAGCAGGGCCGCCGGGCCGAGGAACTTGTCGCCGTTCCACCAGTAGCTCGGGCACGACGTGCTGCAGCAGGCGCACAGGATGCACTCGTACAGGCCGTCGAGCTTCGACCGGTCCTCGGGGGTCTGGCGCCACTCCTTCTCGGGGGCGGGCGTCTCGGTCTGGAGCCAGGGCTCGATCGCGGCGTGCTGGGCGTAGAAGTTGGTCAGGTCGGGGACCAGGTCCTTCAGCACCGGCATGTGCGGCAGCGGGTAGATCCGGATCGCCCCGTCCTTGTCCTTCCGGGACATCATCGGCAGGGCGTTGTCGGGGCTCTTGCACTCCGCGATGCCCATCGTGCAGGCGAGCGCGTTCTGCCCCTCGATGTTCATGGCGCAGGAGCCGCAGATGCCCTCGCGGCAGGACCGGCGGAACACCAGGGTCGAGTCGACCTTGTTCTTGATCCACAGCAGCGCGTCGAGCACCATCGGCCCGCAATCGTCGCGGTCGACCTGATAGGTGTCGATCCGCGGGTTGGCCCCGTCATCCGGGTTCCAGCGGTAGATCTTGAAGGTCTGCAGGTTCTTGGACCCCGCCGGCGGCGCCCAGGAGCGTCCCGGCGTGATCTGGGAGTTTTTGGGAAGGTTGAACTGAGCCATTGCGGCGAGCCTTAATCCTGAGAGGCTATGATCAGCGAGCGAAAGCGGAGGCGGCCGGGTTCGACCGTGACGAGCGCGCCGGACGCGAGACCGTCGCCCATGCGATTGATCGCCTGCTCGACGAGGGGGCCGACATGGGCGGACAGGGTGATGTCCGTCCGGAGTTGCACGACGCTCGGCTTCGTGGCGCCCGTGCTCACCAGCAAGGTTCCGAAGTCGAGATCATTGGTGAGGATTGTGCGGTCTTCCGATCGCGCCCAGTCCACGATGTCCTCGTCCGGGGAATCTTCCGGTCCGACGCTCGCCCAATGAACGGCGTCGTGTCCGAGCTTTCCGAGGTAGTCCACCCAATCGGTCGAAAGATTCATGTCGATCACGAACCTCATGCCGCAGGCTCGAGCTCGACGTCGCGCGCTTGCGCGAGCCAAGCGCCGTACCGCATGGCTTCCAGCACATCCTCGTGTTCGAGATAGGGATAGCCCTGCAGCAACTCCTCGATGCTGACGCCAGCGCCGAGGTTGCCGAGGATCATGCCCACCGTCACACGCATCCCCCGGATGCAGGGCTTGCCGCCCATCACCGCGGGATTGACCGTGATACGCGGGAGACCCTTGAAGGTCCGGGTCATCAAGTCATCCTCCAGATGACCGGCAGGCCAGGACCTGCCGGCTTAGCTCTATCAGTACACCCGCGCCTTCGGCTCGATGTACTGGATCTCGTTCGACATCGTATAGGTGTGCACCGGCCGGTAATCGATGTTGACCTGGTGGCGGCCCTCGTCGAGCCAGGAGAGGGTGTGCTTCATCCACTCCTTGTCGTCGCGGTCCGGGAAGTCCTCGCGGGCGTGGGCGCCGCGAGATTCCTTGCGGTTGGCGGCCGATTCCATGGTCACCACCGCCTGGCCGATCAGGTTGTCGAACTCCAGGGTCTCGAGCAAGTCGGTGTTCCAGACCAGCGACCGGTCGGTGATCTTCACGTCGGAGGCGGCGCTCCAGACCTTGTGGATCAGGCCCTTGCCCTCTTCCAGCACTTCGCCGGTGCGGAACACCGCGCAGTTGTTCTGCATAGTCTTCTGCATCTCGGCGCGCAGCTCCGCGGTCGGCGTCGAGCCGTTGGCGTGGCGGAAGCGGTCGAGGCGGTCGAGCGCCTTGTCGGTGGCGCCCTTCGGTAGTTCCTGGGCCCGGCCGTTCGGCTCGACGATCTCCGCGCAACGCTTGCCGGCGGCGCGGCCGAACACCACGAGGTCGATCAGCGAGTTGGAGCCGAGGCGGTTGGCGCCGTGGACCGAGACGCAGGCCGCCTCGCCGATCGCCATGAGGCCCGGCACCACCGTGTCGGGGTTGCCGTCCCGCAGGGTCAGCACCTCGCCGTGATAGTTCGTGGGGATGCCGCCCATGTTGTAGTGCACGGTCGGGATGACCGGGATCGGTTCCTTGGTCACGTCGACGCCCGCGAAGATCTTGGCGGATTCGGAGATGCCAGGCAGGCGCTCGTGCAGGATCTTCGGGTCGAGGTGGTCGAGGTGCAGGTAGATGTGGTCCTTGTTCTTGCCGACGCCGCGGCCGTCGCGGATCTCCATGGTCATGGAGCGCGAGACGACGTCGCGCGAGGCGAGGTCCTTGGCCGAGGGGGCGTAGCGCTCCATGAAGCGCTCGCCCTCGGAATTGGTCAGGTAGCCGCCCTCGCCGCGCGAGCCCTCGGTGATCAGGCAGCCGGCGCCGTAGATGCCGGTGGGGTGGAACTGCACGAACTCCATGTCCTGGAGCGGCAGGCCGGCCCGCAGCACCATGGCGTTGCCGTCGCCCGTGCAGGTATGGGCCGAGGTCGCCGAGAAGTAGGCGCGGCCGTAGCCGCCGGTGGCCAGGATCGTGGTCTGGGCGCGGAACCGGTGGATCTCGCCGGTGGCCTGGTCGAGGGCGATGACGCCCCGGCAGCGGCCGTCCTCGTCCATGATCAGGTCGAGGGCGAAATACTCGATGAAGAAGTCGGTCTGGTTCTTCACCGCCTGCCCGTAGAGCGTGTGCAGCATGGCGTGGCCGGTGCGGTCGGCCGCCGCGCAGGTCCGCTGGGCGGTGCCCTTGCCGTAATCGGTGGTCATGCCGCCGAACGGGCGTTGGTAGATCTTGCCTTCGTCCGTGCGAGAGAAGGGCACGCCCCAATGCTCCAGCTCGTAGACGGCGGCCGGCGCGTTGCGCACGAGGTACTCGATCGCGTCCTGGTCGCCGAGCCAGTCCGACCCCTTCACGGTGTCGTACATGTGCCAGCGCCAATCGTCCGGCCCCATGTTGCCGAGCGAGGCCGAGATGCCGCCCTGCGCCGCCACGGTGTGCGAGCGGGTCGGGAACACCTTGGTGATGCAGGCGGTGCGCAGGCCGGCCTCCGAGCAGCCGACGGTGGCGCGCAGGCCCGCGCCGCCGGCCCCGACGATCACCACGTCGAAGGCGTGATCGTGGATGGTGTAGGCAGGCCCGCTGCCGTTGGTGCCGTTGGCGGCCATGATCGGCTCCTCGAAATGCGTGATGGCGGGGTTCAGGCCGGCTGTCCGAAGCCGATGCGCAGGACCGCGTAGAGGCAGGCCACGGCCACCAGGACCGCGTAGATATTGTTGGCGAACACGGCGGCGATCTTCGTGCCCTGTCCGTGAACGTAGTCCTCGATCACCACCTGCATGCCGATCCGCATGTGGATCGTCACCGACAGGAGCGCCAGGATGAGAATGATCGAGACCAGGGGTTTGGCGATCAGCTGCGTCGCTTCGACGTAGCCCCTACCGGCCATGCTGGCGACGATCACCACGAAGGCCAGCATCAGGACGGCGTTCGCCGCCGCGGTCACCCGCTGTTGCCACCAGTGGCCGGCGCCGTGATGGGCGATCCCGAGGCCGCGGACGCGGGCGCGCGGGGTGCGGATGGAGACGCGGGTGTCCTGGCGGATCTCTTCCTTAGCCATGCCGGCCTCCCCTCAACGGACCAGAAGGGCGACCGCCCAGATGACGATGGTGAGCGCGATGGACCCGACCAGCGTCAGGCGGGCCATGCTCAGGCGCTTCTCCCGGTCGAAGCCGACGCCGGTGTCCCAGACCAGGTGGCGCAGGCCGCCGAGCATGTGGTGCATCAGCACCCAGGTGTAGGCGAACAAGACCAGCCGGCCGATCAACGAGCCGAAGAACCACGCGACGTAGGAATAGGCGGCCGGCCCGGATGCAAGCGACACCAGCCAGATCGCGACCAGCGCAGTCCCGCCGTAGAGCGCGGTGCCGGTAATACGGTGAAACACCGACATCGCCATCGTCCAGGTCCAGCGATAGATCTGGAGATGCGGTGAAAGCGGCTGTGCCACTGTCGGGCGGGCGGTGGGTGCCATTGGGTTGAAGCCTCGCAGCTGCGAACTGGACCGTCTCTAATCTGGTGGTAGCGCTAGTGCCTCCGGGCCCAAGCCGCAATGTGTCATGCTGCGGCGCAATGCGGGGGGCGTGTTGATAGCGCGGCGGATCTGTCACTTGAGTTGGCCCAGCAGGCGCCACCAGGCGTAATCGAGGGGTGATGCGATCACGAGCGAGGCCAGGCCGAAGGCCAGGGTGAGTCGCGTGGCGTCCCGCAGGCGCACGCCGCCGAGTTCGCTGGCGAACACGATCGGGGGCGCCTGGTAGGGGAAGAACAGCGTCGAATAGCCGATCACCTGCACCGACACGACGGCGAGCGCCGACAGGCCGCTGGCCTGGGACATCTCCCCCGCCAGCGCCGTGTAGAGGGCCGGCGCCCCGTTGGCGGTGACGAGCAGCGTCAGGACCGTACTGATGCCGCTCAGCACCGCGAAGTTCTGTGTCGGCGCGTCCGGGGTGAGCGGCGCCACGGCCAGCAGCGCATGGCCGAGCCGTGCCCCGAGGCCGGTCTCGTTCACCAGGGCGACAAGGCCCAGCAGCGCCGCGATGTAGAAGCAGGTCCGCAGGTTCACCTGCTGGAACGACTCGGGCGGCAGCACCCCGACCCGCGGCAGCAGGCAGATCACCGCGGCCGCGAGCCCCACCCAGGCCGGGGCGAGGCCGTGCAGGCTGTCGGTCATCCAGAGCGCCAGGGTGCAGGCGAGGATCAACGCCAGGCGCCGCTCCGCCCCAGAGACCGGCGGCAGCGCCGGGAGGGCCCGCGCGTCGGGGCTGAGCCGGTCGGGGAACAGGCGCACGATCAGCGCCACCAGCATGGCGCCCTTCACCACGGCCAGGACAGGCGCGTGCAGGACGAAGTAGGACAGGTAGGAGAGGTGCAGGCCGAGCACCTGCTCGGCGGAGCCGGCCATGACGAGATTCGGAACGTTGGCGGGCAGGATCGCCGCCGACAGGATCGGCGTCGCGACGCCGACCGCCAGGACCGCGCCGGTCCGCCCTGGCCGGCCCGGCGTCAGACCGAAGCCGTCGCAGAGCGCGAGCGTCACCGGGATCATCAGGGCGATCCGGCCTAGGTTGGACGGCATCACGAAGGCGATCAGGAAGCTGAGGGTCACCAGGCCGGCGATGAAGTGCGCGTAGGAGCCGGACAGGCGTCCGGCCAGCGCGCCGGCCATGCGGGCGCCGAGGCCCGTGCGGGTCATGCCCTGGCCCACGACCATGCCGGACAGGACCAGCCAGAACGCCGACGCCGAGAAGCCCGAGAACACGGTCGCGGCGCTTCCGAGGTGCAGCAGCATCGCCAGCCCGAAGAAGGCGAGCGCGGTGACGATCTCCGGCAGCAGCGCCGTGGCCCAGAGGCCCATGCACAGCACCAGCAGGGCGGCTGTCGCCGGAACGACCGCTCCTCCGCTCATCCGCCCCTCCCGCGCTGCGTGCACGAGCCTGCATGGGCCGGTCTGGAACCGTTCGCAATTCGGCAGTCCGCGACGCAGCCTTCGCGAACCGCGAAGGCTGCCGGGTCCAGAAACCGTCCTCGCGCGTAAAAAAAGCCCGACCGTTTCCGGCCGGGCCTTCATGACAGCGACGGGGCCTGCGGACGGCGTTCAGTAGCCGTAGCCGTAGGTGCCGCAATAGGCCGGATCGTAACCGTAGCCGAAGGCGCCGGTGCAGCTGTCGCCGTAGCCGTCGCCGGCCAAGCCGTATCCGACACCGCCGAGACCGTAGCCGACCCCCAATCCGAGGCCGACACCGGCAAGGCCATAGCCCAGGCCGCGGCCGTAGCCGCCTCCATAACCCCGGCCATAATAGCCGCGGTTGGCAAAGCCACGGCCGACGACGCCGCGATGGCCGATCCGACCGCCGCGTCCGGCATTGGCGAAGCCGCCGCGCTGGAAGCCACCGACTCCGACACCGCGGCCGACCCCGATGCCGGGATGACCGATACCCGCACCGCGGAAGCCGCCGCCGCCCAAGCCTGCCCCGCGGAAGCCGCCGCCGCCCAGCGCACCGCCCCGGAGGCCGCCGCCGCCGAACCCGCCGCCGTGAAAACCGCCGCCGAAGCCGCCACCCCGGAAGCCGCCGCCGCCGAAGCCGCGGGCATCCGCGCCGGCCGGGACCAGGGCGAAGGCCGCCAGCAGGGCCGTCGATGCGAGAGCAAAGCGCTTCATGAGAAAGTCCAATCCTTGCGAGGAGTATGACTTTCCAACGTCCGATCGATCGCAGGTATCCCGGCGCGACGACTGAATACGCCGTGTCAGTCAGTCGCTGTCATGCGAAAATTGTACGAAAATATTGAAAGCTTGACTGTATCGAGGGTCCGGCGGGTTATCGGAAGGGCGGCTCGTCGAAGCTGCGCAGCTTGCGCGAATGCAGCCCGTGCCGGTCGGCCCGCAGCGCGTCGAGGGCCGCCAGCCCGACGCGCAGATGCTCCGACACCGCCCGGTCGTAGAACGCGTTCGCCGCGCCGGGCAGCTTGATCTCGCCGTGGAGCGGCTTGTCGGAGACGCAGAGCAGCGCCCCGTACGGCACGCGCAGGCGGAAGCCCTGCGCCGCCACCGTGCCGCTCTCCATGTCCACCGCGATCGCCCGCGACTGGTTGATCCGCCGGCGCTCCTGGCTGAACCGCAGCTCCCAGTTGCGGTCGTCATAGGTCACCACCGTGCCGGTGCGCAGCCGGCGCTTCAGAGCCTCCGCCTGCTCGCCGGTCACCGAGGCGGCGGCGCTCTGGAGCGCGACCTGCACCTCGGCGAGCGCCGGCACCGGCACGTCCGGCGGCACCAGTTCGTCGAGGATCCGGTCCCGCCGGAGATAGGCGTGGGCGAGCACGTAATCGCCGATGGTCTGCGACTGGCGCAGGCCGCCGCAATGGCCGACCATCAGCCAGCAATCCGGGCGCAGGACCGCGAGGTGATCGGTGATCGTCTTCGCGTTCGAGGGGCCGACGCCGATATTGACCAGCGTCGTGCCCTGCATGGTGCCGTCGGCGCCGCGCGCCACGAGGTGATAGGCCGGCATCTGGTGGCGGTGCCACGGCGAGGCGGCGATCACCGCGGCGGGATCGGCCGTGGCGGCCTCCGCCCGGCTCACCGACAGGCCGCCGGGCAGCACCAGCCGCTCGAACCCCTCCGCGCCGGAAGCCAGGCGCTCCAGCCCGTGCCGGACGAACTGATCGACGTAGCGGTGGTAGTTGGTGAGCAGGATCCAGGGCTGGACCTCGCGCCAGTCGCACCCCGTGTAGTGGACCAGGCGGCGCAGGGAGTAATCCACCCGCACCGCGTCGAACAGGGCCAGAGGCAGCGGCTCGCCATCCACCAGATCGAACGTCCCGTCGGCGATCTCGTCGCCCACCAGCGACAGCAGCGGGACCGGGAAGTAGGTGGCCAGCTCGGCGCCGTCGACGGTGCTCCCGCGCGCGTCGAGCCCCGCCTCCAGCACGTAGGGATAGGGGATCTCCTGCGCGCTCAGGCCCACCTCGATCTGGATGCCGTAATCGTCGATCAGCGGCTGCAACTGCCGGGTGAGGTAGTGGCGGAAGAAGGCCGGGTGCGTGACCGTGGTGGCGTAGGTGCCGGCGGCCTGGAGCTTGGCGGTGGCGCGGCGCACCCGCGGCAGCGGGCCGGCGGGGCGATAGCTGATCCGCAACTCGGGATAGCGGAACGCGAGGCGCTCGGTGGCGTCCGGCGGAGGACCGCCCGCAAGGTACCGCTCCAGCGCCTGCCGCAGGGCGTCGGCGGCGCCGTCATAGAGCTCGACCAGGCGATCGACCGCGCTGTCCGCATCCGCCACGGCCTGCATCGGCCGCAATTCCCGCTCGATCATGAACCCTCCCGTCGCAAGCTCGGATCTACACCGCGGAGCGTGCGCGCGCGACCCGGGCTTGCGGCCGGACGGCGCTTGGCCGAGAACCGGCGCGGGATGCGAGGGCGCGGAGGTTCCTTGAGCGGCGCGGACGAGTTCGGGATCCGTCCCGGCGAGGAGATGGCGGACCTGCCCGCCGCATTCGACGCCGGCCTCCATTTCATCGGCCGCCTCCGGACGCCGTGGCGGACGCGCCGGGACTGCCCGAAGAACGGCCTGCAGACTGACGCCGTCTGCACCGTCGAGGTCGATCCGGCCTACGCGTCCGGCCTGCTCACGATCACCGGCTGCACGCACCTCATCCTGCTCTACTGGATGGACCAGGCGACCCGGGGGCTCGTGGTGCAGCAGCCGCGCCACGCCGACGGGCCGCGCGGCACCTTCGCGCTGCGCTCCCCCGCCCGGCCGAACCCGATCGCCCTCTCGGTGGTCGAGCTGATCGCCCGCGCGGGCGACACCCTGCGGGTCCGCGGGCTCGATTGCCTGGACGGAACGCCGCTCCTCGACATCAAGCCCTACTACGCCACGACCGATTCGCGGCCCGAGGCGCGGATCGACCGCGCCGGCGCCGAGCCGTGAGGCGGGGCCTTTTCGCGATCCTCGCGGCCCTAGTCCTGCTGACGCTGGGAGGACTCGCCGGCTGGTACCTGCACAAGCCCGCCGCGGATGCCCGGGCCTACGCGGTGATGCGCGGCATCGCCGTCCAGGTCAGCCTGGACGAGGCGCCACCCGATTACGTGTTCTGGGGCGGCGATTCCCAGGTGGAGCTGCAGCCCGGAAGCCAGCGGCCCTGCGGCCTGGACTTCGTCAACGGCGGCTTCAGCGGCGCCACCGCTGCCGCCTTTCTCGACCACCTCGCCGGGCTGCGCTTCCACCACGCGCCCAAGGTCGCCGCCCTGACGATCGGCACCAACGACATCCTCGCCAAGAACGCACCGCGCTCCGCCGAGGCGGCCTCACGGTTCGAGGCGACCGTGGACGCCATCGTCAGGCGGCTCCAGGCCGTCAGCCCGCGCGTGGTGGTGACCGCCTTGCCCCCGATCGGCCGTGAGAGCGGCCGGTTCCTCGATGCGGCGGCCGTGCCTGATTATTCGCACCGGCTGCGCGCGCTCTGCACCCGCCTCGGATGCACCTTCGCGGACCCGTTCGCGCCGCTGCGCGACGGCGAGACAGGCTACGCCAAGCCGGGAGCGCTCCGGGACGGCCTGCACCTGGCGGCGTTCCGGCAGGCGATGGCGGCGCTGGAGCCGGTGCTCTGCGCGCCGCCGTGAGCAATCCGTGCGGAAGGCGCCGTGCCGTCTCCGCTCCGACGGAGTGGCCGGTCATGACCACGCGAACCTTCAACCTTCGATGAGCGACACCGCGTGCTCGATGTCTTCCTGACCGGGTTCTCCGTCAGCGCCGGCCTGATCCTGGCCATCGGCGCCCAGAACGCCTTCGTGCTGCGGCAGGGCCTGCGCGGCGAGCACGTCGCGCTGGTCTGCGCCACATGCGCGGCCTCCGACGCGCTCCTGATCCTGGTGGGCGTGACCAGCTTCAAGAGCCTCGTGGTCTTCGCCCCGTGGCTGCGGCCGGCGATGCTGTATGCCGGCGCGGCCTTCCTGATCTGGTACGGCGCGCGCAGCCTCCGGTCGGCCTTCGCAGACACCGAGGTGCTGCAGCCCGCCCCGGGATCCGCCGCCGGCCTCGGGCGGACGCTCGCGACCTGCCTCGCGCTGACCTGGCTCAACCCGCACGTCTATCTCGACACGCTGCTGCTGATCGGATCGATCTCGACGCGCTTCCCCGGCCGGGAACCCGCCTTCGCGGCCGGCGCCATGAGTGCTTCGGTCGCGTTCTTCTTCTCGCTCGGCTACGGCGCCGCGATCCTCCGGCCCCTGTTCGCCAAGCCAGCCGCGTGGCGCGTGCTCGAAGGCGTGATCGCGATCACGATGTGGGTGATCGCGGCCGAGTTGTTGCTGAGCGGACGGTAACGGCGGGATGTATCCGGCGGAGCGATAGTCTTCCGCTCAGAATCCTACCAACGCGAGGCGGTAACTCTTTGCCGGCCATCGGGAATGAACAGGTTGTGCGCGGCGGAATCAGTCCGATCGGCATACCCGTCGATCTCAGGCTTGAGTCCGGCAGAATCTCGGTCTTGTCGGTGGCGAACTTGACATGGATCACCGCCCGCTCGGTTCCATCGATGCCCCGCGTCAATTGATCGACTGGCAGGAGGAAAGCGCTCTGGGCAAACGGCGCCATTCGAAGATGCCATTCACATCTGACGAGGAAATCCTTATTATCGGTCATATTTGATTAAATACGTAACGCCAGTTCGGTCTGATCGTGAATGAACGCGGCCTCATAGTCCCGCGCCAACGCGCCTAAAACCCCGACCTGACGCAACGCCTCGCGCCACCCGTCTGAAATGCGCCGCGCCGTCTCACGGATCATCTGCCTCGCCTCTCGTTCGGGAAGCTCGAAAAATTCGCAGGCTTCCAGCGCCAAGGCGATCGACCGGTCATACGCACCGCCCTCCAGGATCGCCGTTTCGAGGTGCGGGTTGCGATCCGGCGCCGGGTTCACGTCGAAAACCGGCGATAATCGCCAGCGCCCGCCCCCCACATAGAGAAACCCATGATTCTTGAGATGATCGTCCTTGTTGGACACGAGGATCGTGAAGATCAGGCGCAGGAAAAGTTCACGAAAATCGGCCCGCGGATCGGCGGCGTAGCCCCGCATGAAATCGACGATCTCCGTATAGGAACCGAGTTCCGTCCCGGTCTTGCCCAAAGCGGTGCGCGCCGAAATATAGGGGATGCGGGCGCTTCCGCGTCGATCGAACCGCTGGATCAGCGCTACCGGAAAAGGCGTGTCGGCCAGTTCCAGCCGGGCTGCGGGCGTGCGGATGCCGCACGTTGCAGCCAGGCGAAGCGTCGCAACCTCGACGCGCTCGATCGGCTGCTGGTCGTGGACCGAGGTGAACTTCGCCAGCCACAACGCATCACCGTCCCTGACATTAGCCTTGGGTCGCGCACCGCCGGAGCCCCCCGCCCCCGCCAGCGCCTGTATGTCCTTGGCCGAGATGTCCTTTCCTTGTTCATAGGCGCGGGCAATGGCCGTGATCGACTCCAGATCGACCAGACGCGGAACGGCATCGACGGCCTTGCCGCGAATGATCGCGCCGTTGTCGTCCAGAAAGCGCAACGCGCCTTGCCGACAGGCATCGTCGGATAGCGTCAGATAAGCGAATTCGCTGAGCCCATTGCCATAAGCGCGTTCGAGCAGCCTGCGCCCCCAGCTGTCGGGGGCTGCATCGGCGAAGACGCCCGCCAGCGCATCACGCATGGTTCCGGGTTGACCCGATGTGTGGAATTGGCCGGCCTCGAGGGAATAATCCGGTTGTATGGCGAAGGCCCGCGGGTTTTCCATCCATGCGGCACTGTAGGAGAATGTCGAGAATTGCCTCGGCCCGACATGTGTAAAACGCAACCGGCCGACCGATACCCGGCCTTCGCCCAATGCGACATGAGCGACAGAATCCGTCATCAGAATGAAGCCCCATCAGGATCCATGACATCCTGCTGGGGTTGATCGTCCTGCGCTTGAGCCTTCTGCTTTCGGACTTTCGTCGCGAACGACTTCCCCCGGCGCGGCAAATGTTGATTGGATAGCGCGAGCCCTAGATCGTCCTTGCGAACATCGATCAGATCGGCCAGTCGCTCCACCAGCCCCAGAACGACCAGGACATCGGCCAGCGTACCGATGGCGACACCTTGCTCGCCCTTTTCAAGCCGCGTGATCGAGCTGGGCGAGGTTCCAGCGCGCACTGCCAGATCCGCTACGGCGACATTGCGCCGGAGGCGTGCCAGGCGGATGTCCTGACCGAGCCGCGCAAGGGCCAACTTCGCTTTCGGAGACCCCATCGCAATCAGTCATATCTGACAAAGGACGATCGACAATTTGTCAGATATGATCAGCTCGGTGTATCTGTCAATGAGCTGCCGGAGCGAGCCGCATCGCATTCCAGCGTCGTTCTGGATTTCCTCGGATAGGCCGAAATCACTCCCACTCGATCGTGCCGGGCGGCTTCGAGGTGATGTCGTAGGTCACCCGGTTGATGCCCTTCACCTCGTTGATGATCCGGGTCGCGACCCGGCCCAGGAAGGCCATGTCGAACGGGTAGAAGTCGGCGGTCATGCCGTCCACCGAGGTCACGGCGCGTAGCGCGCAGACGTGGTCGTAGGTGCGGCCGTCGCCCATCACGCCCACCGTCTTCACCGGCAGGATCACCGCGAAGGCCTGCCAGATCGTGTCGTAGAGGCCGGCCTGGCGGATCTCGTCGAGATAGATCGCGTCGGCCTTGCGCAGGGCCTCGAGCTTCTCCGTCGTGATGGTGCCGGGGCAGCGGATGGCCAGGCCCGGCCCCGGGAACGGATGGCGGCCGACGAAGGCGTCCGGCAGGCCGAGTTCCTTGCCGAGCACCCGGACCTCGTCCTTGAACAGCTCGCGCAGCGGCTCCACGAGCTTCATGTTCATGCGTTCGGGCAGGCCGCCGACATTGTGGTGGCTCTTGATCGTCACCGACGGGCCGCCGGTGAACGACACGCTCTCGATCACATCCGGGTAGAGCGTGCCCTGCGCCAGGAACGCCGCCCCACCGATTTTTTTCGACTCCGCCTCGAACACGTCGATGAACAGGCGGCCGATGGTCTTTCTTTTCACTTCCGGGTCGCTGACGCCCTCGAGCGCCGACAGGAACATGCCGCTCGCCTCAACGTGGACCAGCGGAATGTTGTAGTGGTCCCGGAACAGGGCCACGACCTGCTCGGCCTCGCCCAGGCGCAGCAGTCCGTGATCCACGAACACGCAGGTCAGCTGGTCGCCGATCGCCTCGTGGATCAGCACCGCGGCGACGGCCGAATCGACCCCGCCGGACAGGCCGCAGATCACCTTCTCCGAGCCGACCTGCTCGCGGATCTTGGCGATCGCCTCCTCGCGGTAGGCGCCCATGGTCCAGTCGCCGGAGCAGCCGGCGATATCGCGCACGAAGTTGCGGATCAGCAGGGCGCCGTGCGGGGTGTGGGCCACCTCGGGGTGGAACTGCACCGCGTAGTAGTTGCGCGCCGCGTCCGCCACGGCCGCGAAGGGCGCGTTCTTCGAGATCGCCACGGTGGTGAAGCCGTCCGGCAGCTTGGTGACCCGGTCGCCGTGGCTCATCCAGACCGGGTAGCGCTCGCCCTTGTGCCAGACGCCGTTGAACAGCGGGCAATCGGCCAGGATCTCGACCTCGGCCCGGCCGAACTCGGCATGGTGCCCCCCTTCGACCGCGCCGCCGAGCTGGGCCGCCATGGTCTGCTGGCCGTAGCAGATGCCGAAGACCGGCACGCCCGATTCGAACACGAGTTGCGGCGCCCGGGGGCTCGCCTCGACGGTCACCGATTCGGGGCCGCCCGAGAGGATCACGCCCTTCGGCTTCTGCTCGCGGAACGCGGCCTCGGCCTTCGTGAAGGGGACGATCTCGCAATAGACCCCCTCCTCCCGCACCCGCCGGGCGATGAGCTGGGTCACCTGAGAGCCGAAATCGACGATCAGGATCTTGTCATGCGTGGGAGCTGTCATCGGTCATCTTTGCTGGGTAGGCGCGAAATCGAACGATCGCCGGGGGTGCCGAGGACGACGCCCTCGATCCTGACGATCCGCTCGATCAGACTGGCATGGGATTCTGCCGCGGCGATCCGGGTCGCGGCTTCGAGGCGCGCCACCAGGGCATCGCCCTTCACGGCGTCGACCGCATCGTGTGTTTCCAGGTCGCCGACCCGTTGTTCCAGGCGTTCGACTCGATCGACCAGTTTGCGAATGTTGTCCGAGAGGCGCTTGACTTCATCGAGGATCAGGATGGCATCCTTCAATGCGCCGAAGACGCCTCCGCTCATCGGGCGTTCCCCTACGATCGCGCTTCGATATAGGCGTTCAGCTGCCGCAGCTCGTCCAATATCGTGTGGGAATAGGCGTTCAATTCGGTCTGCAACGCGCTGAGGGCACCGTCGTTGTCCCGCCGATCGTCGAGAAAGCCCGCCATCGGAGCAGGTTCGGGGGCCGGGTCTTCGACCCGGAGGGTCACGACGCGCAGCACGTCCTCGGAGGTCTCGATCTGGCGCTCCATCTCGGCCATGGCGGCCGGCTGCGCGTCGATGTCCAGCAGCGCGAAATGCGCCTTGCGGTTTCTCTTGATGCGGTAAGCCAGAGACTTCACGCCCCACATCTCGATCATGTCGAGACGGCCGCCGTTGCGCTCGATCACGTCTCTATAGGTGTCGAACACGGTCTCGGATCGCGTGGAGGCTGCGTCCTGGCGCGCGATCATGAAGCTTTTGTAGTGCGCCACGCCAACCTCCGATCGGGCTACGCCGACCCTATCATACATCCGGCCCCGCAGCATTTGCAGTGTCGTTCCGTGCAGTGCCGCCGCGTGCATCGCGCGACGCACGAGCGGGAGGCCGGGAGGGTTCCACCGCGCGGGCGTACCCTCCGGCGGCGCGCCTCAGTCGAAGTTGCGGACCTTGGCCGAGCCGCCCAGGCTGATCGCGGGCTTGGCCGGGGCGCCCGCCAGGCTGACCTTCTTCTGGCCCGGCAGGGTCTTGGCGCGCAACTCGGGGGCGGCAACGGCGGCCGGCTTGGCCGGCTTCAGGTGCGCCTGCCCATGGATCACCGAGCCAATCTCGCCGGCGACCCGAATCAGGTCGTCGCGGTCGCAGGAGCGGGCGACCTTCAGGCCGAGCTTGTGCATGTGGCTCTTGCCGTAGAGGTAGGCGGCGAGCTGGGCGCGCTTCAGCGGCGGGATCTGCTCCAGGATCATCGGCAGGTCGAACTCGTCGGCCCGGTAGACCTCGCCCAGAACCTCGAGGCTCACGGGGCAATCGACTTCGGGCTCGGCGCCGCTGGTCGGATGCGATTGCGTCATGGTTGCCTCTCGGGAAGCGATGGATCGGAAGCTGGCTCGGATGCCCCGGAGCCGGTGTCGGTTTCAAGCCCTGCCGGCGCAGTAAGGTCCGCAATCCTGGCCTGCGCGGGACCGGGGGTCGCAGCCGGGGGCACCGGCGGCTCCGGTTTCCAGGCGCCGAGGCAGCCGGTGCAGACGGATTCGATCACCGCGCGGGCATGGGCCTGCCTACGCGCCCAAAGGGCCTCGCGGGCGGTCCGGTCGCCATCCTGCGTCGGCCGGATGCGGATGAACAGCGGCTCCTCCGCGCGGACCGGCACCGGGGCGACGGCCACCAGGACGAGCAGAGCCGCGGCGCGGACTCGTGAGCCCGGTCCAGGCTGTGCCGGACACGTCATGCCGTCTCGTCCCTCCGGCGGAGCTGAGCACGAGATCTCGCGCCGCATGGTAAACCGCCGCTTAACGCGGCGGCCCCGCCGGCACCAGCGGCGGCGGATTACGGCGCGGCGCGGGGCAAGGCAGCGGGGTCTGGTGCGGGCTCGTCCATCGCGGCCCGACGGCGATCCTGGGCCCGGCCCAGCCACAGGCTGTTGAGCAGCCAGGCCACCGACAGCGGCACCGCCGCCCCGGCGATCCCGGTGCTGCCGAGGCCGAGCCCCTGGATTCCGGTGAACGACCACGCCCCGACCTGATCGCCCAGGCGGTAGACCACGGTGTCGATGAAGCTCTTGGCCTTGTAGCGGTCCTCCCGGGGGACAACCGTGAACAAGACCTCCCGGATCGGGCGGGCGATCGCGAAATTGCCGGCCCGGCGCAGGACCTGGAACGCGACGATCACCCCGATGGTGGGCGAGACCGCGAGCGCGGCGAAGCCCAGCACGCTGAAGGCCGGCAGCAGCGCCAGGGTGATCCCGACGCCGAGCCGCTTGACGATCCGCCCGGTCAGGAACAGCTGCACGCCAAGCGTCAGCACGTTCACCGCGAGGTCGACGCTGGCGAAGAACGCGGTCTGCGCGCCCCGGTCCGGGAAGCTCCGCTTGGCGATGCCGGCCTGCTCGAAATATAGGAAGGTCGAGGTCACCGAGAACAGCAGCAGGAACAGCGAGATGTTGAGCAGGTAGGGCGACGCCAGGGTGCGGGTCACACCCGCCAGCACGCTGCCGCCGATGGTGCGGTCCTGGCCGTCGTTGGCGGTCTCGCTGCCCGGAACCGCGTGGAGCCGCGCCGACAGGGACGCCAGCCCGCGCATGCAGAACACCGCGACTTCGAGCAGCGCCACCGCGCAGAGCATCAGGCCCCAGGTCGGCACGTTCTTGGCGAGGATCGCGGTGGTGGCCGAGCCCGTGATGGCCCCCACGGTCGCCCCGGCCGCGATGAAGCCGAACAGGCGCTTGCTCTGGTCGTTCGAGAACACGTCGACGATGGTGGCCCAGAAGATCGAGACCACGAACAGGTTGAAGATCGACAGCCAGACGAAGAACACCCGCCCGATCCAGATCCCCCAATCGGGCGGGGCGAGGTACAGGGCCAGCGCGAAGGCTAGGATGTTGGCGGCGAAGAACCGATAGGTGATCGGCACGAACCGCGCCCGCGGCATGCGCTTCACCAGGTAGGCGAAGGGCAGGTTCAGGGCGAGCATGCCGACCAGCGTCGCCGTGAACAGCCACGGCAGGTTCTCGATGCCCCCCGCCACGCCCATCTGGTCGCGAATCGGCCGCAGCACGTAGTAGGCGGCCAGGATCGAGAAGATGTAGGCCCAGGACCAGGCGAGCGCCTGGCCCTCGCCGGGCCGGATGTCGATCAGGCGCGCGAGCGGGCCGCGGGGCGCGGATGTTTCAGGCACGCGCCCGTCACTTCCCCAGCCCGAGCTTCTCGCGCAACTCTGGGGCGGTGGCCTCGTGACCGAAGCCGGGCGACCCCATGGCGAACTTGTCGGCGTCCTTGAGCGGACCGACCACGACCGGATCGAAGCCGGCATCGCGCACCAGGCCCTCGGCCACCTTCAGCGCCGCGGGATCGTCGCCGGCGATCGGGATCGCCATCCGGCCGCCCGGGCGGTCCTGGCCGCCATTCGCGCCCGCCTTGGCGAACACCTTGTAGTTGGCCGCGTTGAAGGCCCGGACTACCTTGGCCCCTGGCAGGTACTTGGCCGAGGTCGCCCCGATGCCGTTCGCCTGAACCTCGTCGTAGAGCGCGCCGTCGCGCTTCTGCGTGGCGTTGCCGGCATCGAGCACGACCTTGCCGGAGAGTGACGTCGCAAGGTCCTTCGCGAGGTCGGGATAGGCCTTGTACGGCACGGCCACGAACACCGCCTCGCCGAACTTGATCGCCTCTTCCGGCGTCCCGGCCTTGGCCTTGGGCCCGAGTTCGGCGATCATCGGCGCCAGGGTCTCGGGATGGCGCGAGGCGAACATCACCTCGTGGCCGTCCTTGACCCAGAGGCCTCCGATCGTGCCGCCGATGTTGCCGGCCCCGATCACCCCGATCCGTATCTTCTTGGCACTCTCCTGCGCCAGGGCCGGCATCGCTGTGGCCGTCATGAGGACGGCGGCGAGGGCGAGCGCAGCGCGCCGCGTGGTGCGATCAGACCGCATCGATGAAGGTCTCCATCTGCTTGCGCTGGGCCGCGTCGGGGAGCGGTCCCCGGGCGGCGGCAAGGTTGTCCTCGACATAGGCCACCTTGGCCATGCCGGGGATCGGGCATGTCACGGCGGGGTTGCCGAGCACGTATTTCAGGAACACCTGCGGCCAGCTGGTGCAGCCGAGATCCTTGGCCACCGCGGGCAGCTCCTTGCCTTGCACCGCCTTGAACAGGCGGTCGCGGCCGAAGGGCACGTTGGTCATCACGGCCACGCCCGTCTCGGCGGCGAGCGGCAGCACGCGCTCGGCCGCGGCCCGGTTGTCGATGGCGTAGTTCACCTGGATGAAGTCGAGCTTTTCCCGCTTCATCACCGCCTCGAGGGCGTCGAGCTGGCCGTCCCGCCAGACCGTGACGCCGACATAGCGGATCCGCTTGGCGTCCTTCAGCGCGCGCAGCACAGCGAGATTCGCGTCCACGTCGATCAGGTTGTGGACCGCCACGAGATCCAGGCTCTCGACCTTCATCCGCTTCAGCGACCGCTCGAACTCCGCCCGCGTCGCGTCATGCCCCTGCGCGTCGACCTTGCTGGCCAGGAACAGTTTTTGGCGCAGGCCGGGCTCGGCCAGGATCAGGCCCAGCACGTCCTCGGCGGTGCCGTAGCTCGGCGCCGTGTCGATCACGGTTCCGCCGAGCGACACGAAGGCCTGCACCGCCGCCTTGAGGGGCGCGACCGCCTCGACAGTGGGCTCGACCTCGTAGCGCCGGGAGGTGCCGATCCCCATCGCCGGCAGCATCTCGCCCGTCGATGGGATCGGCCTTCGGATCAGCGGCTCCGCGGCCCAGGACAGGCGGCCGGCGAGCGGCGCCAGGGTGGCAGCCGCGATGACGGCGCGACGGGATACGGGCATGGCCGGCCTCCGGCGGTGTCGGGACACGACCCGGACATAGGGCACGCTGCGCGGATGTGTATTCGTTATTCTCACGCTTGCGCGAGCGCTGGCCGGTTTAGCCTACATCGGGAAACAGGTCCGACCCGTCCGGCACCGTCGCACGCTTCGTGAGCGTGTCGTGGGTCACGACTTCGGACACGAGCCCGATCGACGACGGCTCCAAGTCCCCGATTCGACACCCCTGCCGCCGAACCGGTATCCGCTTCGGCAGCGCGCACTCTAGCCCCCGACCCGGATGCTCAACACCTCGTCCGGCCGGCCCTCGAATGCGGAGCCCTCGGTATCGGGCGCGACCCGGCATCGATACTCCTCGATCGCCAGGAAAGCCCGATGGGCAACCTGCGGATCGATCTCGTCCCGCACCACGATCGTGTTGAAGTCGATGAACAGGCGTGCGATCCGCGCCTCCTCCGACAGGATGGCCAATTCGGACGCCGCGGCGCCGCAGCGCATCACGTAATGGCTCGACACGCCGGCCTCGTCGCGCGTCGGCACCACGGCGATCTGCCCGGCCGTCTCCGGCCTTAGCCCCGCCCAGCGGACCGGTGTCCACACGATAACAGCCTCGATCTGCTTCATAGACAACTCCAGCGGGTGGGAACTCCTCACCTCACACATAGTCCCATTATGGGTCGATCAAATTTCGCAGAATTTTCTTGCAATGCAAGAGGCCATCGCGTTACAAAAATCTCATATTTCAGGCGTGAATATTAGATCGATATCGAAATCTTCCATCGATAAAAAATATTAGCTGACTATGAGAAAAACAATCTAATCAAATTTCCAACTTTAAAGCATTTTTATTTCATTAAAAATATTTTTATGTTGTCTTTCCGCTCAATCGTGATCGCCTCGTCTGTAATGCGTTTTCGGGTGATGCGCTCACCTCTTGCACTCACTTGGGGCCATCACCGGAAGGGCGAAGCGACCGGCCACAGGTCTCGTTCATGGATCGCATACAGCCTCGACCACTTCGCCGTGCCGATCGGGGTTGTGCTGAAAACGCCGCGATCCCGGCGGGTCTCCGGATCGATCCCCGGCGACGCACGGCAAGGCGCCGACGCCGGGACAAGTCGCCCCGAATTGCTGCACCGTCCGAGGTTCCTGCGAGACGCGATTCGATGGACGCTGACCGGTGAGGTCGAGGGCGGGCAGGACCGTCGTTGCAAGTCTGGAAACCCGCCGCCACGCTATCGACGCTCCGCAGCCGCGGGGTCTCCTGCGCGGCCCGTAAGTTCGGGGCGGCGCGGCGCTAATCCTCCTCCGGCGGGTCCTCGAACTCGGCACCCTCCGTGTCCGGTGCGATGCGGAACCGGTACTCGTCGATCGCCAGGAAGGCGCGGTGGACGACCTGGGGGTCGAGCCCGTCGCGCACCACGATCGTCTGGAAATCGATGAACAGGCGGGCGATCCGGGCCTCGTCCGACAGGGCCGCCAGCGCGGAGGAACTGGCGCCCGCGTGCATGATGTAGCGCTTCGTGGCGCCTTCCGGGTCGGGTGCCGGCAGCACCACGATCTGCCCGGCCGTCTCGGGCCGCAGCTCCGCCCAGCGGGCGGGTGTCCACGCAATGATGGCCTCGATCTGCTTCATCGGCACCTCCGGCTGCTCGGGAGGATCCGCCTAAGCATCATTTGCCGGAGGGGTCACCCGGCAGGCGCTGAAAATTCGGTCGCGCCGTCACGGCGAGCACGGGGAAACCATCCAGCGATCCGCCGCATCCGAGGATGTCGCGCTGCCGGAGGCTGCACCGCCGCGCTCGCCCCGACCGTGGGTCGATGCCGGGCCAGAAGCCTGCCCGACCGCGCGCCTGCCTTCGAGGCCGGGCGAACTCCGATCGCCCGTTTCCCGAGGGTGGGCCGAGACCGAGATCATCGGCTGCCGACGGTGTCGGATCACACCGTCGAACGGGGTCGGCGCTGCGGCGCGATGCAACGTCTCCCCGCGGGTCGGACGTTCAGTGCGCGCGCTCGACCTGCCCGCGGATCTCGCCCTTCGGGTTCGCCGCGGTGTGGATGTTGAAGTAGAGCTTGCCGGCTTCGAGGTCCGCCGCCTTGGCGTCGTCGAGGGTGGCCTCGCCGGAGAACGGGCTGCCGGTGACGGTGACGGGCACCAGCACGCCGGCATTCGCGCCGGCGGCGGCCGGGCCATGGAAATGCGCGGCGGTGACCGGCCCGGTCAAGCCACTGTAGGTCCCGTTCCAGCTCAGGTGCTTGGTGGCCGGATCGTAGGTCGCCGTGATGCTGCCGGTGCCCTTCGAATCGGTCGCCGGCACCTCGCTGCCGCCGTTCAGCGCCGCCGCGTACGGAGTGCCGGTGCCGGCCGCGTGGACGGCGGACGTCGCCAGCGGCATGGACCATGCGAGGAGGACTACGAGACCGGT
Organism: Methylobacterium mesophilicum; assembly: GCF_022179445.1. Lineage (GTDB taxonomy): Bacteria > Pseudomonadota > Alphaproteobacteria > Rhizobiales > Beijerinckiaceae > Methylobacterium > Methylobacterium mesophilicum. The sequence continues at coordinate 87,089 of NZ_BPQU01000012.1, read as the reverse complement.
TCTGGACAGGCGTGTCATCGGACGCTCCGCTTCGGCACGGCCCTCAAGCGGGGCCACGTGTCGCAAGATAAGGGGGCGGCGCCGCGCGGACCACCGGGCTATCGTGAAACGTGGGACAGATGTCCGGCCGCGTGGGCCGATGGGGGCGCGATGGCGGTCACGGACGCGGGCGCCCCGGCGGGCGGGCACGGGCAGGAGATCACGGCCCGCGGGATCGTGCTCGGCGCGCTGATCACGGTCGTCTTCATGGCCGCCAACATCTATCTCGGCCTGAAGACCGGGATGACGTTCTCGTCCTCGATCCCCGCCGCGCTGATCTCGATGGGCGCCCTGCGCCTCGTCGGCGGCGCCGGCATCCTCGAGAACAACATCGTCCAGACCCAGGCCTCGGCCGCCGGCACCCTGTGCAACGTGATCCTGGTCCTGCCGGGCCTCGTCCTGATCGGGCACTGGCACGGCTTTCCGTTCTGGGAGACCAGCCTGGTCTGCCTGATCGGCGGGTGGCTCGGCGTGGCGTTCTCGATCCCGCTGCGCCGGGCGCTGGTCTCGGGCAGCGACCTCCCCTACCCCGAGGGCGTCGCCGCCGCCGAGGTGCTGCGCGCCGGCCATGCCGATTCCGGAGGTTCCGCTTCCGATGAGCGCGGCCTCACGACCCTGCTGACCGCCGCCGCCGGCTCCGGCCTGGTCGCCTTCGCCACCAGCGGCCTGCGCATCCTGGCCGAAGGCGTGCTCACCGCCTTCAGCCTGGGCGGGGCCGTGTTCAGCATCGGCAGCGGATTCTCCCTGGCCCTGGTCGGGGTCGGCTACCTCGTCGGGATCGGCGCCTGCCTGGCCCTGCTCACCGGCGTGGTCATCGCCTGGGGCATCATGGTCCCGGTCCTGACCGCCCTGACGCCCCAGCCCGGCCTGGAGCCCGGGGCGGCCGCGCAGGCGATCTGGTCCGGGCAGGTCCGGCTCGTCGGCGCCGGCATCATCGCGGTCGGCGGGTTCTGGACCGTGGCCACGCTGGTCCGGCCGATCGCCCGCAGCATCCGGGTGGCGCTCGCCGCCGGCAACCCGGCGCATGCCGCCGACCGGCAGGACCGCGACCTGCCGCTGCCGCTGGTGGGCGGGGCCGCGTTGGCCCTCTGCGTACCGCTCGGCGCGCTGTTTGCCGGCTTCGCGGCCGATCTCGGCATCGCCGGCCCGATGCTCGCCGCCGTGGTGGCGGCCGGCCTGCTGTTCTGCCTCGTGTTCGGCGCCGCCATGGCGGCGGTCTGCGGCTACCTCGCGGGCCTGCTCGGCTCCTCGACAAGCCCGATCTCCGGGATCGGGATCCTCACCGCCATGGTCGGCGCCGCCCTGCTGCCGCTGGTGCTCGGCCCCGCCGGGACCCCGGACGCCCGGCGCGTCACCGTCGCGCTGGTGCTGCTGGCGGCCTCGGTGATCGTCACCGCGGCGTCGATCGCCAACGACAACCTGCAGGATCTCAAGACCGGCCAGATCGTCGACGCCACGCCCTGGCGCCAGCAGGTGGTGCTGATCGTCGGCGTCGCCGTCGGCTCGCTGGTGATCGTGCCGCTGCTGTCGCTGCTCTACGGCGCCTACGGGTTCGTCGGCTCGATGCCGCGCCCCGGCATGGACCCGGCGCTGGCGCTGACCGTGCCGCAGGCCGCCCTGGTCACCCAGATCGCGGACGGCATCGTCGCCCGCACCCTGCCCTGGCCGATGCTGCTGATCGGCTGCGGCCTCGGCGCCGTGATGGTCGCCCTCGAAGTCGCGCTCAAGCGCCGGGCGTTCAGCTTCCCGGCGCTCACCGTGGGGATCGGCATGTACCTGCCGCTGTCGGTGGAGATGACCATCGGGCTCGGCGGACTGCTCGGCTTCCTGTGCGCCCGCGCCCTGCGCCGCCGCGGCGCCGGGCCCGAGGACCTCGAAGCCTCCCGCCGCCGCGGCGTGCTGATCGCCTCCGGATTCCTGGTCGGCGAGAGCTTCGTCGGGATCGGCCTGACGGCCGTCGACGCGGCCTCCGGCCATTCCTCGACCCTCAGCCTGGTCGGCCCGGACTTCGCCGAGGCCGCGACCTATCTGGGTGCCGCGGTGTTCGTCGTCGGACTCTTCGCAGCGGCCCGGTTCATCCGCGGTCCCTTCGCCGTCCCTTCGCAGCGAAGGCCCGCGGGCGCCCCCAAATTCCGCGCATAACACCGTTGACAGCCCGCGCCCGGCCTCCCTATACCCCGGCCGCTGGCCGCGCCGTCCCGTTCGGGACGCGCGTCTTGGGGCGGGGTAGCTCAGCTGGTTAGAGCAGAGGAATCATAATCCTCGTGTCGGGGGTTCGAGTCCCTCTCCCGCTACCATTGGTTTCAACCCGCCCGGTCAATGACGTGGCGGGTTTTCTTTTGACTTCGCGGCGTTCGCAGGCGCTCGGTCGATTGCCGCAAGCAATGAGTTCCGGTTGGCGGACGGCTTCCAGGCCGGGCGTTCGAGGCCGAGATGGTCCCGGAGCGTCACGCCGGAATAGTCCCTCCGGAACAGGCCGCGCCGTTGCAGGATCGGCACGACGGCCTCCACGAAGGTTTCGAGGCCGTCCGGCAGGACGTCCGGCATCAGGTTGAACCCGTCGGCGGCGCCCGCCCGGAACCAGGCCTCGATGTCGTCGGCGACCTGCTCCGGCGTGCCCACGACGATGCGGTGGCCGACGCCGCCGCCGAGGGCGCGGAGCAGCTGGCGCACCGTCAGATTGTCCCGGCGGGCCAGGGCGACGGTGCCGGTGAACATCATGTGGTTGGCATCGGGCGGCAGCGGCAGCGGGTCGGGCAGCGGCTTGTCGAGGTGGAGCCGCTCGGGGTCGATCCGGAGCGTCCCGGCGAGGCGCGCCAAGCTGTACTCCAGCGGAACCAGCTCCCACAGCGCGTCCTGGCGCCGACGCGCCTCGGCCTCCGTGGCGCCGATCACCGTGGCGAGGCCGGGCAGCACCACGATCGCGGCCGGATCCCGGCCGTAGCGCGCGGCCCGGGCGCGGAGGTCCGCGGCATAGGCCGCGCCGTCCGGGATGGTCTGGGCGAGGGAGAACACCGCGTCCGCGGTGGCGGCGGCGAGGTCGCGGCCGTCCTCCGAGCCGCCAGCCTGCACGGTCACGGGCCTCCCTTGCGGCGAGCGCGGCACGGTGAGCGGGCCGGCGACGCTGTAGTGGGTGCCGCGATGGTCGATCGCGTGGACCTTGGCGCCGTCGGCGAAGCGGCCGCTCGCCTTGTCGCCCACCAGGGCGTCGTCCTCCCAGCTGTCCCAGAGGGCGTGGACGACCTCCGTGAACTCGCGGGCGCGGGCGTAGCGCGCCCCGTGCTCGGAGACCCCGGCGAAGCCGAAATTGCGGCCCGCGGCGGCGTCCGCCGTGGTGACCACGTTCCAGCCGACCCGGCCGCGGCTGACGAGGTCGAGGGTCGCGAAGCGCCGGGCCAAATTGTAGGGCTCGTTGTAGCTGGTCGAGGCGGTCGCGATCAGCCCGACATGGGTGGTCGCCGCAGCCACGCTCGCCAGCACGATGGTCGGTTCGAAGGCCATGAACGGCCGGTAGTCGATCCGGTCGTTGATCGCCGGCGTGTCGGCCAAGAAGATCGCGTCGAACTTGCCCCGCTCCGCGATGCGGGCGACCCGCACGTAGTGGTCGATGTCGACGAAGGCGTCCGGCCGGCTGTCCGGCAATCGCCAGGCCGAGGGATAGACGCCGGAATGCAGCAGGTTCACGTTGAGGTGAAGCTGGCGCTGCGCGGTCATCGAAGGTCCCGGATCAGCGGACGCGTGGCAGGACGTGCTCGGCGAACCGGCGCATCTCGGCCTCGAACGGCTGGAACTGCAGCATGAACAGGGCGATGCCGGCCTCGTGGAAGGCGCGGATGCGGGCCGCCACCGTCTCGTAGCTGCCCACAAGCCCGGCCGCGGTGCCGCCGTTGGTGCCGACATGGCGGCTCGCCGCCGCGTCGGTCTTGGCGAACATCACGCTCGCCGTATCGGTCCGGGCGCGGGTGTCGGCGCGCAACGCCGCGTCGCGCTGCGCCAGGGCGAGGAGGCGGTCGTGCTCGGCCTGGGCCGCCGCGTCGGTCTCGCGGGCGATGACGAAGGCCGAGAGGCCGTAGCGCAAAGGCCCGTTGGCCGCGTGCCGGCGGCGCATGTCGGCGATCAATTCGCGGACGTCACCCAGCGGCTGGCCGTTGATGAACCAGACGTCGGCATGGTCGGCCGCCAACGCCCGGGCGGGCTCGGATTCGCCACCGACATAGATCCGGGGCCGCGGCCGATGGGTGCCGGCCGGGCGAAGCTGGTAGTCCTGGACCTGGAAATGCGCGTCCGACGCGGTGACGCGCTCACCCCGCATCAAGCGGTCCACGAGGCCGATCCACGCACGCCCGTAGGCATAGCGGTCGTCATGGGCCGGGAACGGTAGGCCGGCCCGCTCGAACTCGGCCCGGTTCCAGGCATTCACGAGGTTCAGCGCGAAGCGGCCGCCGCTGATATGCTCGATCTGGAGGGCCATCTTGGCCAGCACCACCGGGTGGTACAGGCCCGGCTTGATCGCCGCGATGATCTCGATGCGCCGGGTCAGGGCCGCCAAGGCCGCCGCGGCGGTCCAAGCTTCGAGCTGGTCGCGCGCCTCGTCGTAGGGGTTCATCGTGTGCTGCGCGACCAGCACGGAATCGAAGCCCAGCGCCTCGGCTTCGAGCACCAGGGCGCGGTTGCGCTCCCAGCTCGCGTCGTCCGGCTCGTCGGGGTCGTGGTGGGCGGCCCGGGAGCCGTGGACGGCGGCCCAGATGCCGAAACGAGGTGCGTCGGCCATGGGGTCAGCCCTTCACCGCCGGCGGCGTCCAGAGCGGGACAGCGGTGGCGTCGATCCGGCGCGGGATCAGCTTGGCGTCGAGGAAGGTGTCGGCGATCGCCTGCTGCTCGCCGAGCTGAGCTCGCTCCACCGGCTCCACCAGGTAAGTGCGCCGGGCGTTGGCCGCGGCCACGACGGCGGGGGGCAGGTCGCCCCAGACGGGGGCGAGCAGCGCCACCGCCGCCTCCGGGTTGGCCTTCGCCCACTGGCCCGCTTCGACCAGCGCTCGGTACACGATGGCCACCACCTCCGGATGGGCGGCGACGAAGCTGTCGTTCACGAGGTAGTAGCGGTGGTAGCTGGTCAGGCCGGATCCGTCGGCGATGGTGCGCACCGGCCGCTTGGCCTCGGCGAAGGCCAGGAACGGGTCCCAGATCGACCACGCATCGAGGCTGCCCTGCTCGAACGCGGCGGCCCCCTCGGGCGCCTGGAGATAGGCCGGCCGAATGTCGTCGAAGCCCAGGCCGGCCCGCTTCAGCGCTGCGGCCAGGACGTAATGGCTGCCGGACCCGCGCGAGACGCCCACCGTACGCCCCTTGAGGTCGGCGACCGTGCGGATCGGGGACTCCGCCGGCACGATGATGGCCTCGGCAGCCGGCGCGCCGCGCTCGCGGGCGTAGAAGGTCAGGGGCGCCCGCGCCGACTGGGTGAAGATCGGCACCGCGTCGGCGACGTCGGCATGGATGTCGACCGCGCCGGCATTCATCGGTTCGAGGACGTTTGTGAACAGGTGCCAGGTCGGCGTGAAGCCGAGCGGCGCCAGGCGCTCGGCCAGGGTGCCTTTCACCTTGAGGATCGTGAACAGCACCGAGGAGCGCTGCATGCTGATCTTCACCTCGCGCGCCGCCGCATGCACCGCGGGCGACGCGAAGGGCAGCGCCGCCGCGCCCAGGCCGGCCAAGAGCAGCGTCCGGCGGGACGGGGACCGTCCTGCGGGCATATCGTCGGTCATCGTGGTCTCCGGTCGGCAGGCGCCCGTTCGCGTACGTGCCGGAACCGAAATGGCCGGTTCGACGGCGGCTGGAGCGCGCGATCACTATTGAAGCTCGCGGGCGGGGGGCGATCAATGAAACGAGGTTTCGAATGCGCGGCGCTTCGAAGATCAGACCTTCTGCATGGGCCGCAGGATGGAGGATGAAGACTTCGGGCGACGGAGTTATCCGCGGAACCGCGCGATGCTCTCTCGACCGCGAGCGCCGCCACATGTCGACTGCAGGTGGAATAAAAATCTACCGTTTGGCAAAATAATAAGAAGATAATCTCTGTCGGCGGGCAACTATGTACCCGGCTTTCCTTGACCCCGCTCGGCGTCGAACGTCATACAGATTGCTCCCAGATCACCCGATCGTATTGCGGACCCGCGGGTCCCGCTCGAGGAGCACCCACAGGCTGTGTCCACCCTGCCGTCGCCCCGCCAACCCGCCGACACGCCGCTGATCCGGTTCGAGAACGTCTCGAAGACCTATCCGGCGCGGAAGGGCGCGGCGCTGGTCACGGCGCTGTCCGGGATCGACCTCTCCGTTCCGGCCGGGACCATCCTCGGGGTGATCGGGCGCTCCGGCGCGGGCAAGTCGACGCTGATCCGCCTGATCAACGGCCTCGAACGGCCGAGCGCAGGGCGGGTGATGGTCGGCGACGCGGAGGTGTCGAGCCTGCCCGAGCGGGACTTGCGGCGGGTGCGCGCCCGGGTCGGCATGATCTTCCAGCACTTCAACCTGCTGTCCTCGCGGAATGTGGCCGACAACGTCGCCCTCCCCCTGGAACTCGCGGGCTGGAAACGCGCGGCGATCCGCGCCCGCGTGGCGGAACTGCTCGCCCTCGTCGGGCTGGAGGCTCAGGCCGGGCGATATCCGGCGGAGCTGTCGGGCGGCCAGAAGCAGCGGGTCGGCATCGCCCGGGCGCTCGCCACCGAGCCCGACGTGCTGCTCTCCGACGAGGCCACCTCCGCCCTCGACCCGGAGACCACCCGGTCGATCCTGGCCCTGTTGAAGCGGATCAACCGCGACCTCGGCCTGACCATCGTGCTCATCACCCACGAGATGTCGGTGATCCGGGCGGTCGCCGACGACGTGGCGGTGATCGACCACGGCGCGATCGTGGAGCGCGGCACGGTCTACGCGGTGTTCACCCGGCCGCAGGCCGAGGTGACCCGCAGCCTTCTCGCCGGCGAGGTCGGTCTCGACCTGCCGGCCGGGCTGGCCGAGCGGATCTCCGCCGATCCGCGCCCCGGCGGCGTGCCGGTGCTGCGCCTCGCGCTGCGGGGGGCGCAGGCCGACACCGCGATCATCGCCCGGCTCGCCCGCGAGACCGGGATCGAGGCGGTGATCCTGGCCGGCGCGGTGGACGAGATCGCCGGCCAGCGCTTCGGCTCCCTGGCGCTCGGCCTGTCGCCGGGGCCGGACGTCACCGCGCGGGCCCAGGCCTATCTCGCCGCGCTCGGCATCCCGGCCGAATTCCTCGGCTATCTGCCGCCGGCCCAGGACGTCGCCCAAGACGTTGCGCAGGGGGCTGCCCGTGTCGCCTGAACTCATCAACCTTTTTGTCCAGGCCACCGCCGACACGCTGACCATGGTGGCGCTCGCCGCCGCCATCGGCACGCTGTTCGGCCTGCCGCTGGGGGTGTTCCTCGCGACGAGCCAGCGCGGCGAGCTGCTGGCGGCGCCCGCGCTCAACGCCGCCCTCGGGGTGATCGTCAACGCGACGCGCTCGACGCCCTTCATCATCCTGGTCGTGGCGATCATCCCGTTCACCCGCCTGGTGGCCGGCACCTCGATCGGTACCTATGCCGCCAGCGTGCCGCTGACGGTGGCGGCCACACCCTACATCGCGCGGCTGGTCGAGGCGGCGATCCGCGAGGTCGATCACGGTCTGGTCGAGGCCGCCCGGGCGTTCGGGGCGAGCCCGGCGCAGATCATCCGCAAGGTGCTGATCCCCGAGGCGCTGCCCGGCATCGTCCTGGGGCTCACCCTCGCGGTGGTATCGCTGGTCGGCTACTCGGCCATGGCCGGCGCGGTCGGCGGCGGCGGGCTCGGCGATCTCGGCATCCGCTACGGCTACCAGCGCTTCCGGCCCGACATGATGCTGGCGGTCGTGGTCGTCCTGATCGTGCTCGTGCAGGTGTTCCAGACTGCGGGCGAGCGCCTGGCGCGCCGCCTCAACCGGCGCCACCGCCAGAGCTGATCCGCATCGAACGTTCGGCCCCGAAATCGCGAGATCGTCCGCCATGTTGCGTCGCCTGGTGCTTGCCGCCCTCCTCGTGATGCCCGGTATCGGGCACGCGGAGGCCCTGAAGCGTGTCCGCATCGGCGCGACGCCGGGGCCGCACGGGCAGATCCTCGAGGCGGCGAAACCCGTCGCGGCGCGCAACGGCCTCGACCTGCAGATCATCGAGTTCTCGGACTACGTGGTGCCGAACGAGGCGCTCTCGGCCGGCGAGATCGAGGCGAACTCGTTCCAGAACCAGCCCTTCCTCGACAATCAGAAGGCCGATCGCGGCTACAAGATCGTCGCCGTCGCCACGACGGTGAACTTCCCGCTCGGGATCTACTCGAAGCGCCACAAGACCTTCGACGCGGTGCCGACCGGCGGCACGGTGGCGATCCAGAACGACCCGACCAATGGCGGACGCTCGCTGCTCCTCCTGCAGGACAAGGGCGTGATCAAGCTGAAAGCCGGCACCGGGTTCAAGCCGACGGTGGCCGACATCGTCGAGAACCCGCGCAAGCTCCGGTTCATCGAGGTCGACGCGGCGCAGACGCCCCGGTCCCTGGACGATGTCGACGCCGCCGCGGTGAACACCAACTTCGCCACGCCCGCCGGCCTGAAGCCCTCGGACGCGATCCTGAAGGAGGAGCCGAAGGGCCCCTACGTCAACCTCCTGGCGGTCCGCGAGGCCGACCGCGACCAGCCCTGGGTGAAGGCGCTCGTGGACAGCTACCGCAGCCCCGAGGTCAAGGCGTTCATCGAGAAGACGTTCGGCAGCACCGTGCTGCCGAGCTGGTAGCGGGCGCTACCACACAGGCTCGAAGAATCCCCGGAAGGTGGTCTCGATATAGGCTTTCACCTCCGGGGACCGGAACGTCGCGATGAAGGCCGCGAGCCTGGGTTCGTCCCGGTTTTCGGGCCGGGCGACGAAGCTCACCGTGTAGTGCTTGTTACCGGACCCGTCGGTGATCAGAGCGGTGCTGGGGTCGCCTCCGGACGCGAACAGGTAGGTAAAGCTTACCTGCGCCAGGGTCACGTCGTCGAGTGCGCGCGGCAGCTGTGCGGCGTCGAGTTCCAAAATGCGGAGACCCTTCGGATTCGCCACGATATCGGCCACCGAGGCATCGTCGCCGCTGCCAGGGTTCAGCTTAAGCAGACCTGCTTTCTCGAGCAGGTGCAAGCCGCGCGCGGCGTTGACCGGATCGTTGGCGATGGCGACGCTCGCCCCGTCGGGTACCGCATCCAAGCGTGTCACACGTTTCGAGAAGAGACCGACCGGCAGAACGAAGGCGCCAGCCACGGGCAAGAGTCGATAGCCCCGCGCCTTGATCGTGGATTGCAGGAAGGGCACGTGCTGGAACAGGTTGGCGTCGAGGCTGCCATCGGTCACAGCCTCGTTTGGCGTAACCCAGTCGGTAAACTCGACGATCTCCACCGCCTGCCCCCGTTTGCGCGCCAGGTCTGCCGCGAAGGCGAGGGTCTGGCCGATTGGACCGGCGGTGGTGCCGATCCGCAGAGGCTTTTCGGCCTTGGCCGGGGCGGCGGCTAGAAGGCCGGCCATTATGCCCAGCACTGCGCGGCGTGTTCGATTACGGCTCATGGTGTGTCGGCTCGTGGCGGGTTCAGGAGGCTTGGCGCACGTCCCTGGCTCCCGGTCCGACCTTGAAGGCGGCGCCCGGATGACTGGACTTCAGATGCGGGCCGGAGCCGGGGAACAACTTCTCCCGCAAGGTCCCGTCTCGATAGGCGGTCTTGAACACCCCGCGGGATTGAAGCTCCGGCACGACCAAATCGACGAAGGCCTCCAGCGTCTCGGGTGCCACGGCCCGTGTGAGGTTGAACCCGTCGATATCGGCTTCCCGCACCCATTCGAGCAGCGTGTCGGCCACCTCGGAGGGGGAGCCCACGATGAACGGCGCCCGCGCCCCGCGCGGGCCGAATGCGGCGAAGTCGGCCGGGGTGAACGGTCGCTCGCCCGGAGCCGTAAGATTCTCCACCAGAGACTGCATGGCGTTGGTCTTCTGATACGCGAAAGGCTCGTCGGGCCGTAGGCCGGCGAGATCGATTCCGGTCCAACCGGACACCAGGGCGAGCTGGCCTTCGCGGTCAATGTAGTGGGCATACGCATCGCGTAGGTCGAGCGCTTCAGCCCGCGTCGGGGCGACGATCACCGTGGCGCCAATGAACATGCGGATATCGTAGGGGTCCCGACCAGCGTCCCGGGCGGCCTCACGGATGCTGCGGACCGCCTTCCCGGCGACGGCCGGCGTGTGGCCGTTCAGGAAGATCGCCTCCGCATGTCGGGCCGCGAACTGTCGCCCCCGGGCGGAGGTGCCGGCTTGGTAGAGCACCGGCGTACGCTGCGGCGACGGCTCGCTGAGATGGCGTCCATCAACCCGGTAATAGGGGCCCTCGTGAAGCACACGATGGACCCGGGACGGATCCGTGAACACGCCCCCGATCCGGTCGCGGCGCACCGCGCCCTCCTCCCAGCTGCCTTCCCACAGCTTGTAGGACGCCTCCAGGAAATCCTCGCCCGCGTCGTAGCGGTCGTCATGCGCCCGCGCTTCCGGTTGGCCCATGCCGCGGGCACCGCTCTCCAGATAACCGGTCACGATATTCCACCCGACCCTGCCTCCGGTGAGGTGGTCGAGGGTTGAGATCCGCCGGGTGAAGGTGAAGGGGTGCTCGTAGGTGAGGTTCGCGGTGACGCCGAAGCCGAGATGGCGCGTCGCCTGTGCCATGGCCGGCACGACCAGGAACGGGTCGATACTGGGGGCCTGTGCGGCGCGGGCGAGCGCGGTCTCAACACCGCCGCCGTACACGTCGTATTGGCCGATCACGTCGGCCAGGAATACACCGTCGAACAGGCCCCGCTCGGCCGTCCGGGCGAGGTCGATCCAGTAATCCAGCGTGTTGTAGGCGGCGCTGGTGTCTCGGGGATGGCGCCATAGGCCGGCCCAGGTATGACCGGGTGCAGCCATCTGGAAGGCGTTCAGCCGCAGTTCGCGAGGTGTCGTCATGGTGTCGACATGGCTTGCTTTCGGAAGGGGCCAGGGCCGCGCACCCTGAACGAGGCCGTGCGGCGCCTAAGAGAACGAAGTCCGGAGGGTATGCGAACACGACGTCGGGTCAACCGAAACTTTGTTTTCTATTGGGCTGCTCTGAAAGAACATCTATTCAGGCGGGCATTCCCAATGAGGTAGTGCTTCCAAATCGACTGCACGCTGTCGTTTTTCCCGTGCAGCATCTTGAGATCGCGGCCCGACTTGGCGAATCCATAGGTCTCGCGCCGGGATCCTGCGGGTGTTCGGCAGCGACGATCAATGTGGAAAGCTTCAGGCGATGGCGCAGTGGGATGCGGGTTGGGGCGCTGGCCCGAGCGAGCGCTACGAGGATCTGGCCGGGCGCTTCCGGCCCACCTTCGCCGAGATCCGCGCCACGGCGGTCGAGCGCGATCGCGCGCACCGTCTGCCGCATGCCGAGATCGGGTGGCTGAAGGAAGTCGGCTTCACCACGTTGCGCCTGCCGGTCGAGGCCGGCGGCCATGGGGCCAGCCTGCCGGAGCTGTTCAACCTGCTGATCGAGCTGTCGCAGGCCGATTCCAACGTCACCAACGCCCTGCGCGCCCATTTCGGCTTCACCGAGGACGTGCTCGGCTCGACGGCGCCGGACTGGCGCGCCCGCTGGATCGCCAGGATCGCCGCCGGCGAGACCGTGGGCAGCGGTGTCTCCGAGACCGGCCCCGCCAAGGTCGGCCAGTTCGACACCGTGGTCCGTCGGCGGGGTGCCGAGCGGGTCGTGTCGGGCAGAAAATTCTACACCACCGGCTCCCTGTTCGCGGACTACATCCATCTCTCGGCCGATGACGAGGACGGGGCGGCCCTGGTGGCGGCTGTCCCGACCGGGGCGCCCGGCGTCGAGATCGTCGACGACTGGGACGGGTTCGGCCAGGCGCTCACCGCGAGCGGCACGATCCGGTTCGACGACGTCGTCCTGCCGCCCGACCTGATCAAGCCCGATCCGGCCCGTTTCCCCTACGCGATGGCGTTCTTCCAGCTCGTCCACCTGGCGACGCTCGCCGGGATCGGGCGCGCCGCCGCCGAGGATGTCGGGCGTCTCGTTGCCGAGCGGACCCGCGTCTACAGCCACGGCAATGCCGGACGGACCGCCGAGGATCCGCAGATCCTGGCCGTGGTCGGCCGGGTGCGCGGCAACGCCTACGCGGCCGGCGCGGTGGCGCTGAAGGCGGCCGAGGCCCTGCAGCGCGCCTATGAGCTGCACCGCGACGCGGGTGGCCGGGGGACCGAGGCGCAGGCCGAGCGCGCCACGGCGCTCGCCGACGTCGAGGTCAACCAGGCGGTGACCGTGGTCACCAACCTCGTGCTGGAGGCGACCACGATCCTGTTCGATGCGCTGGGCGCCTCGGCGGTGAAGCAGGGGCTCGGCCTCGACCGCTACTGGCGCAACGCCCGCACCATCGCGTCGCACAACCCTCGGATCTACCGGGACCGGATCGTCGGCGCCTTTGCGGTGAACGGCACCGAGCCGCCGCGCCAGTATCGCGTCGGCACCGCCTGACGTCGGCCGCCGCCGCGGGGCGGCGCTGGAGATCATCCTCGTCTCTCGGGCAAGCAAGCGAAAAACGTTTTCGACTCCACGAAAAGATCAGAAAACGCTTTCGTTGACTCGGCTTCGATCCGATTGAATATTCGATCCATTGATCCCTCGACGGATCAGTCACCCAAATTCAGGATGCACGATGTGCTCGGCCGCGCGGTCGGGCCACGTCCTGCGTCGGCCCAGCCTACCGCGCGGTCGCGCGGCCCGGAGACGTGCGATGATTGACGACCCGTCAGATCCGGGATCCGAAGCTTTCAGCCGGATGCCCTCGCGCCGCCTGGTGCTGAGGGCCGGCGCCGCCGCGATGGCGGCCCCCTTCGGCTTAGGGATGGGCGCGAGCCAGGCCTGGGCGCCCGGACCCGGCGCGCCGTTCGATCCCGGTCCGCTCTGCCGGCCCGCGGCGGCCGAAGCTTCATCGGGCCCGCTGCGGCCGGTCAAGCTGGCCTGGAACGCGACGGCGATCTGCACCGCCGCCGCCCCGCTCGCGAAGGAGCAGGGCATCTTCGCCAAGCACGGCCTCGACGTCGAATTCGTCAATTTCGGCGGGGCTACGGAAGCCCTCTTGGAGGCTATCGCCACCGGCAAGGCCGACGCCGGGATCGGCATGGCCCTGCGCTGGCTCAAGCCGCTGGAGCAGGGTTTCGACGTGAAGATCACCGCCGGCCTGCACGGCGGCTGCCTGAGGCTGCTGGCCGACAGGTCCAGCGGCATCACCGACATCGCATCGCTCAAGGGCAAGACCATCGCGATCAGCGATCAGGCGAGCCCGGCGAAGAACTTCTTCAGCCTTCAGCTGGCCAAGGTCGGGATCGACCCCGACAGCGGCGTCGCGTGGCGGCAATACCCGGCGGACCTCTTGAATCTCGCCGTGCAGAAGGGTGAGGCGCAGGCCCTGGCCGACGGCGACCCGCGCACCTGGATCTGGCTGAAGGATCCGCGCTTCACCGAGATCGCGACGAACCTGTCGGCGGAATACGCCGACCGCACCTGCTGCGTCGTGGCGGTCCGCGGCAGCCTGCTGCGCAACGACCGGGCGGTCGCCGCGTCGCTCACCCGGGCGATCCTGGAGGGCGGCCACGCCGTCCACGGGAACCCGGAGGCGGCCGCGAAGGCGTTCGCCGGCTACGGCGGCAAGGGATCCATCGAGGATCTCGCCACGATGCTGCGCAGCCAGCAGCACGGCGACAGTCCGGTGGGCGGCCGGCTCAAGCAGCAGCTCGCCCTCTACGGCGATGAACTGAAGCTGGTGAACGTCCTGAAGCGCTCGACCGATACGGCGACGTTCGCCGAGCGGATCTACGCCGACGTGCTGAGCTGAGGCGTCTCATGTCCGGAAGCATCACCGCCGGGACGCCCGCGCGCAGCACCGCCGCCGAACACGCGCGCCTCCCTGGTCCGCCCTGGCGGATCGTCCTGGCCGGCCTCGCCTGGCTGGCGCTCGCGGGCCTGACGTTGCAGCTGCCCGAAGCGGGCGACTTCCCGAGGACGGCCATCTTCGCGCAGGGATCGGCGGCCATCGGGTTGGCGCTGCTGCCGCTGGGCCTCCTCGCCGGCTCGCTCGGCACAATCGGGGCGCGCCTGCGGTATTGGAGCCCGTGGCTGGCCGCGCTGGCCATCGCCTTGCTGGCCTGGGAACTGGTCACGGCGAAGCTCGATCTCCTGCCGATGCCGTTCTTCCCGCCGCCCCAGGCGATCCTGGAGGTGTTCCTCGACGATTGGCCCAAGCTCGGTGGCAGCACGCTGAACTCGCTGATCCTGCTGGCGGGGGGCTACGCGATCGGGTCGAGCGTCGGCTTCGTGCTCGGCGTCGCCATCGGAACTTCCAAAGCGGTGGGCTACTGGGCGCATCCGGTGCTGCGCTTCGTCGGCCCGCTCCCGGCGACCGCGTGGCTGCCGCTGGCGTTCTTCGTCTTCCCGTCCTCGTGGTCGGCGAGCACCTTCCTGGTCGCTCTGGCCACCGGCTTCCCGGTCACGGTGCTGACCTGGTCCGGGGTGGCAGGCGTCAACAAGGCCTATTTCGACGTGGCGCGGACGCTCGGCGCCTCGCGCAGCTTCCTGATCCTGCGGGTGGCGATCCCGGCGGCGCTGCCGCACGTCTTCGTCGGGCTGTTCATGGGGCTCGGCGGCTCCTTCGCGGTTCTGGTGGTGGCCGAAATGCTCGGCGTGAAGTCGGGTCTCGGCTGGTACCTGCAATGGGCGCAAGGTTGGGCGGCCTACGCCAACATGTACGCCGCGCTGATCGTGATGGCCCTGATGTGCTCGTCGCTGATCACCCTGTTGTTCCGCCTGCGCGACCGCCTGCTCGCCTGGCAGAAGGGGCTGGTGCAATGGTAGCCGCCGCGCTGGAACGA
This sequence comes from Methylobacterium mesophilicum, assembly GCF_022179445.1. GTDB lineage: Bacteria > Pseudomonadota > Alphaproteobacteria > Rhizobiales > Beijerinckiaceae > Methylobacterium > Methylobacterium mesophilicum. Next base: position 72,062 of record NZ_BPQU01000012.1, on the reverse strand, counting down.
CCGGCGGACCTGATTCTCGGTGCGAGCCTGCACGCAGAGGCGGTGAGCCACGCCTTCGATATCCGCGGCGCGCCCCTGCCGGTGCTCGACCGGGTCAGCCTCAGCGTCGCGCCGGGCGGGTTCGTGGCTCTGCTCGGCCCCTCGGGATGCGGCAAGTCCACGTTGCTGCGGCTCGTCGCCGGGCTGGAGCCGCCCGACGAGGGCGCGATCACGGTCGACGGCCGGCTGGTCGAGGGGTTGGACCCGTCCCGCCTGCTCGTCTTCCAGGATCCGACGCTCTACCCCTGGCGGACCGTGCGCGGGAACGTGGCGCTCGGGCTCGAGGCCCAGGGCGTCGGGCGGGCGGCCCGCGCGGCGCGGATCGAGCAGGCCCTGGGGCTCGTCGGGCTGTCCGGCTTCGCGGACGCCTATCCGCACCAGCTTTCCGGAGGGATGGCCCAGCGGGCGGCCTTGGCCCGGGCGCTGGTCAACGAGCCGCGCCTGCTGCTCCTCGACGAACCGTTGGGCAAGCTCGACGCGCTGACCCGCCTGGCGATGCAGGCCGAGATCCTGCGCCTCTGGCAGGAGAAGCGCTTCACGGCCGTGCTGGTCACGCACGATGTCGAGGAGGCGCTGATCCTGGCCGAGCGCGTGATCGTGCTCGGCGACCGCCCGGCCGCGATCCGGGCTGAACTCCCGGTCGACGCCCCCTACCCGCGTCACCGGGACGATCCCGACCTCATTCGCCTGCGCCGGACGATCCTGGAGATCCTCGGCCAGGCGACTTGATCACACGCCGTCCTGCGGCGCGCGGCCGTGCGATTCCCGAGTTCCGGGCCGCGCGCCGCGAACCTGTGCGTGCACGCCTTCCCCAAGCTTCGCCCGAACTAGGTTCCGCTCATGCGCTCCTCACGCCGCTTCCTCCTGGCCGCCGGCCTGGCCCTGATCACCGCGACCGTCCCGTTCGCGCCTGCGGCCCGGGCCGAGGACCCGAAGGAGATCCGGCTGGACTGGGCGACCTACAATCCGGTCGGCCTGCTCCTTAAGGACAAGGGGTTCCTGGAAGAAGCGCTCAAGCCGAAGGGCATCCGGGTGCGCTGGGTCCAGTCGCTCGGTTCGAACAAGGCGCTGGAGTTCCTGAATGCCGGCGCGATCGATATCGGCTCGGCCGCTGGCGCGGCTGCCCTCGTCGCGCGGATCAACGGCAATCCGATCAAGGCGGTCTACGCGTTCTCGCGTCCCGAATGGACGGCGTTGGTCACCCGCAATGAGACCGGCATCACCAAGCCCGCCGACCTGAAGGGCAAGCGCGTCGCCGTCACCCGGGGCACCGATCCGCACATCTTCCTCATCCGCGCGCTCCAGGGGGCGGGCCTCACCGAGAAGGACGCGAAGCTCGTCCTGCTGCAGCACCCGGACGGCCGCACGGCCCTCGACCGCGGCGATGTCGATGCCTGGGCCGGACTCGATCCGCTGATGGCGGCCGCCGAGATCGAGAACGGCGACGTCCTGTTCCACCGCGATCCGGCGGCCAACACCTGGGGCCTGCTCGACGTGCGCGAGGACTTCGCCAAGGCCCATCCCGATCTGGTCCGGACGGTGATCGCCGCCTACGAGCAGGCGCGCGCCTACGCGCTGGCGAATCCGCAGGCTCTTTCTGCGGCGCTGGTCGCGGCGACCAAGCTTCCCGAGCCGGTGATCGCGCGGCAGCTCGCGCGCACGGACCTGTCCCAGCCGACGATCGGACCGGCGCAGACCGAATCGATCAAGGCCGCCGGCCTCGCCCTGCAACAGGCCGGCGTAATTCCCGCTGCCACGGATGTGGCGGCGGCGGTGGACGGCCTGCTCGATCCCGGCTTCAACCCCGTCGCGGCGCGTTGACGGCCGGGACGCTCTGGCGGCAGGGCGGCCGCGTCGGTCTCGGGCTCGTCCTGCCGTTGGCCCTGGCGGTCGGCTGGGAGATCGCGGTCGATAGCGGCCTCGTCTCCGGACGCCTGCTGCCGCCACCGAGTCGGATCGGCGCGACCTTGCTGGACCTGGCGACGTCGGGCGACCTGCTCATGCACGTCCAGGCGACGCTGATCCGGGTCGGGCTCGGCTTCCTCTGGGGCGCTGCCGCGGGGATCCTGGCGGGTGGCCTGGTCGCGACGCTTCCGACCCTGCGCTGGCTGGTCGATCCAAGCCTCCAGGCCCTGCGGGCCGTGCCGTCGCTCGCCTGGGTTCCGCTCTTCATCCTGTGGTTCGGCATCCTCGAGACACCGAAGGTGCTGCTGATCGCCGTCGGGGTCTTCTTCCCGGTCTATGTCGGGGTCTCGGGGGCCATCGCCTCGGTGGACCGAAAGTTGATCGAGGTCGGGCGCATCTTCCGGTTGTCGCGGCTTGCCCTGGCCCGGCGGATCCTGCTGCCGGCGGTGCTGCCGGCGACCCTGGTCGGGTTGCGCACGGGGCTCGGCCTCGGCTTCCTGTTCGTTGTAGCGGCCGAGCTGATGGGGGCCTCGGAGGGCCTCGGCTACCTGCTGGTCGATGGCCAGCAATTCAGCAAGCCGGACCAGATCGTCGCCGCGATCATTGCTTTCGCCCTGGCCGGGAAGCTGGCCGACATGGTGTTGCTGGCGCTTACGCGACCCTTGACGCGCTGGCAGGACACCGCGCGGGAAAGCCTGTGACGAGCGCGGCAATGCGCCGTCCGCGCGATCCCTCGATGCAACCGCTGAAGCAAGACACGCCCGTGCTCATCGTCGACGATCTCTCGAAGACCTATGCGGATGGCACGCAGGCGCTCGCCGGAATCGACCTTTCGGTGCGACAGGGCGAGATCATCGCGCTCATCGGCGGCTCGGGCTGCGGAAAGACGACCCTGCTGCGCCTGATCGCCGGCCTCGATCAGGCGAGCCGTGGGACCGTGCAGGTCGATGGCGGGACGATCCGCGGGCCACACCCGCATGTCGGCGTCGTCTTCCAAGAGGCACGGCTCCTGCCCTGGCTGGATGTCGCGGGCAATGTCGGCTTCGGGCTCGCCGGGCTCGCCCGGTCCGAGCGGAGACAGCGGGTCGCGCGGGCGCTGGAGCGGATCGGTCTGGCCGAGTCCGGCGGCCGCTGGCCGCGGGACCTCTCCGGCGGCCAGCAGCAACGGGTGGCCATCGCCCGGGCCTTCGTCACCAATCCCCGCGTGCTGCTCCTGGACGAGCCGTTCTCGGCGCTGGACGCCTTCACCCGCCGGGACCTGCACGATCAACTCCTCAGCCTGTGGGGCGAGTCGAAGCCGACGATCCTGCTCGTGACGCACGATGTCGGCGAGGCCGTGACGTTGGCCGACCGGGTGGTCGTGATGCGCCCGCGTCCGGGACGCCTCGACGAGACCATCGAGATCGGGCTGGCCCGCCCGCGCGACCCCGTCGCGGCCCATCATGAGGGGGCGGTGCGCCGGGTGATGGCCGCCCTCGACCGCTCCCTCCGGCCCGCCGCGACCCATCAGCCGCTCGCCCCCGAGGCCCGTGCGACGTGGTGGTAGGTCCCCGTCGAAGCTCCCTCCAAACCCCCACCCCGGATCACCCGATGCCCGCCTCCCGCCGAAGCCTGATCGCCGGCCTTGCCGCCGCCCTCGTCACCCCTCTGGGCGCCGCCCGCGCGGCCACGACGCTGCGCATCGGCTACCAGCGCTCCTCGACGCTGATCGCGCTGCTGCGCCAGAACGGCAACCTGGAGACGGCCCTCGCACCGCTCGGGACCGGGCTGTCCTGGCACGAATTCACCAGCGGGCTTCCGATCATGGAGGCGCTGAACGCCGGGCAGATCGACGTGTCGGCCGACGTGGCCGACACCGTGCCGATCTTCGCGCAGGCGGCCGGGGCCCGGATCACCTACATCGCCCAGGAAGCGCCCTCCCCGGATGCGCAGGCGATCCTGGTGCCCGAAGCCTCCCCCGCCAAGACGGTGGCCGACCTTCGCGGCAAGCGGGTCGCGGTCACCAAGGGGGCCGGCAGCCATTACCTGCTGCTCGCCGCCCTCGCCGAGGCCGGCATGACCTTCAAGGACATCACCCCGGCCTACCTGACGCCGGCGGACGGCCGGGCCGCGCTCACCAGCGGCGGCGTCGAGGCCTGGGTCGCATGGGATCCCTTCCTGTCCGCCGCCCGGCAGCAATCCGGCGCGCGGGTCCTGCGCGACGGCACCGGGCTGTCGCTGTACAAGCGCTACTACCTCGCGGCCGACCCCTACGTGGCCGCCAACGGTCCGGTGCTCGCCGCGCTGTTCGGCCAACTCGCCGACACCGGCGCCTGGGTGAAGGCGCAGCCGGACGAGGCGGCCGCGCGCCTGGCGCCCCTGTGGAAGATCGAACCGGAGGTGATCCTGCGGGCGAACGCGCGGCGCAGCTACCGGGTGGAGCCGGTGACCTGGGCCGGCCTCTCCGAGCAGCAGAAGATCGCCGACGCCTTCCGGGCCGAAGGCCTCCTGCCCCGCCCGGTGGACGCGTCCGCCCTCGCAATCTGGGAGCCGCCGGCGCGCTGACGCCTCAGGCGCGGTGGACGCCGAGAACCTTCCGGCACTCCTCTGCCAGCACCGCGTGACGCACCGCGCCCGGGCCCTCGGTGGGCGTCTACTGCGCGGACTTGGCGATGATCGCCTTGAACCGCTTCTTGTCCCAGGACCGGGAGCCCAGGGAACTCAGCACAGCCTCGAGCACGACCCGCACGGCGGCCGACCGCTGCCGTTCCCGCGCGAGCTCGGCGGCCAGGAGCGGATCGGCGAACTGCGCCGCGCCGAGCGGCACGACCAGGACCGCGTTGTCGGCCAGCGTCGGATCGTCCTCGTCGGCCCCCGCCGGATCGTCGGAGGCTTTCCGCGGATGCAGGATCTTCGTCGCCTCGTTCAGCAGGATCTGGTGCTGGATCGGAGCCAGGGCGTTCGCCGGGACGTCCTGGCCGGCCAGCGCGATCAGGTCCTTGAACCGGCGGCGCTTCAGGCCGAACCGACCGGTGCTGGCCTGCACCGCCGCGAGCACCCGCTTCAGCGCTGCCGTTCGGTATTCGGCGCGCAGGAGCTGGTCGCGCAGGGTCGCGGCCGTCTCGCTCAGCGGCCCGTCCGGTAATTGTCGTGCCTGATCTGCCAGTTCCAAGATCACCCGCTGCATCAAGGTCGTGCGTTGCCGGCGGGCCTCGTCGTCGGAGGGGCGCGACGCGCCCTTGCGCAGCCAGACGAAGAACTCCGTCGCATGCCGCTCCTGGATGTCCTCGACCGCAAGATCGAGATAGCCGAGCAGCGACAATTCCAGGATCATCAGGCTGAAGCTCGACGGCACGAACACCCAGGCATGCGCGTCGGTGTAATCGGGACGCTGGGCGGCCGCATGCCATTGCGGGGCGTCGGTGAGCGGGCAGACCGGTTCGGCCAGCTGAAAATCGCCCGCGGCCCAAGCGCCGGCCCCGCCCGGCTTCAACGCCATGTTGAGGGCGTAGTCGATATGCGTGCGCAGCGTGTGCCGGTCCCGGCGCTCGAGGAACGCCGTGATCGCGTCTGCCGTGCCGGAGAGCGGGCGGTAGAAGTCGAAGCACTTGCGTTTGTCCGGCACGGCCAGGATCACGACGCCGTCCGGCTTCAGCAGCGTCTCCGCGGCTCTCAGAAACGTGACGATGTCGGTCGTGTGCTCGATGACATGGCTGGCGATGAAGGCGTCGAAAGTCCCGTGCCGATCGCCCGGGACCGCATCTGCCAGCGAGCCACCGGTCCAGACGATGTCGACCTCCTCGATCCGGTCGATCGTCTGGTCATGGTATTTCTTGAGGAGGTCCTCGCGCGACGCGTGGTCGACGACGATCGTGTTCCAGCCGTCGCGCTTCGGAGCAAGAGGATTGAAGCTGGGGCCGATCTCGATGATCCGCGCGTCCTTGCTCAGAGATCGCAACAGTTGCGGCGCTCGCTCCATGTTCAGCTTAGCTCCTCATTAGCGTGCCGCCGCGTACGATGGCGGCGGAGGATCGAAATTTCGTTGCGGAGGAAATCGTCCGGTGGAGAAAAGGCCGCTCGCCGTGGTCACCATGGCCTACAATGAAAGTACGATGTTACCGCTGTGGTTGAGGCACTACGACCGGCAGGTCGGGGCCGAGAACTGTTACGTTCTCGATCACGGCTCCGATGACGGTTCGACGATGGGGATTCATGCGAACCGGATCCGGTTGCCGAGAACCCCCTTGGACGAATGGCAGCGCGTGAGCACAATTCGCGATTTTTGTGCCTCGTTGTTCATTGGTTTCAAGTGCGTGCTCTTCACCGATGCCGACGAATTGGTCGTTGCCGATCCGGATGTCGCATCATCACTGTCGGAATATATCGCGTCTCGGGATGTGCCGCCGGTCCTCGATCTGTTCGGTGCCGACGTCCGCCATGTCGAGGGTGAAGCGCCGATCGACCTTCAGCGCCCCGTATCGTTGCAACGCGGATATATCCGCTCGATCTCGTCCCTATGCAAGGCGACGCTGATCTCCAAGCGCACCGACTGGCATATCGGTTTTCACTGTCTCGTCCACGACCATAGGCCGAAATTCGGCGATCTGTTCTTGTTTCATCTGGCCCATTGCGACAACGATATCTTGTTCGAGCGCCAGAAGAAGCGCAACGCCGCCGCGCCGGTGGGTATTCCGGATTCACACCACGCCATTCCGCCGGCAGCGTTTCGGGATCACATCAAGACCGAACTCGCCGGACTCACGAGACGACGCATCCAGCTGCGTGCCGGCGAAGATCTCTTCGAGACGACGAAGAGAATATTCGCCGACGCAATCGAGCGCAAGAGTTGGGCGCAGGCGCCTGATCTTTGGCACTTGCCGGACCGGTTCGTCGGATCGTTTTAGAGCGCTCGCAGCCGAAGTGGATGCCGGTTCGGCGTCATCGAGCGCGTTGAATCGACGGCTTCGACGGCCCGGCAGGCCGGCACGCACGGGTCCGTGGCAGCGGTTCGATTGACCGTCGCGCGGGCGGTGCGTAGCAGCTTACCGATGCCGACCCGCCGCCGTCCGCATCGGCCGCAGGTCGCGCCGGCCCCGGCATCACGATCGATCGAATCCGCGTTGGAGAAGCCGCATTTTTGACCTGTGCGTTCAGGACAAGCGGCACGCTTCGGAACCTTGGCCCGAGCGCGTGGCGGATCTCGCGCACGCGGCGCTGATCGATGAGCTGGAGACGTGGCCCAAGCCCGGTCTCGTGAGCCCGATCGATTCCGGCAGCCATCACGACATGGACGCCGGCACCCTGCGCCGGAGCGCGGCGGCGATCCGGCCCTTCTTCGTCGCGCTCGTGTCGGCGGGCCGCGAAGGCGCCGGAATGGCCGACCTGCGGGCGATCGGCTTGCGGGCCGAGGCGGCGATGCTGGAGGCGACCGGCGGCGTCAACGCCCATCGCGGCGCGATCTTTTCCCTGGGGCTGATCTGTGCCGGCGCCGGTGTGAGCGGGAATATCCCGGCCTCGGCCGAGGCCCGGGCCGAGGCCGTGGGCCGGCTGTGGGGCGGGGCCATCGCGGGGGCGCCGACCTCCGCCGACAGCCATGGCGGTCGGGCCGCGCGCCGCTACGGCGTCGGGGGCGCCAGCGCGGAGGCCGCCGCCGGCTTCCCGACCATCCGGGCCGTGGGCCTGCCGGCCCTGCGCCTCGGTCGTGCCCATGCGCCGGACGATCCCCAGGCTGCGCGGGTCCAGTGTTTCTTCGCGCTCCTCGCGATCCTGGACGACACCAACCTGCTTCACCGCGGCGGCGCCGAAGGCTTGGCCCGGGCGCAGGCTGCCGCGACGGATTTCCTCGGCGCGGGGGGAACCGCCGACCCGGATTGGCGTGACCGCGCCGTGAGGATCCATCGCAGCTTCGTGGCGGCACGACTCAGCCCCGGCGGTTGCGCCGACCTCCTGGCTACGACGCTCTTCCTCGACGCGTTGCCCCGGTTGGCGTGACGGCCCGCGTGCCGGGCCGGCGCGCTCCGTTCGGCCGCATGGGAACGGGCCCGATCCGTGCCTACATGTGTCCCGTCGTCCGTCACGCCCCGGCCAAGCCCGTGTCCCTGCTCAGGTTCGCGCTCCTCGCGCTCGTCCTCGTCTTCCTCGTGCCGGTCGCGGTCTCGGCGACGCTGTATTGGCTGCGCGCGAGCGGCGACTGGCGCTCCGCGGATCGGTCCAGCGCCGGCCTGCTCCCGCCCGCCGAATCCCATCCCGGGGCCGTCGTGCGGATCTTCTCCGCCCGCACCGTGAGCTGGCGCGGAATCGTGGCGACCCACAGCTGGATCGTGATCAAGGGTCCCGGCGAACGCAGCTACCGGCGCTTCGATTACACGGCCTGGGGCCAGCCGATCTGGATCGACCGCTTCGTCCCGGACGGGCGCTGGTTCGGCAACCCGCCCGAGATCGTGTTCGCGGCGGACGGGTCCGACGCGGAAGCGATGCTGCCGCGCATCCGCAAGGCCGTGGCCGAGTACCGCTACGCCCGCCCCGGAGATTACGTGGTCTGGCCGGGTCCGAACTCGAACACCTTCGTGGCGGCCGTGATGGCGGCGGTACCCGAGATGCGGGCCAGCCTCCCCGCTACGGCGATCGGCAAGGATTTTCCCTATGACGGCCGCTGGATCGGGTGGACGCCGTCCGGGACCGGCATCCGGATCAACCTCGGCGGGTATTTCGGCCTCACCCTGGCGTGGGTCGAAGGGCTTGAGCTGAACCTGCTCGGCGGCGTCGCCGGGATCGATCTGCGCCGTCCGGGGATCAAGCTGCCGGCGATCGGTCGCGTCGGCATCTGACCGGCCGTTCGATCTAGTCCTGTCCGCCATGAAGGCGCGGGCGGATCTCGGACGCCCGTATCACCGCATCGTCGTGCCGACGCACAGCATCGGCCGGGTCGGGCTTAGTGCAATCGAACCAAATCGGTATAAGTACACCGATCGATTCGGCGCGATGGGTCATTTTTAAGCGCCATCTTCGATTTTGCACCTTGCTTCATCATGTCGACCGAGGCGACATGTCCCTAAAGGGGAATACTGAAGTTGAAATATTGTATGCCAGCCTGTCGAGCGGCCGGCGTCGGAGAGGCGTTCATGACGAGGGACTCAGACGAGACCCGCACCGAACCCAGCGAGCGGCTCGCCCGAATCTCGGACGCGTTGGACCTGCCGATCTCGGTCTTTTTCGGGGGCGGGCAGGATGCGGCCGTCGCTCAGGGCGCCGCCGACGCGGGGACCGCCTACCTGCTCGCGCTGATCGCTGCGTACCTCAAGGACGCGAAGCCCGAGGCCCGACGCAGCTTCCTTCAATCGGTGGAGGCGCTTATTCAGGCCGAGTCCCGGTGATGGAAACGGAGCCCTTCGCCTGACGCGCGGAGGCGGGAGCCACCGCCCGACCGAGGCAGATCAGTTCCCGTTCCGGGCCATCTGGGTGCGGGCCGGGCTTGCGGCCAGGCTCGGCAGCGGATCCTGCGTGCCGGCCACGACCACGAGGCGTTGAACCTCGCCCCGCAGGTAGGCCTGCAGGAACCGCTCGTAGTCGCGGAACGAGACGCAGCCGTTCGAATCACCCCGCGGTCCCAGCATGAAGGTATGGGCGAGCAGCCCGACGCGGCCGTACACGGCTTCGTTGCCGCCCACCGGCGTGAGCCGGATCGCCCGTACGCCGTGGAACAGCTGCTCCCGCTCCTTCAGATCGTAGGTGCCGGGCGGCGTCGGGCCGCGCATCCGCACGTTGACCATCCGCGGCTCGTCGAGACCTTCCCCGAGGCCGGAATGCGCCTCGAGCTTCTCGCCGTTCGGCAAGGTCACGATGCGCGCCGCGATGTTGTAGATCGCGGTCCCTGCCGTGGGGCGTGCGTCGGCGGGGGCGAGCGGCGGAGAGATGCGCCGCTGCGGCACGAGGTCGGCGGGCCGGCTCTCGAGGGCCGCGTAAGCCAGGGCCGGCGCGCGCTCGACGCCGAACAGTTTCTCCAGGAACGAGCGGTCGTCCTCGCGGGGCTGCACGGGAAGCGGCGGCAACTCGCGGCGGGCCACGCGCCGCTCGGCCCTGCGGCCGAGATCGGGTCCGCGCGCGGACCGGAATTCGGGTGGCCGCGGCACCGGGAGCGGAACGGTCATCGCCGCACGCGGGGGCTCCGTAACCTGGGTCTCCGGCACGGGGTCCGGAATCGACGGGGCTGCGGAGGGCTCGATACCGGACCACGCCCAGCGCGACAGGGGACCACCGGTGGCGTCGCGCCAGGCCTCGTCGGCGGGCGCTTCCGCCGCGAGCGGCACGGTATCCTGAGCCGACTCGACGGCCATGCTCTGGCGGTCGGGAACGGCCGACAGGTCGTCGCCGCGTTGAACGGGCGGCTGAAGCCCCGTCCCGAGGGCTGCCAGCGCGACCGCGGCGGTCAGGACCGCCAGCGGGCCCGCACAGGAGCGGCGTGCCATCCGGGTGGTGGGGCCGCCGAGCGGCACGGAGTCGATAGCCATGCGGGCGCCAATGCTCTCGTCGCGGAGCGGGCGCCTGCCGGATCATCGCCACCGCGGTCCTTTGGAACCGTCGACGGGTCTCGATGGGCCGGCCGGCCCCGCCTGGACGAAACAGCGGGACCGGGCCGGCTTTTCTGCGGCAGCTGCGTGGTCGATTCAGGATCGATCGGGACCATTTTCGGGCCAATACCGCTTCAACCCGATCGGCCCGAACAGTATTCGCTAACAGCCAAGCTTCAATCGTTGTCGATCTGCTTGCCCAGCTGCGCGATCGCCCGCTCGTAGACGGTCGCCGCGTTCCAGCCCTGGAGCGCCACGAAGTTCGGCTCGCCGGGCTGGTAGCCGGCACCCGGGCGCCAGCCATGCGCCTTCAGGAAGTTCGCGGTGGACGACAGGGCGGCGCCGACGTTGTTCAGGTCGCCGGTCCCGTAGGTCAGCACGTTCTTGGGCAGGAACTGCGTGTGGCCGACCTCGCCGTGGGCCGCGCCGCGGGTGCTCGACGACAGCAGGCCCCGGTCGACCAGGGTCAGGGCCGCGTAGAGCTGATCCGTGAAGTATTCGGAGCGGCGGCAATCATAGGCCAGCGTGGCCACCGCAGAGAGCGTGTTGACGTTGCCGCGGACCGCCCCGAAGCCGGTCTCCATGCCCCAGATCGCCAGGAGCGGACCCGGGGGGACGCCGTAGCGCTGCTCGATCGAATCGAACAGCGCGGCATGGGTCCGCTTGAGCTGGCGGCCCTTCGACACGATGGTCGGGCCGCCGCGCTTGGCCAGGAACTGCTCGAGCGACAGCTTGAAGCTGCGCTGGCCCCTGTCGGCCGAGATCGTCGCCGTCGAGTAGCTGGTGGTCTCCAGCGCCGCCAGGCTCGCCGCGCTGGCCTTGCCGCGCGCCTCCTGGGCGAATTCCCGCTTCCAGGTCTCGAACCCGGCCGCCGTGTTGCCGCACTGCGCGGCCTCCGCCTGTCCGGCCGCGCCGGCGAGCCCGGCGAGCGCCGCCACTGCAAGGGTCATACGCCGCATTTGTTCGATCACGCCCAACACTCCTTCGGCGCGAGATCGCGCCACGTTTCTCAACCGATACCGTGGAACATCTCGTCGATAACAGGGCGAGATGATGTCGGCCACGCCGTCCGCCGGCCGTGTTGTATTCGGACCATAGCCGATGCGCGCACGCGCGCTGAGGCGTCCGGACGGCCATTTGCCATCATCGTGAACGCCGCCGCACGGCCATCGAAGACGGTGGCTTCCGTCGGTCGCGGCGTCGGCGACGCCGTTTCCAAAGCGACGCATCCATCCGGTAAGGCCGCGCCGCAAGACGATCCCCGATGTCGTCCGGTTTTGGTGCGGCGTGAATGCTTTGCCAGCGAAGTGCATATCCGTAAAAGAACCTTTTGTGATGTCACAACATCGTCAAACGACAATCATAGCTTTGCCGGCGGAAAGATCGCCGCGGGGATACGGTGTGGGGCCGATGACGTTCCGCTTGATGTTGCGCCTTCCGCGCCGCCGTCCCGCCTGATCGCCGGGCCCTCGCGATGTCCGTGATGTCATCGGCGGATCGTCCGCCCCCCGCCCGAGACAGTGCCGCCAGCGGCCGGCTCGAACCGCTCACGGTCCCGATCCGGGCCTGAGCCCGCCCTTCCCCGAACCCCGGATCCATCGGCCCGCGGCGCGGCCGGCGGCCGGGTGCCTCAGCCCGACAGACAGCGAGAGACAGGACCCTCATGGCCCTCGGAACGCACGGCACCGGTTCACCGCGGGCGGCGACGCTCGGTCCCGACCTCGATCGCGACGGCGTCGCCAAGGCCTATGGCCGTTGGGCGCCGGTCTACGATCTGGTGTTCGGCCCGGTCTTCGCCCAGGGCCGGACCCTGGCGGCGGCCGCCGCCGAGCGGATCGGCGGGCGTGTCCTCGAAGTCGGCGTCGGCACCGGCCTGTCACTGCCGGCCTATCGGCGGGCCGCCAGCATCGTCGGGATCGATATCTCGGCGCCGATGCTGGAGAAGGCGCGCAGCCGCGTCGCCCGGCTGGCCCTGCGCAACGTCGAGCGCCTCGCCGTGATGGACGCCGAGCACCTCGATTTCGCGGACGCGTCCTTCGACGTGGTCGTGGCCCAGTACGTCGTGACCGCGGTGCCGAACCCGGAGGCGGCCCTGGACGAGTTCGCCCGGGTGCTCCGTCCCGGCGGCGAGATCGTCATCACCACCCGGATCGGGGCCGAGGGCGGCCTGCGGCGCCTGATCGAGCACACGCTGATGCCGATCACGAGCCGCCTGGGATGGCGGACCGAGTTCTCCTGGGAGCGCTACGCCGCCTGGGCCGCGACGGCACCGGTGGAGGTCGTGGAGCGCCGGGCCCTGCCGCCGCTCGGCCATTTCTCCCTCATCCGCCTGCGCAAGCGCGACGCCTGACCGCGCGAGCCTTCTGACCCGCCCCCCACCCTCGATCGGAGAAGCACGGCATGGCGAGCTTTCTTGAGACCCTGCGCGTCCAGCGCTGGGACGACCACCGATATTATCACCACAACCGGATCAACCAGAGCCTGCACGTGGTCAGCGCCGTGAGCTTTCTGGTGGCCTACGCGGTGGCCTTCAAGGATCCCGCGACGGCGGCGCTGATCGGCTGGCTCCTGGCGATGACGAGCCGGCAGGCGGGACACCTGTTCTTCGAGCCGAAGGGCTACGACCACGTCAACCACGCGACGCACGAACACAAGGAAGAGATCAAGGTCGGCTACAACCTGCAGCGCAAGATCGTACTGCTGGCGATCTGGGCGCTGTCGCCGCTGCCGCTCTACTTCGATCCGAGCCTGTTCGGACTGATCTCGCCGCACCAGACGACCACCGACCTGATCCGCAACGTCGGCTGGATCTGGCTGTGGCTCGCGATGGCCGGCCTGCTGTTCCGCACCGTCCAGCTGTTCTTCGTGCGGGACGTACAGACCGGTCTGGTCTGGGCGACCAAGATCCTCACGGACCCGTTCCACGACATCAAGCTCTACCACAAGGCGCCGCTGGCCCTGCTGCAGGGTGAGATGGTCGAGGAGCACGAGCCGCACGAGCGCGGAGCCTGATCGTTACCCGGCCTCGCCGAGCCGGGGGGCTCTCCCCGCCTCGGTGATGCCGGGCAAAGTCCAGGTTTCAAAAGGTCCTGGACCTTTTGCGGGTGCAGGGCAGAGCCCTGCAAACTCGGGGCTGCACGCCCCGAACCCTGCCAAAGGGCCGGAGGCCCTTTGGAAACCCGATCAGGCCTGGTCCGGTGCCCGGAGGCCGAGACGAGCGCCGAGTTTGCCCAGTCGGATCGCCGCGACCTCCCGCAGGATCGCCTTGCGGATCGCCTTGTCGGTCGTGGCGCCACCGTCCCACCAGCCATCCGCCCGCATGGCGTTCGCCGCCGCCACGAACCGGGCGGCGACCGTCTCGAACGCCGCGTCGTCGTAGGCGAGGCTGAAGATCATCCGGCCGGTCCCGACCCAGGACAGGGCCAGCCCCTCGGCACGCAGGTAGAATTGCAGCATCCAGTTGTAGCGCGACGGCCGCGTGTAGAGGACCGTCCAGACCGTGGACATGTTGGCGACCCGCACCGGCAACTCGGCCACGGCCAGCAGCGCGTTGAGCCGCGCGGCCCGGGCGTCCCAGGTCGCGTCGAGGTCTCGGTAGAGGGCTGCGACCTCCGGCGTCTCCAGGCGATCGAGGAACGCGCTCATGGCGCCCATCACGTAGGGATGCGCGTTGAACGTCCCGCGGGCGAAGCAGATGTCCACCGGACGGTCGTCCCGGAAGCGCCGCATCAGGTCGGCCCGCCCGCACAGCACGCCCACCGGCAGGCCGCCGCCCAGGGTCTTGCCGTAGGTCACCATGTCGGCGCGCACGCCAAAATACTCCTGCGCGCCGCCGCGCGCGAGGCGGAATCCGAGGAACACCTCGTCGAAGATCAGCACGATGCCGTTGGCCGTGCAGACCGCGCGCAAAGCCGCGAGCCACTGCGTGTAGGCCTCGCGGTCGAAGGCGGCCTTGCGGGCACTGTCGACCAGCGCGGAATCGGACGGCGCGCCGGCATTCGGATGCATGGCCTGGAGCGGGTTGACCAGCACGCAGGCCACGTCCCGGCGGCTGGAGAGCACCCGCAGCGTCCGGTCCGACATGTCGGCCAGGGTGAGCGTGTCGCGGGTCGGCACCGGGTTGCCGATGCCCGGCTGCACCTCACCCCACCAGCCGTGATAGGCGCCGCAGAAGCGCACGATCCGGCGCCGTCCGGTGTGGTAGCGGGCCAGCCGCGCCGCCTGCATCACCGCCTCGGTCCCGGACATGTGGAACGAGACTTCGTCCAGGCCCGAGAGCGCCTTGAGCCGCGCGACGTTGCCGGTGACCACCGGGTGCAGCGGCCCGAGCACCGGCCCGAGGGCGGCGACCTTCGCGGCACCTTCATCCAGGCAGGCCCGGTAGACATCCACGCCGAGCAGGTTGACCCCGTAGGACCCGGCCAGGTCGTAGAAGACGTTGCCGTCGAGATCCGTGACGGTGACGCCGCCGGAGGCCGCCGCGAAGGCCCCGGCCCCGAGATGCGCGCGCACCTGGCCGGCATACTGGAACGGCACCCGGTACAGCCCGGTGAATTGCAGGTCGGAGAGGCCGTCGCGGACCGCGTCGGTCTCGGCCCGGGTGCGGGCGAACCGCGCGCGGTAGAGTTCGGAGAGCCGCGAGAAGCCGTTCTCCCGCCGCAGCGCCACCGTCTCGTCCGGATCGTCGGAGCGGAAGAACGCGCGCTCCGAGTAGGCGTAGTGCGGGATCAGCCCGGCCACGCGCCGGGCCATCCGGGCGTGGCCGGTGAGGGATGGATGCTTGGCCCGGGACAGCTGAAGGCGCTGCGCGGCCTTCGGCAGGGCGACCAAAGCGGCTGCGGCGGTGGCGGACAGGGTGGCGAGGAGTGCGGACATCGCCCCCCGCCGTATCGGAGGCGGTTCACGGCATGATGACGGTTTCGGGATCACGGCTCAAACGCGCCCTGGCGCAGGTGGGCGCTCAGGAAGATCTGAACTTCCTGCTCACCAACCGCCTGCCGCGCCGGCTCGCCACCCGGTTCATGGGCTGGTTCAGCCGGATCGAGCAGCCCCTGGTGCGCGACGTCTCGATCGCCACCTGGCGGCTGTTCTGCGACGTCGATCTCACCGACGCCCGGGAGACGCGGTTCCCGAGCCTGCACGCCGCCTTCGTGCGGGCCCTGCGCCCCGGCGCCCGCCCGGTCGCCGGGGACCCGGCCATCCTGGTGAGCCCCAGCGACGCGATCCTGGGCGCGCACGGCCGGATCGAGGCCGGGCGGCTCCTCCAGATCAAGGGCCTCTCGTACAGCCTCGCCGACCTGCTCGGAGGCGACGCGGAGCTGGCCCGCGCCCACGAGGGCGGCGCCTACGCGACCCTGCGGCTGACCGCCGGGATGTATCACCGCTTCCACGCCCCCCACGACCTGCGGGTCGAATCGGTCCGCCACATCTGGGGGGACACCTGGAACGTGAACCCGATCGCGCTGAAGCGCGTCGAGGCCCTGTTCTGCCGCAACGAGCGGGCGGTGCTGCGCCTGCGGATCGCCGGCCACCCCGTCACCCTGGTGCCGGTGGCGGCGATCCTGGTGGCGGGCCTGCGCCTCGGCTTCCTGCCCGAGGGCGTGGCCCTGCGCCGGACCGGCGGCCGCCCCCTGCCCAGCACCGCCCGCCAGGAGAAGGGCGCTGAGATGGGCTGGTTCGAGCACGGCTCCACCATCGTGGTCCTGGCGTCGCCGGGTTTCACCCTGTGGCCGATGCTGCAGGAGGGCGGCCGCCTGCGGATGGGCGAGCCGCTGATGCGGCTTCCGCAACCGGGATAGCGCCGGACGGTCGGATCGCGGTCCGGCCGCCGCGCCTGTTCAGGCCGCCTGGACCTTGACCAGGAAGTCCGCGACCTCGACGCTCAGCCGTTCCGATTGGTGCGAGAGTTCCGTCGCGGCGATCAGGACCTGCGACGCCGACGCTCCGGTCTCGCCGACGGCGGCGGTGACCGCGCCGATGTTGCTCGTCACCGCCTGGGTCCCCTGGGCCGCCTGCGTGACGCTGCGGACGATCTCCTGGGTGACGGCGCCCTGCTCCTCCATAGACGCCGTGACGCCGACCGCGATGGAGCGGAGCTCCACGATGGTCGCCGAGATCGTCCGGATCGCCTCGACGGCCCGATGGGTCTCGCCCTGGATGGCCGCGATCTGCCGGGAGATGGTCTCGGTGGCCTTGGCGGTCTGGGCGGCGAGTTCCTTGACCTCGCCCGCCACCACGGCGAAGCCCCGGCCCGCCTCGCCGGCGCGCGCCGCCTCGATCGTGGCGTTGAGGGCGAGGAGATTGGTCTGCGCCGCGATGCCGCTGATCAGCTCGACCACCGCGCCGATCGACTCGGCGCCGTCGGCCAGTCCCTGCATGATCGCGGTGGTCTGAGCGGCGTCGGCGGCGGCGCGCTCGGCCATGTCGGAGGAACGGACGATCTGGACGTTGATCGCGCCGATCGAAGCCGCCAGCTCTTCG
Organism: Methylobacterium mesophilicum; assembly: GCF_022179445.1. Taxonomy (GTDB): domain Bacteria; phylum Pseudomonadota; class Alphaproteobacteria; order Rhizobiales; family Beijerinckiaceae; genus Methylobacterium; species Methylobacterium mesophilicum. Next base: position 55,092 of record NZ_BPQU01000012.1, on the reverse strand, counting down.
CTCGCCGCGGCGACGGTCTGTACGTTCGCCGAGGTCTGCTCGGCGCCGGAGGCGACGCTGAGCGACTGCGCCGCCGTCCGGTCGGCCGTCCGGCTCATCGCCTGGGCGGTCGCCTCCATCTCCTCCGCGGCGGCCGACAGGGTCTGGGTCATCTTCGAGACGGCGCCGCGGAACGTGCGGGTGGCCTCGTCCAGCGCCAGCGTGCGGCGGTCCTTGGCCGCGTTCTCGGCGGCCGCCTCGGCGTCGGCACGCCGCTTGGCGATGAGCGCGTCCTTGAACACCTGCACGGCGCCGGCCATGGCGCCGACCTCGTCCCGGCGATCCGCGCCGAGAACCGGCGCGTCCAGGTCTCCGGACGCCAGGCGGGTCATCGCCGCGGTCATCCCGGCGAGCGGGCCGGCGACCTGCTTGAGCACGGTCAGGATGCCGTACACGATCGCGACGGTGGCCAGCGCGACGGCGGCGAGGAGAAGGAGGCTGGTCCAGCCCGACGTCCGCTGCGCGCTCTCGAACGCCTCCCGCGCCTCCCGGATCTGCAAGCCCGTCAGCTGTCCGATGCTGGCTTGCGTCCGCACCATCGCGTTCAGGAGGTCCGCGTGCCGATCCGCATAGGCGCTCGTCTGGTTGGCGCCGGCGAGGCGCACGAGATCGGCGATGATCGTGTCGTTCCGGTCGATCTGCCCCTGAAGCTCCGCGGCGAGGATTTTTTCCTCGGGGGTCAGATACGTGGCGAGGTAATCGGCCCATTGCCGCTTCGCCTGCGCCTGCGCGCGCTGGATGATTTCGACCCCCGGACGCGGATCGGACTGTCCGCCACTCAGGGTGCGCGAAGCCTCCACCAGGCTGTCGTAGGCATCGCGCAATCCGCTGAACTGACCGAGCGGAACGACCCGGTCCTCGAAGACCGTCTGCAGACTTCGCGTGTTCCAGTACAGAGCCAGATTTCCGAGCGCGGTCGAGCCCAACAACAGAACGCCCAGGATCGCCAGAAGCGCAACGAGTCGGGTTTTAATAGTCACGTGCATCAACGACGTCCGGTCCACGGCGATTCGATTTTCGAAGCCGGCACGATATCAATCGATGCTCGAAGCGATGGCAAGTTTGATCAGAGTTATATTTATATGGTAATCTGTAATTATAATACTGTATTTTATCATAGATGCGCGAAAATAGATTGATGTCTTACTGAGCGCTATTGGGTTGTTGTGCTCATCGTTATGCGCGTCTCGAACGCACACACATCAAAATTTGTCACGCGAACGACACATCGATCACAGCAGCGCCGACTGGCGATCGAGCACCAGGGTCATATGGCGTGTTGCTGGATAAAGGCGTCTCGCGTCGCCGTTTCCGCCGATCAAACCGCTGCGGCGGCGGCCCATGCGGGTGGCCGCCGTCGCTTCGGGTCGTCCCCTAAGAAGCCGGTCACACGTCGAGATTAGCGACACTCAGGGCGTTCTCCTGGATGAACTCCCGCCGCGGCTCGACCACGTCGCCCATCAGCTTGACGAACAGGTCGTCGGCGTCGGTCGTGTCCTTGACCTTCACCTGCAGCAGGGAGCGCACCTCGCGGTCCAGCGTGGTCTCCCAGAGCTGCTGCGCGGTCATCTCGCCCAGCCCCTTGTAGCGCTGGAGCTGGAGGCCCTTGCGGCCGAAGGCCATCACGGCCTCGAACAGGGCGACGGGCCCGTGCAGCACGGTCTCGTCGGTCTTGCGCATCAGCGTGGCCGGCTCGCCGTAGATCTCCCGGAACGCGTCGGCGCGCTCGGACAGGCGCCGGGCTTCCTGGGACGAGATCAGGCTGGCATCCAGGGTGGCGACCTGCTTGACCCCGCGCAGGGTCCGGGTGAGGCGATAGCCGCCCTCGTGGGCTTCGCCCTGCCAGCCCTGCTCGATCTCGTCGGCGATCAGATCGAGGCGGCGCGCGGTCGTGTCGGCCAGGACCTCGGCCTCGCCCACCCTCGACGCCGCCTCCCCGTCGAACGCCCCGGCCAGAACCGCCTGCTCGACCACCGAGCGGTCGTAGCGGGTGTGGAGTCCCTGGAGCACGTTGCGGAAGCCGCGGGCCTCCTCGACCAGGCTCTTCAGCTGCGGCCCGGTGAACTCCGCCCCCGTCGAGAGCCGCAGGATCGCCCCGTCGGTGCCCTGGTCGATCAGGTAATCCTCGAGGGCGCGCTCGTCCTTGAGGTAGATCGCCCTGCGGCCGCGCTCGGCTTTGTAGAGCGGCGGCTGGGCGATGTAGAGGTGGCCGCGGTCGATCAGCTCCGGCATCTGGCGGAAGAAGAACGTCAGCAGCAGGGTCCGGATGTGCGAGCCGTCGACATCCGCGTCGGTCATGATGATGATGCGGTGGTAGCGCAGCTTCTCCGGGTTGAAGCCTTCCCGGTCGGTGGACGAGCGGCCGATCCCGGCGCCCAGCGCCGTGATCAGGGTGCCGATCTCCGCCGAGGACAGCATGCGGTCGGCCCGCACCCGCTCGACGTTGAGGATCTTGCCGCGTAGCGGCAGCACGGCCTGGAACGCCCGGTCGCGGCCCTGTTTCGCCGAGCCGCCGGCCGAATCGCCCTCGACCAGCAGGATCTCGCACTTCGACGGGTCGCGCTCCTGGCAGTCGGCGAGCTTGCCGGGAAGCGAGGCGATGTCCAGCGCGCCCTTGCGGGTCACGGTCTCGCGGGCCTTCCGGGCCGCCTCGCGGGCGGAGGCCGCCAGCACGACCTTGCCCATCACCGAGCGGGCCTGCTGCGGGTTCTCCTCGAGCCAGGTCGACAGGCCCTCGTTCAGCACGTTCTCGACCGCCGGGCGGACCTCGGAGGAGACCAGCTTGTCCTTGGTCTGCGACGAGAATTTCGGATCCGGCACCTGCACGGAGATGACCGCGGTCAGGCCCTCCCGGCAATCCTCGCCGGTGAGCGAGACCTTCTCGCGCTTCGAGACGCCCGACGAATCGGCGTAACCGGTGATCTGGCGGGTCAGCGCCGCCCGGAAGCCCGCCATGTGCGTGCCGCCATCGCGCTGCGGGATGTTGTTGGTGAACGGCAGCACCGTCTCGTTGAACGAATCGTTCCACCAGAGCGCGACCTCGACCCGGATGCCCTCGCGCTCGGCCCGGACCACCACGGGGCTCGCCATGCCTTCGATCGGCTTGCGGGACCGGTCCAGGTACCGGACGAAGGCCTCGATGCCGCCCTCGTAGTACAGCTCCTCGCGCTTGTGCTCGGCATGGCGCGCATCGGTCAGGACGATGCGCACGCCGGAATTGAGGAAGGCGAGTTCGCGCAGCCGCTTCTCCAACGTGCCGTAGTCGAACTCGATCATCGTGAAGGTGTTGGTTGAGGGCAGGAAGGTCACTTCCGTCCCGCGCCGCCCCTCGCCGGGGCCCACGATCTCGAGGGGCGCCACGGCATCGCCGTGACGGAACTCCATCGCGTGCTCCATCCCGTTGCGCCAGATCCGGAGCTTCAGGAACGACGACAGCGCGTTCACCACCGAGACGCCGACGCCGTGCAGGCCGCCGGAGACCTTGTAGGAATTCTGGTCGAACTTACCGCCGGCGTGCAGCTGGGTCATGATGACCTCGGCCGCCGAGACCCCCTCCTCCTTGTGGATGTCGGTGGGGATGCCGCGGCCGTTGTCGGAGACCGTGACCGAGCCGTCGGCGTTGAGCTGCACGGTGACGAGGTCGGCATGGCCGCCCAAGGCCTCGTCGATGGCGTTGTCCACCACCTCGTAGACCATGTGGTGCAGGCCCGAGCCGTCGTCGGTGTCGCCGATATACATGCCGGGCCGCTTGCGGACGGCGTCGAGGCCCTTCAGCACGCGGATCGATTCCGCGCCGTACTCGGCGGGCTCGTTCGGAGGGGTGTCGGCCATGAAATTCCTCGGGCAGGCGGACCAGTTCGCGACGGAGGGACTCGCGCCGTCGGGCGCCCACGCCTGCGCTCTCGCTTGGTCCGCCTGATATAGGGGTTCCGCGTTGAGATTGCACGATTTTACGGGCTCGCACGCGCCCGTGCACCCGCTTTTCTGAGGCTCCGCGCTTAACGCCCCGTTAGCCCTCGATGCCGCCCGCGCTGGCCGCGTCCAAACGGGCGATCGCCTCGGCCGACAGCCGCAGCTCGGCAGCGCCGAGCAGGTCGTCGAGCTGCGCCACCGACGTCGCGCTGGCGATCGGCGCGGTGATGCCGGGCCGGGCGATGATCCAGGCCAGCGCCACCTGGGCCTGCGTCGCGTCCCGGTCCCGGGCGACCGAATCGAGCACGTCGAGGAGCGCCAGCCCGCGCGGGGTGAGGTACTTCGCGACGCGGTTCTCCCGGGCGCGTCCCGCCGCATCCTGCGCGGACCGGTACTTGCCGGTGAGGAAGCCGGCCGCCAGCGAGAAGTAGCCGATCACGCCGACCTGTTCCGCCCGGCACAGGGGTTCGAGTTCCGCCTCGTAGCCGCGCTCGGCCAGGCTGTAATCCGGCTGCAGGCACTCGTAGCGCGGCAGGCCCGACGAGGCCGACAGCGTCAACGCCTCGGACAGGCGCGCGACGCCGTAATTCGAAGCCCCGATCGTCCGGACCTTGCCCGAAGCGATCAGGCGCTCGTAGGCCCGCAGGGTCTCCTCCAGGGGCACCTCCGCGTCAACGAGATGCGACTGATAGAGGTCGATCCGGTTGGTCTGGAGCCGCCGGAGGGACGCCTCGCAGGCCTGCTCGATGTGGCGCGCCGACAGACCCTTGCCGGCCTCGCCCATGTCCATGCCGACCTTGGTGGCCAGCACGATCCTGTCCCGGGCGCCCGGGCGCGCCGCGAACCAGCGGCCGATCACGGTCTCGGATTCGCCGCCCCGGTGGCCGGGCGCCCAGCGCGAATAGACGTTCGCCGTATCGATGAAGTCGAAGCCGCGCTCCACGAACCGGTCGAGGATGGCGAACGAGGTCGCCTCGTCCGCGGTCCAGCCGAAGACGTTGCCGCCGAGGCAGAAGGGCGCGACCCGGAGGTCGGAGCGGCCGATGCGACGCTTGTCCATGGTGTCAGCCCTGCAGGAACGGATTCGAGACGCGCTCCTCGCCGAGCGTGCCGGTCGGGCCATGGCCGGGGATGAAGGAGATGTCGTCGCCGAGCGGCAGAACCTTCTCCTTGATCGCGCGGATCAGCTGCTCGTGGTTGCCGCCGGGCAGGTCGGTGCGGCCGACCGAGCCCTTGAACACCACGTCGCCGACCAGCGCGAAGCGCGCGTCCCGGCTCACGAACACGACGCTGCCGGGCGAATGGCCCGGGCAGTGGAGGATGTCGAAGCCGAGCTCGCCGACCGTCACGGCGTCGCCGTCGTCGAGCCAGCGATCGGGGGTCACGGCCCTGCCCTCGCCGATCCCGTAATTGGCCGCCGTCTCAGGCAGGGAATCGAGCAGGAACTTGTCGGCGCGGTGCGGGCCCTCGATCGGCACGCCGAGGCGCTCGCGCAGCTCGTCGGCGCCGGCGGCGTGGTCGACATGGCCGTGGGTCAGCAGGATCTTTTCGACCCGCACGCCCTGCTCCCGGATGGCGGCCTCGATCCGGTCGAGGTCGCCGCCCGGATCGACGACGGCGCCGACCTTGGTGGCGTCGTCCCAGATCAGCGTGCAGTTCTGCTGGAAGGGCGTGACCGGGATGATCCCGGCGCGGGGCGTTCCTGGCATGGGGTTCCGCGGGTTGGCTGCGCCGCCGTCGGCGCTCTGGACCGGGTTCTAGCGCAGAACCGGCCGTGCGGCACCCCGCGGCCGGTCAGGCCGACCCGTCCTTCGGCCGGCGCAGGCTGTCGTGGAGCGCGAGCATCTCGGCCATGCCCATCGACCGGCTGCTCCACCGGGTCTCGGCGGTGTTGACCTTCGTGAAGCGGTCGTGGGACCGGCCGCCGTAGGCGCCGAAGATCGCCGTGCCCGGCTCCGTGGTTCCGGCTTCGGCCGGGGCGGAGGACGCGTCCGGCCGGTCGACCCGGTACGACGGCGCCGTCGCCTTGCCGGTGACCCCGATCCGGACCCAGGCGTCGCCGTAATGCTTCTGGCACATCCGCATCGTGACCAGCACCTGGCGCAGGTAGCCCTCGGCATCCTCGAGGCCGGGCAGCACGTCCGCGATCGTCGCGTCCGAGGGGTAATGTTTGGTCCGAACCATGTGCATCCTCGCTCCGGCACATCCCTAGCGCGCCGGGCGGGCGGGGGCGAGGCGCCGCTCAGCCCGGCGTCCGCTTCAGCAATGCGTCGAGGCCGCCGACCCGGAACCAGTGGTAGCCGTAGCCCTCCAGGAACAGGCAGTGGCTGCCCTCGGGGCCGGCGTCGCTGCGCGAGCCGGTGAGCACGTCGACCAGGATGTCGGGCTCCGGCTCGGGCACGCCGGAGCGGAGGGCGATCTCGATCGGCTCTGGCGCGAGGTTGTGCACGCACAGGATGGCGTTGCCGCGCCATTCGTAGCGCAGGGCGAGGACCGAGGCCTTACCCGTGGGCACCGCCGTCACGTCGCCCCAGCCGATCTCGGGCGCCTCCTTGCGGTGGCGGATGATGCTCTGCATCCAGTTGAGCAGCGAGCCCCGGTCGTGCCGCTGGTCGGCGACGTTCACGTGCGCGAAGCCGTAGGGGCCGTGATCGATCGGCGGCAGCACCGTCCGCTCGGCCCGGGAGAAGCCGCCCTTGTGCTCGGCGGTCCACTGCATCGGCGTGCGGGCGCAGTCCCGCTCCTTCAGGCCCAGGTCGTCGCCCATGCCGATCTCGTCGCCGTAGCGGATCACCGGCGTCCCCGGCAGGGTGAACATCAGCGAGTAGGCCAGCCGGATCCGGCGGGGGTCGCCCGCCAGCATGGGGGCAAAGCGGCGCCGGATGCCGCGGTCGTAGAGCTGCATCCCCTTCTCGGGGCCGAATTCGGCGAACACCGCCTGCCGCTGCGTCTCGGTGAGCCGGCCGAGGTCCAGCTCGTCGTGGTTGCGCAGGAAGATGCCCCACTGGCACGAGAGCGGGCGGGGCTTGGTCCGCTCGATCGCCTTCACCAGGGGGCGGGCATCGTGCGCGGCCAGGGCGTAGAAGGTCGATTGGTTGACCTGGAAGTTGAACATCATGTGCATGCGGTCGGCGTCGTCGCCGAAATAGTCGAGGTCCTGCTTCGGCAGGATGTTGGCCTCGGCCAGGATGATCGCGTCGCCCTTGCGCCATTGCAGGAACTCGCGGAAGTCGCGCAGCATGTCGAACTGCTCGCGCGGCTTGCCGCCGACGTCGGCGCCCTTCTCGGCGATGACGAACGGCACCGCGTCCATCCGGAAGCCGGACACGCCGAGTTCGATCCAGAAGCCCATGATCTTCAGGATCTCGGCCAGCACCTCGGGGTTGGCGGTGTTGAGATCGGGCTGGAAGTCGAAGAACCGGTGGAAGTACCAGGCGCCGGCCTTCTCGTCGTAGGTCCAGGTGGTCTCCTGGACGCCGGGGAAGACCATGCCCTCGTCGGTGCCGGCCGGGCGCTCCTTCGACCAGACGTACCAGTCGCGGTAGGGCGAGTTCGGGTCGGAACGGGCCGACTGGAACCAGCGGTGCTTGTCCGAGGTGTGGTTGACCACGAGGTCGATCAGCACCCGCAGGCCCCGCTGCTTGGCCGCGTGCGCGAAGGCGACGAAATCGCCGAGCGAGCCGTAATCGGGATCGACCCCGTAATAATCCGCGATGTCGTAGCCGCCGTCGCGCTTGGGCGAGGGCTGGAACGGCATCAGCCAGATCGCGGTGGCGCCCAGGCCCTGGATGTAGTCCAGCCGCCGCTCGAGCCCGGCGAAGTCTCCGATGCCGTCGCCGTTGGCGTCCATGAAGGTGCCGACCGACAGGCAGTAGATGACCGCGTTCTTGTACCAGAGGTCGTTGATCATGCCGGTCCTCGCGAGGCGCCTTCAGAAGCGCCGTTCGGCCATGAGGACCGGCCGCGCCGGCGACCCTACGACGACCGGCGGGAATTGGTTCCGCCTGATCGAAGGGGTCGATCCGGCTCCTCGCGCGCATGATCCATGTAGGCGCGCAGCACGCTGTTGATCTTGGTCTGGTAGCCGCGCCCCTGTTCCCTGAAGAACGCCAGGACATCGGCATCGACCCGCATGGTCACGATCTTCTTCCGGGACTCCGGATGGATGACCGCTTGGCTCCAGTCGATCTCCAGATCGGCCTCGTCGGGATCGGTCGCGACGGCCGCGTCGACGTCGGCATCGGTCAGCGCCTTCACGGCGTCCCAGTCGCTCTCGCTGTCGCCGTGCTCAAACATCGCTGTCAGGTCCGCCGACGAATGCCTGACTGCATGCTTGTCGTTCTTCACGCCGCGCCCTCCTGAACGAGATCAACCGCCGCCGATCCAGGTGCCAGGTCCAGACAAGGGTGACGTGCACCTCACCCAGGACCCCGACCGTGACGTGGCGCGCCTCGTCCCGGAAGGCTGCCGGACCTTCGAGCCGGGGGCGTCCGTCGAACAGGGCGACCGCGTCCCGGAAATCGAGGCGGTGCTTGGCGAGGTTCGCCCGGCGCTTCGCCTCGTCCCACTCGAACATGGCCGGCCGCCCCTTGATGTCAATACGTTCTGTCAATACGTGCTGTGGCGAAGCTTGCGGGTGGGGGCACCCCGGCAGGCTTTTCCTTAAAACAGCCGCGTTGTGCTCGCCCAGTTCGGCGGCGCACCCGGGAGGTTCGCACCCGCTCCGCCGCCCCCTCGAATCCGGACCGCATGAACGCCATCCTGATCAAGCTGTTCGCGACGGCCCTGACGCTGAGCCAGGTCACGACGCGGCCGGACGCGGTGCGGACCCAGTTCGATCCGTTCACCGATCAGGCCGAGGTCGTGCGCCTGCTGCGCGACGGCTGCGCCCACATGCGCAAGGCGTTCGACATCGAGGACATCAATCTCGATGAATTGATCACCACCGCCATGGAGGATCCGACGAGCGTCGCCGGGCCGGGGGCGCCGAAGATCCTGCACGGGCTCAACCTCGACGAGCTGAACACCAGCTACAAGCAGTTCTGCAAGGGTGAGAACCCGGCGATCTCGCCGTTCAATGCCCGCGAGGTCATCGAGTTCTACGACAACGCCACCAAGGACCTGCCCACCGCCGAGGCGCTCCGGGACAAGGTCCTGCCCGGCATGACCCGCATCCTCGACGGGTCGGGCAAGCCCTTCGCCGAGACCTTCGAGGCGAACGGCCGCCGGCTCGTGGTGCCGATCACCGCGGTGCCGAACCTCGTGCAGAAGGCGTTCATCGCGGCGGAAGACAAGCGCTTCGAGAGCCACCACGGCATCGACGAGCGCGGCGTGATCCGCGCCTTCATCGGCAACCTCGCCTCGCCCGGGCGGCCGGCCGGCGGCTCCACCATCACCCAGCAGGTGGTGAAGAACCTCTCGGTCGGCGACGACGTCACCTACGAGCGCAAGATCCGCGAGATGATCGTGGCGGCCCGCCTGGAGCGGATCCTCACGAAGCCGCAGATCCTCGGGCTCTACCTCAACGGCATCTATCTCGGCCGCGGCGCCTACGGCATCGAGATGGCGGCGCAGAGCTATTTCGGGAAGTCGGTCGGGCAGCTGACCCTGCCGGAGGCCGCCCTGCTGGCCGGCATGCCGAAGGGACCCAACTTCTACAGTCCGGACAAGTACCCGGAGCGGGCGCGCGAACGGCGCGCCTACGTGCTCGCCCGCCTCAAGGAGGAAGGCACGATCACCGATGCCGAGATGGCCGGCGCGGTCAACGCCGATCTCGGGCTGAAGCCGGTGGACGCGACGCGGCGGGATTCGGGCTTCTACGTGGTCGATTACCTGAACCGCGAGGCCCGCACCTTCGCGGGGGTGGATTCGCTGACCGCCGGCTCGTTCACGGTCCGCTCGACGATCAATGCCGGGCTCCAGCGCGCCGTCGAGGGGGCGCTGCAGGACGGGCTCGCCAACTACGAGCGCGCGACCGGACGCCAGACCTACACGGGTCCCGAACTCAACCTCGCCGACAGCATCCGCCGGATCCAGGCGGCGACGCCCGCGCCGGAAGGATCGGTACAGAGCGCGCCCGGCGTGACGGGGGCCCGGGCCGAGGCCGCGAAGGATCCGGTGAAGCCCGATGCGAAACCGGGCGCCAAGGCGCCCAAGCCGAAGGTCGCGGCGGCGCCGCAGGTGAAGCCCGTCTGGCTGCGTGCCCTGGAGAGCGCGCGGCCGACCCTGTACGACGTGCACTGGCCCGTCGCCGTCGTGCTCGAGCCCGGGCGCGGACCCGTGAAGGTCGGCCTTGCCGACGGCCGCACCGCCACCCTCGATCCGGGCGTCGCCCGGGGCAAGCTGCAGCTCTACGACGTGGTCCGGGTCAAGCTCACGGAGGGGCGCGGCGCGCCCCGGGCCCAGCTTCGGGTCCGGCCCAACGTGCAGGGTGCCGCCCTGGTCATGGAGAACCAGACCGGCCGCATCCTGGCCATGGCGGGTGGGTTCTCCTATCCGCTGAGCCAGCTCAACCGGGTCACCCAGGCGGTGCGCCAGCCCGGCTCGACCCTCAAGCCGCTGACCTACCTGGCCGCGCTGAATGCCGGGCTCCAGCCCAACACCCTGGTGATGGATTCCGCCGTGACCCTGCCGCCGATCGGCGGATCCGGGGATTCCTGGTCGCCGAAGAACTACGAGGGCGGCGGCTCCGGACCCACGACCCTGCGCAGGGGCCTGGAATTCTCCAAGAACCTCGTCACCGCCCGGCTATTGCAGGGGGGCATCGCCCCGAAGGCGCCGGCCAGCCTGAAGCGGGTCTGCGACATCGCCTTGGAGGCGCAGATCTACGCCGAGTGCGAGCCCTACTATCCGTTCGTTCTCGGCGCCCAGCCGGTCCGGATGCTCGACCTTGCCGGGTTCTACGCGGCGGTGGCCAACGAGGGCGCCCGACCGGCGCCGTTCGCGCTCGAATCGGTCGAGCGGGACGGCAAGGCGCTCTACACCCACGCCGCCCGCGAGCCCACGCGGATCGGCTCGGCCGACCGGATCGCGTTCTACCAGCTCAAGACCATGCTGCAGGGCGTCACCCAGCACGGCACCGCGGCGGCCCTGTCCAAGGTGTCGGCCTACGTCGCCGGCAAGACCGGCACCTCCGAGAACGAGAACGACGCCTGGTTCGCGGGCTTCACCAACGAGATCACCGTGGTGGTCTGGGTCGGCTACGACAACGCCGACGGCAGCCGCAAGACGCTCGGCCGCGGTCAGACCGGCGGGCATCTCTCGGTCCCGATCGCCTCCACCATCCTGCAGGCGGCCTGGGCCAACGGCATCCCGAAGACGCCCCTGCGCGGCCCCTCCCCCGAGGCGCGGCCGTTCATCGCCGACCTGGCGATCGACCCGCATAGCGGCCAGCGGGTCGCGGGCGGCGGCTTCATCGAGCATTTCCGCACCAGCGGCGACGGCCAGATGGCCGACACCCAGTTCCGCCTGGTGCCGCGCGAGACCCTCTACGCCATGCGGCCGGACGCGCAGGACGGCGACCTCTCCGGCAGTGAGGACGGCGCGAGCGTGGCCGGCGACTATTACGGCAACATGACCGGCGAACGCGCCGCCCCCGATCCCCTCGATCCCTTCGGCGAACGCCCCGCTGCGCGCAGCCGCCGTGCGCAGGGCGATCTGGATTCCTACGGCCAGGACGCCTACAGGCCCTGGCCCGGCCAGACGGCGCGCTCGCCTTTCGGAGACGAAGGCGTGCGCCGGCCGCGCCGCCGCGACCCGGACTACCTGTTCGGCGAAGACCCGGGCTACTGACCCACCCGCTCCGACCGATGAGACGCCCGTTGCGAACGCAGTTTCCTGCCGCCCTCGCCCTCGTCCTGACGACCGCTGCCCCGGTCTGCGCGCAGACTCCCGCGGCCAACACCGTGCCGGGGCTGGAACGGATCAAGGAGGTGCCCTCGGTCACCGCCCTCGATCCGGCCGCGCTCAAGCCGGGGCAGATTCTGTTCACGGATCACCGCGACAACCCCACGGCGCCCGAGAACGGGCTGATCCCGTACCTGGACTGGCTCAAGGTCCGCCCGGCGGAGGCCGCGGTGCTGGCGCCCTTCCCCGGCTACAAGGAGCCGGACTACACCGTGACGGTGAACGGCGTGACCAAGCCGCGGCACGAGACGCTGAAGGTCTACGTGGCGGAAGGGCGATTCGTGGTCGCCCGGCCGCCCGAGGCGATCGACCTCCAGGCCTTCGCCAACCTCGGCTTCGTCCAGAAGATGGACCCGGCGATCAAGCACAAGGCGATCACCACCGGCGAGGTGGCGCCGAACAAGGACCCGGCCGCCGCCTTCGCCAAGCGCCCGGACCGGCCCTGGTGCGAGGGTGCCGGCGCCTGCATCGAGTCCCGCTACGACCTCGAAGGCAAGCTGCCGCTGGGCGTGAAGCTCGCCAACAAGCTCGAAGAGGGCTCGGCCAAGAAGATCGCCGAGTACGTCTCGTTCCAGAGCGAGCTGCGGGTGCTCGGCGCCGACCAGGGGGCGGCCCTGAAGGCGCTGACCAGGATCGACACGCCGGTGACGGGTGGGCTGGAGCAGACGATCTTCTGGGTCAACCAGATCCTGCGCTTCGGCAAGTTCCTGGCGGTGTTCCAGCCGTTGCCGAACGATCCCACCAAGACGGTGGTGACCACATACATGGCGCTGGCCATCAAGGCCGATGTCCTCGACCGCAAGGCCGAATATGCCCGGGTGCCGGTGCTCAAGAACCTGCTGCCGGCCCAGGTGCTGATGGGCAATTCGAGCTTCAACACGGGCAGCTCGATCAGCGCCGGCCTGCCGGTCTACGCCCGCAACCGCATCACGACCTTCGCGGACGCGATCGCGAAGCGGTGACCGGTCGACACCTCGATCCCGGATCGACGTTCCGGGATCGAGGCGGCTCGGGGGCTCAGAACCCGCGGTTGCCGATCGAAGGCAGGGTCGGCTGCGTGTAGGCGCGGTTCACGTCGCGCCGGGTCTGGGTGCCGTTGGTGTCGTTCGAGGCGCGATAGTTGTCGAGCCGGAAGCTGTCGGCGAGGCCGCTGCGCCCGTCGGGGCTGTCGGTGTTGCAGGCGCCGAGGCCGCCGACCGCCAGGAACGCGACGGCAAGAAGGGTAAAGCGCATGATTGGTCCTGAGCGATGCCGAACCGCGCGAGGGATCACTATCCGCCGCCGAATCGCAGGGTGAAAAGTCGGTGTCGGCATGGTCAGCGCGCTGGCAAGTCCGTCAAGACCGGCGGCGAGGTGTAAACCGATTCTGCCGCCTCCGATGCGCGGCGGCCACGGAAAATCCACCTTTCCAGCCGTTAGCGGCGGATAGAGGCCGCCATTTGCCGGAAGTCGGGTCCCTCCCCCTGGCGAATCCGGGGCCTTTCGGGCCAGAACCGTCGGCGATGAGCAACGTCCTGCCCTTCCGGCCGCGCCCGACCGTCACCCGCCTCGCCCGCTGCGAGGTCGTGACCGTGGCCGGCGATCTCCTCGCCCTGCTCGAGCAGCTCGAGGATGTGAGTGCCCGCGCCGCCGCGATGGGCCGTCCGACGCTCGAGGTCGAGCGCACGGTTCAGAACCTCCTCGACGCCGTCAGCGCCGTGGAGCGAGCCCTCGACTGCATCGGCGAGGGCGAGCAGGTCGCCCCGGCCTGACCCGCGCCGACCGGCGGACCGAACCGGTTTTGCACAATAGATCCTGATCCGATTCGGTAGAATACCGCCTCGGTAGCAACGTTCGTCGAACTTCGCTTCAAGACGTCTAATATTCCGGAACTCTCCCGCGCACCTTGCGGTTGAACGTCCGGCGATCGATACCGACGCCGGTTCCGGAGGACGTTATGAGGTTTCGTACGGGCAGCACGTTGGCCGTCATCGCCGCCGCCGGGCTCCTCGCAGGAACGATCGTCCAGGCTCCGGCGGCCGAAATCGGCTTCCTCGAAATGCTGTTCGGTGCCCGGCCGGCGCCTCAGGCGGTCCAGCAGGCCCCCGCGCCGCTCGAAGATCGCGCCGTCTACCGGCGCTCGACCCCGCGGCTCGGCAACGCCCGGCACCGTCTCCAGACCCGGTACGCCGCGCTCCCGGTGCGGATCCGCGCCAAGGAGAGCGAACTTAGCGAACGGCAGACGCCCATCGACATGAAGGCCGGCGCGGCCGCCGCGCTGATGAAGGACGAGACCCTGATGCCGGGTGACATCGTCGTCCTGAACACCGGCGCCAAGGTGTTCACCGGCAATCCCGACAAGCGCCACGCCCTGCGGGATTTTGAGCCGGTCCATACCTCCCGCTTCGTCAGCAAGGGCACCCGCAAGCAGCTCGCCGGATTGTTCACGCCGGTGGGCGCGTCGCCCGCCAGCGAGGCGCGCCGCGTCATGGCGCGTGGCACGTCGGTTCCGTCGTCGCCGGTGGCGACACCGATCCCGCCGCAGCAGACCGCGATGCGGGTCATCAACGTGTGGCAGCCTACCCGCTGAGCGGGACGGCGGTGTTCCGGGCTAGAAAAATCGCTCCTTGACCACGATCGTGTCGCCCGGCCGGACCGAGTAGGTCATCGGCACGATGCCCGACACGAGTCCGCCCCCGGTGTCGCGGGTCAGCACCGCGTAGTCGCGGGCCGCCCGCGGGCCGAAGCCGGCGGCGATCGCCACGGCCGTCTCGACGGTCATGCCGTTGACGAACGGGTATTGGCCGGAGGTCGTGACCTCGCCCAGGATGTAGAACGGGCGGTAGGTATCCACCTCCACGGTCACGTGCGGCTCGCGCACGAAGCCGGAGGACAGCTTGGCCTCGATCGCCTTCGCCGCCTGGCCGGTGGTCTGGCCGCCGACCTGCACGGTGCCGATCAGCGGCATGGCGATCTTGCCCGCCCCGTCGACGGCGTAGATGTTCGACAGGTTGTCCTGGCCGAACACGATCACCCGCAATTTGTCGCCCGCCGAGAGCGGGTAGCGGGCGCCGATCGAGCCGGTGCCGGTGGCATCGAGCTGGTCGGTCCGGAAGGTCGGACGCAGGCAGCCGCCGAGCGCCAACGTCGAGCCAAGTGCGAGGAAAAGAGCGCGCCGGTTCATCACCATCGCCGTCATGGGTGCCAATTCAGTTCGGTCTAGGCCGTTAAGGTTAATGAACCTTGATCAGCGAGGTGGCCTGTTCCGAACAGGGCGACACGCGGCCGGCCTTAACTCTCAAGCAACCTTAACATCCTCTAATAGCGCCCGGGCGGCACTGATCGCCGCCCCGTCGGCCGTCGTGCTCAGAGCGTATTCATGTCTCGTATCAGCCTGCGCTCGCCCATCGCCGCACCCGCGCAGCGGACCCCTCCGCGGGACGGCGTCGGCCTCGCGCAGGTGCCGCAGATCCTGCGCCGGTCGATCGGCTGGATCGTCGGGCCGACCCTGGTGGTCGCGCTGGGCGCTGGCATCTTCGTCAACGTCGTGAGCCCGCGCTACACCGGCGAGGCGAAGCTGATCCTCGAGAGCCGCGACCCGGCCTTCGCGCGCACCGCCCAGGAGCGCGCCGACCAGCTGGCGCCGATCGACGAGCAGGCGGTGGCGAGCCAGGTCCAGGTGGTCATGTCCCGCGACCTCGCCCGGGAGGCGATCCGCCGGCTGAAGCTGGTGGGCAACCCCGAGTTCGATCCGGGTTCGAGCGCCATCGGCCCCGTCCAGCGCGTGCTGATGATGCTGGGCATCGGCGCCAACCCCCTCGACCGCCCGGCCGAGGACCGCGTGCTCGATGCCTATTTCGAGCACCTGCTGGTCTTCCCGGCGGGCAAGTCCCGCATCCTGACGATCGAGTTCCGCGCCAAGGACGCCAAGCTGGCCGCCGAGGGCGCCAACACCATCGCGCAGCTCTACATCGCCTCGCTCGAGGCCGACAAGGTCGACACCGCGCGCTACGCCTCCTCCTGGCTCGGCGGCAACATCGACGGCCTGCGCAAGCGCGTCGCGGAGGCCGAGGCGAAGGTCGAGGCGTTCCGCGCCAAGAACGGCCTGGTCGGCAGCGGCGGCGCGACCGGTCAGCCGCTGACCACCCAGCAGCTCGGCGAGCTGTCGAGCCAGCTGTCCCAGGCCCGGATCCTGAAGGCCGACCTCGCCGGCCGGGTGAAGGCGATCAAGGACCTGATCAAGGATGGCCGCGCCTTCGAGATCACCGAGGTCGCCAACAACGAGGTCGTCCGGCGCATCGTGGACAACCGGATCGCCGTCCGGACGCAGCTGGCGCTGGAGTCCCGCACGCTGCTGCCCGCCCATCCGCGGATCAAGGAGCTGCACGCCCAGCTCGAGGATCTCGACGCCCAGATCAAGACGTCGGCCGAGCGCATCGCGCGCACGCTGGAGAACGACGCCAAGATCGCCGGCTCCCGGGTCGAGAGCCTGCAGGCCGCGGTGGACGGCCAGCAGGATGTGGTCGTCAAGGGCAACACCAGCGAGATCCAGCTCCGGGCCCTGGAGCGCGAGGCCAAGGCGCAGCGCGAGCAGCTCGAATCCTACCTGTCGCGCTACCGCGAGGCGGCCGCCCGCGACGGCGAGAGCGCCACGCCCGCGGATGCCCGCATCGTCTCGCGCGCCGTGACCCCGGAAGTCCCCTCGTTCCCCAAGAAGCTGCCGATCGTCAGCTTCGCGACGCTGGTGACGCTGATGCTGGCGGTGGGCGGCGTGCTCGCGAGCGCGCTCCTGGCCGAGGGAAGCCGGAACGCCAAGGAATCGGACGCGGCGTTCGACACCTCGGACCGGCGCCCCCGCCGCGAGCCCGAGCTCGAGCGCCCGACCTTCGCCTTCCCGGAGGCGATGCCCCCGGCCCACTGGTCCGAGGACGCGGACGCGGCCGCCCCGGCGCCCGTCGCCCGGATGCCGGCCGAGGCCTACGACCTCGCCCCCCTCATCGCCCGGATCGGGGCCGCTTCCCGCCTGCCCGGCGACCGTTCCGGGCACCGGATCCTCGTCATGGAGACGGAGGCGTCCCCGGGCGAGAACGCGCTGCACGACGCCCTGGTGCGGGCGCTGGGCCGCAAGGCCAGCCTCGTCACCATCGACCTGAACAATCCGCATGCCGCCACGGCCGAGCGCGGGTTCAGCGATCTCATCGCGGGCGACGCGGCCTTCCTCGACGTGATCCAGCCCGCAGGCGACAGCGGCCTGCACCGGATCGCCGCCGGGCGCATCGAGGCCGACGTGCTGTTCGACGAGCCGGACACCCTCAGCCTGACCTTCGAGGCCATGGCGGAGGCCTACGGATGGGTCGTCTGCCGCCTTCATGCGGCGCCGGGCGCCGTGGACCTGCTCGAATTGACGGCGGGCTACATGGACACCGTGATCATCGCGTCGAACGCCGCCGCCGAGGATCCGGCGCTCGCCGACCTCTACGCCATCGCGGAGGATGCGGGCGCCGGCCAGATCCTGGTGGCGCAGGACCGCGCGGCCGAGCACGTTGCGCAGTCAGGCTCGACGGATCCCGAGCTCCGCCTCCGCGCCGCGTGAGCGCACGCCAGGATGCGTCCGTCATCGCTGCCAGCTCACCCGAACGGCAATGACAGCCGTTCGGGCCGTTTTTATCTCCGCAGCAAGGTCCGCAGCTTCGCGGCGACGGCGTAGAGGCGGGGATCGCGCTTGATCCGCCGCTTCGTCCGGGTCAGGCCCAGCCGCATCAGCCCATAGGCCCGGCCGCGCAGGCTCACCGGCACGATAGTCTCGACCAGCCCGATGGTCTCGTCGCAGATGCTCGCCTTGTAGCGCGCCTCGCCGACGCCGAGATCGAAGCCCTGACGGCCCCGGGCGGTCTGCTCGCCGACGAGGTGTTGCAGCAGCAGGTCCCCCGGGCTGAACCGGGCGATCTCCGGGTCGGGATCGAACGCCGTCATCATGCCGCTGAACCGGTGATCGCTGACGGCGCCCCCGAAGGTCGCCAGCACGCGACCGCTCTCGGCAAGGCACAGGACGTGGATCTCGACCGCCGGTTCGGCGCCGGACGTGGCCGCCGCCAGGAATCGGCGAACCGCCTCGTCGGCGTAGGGGTCGGCGACGCCCATGCTGGCGAACCGCACCGCCTTGTGAGCGTAGAAGGCCGTCAGATACCGGGCCGCGTCCTCCGCGGTCTCGGCCCGGCGATAGGCCAGGGCGCCCTTGGCCTCGATCAGCCGCTTCTCCTTCGAGCGCAGCTTCTTGCGGGCGTCGGCGCTGAACACGCGGCGCACCGTCGCCTCGGGGTCGGGGCCCAGCATCAGCCCGTAGGCGTCGCTGGCCTCCGGCTCGCCGGCCTGCGCGAACGGGTTGGCCGCGCCCTCCCACATCAGGGGCTGATGCTGCAGCGCGTAGGCGTCGATGCCGGCCGACCGTCCCACGCGGATCAGAGCCGCGGTAACCTCCCCGGCGGAGATCGCGGCCGCGTCGCGGGTGGCGAACAGCGGCATGTGGTAGTTGGCGTGCGTGTCGCCGACGATCCGGGCCACCACCATCCCGGCTGTCCGGGCGAGCACCAGGGGCAGCAGGATGCGGGCACGGCCCTCGGCATCCCGCAGGACCACGATGCGGGCCTCGGCCTCCGTACCGGTCGCGCGCAGGTAGGCGCAGACCCAGTCATACCGCTGATAGGGCGTCTGCAGGCTGGCCGGATCGGCCTCGAGCCGCCGCCACAGGGCTTCGACCGCGGCCAGGTCGGAGAAGATTTCCGCCGTCAGCGTTCCGGACGCACGCGCACCGATCATGTCCGTTCCCGCCACCTGGACGCCGGTCGCCATATCCGATTCTCCCGCCTGCTCGGGCATGGCCCGGAGCCGAGCGCCGACCTTGCGCGGCACGCGCTGAATGCCCGGTGACCTTGAGCATCGAGACACCCGGCTCACGACGGCAAATCGCGACCTTGGCTAATACAATCTTCCCACGGGGCTCTTTGACCGGGTTAGAGCCTGCGATCCCGATCGAACGACGCGTTCGATTGCAGAGACTTCGTTATATCCAATAGCCCGCGCCGTCATTCCGGGGCGCCGCAGGCGAGCCCGGAACCCAGAACCGCTACCCGTGCAAGCGTTTGACACGTCGGCGCCCCTGGATCCCGGGCTCCGCTGCGCGGCCCCGGGATGACGGCGCGTGGCCGCCTCGATCCAGTCACCGTTTGGAGAACAAGGCCGAGCTTTTCGCTGGCTCAGAAGATAAAATTCTTTACCGACGTAAACCGTTGCCAGAGGGGGCGAGAGGAGAGCGCGTCGCGCATGGCCCCGCACGCGGGATAACGGGATCCCCGGTCGCGCTTCGCGGCCGAAGCCGCGCTCACACCTCAGGCTGAGCGATCGGCGCAGATCGGCCTTACGAACTCCAACCTCAATACGCGTTCTCCGTCTTGAACAACGCGAACGGCGTCGTGATCAGGATCTGCAGGTCGAGCAGGACCGACCAGTTCTCGATATAGAACAGATCGTGCTCAACGCGCCGCTGCAGCTTCTCGGAGGTGTCGGTCTCGCCGCGCCAGCCGTTGACCTGGGCCCAGCCGGTGATGCCGGGCTTGACCTTGTGGCGGGCGAAGTAGCCGTCGACCACTTGGTCGTACAGGGTGTTGGCGGCCTTGGCCTGGAGCGCGTGCGGGCGGGGGCCGACCAGAGACAGGTCGCCCTTCAGCACGTTGAACAGCTGCGGCAGCTCGTCGAGCGAGGTCTTGCGGATGAACCGCCCGACCGGCGTCACCCGCGCATCCCCGCGCGTGACCATCCTGGCCGCGCCGGCATCGCACTGGTCGACGTACATCGAGCGGAACTTGAACACCTCGATCAGCTCGTTGTTGAAGCCGTGGCGCTTCTGGCGGAACAGCACCGGCCCGCGGGACGTCAGCCGGACGGCGAGCGCCACCGCGATCATGATCGGCGACAGCGCGAGCAGCATGACCAGGCCGACGCAGCGGTCGAACAGCGCCTTCACCACCACGTCCCAGTCGGCGATCGGCCGGTCGAACACGTCGAGCACCGGCACCGAACCGAGATACGAGTAGCTCCGGGGTCGCAGCCGGAGCTTGGCGGCGTGGGCCGAGAGGCGGATGTCGATCGGCAGCACCCAGAGCTTGGCGAGCATCTGGAGGATCCGCGCCTCGGCGGTGATCGGGATCGTGAACACGATCAGGTCGAGCCGGGCTTGCCGGGCATAGGCGACCAGGTCGTCGACGTTGCCGAGCTTCGGGTATCCGGCCACCTGGTCGGCGGACCGGTCGGCGTTGCGGTCGTCGAACACGCCGACGATGCGGATGCCGCTCTCGCTCTGGGCTTCCAGCGCGGCGATCAGGTCCTCGGCGGGCTTGCCGCCGCCCACGATGGCGGTGCGGCGGTCGAAGCGGCCGGCGCGGGTCTGCCGGTTGATCACCCGGGACAGGGCGAAACGTCCGGCCAGCAACGCCGCGAGGCCGGTGCCGTAGAAGGTGGCGAGCCACAGGCGCGAGTAATGGTCGGCTACCTTGGCGAGGACCAGGATGGCCGCGACCATCAGGAAGGTCATCGACCAGGCCGCGATCAGCCGGATCGCGGCCTTGGCGAAGGTCCGGAAGGCGGCGATGCGGTAGCCGCCGGAGGCCTGGGTCAGCGCCATCATGAGGCCGGCGACCAGGGCGATCGCGCCGGCATAGCTCAGCCCGAACGGTACCCGGCCGCGCAGCATCAGCAGGTGAAGGAGCGCGCCGAGGCTGAAGATCAGGCCGAATTCCAGGGCTCGCACCAGGCCGGCCACGACCACCGGCGAGATTGCGGCCGGGCCCAGGGCCGGCGACGACGCGCCGTCGCCGGGCTCGAGCGCGGCCCGGCCGTCGCGCGGTCCGGTGGCCTCAAGGAGATCGCGGATGTCGAACGCGCTCATCGAACGGCTCCTCCGGGGCGATGTCCCCCGGCCTATAGGCGCCTGATCTATTTCGGGACTTTGGAAACAGATCAGGCTTTAGACGGAAACTCTTGCATCCGAGCCTGATAGCAAATCCTAAACGCGGGGCCGTCCGCGAGGGCCTCTACGCCGTGCGGGCCTGCGCGACCTTCCCGGCTTCGACGCCGAGGCGGTCCGCGCGTGCCTGGAACGCCGCGGCATAGCCCGACACCACATCGGCCCCCATCCGCTCCAGCGAGAACCGCTGGCGGATCGATTCGCTGAGCGCCCGGACCCGCGCCGTCAGCACGTCCGGGGATTCGTCGAGCACCTGACGGATCGCGCCGGCGAGCGCCCCGGCGTCGCGGGACGGGACGAGGTCGCCCGCCATCGGCCCGAAGATCTCCGGGATGCCGCCGACCCGGGTGGCGACCAGGGGCTGCGAGGCGGCCGCGGCCTCGAGCACGACGTAGGGCAGCGATTCCGCGAGCGACGGCACGACCAGGATCCGGCCCCGGGCCAGAACCGACCGGATCGCCTGCGGTGGCTCGAACGCGGCCGCGTCCGAGAGGCCGAGCCGCTCGACCATGGTGCGCAGGCTCTCGGCATCCGGGCCGGAGCCGACCATGAGCAGACGCAGCGCCCGGCCCTCGGCGCGCAGCCGGACCAAGGCTTCGAGCAGGAAGGGCAGGCCCTTCGCCTCGCGCAATTCGCCGACATAGAGCAGGTCCGCGGCATCCTCGGCCAGGGGGACCGGGGCGAACTCGGCGTCGGCGATGCCGTTGTGCACGATCCGGGTCACCTGCTCCGGGCCGCCCACGAAGGTCCGGTGCCGGCCGGCGACGTACTCGCTCTCGAACAGGAACGCGTCAGTCCTGCGGGCGAGCACCGCCTCGGCGGCCATGTAGGTGCGGTGGAGCGCGCTCCCGGGCCGGTAATTGTAGCTGCCGCCATGCGGCGTGTAGGCCCGGATGGCGGTGGCGGAGGCCAGGCGGGCGTAGGCGCCGCCCTTGGCGCCGTGGCCGTGCAGCACGGTGGCGCCGACCTCCGCCGCCCGGCGGGTGACCGCCCGCAGGCAGGTCCAGTCCGACAGGTGCGGGTTGCGCCGCATCGGGATCCGGACGAGGCCGAGTTCGAGGCACGGGCTCAACTCGGCGAGGGCCCGGGCGGCACGCTCGCCGCCGGTGGACGTGTCGCAGACGATCCCGACCGCGTGGCCCGACGCCGCCTGGAGGCGGGCGAGGTCCATCACGTGCCGGAACAGGCCCCCGACCGGCGCGCGGAACACGTGCAGGACGCGGTGGCGTTGGGGGATTCGGGTGTCGCTCGGCTTCACAGCCACGGTATCGCTCCCGGGAATAACAGTCCCGAGAGTGTGGTGCAGCCACCGTCGCAGTAAACTTAAACGGTCTCCGTCTGGATGGGCCTTTTCGACGGAAAGGTAAGCGGAGTTTTACTGCTGTGGATCAATTCACGTCAGTGGCAGGCCGTTGAGGCTGGCCCAGATCGTGCCGTAATGGCAGGCCGTGGCCGCGAGCACGAAGCCGTGCCAGATCGCGTTCTGGAACGGCAGGGTCCGCCAGACGTGGAACAGGACGCCGACCGAGTAGAGCAGCCCGCCGATCGCCAGCAGCCACAGGGCGGTGGGTTGGAGGGCGGCGATCACCGACTCGTAGGCGAGCAGGCCGCTCCAGCCGAGCAGCAGGTAGAGGGCGATGGAGAGCCGGTCGAACCGGCCGGGCAGGAACAGCTTCACCGCGATCCCGACCAGGGCGACCAGCCAGATCACCGCCAGCAGCAGGTAGGCGCGGATGCCGGAGCCGACCAGGGCGACGAGGGGCGTGTAGGTCCCGGCGATCATCAGGTAGATCAGCGCGTGGTCGGCCCGGCGCAGGAGCCATTTCCGCGGGCTGACCGGGTAGAGGTTGTAGACCGCGGAGACGCCGAGCATCAGCACCAGGGCGGTGGCGTACAGCACCACCGCGGCCCGCTCGCCGAATCCGAGATGCGCCGTGAGCGCCGTGGCCACCAGCGCCGCTGCGCCGGCGAGGCCGAAGACGACCCCGAGGCCGTGGATCACCCCGTCCGCCACGATCTCGCGCGGCGTGTAGTGCCACGTCAGGGTCAGCGGGCGACCATCCTCCGCGAGAGACATCATGAAGCCTCCTGCTACGCCTGCAGCCTAAAGCTTAAGATGGCTCAACCGTTCCCTATGCAAAGTGCTGACGGGGCGTTTATCCCAAGGTTCTATTGCCGCGTGGTGAAAGACTTGTTGTGCGTGGCGGTGGCGCCGCAGCCCTGATCAGGCGCCGCGACCCACAAAGCCCTCGAAGCCGAGCACCGGTTCCCGGGCCGGGCGGCGGACGACGCCGGTGCCGCGGCTCAGCCGGGCGTGGACCACCGCCATGGTCAGCACGGCCATCGCCAGGACCTGATGGGCCAGCGCGGCCCAGAGCGGCACCGCCAGCAGCAGGGTGGCGATGCCGAGGCCGGCCTGGGCCAGGGACAGGGCCGCGACGCCGGCGGCACGCCCGGCCGCGCCGGCCGGACCGGTCATCCGCGCGTCCACCGCGTGCAGGAGCGCGACCACCAGGAGCAGGTAGGCGCTGACCCGGTGGTCGAACTGGACCAGGGCGTGGTTGTCGACGAAGTTCTCGATCCAGGGCCGGATCGCGAACAGGCTGTCCACCGGCGGGACGAGGGCGCCGTCCATGTCCGGCCACGTGTTGTAGACGAGGCCGGCATGCGACCCGGCGACCAGCCCGCCGAGGAAGATCTGCACCAGGACCAGGGCCGGCAGCAGCGCGGCGACCCGGCGGATGCGGCCGGGGGCGGGATCGGCCGCGTCGCTGCGCTGGCCGGCCGCCAGCCAGACCAGCCCGGCCAGGATCAGGCTGGCGGTCGTCAGGTGCAGGGCGAGCTTCAGCGGTGCCACCGCGGTCATGCCGGGCTGGAGCCCCGACGCGACCATGATCCAGCCGATCGCCCCCTGGAGGCCGCCGAGGATCCCGAGGCCGAGCAGCCCGAGGCCGAGGCGCCGGCCGATCATGCCGCGCCACCAGAACACGACCAGCGGCAGGAAGAACACGAGGCCGATCAGCCGCCCGAGCACGCGATGGCCCCATTCCCAGCCGTACAGCACCTTGAACGACGACAGGCCCATCCCCTGGTTGAGGATGTTGTATTGCGGCGTGTCCTTGTACTTGGCGAACTCGGCGGTCCAGTCCGCCTCCGACAGGGGCGGCACGATCCCGGTCACGGGGCGCCACTCGGTGATCGACAGGCCGGAACCGGTCAGGCGGGTCGCGCCGCCGACCGCCACCATGGCGACCACGAGGGCCGCCATCAGGTAGAGCCAGGTCCGCACGGCTCCCGATCGCTGCTCGCCCGAGACTCTCATCACCACGCGCATCCCTTCCGCGGTCGGCCCGGATGTCCCGGCCCTCGCGACGCGTTAGGGGAAGCGCGGGACGCGGGCAACGTCGGCGGCGCCGCAGCCCGCGGCGCTGCGCGCGTTGCCAACCGGGCCGACGGGCGATAGCCGTCTCACCACAGGGAGAGACAGGGCTTCGGATAACCATGATGCGCCGCCGCACCCGCACGTTGATCGGCACGGTCGCGATGCTGGCCTTCGTCTGCCTGTACGGGCCGCTGGCGATGGCCTTGGCCGACAGCCGCATCGCCGAGACCCCGGCGGCGATCCAGGCCGTGCTCTATTCAATCCTCGGAATCGCGTGGATCTTTCCGCTGATGCCGCTGATCCGCTGGATGGAGCGTCCGGACCGTTAACCGGACCCCTCGATTTCGCCGCACTCGGCCGGCAGAAGCCTCGGATCCGAAACCGAGACCCGTCCGTGTATCGCTTGCCCATGCGCCTCAAGCATCTGGCCGCACTCGCCGTGCTGCTCGCGCCGTGCTCCGCCCTGGCGCAGGGCACGCCGCGTTCGATCGGGGAGTGCGAGCGGCTGAAGAACGATCTGGCCTACAACCAGTGCCTGGCGATGTTCGGCCCGGCCGCCAAGAACGTGGCGGGCGGCTACGCCTCGGCCGACGCGGCCGCCGCCCCGGCCCTGGCCGAGGCGCTGCCCCAGGCGGACGAGGCCGTCGAGGCGGCGGCCGGCCGCCGCGGCCGGTACCGCTCGCGGCGGGGCGGCCGGCAATACGCCTCGTTCTCGACCGGCTACCGGCATCGCCGCCGGCGCTGAGGACTTTCAAGCAGCGTTGCCGGCGCCGATCCCCACCCCTACGATGCCGATGTCGTCGTGGAGGGTCGGATGCGGGAAATCCAGTTGCGGGACGCCAAGGCGACGCTCTCGGCCGTCATCGACAAGGCCCGGCAGGGCCAACCCTCCGTCATCACACGCCATGGCCGGCCCGAGGCCGTGCTGCTCAGCTTCGAAGAGTGGCAACGGCTTTCGCAGGTCCCATCCTTCGGCCGGCTCCTGATGGCCGCGCCTCTCGAAACGGAGGATCTTCCGCCGCGATCCGGTGCGCTGAGAAGAATCGATCTCTGACGCCTGTGTACCTCGTCGATACCAATGTCCTTTCGGCGGCCGCACCAACCAAGGCGATCCCGGCCGACGACCTGATCGCCTGGATGCACCGAAACAGCGCCAGCCTGCACCTTTCGGTGATCACCATCGCCGAAATCGAGGACGGTATCGCCAAATGCCGCCGGGATGGCGCTTCTCGCAAGGCGGCGCGTCTGTCGGATTGGCTGGAGACGCTGCTGCACCTCTACAGCGCTCAGATTCTGCCGATCGATCTCGAGATCGCCCGGTGTATCGGCCGCCTGTCCGACGTGGCCAGGCGAGAAGGCCATGCCCCCGGCATGGCGGACCTCGCCATCGGCGCGACGGCGCTATGTCGCGGCTGGACGATCCTGACGCGTAACGTCCGTCACTTCCGGCCGCTTGGCTTGGCGGCGCACGATCCGCACGACACGTTACCGGCAGATATCGCATGAGCGATCCGGTCAGGCGACGTTGAGGCGCCGCCCGCGGTTCCAGGCCAGGAACGGGACGCCGGACAGCAATCCCGCCAGCGCCGCCCGCGACTGGTGGCAGCCGTTGATCGAGACCCGCGGTAGGGCGCGCAGATGCCCGGCATGGTCGGCGAACAGATGGCCGGGTCTCGTCGTCACCGCGGTGGCGAAACCCTGATCCGCGGCGAGGGCGAATTCTCGGGGGCCGGCCGAGGTCGGGTCGCCGACTGGGTAGGACAGATGCCGGATCTCGCGGCCGAGCTCGGCCTCGATCCGGGCGCGGCTCTCGGCGATCTCGCGGGCGACGGTCGCCGTATCGTGCTTGGCGAGCATCGGATGGCTGACCGTGTGCGCCCCGAACGTCACCGCCGGGTCACGGCCCAGCGCCCGCAATTCATCCCACGACAGACACAGTTCGGGTGCGATCCTGCCCGGTGCGAGGCCAGCCTGCCGGCACAGGTCGGCGATCCGGTCGAGAAGCGCGGCCTCGCTGCCGCGGCGCAGGTCGCGGTAGAGCGCCTCGAAGGCCAGGGCCTTCTCCTGCGGGTTGCGGGCCGGCAGATCGAGGCTGCGGCCGTGGATGTCGATCCGTACCCGGTCGAGACGCGCGATCGCCCGCTCCAGCTCGATCCACCACAGGCGCCCGCGCTGGTCGGCGAAGCCGCTCGCCACGAACAGGGTCCAGGGGGCGCCGTGCCGCTCGAGCACCGGGCGGGCGTGCTCGACATTGTCACGGTATCCGTCGTCGAAGGTCAGGACCGCGAAGGGCGGACCGTAATCCCGGGCGGCCAGCCGTTCCGGCACCGCATCGAGCCCGATGATGTCGAAGCCGCGCGCGTCGAGTTCGCGCAGGGTGAGATCCAGGAAATCCGGGGTGATGCTGAGGAGCCGGTTCGGCGCGAAGGCCGGCACCGGATCCGGGCTGACGTGGTGAAAGGTCAGGATCACCCCGAGGCCGCGGGCGGCCGGAGCCAGCCAGCGATCAGCGCCGAACGCCTGGATCGCGCGGAAGCCGGACGCGAACACCCGATGCTTGGCACGCGACGAGATCATGACGTTGCCCCTCTCGGGCAACACGGCCCGGGCGGATCAGCCATCGCGCGACGAAGTAAAGAAACCGGAACGTGGCGCGGTGCCGGGCGGCGTGTGCGATCGGGATTTTCCCGCGACACGGGCCTCGATCCGACACCGCTGATGCCATGCTGCCGGTGCAGCCTACGACGCTGCGGAGGCCATCGGGCAACCGATCGAAGAACGTTCCGCCTCGACGGAGCCCGTCCGGAGACACCATGCCTCCGGAACGGGTCCATCGAAGCCCCGGCTGGGCGGACGCATCCCGGGACGAGGTCGCGGGGGGAACTGTCCCGACGAGGTATCCGGCGTCCCGAAAAACCCTACGGGAGGGCGCCGGCCTTTTCCTTGGCCTGCATGATCGTGTTGCGGCAGGCCTCGGCGTTGCCGGCCTTGTCCTCGGCGGCGGCCTTGGCGACGAGCTTCTTCGCCTCCTCGACGCCGGAGGCGGTCGGCTTCACGTCGGCGTCGCCCTTGGTGAGGGCCGGCGGGGTCGCGAGCGCCTTGTCGGAATGCGACGAGGTCGTGCCGCCGGGGGGCGTCGTGCCGGTCACAGCGGCGGCGCCCGCGCTGTCGAGGCGCTTCTGCAGCGTGGACACCTCGTCGGCGCACGGGGTCGCCCAGGCCGGCGTGGCGGCCGCGAGGGCCAGGGCTGCGAAGGCGAATCTCATCATCATCGAGGCGTGTCTCCAAATCGTTCGCGCAGGTTCGGAGGCGGGTCGCCGGATCGAGGACCGGCCGCCGCCTCTGGCGCTCCCGGATGAGACGCGGGGCGCCGGGGCCCGTTCCTGAGACGTGAGGCCGCACGGCCGGCGTCGGGCGGGGAGCTGAAAACGCCAAGGGCGCCCCACCCGGTCCGAAGACCGCGCGGAGCGCCCTGGCCCGACGCCTTCGACAGCGTCAGTACTTCCCGGCTTCAGTACTTCCGGGGTTCAGTACTTGCGGATGATCGGCTCGGCCGACATCGGCACCGGGTCGGCGCCGAAGGCGTAGCGGATGCCGCCGTAGATCGAGAGCGGCTGCGACAGCGTCGTGGTCCGCGGGTCGGTGATCCGCAGGTTGCCGGCCACCGCGCCCGGCTCGGCGAAGGTGCCGAACGTGGCGTAGCGGTTGTTGGTCAGGTTGGTGACCAGGCCGAACAGCTCGAGGTTCTTGGTGACCTGGTACTTCGTCTGGAAGTTCAGGACGTAGTAGGGCGGCAGCTTGCGGTTCAGGTTCGACTCGTCGCCGCGGAAGTAGGACGCCGAGAAGGCCTGGAGGTAGACGCCGAACTGCCAGTTCGGGGTGACGAAGTAGTCGAAGCCGGCCTTGAACTGGTGGGTCGGCACCAGCGGCACGACGTTGCCCTTGCGGACGTTGATCGCGCCGTCATCCGCGAGCGGATTGTTGGGCGAGGACAGGGTGCCGTTGAACTGGAAGGTGGCGTCGATCAGGGCGTAGTTGGCGTAGACCCGGAGGTAGTCGGCCGTGTACTCGCTGCCGACCTCGATGCCCTGACGCTGGGTCGAGGGCACGTTCACGAAGTAGGCGCGGGCGGTGTTGCCGGGGGTGGCGAGCGACAGGATGTCGTTCGACAGGTCGGTGCGGAAGGCGCCGATCTTGTAGCTGATGACGCCGCCGTCATAGGTGTTCGGCAGCGCGCCGCGGAAGCCGACCTCGTAGGTCCGCCCGGTGACCTGCTTGAGCGGCGGGTCGGCCACCAGCGAGTTCGGCAGCAGGCACGGCCGGTCCGGGTTGGAGCAGGCCAGTTCCAGCGGCGTCGGCGCGCGGTTCGATTCCGAGTAGCTGCCGTAGAGGTTCAGCGCGTCGGTGAAGCGGTAGGTCAGGCCGGCGACCGGGTTGATCTTGTTGTAGTAATGGGTGCCGGTCACGTCCGGCGAGAAGCCGGTCAGGTCCTCGCTCTGGATGCGGGCGAAGTTGAGCCGCGCGCCCGCCGTGAGCGACAGCCGGTCGGTCACGTCCAGGGTGTCGAGGGTGTAGAGGCCCATGTAGAGGTTCGAGCCGTTGACCGAGCTCGGCGCGATGCCGAGGGCGCCGGCGGTGCGGAGCTGCGGCGTGCCGAGGCCCGGGATGTTGCCGTAATAGGGGTTGCTCGG
This sequence comes from Methylobacterium mesophilicum, assembly GCF_022179445.1. Lineage (GTDB taxonomy): Bacteria > Pseudomonadota > Alphaproteobacteria > Rhizobiales > Beijerinckiaceae > Methylobacterium > Methylobacterium mesophilicum. The sequence goes on along the minus strand of NZ_BPQU01000012.1, from coordinate 26,165 downwards.
ATCGGTGGTGATCGACAGGTTCGGGTTGATCACGCCGAGGGTACTGGACGACTTGAACGAGTAGTTGGCCGCATCGATGCTGCCGCCGACCAGGAAGGTGTTGGGCAGGCCGAACACCCGGTCGCGGTTGGCTGCCTGGAGCGAGCCGCCGAAGCCCGTGGCCTCCGTCTTGGTCACGTCGAGGGTGCCGTACGGGATCCCGGACCGGAACGGGACGCGCTGGTTCTGCTGGCCGAGGATCAGGAACTGGTTGCGGAAGGCGAGCTGCGACTGGCCGGCGCCCGGGCTGAAGCCGTCGTCCTCGAAACAGAGGTTGCCGCGGAAGCTGGAGCGGGTGCTGCAGTTCTCGAAGTTGCCGTCGTTGCCGTCGACGTAGGTCTGGCTGAAGCGGCGGAAATAGGCATTGCCGGCCAGGTCCCAGGTCGGCGACACGTCGACCCGGCCGGTGAGCTGGATCGTGCCGACTTCGGTGGTGCTGGTCTGCGGGTAGGTGAAGATCGACCGCGGGTCGCGGTGGCTGAAGTCCACCGGCGTGGCGGCGGCGGCGCCGAAGAAGCTGCGGGCGGCGAGCCCGATCAGGTGGAACTCGGAATCCTGCGAGCGGTAGCCGACGTCGCCGTAGAGCCGGCCGATCGTGCTCGGGCTCTCGTAGCGCCAGCCGCGGTCGTTCAGGCCGTCGCCGGTGAAGTAGACGCTCCACGGGCCCGAGACCTTGCCGTACTCGACGTAGCCGGCGGTGCGGGCGTCGGAGCCGCCGAACGCGGTGATCTCGGTGCCCTGCCAGGTGAAGCCGTTCTTCATCTGGATGTTGACCGCGCCGCCCAGCGCGTTGAGGCCGAAGACCGGGTTGCCGGTGACGACGTCGATCCGCTGGATCGCCTGCGGCGGGATCAGGTCGAAGTTGACGGTGTCGCCGAAGGCCTCGTTGATGCGCACGCCGTTCTGGTAGACGGCCAGGCCCTGCGGCACGCCCTGGACCGGCGAGACGGTGAAGCCGCGATAGGTCACGTCGGGGCGGTTCGAATTGCCCTGCGAGTCGGACAGGTTGAGGCCGGGCGTGCGGCGGGCGAGGGTCGCCACGACGTTGTCGGTGCCGCGGTCGACCGTGATGTCGCTGGCGGTGACGGTCTCGACCGTGCTGGGGATCTTGTAGAGCGGCTGCTCGCTGCCCCGGAGGCGGACCGGGCCGATCGGCGGCGGCGCCGAGCCGGCCGGCTCCAGCCCACCCGGGCCGTTGAGGTTCTGCACGCGGCTCGAGTTGCCGCCGCCCGAACCCACCGGCGAGGTCGAGACGACGCTGATCTCGCCCAGCGTCACGGCGTTCTGAGCCTGCACGGCCGAGGGCAGCATCGCCCCACCCAGAACCGACGCCGACGCGATCAGGCTGCTCCGAAGCCCCCTCAATGACATCCCAAACCCCTTGCCGTGAACCCACGCTCGTTTCAGCCGAGCTTGGCGTCACTCTTGGCGGGTGAAGGAAAAGGACACAATTGATTGAACACCACGCGCGCCGTGTTTCAGCAACCTTTGGGAAATACCGAACTCGAACGTCGACGCACGTGGTTTGACAGCAACAGTTTCGATAACGATTTCAGCGACTTAGGGATCATTCGGCAAACCGGACGGGATAATTAGGCAATGCCCGCATCCCATCCGCGGCCGCCCCTCAGAGCCGGGCCTGAATCAGGCGGGCGACCTCGCCGAGGCGCTGCTCCAGAAGCTGCGGAACCTCGCAGACGTAGGTGAGCGACTGGCTGCGCTCCTGGAAGATGCGGCGGTCCCAGGCGAACTTGGTCTCGATCTCGGACTGGTCCTTCGGCAACTCGGTGGCGTCCGTGGCGCTGGGCGCGTCCTTGGTCTGGCTGATCTTGTCGGCCTCGTCGCGGATCCGCTCGGCCATGCGCCGCTGCCCCTGCGCGTAGCGCGCGATGCCGCCCATGATCTTGTCGCGCTCGCCGTTGATGACCTCGAACACCCCCGCGTAGACGTGGGTCAGGGACTTGGCCCGGGCATCCTTGTCGGCGCCGAGCTTGCCGACGAACCCATCGAGCAGCGGGCCGACCTCGGACAGCTCGGTGCGCCGGGACGCGATCTTCTGCGCCAGCACCGCCGCGTCGTTGTCGCTGCCCCAGTCGCCGGCCGCGGCGATGTCCGGCCCGGTCCAGAACTGCCCCGGGCTGAGGGTCGCGACCTTGCGCTGCACGCAGGGCCAGTCCGGGTCCTGCCTGGGCTGCGCGAGCGCGGGGCCCGTCATCAGGGCGAGCCCGAAGGCCGGGACGAGGAGGCGGGCGAGGCTATGCATCGGGCGGGTTCCGTCGGGGCATGATGCGGAAGGTGGAAAGCGGTCTTCCGAAATCATCACGCGGTCATAAGGAGATAGGGTCGCAGGCCGGGTACGCTATCCGGCACGCGGCCCTAGGTGGCGTCGCCGGCCGGGCCGCCGCGCCGGGCCATGATGCCGCGGCCCGGATCGTAGGCGACGACCGCCATGCCGAAGAAGGCGAGGGTCACGCCGACCACGACCGCGCAGGCGACCGGTTCGAACTGGAGGTAGAGGGCGAAGCGCACGAGCTGGACCGCGTGGCTGAACGGGTTCAACTCGCAGATCCAGTAGAGCGTTTCCGAAGATTCCCGGATCCGCCACAGGGGGTAGAGCGCCGACGAGGCGAAGAACATCGGGAAGATCACGAAGTTCATCACGCTGGCGAAGTTCTCGAGCTGGCGGACCAGCGACGACAGGAACAGGCCGATCGCCCCCAGCATCAGCCCCGAGGCCAGGAAAGCCGGGAGCGCCGTGAGGTACCCGAGCGGCGGGATGTCGGTCTCCCAGAAATATGCCACCGCCAGGAACGCGTAGGCCTGCACGATCGACACCGAGACGCCGGCGATCAGCTTGGCGAACAGCAGCAGCCAGCGCGGATACGGCGACGTCAGCAGCACCTTCATGGAGCCGACCTCGCGGTCGTAGACCATGGAGAGCGACGATTGCATGCCGTTGAACAGCTGGATCATCACGGCGAGACCCGGCACCACGTAGGCCTCGTAGAGCACGTAGGTCTGGTAGGGCGGCTCGATCGAGACCCCGAGGGTGTTGCGGAACCCCGCGGCAAAGATGAACAGCCACACCAGCGGCCGGACCAACGCCGAGAAGAACCGCTCCTTCTGATTGAAGAAGCGCAGCAACTCGCGCCGGACGATGCCGCCGAGGCAGATCAGGTAGCCGACCGCATCCAGCCGGCCCATGCCGGCGTTTTTTTGGGACGAGGTTGCGGGATCGGCCGTGGCGAGGGGCGCCGTCATGTCAACTGACCCATGTCGAACGGCACGCCTTTGATTTCGCAGCGAGGGCGTGGGCCGGAAACACGCATCTCCCCCTCCCCCCTCTGCGGGGGAGGGTGGCCCCCGAAGGGGGGCGGGAGAGGGGCAGCGCGACGGTGCAGGATGTGGTTGGCGTCGCGACCCTTCCGGATACGGCGCTCCCCTCTCCCGACCCGGCCTGACGGCCGGCCCACCCTCCCCCGCAGAGGGGGGAGGGAGAGCGCGCGTAACGTCCGGTCGGCCATCACGCCGCCGCCCTCCCCGGTTCTGCGACGAGACGGCGGAACGCGTCGGCCAGGTTTTCGCCGGGCGCGCCGATAGTCCCGGCCCGGCCCCGGGCGACGATCCGGCCCCGGTGCAGGACCACGGCCTCGTCCTCCGGAGAGATCTCCTCGAAGATGTGCGTCGCCCACAGGACCGACAGGCCTTCCTCGCGCACCAGGGCGCGGACGATGGCCACGATGTCGGCCCGGGATTCGAGATCGAGGCCCACGGTCGGCTCGTCGAGCAGGAGCAGGTCCGGCCGATGGATCAGCGAGCGGGCGATCTCGATCCGGCGCGACTGGCCGCCCGACAGCGTGCGGACCTTGTCGTGCCTGCGGTCCGCCAAGCCGACCCGGTCGAGCAACGCGCCGACGCGCAGCTTCCCGACCGTGCGGGTGATGCCGTGCAGGCTGGCGTGATAGAGCAGGTTCTGCTCGACGGTGAGGTCGGTATCCAGCGTGCGTGCCTGGAACACCACGCCGAGCCGGGCCAGCGCCCGGGAGGGCTCCCGGTCGAGTCCGTGGCCGAAGATCGAGACCCGGCCGCTCTGGTTGTTGTACAGGCGGGTGATCACCGAGAACAACGTGGTCTTGCCGGCGCCGTTCGGCCCCAGCAACGCCGCGAAACGCCCGCGCTCCACCGTGATCGACACGTCGTCCAGCGCCGCGCGGGCCCCGAACCGGTGGCCGACATGCTCGACCAAGAGTGCCGCCTCGCTCATCGCCCGAGCGCCCTGCGGGCATCCGCGACTGCGTCGAGGCACTCGTCGAACTCACCCTCCTTCTGCTCGCGCTCGGCGACCCGCAGGGCTTTCTTGAGTTTTGGAAGAGCGGTTTCGGACGAATTCGCCGCCAACGCGTCGCGGATCATCGCGATGCCCTCCGCGCAGGACGCCGCGTCGTCGGCCGCCAGGGCGGGGGTGGTCAAAAAGATGCTGACGAGTAAGAGCGCGAACCCCCTCCCCCCCCTGCGGGGGAGGGTGGCCCCCGAAGGGAGTCGGGAGAGGGGAGCGACGGTGCAGGATGAGGTGGTGACCTTCATACCGACACAGCCTTGTCCTGAAGCCGGGCTCCCCTCTCCCGACCCGGCCCGACGGCCGGCCCACCCTCCCCCGCAGAGGGGGGAGGGAGATGCGTTTGTGGCCGCGCGCGCAACTCTGAACCCGGCGCCCATCACTTCACCGTCAACGTGCCGGTCATGCCCTTCGCCTCGAGGCCGCGCGCCTCCCATTTGTAGGTGCCGGGCTTGATCGCCACGAACTCGACGGCGATCTCGCCGGGATCGTCGAACTCCAGGTGGTCGGGCGCGCCGCCGCCGTGGATCTCCTTGTGCTCGATGACGATCTGGTTGAGCCAGATGTAGCGGAAGAACTCGGGGGCGTAGAACTTGTACTCCTGCCGCCCCTTGGCGACGATGCGCAGCCGGTAGGCCTTGCCGGATTCCAGCGTGATGTCCTTGTTCTCGACCACAAAGTCGTTGCCCTGATCGTCGCCCAGGACGAGGTCGGGCAGGTTCTCGCGCTTCTTGGTGAGGTCGAGGGCCGAGGCCGGCCCAGCCGCGAACAGGCCGACCAGAGCGAGGGCTGCGATCCGAAACGTCCGCGTCATGTCGTTCCTACCCCTGTGCCGCCGGTTCGGCGATCCTGTTCTGCGTCATGGACGTTCAATCGGAGGCGCGCACCCCCGATCTAGCGCCTGTGTTCGAGTGACAAACTAGTTCGGGGAGATGGCGACGCCCCAGGGCAGCAGGCCCACCGGGATGCTCTTGACCACCTTCTCGGCGGCCACGTCGATCACCGAGACGTCGTTCGAGGTGCCGTTCGTGGTGAACAGCATCTTCTGGTCCGGCGTGAAGGCGAGCTGCCAGACGCGCTGGCCGACGGGCAGGTACTTCTGGACGTCGTAGCTCTTGGCATCGATCACCGCGACCCGGTTGGCCGGGCCCAAGGCCACGAAGGCCTTGGTGCCGTCCTTGGTGATGCGGATGCCGACCGGCTGGATCGCCTCGTCGTTCACGCTGGGGATCTTGAAGGTGATCTTCTTCACCACCCGGCGCTGGGCCACGTCGATCACGCTGACCGTGCCGCCGACCTCCGCGGAGACCCACAGGAACTTGCCGTCGGCGGTGAACTCGGCAAAGCGCGGCCGGGCGTCAACCAGCACGTTGTCGATCACCTGGAACGTCTTGGTGTCGATGAAGTGCGCCATGTTGGTGGTCTCGGAGGTGTTGACCAGGATTTTCCCGTCCGGCGACAGGCCCATCCCCTCCGGCTCGACCCCGACCGGCACCTCGGCCAGGACCTTGTTCTTCTCGATGTCGATGATCGTGACCTGGCTGTCGTCCTCGTTGGCGACGTAGAGCGGGTTGCCGGAGGCATCGAGGATGAACTGCTCGGGATCGGGGCCGGAGCGGAGCGAGCGCACGACCTTACCGGAGCTGGCATCGAGCACGTCGATCCGGTCGTCGTCGCTGGCGCAGACGAACACCTCCTTGCCGTCCTTCGACACGGTTATCCCGCGCGGCCGGCGCCCGACCTTCCAGGTTCCGGTGACGGTCATCGTATTCGTATCGATGACGCTGACGGAGTTGCCCTTCTCGTTGCTCACGTAGGCGGTGAAGGCAAAGGCCGGCCCGCAGAGGCCGAGCCCCGCTCCGAGGGCGACAACACTCAGACCTGCCTCGAAGCGGCGGCGCATACGACTTCCTTCCCTGGGTGCCCTTTTCGGCACTTTCTGGCACCAACTGTAGTGCGATCTTGGCCGGTTGCGAGGGGTTGCGGCGTTTGCGGCCGTGGCCGGCGTTCCCTTCGCAGGGCGTCAGCCGCGATGCTTATTCACACATCCTCAGCTCTGTGAAGTGCAGGACATCGGTCGAGCGCGTGCGTGCTGCAGCGTGCAGGTTACCGTCCTCCGTGATGAGCACACGGTCTGGAGCTAGACAGGCCAGGATCGAGGCGTCGTTGAATCCGAGCCACGCGTAGGTGTCGTCATGGACGGCATCCCAGCCCGTCGGCTGCAACTCGCGGACGTGCAAGACGAACAGCTTGAAGAACGCGGCGATCTCAGACCTGATCGGATCCCGGACCTGGCGGAGCAGGTTGGCGGTCTCGGACAGGATCTGCGCCGTGGTGATGACCCCGGCCGCCACCGAAATATGCAGCAGCAGGGCATCGTAGTCGGCGCGCGAGAACCGCGAGCAGTTTTTATGGATTCGGATGTAGTCCGCGCACGTTCCGCCGACGATGAACAGCACGAGGACGTTCGTATCGAGCAGAACGTATTTCCGCATCGCTATTCGACGTCGCGACTCTTCATCGAAACGATCTCCCCGGTCGTCTCATCGACCGTCACGATCTTGTAGGTCCTGCGCATGACGACAGTGCCGCTCAGCACCGATATGGCGTTGCGCGCCTCATCCCAGGGTCGAGAGAAGCCCAGAGTGATATTCCAGTATCCTGGATGATGCTCGACCTCTTCGAGGCCGAGATTCGAGACGTTCTCCGTCGACATCGTCGACAAAAGCCACTCTTTCGCGCGGTCGATCGCATCGTTGACGCTGATGCCGGGGCTCCTGGTCTCCATTATGGGCCGTTCTTCTTGGACCTCGTGGCTCATCGTGAGTCTCGGACTTCGAGAGGACACCGTCTCGGTGGAGCGCGCCTCCGGAAGGTGGCCCCCCTGGGCCGCCCGCGTCAATGGTGGCGGCGACATTCCTGTGCCCCGCGATGGAACCGCTCGACGACCCGCGAGAACACGGTCATTTGAACTTACAGGTGGTCTCCGGCAGGTCGACGCCCAGCGTGTCGAGCGGCGTGCGCTGATGCAGGAAGCCCTGTTCGGGCGCGACCGAGACCAGGGCCTTGGGCTGGACGACGATGACCGGCTGACGCAGCTGGTGATCCCAGGGGCGGAAGCTCAGCGACACACCCTTGTAGGCCGGCAGGTTGAAGGCCGGATCCACCAGGTACGGGGTCAGCACGGCGGGATCGTTGGTCTTCTTGGCGGTGACGGCCTCGCCGACGGTCCGGATCGCCGCCCAGGCCTGGTAATCCAAGGGGCGCATCAGCCGGGAGGCAAGCCGCCGGAACCGGTTCTGAGCCTGCGCGGCCCCCCAGGTCTCCAGCACCGGCGACCACGTGGTCGAGGTCAGCGCCTGCGTGCCGCCGACGGGCCGGGGATCGACGGTGCGGTAGGAGACGTAGTCGCCCCAGTCGCCCTCCTCGTCGGCCACGATCGCCATGTCGTAGTCGAGCCCGCGGGTGAAGACCATCGCCTCGGCCCGGGTCGGGGTATCGCCCCGTGCCTTCGCCAGCGGTCCGAAGGTCCAGGGTTTCTCCGCGGTGATCTTCAGGGCGAACTTGCGCGCGGAGTTGCGCACGGCCTCGGCATAGGCCTTGTCGGCCTCGGTCGGCCCGAAGATCAGAAAGACCTTCCGCCAGCGCATCACCGTCAGGTACTGCGCGATGGCGTCGGTCAGCATCGCTCGGGACGGCAGGATGTGGAATACGTTGGACCGGCAGTCGGCGCCGCGCAGCCGGTCGTCCGGGGCGCCGGCATTCAGCACCACCGCCCCGGTGTCCTTCACCGCGTCGGCCACCGCCAGCACCGCATCCGCCGGCAGGGCCAGGACCAAGTAGTGCACGCCCTTGGCCGCCAACTCCCTGGCCGCCGCCACGGCGTCGGGCTTGTCGTCGCTCAGCGCGACCGCATCCAGTGAAAAGGTCTGCTTGGTGAACCGGCCGGTGGTGTTGTTGTCGGCGATGCCCATCTTGGCGCCGGCCAGCCCCTCGTCTTCCGGGGCGGCCTCGGCATCGTACGACGACGGCGCCGGCTGCGGCCGGTAGATCAGGCCGATCGGCGTTTCGATCGGTTGCGGGGCCGGCTGCTGGGCTTGCGCGGCGACCGGCGTCAGCACGGTCCAGCACGTGAAGAGAACGCGAAGGCTGGCCGAGCGCGGCGTCGGATAACGCGAAGGCTGGACGGGAATCGGGGCCGAGGCGTGTGCAGGATCGTGCATATACGCGGCCTCTAGCAGCTTCGGATCCGGCCGCTCAACCGCGGCGCCCCGGTCGGACGTTCACGTTCGCGTCGTGGGCTACCGGCGCGGCGATGTACATTGCCAATTTGTCCCTTCGCCCGAGCTATAGGGGCGAAAACGCCGGCGGCAGCGTCGGCGCCGGTCATCGAGAGGGAGCCCCGAGGATGCGCCACCTGTTATCGTGCGCGGTGACCGCCTGTCTGCTGGCCGGGGTGTCCGGTGCCCACGCCGCCGAGAAGGCCGCGGTGTTCCCGGTGGAGCTGTTCGATCCCGGGGCCACCTACGGCACGCGGGTCCGGCCCGTCGACACCAAGAAGTTGACGCTGGTGACGGACGAGCTGCGCAACGCCCTCCGCAACCAGGCCGGCCTGGACATCGTCGACACAGCCCCGAAATCCGACGTGGTCGCCAAAGAGGGCCCGCTCTACAAGTGCAACGGGTGCGCGGCCGACATCGCCAAGAGCCTGGGTGCGGATCTCGTCGTGACCGGTTATGTGGAGAAGGGATCCGGCCAGATCTTCAACCTGAACGTCACCATCGCCGAAGCCGAGACCGGCAAGATGGTGCGCGGCGGGCAGGTGACGATCCGGGCCGATACCGACGACACCTGGGCGCACGCCATGCGCTGGGTCGTGAAGAACCGCCTGCTCGCCGAGCCGTTGCCCGGCAAGTCGTGATTGCGTGCCGCCCATCTTCGAGAGATCCGTGTCCGCGTACCCCGTACCGCCAGGCCCCCTGCCCCGCCTCCTCGTCAGCGTGCGCGATCCGGCCGAGGCCGAGGCCGCCCAGCTCGCCGGGGCCGACCTGATCGACGCCAAGGATCCGGAGCGCGGAGCGCTGGGCGCCCTGGAACCCGCACTGGTGGACGCGATCGTGGCGCGCGTCGCCGGCGCGGCCGTGACCAGCGCGGTGGCAGACCCGACGCCCGAATCCGTCACCGCGATGGCGGCGACCGGGATCGACTGGGTGAAGACCGGCCTCGCCCCTGCGCAAAGCCGCGATCCCCGGGCGCTCGCCGCCCTCGCCGAGGGTGCCCCCGGCCGCCTCATCGCAGTCCTGTTCGCCGAAGACGGCCCGGCGGCGGACCTGGTCCCGGCTTTGGCGCAGGCCGGATTTGCGGGAGCGATGATCGACACGTCCGGAAAGGCCGGCGTCCGCCTGACCGACCTTGCCGAGCCCCTGGCGCTCGCGGCGTTCACGGCAGCGTGCCGGAGCCACGGGTTGATGAGCGGATTGGCAGGTTCTCTCCGGGTCACCGATATCCCTGCCCTCAGCGTACACCGCCCCGACTATTTCGGATTCCGCGGCGGCCTGTGCCGCGACCTGGATCGGCGCAACGGTATCGATCCGCTACGGGTCGCCGAGGCCGTACGCGCCTTGCGCCCGAACCAACGGGACGCCGCGTGACGACGGTCCTCAAGATCGGAGGCAGCCTCGCGGCGGATCCGAAGCGTCGCCGAGCCCTTCTGGCGGATGTAGCGGCAGGCCTGCACGGACGCTGCGTCGTGGTGCCCGGCGGCGGCGCCTATGCGGACGCCGTGCGTGCCGCCCAGATTCGGGACGGCTTCGACGATGCGGAGGCCCACTGCCGGGCGTTGGACGCGATGGGCCGCATGGCGACGGACTTTTGCTCGATCGAGCCCCGCCTTGCGCGCAGTTTGGAGCCGTGGACAGAGATCGCCAATGCTTCCCGGGTCTGGGACCCGACGACCTTGAGGGTGGGCGACCCGGAAATCCCTGAGAATTGGGGCGTGACATCCGACAGTCTCGCGCTCTGGCTCGCGCGACGGATGCGTGCTGGACGCTGCGTGCTGGTGAAGTCGGCTGACGCCCCGTCACAGGAGGATGCAGATGGACTTGCCCAACGCGGGTTCGTGGATGCCGCCTTCTCCGCCTTCGCTAAGCGCTACGGCGGTTCGATAGCGATCTGGGGGCCGACCCGGAACGTCACGCTCCGCCAGCGGGTGGCTGCTTGAGCGCCCCCGAGCACATCGTGTTCGTCACCGGTCGCCTCGCCCGGGCGCGGCTCGAAAAAGTCGCGGCCGGCCTTCCGGCGACGGTCCGCTGGAGCATCGCGGATGCCGGCGTAAAGGTCGCCGCGCTGATGACGGAAGAAATCATCCGCCGCCGGATCGAGATCCCCGAGGGCGCGACCCGAATCGTCCTTCCGGGCCGCTGCCGGGCCGATACCGGCCGGCTGTCCGAGCATTTCCATGTTCCGGTCGAGCGTGGCCCGGACGAGGTCGTCGATTTGCCGGCCTGGCTGGGGCTCGCCGGGCGCAAGGTGGACCTCTCGAAGCATAACCTGCGGATCTTCTCCGAAATCGTCGATGCCTCGAAGATGACCCCCGACGAGATCCTGGCGAAAGGGCTCGACCTTGCCCGCCGCGGCGCCGACGTGATCGACCTGGGCGGGCTGCCCGACACAACCTTCCCGCATCTGGAGGAGTCCGTGGCCGCCCTCAAGGGCGCGGGTCTGAAGGTGAGCGTCGATTCCTTCTCACTGGACGAACTCGCCCGGGGCGCCGGGGCCGGGGCGGATTACCTGCTCAGCCTGAACATCGACACGCTGGATCTCGCCTTCGAGACCGACGCGGTACCGATCCTAGTGCCCCTGAGGCCGGACGACCTGCCCTCCCTCGACTGCGCGATCGAGCGGATGTTGAAGGCCGGGCGCCCGTTCCTGGCCGACCCGATCCTAGAGCCAATCCACCACGGCTTCGTGGATTCGATCGGGCGCTACCGCGACACACGCACCCGCTGGCCCGACATCCAGATGATGATGGGCACCGGCAACCTGACGGAGCTGACCGAGGCGGATTCGCTCGGCGTCACCGCCCTGCTGGTCGGGATGTGTTCGGAACTATCGATCGGCAACGTGCTGATCGTTCAAGTCTCGAATCACACCCGCCGCACCGTCGAGGAGCACGACGCCGCCAGGCGGGTGATGTACGCCGCCAAGGCCGACTCCGCCCTGCCCAAAGGCTACGGGCGCGCGCTGCTGGCCCTTCACGATAAGCGCCCGTTCGTGCAGACCGCCGCTGAAGTCGCCCAGGCTGCAGCCGAGGTCCGGGATCCGAATTACCGGATCGCGGTCGCCGAGGACGGGATCCACGTCTACAACCGCGACGTCCACAGAGTCGGCACCGACGCGATGGCCTTCTTCCCCGATCTCGACGTGAAGAGCGACGGCGCCCACGCCTTCTATCTCGGAGCCGAACTCGCCAAGGCCGAGACCGCTTGGCGGCTTGGAAAGCGCTACGTTCAGGACGAGGCCCTCGACTGGGGCTGCGCGGCCGACGCCGACGTTGAGGACTCGACCGCGTTCAAGAAGGCCGGACACACTCGCCATTCCGGCCCCGACGCGCCCCCGCCCGGCACCCGCGATGCGCGGCTGGTGAAGCCCGAGGCGGATGCCGACGCCCCTGAAACGATCTCGGAAGCCGAGGCCCGCGACGAGGCGCCGCCAGAGACGCCTCAGCCCGCGACCAAGCTGGTCTGCGGCCGGCTGGTGCCGGCGGACAGGGCCTGAGCGATGCCGCTGATCCTGGAGACCATCGTCACCACGCTTGCGCCGTCCGGTGACTTGCACCTCGTGCCGTTCGGGCTGATCGGCGACGAAGACGGCTACGTGCTGGCGCCGTTCCGACCCTCACCGACCATCGTCAATCTCGAGGCCAATCCGTGCTTCGCGGCGTCGAGCCCGCGGGACATCCGGGTGATCGCGGGCGCTGTGACGGGCCGGCGCGAATGGCCGACCGTGGCGTGCGCGGCCATTGCCGGCCGGCGGCTGGCCGACAGTTTCGGCCACGCCGAGTTCCAGGTCGCATCGGTCGAGGACCACGAGACCCGGCCGCGCTTCCGCGGCCGCCTCGTGCATTCGGCCGCCCACGCGCCGTTCATCGGCTACAACCGCGCCCAAGCCGCGGTGCTCGAGGCGGCGATCCTCTCGACCCGGCTCCACATGCTTGAGCCGGACAAGGTGTTGACGGAGATGGCCTACCTCGCCATCGCCATCAGCAAGACCGCGGGCCCGCGCGAGCGCGAGGCCTGGGGCTGGATCGAGGACAAGGTCGCGGAGGCTTTCGGGGCCGAAGCGCGCATTCTCGGTCGGGACGCAAGCTAGATCCGTATCCGAGAGATCGAATGCGGCTCTGACACTCACTTGTGACACGCTCTCGGACGCAGAACCGGTATCTCGATGCCGGACCGCGCCCCGGAGGCGGGAGGAGCAATACACGATGAAGAAAATGACCCTGGCCCTGGCGGCCACGGCCGCCCTGGTGGCGGCGACCGCGCAGGCCCATGGCCCGACCCGGCGCAAGATTTCCGAGTCGATCGAGATCAACGCCCCGGCCGACAAGGTCTGGGCCGTGATCGGCGACGTCAAGAACGCCGACTGGATGGAGAACGTCACCAAGACCGAGGTCAGCGGCGACGTGCCGAACAAGTTCAAGCGCACCCTCACGCTGAAGAACGGCAACCAAATCCAAGAGACCAGCAACAAGTACAAGCCGGACGAGAAGCTGTTCTCGTACTATATCGAGAAGGTCGATGTGAAGGACCTGCCGGCCAACGACTATTCTGCCACGATCACGGTGGAGCCCGCGGGCGACGCCAAGTCCAAGGTCGAGTGGAAGGCTGCCTTCTATCGCGGCTACATGAACAACGATCCGCCGCCCGAGCTCAACGACGAAGCCTCTGAGAAGGGTGTGGGCGCCTGGATCAAGGCAAGCCTCGCCAACCTGAAGGCCAAGGTCGAGAAGGGCTCGTGAGCCTGCGCGGGTTTCGCAAAAGCGTCCTGCGGTTTTGCGATACGAACCTGCGTCGTCACCTCAAATGCGGCCAGGCGGCGTTCGTCGCCGGCCTCGCCCTGACCGCGACGTACGCCCGCGCCGAACAGGCGCGGGAGGCGATCGTGACAACCCAGCTTGGCGGCGCGGTCGAAATTGTCGACCTCGCCGCCGGTAAGGTGGTGCGTAGCATCAAACTCGACGGGGCGCCGGCTGGGATCGCCCTGTCGCCCGATCGCAAGCGGGCGTATGTCACGCGGCCCGAAGGTCACGGTCTCGCGGTGCTCGATCTCGATGCCGGCGTCGTTGCCGCGGAAGTGCCGCTGCCGGGTGGGCCGCTGGGCGTCGCCGCTGATCCGAGGGGTGGCAAAGTCTACGTGGCGGATTGGTACGGAAACCGCCTGTTCGTTCTGACCGAACGTGACGGCCGCCTGATCCCCGACGGCGAAATCGCGGTCGGCGCCTCTCCATCCGGTATCGCCGTTTCGCCCGACGGGGCGACCCTCTACGTCGCCAACCGGGAGGCCGACACGGTCTCTGTGGTCGATGCCGACGCCCGCAAGGAAACCAAGGTCATCCCGGTCGGGCAACACCCGTTCGGGATTACTCTCGACGCCCCCACGGGCCGCGCCTATACGGCGAACGTAACCAGCGACGACGTCTCCGTGATCGACCTCGCGGCCGGTCGGGAGATCGGCCGGATCCCAACCGGCCGGCGACCCTACGTGATCGCCCTCACGCAAGGGCGCGGCTTCGTGACCGACCAGTATGCCGGCAGCGTCACAGCCTTCGATCTTACGACCCTAAAGCCGCTCGCCGATATCGACGTGGGTGATCATCCCGAGGGCATCGCGGCCGACGCCGGCGGTCGCCTCTACGTCGCCAACTGGGGTGACAACACGCTGAGTGTCCTCGACGGCCGGACGCTGAAGGTGCTGAAGACCATCCCGACTGGGAACGGTCCCCGCGCGTTCGGCGACTTCCTGCGGTAGTGCAACTGCACGGTTGTCGGATTACGGGTCGCGCCCTCGCCTTCGTCGCCCCATTCAATGGCGGCGGCCGCTTCTAACAGGTCGCCATCACGGGAGCGTGGCACTTGCCGTTGCGATTGGCGACGGCATTTGACTGGGACCCCAAAGCGAGGCTGTGGCGTGCGAGGCCTGAGCGGCCTGCTGGAGCAACCTCGAATAGAACGCCGTACCGGACAACCGCGACACAGCTCAGGAGGGCGGCAGGCGCGGCGCAGCCTAAGGATCGGAACACGCCAAAATCCCGATGTGGCCGGCGAGACCGATCCGGAACGCCTGCACTGCGGTCCGCGCCGTCACGGCTCCGTCGGCGAAGAAGTCTGCCGAGGGCTGCAAGAAAGCCACCGCCGGAGAACCGAGCAGGCTGCGTGTGAAATGCGACGAGGAACTCCGAAACAGCAAAGTTGCTTGCCCTGTCATGCCGGACAGGACACCCACGAAGAAGAAAACGCCGGCAAAGCCGAGGCGGGCTAACGCGGTCGAGAGACCGCCTGCCAAGGTCGGCATGGCCACCCAACTCGCCGCGATCCAGGACCGCTACCGTCGCGCGATGACGGCTGCCCTCGATCACCCGCATCGCGAGCAAGGCGATCTGATCCGCATCGCCCTGGCCGCCCTGCTGGCCGAGAAAGCCGCGCTCGGCGTCGCGGACGGTCAAGAGATGGCGGAGGCTTTGGAGTCGTAGTTCCTGGCGCCTATGTGTAGGCAACCGCCCGCCTCGAACGCGTCGCTGCCCAACCGACCAGGCAGAACGCTCTCGATGCGAGCGGGGTCTCTGTCCCCATCCGTTATGTCAAATCCGCAGAACGACCGGATTGCTCAGTCCAGCTGACGGTGTGGCGCCCGACGGTAAGCGATCCGGGCCAGAATCAGGGCGCCGCCGATCTGGAGGAAGCCGGATTCACCCAGATCCGCCGGCGCATAATGCGCCTGGATCAGCAGCCGGGTCAGTGCGTTCAGCGCGAGGAGAGTCAGGCAGAAAGCTCCTGCAGCGAGCAGGCTGGCGACGAACTCGGGCATGCTTCGTCTCCCGTGTCGAACACGGACAGAGTAGCAAGCCCTACGCCAAGAGGAAGTCTGGTGTCGTCGATCAGCGCTTCCTACTTGGCGCGGCCGGAGTGGCTGCCTGAGCCGCCGGCGCCACCAGTCGGGGTGTTTCCACCGAAAGGCGCTTCACCGGCCAGCCGTCGCTCCAGCGCTCCATGTCCGCGAGCCGCGGATTGTTCTTCATCGCATTCGCGTCCGACCCGGCGAAGGCCGCGGCAGCGGCGATGTCGAAGGTCTTCCAGAAGCCGAGGTAGTCCAGCGCATCGACGCGGGCGATGTTGATCTGCGAGACCAGCGTCTGCTGTTCGCCGGTCAACGCCATGTCGGCGGACCACCGGAATGGCGGCGGCTTCGGAGCGTCCTTGGCCGCGTCCTTGGGCTCCGGCCCAGGCTTGATCGCGCCGCCGTCGTAGGCGGTGTCGGTGCCGGCGGGAGCCGCGAGCGTGGCCGTCAGGGCCGGGAAGCCGTGATCGTCCGAGAGGGCACGGATGAACAGCTTCCGTTCCAGCGGTACGGCACTCGCCTCGCGTAGCAGCCGCTTCGCCGCAAGGTCCGCCGCCCGGGTATCCTTGTCGCCCACCATGGCAATGAGCAGGGTGGAAGGATCGATGCCGGAGAGTTCCGTCAGCGCGATACCGCGCGATTTCGGGCCGCTGGCGATGCCGCCCGGCGCAGCCATGAAGATCAGTTTCGGGACGGGCAGGCCGTGCTGCTTGGCGTCGGCGGCCATGTCCATGGCGAGCGGGGCGCCGGCCAGATGTCCGATGAGAACGACGCGGCCGAGATCGGGTTTTGCGTCTGCGTCGGAGGCCAGGTCTGCCAGTGCCGCTTTGACCAGGCCGTCGGCGAGGCCGGGTGCGTCGGCTGGGCGGGTCCGGTTCACCTCTTGGAAGCGCGGATACAGCACGAGCCAGCCCTGACGAGTGAGATGGTCGATCCAACCGCCGTAGCTTTGCGGATTGACCACACCCCATCCGTGCAGGAACACGACCACTGGCCGGCCGGCCTCGGGCGCGGTACCGGCAGCGTGGAACGCGAACGTCGTAGCGGATCCCCGCCCGAGCAGGCGCTTAACGATCGTCGCCTTGCGGTCTCCGAATCCGCCGGCTCCTTCCGACGGCTGCGGCGGTGGGGATGCAGCTCGAGCGGCACTCAACCCCGCAAGCGTCAGGATCACACCGACGGCGAGCGATCCACGAAGAGCATTGAGACGCATGAGGGGCTCGACTGAGAGACGCAATGCGCCGGCAGGTCAGAGCGCGCTGAATAGCAGATTCATTCGCCTTGGCGACTCATCCCGATAGGATCGGTCAGGCGCCGTAAGCGCGCTCGGATTCCGGATGGTCCAGACGTTCGGCCAGGGCCAGGATCTCGGCTGGGACCGCATCGGCGACAGGACTGTAATGCGCGCGCAACTCGTCGGTCACCGTATCGAGGATATCGGCCTCTGGACGATCGTCCCACGAGCGCCGACGCAGGGAATCGGCATAGTTGGCAGCGACGATGAGCATGATTGATCTGAGCTGCCGACGGAGTTGTTCGGGATCGGGCGGCTAGCGCCCCGGGAGTGCCGTACAACCCGGAGTAGGTCTCAGGTTTCCAGACCCGGCGTAATTAATTTTCCGCCCGGTCCGATCACCGCCGGGCCGGTCGACACCGAGGGACGGCCCGCGGCCTGCTCGACCCAGGCCAGAATATCCTCGGCGCGCCAGGGCTTCGGGATGAAGGTCGCCGACATGCGTAGGTCGCTCGGCTGGTCGCCCGCATCCCCGGAGGTGAGCAGCACACGGACGCGCGGCCAGGTCACGCCGATAATCCGCGCAAGTTCGAATCCGCCGATCGGTCCGGGCGTACGCACATCGGAGAACACGACACTGACTTCGTCGGCACGGTCGTTGAGGATGGCGAGAGCCAGTTCGGCAGTCTCGGCCTCAATCACCGTGAAGCCAGTATCCTCCAGGAGAGTGGCCGCGAGGAAGCGCTCGTCGGGTTGGTCCTCCACGACGAGGATCACGGGCTTCTGTCCGGGCTGTACCGAGTCGCTCATGGGCCGGGACACTCTACAGGGGCTGAACGGCGGTCGCGACGATCGGTTCAACGCTCTGATCGTCGCGAAGGGCCGGACCCGCGCAGGCACAGATCCTCCTGCGACCCTCGCATATTCGGCAAGTTGTGGCCGTGTCCCGGGAAGCACAGCCATCCAGGAACATCCCGCCAAGACCGCCAGGAGCGGTTTGATCAGCCGACGCCGTTGGCTTTCAGGAAGGCGAGAGCGCGGGCCCAGCCATCCTCGGCCGCGTCCTTGCGGTAGCTCGGGCGATAATCCGCATGAAATCCGTGCGGCGCATCCGGGTAGATCACGAGTTCGACGCTCCTGCCCGCATGCCTGGCCTTGTCGCGAGCTTCCTCTGCGGATGCGGGCGGGATGCCGGTGTCGGCGCCACCGTAGAGGGCAAGCAACGGCGCATGGATCTCGGCCGCCACATCTCCGGCGGTGCGCGGCTGAATATCGGTCCGATCGCCGCCCAGTGGTCCGTACCAAGCGACCGCCGCCTTCAAGTCGCGACGATGCGCCGCGTAAAGCCAGGCGTCGCGACCACCTCGGCACCACCCCATCACGCCGAGTCGGCCGGCATCGCCCTTGGCAGCGGAGGCCGCCCAAGCCGCGGTGGCGTCGAGATCGCCGATCCACTGTGCGTCCGGCGTTTTCGAGATGACGTCCCGGATGATGATCTTAGGATCCGTCATGGTCGAGAGGTCGCCCTGCCGGGCGTAGAGTTCGGGTGCGACGGCGCAGTAGCCGGCCTTGGCGAGGCGACGGCAGATATCCTTGATATACTCGTGGACCCCGAAGATCTCTTCGATCACCAGTACGACAGGAAAAGGCCCCTCCCCGGCGGGCACCGCCCTGTAGGCTGGCATCGGACCGTCGGCCGCCGGGATCTTGACCTCGCCCGCCTCGATACCGGTCGCATCGGTGTGAATCACCTGCGCCTCGACACGGGTCGTGGCGACAGTCAGACCGCTGATGAGACTGGTCATCACGAAGCCGCGCCGCGACAATGGCGGTGTCACCAACCCGTCGAGTCCGGCGTGATTGCTGTCTGCCATGATCTTCCCTCCCGCGGTACAGCGTAGAGGGCTATCTGCCGGCACCGGCCGTGGTCAAATGCGACCCCGGCACGAACTGGCGTTCACGCGCCTGCCGCCGCCAAGGCGCGCGCGGCCGGCTCGGCGGCGATGCGGACCGTTGCCGGAACGGCGCGGGGCTTCAGCACGTCGGCAAGCGTAACGAAGCCGTCCGACGTGGATGCGTCCCCTGCCCGGATCCCGTAACCCAGCGCGAAGGATCGGGTCAGGCCGGCGTCGCGCGCGATTCCGAAGCGGTCGAGCGCTGCCAGGAACGCCTCGCGAAACAGACTCGGCCGGCACCAGCTCTTCTCGGCCAATTGTAGGGGCCAGTCCCAAAGGCCCTCGGCACGCCGTATCGTCACGGCGTCCCGGCTGATGAAGTAACCGGTAGCGCGGTGCTCAAGCCCATCCACGCTAACCGACCAATCGTCGTTGCCGAACAATTCGGCATCGGCCACGTCGCTCATCGGGTCCTCCGCGCAGGGCCGGCACTCCGAAGCACCGGAACAATTCCGGAACATTGGCGCGGAACATCCCGACGGTCAAGGCCATTGTTCCCGCTGCGTTCGCGGCAGGCCCGATCGCTTCATCGCTCCTTGAACAAAGGGTGCTCGACCCGGTCGCCGACTTGAATCCCGAGCTTAGCGGCGGTCCCGGCATTGAGTTCGAGCACAGCGGAGACAGGGCCGCCGGACGGGATGATCGCGGTCGAAAGCGGCTCGGTGTCGGCTGCGATCCGGCTCACGGTCCCATCCGGGCGGATGAACAACATGTCGAGGGGGAGATAGGTGTTCTTCATCCACATGGTCACGGGTTCGGCGCGTTCGAAATCGAACAGCATGCCATGCTCGGGCGCCATGTGCCGGCGGAACATCAGCCCGCGGGATCGGCTGGCGTCGTCACGCATCACTTCGACGTCGAACCGCTTCGGCCCGGCCTTGGTGGCGATGATCAGCGGCTCTGTCTTGGCGGCGTTCTGCGGCGCCGCGCTCTGGGCAGTGGCCTGGTGAACGGGAACCGGTGCGACCAGGATGAGGCAGGCTATGGCCGCCGCCTGCGAGACGCGGAAAAGAACTCTCAAGGACTGCCTCTCGGGAAACGCGATCGCGGGCGGTGTGCCGACCGCGGGTACAGATAGCGCGCGCGAATTGGGGCGTCAGTGCGAGGCCGGGAGCGCCCCGTCGACGAGACGGATCTCGGCCGCCATCACACCTTTGGAGCCGTCACCGTAGCGTACCAATACGGCGTCGCCTGGCTTGAGTTCGGCGATGCCGTAGCGGCGCAGAGTTTCCATGTGGACGAAAATGTCGGGTGTGCCGTCGCCGCGGGTCAGGAAGCCGAAGCCGCGCAAGCGGTTGAACCACTTCACCACCGCCGTCTCCAGGCCGCTCGTGGGCGTGACCGAGACATGGGTGCGCGGCATCGGCATCTCGGAGGGATGCACAGCCGCGGACTGGTCGAGAGACAGGACTTTGAACGCCTGCCAGCCGCGCGGGCGCTCCACCGCCTCGACAACGATGCGCGCGCCCTCGCTGGCCGCCTGGAACCCGTCCCGCCGAAGGCAGGTGACGTGCAGCAGGATGTCGGGGGCGCCGTCGTCAGGTACGATGAAGCCGAAGCCCTTGGACACGTCGAACCATTTGATGCGGCCGGAGACCTCCACGAGGTCGAAAGCCTCGTCCTCGCCGGCCGCCGCTTCGGCGACACGGCTGTCCTCGATCCGACTGGGGTTCTGCGGCCCGGATCCGCGTTCATCAGACATGGCCGAGCAACCTACACCGAATCACGCCGCGCGCTCTCACAACAAGATTAACGAAGTCCTGATTCGCGGAAAGCCCATATGACCGGCATTGGAGCCCTAGCGAGTTGCAATCTTGCCTGGGGGAGGCAGGTCCGCAACAGTCGATCGGTCGCAGGGAGAGCCGAATTGGGCGTCCTGTCGCTATCAAGGCATCTGGTTCGCCCGCCTTATGGCTTCCAATCAGGTTTCTGCGACCGTCGTGGGCCCGCGTTCACGTCTTCGAGAGCAATCGCGATATGGGTCCGGGCGCGTTGCGGCTTCGAGTAGCGGTGGCGTCCGAGGTCCAGGCGTGGTTTGAGCCCATCGCCATGTCGATAGTGCCCACACCTCCCGAGCCCCTTGAGCCGCCCACGCGCGCCGCACCGGCAGGCCGCTACCCGATCATCGATGCGGCGCGGGCGGCGGCCCTCGTGGCGATGGCGAGCTACCACACGCTTTGGGACCTCGGCTTCCTGCGGCTGACGGCCGAGAATTATGCTCTGACGGCGGCGGGCCATCGGGCGGCGGAGACGATCGCCGGGACCTTCCTCACCCTTGTCGGCGTCGGACTTGTGCTGATGAACGGGCGCGGCATCCGTCCGCGCCAGACCGTGCTGCGGCTCGCGCGGATCGGTGGGGCGGCGCTCCTCGTCACACTCGGGACCTGGATCGCCTTTCCCGACGCGTACGTCTTCTTCGGCATCCTGCACTGCATCGCCGTCTCGAGCGTACTCGGCCTGCCGTTCCTCTTCGCCCCCTTAGCCGTGACGGCACTCGCCGCGGTGGCGGTCTTCGCCATGCCTCTCCTGGTGCACGCGTCTCTCCTCGATGACCCGATCTTGTTCTTCCTCGGCCTCGGTTCCGGGACGCCGCGAACCAACGATTACGTGCCGCTGTTCCCGTGGTTCGGGTTCGTCCTGTCGGGGATCGTCCTCGGGCGGCTCGGCCTGCCGCGTCTTGCGCGATCCCGGTTCGGCAACTGGACGCCGCGTTCGGCGCTTGGGCGTGCGGCGACGTTCTTGGGGCGCCACAGCCTGATCGTGTACCTCGTCCACCAGCCCGTGCTGCTCGGGCTGCTCACCGGCCTCGTCACCCTGACGGGACCGAACCCGATGGCCGGTCTGCGCGCGTTCCGGGCCGATTACGTGACGATCTGCTCACGAACCGGCGGCGAGCCGCCGCTCTGCCGCATCGCAGCCCGGTGCACCTCCGACGCGCTGCTCAAGGAGGATCTGTTTCGCGAGGATGGCCGCCCGTTCAGTCCGGCGGAGCGGTCGCGGGCACAAGCCCTATCGCAGGGCTGCTACGGGGCGATCGAGGCGGCCTCGCGGATGCCGAGGTAAAGTCGCGGCTGCGCTGCACGATGGCGCACGGTCCGTCCTACCCACCACCTTGGTCCTGAGACGAACGGATCGCGGGCTTCGGGGTAGCCGGCCGGGGATCGTCGAACGATCGGGAGAACTCTCGAGAGGCTTCCGCCTTGCGTCGGCCTCCGAGGAACAGGGCGCGGGCAGGATGAGATTCCCTGCCCGTGCAATCATCAACCCGCCGCGCGAAATCCGAAACAATCAGTCCTTGGCGCGTTCGACGTAGGCGCCGTCCGCCGTCATCACGACGACGCGGGTACCGGCAGCAATGTGCGGCGGCACGGTGGTGCGCACGCCGTTCGAGAGGGTGGCCGGCTTGTAGGACGAAGAGGCGGTCTGGCCCTTAAGGACCGGCTCGGTCTCGGTGACCTCCAGGGTCACCCGCTGGGGAAGCTCGATGGTCAGCGGCACGTCGTTATGGCTCGACAGCATCACGGCCATGCCCTCCTGCAGGTAGGGGGCGGCATCGCCGACCACGTCCGCCGGCACCGCGACCTGCTCGTAGCTCTCGGGGTTCATGAAGTGGAACCCCTCGGCGTCGCTGTACAGGAAGGTGTGCTCGCGATCCTCCACGAAGGCCCGCTCGACCTGCTCGGTGGTCCGGTAGCGCTCGGACACCTTCACGCCGTCCGTGATGCGGCGCATGTCGAGCTGGGTCACCGGGGTGCCCTTGCCGGGGTGGATGTTCTCGACGAACAGGATCACGTAGAGCTTGCCGTCCTTGTCGACGACGTTGCCCTTGCGGAGCGTTGAGGCGATCACCTTCACGGAATTCGGTCCTGCATTGACAAGGCGGGTCGGCACGCGCCAAGCGCGTGCACTGGATCTCAGGCCCCGCCACTATCGCATCTGCGGCGTGGTTGCCAGCCGGCGAACCTCAACCGGCGGTCTCGGCACGCGGCACCGATGCGTCCCCGACGTGGATCGGAGGCGAACCTGGCGCCCGGTTCACACTCAGGCCCGCTCGCTCGTGCCTGGGGCCGGCCATGCTGGAGACCGATTGTGACCGGAGCCGTCTCGCCCTGGTGGGCGCCTGACCGCCACGCCGACCGCCGGCCTCGCCTGTTGCTGCGCAACCGGATCCTGGCCGCGTTCCGGGCCTGGTTTGCGGAGCGGGATTTCGTCGAGGCCGAGACCGCCTGCCTGCAGGTCTCGCCCGGTAACGAGGCGCATCTCTCGGCGTTTGCCACAGAGGCGATCGGCGGGAGTGGCGCGCGGACGCCGCTCTACCTGCACACCTCTCCTGAATTTGCCTGCAAGAAGCTGCTGGCGGCAGGCGAGGCGCGGCTGCTCAGCGTCGCCCGGGTGTTCCGAAACCGCGAGCGCGGCCCGCTTCACCACCCCGAATTCACCATGCTGGAATGGTACCGCGCCGGGGTGCCGTACACGGCGTTGATGGTGGATTGCGCCGAGCTTCTGGCGCTCGCCGCCGAGACCGCCGGCACGCGCCGGTTCGTCTACCGGGGCCGGGAGGCCGACCCTTTCGCGGAGGCCGAGCGGCTGACCCTGGCCGAGGCCTTCGCGCGCTTCGCCGGCATCGACCTGCTGGCCACGATAACGCCGCGTGGCGAGACCGACCGCGACGCCCTTGCCGGCGCCGTGACGGCGGCGGACCTGCGGGTGGCCCCGGATGACACGTGGGCGGATCTGTTTTCCCGGGTTCTGGTGGCGCGGATCGAGCCGCATCTCGGCATCGGGCGCCCGACGATCCTGTGCGAATACCCGATCGGCGAGGCGGCTTTGGCCCGCCCGGTGCCGGGCGATCCGCGGGTGTCCGAACGGTTCGAACTCTATGCCTGCGGCGTCGAACTCGCCAATGCCTTCGGCGAGTTGACAGACCCGGTGACGTTACGCCGACGTTTCGACACGGAGATGGCGGTGAAGCTGCGCGTTTACGACGAAGCCTACCCGATCGACCCCGACTTCTTCGAAGCATTGGCGGTGATGCCCGATGCGTCGGGGATCGCCCTCGGGTTCGACCGCTTGGCCATGCTGGCCTGCGGGGCCGATCGCGTCGACGACGTCATCTGGACGCCGGTGGCGGAGACCTTGCCATGAACCGCACGCTTCGCAGCGCCGCCGACTTGGCCGAGGCCGGGTTGCTGTCCGGCCCGGAGGCGGAGGCGTTGCACGATGTGCTGGCCCGCTACGCCGTCTCGGTCACCCCGGACATGGCGGAGCTCATCGACCGGGACGACCCGGCGGATCCGATCGCCCGCCAGTTCGTGCCGCGGGCCGAAGAGGCCGTCGCCGCCCCGGAGGAGCGCGCCGACCCGATCGGCGACGAAGCGCACGCTCCGGTTGTGGGCATCGTTCACCGCTACCCCGACCGGGTGCTGCTGAAGCCGTTGCACATCTGCCCGGTCTATTGCCGGTTCTGTTTCCGCCGGGAGATGGTCGGGCCGGACGGCCTCGGCTCCCTGACCGACGCGGAACTCGATGGCGCCCTCGCCTACATCGCGCAGGATCCGCGGATCTGGGAGGTCGTCGTCACCGGCGGCGACCCGTTCGCGCTCTCGCCCCGCCGGCTCGGCGCGATCGCCGGGCGGCTGTCGGCGATCGCGCATGTCCGGGTGATGCGGATCCACACCCGCGTACCGGTGGTGAAGCCCGACCTCGTCGGCGGCGATCTGGTGCGGTCCCTTAAGCGGTTCGGGCGCGCGGTGTTCGTGGCGCTCCACGCCAACCACCCGCGCGAGTTCACCCCGGCGGCTCAAGAAGCCTGCGCCCGGCTGGTCGATGCCGGGATCCCGATGGTCAGCCAGTCGGTGCTGCTGCGCGGGGTCAACGACGATCCCGCGACCCTCGAGGCGCTGATGCGGACCTTCGTGGAGAACCGGATCAAGCCCTACTACCTGCATCACGGCGACCTGGCCCCAGGCACGGGCCATCTGCGAACCAGCCTCGACGCGGGACAGGCGCTGATGCGCGCCCTGCGCGGTCGCCTCTCGGGTCTGGCCCAGCCGACCTACGTGCTCGACATTCCAGGCGGCCACGGCAAGGTGCCGGTCGGGCCCGGGTACCTGCGCGAGGCGGCCGACGGCACGCGGGTGACCGATCCGAACGGGTGCGAGCACGCCTACCCACCGAAAGTCTGAGGGAGGTCTTGGTGACGATGCGCAAGCTCTGGGGGCGGCTCACCTCGGTGAACGTGCAGAAGGCGGTCTGGGGGCTCGACGAGGCCGGACTCGCCTACGAGCGGATCAACGCCGGCGGCGCTCACGGCGTCGTCGCCGATCCCGCCTATCGCGCCAAGAACCCGAACGGGCTGGTCCCGACCCTGGAGGAGGATGGGTTCGTCCTCTGGGAATCGAACGCCATCCTGCGCTACGTGGCCTCGACCGCGCCGGCCCTGGCGCTGCCGGCCGATCCGCGGGCCCGCGCCCACGTCGAGCAATGGCTGGACTGGCAGGCCACCACCTTCACGCCCGCCATGCGCGACGCGTTCTGGCAGCTCTACCGCTCGGCGAATCCCGACCGGACGGTGGTCGCAGCCTCGATCACGCGCTCGGAGGCGCTGGCGGCCATCCTGGATGCGCACCTGGCGGACCGAAATTACATGGTGGGCGACGGCTTCGGCATCGCCGACATCGCGCTCGGCTGCGCCGCCCATCGCTGGCTGAACCTGCCGGTCGAGCGCATCGAGCGCCCGGCCCTGCGCCGCTGGTACGAGCGGCTGGCCGGCAGGCCCGGCGCGTCTCGGGCGCTCGGCGAGCCGATCGCCTGAGCAGCCGTCTGGCTTTGGTGCATCGAGGCGCGATGGATGGTTGGGCGATCCCTGAAAGGTCCCTCGCAGCTCATTGATCCGTCGGACGAATCGAGGCTTGACCCGATCCAGCCTTTTCGAGGTGGTTGGATTAACTTCTACGCGCGGAGCGTTGGCAACGGGATCAGGCGTTTCAAACCGCGCTGGCGAGCTCCGGCGGCATGCGGCCATCTCTCACCAAGGTCATAGCCGAGAAGGCGGCACGGGAGGAAGCGGCAAGCTGCAGAGGGCCACCCTTCCCCCCACGGATCCCAGGTTTCCGCGGACACTTCGGCCGCTACCCCGTCATCCCGGGGCGCCGTAGGCGAGCCCGGAACCCAAAGCCGCGGACGGCGCAAGTCATTGATCCGATAGTGGTTCTGGATCCCGGGCTCCGCTTCACGGCCCCGGGACGACGAGGCTGTTTCCGGCCGAGCGGGGCGGACATCTGCCGACCGCTGCTGCAAACACTTTGAAACGTCTGGGACCTGATCCCTCAGCCTGTCACCCTCCCGCACTTGCTAGCGGAGTCACGCATCGGGTTCGGCAGGATACGCTGGGGACACCGCGGCTCTCCCTCCCCCCTCTGCGGGGGAGGTTGGCCCCCGAAGGGGGTCGGGAGAGGGGCAGCGCGACGCTGGTGGATGTGACTCC
>NZ_BPQU01000011.1 GCF_022179445.1 Methylobacterium mesophilicum | reverse complement strand
GGCACGCCATGGCGTCCCGCCACCGAGTGCGCATAACGGTTGCTCAGGATGAGGGAGATGATTCGGATGCGCGTCGCTGTGCGGCCGGGCGCTGGACGAACCCCGGCAACCGCCGTCAGCCTTCCTCCGGCTCCGACACCTTGAACCGGTTGAGCAGGCCTTCCAGCTCGTCCTGCGTCTCGTAGCGGATGCGGATCTCACCGGATTCCGCGTCCTTGGGCTTGTAGGTCACTTCGACGCCCAGGGCCCGGCGGATCCGCAATTCCAGGTCGCGCACCGGGGCAGGGCGCTCGGCGGAGAGCCGCGGGCGGCCGGGGCGGGGCGTGTCGGGCTTTGCGGCCTCGGCGGCCTCCGACGCCGCCACGGCCTCGACCTCGCGCACCGACAGGCCCTCGGCCACGACCCGGCGGGCCAGCCCCTCGGGATCGCGCACAGCCAGGAGCGCCCGGGCATGGCCGGCGGTGAGTTCCCCGGCGGTGACCCGGTCCTGCACGGAAGGCGGCAGGTTGAGCAGCCGCAGGGTGTTGGCGAGGTGGCTGCGGCTCTTGCCGAGGATCTCGGCCAACTCCTTCTGGGTATAGGCGAAATCCTGCATCAGGCGCTCGTAGCCCGAGGCCTCCTCGATCGGGTTGAGGTCGGCCCGCTGGACGTTCTCCAGGATGGCGAATTCCAGCGAGGCGCGGTCGTCGATCTCGACGATCACCACCGGCACCTCGTCGAGGCCGCCCTTCTGGGCCGCGCGCCAGCGCCGCTCGCCGGCCACGATCTCGAACGCCCCCGGCACGTCGCCGAGCGGCCGGACCACGATCGGCTGGATGATGCCGCGCTGGCTGATCGAGGTCGCGAGTTCGGCGAGCTCCGCCTCGCCGAAGCTGCGGCGGGGGTTGCGCGGGTTCGGGCGCAGGAATTCCACCGGAACCTTGCGCTGCGGCTCGATCTTTCCGTCGAGCTTGGCCGTCTGTCCGGCGTCGCCGAAATCGCCGATCAGCGCCGCGAGCCCGCGCCCGAGACGGGGTCGTGCCCCCTCCTCCGCCATCCTTGTCACCCGTGTCACGCTCCGCACTCGACCCCCGGCTTCTGGGGATCACACAATCAGGCCGCCGCCGGCACCCGGCCTTCACGCTGGATCACCTCGGAGGCGAGGCGCAGATACGCTTGGCTGCCGGCACATTTCAAATCGTAGAGCAAAGCCGGCTTGCCGTGGGACGGCGCCTCGGAGATGCGGACGTTCCGGGGGATCACGGTCTCGTAGACCTTGTCGCCCATGAAGCCGCGCACATCCGCCACCACCTGGGCGGAGAGGTTGTTGCGCGGGTCGAACATCGTCAGCACGATGCCCTGGATGGTCAGCTTCGGGTTCAGGGCGCCCCGGACCTGCTCGACCGTGCGCAGCAGCTGGCTCAGGCCCTCCAGGGCGAAGAACTCGCATTGCAGCGGCACCAGCACCGCGTCGGCGGCAGCCAGCGCGTTGATGGTCAGCAGGTTGAGCGAGGGCGGGCAATCGATCAGCACGTAGCTGATCCGCTCCAGACCCTTGGCGTGGGCGATGTCCTTGAGCACGCCGCGCAGCCGGTGCGCCCGGTCGGGCAGGGTCGCCAGCTCCATCTCCAGGCCGAGCAGATCCATGGTGGAGGGCGCGATCGACAGCCGCGGCACCGCCGTGGGGATCACCGCCTCGGCCAGCGTCGCCTCGCCGATCATGACGTCATAGGTCGAGACGTGACGGCGCGCCCGGTCGATGCCCAGCCCCGTGGAGGCGTTGCCCTGCGGATCGAGGTCGAGCACCAGCACGTCCTCGCCGATCGCCGCCAGGGCCGTGCCGAGGTTGATCGCCGTCGTGGTCTTGCCGACGCCGCCCTTCTGGTTGGCCAGCGCCAGGATCCGCAGGGGATGTCGCACGGACGGTCTTTCGGCAGGGGTCAAGACGGGATCGCGGGAAGGATCCATGGACCGGTCGGCGGAGTCGCCGAGGATCGCTTCGGTCATCGATGGCTCGGGGCGGCGAGGGCAGTGACGCGCACGATCCGGGCTTCGGAATCAGTCCGGCTCGGCACGAGGTCGTTAACGACTCTCCACTGCGCGGCGGCCTGGGTCAATTCAGCTTGCACGTCGCGCCCTTTCGGAAACAGGCCGGTGGTGCCCGTTTTCAACAGCGGCTCGGTCCAGGCGAGGAGCTGCGTCATCGGTGCGAGCGCGCGGGCGCAGACGATGTCGACGCCCTGGTAGTCGCCGATCACCGCCTCGATCCGGGCGTTGCGGACCCGGGCCGGCGCCCCGGTGAGGCGGGCGGTCTCGGTGAGGAAGGCGCATTTGCGCGCGTTGCTCTCGACCAGATCGACCTGGATGCCGCGCTCGCGGCCGGCGATGGCGAGGATCAGGCCCGGGATGCCGGCGCCGGAACCGAGATCGAGCCAGGTCCGGGCCTCGGGGGCGAGGTCGAGGAGTTGCAGCGCGTCGTCGATATGGCGGCTCCAGACCTCCGCCAGGGTGGCCGGGCCGACGAGGTTCTTGATCGGCTGCCAGCGCCGGAGCTGGGTGACGTAAAGGTCCAGCAGCGCGGCTGTTTCACGTGAAACACCGGAGGCCGCCAGGATTCGGGCACGGTCCGGATCGCTCATGACGCGCGCCGGCCAGCATCCGGGGCGGCCCGCCTGGCATGGGCCGCCAGGAGGGTGAGGGCGGCCGGCGTCACGCCCTCGATCCGGGCCGCCTGGCCGAGGGTGCCCGGCCGGACGGTTTCGAGCTTCACCCGCATCTCGTTCGAGAGGCCGCTGATCCCGGCATAGTCGAGGGAGGCCGGCAGACGCACGGCCTCGTCGCGCCGGAAGGCGGCGATGTCGGCGTTCTGCCGGTCGAGATAGACCGCGTAGGTCGCATCGGTCTTGAGCCGGTCGGCCACCCGCGGGGACGTCTCGGCCAGTTCCGGCCAGATCGCGGCGAGCTGCCCCCAGGCGATCTCGGGATAGGCCAGCAGCTGGAACGCGCTGCGGCGGATGCCGTCGCGGTTCAGCACGATCCCGTGGGACGCCGCCTGGCTGGGGGTGAGGCTGACCACGTCGAGGCGAGCCCGCGCGACCTGGAGCTGCCGCTGGGAGGACGCAAAATGAGCGGCCCGGCCCTGCCCGATGCAGCCCAGCGCGAGGCCGCGCGGGGTCAGGCGCTCGTCGGCATTGTCGACCCGCAGGGAGAGCCGGTATTCCGAGCGCGAGGTGAACATTCGGTACGGCTCGCTGACCCCATGGGTGACGAGGTCGTCGATCATCACCCCGAGATAGGATTCGGCCCGGTCGAAGGTCGCGGGGTCGAGGCCGCCGGCGAACCGGGCGGCGTTGAGCCCGGCCACCAGCCCCTGGCCGGCCGCCTCCTCGTAACCGGTGGTGCCGTTGATCTGGCCGGCCAGGAACAGGCCGGGCAGGCGCTTGACCTGCAACCCGGCGTCGAGCTCGCGCGGATCGACGTAATCGTACTCGATGGCGTAGCCCGGCCGCAGGATCGTGGCGCGCTCCAGCCCCGGGATCAGCCGGATGAGGTCATGCTGCACCGCCTCGGGCAGGGCCGTGGAGATGCCGTTGGGATAAATGGTCGGGTCGTCCAGCCCCTCAGGCTCCAGAAAAATCTGGTGCCCCTCCCGGTCGCCGAAGCGCACGACCTTGTCCTCGATCGACGGGCAGTAGCGCGGGCCGCGGCTGGCGATGCCGCCGGAATACATCGGCGAGCGGTGCAGGTTGGCCCGGATCAGGTCGTGGACCGCCTGGGTGGTCCGGGTGATGCCGCAGCGGATCTGCGGCGTGGTGATCTTTTCGGTGAGCGTCGAGAACGGCACCGGGTCGGCATCCGCGTCCTGCATCTCCAGACCGGACCAGTCGATGGTGCGTCCGTCGAGGCGGGGCGGGGTGCCGGTCTTGAGCCGCCCGAGTCGCAGGCCGAGGCGGTCGAGGGTCTGGGCCAGGCCGATCGCCGGCGCCTCGCCGACCCGGCCGGCCGGGATCTGGCGCTCGCCGATATGGATCAGCCCGCGCAGGAACGTGCCGGTGGTGAGCACCACGGCGGCGCAGGCGATCGTCCGGCCGTCGGCCAGCACGAGGCCGGAGAGCCGGCCCTCGCGGTCGAGGACGAGATCCTCGCAGGCGCCTGCCACCACGGTGAGGCCGCCGGTTTCGGCGACGGCCGCCTGCATGGCGGCGGCGTAGAGCTTGCGGTCGGCCTGGGTGCGGGGCCCGCGCACGGCCGGGCCCTTGCGGCGGTTGAGCAGGCGGAACTGGATGCCGGCCGCATCCGCGACCCGGCCCATCAGGCCGTCGAGGGCATCGACCTCGCGGACGAGATGGCCCTTGCCGAGCCCTCCGATGGCGGGATTGCACGACATCGCCCCGATCGTGGCGGGGTCGTGGGTGACCAGGGCGGTGCGGGCGCCGCAGCGCGCGGCGGTAGCCGCCGCCTCGACGCCGGCATGGCCGCCGCCGACGACCACGACGTCGAACCGGTCGGATGATGTGGTGAGCATGCGGGTGATTACGCGGGCGCGGCCGGGACGGTCAACGCATCCGGCCGCGGGACCCTTGGATCGAACCAGGGAATCGACGCGCTCGACGGCTGTGTCCCACGCATGGCGGGGCAGGGGACCATGAACAGGGCGCAGTATTCGATGCAGTCCCGACGAGCGCAGCACGACTTCTTGCCGCCAGAGCTTCGGAAATTCTAGACGGCGCGCAGACAGACAAGCTCTCGCGCACGCTTGCCAGTGCATTCGCGTCGTGCCAGCCTGCCAACGAGATGAAATCCTGAACGGACAACGGCGTCCGGCAGGCCCCGGGACCGGGACTGTTTCGCAGCGTCGGCGGGCGGCGCGCGATGAGGAGGGATTGCGATGTCGTCGCTGACCATCGGCCTGGGTGCCGCCTGCTGCGCGGCCGGCGCCGCCGCCCACTTCCTCGATCACACCCACCGCAAGGAAGGCCTGTTCGGCCTGGCGGCCTTCGGGCTGCTGCTGACTGGGATGTTCCTCAGCCGCTCATAGGCGGGCGTGGCGGTCGAAATAGGGGGGTAACCTGTTCCCTGCCCGCATCCCGAGGCGGCACCTCATCCAACGCGAGCCGGACCCGGAGGCCTCATCCCCTCCCAGGATGAGAGCGAGGACGGGGGACGCCGACCGGGCCTGCCCTCACCCGGTCATGGCCGTGGCGGTGTAGCCGGCCTTGGTGAGGGCGTCGGCGATCACCAGGGCCTGGGCGTCGGTGCGGATCGCGACACGCCCGGATTCCCGGTCCACCTCGACCTCGGCCCCCGGGTCGATCCGGTTGACCGTGCGGGTCACCGCGGCGGCGCAGCCGTCGCAGGTCATGCCCTCCACCTGCATCAGCAGGTCGGCGCGTGTCTCATCCATCCGGGCCTCCATCAACCGTGTCACCGGCATCCCTGTGACGGGCCATGTCGGAGCGCGGCGCAGCCGGCGCAAGACGCCTCAGAATTGGGCGGGCATGCGGAACGCGTAGTCGACCTTCAGGCCGAACTGGAACTGGTCGGGGTTGCCGAACGGCCGGCGCACCAGCGGGCTGTCGCCGGACGCGCCCAGGATGCGGGCGTAGCCGGCATAGGCCGTGTAGGCCCAGGTCTCGCTCTGGGTGTAGGTCACGGCGCCGAGCACGCCGGCCGAGTAGAAGCCGCCGGGATTGTACGGGGTCACGCGGCCGTTGAGCGCGGCCTCGGCCGGCGACACGCCGAAATACTTCCGGGCGTAGCTGGCATCGCCGACGTTGAGGCGCGGGCCGATCGAGAACAGGAACGCACCCGTGGGCATCAGGTAGTCGGCGGCCAACGAGCCGACCGTGCCATGGTGCCCGTACACGCCCTGGCGGATTTCCACGCGGGTGCGGATCGACGGAGAGGGGTAGAACTCGGCGAACACGCCGGGCTCCAGGGCGATCCGCGCATCCCGGAATCCGAACAGGTGGCGCCGGTCGTCGCCGTAATAGCGGCCGGGCACGATCCGGGCGGTCGGGCCGATCCGGAACACCGGATCGTCGTAGAACGAGACGCTGAAGCCGTCATCCGGGGTCGAGAAGCGGCGCGGCTCGCCGGCCTTGCGGATGTCGATCGAGGGATAGCCGACCGCGGTGTAGTCCGAGGCACCGGGATAGCGCGGGATCGCCTGGAGCGAGGCGCTGACCGTGACGATCCAGGTGCTCGGATCGACGGCGCCCGGGTCGAGCTGCGTGAAGACCGGCCCGCGGCGCGCGGGCGCCGCCTCAAGATCTGCCGCGCGGGTCGGGGCGGCGGCGAGGACCAGAACGAGGGCGCCGACGGACGAGCCGACACGACGGAGAGAACGGGGCATCGGAACGCACTTCGGAACGCTTGAAGACACTGTGGTCATAGCCGCGCTTTATGGCGCCTTTTCTTTCCATCCACATGAGCGCCCCGCGCAATCGTCTTCCGATCACTCGCAAACCGCCCGGCCGTGACGATTCCGCAACGTTCCGGCTGGCTCCGGCACCACACCGGGCGGAATTCGCTTCCGCTCGCCTTGCCGCCGGGGCCGCACGGCGACAAAGATCATCGAATCGGTCTTCGCCCGCCGAATCATCCCGGGACTTCCCCCGGCGGCCGGTGCGTGACCCGGGTAGGTGTTTTTGAAGATGGTCCCGGTCCTCGGCCGGTACGCGGGGCTGTTGGCGGCCGGGCTCCTGGCGCTCGTCGTGCTCGGGCCGCTGGCGGTGTTCGCGCCGCTCATGAGCGCCCTGGCGCTCGGTGCGCTCGCCGCCGTGGCGGCCGGCCTCGCCCAGGCGCGTACCGCCGCCCTGAAGGCGCGCTGCGAGAAGCTGTCCGGCGAAGTCGATCTGCTGTCCCGGCGGCTGCTGAAGGCCGAGACCGCCGTCGTGCCGCCGCGGCCGGGCGACGCCGCGCTGCGGGCCGAGGTCGAGGAGTTGACCGTGGAACTCGGGCTCCTCAGCGGCATCGTCCGCGACCTGACCACCGTGGTCGGCACACAGGATGCCGAGATCGCCGGCCTCAAGGCCCGGCCCGAGCCGCGCCTGGAGCCACCGCCAGCCGCGCTGCCGCCGGCCGAGCCGGAGCGCATCCCGGCGCCCCCCGAGGCCGAGCCTGAGGCCGCAATTCCCACGCGCCCGCCGCGGGCGGCCCAGCCCCTTGCCCAGCCCCTTGCCCAGCCACTCTCGCCCCCCGAGCCGCCGCCCGTCGCCGCGACGCGCCATCCGGAGGCACCGCCCGCGCCGCGCCCGATCCCGCCCCGTCCCGCCCCCCGGGCCGCCGCGCCCTGGGCCGACCGCGAGGCCGAGATCGTCCGGGCCTTCGAGGCGGATGCCCTGGAGATCCACCTGCAGCCGGTGGTGACCCTGCCCCAGCGCAAGGTCTCGGCTTACGAGGCGTTGGCCCGCCTGCGGGTCGATGGCGAACTGACCGAGCCGGAGGTGTTCCTGCCGGTGCTGGAACGCTACGGCCGCACCACCGAACTCGACCGGCGCATGCTGCAGCGAGCCGCCATCGTGGTCCGCCACCTCGCCCGCCGGGGCAGCGAGACCATGCTGACCTACGGCCTGTCGCCGCTCTCGCTGTTCGAGCCCGGGCTGCTGCGCGAGCTGGCCCGTACGGTCGCGGACGATCCCGCCCTGGCCGGGCTGGCGATCGCGCTGCCGCAGGCGAGTTGGCAGGGTCTCGATGGCGGGCAGCGCGGACTGCTCCTGCCGCTGCGGGGCCGGATCGGGTTCAGCCTCGACCGGGCGGACGACCTGCGCTTCGACGTGGCCCAGCTCGCGGGGCTGGGGGTCGGCCAGGTCAAGGTCCCGGCCGAGCTGCTGCTGCGGCCGGGGTCGGAGCGGCGGCGCCTGTCTGACATCGCCATCGAGGATCTCGCCCCGGCCCTGGCCCGGGCCGGCATCCGCCTGGTCGCCACCGGGGTCGCCGAGGAGGCGGACGTGCCGGACCTGATCGACCTCGACATCCCGTACGCCCAGGGCGCGGCCTTCGCGGCGCCGCGGCCGGTGCGCGCCGAGGTCCTGACCGCGCCGCCGGAGCCGCCGCCCGAGCCGGCCGAGCCCGAGCCCGAGCGGCGGCCGTTCCGCTCGGTCCTGCGCAGAGCCGTCTGACCGGCGGTCCGAGCCGTGCGGCTCACCAATAGATCTGAAGCCGCCCCAGGACGGTGTCGACCGAGAACGGCGCGGTGCCCAGCACGTCCGACTGGGCCGCGCCCGGCTGAACGCGGCCGTGGATGACGTTCGCGATCAGGCGCAGGTTCGGCTCGGGATACCAGCTCAGGCCCAGGCTCACGTCCCGCTCGGCACCGCCGCGAAAGCCCCGGGCGTTCAGCGTGATGGCGCTGTAGCGGGCGGACAGCTCGAACACGCCGATCCCGCCCCGGGAGATTCTTTGGTCGTCCCGCGGCTGGACGCCCTTGAAGGTGGCGTAGGTCGTGCCGCCGTTCGGGGCCAGCGCGTAGGCGCGGCCGGCGCCGTTCAGCACCCAGCCGGCCTCGACGTAGCCGCCCTGGAAGTCGAGG
This sequence comes from Methylobacterium mesophilicum, assembly GCF_022179445.1. Classification (GTDB taxonomy): domain Bacteria; phylum Pseudomonadota; class Alphaproteobacteria; order Rhizobiales; family Beijerinckiaceae; genus Methylobacterium; species Methylobacterium mesophilicum. Next base: position 156,459 of record NZ_BPQU01000011.1, on the reverse strand, counting down.
CCGGGGACGGCCCCGCCCGCGCCGCCGAACCGGTCGATCGCGGCATGGATAACCTCGGCCTGCACCAGGACCGGACCGTTGCGATAGGCGAACTCGGCGCCGATCCGGGACACGCGCGCCGCGTCCGGCAGGTCGCCGGTATCGACGAAGGGGCGCGTGAACAGGAACGCCTCCGGCGGTGTGGAGAAGCTGAACGCACCGTCGGCCCGGCTCCGGCTCTGGAAGACGCCGGCGAGGCCGAGATGCAGGGTCTCCCGCTCGTTCAGGATCGGCGCCACCGTGGCGCGGCCCGCCGCCGCCACCCCGTCCCCGGTGATCCCGTTGCTGGCGGCGTCGCCGAACACGCTCGCCACGGCGGTCCAGGCCTGCCCGTGATGCCCGACCGCGAAACCGAAGCGGCGATCCGGCACGAACGCGTTGGCCAGGGAGCGCTCGGCGAACAGGGTGTCGTTGTTGCTCTGTAGCCATTCGAGGCTCAGCGGCACCTTCATGTTGCCGAGCGTCAGGATCGTGTCCGGCAGCCCCGTCCAGGCCACGAAGGCGTCGTTGATCGGCAGGAGCGGGTCGCTGAAATCGTACTGGAAGGCGACCACCCAATCCTTCCCGATGGTGAGCGTCGGCTCGATCCAGGAGCGGCGCACCGCGACGCTGTCGGGAAAGGTCGCGGCGAGGCCCGGCCGGCTGAAGCTGGCCGCACCAGCATCCAGGTGGAGGCGGCCACCGATCTGGAGCTTCATCTCCGGCTCGGGAACGGTGAAGGTCAGGCCCTTCGCGTCGTAGCGCAGGCGCTCGCCGGCGGGGCCGGCCATGCCCTCGATCGCATCCTCGGCCGCCCCGGCGGGCGAGGCGGCGGCCAGGGTCAGGACCACGAGGGCAGGGACGGGGCGCATGCCCGTCACCGGGCCATGGATCCGGTCCGGCGCCAATGACGGAGAGCAGGAATCGCCCGAATGATCGGGAGCGTGGCCCCGCGGTCCCGGCCCGTGCGCGGACCGAATCCCGGACCGACGGCCGATCAGCCTCCGGCGGACCCGTCGAGATGTGCCCGGATGTAGCGCCCCGCGCTCGCCAGGGACCGCCGGCCGGCCGCGACCTCCGGGTAGAACAGGTGCCAGGCATGGATCATGTGCGGCCAGACCTGCAGCTCGATCGCCACGTCCGCGGCCGCCGCCACCCCGGCGAGCCGCAGGGCGTCGTCGAGGAGCGTCTCCGCGGAACCGACCTGGATCAGCATCGGAGGCAGCCCGGCGAGGTCGGCGCGGATCGGCGACACCAGCGGGTCGTTGGGGTCGGCACCGTTGAGATAGGCGGCGGCGAGTTCGGCGAGGTAGGCCCGGCTGATCAGCGGATCGACCGCAGCCTTGGTGTCCAGGCTCGCCCCGGTGAGCGCGAGGTCGGTCCAGGGCGAGCTGAGCCAGAGGCAGCCGGGCAGGGGCAGGCCCCGCGCGCGCAGGGTCAGGGCCACGGCCACCGCGAGGCCGCCGCCCGCGCTCTCGCCGGCCAGGGCGATCCGGCCGGGGGCGAACCCGGATTCGAGCAGGAACCGGTAGCCGGCCAGCGCATCGCCCAGAGCGGTGGGGAACGGGTGCTCCGGCGCAAGCCGGTACGCCAGGGCGAGGGTGCGCGTCCCCGCTTCCCGGCCCGCCTGGGCCACGGCGTGGCGGTGGCTCTCCAGCGACCCGGAGACGTAGCCGCCCCCGTGCAGGAACAGGATCACCCGGTCGCGGTCCGCAGTGGCCGTCGCGGTCCACTCCGCGGGTACGTCCCGGATCTTCGCCGGCTGGACCGCGACGTCGGCCGGCAGGCCATATCCCGCCCCCAGCGCATCGACCCGGGCGCGCCGGGCCGCGAGGTCGGCCGGGCGCGGGCTGGCCGCGAGGCGTGCGCTGATGAGGGCGATCTCGCTCGCGTCGGCGGAAGGACTCGGCATCGTCGGATCCCGGCACGGGTGAATACAGTCACGATGGCTGGAGCCGCGTTATTGGCCAAGATGATCGTGATCTGCAATCCGACGCAACTGGGATTTTGACGAGCGTTCCAAGTCGCAGGGCGCTGTCCTGCCCCCGCAGGAGGTCCCGGACCTTTTGAAACCTCGGGTTTTTGGCCGTGGCGCCCGGGCGTCGAACGAGCCCTAGACCGCCACGTTGTCGATCAGCCGGGTCCGGCCCAGGAACGCGGCCGTCAGGACCCGCGCCGGGGCCTCGACCCGGTCGACCTGGGCCAGGGTCCGCGTGTCGCAGACCGCGAGGTACTGGACCTGGAAACCCGCGGCCTCCAGCGCGGCGCGCCCGTCGGCGACCGGGCCGGCCACCGGGCTGCCGCCCCGGGTTGCCGCGGCGATGTCGGCCAGGACTGCGTGCAGACGCGGGGCCACCGCGCGCTCCTCGGGCGTGAGGTAGCGGTTGCGCGACGACAGGGCGAGGCCGTCCGCCTCGCGCACGGTCGGGACACCCCGGATCTCGACCGCGAGGTCGAGGTCGGCCACCGCCTGCTGGATCACCCGGAGTTGCTGGAAATCCTTCTCGCCGAACAGGGCGATGTCGGGCCCGACCTGGTTCAGCAGCTTGGTCACCACCGTGGCGACCCCGGAGAAATGGCCGGGCCGGAACGGGCCGCACAGCCCGTCCGTCAAGCCGGCGACATCGATCCGGGTCGCGAAGCCCGGCGGGTACATGGTCTCCACCGCGGGGGTCCAGGCCGCGTCGGCGCCGGCTTGGCCGAGCAGCGCGAGGTCGGCCTCGAGGTCCCGCGGGTAGCGCGAAAAGTCCTCGTTCGGGCCGAACTGGGTCGGGTTGACGAAGATGCTCGCCACTACCCGGTGGCCGATCCGCCGAGCCTCGGCCACCAGGGCGAGGTGGCCCACGTGCAGGGCCCCCATGGTCGGGACCAGGACGACGCGCTCACCCGCCCGCCGCCAGGCGCCCACGCGCTGGCGCAGGGTGGCGAGATCGCTGAAACAGTGGAGATTCGATTCGGGCACGGGTCCGGCTCCGCGGCGGGGCGCCGATCTAGCGCATCGGGCCGGATATCGGAACCGGCACGCGGCGCGCGATATGGGATGCGCCCCGTGGCTTACCCGAAAGCCGGCAGCCGCCTGTCGGGACGATGCCCCGGGGCCCGATCCGCGCGCGGAACCTGCCGGTGCCGGATCAGGGGCAGTAGGGCAGGAGCGACCGGCCGAACGGGTCGTCGACGCCCAGCGGCGGCGTGAAGCCGTAATAGCTCGGATGCGACAGGCCGTATTCGGATCCGACGTAGCTCGGATCGTCCGGCGCGTTGGTCGGCACCGGCACCCGACGGGGCGTGCAGCCCACCGGAACCGCCCGGGTGCGGAGGGCGTAGACCGGGCGCCGCTCGATCCCGTCGTTGCGCGGGAAGAAGCGCGGGCCGCTCCGGGTGACGGTCTCGTAGCTGCCGCGCCCGTCGAGGCCGCCCCGGACGTCGAGGTCGGCCGCGCGGGCGCCGGCCCCTGCGGTCAGCAGGGCGAGGCCGAGCACCGTCCCGATCCCGTGCGTCCCGCATGCCCCGCGTCGCTGCCGTGCCGTCACCCGCATGCCGAACCCGTCCCGCAACCCGGCCCAGGGTGCCGCAACAGGGTAAACGGCGACTTACCCTTGGGGCGATCCCTTGGGGCGATCCCTTGGGGCGATCCCTTGGGGCGATCCCTTGCGTGATCCTTGGGAGCGATCAGGTCAGCGGCACCACCAGGGCCGTCAGCGCGGCCGCGAGGTCACCCTCGGTGAGACGGATCTGCAGGCCGCGCCCGCCGCCGTTCACGTGGATCTCGGCGGCCGGGTCCGACAGCGAGCCGGCATCGATCGCGGTCGGAAAAACCCGCTTCTGTCCCAGCGGGCTGATACCGCCGACATGGTAGCCGGTGAGGCGCTCGGCATCCGCGGGCTTGAGCATCGCCGCCGCCTTGCCGGAGAAGGCCGCCACCACCCGCTTCATCGAGACCTCCGTGTCGGAGGCCACGAGGAGGCAGACCGTCCGCCCATCCACCGCCGCCATCAGGGTCTTCAGCACTCGGGCGGGCTCGACGCCCAGCGCCTGTGCGGCCTGCAGGCCGATGCGCGGGGCATCCGGATCGTAAGCGTAGGCGTGGAGGCTGTAGCGGATCCCGGCCTTGTCGAGGGCCAGGGTCGCCCGGGTGGTCTTGGTGGCAGGCGTCTTCGCCATCGGGCATCGTCTCGAACGGTGGCCACCGGCTTTCGGGAAAAGACGATGCGCCGCTGCAATCTCGGATCAGGGGGCGCCCACTCGGGCGGCCATGAGCCGGCCGATTTCGGCATAGGCTGCCTCGACAGCCGCCGCGGGGGCCGTAGCCCCGGTAACGTACACGCAGGCCAGGACCGGCGCACGCCCGGGCGGGGATCCCGACGGTCGGAGGATCGCCACGTCGTTGAACGTGCCGTTGTCGCCGCTGCCGGTCTTGTCGCCGACGATCCAGTCCGGCGGGAGCCCCCCGCGCAGGCGCTTGGCCCCCGTCTGGCACCCGACCATCCAGGCCTCCAGCTGCCCGCGCGAGGCCGCCGACAGGACAGGCCCGAGCAGGACGCGCCCGAGGGTCTGGCGCATCGCCTCCGGACTGGTGGTGTCGCGCGGATCCCCCGGCAACGCGGTGTTCAGGGTCGGCTCGTCCCGGTCGAGGCGGGTGCGGGTATCGCCGGTGCCGCGCAGCCAGACGGTCAGCGCTTCGGGGCCGCCCAGGGCTGTGAGCAGCAGGTTGGCCGCGCTGTTGTCGCTCCACACGATCGCGGCGGCGCAGAGGTCGGAGATCGTCATCCGCCCGGTGCCGCCGCCGGCCTCCACGACCTTCCGGGTCACCGGCGCGTAGCTCAGAAGGATGCCCGGCCCGAAGCCGACGGCCCGGTCCAGGGATTCCGATCCCGCATCGACCCGCGCCAGGATGGCCGCGACGGCGAGGGCCTTGAACGTGCTGCACATCGGGAACAGCTCGTCCGCCCGGTGGCTCAGGAGCACGCGCTCCTGCGTCCCGGCCGAGACCCCGAGGCGGCCGCCGAGACGCCGCTCGATCTCCGCCAGGGCCGGCTCGGCCTCGTCGGCACGGGCGCTCGCCGGGCGCAGGAGAACCGGTGCGGCGAGGACGCCCAGGCAAACAGTACGGCGGGTCCAGGACGTCACGGCGTCTCGCTCTCTCGGTGATGGGTACGCCGATCTTGAGCGTCGGCATGACCGGCCAATGACGCCAGGGGCGCGATCACCGCCTCGGAATGGTACAGGGGCCGGCGGGCGTGTTTCACGTGAAACGCGTCGGATTCCAAGCGGCCGCCGACCTCCGCCAGTGACATCATCATGACCGAGTCCGATACCCTCTTCGCCCCGGCTACCGGGTTCGGCCGCGCCGCCGTCTCGGTGATCCGCGTCAGCGGGCCCGGCGCCCGGGCGGTGCTGGCCGCCCTCGCCGGCACCCTGCCGCCGCCCCGGCGGCTGTCCCTTCGCACCCTGCGGGATCCCCGGGACGGCACCGAACTCGACCGCGCCCTGGTCGCATGGTTTCCGGGGCCCGAGACCTATAGCGGCGAGGACATGGCCGAGTTGCACCTGCATGGCGGGACGGCGGTGCGGATGGGGGTGCTCACGGCCCTGGCCCGGATGCCGGGATGCCGGGCCGCCGGTCCCGGGGCCTTCACCCGGCGGGCGGTGCTCAACGGCCGCATGGACCTCGCCGAAGCCGAAGCGGTGGCCGACCTGATCGACGCCGAGACCGAGGGGCAGCGCCGGCAGGCCCTGCGCCAGCTCGACGGGGCTCTGAGCCGCCAGGTGGCGGCCTGGCGGGAAGAAGCGATCGACTGCCTGGCCGCAGCCGAGGCCGCGCTCGATTTCGCCGACGAGGGCGACGTCGACGAGGCCGGGCTCGACGCCGCCCTGTTCGGCCGCGTCTCCGGCCTGCGCCAGGCTATCGCGACCGCCCTACACGACGGCCGCCGGGGCGAGCGCCTGCGCGAGGGTTTCGTCGTGGTGTTGGCCGGGGCGCCCAACGCCGGAAAATCGACGCTGCTGAACGCCCTCAGCCGGCGGGACGTCGCGATCGTGTCGGATGTGCCCGGCACCACCCGGGACGCCATCGAAATCCGCCTCGATCTCGGCGGCCTGCCGGTTTTCTTGGTCGACACCGCGGGCCTGCGCGAGACCGCCGAACCGGTGGAGGCCGAGGGCATCCGGCGCAGCCGCGCCCGCATCGGCACGGCCGACCTCGTCTTGGCCCTCGTACCCCCGCACGGGAGCCGGCCGGACCTCGGTGCGGCCGGCCTTCCTGTCCTCCCGGTGCACACCAAGATCGATCTTTTTGCCGGCTCAACAAACGCCGTGGCGCCTGGAGCACTGGCGGTCTCGGCCCGGACCGGGGCCGGGCTGGACGCGCTGCTGGACGCGATCCAGATGGCGGCGGAAGCCGGGCTCGGCACCGGCGACGCGCTGGTTACGCGGGCCCGCCATCGGGCGGCGCTGGAGGCCTGCGTGGCGCATCTCGACCGGCTTCTCGCCGGAACGGGCGCTCTGCCTGAACTCGCCGCAGAGGATCTCCGGCTCGCAGTCCGGTCGCTGGGCGAGGTCGGTGGGCATGTCGGCGTCGAGGATGTGCTGGACCGGCTGTTTTCCGGTTTCTGCATCGGAAAGTAGTTTCTTAGCCGGCGTATTTCTAAGGATCGGGCGGTCGCGCCGGGCTTGGTGACCGCGTCCGTCCTCCCGACCGCCGCCCTCGAACCGCGGCCGTTTCCGCTCGTGCGGTGCGCGGGTCCCTGAGCCCGCGAGACCGGCCACCGGACCTATTGCGGGATCCGCAGGATCCGCGGGCGCCAGATCCCCAAAGCTACGTTGGCGGCCGACACCGCCAGCAGCACCCAGAGCGTGCCGCGCTCGCCCTCCAGCGACGCGGCCAGGGCGGCGGGATCGAGCAGGCCGGCCAGCGCCCGGGCGCTGCGCTCGGCCTCGCGGTTCATCGGCCCCTGCACGTAGACCAGGCCGCCCTCGAACATCAGGACCCCGGTGGCGAGCTTCACCCACGCCCAGCCCGCGTTGAGGTAGGCCCGGTTGAGGGCCATCGCGAGCAGGCCGGACAGCAGGGTCGCGGCGAGCGAGGGCAGGAACACCCAGGTGGCGACGGCCCCCATGGCGCCCCGGATCGCCGCGTAGCCGGGCAGGGCGGCCGGCGCGGGGGCCAGCGCCAGGAGGACCACCAGGGACGCCATCGCCCCCAGCAACCCGGCCGACCCCATCGTGTGCAGGAATTTCAGCAGGCGTCGCACGGCGTCTCACCCCCGGCCCGGTCGGCGCCAGCTTAGCGCCGGAAACCCGGCGCGGGAGCGGGCCCGAAGGTCGCGCCCCGGCCCCCGGTCAGCTCCTCAGACCCGGCGCCTCCTGGCCGGTGCGGGCCACGTACTCGGTGTAGCCGCCGCCGTACTGGTGGATGCCCTCGGGGGTCACCTCAAGCACCCGGTTCGACAGCGCCGCCAGGAAGTGCCGGTCGTGCGAGACGAACAGCATCGTGCCCTCGTAGTTGGCGAGCGCGCTGATCAGCATCTCCTTGGTGCCCATGTCGAGGTGGTTGGTCGGCTCGTCGAGCACCAGGAAGTTCGGCGGATCGTACAGCATCAGCGCCATCACGAGCCGGGCCTTCTCGCCGCCCGAGAGCACCCGGCAGCGCTTCTCGACGTCGTCGCCCGAGAAGCCGAAGCAGCCGGCCAGCGCCCGCAGCGAGCCCTGCCCGGCCTGCGGGAACGCGTCCTCCAGGGTCTGGAACACGGTGCGGTCGCCGTCGAGCAGGTCCATGGCGTGCTGGGCGAAGTAGCCGAGCTTGACGCTGCCGCCGACCATGACGGAGCCGTCGTCCGGCGCGGTGGTGCCGGTGACGAGCTTCAGCAACGTCGACTTGCCGGCGCCGTTGATCCCCATCACGCACCAGCGCTCCCGGCGCCGCACCGAGAAGTCCAGCCCCTCGTAGATCGTGCGGCTGCCGTAGCGCTTGTGGACGCCCTTGAGCATCACGACGTCGTCGCCCGAGCGCGGCGCCGGCTGGAACTCGAACGCCACCGATTGCCGCCGCCGGGGCGGCTCGACCCGCTCGATCTTGTCGAGCTTCTTCACCCGGCTCTGGACCTGGGCGGCGTGGGAGGCCCGGGCCTTGAACCGCTCGATGAAGGCGATCTCCTTGGCCAGCATCGCCTGCTGGCGCTCGAACTGCGCCTGCTGCTGCGCCTCGTTCAGCTTCCGCTGGCCCTCGTAGAAGGCGTAGTCGCCCGAGAAGGTGGTGAGCGCGCCGCCGTCGATCTCGATCACCTTGGTGACGATGCGGTTCATGAACTCGCGGTCGTGCGAGGTCATCAGCAGGGCGCCGTCATAGGCCTTCAGGAACGATTCGAGCCAGATCAGGCTCTCGAGATCCAGGTGGTTGGACGGCTCGTCCAGCAGCATCACGTCCGGGCGCATCAGCAGGATGCGGGCGAGCGCGACCCGCATCTTCCAGCCCCCCGAGAGGGCGCCGACATCCCCGTCCATCATCTCCTGGCTGAAGCTGAGGCCGTCGAGCACCTCGCGGGCGCGGCCCTCCAGGGCGTAACCGTCGAGCTCCTCGAACCGGGCCTGGACCTCGCCGTAGCGCTCGACCAGGGCGTCCATCTCGTCGGCGCGGTCCGGGTCGGCGAGCGCGGCGCCGAGCTCGGCGAGCTCCGCCGCCACCGCGCTCACCGGGCCGGCGCCGTCCATCACCTCGGTGACGACGCTGCGCCCGGCCATCTCGCCGACATCCTGGCTGAAATACCCGATGGTGATACCCCGGTCGGCAGCGACCTGGCCCTCGTCGGGCTGCTCCTGGCCGATGATCATCCGGAACAGGGTGGTCTTGCCGGCCCCGTTCGGACCCACGAGCCCGATCTTCTCGCCCCGCTGGAGCGCGGCCGAGGCCTCGATGAAGACGAGCTGGCGCCCGTTCTGCTTGGTGATTTTGTCCAGGCGTATCATGAAGGGCGGTTGCCGTGTCCGGGGGAGGGCTTTCTTCAGGCCGCTTACGGCATGGATCGAGACGGCGCAAAGACGGGGCCGGGGTCGGGGGGCCGCGGACCGCTCACGCAACCGTGGGATCGGCGCCGGGAGCCAAGCACAGGCTGGGCCGTTGCCCCGCGCGAGACACAAGGAACGCGATGCTGTTCGGTTGGTGGAAGACGAGCCTCGACATGGCCATGCTGGGCCTCGAGGCTCAAGGCGTGATCGCCCAGCGCATGGCGATGTTCGCGGTGGGCGGCCCGGCCGCGCAGATCGAGGCGCAGCGCATGGTGACGGAGAAGATCATGGCGGCCAGCGAAGCGGCCCTGATGGTCGCCTCGGGCGCCTCGAACGGCAAGGTGATCCGCAGCTACCGCCGGAAGGTCCAGGCCAACGCCCTTCGGTTGAGCAAGGGCTGATTTCTCCCGGGTCGGAGGTTCTTCGGCCGGCGCCGCACTCACGAAAGAAGCCGCGCCGCCTCCCCTTGCCGAGACAGCAGCGCTACAGCCGCCCGGTCGAAGGAGACGAAAGTCTCGCCGCCGAGACGGCGGCCTTCATGGGCGATGACCCCGTCTGCGAAGTCGCCGCCGGCCTCGAGCAGCCCGAGCCCCGCCTCTACGGCGGGCCGGTTCATGGTGACGTTCCCGGTCTCGAGCAACGCGCGCAGCGCGGACGCCACATCCGCGGTCGCGATCTTGGCCCCGCGCCGGAGGATCCAGACCAGCTCGCACAGGCACGGCAGCGGGATCGCGATCGTGCTCGCGTCCGTGAGCAGCTTCCGCGCCGTGCGGCCCTGCTCAGGATCGTCCATCAGAATCGCCCGGGCCAACACGTTGGTATCGACGGCGATGTTCATGCGTCGTCCGGCGTGCCGGACCAGCCCGCTTCAGCGATGGCGTTCATCGCCTCGATCGTCAGCGGCTTATCCAGCGTCACTTTTCCATCGAGGGCATGGAGGAACTTGTCGATCGTGCCGGAGGGCCGGGCCGCCCGCACGCGCAACTCACCACCGGGCAGTTTCTCGAAGTCGATTCGCTCCCCGGGCTTGATGCCGAGGTGTTGGAGCAGGTCACGTTTCAGGGTGACCTGTCCTTTCGGCGTCACGGCGACGGACGCCATCGCGCTCTCCATAAGTCGGACTGGATCGAACGGGACTGCGAAACGACATGCGCGTCAAGCCTGTAGTCCTGTCGTCAGGATGCTGGAGGGCGCGCAAGAAGGTCCAAGCCAAGCCCTTCGCTGAGCCGCTGGTGAGATGACGCTGGACTGGGAACTCTCGCCGTCATCGCTTCGCTTACGCTCGCAAAGACAGGGCCTGCTCGCTGAATCTCTGACCCGGCCTCAGTTGTTCGCCGTCCGGAACGTGTCGCAGGCCTTGGTCTGGCCGCTCTTGTAGCCGGCGGTGAACCAGCGCTGGCGCTGGGCCGAGGAGCCGTGCGTGAAGGAATCCGGCACCACGTAGCCCTGCGAGCGCTTCTGCAGCGAATCGTCGCCGATCTGGGCGGCGGCGTTGAGGGCCTCGTCGATGTCGCCCTGCTCCAGCTCGGCGTACTTGTCGTTCGAGTTCTTGGCCCAGACGCCGGCCAGGCAATCGGCCATCAGCTCGATCCGCACCGACAGGGCGTTCGCCTCGGTCTTGCTGGAGGCCTGCTGCTGGCGGGCCTGGACCTTGCCCAGGATGCCGAGCACGTCCTGGACGTGGTGGCCGACCTCGTGGGCGATGACGTATGCGTAGGCGAAGTCGCCCTTCACGCCGAACTTGCTCGCCATCTCCTTGAAGAAGCCGGTGTCCAGGTAGACCTTCTTGTCGAGCGGGCAGTAGAACGGGCCCATGGCGGCCTGGGCCGAGCCGCAGCCGGAGCGGGTGCCGCCGGTGTACAGCACCAGGGTCGTCGGGGTGTATTGCTTGCCGGTCTGCTGCGGCAGGATCTGGCTCCACACGTCCTCGGTGTTGCCCAGGATCTTCGACGCGAACCGGCCGCTCTCGTCCGTCGGGGCCTGGCGGCGCCGGGACTGGGTCTGCGGGTCGGCCTGCTGCTCCTGCTGGCCGCCGCCGCGGCCGATCTGCTGGGCGCCGCCGATCAGGATCGCCGGGTTGATGCCGGTGAAGTAGCCGATGATCATCAGCACCACGATGGTGCCGATCCCGAGGCCGCCCGCGCCGCCGCCCGGGAAGCCCATTCCGCCGCCGCCACCGCCCTCACCGCGGCGATCCTCGACGTTGTCGGAGCTGCGTAGATCGTCCCAGCGCATGGTACCGCCCTGATGCCGCGCCTGCCGCCGGGCAGGGTGCGGTCCTAACTGTGCATCGCCTATGTCCGAAAGCCGGCAGACACCGTTCGGGACGAAGCTCTAATGACGGGAGGGAACGCCCGGTTCCGCGGCTCCGGTCAAGCTTTCCCGTCGAGCAGGGCGCGCAAGGCGCGAAAATCCCGCCACGCGAGGCGCTTCTGTACCGGCTGGCGCAGCAGGAAGGCCGGGTGGAGGGTGGCCAGCAGCTTCGCCTCGCCGGTCGGCAGCTTGTACGGGAACAGCCGGCCGCGGGTCCGCAGGATCCCGTCCTTGGTGCCGGTCAGCGTCTGGGTCGCGGGGGCGCCGAGGCAGACGATCACCTCCGGATCGACCAGCTCGATCTGGCGCTCCACGAAGGGCCGGCACACCGCCACCTCCTGGGGGGTCGGGTTGCGGTTGCCCGGGGGCCGCCAGGGCACGATGTTGCCGATATAGGCGCTGGTCCGGTCCAGCCCGACCGCCGCCATCATCTTGTCGAGGAGCTGGCCCGAGCGGCCCATGAACGGCTTGCCGATCCTGTCCTCGTCGGCGCCCGGGGCCTCCCCGAGAAACATCACCCGCGCCTCGGGATTGCCGTCGGCGAAGACCAGGTTCTTGGCGGTGAAGCGCAGCGGGCAGGCGTCGAAATCCGCCAGGATCTTTTCGAGTTCGTCGAGGCTCTTGGCCTCGCGGGCCCGGGCGCGGGCGTCGCTCGCCGCCTCGTCCGGCTGGGCGCTCGCCGCACGCCCGAAGGTGCGGGCCGGAGCCGGGGGCGGGGGTGAGCCCGGGGGCGGCACGAGGCCGTGCGACGGGGCGGCGGGCCGGGGGGCCGCGGCCGGGCGCCGGGGCGCCCGCAGGGTCGGCGCCGGCGTGTCGGCCTCGCCGAACCGGTCGTGCGGCTGCTCGTCGAGGACCGCGTCGGCGCCGGCCTCCACGTGGAAATCGAGATAGGCGATGAGGTCGGCTTGCGCGTCGGTGGGGCTCGGCATGCTGATCAGCATGTGGGGCGCTCGATGCCTGTGGACAACTCTTGAAACCCGCTCGACGGCAAGGACTTGCGTGACCGAACGGCGCGCCTCGGGCGCCCTGCCGGGCGCGAGGCTGACCGCCGGGTCGCCCCGAGCCCGTCCGTATTCCCCACCCATGCGGCATAGGGGAGCTTTCGCTCAAGTCCGGGCCGCGGCCGCTTGCCTTTCCAGTCTGGAATCGCTTGAGACGGCAGCACACAATGCCGATCCGGCAACGGATCCGGCATAGCGACAAGAAAACAGGAGGCTCGACGATGGCGCTGCCCGAACGCGAAAGCATGGATTTCGACGTGGTCGTGGTCGGCGCCGGCCCGGCCGGGCTCGCCGCCGCGATCCGCCTGAAGCAGCGCGCGGCCGAGATCGGCGAGGAGATCTCCGTCGTCGTTGTGGAAAAAGGCTCCGAGGTCGGCGCCCACATCCTGTCGGGCGCGGTGATCGATCCGATCGGCCTCGACCGGCTGCTCCCGGACTGGCGCTCCGATCCGGAGCGGCCGCTCAAGACCGAGGTCCGGCGCGACGAGTTCATGATGCTGACCAAGAACAGCGGCGTCACCCTGCCGAACGTGTTCTTCCCCAAGCTCATGTCGAACCACGGCAACTTCGTCGGCTCGCTGTCGAACACCTGCAAGTATCTGGGCGCCCAGGCGGAAGCGCTCGGCGTCGAGATCTATCCGGGCTTCCCGGCCTCGGAGGTGCTGTACGACGAATCCGGCGCGGTGGCGGGCATCGCCACGGGCGACCTCGGGATCGGCCGTTCGGGCGATCCGCGCGAGGACTACACCCGCGGCATGGAGCTGCGCGGCAAGTACACAGTGTTCGGCGAGGGCGCCCGGGGCAACCTGACCAAGGGGCTGATCCAGCGGTTCTCGCTCAACCGGCACAGCGACCACTTCAAGTACGGGCTCGGCGTCAAGGAGCTGTGGCAGCTGCCGGATTCCACCTTCGAGCCGGGGCTGGTGCGCCACACGATGGGCTGGCCCCTGCCGAACCGGGCCGGCGGCGGCTCCTGGCTCTACCATTTCGACGACAACCTGCTGTCGGTCGGCTTCGTCACGCACCTGAACTACGAGAACCCGACCCTGTCGCCGTTCGAGGAGTTCCAGCGCTTCAAGACCCACCCGATGATCGCCGACACCTTCGCGGGCGCCAAGCGCATCGGCTACGGCGCGCGCGCCATCATGGAGGGCGGCTGGCAATCGGTGCCCAAGCTCGTGTTCCCGGGCGGCTGCCTGGTCGGCTGCTCGGCGGGCTTCGTCAACGTGCCGCGGATCAAGGGCTCGCACAACGCGATCCTGTCCGGGATGCAGGCGGCCGACGCCATCGCGGACGCCCTGAAGGCCGGCCGGGCCGGCGACGAGCTCGCCGCCTACGACGCCGGCTGGCGCGACAGCCCGATCGGGCAGGACCTCAAGGCCGTGCGCAACGTCAAGCCGCTCTGGTCGCGCTACGGCACCCTGGTGGGGGTCGGGCTCGGCGGGGTCGACATGTGGGCGACCAGCCTGCTCGGCGCCTCGCCGTTCGGCACGCTCAAGCACGGCAAGCCGGACCATGCCTGCCTCAAGCCGCTCTCGGAGGTGACGCCGATCACCTACCCGAAGCCGGACGGCAAGCTGACCTTCGACCGGCTCTCCTCGGTCTACCTCTCGAACACCAACCACGAGGAGGACCAGCCGCCCCACCTCAAGGTCCGCGACCTCGAGCTGCAGAAGCGCTCCGAGCACGACGTCTACGGCGGCCCCTCGTCCCGCTACTGCCCGGCCGGCGTCTACGAATGGGTGGAGGACGCCGCCGCCAGCGACGGCGTGCGCTACCAGATCAACGCGCAGAACTGCGTCCACTGCAAGACCTGCGATATCAAGGATCCGAACCAGAACATCGACTGGGTGACGCCGGAGGGCCCGGGCGGGCCGAACTATCCGAATATGTGAGAAACCTTCCGTCCGATCTGGACAATCCGCACAATCCGCACGAGATTGTGCGGAGGCGGAGGGCTGCCGGGATGGCACGGGATTCAGTAGCCGGGCCGGACGCGCTCGACATCCGGTCCGACGACGTGCTGGCCATGCTCCGGAGGCGCAATCCGGAAGCCGAGCCGGAGGCGTTGAGGCACACCGCCGGCCTGATGGCAGCGGTCGGTCGGGCCGTGGAGCAGGGCGACGTCGTCCGGGCCATGCACGTCGTGCTGGATCATCTGAAAGCCGAGGGATCGGTCTCAAGATCGAGTGAGCCCGGTGATGAAAAGCCGCGGAAGCTCATCCTGAAGCCTCTCGGCGCTGTCGAAGTGAGCCGCGGAGCGGCACCGGGCGAGACGATCGATCGTCGGGACGGTCTAAAGCAGCTTGCGGCCTGTGCGCTTCCCCTGAAGCTCGAGGACTGGGCCGGTCCCCTCGCGGGCGCGGGCGAACTCGCAGCCAATCTCGGGATCGCGCGGTCCACCCTCCAGGATTGGCGGCGCAGCGGCGCGATCGTGGGCTTGCTGAAGGGAACGCGCAAGCACCTGTTCCCCCTCGCCCAGTTCGTCGACGGCCGTCCGGTCGCGGGGCTCGCCGAGGTGCTGGCGATCGTCGGTGATCCGCGCACCGCCTGGCTCTGGCTGGTTGAGCCCTACGTGCGCGGCGGATCGCCGCTCGAAGACCTGAAGCGGGGACGGGCCGCTTCCGTCATCGATGCGGCCCGCGATGACTTCGCATGAGCCGAGGCTCGATCACGCGGTCCTCGCCAGCCTCGCCATCGCCTTCCAGCCGCGCAGCTATTACCGCGTCACGCCGCTGGCATACCGATCGACGCCCCTCGGCATGGGGTTCGGGCGGTCGCGCTTCTCCAGTCCGGACGACGGATTCAAGGTTCTCTACCTCGCCGTGGCCTGACGACGGGCATGGCCGAGACGCTGATCCGCGATCGCTTCGAGAATCGCCGCCGGCGCCGGATCGGCGCAGCGGAGATCGCCCGCTGGGGCGTGACACGGGTGAGCGCATCCAGTCCGCTGACCGTCATCGACCTGCGCACCACCGGCCTGATCCGGCTCGGCGTCCCGACGGATGCCGGCCGCGCCAAGGCGCATCGCTACGGCCCACGCCTCAGCCGCGCGATCCATGAGACGAGCGATGCCGACGGCATCCTGTACGGCTCGCGCCTGACCGGCGCGTCCTGCTGCGTCGTCTACGATCGCGCCGTCCCGAAGCTGACGGCGGAGCCCGTCACGGACCTCCTGCAGCAGGCTGCCCTCGCCGCCGTACTCGGCAGCTTGGCCGTGGACCTCGTGATGTCCGCCTGAGACCACACGGCCGGCCCGCGCCATCCTTTCGCCTTGCGGGGCTGGCGGGATGCGTTCAGTGTCCCCAGCGATTTTCGGGGATGCCCCGCCATTCTCGCGCCCGGCCCCCGTGGGCCGGCGCCCAGGAGCCGCGACCGGTTCATGATGACAACACGCGCCCGCCGGAGCGTCTCGGCGCTCGCCCTGATGCTCGCCGCCGGCCTGCCTCAGACCGTTCTGGCCGCCCAGCCGCGCGAGTCGGCCCCGCTGCTCGAATACGAACCCGCGGAATCCCTGGAGGGCAACTTCCTGTCCGCCTACATCGCGGGCGCCTCCCGGGACACGGCGGCGGCGGCGACGTTCTACCGCGAGGCGGTCAAGGCCGACCCGCGCAACGCCGAGCTGGTCGAGCGCGCCTTCATCTCGCTGCTCGCCGACGGCGCCCTGCCGGACGCGTTCCGGGCCGGCGAGAAGCTGATCGCCCGCGATCCCACCAACGGGCTGGCCAACCTCTCCCTCGGGGTGCGCCAGATCAAGGCCGGCCAGTGGGCCGCCGCCCGCCAGAATTTTTCCAGGAGCGGCCGCGGGGCGGCCACCGACCTCACCGCCACGCTGCTGACCGCCTGGTCTTACGCCGGCGCGGGCGACGGCAAGAAGGCGCTGGAGACGGTCAACAAGCTCCGGGGCGAGCGCTACTACAACACCTTCCGCGACTACCATGCCGGCCTGATCGCCTCGGTGATCGGCGACAACGCCGAGGCCGAGCGGCGGCTCAAGGCCGCCTACGAGGCCGACCGCAACACCCTGCGGATCGTCGACGCCTACGCCCGGCTGGAGGCCAGCCTCGGCCGCACCGACCTGGCGATCCAGGCCTATTCCGACTTCGACCAGCTCTCGCCCCGGCACCCGCTGGTGCGCGACGCCCTCGACAAGCTCAAGGACGGCAAGCCGCTGGCCCGGCTGATCGGCACCGCCCAGGAGGGCGCCGCCGAGGTGCTGTACGGGCTGGGCTCGGCGGGCTCGACGCAGGGCGACGAGCTGCCCGCGGTGATCTACCTGCGGCTCGCGCTCTACCTCGCCCCCGACCACGCGCTGGCCCGGCTGACGCTCGCCGACACGCTGGACCGGATGAAGCAGACCGAGCGGGCCAACGAGGCCTACGCGCAGATCCCCGCGACCTCGCCGCTCAAGCTCAACGCCGACATCCAGGTCGGCCTCAACCTGGAGCAGATGGGCAAGGGCGACGAGGCGCTGGCCCATCTCGACGCCGCCATGAAGGCGCATCCGGACGACATCGACGTGATCACCGCGCTCGGCAACGTCCAGCGGGCGCGCAAGAAGTACGAGGAGGCGGCCGCCACCTACACCCGCGCCATCGACCTGATCGGCGACCGGCCGCTGGCGAATTACTGGACCACCTTCTACTTCCGCGGCACCGCCTACGAGCGCGCCAAGCAATGGCCCAAGGCCGAGGCCGACCTGAAGAAGGCCCTGTCGCTGGTGCCGGCGAGCCAGCCGGCCGCCAAGGCCCAGGTGATGAACTACCTCGGCTATTCCTGGGTCGACCAGAAGATCAACATCGACGAGGCGTTCAAGCTGCTGCAGCAGGCCGCCGACGCGAGCCCCCGGGACGGCATGATCGTCGACAGCCTGGGCTGGGCCTATTACCGCCTGGGCCGCTGGGACGACGCGGTGCGCGAGTTGGAGAAGGCGGTCGAGTTGAAGCCCGGCGACCCGACCATCAACGACCACCTCGGCGACGCCTACTGGCGTGCGGGCCGGCGCCTCGAGGGCAAGTTCCAGTGGCAGCACGCCAAGGACCTGAACCCCGAGCCGGACGACCTCGCGCAGATCAACGACAAGCTCAAGGACGGCCTGCCGGAGATCGAGAAGCCGACCGCCACGGCCGAGACCGTGCCGGCCCCGGTGGCGGCTCCGCACAACGCCGAGAATCCGGAACTGCCCAAGGGCGCCCCGCAGCCGCACGAGGCCCCGGGCGCCGCCGACAAGGCCAAGAAGTCGGGGGGCTAAAACCCGCCTCCCGCGGGGCGCGCATACTCTCCGGGCCGGCAAGACTAATTTGTCCGTCGGCTCATAAAAATCGACGCGCTTTTCCGGCCGGTTTGACGCACAGTGCCGCGGCTGCCCGTTGGGCGGCCTCGCCGCGTCCCGGGCTGCGTCCACCGCATCCGCGCGACCGGCGCTGCACATCACCGCGAGGCAAGATCCCCGTACGATAACAGTCGGCGGGTGGGCGGGCGCCGGGCCCGCGGAGCCAGGGAGAACGCCCATGCCGTCAGATATCGAGATCGCCCGCGCCGCGACCCTGAAGCCGATCGCGCAGGTCGCCGAGAAGCTCGGCATCCCGGACGAGGCGCTGCACAATTACGGCAAGCACATCGCCAAGCTCGACCACGGCTACATCGCCGGGCTCGAGGGCAAGGCGCCCGGCAAGCTCGTGCTGGTGACGGCGATCTCGCCGACGCCCGCGGGTGAGGGCAAGACCACCACCACGGTGGGCCTCGGCGACGCGCTGAACCGCATCGGCCAGAAGACCATGATCTGCCTGCGCGAGCCCTCGCTCGGCCCTTGCTTCGGCATGAAGGGCGGGGCGGCCGGCGGCGGCAAGGCCCAGGTCGTGCCGATGGAGCAGATCAACCTGCACTTCACGGGCGACTTCCACGCCATCACGTCGGCCCACAGCCTCGCGGCCGCCCTGATCGACAACCACGTCTACTGGGCGAACGAGCTCAACATCGACGTGCGGCGGATCCACTGGCGCCGGGTCGTCGACATGAACGACCGGGCCCTGCGCCAGATCACCCAGTCGCTCGGCGGCGTCGCCAACGGCTTCCCCCGGGAGGACGGGTTCGACATCACGGTCGCCTCCGAGGTGATGGCGGTGTTCTGCCTCGCCAAGGACCTCGCCGACCTCGAGGAGCGCCTGGGCCGGATCGTCATCGCCGAGACCCGCGACCGCAAGCTCGTCACGCTCAAGGACGTGAAGGCCACCGGCGCCATGACGGTGCTGCTCAAGGACGCCCTGCAGCCGAACCTGGTGCAGACGCTCGAGGGCAACCCGGCCCTGATCCACGGCGGCCCGTTCGCCAACATCGCCCATGGCTGCAACTCGGTGATCGCCACCCGGGCCGGCCTGCGGCTGGCCGACTACACCGTGACCGAGGCCGGGTTCGGCGCCGACCTCGGCGCGGAGAAGTTCCTGGACATCAAGTGCCGGCAGGCCGGCCTGAGCCCCTCGGCGGTCGTGGTCGTGGCCACGATCCGCGCGCTCAAGATGCATGGCGGCGTCGACAAGAAGAGCCTCGGGGCCGAGAACGTCGGCGCCCTGGAGAAGGGCTTCGCCAACCTCGCCCGGCACGTCACCAACCTGCGCGGCTTCGGCCTGCCCGTGGTGGTCGCGGTCAACCACTTCCATGCGGATACCGACGCCGAGCATGCCCGGCTGAAGGAGCTGTGCCGGGAGCGCCTCGACGTCGAGGCGATCACCTGCCGCCACTGGGCCGAGGGCGGCGCCGGCGCCGAGGAGCTGGCCCGCGCGGTGGTGAAGCTCGCCGCCGCCGAGCCGGCGCCGATCCGCTACGCCTACGAGACCGAGGCGCCGCTTTCGGAAAAAATCCGGGCGATCGCCACCAAGCTGTACGGCGCCGCCGACATCCAGATCGAGACCAAGGCCGCGGGCAAACTCGCCACCTTCGAGAAGGACGGCTACGGCCACCTGCCGATCTGCATGGCCAAGACCCAGTACTCGTTCTCCACCAACCCGAGCCTGATGGGCGCCCCCGAGGGCCACGTGGTCGGGGTGCGCGACGTCCGGCTCTCGGCCGGTGCCGGCTTCGTGGTGGCGATCTGCGGGGAGATCATGACCATGCCGGGCCTGCCCCGGGTGCCCGCCGCCGACACGATCCGGCTGGATGCCGACGGGCAGATCGACGGGTTGTTCTGACGGCGGCGCGCGCCGCCTTCAACCAGAGATCGGCGCCAGGCCGCGCGGAACCGTTTCCCAGGGATTCAGCAGGGGCACACCTGTCGCCGAGAAGTCGGCGACGTTGCGCGTCACCACCGTCATCCCGTGGACGAACGCCGTCGCGGCAATGAATCCGTCACGGTAGGAGCGGGGGTCCAGGACGTGCAGGCGCGCGCTGCACCGGGCGACGGCCCCGTCGACGGGCAGCACGCGGTCGGCGAAGGCCGGCAGGACGTTCTCCTCCAGCCACGCCCGCAGGCGTGCTCCCTGGCTCGGATCTCTTCGCTCCAGCTGCAGGACCCCGATCTCCAATTCTTGGACGACGATCGCCGAGAGGAAGAGGTCGCGCGCGGGTACCGCGCTTGCCCAGGCTGTGACCCGCGGATCGGCCCTCCCGGTCCTCGCCTTGCGCAGCTCCGACACGACGTTGGTGTCGAGCAGGAACATCAGGAGAAGTCGGCTGCTCTCGGCCGGTCACCGGAGCGTGGGAACTCGATCTCGACGTCCTCGACGCCGGCCGGCCAACCTAGAGCCTCCACGATGCTGGGCTCCTGTCCCGTGAGGCGCCTGTAGTCGGCGATGCTGAGCAGGACGTGCGCAGGCTTGCCGCGATCCGAGATGAACACCGGTCCCTCGGCCGCGGCCTTCTTGGCGCGTCCGGTATCCTGATTGAATTCCCGGCTGGTGAGTGTGGTGATGGCCATGCGCGACGCCCCTCAACAGACTCGTCCGTCTCTGTAGGAACGTTACTACAAACTGGTTGGTCGCGCCACCGCTCCCTTCCGCAAGGCTCCGCCCCGCATCCGCAAAAGGTCCCGGACCTTTTGAATGCGAGACTTTCGAGCCTCACCCCGCCCCGAACAGCGCCTTGGCCAGCCGCGAATGGTCCTCGCGCAGGCGACCCGTATCCACACCCAGCGGCTCACCGTCGATCACCCGCCAGCGGCCGGCCACCATCACCCGGTCGGCCCGGGTCGCGCCGCACAGGACCAGGGCGGCCAGCGGATCGTGGGCGCCGGAGAAGCGCAGCTCGTCCAGGGTGAACAGGGCGAGGTCGGCCTCCAGGCCCGGCGCGATCCGGCCGATATCGGAGCGTCCCAGGCAGGCGGCCGAACCCTGCGTGGCCCAGCGCAGGGCATCGAGATGGGTCACGGCCTCGGCCCCGTAGGTGAGCCGGCTCAGCATCAGCGCGTGCCGCACCCCCTCCATGAGGTTGGAGCTGTCGTTGGACGCCGAGCCGTCGACCCCGAGTCCCACGGGCGAGCCCGCCGCCTCCAGCTCGCAGGTGCGGCAGCGGCCCGAGGCCAGGGTCATGTTCGAGGTCGGGCAATGGCACACGCCGACCCCGGCCTTGCCGAGCCGGGCGACCTCGGCGTCATTGAAGTGGATGCCGTGGGCGAGCCAGACCCGGTCGGTCATCCAGCCGACCCGTTCCAGGTAGTCCACGGGCCGGCAGCCGAACATCGACAGGCAGTAGCCGTCCTCGTCCAGCGTCTCGCCGAGATGGGTGTGCAGGCGGCAGCCGTGCCGGGCGGCCAGCTCCGCGCTCTCGCGCATCAGCCGCTCGGTCACCGCGAAGGGCGAGCACGGCGCCAGGCCGATCTGCACCATCGCCCCGGGGGCGGGGTCGTGGAACAGGTTCAGAACCCGCTCGCAGTCCGAAAGAATCGTGTCGTCGTCCTGCGTCAGCGTCTTGGGGGGCAGGCCGCCCTCCCGGTCGGACAGGCTCATCGAGCCCCGGGTCACGGCGGCCCGGATCCCGAGGCTCCGGGCCTCCTCGACCTGGACGTCCACCGAATCCTCCAGCCCCTCCGGGAACAGGTAATGGTGGTCGCCCGCCGTGGTGCAGCCCGAGAGCAGCAATTCGGTATAGGCCACCCGGGTGGCGAGGCGGAACGCCTCCGGGGTGATCCGGCCCCAGACCGTGTAGAGCGCCTTCAGCCACGGGAAGAGCGGCTTGTTGATCGCCAGCGGGTGGGCCCGGGTGAGGGTCTGGAAGGCGTGGTGGTGGGTGTTGATCAGCCCCGGGACGACCACGTGGCGCGAGGCGTCGAAGGTCTCGTCCACCGGGGAGGCCGGCCGGGCGCCCGCCCCGACGATCTCGACGATCCGGCTGCCCTCCACCACGAGGCCGCCCCCGGCCCCCTGCGCCAGGATGGCCAGCGGATCGCGGATCCAGACCCGGCGGCCCGGTGCCTCGGCGTCGCGCATGCTGTTCCCCTCGGGTCCCGACCTCGCACCGGACCGGTATCGGACCCGGCGCGGCGGCCGGCAAGCCCCGGAAGGGTCCGGGGCGGCTGTCTCGCGGGCCGGCACCCCCGGGCTTGACGCTCCCGGGCGGCGCTGAGACATGTCAGCGGGACTGACCTTCTTATCGTCCGGTCCGCCCCAAGAGATGGCCTGCTCCAAGAGATGGCCTGCCCCAAGAGATGGCCTGCCCCAAGTGATGGCCTGCCCCAAGTGATGGCCTGCCCCAAGTGATGGTCTGCTCCAAGTGACGGTCTGCTCCAAGTGACGGTCTGCCCCCCGTGACGTCATCGGTTCAGCGCGACGGAATGCACGTCTCCGGGCTCCCCGCCGCGGCGCCCCGTCGGCCGGACGGCGCGGCCGCGGCCCCCGCGCACGCCCTCGGCAGCGACGACCTGATCGAGCTGCTGTTCTTCGCCTACCGGGACTTCGTCGGCGACCCCGACCGGATCCTCGCCGCCTACGGCTTCGGCCGGGCGCATCACCGGGTGCTGCACTTCGTCGACCGCTATCCGGGGCTGACCATCGCGGAGCTGCTCGACATCCTGCGGATCACCAAGCAGAGCCTCAACCGGGTGCTGAAGGACCTGATCGGGCAGGGCTACGTCACCCAGAAGACCGGACCGAGCGACCGCCGCCAGCGCCTGCTGTACTGCACCCAATCCGGGGCCGAGCTGGCCGCCGACCTCACCCGCGTCCAGGCCCGGCGCCTGGCCCGGGCGCTCGCCGCGCCGGACGCGCTGGGCTCCCCGGAGGATTTTTTGATGGCGATGATCGAGCCCGAGGATCGGCCCGCGGTCCGGCGCCTGATGGCCCGGCGCGGGCCGACCGGCGGTGGCGGCGCGTGACGGCCGCCCCCCGGGCCGACTTGCCCGACGCGGCGCCGCACGTCCTCGTGGTCGACGACGACCGCCGTCTGCGCGAACTGCTCGCCCGCTACCTGACCGATCAAGGGTTTCGCGTCACCGTGGCGGCCAGCGCCGCCGAGGCCCGGGCCCGGGCCCAGAGCGTCGTGTTCGACGCGATGGTGCTCGACGTGATGATGCCCGGCGAGAACGGCTTCGACTACGCCCGCAGCGTCCGCGAGACCTCCCGGGTGCCGATCCTGATGCTCACTGCCCGCTCCAACCCGAACGACCGGGTGATGGGCCTCGAGATCGGCGCCGACGACTACCTACCCAAGCCGTTCGAGCCCCGGGAGCTGACGCTCCGGCTCAGCAACATCATCAAGCGCAGCGACCACCCGCGCGAGGCGGCGGCCGAGTCGGTGACCTTCGGGCCGTTCGCGTTCCGCATCGACCGGGGCGAATTGCGCCGGGACGACGCGCTGATCCGGATCACGGACCGGGAGCGCGAGATCCTGACGATCCTGGCCGCGGCCGGGGGCGCCAACGTCGAGCGCGAGCAACTCGCCGGCTCCGGAGGCGCCGCCGCCGAGCGCACGGTCGACGTGCAGATCAACCGCCTGCGCCGCAAGACCGAGGTCGACCCCGCCAACCCGGTCTTCCTGCAGACGGTGCGGGGCGTCGGCTACCGACTCGCGGTGGATTGATCCGGGTCCGTCACACCACCCGCGGCTCGCCCGGCTTCAGTTTCAGCCCCTTGGACACCCGGGTGGAGAGGCTGCCCACGACGGCGACCGCGACCGGCCCCTCGGCCAGCGCACGGACCGCCGCCAGGGCGGCCTCGGCGTTGGGCTTCATCACCGCGTAGACCAGGGGAGCGGGTTTGGGACTCGACCGGCCGCGGCCGCCGGATCGCTCCGCGGTCACGGACACTAGGAAGGTCGTGTAGCGGCTCCGGGCGCGTCCAGGCATGTCTCAGCATGTGGCATGTCGGCTAATCATCACCAACGTCCCACCTCCCGGACGGGCCGGAACGGAGAACGCGGATGCGCGGCACAGGGCGAATCGCGTGCCGCGAGCGGCCGCCCCGCCTCGCCTTACCCCATCCGGCGGCACCCGCGACGGATTTCGCGCGCGAACCCTGCGGCTTTGTGTCGAGGACGCGCGATCAAGGGCGTTCCGGGGGGCCCGTCGGCGCGTCAGGCCAGGGCGAGGTCGAGACCCGGCAGCGACAGCCCCGCGAGCCGGGTGCTCCAGACCTGCCCGGGCGCCACCGGCAGGGCGTCGGTGAGCGTCCCGGTCGTAACGATCTCGCCGGGCGCGAGCGGCGGGCTCGCAGGATCGTTAGCCAGAACATCAACGAGATGGCCCAGCGCCGCCAGGGGGCCGCCGCCGAGCACGTTGCGGGCACTGCCCCGGTCGGCGATCGCGCCGTCGCGTAGCAGATCGACCGAGAAATTCGCCAGCGCATCGACCCAGGCGGGCGCCGAATCCGGGGTGAGCGGCACCCGCTCGCCCAGCACCAGCAGGCCGTGCAGCCCGAACGCCGCCACGGTGTCGGGGGCGGCGAAGCGCCAGCCGGGAAACAGCGACTGCACGAGCTCGAACCCGGGCGCCATCCAGTCGAGGCAGCCGATCAGGGCGGCCGGGTCCATGCCGGGCTCGGGCGCCCGGGCCAGCCCGAACACGATCTCCGGCTCGATCCGCGGCTCGACCAGGGCGGCGAGCGGCACCGGGCCGGTCAGGTCGGCGCGTGCCCGGAGCGTCGTGTCGTAGACGTGCCCCCAGATCGGCGCGCGGACCCCGTAGGTCTCCCAGAGCGTCGTGTTGGTGAAGCCGATCTTGCGGCCCACCGGCCGCTCGCCCCGCGCCGCGCGCAGGCGCCGCACCTCCCCGGCGACCCGGTAGGCGGCGGGCAGGTCCAGGCCGGCATCCCAGCCGGTCAGGGGCGCGATCTGGCGGCGATGCTCGTGGGCCGCCAGGATGGTGCGGGCATGGGTGGCGGCGGGGACGGGATCGCTCATCCCCGGAGCTGTAGCATGGCGGCCGGCGGCGAGGCGCTACCAGACCAGCCGCTCGATCACCGCGTCCGGATGCACGGCCTGGCGCCCGAGCCATTCGGCGACGTCGCCGAGGCGGTGGTGTTCGGCCGAGACGCCGAGTTCCTCCGCGTGGATGCCGCGGGCCACCAGCAGGCTGGCGATGCCGAAGCCCCGGGCGCCGGCGATGTCGGTGCGGATCGCGTCGCCGATCGCCATCACGCGGCCCGGGTCCACCGGCGCGCCCGCGAGGTCGGCGGCCTTGGCGAGCGCCGCCTCGTAGACCGGGCGGTGGGGCTTGCCGGCGTAGATGACGGCGCCGCCGAGTTCGGCATAGGCCGCCGCGAGCAGGCCCGCGCAGGGGATCAGCCGGTTGCCGCTCTCGACCACGAGGTCGGGATTGGCGCAGATCAGGGTCAGCCCCCGGGCCGCCAGGCGCATGAGTTCGTCGCGGTAATCGTCCGCGGTCTCGCTGCGGTCGTCGAACAGGCCGGTGCAGACCACGAGGTCGGCCTCCACCTCCGGGACGAGGCTGAGGTCGAGGCCCTGGAAGATGCCGAGGTCGCGCTCGGGCCCGAGATGCCGGATCCGAGCGCCCGGGCGCTCGGCGATCAGCCCGCGGGTGAGGTCCCCCGAGGTCAGGATCGCGTCGTAGGCTTCGCGCGGCACGCCGAACCGGTCGAGGATCCGGCCGACGCCGTCCCCGGGCCGCGGCGCGTTCGAGACCAGGATCACCCGGCGCGGCCGCGCCCCCGGCAGGCCGCGGTACCGGATCAGCGCCTCGCCGGCCGGGACATGGGCCTTCTGGCCGTCATGCAGCACGCCCCAGACGTCGCAGAGGAGCAGATCGTAGCGCTCCGCCACCTGCGCGAGGCCGTCGAGGGTCGGGATCGGTGCGGTCATGGAGGGGTCCGGTCACGGTTTCGAAAGGTCCGGGACCTTTTGCGGGTCCAGGGCCGCGCCCTGCAAGCCTCCGGGCGAGCGAGAGTTACCGCGGCCCGAGCCGGTGCTCGGCGAAGAAGTCGAGCATCGCCCGCGACGCGTCGGGCCCGTCGGCATCGGTGTAGCTGCCCTCGGGGCGGCCGCCCGACCACGCATGGCCGGCGCCGCGGACCCGCCAATCCTCGACCACGACCCGGCCGGCCTCGTCCCGGAAGCGCGTGCGGGTGAAGGGATGGCCGCGATCCTCGAAGGTCTCGGAGCGGGCGGTCAGGCCGGCGACGTTGGCCTGGGCCAGAACCTGGTCGGCGTTGCGCACGCTGACGGTGCCGTCGTCCTCGCCGTGGAACACGATGGTGGGGATGCGCTGCCCGACGGGCGCGGCGCCGAAGGACGCCGCGGTGCCGAGGCCGGGCGCGCCGACCTGCATGGCCATCAGCGCCGAGCCGAGATCCCGGGCACAGCCCGCGGCCAGGCCCGAATGCACCCCCACGGCGGCGTAGAGGTCCGGATAAGCCCGGGCGATGTTCAGGGCGGCCGCGCCGCCCGCGGACATGCCGGCGATGTAGACGCGGGCCGGGTCGATCGCGTGGTCCGCCATCACGGCCCGGGTGAGCCCCGCGATGATCGCGGCCTCGCCGGATTCCCGGCGCTGGTCGCGCGGCTCGTACCAGTTCCAGCAGCGCTGGACATGGGCCTGCCGGCTCTGGCCCGGATAGGCGACGAAGATGCCGGCGCGCTCGGCCAGCACGTTCATGCCGGTGCCGGCGGCGAAATCGTCCGGGTTCTGCATGCAGCCGTGCAGCATCACGATCAGCGGCGCCGGCTCGGCCGGATTGCCCGGGATGAACAGCTTGTAGTCGCGGCTGCCGGCCGGCTCGGCATGGCTGAGGCCGACGAACCGGCTCTCGGCCGGCGGCTTGCGGGGTGCCGGCTTTCGGGGCGCCGGCGGCCGCGCGGGTCCGCGACGCGGCTGCCCGAACCCCTTCAGCACCGGCGCGAGCCCGCGCACGACCTTGCTGACCGCGTTGCGGACCCGCAGCGCGGGATCGGAGATGGAGTTGCGGGCGAGCTCGGTGCCGGCCGCGCGCCGCGCCGGGGCCGAAGCCTCCGTCCCGGCATGCCCGGGGGGCGCGCTCGATGCATCCGGGGGCTGCTGCGGGGGCTCCTCCGGCGGCGGCGGGGCCGCGTAGCCGCCAAAGCTGCGCTGGATCAGGGCGGTTGCCTCGTCCAGGCGGCCGAGGCTGGTCAGGCGGGTGGCCTCGATCATGTCGGCGAAGGGCGAATGCGTGGCCCGATCGCGGGCGCCGTCCTGCATAGCCTTCAGCTTGCCGAAGGGATCCATGATGGGTGCGCGCTTGGTCACATCAGCGTCCGTGTCGCGGCCGGGATGGCCCGCGGGTCGGCCTATGGTGCGATGCAATAGAGGCCGATGTGCGATGCGGCAAGGCCGGTCAGGCCGGGTCGTCGGCGCCGATATACTCGGCCCAGATCGGCGCCGCACCGAGGCTCGCGCGGAAGCTGTCGTGCCTCGCCCGCTCCTCATCCGTAAGGCGGCTCCGGTACGGCCTCGGGGCCGCCGGAGCCGCCTGGACGACGGTCCGGACCGCCGGGCCGGTCTGGGCATCCAGGAGCCCGAGGCTGGTCTGCTTGCCGCCGAGCAACTCGACATAGACCTCCGCCAGGATCTGCGCGTCGAGGAGCGCCCCGTGCTTGGTGCGCCGGCTGGTGTCGATGCCGTAGCGGTTGCACAGGGCGTCGAGGTTGTTGGCCGCGCCCGGGTGCTTGCGCCGGGCCATCGGCAGGGTGTCGACCACGTCGTCCAGCTGGATCGGCGGCGGCGCGTTCGTCCCGAGCCGGGCATATTCCATGTTGAGGAAGCCGACGTCGAACGGCGCGTTGTGGATGACCAGGCGCCCGTCGGCCAGGAAGGCCTGCAGCTCGCCGACGATGTCGGCGAAGACCGGCTTGTCCGACAGGAACGCGTCCGACAGCCCGTGGACGTTGAACGCCCCCTCGGAGACCGCCCGCTGCGGGTTGCAGTAGCGGTGGAAGGTCCGGCCCGTGGGGATGTGGTTGAACAGCTCGACCGCGCCGATCTCGATCAGCCGGTCGCCGTTCCGCGCCTCGGTGCCGGTGGTCTCGGTGTCGAGGACGATCTCACGCAGCATTTTTTTGGGACTCGCATGGTCGGGACGGCCGCCCCCCGGGCGACCGCTCCCGAGACACTCTAGCGTCGATCGTTGAACAATCATGGATGCGAAGGGTCGAGACCTTCTGTGGATCCAGGACGGAGCACGGGGTGCTGTCCCATCAGGGCGCCGCCCTGATCACCCGCCAAAGGGCTGAGCCCTTTGGAAACCCATGGATCGGCGCTTCAGGCCGCCAGGGCCAGCCGCCCCTCGTCCTCGTCGGCCTCGGCCGCCATGAACTGGGCCCGGGCGAGTTCGGCGAAGCGGCCGTTCTGGGCGACCAGCGCGTCGAACGTGCCGGCCTCGACGATCCGGCCTTCGTGGAACACCAGGATGCGGTCGGCGTCCCGGATCGTGGCGAGCCGGTGGGCGATCACGAAGGTGGTGCGCCCCTCCATGACGGCCTCCAGGGCGCCCTGGAGCTTGCGCTCGGTGGCGGCGTCCAGCGCCGAGGTCGCCTCGTCGAGGATCAGGATCGGCGGGTTCTTCAGGAGCGCCCGGGCGATCGAGAGCCGCTGACGCTCGCCGCCGGACAGCGACCGGCCGCGCTCGCCGATCACCGTGTCGAGCCCGTCCTGCTGGCGCGCCATGAAGGCGCCGGCCTGGGCCCGATCGAGGGCGTCGAGCATCTCGGCATCGGTGGCGTCGGGGCAGCCGACCTGCAGGTTCTCGCGGATCGAGCGGGCGAACAGCATCGGCTCCTGGAACACCACGCCGATATTGTGGCGCAGGGACGAGAGGCCGATGTCGCGCACGTCGAGGCCGTCGATGCGGATCGCCCCGGAGGACGGATCGAAGCTGCGGTGCAGGAGGCCCAGCGTCGTCGACTTGCCCGAGCCGGTGGTGCCGACCAGCGCCACGGTCTCGCCCGGGCGGGCCGAGAACGAGACGCCGTCCAGCGCCTTGCGCCGGCCGTCATACGAGAAGGCGACGTCGTCGAAGGTGACCTCGCCCTCGAACCGGGCGACCTGCCGGGCATGGGGGCGGTCGGCCACGGCCGGCACGGTGTCGTAGATCTCGAAGAACTCCGCGATCTTGGGCGCCTGCTGGAACAATCCGTTAACGAAGCCGACCACATGGTCGAGCCGCGCCACGAAGGCGGTGGCCAGGCTCATGAAGGCCACGACCTCGCCCACCGTGGTGGTGCCGGCCTGGTACAGCCAGATGCCGGTGACGAAGATCGCCGTCATGGTGATGGTCGCCGAGGCGCGGGTCGCCACGTTGGCGAGCGCCCACCAGGACAGGACCGGGATCTGCGCGGCGAGCAGGTTGGTGATGATGCCGCGCATCGCGTCCTTCTCGGCCTTGGCGCGGGTGAAGGACTGGATCACCGCGACGTTGCCGAGCGCGTCCGAGGCGTGGGCGGCGAGGCCGGAATTGAATTCCTC
Source organism: Methylobacterium mesophilicum (assembly GCF_022179445.1). GTDB lineage: Bacteria > Pseudomonadota > Alphaproteobacteria > Rhizobiales > Beijerinckiaceae > Methylobacterium > Methylobacterium mesophilicum. The sequence continues at coordinate 127,272 of NZ_BPQU01000011.1, read as the reverse complement.
GACCTGGCCCTGGAGCGTCTCGGTCCGGCGCATCACGAAGGTGGTCAGCGCCGTGAAGGCGAGCATCAGCACCACCAAGATCGAGCCGAGCTGCCAGTTGATGAACAGGGTCATCGGCAGGAGCACGACCAGCGAGACCAGGGCGACGAGGTGGTCGCGGAAGAAGCCGAGCCACAGCCAGGCCATGCCGTTGGTGCCCTCCAGCATCGCCTTCAGGACCCGGCCGGAATGGTTGGCCGAGTGGAAGGCCAGCGGCAGGTCGAGGACGTGCTCGAAGTAGCTCGCCATCGACGACAGGCGGTTGCGGTGGGCCAGCCGGTCGGCGTGGAGCGCGATGAACACGCCCGCCGCGATGGTGAAGAAGCCGAACGCCACCCAGGCCGCCAGCAGGGGCAGCATCGTGGCCATGGCGTTGCCGCCGCGCTTGAGGTGGGTCAGCTGATCGATGATCCGGCCCATCAGCAGCGGTTCGGCGAAGGCCGCCACCGCCAGCACGACGTTGGTGGCCGCCAAGCCGATGGCCAGCCGCCGATCCGCCTTCAGGAAACCCAGGACCCGCCCGTACAGACGAACCATCGCCACCGCTCCGCCACCCCCGACGCGGCCCGTGTATCCGGGTCTCGCGCCACTTCTTAAGGTCCGTGCGGCGGGCGGCCATCGCCGATTCCGTCGCCAAACCCCTCGCACGACACGGCTTATGCCCGGGCCCGCCTGAACGGGCGATGACGGCCCTATACAGGGTCGAAGCGTCCGCCTTTACGGTTCGTTCAGCAAGATTTCCTAACGCTGTGAATAACCCGGCCGCAAGCCAAAGCCGGGGCGGCTTCTTTACGATTTTGCATCGGGCGCCCAGGGCCATGGATCTCGCAACCGCACTCGGCCTGCTTTCGGGCCTCGGCGTCGTGGTTGGGCTGATCCTGCTCGATGGCGGCCATTTCGGCGCCTACGCGTCGGAGCACGCGGCGGTGGTGGTGTTCGGCGGCGCCACCGCGGCCACGATGATCCGCTTCCCGTTCTCGGTGATCGTGCACGGCCTGCCGATGGGCCTGCGCTACGCCTTCATGATGCGCTCGGTGAAGCCGCAGGAATTGATCGAGGAGATCACCAAGATCGCCGACGTGGTCCGCAAGTCCGGCCCGATCGCGCTGGAGAACATGGAGATCTCCGACCCGTTCCTGGCCCAGGGCGCGCGCTACATCGCCGACGGCTACGACCGGGACTTCATCCGCCACACGATGGAGCGCGACCGCGACAACTTCCTGATGCATCTCGACGAGGGCTCGAAGGTCTACCGGGCCTACGGCGACTGCGCCCCGGCCTGGGGCATGATCGGCACGATCCTCGGCATGGTGGCGATGTTCGCCAACATGTCCGACCCCTCGAAGCTCGGGCCCGCCATGGCGACCGCGCTGCTGGCCACGCTCTACGGCGCCGTGATCGCCAACCTGGTCACCCTGCCGCTCGCCGACAAGCTGCACGTGAAGCTCGAGGAGGAGGACGTCTCCCGCTCGCTGATCATCGACGGCATCCTGATGATCCGCGACCAGAAGAGCCCGACGCTGGTGCGCGAGATGCTGATCGCCTACCTGCCGCACAACCATCGCGAAGCGCTGATGGAACCGGCCGTCTGATATGACCAGACGGAAGCGCGGCGGCGCGCATGGCGGCCACGGCTGGTTCGTGACCTTCGCCGACCTGATGGCGCTCCTGATGAGCTTCTTCGTGATGGTCGCGGCCTATTCGACGCAGGACCAGAAGAAGATGCAGGTGGTCGCCGGCTCGATGCGCGACGCCTTCGGGGTGAACAAGGACTCGAAGTTCGCCGGCATCCTCGAATCCGAGGGCCTGCCGGCGGCCGACCACGTGAAGTACCTGCGCTCCATCCCGCCGGACAAAGCCACGGACCGGACCACGCCGCCCCGGCGCGACCAGAGCAGCGAATTCGGCCTGACCGAGACCGGCGAGCCGGACAATTTCGGCCTCGCGGCGGCCTCCCTGCGGCAGGCGCTGCAGGACATGCCGGACATCGCCGAGCTGTCGAAGAACGTGGTGATCGTCCGGTCCGAGCAGGGCCTCGACCTGTCGATCGTCGACCAGGACGGGCGCTCGATGTTCCCGGACGGCTCGACCCGCCCGAACGAGCGCACCCGGCGCCTGCTCGAGACGCTCGCCCCGACCCTGCGGCAGATGCCGAACCGCATCGCCGTCACGGGCTTCACCGCCACCGAACGGCCGGGCCAGCGCCCGCCGGCGCCGCCCTGGGAGCTGTCGGCCGGCCGGGCGCTCAGCGTGCGGGAGATCCTGGCCGGCGCCGGACTGCAGGACGACCGGTTCGCCTCGGTCTCCGGCAAGGCCGACACCGAGCCGATGTTCCCCGACAACCCCTATCTCGCGGCCAACCGCCGGGTGACGGTGACGCTGATGAAGGAGGCGCCCCCGGTGCCGAACCTGAAGGGGCTGCCGTAGGCGATCCATCGCGGACAGTCAGGGTTTCAAAAGGTCCGCGACCTTTTGCGGGTGCAGGGCAGGGCCCTGCGAACCTGTCTTTCAGCTGGCACCGTACGCTACTTGGCGGTGAGCAGCGCCCAGTAGACCTTGTATTTCGAGCCCGGCGCGTAGGCTGTGGCGATCCCCATCCGTGTCGCCCGGGGGTCGAGCATCGTGGCGTCGTGCGGGGGGCTCTCGCGCCAGCCCGAGAAGGCTTCGGCCAGGGTGTGGTAGCCGGCCGACAGGTTGGCGTTCACCTCGGAGAAGCCGAGCCGCCCGACCGCGGACTTCACGGTCTGCGCCCGGCTCGGCCGGTCGGCGAGCGCCATGGCGGCCACCTCGGCCTCGGCCAGTCGCTGCAGCTCGGGATCCACCGTCAGCGGGCCGGCGCCGCGGTTGCGGCGATAGGACGAGATCATGTCCCGGGCGGCGTCGGTGTCGACATGGGCGGTCTGGCTGGCCAGCGGCAGGTAGATGCTCGGCAGCGCCGCGGTGGTCTGCACGTCGGTGGCGCAGGCGCCGAGCAGTGCCAGCGCCGGGATGCCGGCCGCCGCGAGCAGGCCTCGTCTCAGGTTGCGTCCGCCCACGTTTCCAGATCCACGCTTCCGCATCCGGCTCGGACGCTCGGGCGATATAGGGAGCGCGGAGCGATTGCGCGACCGTCTCCGCCGCGCGGGCCGCCCGTCCTCACCCTCCGGCGCTGCGGAGGCCGCGGTCGCGCTGCGGCTGGGGGGGCGATGCCCCGGATTCCTTGACCTCTTGGGCGTCGGAGGCCGGTGCGCCCGGCCCGAACCGGCTCGCGATCTCGCCCATGGCGGCCTGCATCGCCTCGAAGCCCTGCACGGTCACGATGCTGGCGCCGGGGCCGAGCGGCGGGATGAAGCCCGCCCCCGAGAGGGTCGCGAACACCGCGTAGTTCAGGTCGGTCTGGACCTTCTGGCCCAGGCTGACGTCCACGATCCAGACCAGGAGCTCGAACTCCAGGAACGGGTCGCCGATCTTCTTGAACACCACCCGGGGGACGGGGTCCTTCAGCACGTCGGCATGGCCCTGCGCGCAGCCGACGATCAGCTCGGCGGCCCGCACCGGATCCTGGTTGCGCAGGACGCTCACCGTGATGCTGACCCGGCCGGAGCGGTCGCCCCGCACTCGGTTCTTGACCACCCCGGAGATCAGGTTCGAGTTCGGCACGATCACGGACGAGCGGTCGAAGGTCTGGATCTCGGTGGAGCGCACCGAGATGCGCTTCACGATGCCCTCCGAATCGCCGATCACCACCTGGTCGCCGACCCGGATCGGGCGCTCCCAGAGCAGCAGCAGGCCGGAGACGAAGTTGTTGACGATCGATTGCAGGCCGAAACCGATACCCACCGAGAGGGCGCCGGCCACGATGGTCAGCTTCTCCAGGCTCAGGCCGAGATACGAGAAGGCGAGCGCCAGGGCGAGCAGGAAGCCGCAATAGCCCGCGATCGTGGTGATCGAGTTGCGCAGGCCGGCGTCCAGGTCGGTGGCCGGCAGGTAGGTCAGCTCGAGCCAGCGCTGCACCGCCCGGGTGACGAACACGCCGAGCACCAGGATGCCGATGCCGAACGCGATGCTCGACAGCGAGATCGTCACGTCCCCGACCTTGAAGCCGAAGAAGGCCTGGCGGATCGACGAGACGATGTCGGTGGAATCGAGCCCCCAGGGCGCCAGCACCAAGAGCGCCGCCACCAGGATCAGCACCACCCGGGCGGCCCCGGTCGCCAGCACCGAGATCTGGTTCAGCGAGCGCTTGCGCAGGCCGGTGTTGGCCTGGAGCGCGGTGGCCAGCCGGGTCTCGTCGGTGAGCGCCCGGCCGATGAACGTGTCGACGCTCTGGACCAGCAGGTAGAGCAGCACCAGGACGCTCGCGGCCCAGATCAGCTGATCGATCAGGAAGGCCGCGAAGGCGACGTAGCCCACCAGCGCACCGAGCCCGATCAGCCCCACCGCGGCCCAGCCGAGCAGCCGGGCCGGGCCGCCGATGCCCGTGGTGGTCTTGGTCGGCACGTAGGGGCCGAAGCAGGCCTCCTCTTCCTGATCGGTGTCGGCGAACCGGTGCAGGCCCACCGCCAGGATCAGCGCCGTGGCCACGGCGCCGAGGCCCCGGGTCGCGATCGAGATCGGCAAGGCCGCCGAGATCCCGGAATTCAAGGCCTCCACGGATTTCACCACGGTCAGCACCGTGGCGATGCCCACCGCCAGCCGGGTCAGCCGGGTGGCCGCCGCGTCCCCGACCGGGGCGGGGCGCCAGGCCGGCTTGTCGGGGCTGAGCAGCCCGTCGCACAGGGCCTCCACGAAGGCGATGAAGGCGAGGCCGCCCAGGATCGCGGCGGCCACCGGCAGCAGCCGGGAGGGCAGCAGGTTGGTGGCGTCGAGCGCGTAATACACCGCGTAGGAGCCCGCCACCGCCGGCACGGTGCCGAGCAGGATCACCCGCCAGGCGGCCAGCAGGGTCGCGCGCCGCGACGGCTCGGCGGTGGCGGCGTCCCGCCGGGCCGCCCGGGGGGCGATGTTGCGCCGCCCGAAATACAGCGCGATCGAGATCCCGAAGGCGAGCCCCAGGAACAGCAGGTTGCCGATGCTGCCGTTGCGGGAGAACAGCAGCCCGATATCCGATACGGCGCTCTGCAGGGAGCGCGTGTCCCGCGGCACGTCGGCCATGACCTTGCTCCAGAGGCCCGGCCCGACCAGGGGCTGCGAGCGCTGGAACAGGTCGCGGGTGAACGATTCGCGCCGGCGGTTCGAGACCCGGTCGACGATCTGGTCGCCCTGCACCTGCAGGGAGCGGGCGAGGCGCTGGGTCTCGTCGATGCGGGCGACGGCGGCTTCGCGCTCCACCCGCTGCTCGGCGACGTCCGGACTCTCCGGGGTGTCCTTGGGCTTCGGGCCGAGCTGGGTCAGCCGCTCGCGCGCCGCCTCGAGCGGCGTGTCGAGCCGGGTGATCAGCGCGCGGATCTCCTCGGTGACGGTCGCGGCGCTGTCGCGGATCGCAGCCAGGTCCGTCGGGGTCAGGTCGGGATGCCCCAGTTGCTTCTCGCGGGCCTCGAGCTCGGCCTTGGCGGCGTCGAGCTGGGCCCGGACCGCCTTGAGCGGCTCGGACATCTGGGGCTGGGGCGCGGCGGGCTTCTGCGCAGCGGGCTTCCCGTCCGTCCCCTTGCCGTCCGCCCCTTTGGCATCCGCAGGTTTGGCCTCGCCCCCCTTTGTATCGGCAGGTTTGGCTTCGGCAGGCTTGGCTTCGGCAGGCTTGCCCTCCGCGGCCTGTCCGGCGGGGATCCCGCCCTGCGCCGCGGCCGGCGGCGCGGCCGCCGGGATCCCCAGCATCAGCGCGGCCAGGAGGGCCAGCACGACGGGGGGGCGCGGTGCGCCGTTCGGCTTCCGGGAGCGCACCAGCGTGCGGATCATGGGCTACCTCTCGTCGGGCGCGCCGGGCGCGCGTTCGGGACCCGGCATCGGCGGACCGGCGGTCGTCGGGAACCGCGCGGGCCGCTTGCGGGCCACTTGGAGCGCCCGCCGCCGGAGGGGACATCGGTTCGGCGTCGGCGAGCGCAGGATATCGAAGCCGCGAGGGTCCGGGCCCGACGGCGGCGCGGCCGGGCCCGACTCACGCGGCCGAGCGCTGTGGGCGAGCAATAGGGCCAAACCGTGCCCCTGCCCACCCTCGGGCCGATCGGCCTTCCCCGCGGCAAGCTTCAAGGCAACCTTCGGGGCCTGCTGTGGGTGCGTCCCCGGGACCCTGCGGGAAAAGCTTCACAAGGGTGTCACGGTGGGATTAGATGAACACCGTATGGACAGGGCCTTTTCGTCGTCACGCGAAAGGGTTCGGCCGGCTCCCACGCCGGTCCGGCCCGGCCGCGTTCCGGTTGCTACCGCACCGACTGGCGCCTTCGCGCGCCGGCCCGCCGCCCTGTTGCTCCTTCCGCCTCTCCCGCCGAGCCGACGCCCCGTCCGCCGGCCCGTCCTGCGCCGGCCCGTGGCCGCGTCGGACGGGCCGGCGGGGCGCTGGCGCGTTCCCGCGCGTTACACGCGTCAGAGATAGTCTGAAGAGTCGCGCCGATGATGGATCTCCAAACCCTCGTCCTGAACGCGGATTATCGGCCGCTCTCGTACAATCCGCTGTCCCTGTGGTCGTGGAAGGACGCCTTCACGGCCCTGTTCCTCGATCGCGTCACCCTGGTGGCGAGCTACGACGTCGAGGCGCGCTCGCCCTCGCGGGCGCTGCGGGTGCCGAGCGTGGTGGCGCTGAAGAACTACGTGACGCTGGCCCGCAGCCCGGCCTTCACCCGCTACAACATCTACCTGCGCGACGGCTTCAGCTGCCAGTATTGCGGGTTGCGGTTGCCCTCGGGCGGCCTGACCTTCGACCACGTGGTGCCGCGCTCCCGGGGCGGCCTGTCGAGCTGGGAGAACGTCGTGGCGGCCTGCTCGCCCTGCAACCTGCGCAAGGCCAACCGCACCCCGCAGGAGGCCGACATGCCCCTCGCCACCGAGCCACGCCGGCCGACCCGCTACGAGTTGCACCACCGGCAGCCCGAGTTCGACCACCGCCAGTACCACCACACCTGGCTCGACTACCTGTACTGGGACAGCGAACTGGAGAGCTGAGGCGGGATCACCAAGCCGGCCCGCGGCGGGGCGGCTCGTTGTACATCGGGACGTTGTGGTTGCGCGGCAGGTAGCCCCGGACGATCACGGGCGGCGGCACCGCCACCAGGTCGGGCCGCACGCGGACGACGCGCCGGAGGCGGGGCGGAGCGAAGCCGCGGTCCTCGGGCCAGGCCGAGGCCGGGGCGGGGACGGCGAGCAGTACGGTCGCGAGCATGGCCAGAGCGCGCGTCGGCCGCCGGGCGGAGCAAGGCGCTGTCATGGTCGGTCTCCGGCCGGTATCGGGGCGATCAGAACTTGAGGGCGGCGCCGCCGCGGATGGTGTTCAGCTCGGCGCGATGCCCGTTGAAGCTCTGGAACAACACGTACTGATACTCGCCCCGCAGCAGGATGTTGGGCGTGATCGCGTATTCGAGGCCGAACCCGAGGGCCACGCCGCCGATCGTCTTGGTCTTGGCGTTCGCCACCAACGTGGTCGGGCCGTACGGAATGGTCTGGGCGCCCTGTCCGGCCGGGGTCGAGCGGTTCAGCGGGAAGTTCTGGTTGAAGCTGGCATAGCCGTGATTGTAGACGGCCGCCGGCAGGCCCGTGGTCAGGGCTTGGTTGGCCGCATAGGTCGTGGCGCCGTAGCCGTAGTTCTGGACCGCGACGGTGTCGTTGATCGTGACCCGGCCGACCGCGAGGCCTCCGGTCACGTAGGGCAGCAGGTTGCCGAAGGCGTAGCCGGCCCGGGCCCGGATGCTGCCGTAATCGTCGATCCGCGTGTTCGACGTGCCGGAGAGGCCGACCGATTCGGAATTGCCCGCGGCCGTCGTCATGATCCGGTTGATGCCGTTGGTCGACCAGCTGTTCATGTCCGCGTGCGTGTAGTCCGCCTCGATACCGAGGACGATCTCGTCGAATTGGACGTTGAAGCCGGCAAACGCACCGAAGCTGGCGCTCTTCGCGCGGGTCCCGGGCAGCGACAGAAACTTCGAGACGCCGAACTCGCTCTCGACATCGCGGTAGCTGAAATATTGCGCGAGGGTCGATTGCAGGGCATCGCGCTGCGCCAGGCCGCCCGACGTATACCCGCCATGGCCGCCGACATACACGCCGCTCCAGTCGAGCACCGCAGCCGGGGCCGGATCGTAATCGGCGCCGCGCAGGTAATCGTAGTCCAGGTCGGCGGCCCGGGCGGTGCTCGCGCCGCAGAGGCCGAGGATCGCCAGCAGCGGCAGGGTGACGGTGCGCATCGGGATCGTCCTGGAACTGCGAGACGGACGGCGGCTCGGGCCTCGATGCAGTGATAGATGGGTAACCTTAAGCGTCCGTTATTTTGGGATCCTTTCCGATATCCCGATTCGATCGTCGCGGCCTGGTAAGAACTATCCGACGGCCCAAGTCTGCTCTGTGCATCCACCGAAGCCCGGCCGCAAAACGAAAAAAACGGCGCGGAGGAGATCCGCGCCGTCGGTGGTCAGAGAGTCGGAGAAAAAATCAGTACTTGCGGACCAGCGGGCCGGGGATCGGCTCCGGCATCAGCGGCGGCAGGGGCGCCGCGACCAGGCCGCCGAGGTAGTAGCGCAGGCCGATCTTCACGTCGTGCGCCTCGATGTCCTTCATCTTGATCGGGCGCAGGGCCTCGGTGCAGCACGGCACGAAGCCGGCGCCGGTCTCGGCCTTGCCGAGGTTGAGGTAGCGGTAGGCCACCTCGATCTTCAGGGCGTCGCTGACGTCGTAGGCGAGACCGGCATGCAGCGCCCAGGCGAAGCTGCCGCTGGTCTTGCTCTTGTAGAACTTGCTGCCGCTGTTGGTGTTGTACACCGGGTTGCCGTTGTTGTCGTAGACCGGCGCGTAGTTGTAGTACGCCTGCCCGCACTTGCAGTCGTAGATCGGGTTGCCGTAATCGTAGGCGTAGGTCGGGCTGGTGAATTGCTGGTTCGTCGAATAGCCCGAGACGTGGTTGAAGGCGTAGCCGACGCCGCCGCCGATGAACGGCGTGATGCCGTACCAGGTGCCGAGGTCGAAATACGCGTTGGCCAGCACCACCGCGGAATCGAAGCTGCTGGTCGACTTGTTGACCCCGTAGGAGCCGAGGCCGTTGTCGAACTCGGGGCCCTTGTAATACTCGCTGCCGCGCAGGCCGGTGGAGTAACGGTACTCGCCAGTCACGTCGCCGCGCAGGAACGGGGTGAACTGGTAGCCGACGCCGACGCCCGCGAACCCGCCGCCGCCGATCTCGTTGCCGAACGAGCGGTTGGCGTCCGGATAGCCGGTGTAATCGTAGGCCTCGCTGTATCGCGGCCGCGTGTAGACACTCGCGCCGACGTCGCCGCGCAGGTACCAGCCGCCGCCGACCTCGATCGGGGGCGGGGGGGGGGGCGGCGGAGGCGGGGGCAGCAGGTCCGCGGCAGCGGCCAGGCAGGGCGCGCCGACGCTCGCCGCGAGCGTCAGGCTGCGCACCAAAGCGTTCAGCTTGGAGCGGGCCATGGAGATTCCTTCACTGGGCTCGTGTGCCGGAGGCTTGGCATGCCGGCTCTGATGACGAGGCGAAGGATGGATCGAACGTCTTAAATCCGGCTTAACGTTAAATGTTAGCCTTGCCGGCTGCTTACGGGCCGCAAACCTGCAACCCAGGGACGGATTTGCTAGTCTTGGCTGCACCATTCCGCACGATCACGACGACGCCCGCCCGTGGGCCGGGCTGAGCCGGTGCTGCCCGAGGACGTGCGCATCCTGGCGCTGATGCTGCCGGAGACGGTGGCGGGCGTCCATCGCGGCAACCCGGATTTCCGGGTCGGCGGCCGGGTGTTCGCGACCCTGTGGGTCGAGGAGGCCCGGGTGGTGCTGCGCTTGGCCCCCGTGGACCAGGCCGAACTGTGCGAGGCCGAGCCGGACCTGTTCACGCCGCTCGACGGCGCCTGGGGCCGGCGCGGCTGGACCAATCTCGACCTCGATCTCTGCGAGGAGGAATCCCTGCGCGCCGCCCTGCTGGCGGCTTGGCGGACCACCGCACCGGCCGTGCTGCGCGCCGCCTACGCGTGAGCACCTCGTGGAATCAGCGCTCCTGAGCAGATCACGCGCGCCTTTTCCCGGACAGGTGAAGCGAAGCGGAACCTGATCCGGGACCCAGCACACGAAGCGCCGCGCCAGCGGCACAGGTCGATCGGACGGACGCTTCGCGCCGTCGTGTGCTGGGTCCCGGGTCGCATTCCGCTGGCGCTGCATGCGCCCGGGAAAAGGACCGTGCAGGCCGGCTCGACGCCATGTCCTGGCTCTCAGCCCAACACCTTGAAAGGGCCGGGCCGCAGTCCCTTTGGGACCCCGGATCTTAGGCCGCGACCTTGGTCACCGCCTCGACCACCTCGTCGACCACCTCGTTGACCAAGCCGCGGTCGTCGCCCTCGGCCATCACGCGGATCACCGGCTCGGTGCCGGAGGGGCGGATCACCAGGCGGCCGCCATTCCCCAGCCGGGCGCGGGCCTGGGCGATCGCGCTGACGACGCTGTCCTGGCTCAGCGGCTCGCCGGCCCGGTAGCGGACGTTCTTGAGGATCTGCGGCAGCGGGTCGAAGCAGTGGCAGACCTCGCTCACCGGCCGGCCCTGGCGCTGCACCACGCTCAGGATCTGCAGGGCCGCCACCAGGCCGTCGCCCGTGGTGGTGTAGTCCGACATGATGATGTGGCCGGATTGCTCGCCGCCGAGGTTGTAGCCGTGCTCGCGCATGTGCTCGAGCACGTAGCGGTCGCCGACCGCGGTGCGGGCGAGCGACAGGCCGAGGCCGCCGAGATACCGCTCCAGGCCGAGATTGGACATGATGGTGGCTACCAGCCCCGGCTGGGTGAGCCGCTCGTCCTCCTGCCAGGAGCGCGCGACCACCGCCATCAGCTGGTCGCCGTCGACCACGTGGCCCTTCTCGTCGACGATCAGCACCCGGTCGGCGTCGCCGTCCAGCGCGATGCCGATATCGGCCCGGCGCTCGCGCACCTTGGCGACCAGGGCGGCCGGGGCGGTGGAGCCGACATCCCGGTTGATGTTGAACCCGTCCGGCTCGGTCCCGATGGCGATCACCTCGGCGCCGAGCTCCCACAGGGTCTCGGGGGCGACCCGGTAGGCGGCGCCGTTGGCGCAATCGACCACCACCCGCAGGCCGTCGAGGGTCACGTGCCGGGGCAGGGTGCGCTTGGCGAATTCGATGTAGCGGGCATGCACGCTCTCGATCCGCTTGGCCCGGCCGAGGTCGGCGGAACCGGCCAGCCTGGTATGCAGCTCGGCATCGATCAGCTCCTCGATCTCATGCTCGATCGTGTCGTTGAGCTTGAACCCGTCGGGCCCGAACAGCTTGATGCCGTTATCCTCGAAGGCGTTGTGCGAGGCCGAGATCATCACCCCGATATCGGCCCGCATCGAGCGGGTCAGCATCGCCACCGCGGGGGTCGGCACCGGGCCGAGCAGCAGCACGTCCATGCCCACCGAGGTGAAGCCCGCCACCAGGGCGGTCTCGATCATGTAACCGGAAAGGCGGGTGTCCTTGCCGATCACCACCCGGTGGCGGTGGTCGCCGCGCTGGAACACCAGGCCCGCCGCCTGGCCGACCTTGAGGGCGAGTTCCGGGGTGATCACCCCGTTGGCCCGGCCCCGGATGCCGTCGGTTCCAAAATACTTGCGCGCCATCACGATCTCCGGTGCCGGGCCTCTCGTCCGGCCAACGCGGCGACAGAGTAGCGCGACAGACCTTAGCAGATTGGATTGCCCCGGGTGCTCCCCGACAAACACGGTCGAAATGCGGCGTCGCCTTACAGCACCCGCGGGAGCGCCGCCGCCAGCAGCGTCACGCCGGAGACCGTCAGTAGGCCGAGCACAACCCGGCGGAAGGCCGTCTCGCTCAGGCCGACATAGACCCGGGTGCCCAGCAGGACCGGGATCAGCATGGCGGGCAGCACCACGGCCAGCATCGGCAGCGCCGTGCGGGTGACGAGGCCCGAGCCGAGATAGACCAGCATGGTCACGGCCAGCATGGTCAGGTTGAAGTTCTGGATGATCGTGCGCTGGACGTCGCGCTCGTAGCCGCGCAGCACGCACCACAGGGTCGGCAGCGTGCCGGTGAAGCCGCCGAGCCCGCCGAGCAGGCCGCCGCTCAGGCCGACGACGGCATCCGCCAGCCGCCCGCCCACGGTGATCCGCGGCAGGTCCTTGGCGAGCAGCATGGCCGGGCACCACAGCACCAGCAGGGTGCCGAGCACCACCTTGAACCAGTCCGCATTGAGCTGCGGCAGCAGCAGCACGCCCAGCGGAATGCCGGCGAGCCCGCCCAGCACGAACGGGGCGAGGCGGGCCCGGTCGAAGCCGCGCCGCACCGTGACGGCGGCGACGATCTGCCCGGTGAGCGACCCGGCGACGGCCAGGACGGCGGCGAGCTGCGGATCGATCACCCAGGCCCAGAACGACAGGGCCACGAGCCCGAAGGCGAAGCCCGACAGCCCCTGCACGAACCCGGCGACCGCGGCCCCGAGGCCGACGACGAGATAAACGGACAACGCCATCAGGTACGCGGCTCGGAAAGATTCCCGTCCCCGGTCTTTCCGATTCGCTGCCCGGATCCGAGCCTCCGGCCGAGCTTGCGGGGGATGTTCCCGGACAGGCGGGGCGGATTGTCATGGGGGGCGAGGCAGGACGCGCCCACCCTCTGCCTATCGGATTCACACATTCTCGGATGTGGCGCGGGTCCCCTCTCCCGTGCGGGAGAGGGACAGGGTGAGGGATGCGCGTTTTCCGGAAAGACCTGGTCCCTCACCCCAACCCTCTCCCGCACGGGAGAGGGGGCGCGTGGCGGCTTTCGCAAGCCGATGTGTGAAACATCGCTGCTGAATGAGTCTGAGGGCTAGACGCACGCGCGTCTCCCTCCCCCCTCTGCGGGGGAGGGTGGCCCCCGAAGGGGGCCGGGAGAGGGGAGCGACGGTGCAGGATAGGGCTGCGGCCTTCACGCCTGCTCTGCATTCGGAAGCCGGGTTCCCCCCTCCCGACCCCTGCTGACTCAGGGACCACCCTCCCCCGCAAAGGGGGGAGGGGGATGCGCACGTGGCCGCAGCGCCTATTCGGCAGGAGGCTCAGAACCAAAAACCCAACAAAAAAGGGCGCCTCGCGGCGCCCCTCTCATCCCATCTGTCCGGCTCAAGCCTGCGGCTGAGGCTCCAAGCCGCCGTCGCTCTCCTTCGGGCGGCCGCGGCCCGCGGAGGGGACCGAGGAGCCCCGGGCCGGGGTCGGGGGCACGTCGCCGCCGTCGCGGATCGGGGGCTGGCCCTTCAGCAGGTTGCGGATCTCGTCGCCCGAGAGCGTCTCGTATTCCAGCAGCCCCTGAGCGAGCGCCTCCAGGTCGTCCTTGTGCTCGGCCAGGATGCGCCGGGCCTCCTCGAGGCCGGTCTCGACCAGGCGGCGGACCTCTGCGTCGATCTTCTGGGCGGTCGATTCCGAGACCGATTGCTGCCGGCCCATCGACATGCCGAGGAAGACCTCGTCGTTGTTCTCGCCGTACGCCACGGTGCCGAGCTCGGGCGAGAAGCCCCAGCGGGTCACCATCATCTTGGCGAGCCGGGTCGCCTGCTCGATGTCCGACTGGGCGCCCGAGGTCACCTTGTCCCGGCCGAAGGTCATCTCCTCGGCGATGCGGCCGCCCATCATAATCGCCAGCCGCGAGGTCATCTGCTCGAAGCTCATGGAGAGCTTGTCGCGCTCGGGCAGCTGCATGACCATGCCCAGCGCCCGGCCGCGCGGGATGATGGTCGCCTTGTGCACCGGGTCGGTGGCCGGAACGTTGAACGCCACGATGGCGTGGCCGCCCTCGTGATAGGCGGTGAGCCGCTTCTCGTCCTCGGTCATCACCAGGGTGCGCCGCTCGGCGCCCATCATGACCTTGTCCTTGGCGTCCTCGAACTCATGCATCGTGACGATGCGCTTGCCGCGACGGGCCGCCAGCAGGGCCGACTCGTTGACGAGGTTCATCAGGTCGGCGCCCGAGAAGCCGGGGGTGCCGCGGGCGATCACCTTGAGATCGACATCGGGAGCCAGCGGCACCTTGCGGACGTGGACCCGCAGGATGCGCTCGCGGCCGGTGACGTCCGGGTTCGGCACCATGATCTGGCGGTCGAACCGGCCCGGGCGCAGCAGCGCCGGGTCGAGCACGTCGGGGCGGTTGGTCGCCGCGATGATGATGACACCCTCGTTGGCCTCGAACCCGTCCATCTCCACGAGGAGCTGGTTCAGGGTCTGCTCGCGCTCGTCGTTGCCGCCGCCGAGGCCAGCACCGCGATGACGGCCGACCGCGTCGATCTCGTCGATGAAGATGATGCAGGGCGCGTTCTTCTTGGCCTGCTCGAACATGTCGCGCACGCGGCTGGCGCCAACGCCCACGAACATCTCGACGAAGTCGGAGCCCGAGATGGTAAAGAACGGCACGTTGGCCTCGCCCGCGACCGCCCGGGCGATCAGGGTCTTACCGGTGCCGGGCGGGCCGACGAGCAGCACGCCGCGGGGGATCCGGCCGCCGAGCCGCTGGAATTTCTGGGGGTCGCGGAGGAATTCCACGATCTCCTGGAGGTCTTCCTTGGCCTCCTCGACGCCGGCGACGTCATCGAAGGAGACGCGCCCGTGGGCCTCGTTCAGGAGCTTGGCCTTCGACTTGCCGAAGCCCATGGCGCGGCCGGCGCCGGACTGCATCTGGCGGCTGAGGAAGATCCAGGCGCCGATGAAGACGAGGATCGGCAGCCAGCTCACGAGCAGCTGGATGAACCAGGGGGTGTTGTCCGACGGCGGACGGGCGGTGATCGTCACGCCCTTGCCCTGGAGCTTGGAGACCAGGCTCGGGTCGTTGGGCGCGTAGCTGGTGAAGTTGCCGCCCCCGACATAGGTGCCGGACACGTCCTGCCCGGAGATCACCACCGACTGGATCTTGCCGGCATCGGCATCGTTGAGGAGCTGGCTGTAGGCAATCTCGCTGCCGCCGCCCCGGTGACCCGGGTTCTGGAACAGCGTGACGAGGGCCAGCACCAGCAGGAAGATGACGACCCACAAGGCAAAGTTGCGAAAATTCGGGTTCATCGATCAATCCTTGGTGCGTGCGGCCCCCTAGACGGACACCTCGCGCGGCTTTGCCGGTCCATCCGTGCACACCTCGCCAATGTAGGCGGGGGGGCCTTCCTTGCCAAGTAAGCCGGTCCCCCCTGCGGCGAGGGCAGCATCTATCCGTCAAACGGCGGTCTTGTGCCGGCGCAGCGGGGCCGGCGCCAGACTCACCGTGCCGGCGGAATCGGTTGCGACCAAAATCCCCGCCAGGGTGCGGCGGATCGGCTCCCGGCGGCGCAGGGCCGGCAGCACGGCCTCGAAGACAAGGGATTCCAGGCGCTCCAGCCGGCGCGGCGCGGCGCCCACCCGGGTCAGGGCCGCGTCGAGGCAGCGCAGGGCGATGGCCTCCGGCAGGGCCGCCAGCACGGCGCCGTCGAGGCGCAGCGCCGCGGCGTCGGTATTCTTTGCCGGCAGCAAAACCGCCGCGAAGGCCTGCGCGGCCGCGGCCCGGAGGGCGTCGTCGTCCCGGGCGGCCCGTTCGGCGAGGCGCGCGAGCCGCGCCGGGCTCAGGCCCTCCCGCTCCAGAGCGGCCCAGCTCGCGCGCAGGCGGCCCCGGGCGAAGCGCGGATCGGCGTTGGCCGGGTCGCGGACATGCGGGATGTCCCGGGCCGCACACCACGCCACCAGTATCGCCTTCGGCAGGGCCAGGAACGGCCGCCCGAGGGTGAGGCCGGGGGCGAGCGCTCGTTCGGCCCGCATGCCGGCAAGCCCGGCCGGTCCGCTGCCGGCGGCGAGCCGCATCAGCACGGTCTCGGCCTGATCGTCCTGCGTGTGGCCCGTGAGCACGAGGCCGGCGCCGATCGCCTCGGCATGGGCGGCCAGCAGCCGATAGCGGGCGGCCCGGGCCGCGTCCTGCAAGCCGGTGCCGGGCTTCGAGCCAGCCCAGGCCAGCACCGCGTGCGGCAGGCCGAGCGCCCGGGCCGCCCGCCCGACGCCCTCGGCCTCCGGGCCGGAATCCGGGCGCAGGCCGTGATCGACGGTGGCGACCCGCACGGCCGCGCCGAGCGCCGCGGCGGCGTGCATCAGCGCGCTCGAATCGGGCCCCCCCGAGACGGCGAGCAGCACGCCGCGCTCGGGCCGACCAAGCCAGGGCGCGAGGGCGCGGAGGACCGGATCGTCCGACTGTCCGGTCATGGATTCAAAAGGTCCCCGACCTTTTGCGGGTCCAGGGCAGAGCCCTGGTCTCTCGGGGGCTCCACCCCCGAACCCCGCCAAAGGACTAGCCCTTTGGGATCCCCGGTCAGGCCGCGCAGCGGGCGCGCTTCTGCTCCCGGGCGACGCCCTGGCGGACGCCGGAGCCGGCATTGGGGAATTTCCGGTCCAGCTCGGCCAGCGTCGCGCAGGCCTGCTCGCGGGCGCCCAGGGCGTTGAGCGTAACGCCGAGCTTCAGCATCGCGTCCGGAGCCTGCGACGAGCGGGCATAGTCGGTGGAGACCTTCAGGAACTGCTCGGCCGCCTCGCGGTTGCGGCCGCGGGCCAAGTAGCTCTCGCCCAGCCAGTAGGTCGCGCCGGCGACCCGGTTGTCGCGGGGATGCGACTGGATGAACTGGCGCAGGCCCATCTCGGCCTGCTCGTACTGCTTGGAGCGGTAGAGCTCGACCGCGGTCTCGTAATCGGCGGCCGGGTCGCCGGTCCGGGTGGCGGCCACGCTCTCGGCGGGGCGGGGCGCCGGGACCGGGATCGCGCCGGTGCGGGCGGGCGGGCGCAGGTCCACGGGCTCGTCGTAGCCGGGGGCGGCGCCCTCGGCGTCGGGATCCTCGTCCTCGATCGCGGCCCGGGGCAGCGCCTGCGGCCGGACCGGGGCCGCCTCGGCGGCCTCCCGGGCCGGCAGGGGCGGGGAGGCCGGCGTGCTGCCGAGCGGCATCGGCGCACCGGGCGCGCCGGGGGCCTGGGACGGGTCGAAGGCGTCGCCGCGCTTGCCCGGACGGCCGGACCCCGGATTGCCGCCGTTGACCGTGCCCGCCGGGGCCGATCCCGATGACGGGGAGGAGGGGGCGGCCTTGCCGCCCTTGCCCTCGTTCAGGCGGAACTCGACATCCTCCTGGAACTTGCGCAGCTGCTCTTTCAGCTGCCGGTTCTCGTACTGGAGGGTCTCGATCTGCCCGGACATGATCCGGGACTGGTTCTCGATGCGCCCCAGGCGCACCACCAGTTCCGAGGCGTCCTGCGCGGCGGCCGGAGGGCCGAGGAGCAGGCCCCCGAGGATCGTGGTGAGCGCGAGGCGGGTGCGAAGGCGGGCGGGCATGATGGGCTGCGGTCCGATGGAAGCGCGAGGCCCTATCAGATGCGCCGTTCCGCGGCAAAACTGCGGCGCGGCCAATTCTTCGCGGGACCGCCTGCCGGTTCTTCGAAGGAACCGGCAGGCGGACGTGGATCGCGTGTCGGATCCGCGAAGAATTACGCCCCGGCGCCGCGGTCCAGCACGATCACCGCGCGGCGGTTCTGCGACCAGCACGAGATGTCGTTGCACACCGCCACCGGCCGCTCCTTGCCGTAGGAGACCGTGCGCATCCGGTTCGCGCCGATGCCCCGGGTGGCCATGTAGTCGTTGACCGACTGGGCCCGGCGGGCGCCCAGGGAGAAGTTGTACTCGCGGGTGCCGCGCTCGTCGGCATGGCCCTCGATGATGAAGGTGTAGCGCGGGTAGCGCTGCAGCCAGGCGGCCTGCTTGTCGAGGGTGGCGGTGGCGGTGGGGGTCAGGTCGGTGGAATCCGATTCGAAGAAGACCCGGTCGCCGATATTGACGACGAAGTCCTGCGCGCTGCCCGGGGTCGCGGCCCCCGCCCCGAACGCGGAGGCGTCGGCGAGGTCCTTGTCGTTGCTGCAGGCGCCGAGCCCGAGGCCGGCGCAGAGAGCGAGGCCGAGGGCGAGTGCGCGGAAACGCTGGGGCATGATCGTTCAACTCCTCGAGCGGTGCCGAAGGCCGGCTGCGGGTCTTCGAGGCGGGTCCGCGTCGTCCTGAGCGCCGGTGATAGGCGCGGATGGTTAAGCGACGGTTCCGGCGCGCCCCGCGCAACGTCCTGCGGGCCCGCTTCGGTCGGCGGCGTGCGCTGCCGCACGCAGGGCCATGCTGACGCGCCCGGATTGCGGCACCGCCAGGGCGATCGGGCGGGGCCACCGGGCAAGCGGAGGCGTTTCCGCCCCGCGGGTTGCCCGGATGCAACAGGGCCGGATACCGCATCCGGGCGCGTTTTAAGACATTCTCAACCCTGTCGGGCCTTGATTCGCCCGAAGCGCTCGCCGTCGACGCGGATTCCGGTTCGGCACACGCGAGCGCTTCCAGATCTAGAGACGCCGCGCGATTCCCGGACCCCTCAATGCGCCCCGCCCAGTGCGTCCTCATCGTTGAGGACAGCTACCTGCTCCTCGAGATCATCGCGAGCCTGTGCGAGACGCAGGGCATCCGGGTGATCGAGGCCTCCACCGGGGAGGCGGCGCTGACGCTCCTGCGGGCGCGGGGCCACGAGATCGACTGGCTGTTCACCGACATCCACCTGCCCGGCCTGATCGACGGCTGGACCGTGGCCCACGCGTTCCGGGCGCTCCATGCCGACCGGCCGGTGGTCTACACCTCGACCGATTCGAGCGGCGGCCGGGGCGTGCCGGGCAGCCTGTTCCTGCGCAAGCCGTTCCAGGTGGAGGCGGTCAACCGTCTGGTCCGGATGATGGGCGACGGCTTGAGCGACGCCCCGCTCTGCGCGGCGGGCTGAACGCGTCCCGGTTACCCGGCCCGGAACAGCGCGACGATCTCGGGGCTGGCGAGCCAGGTCTCCACCCGCTGGCACGCGAGATCGCCGGCCGGCAGGGCGTCGTAGAGGGAAAAGCTCGCCGCGATGAAGCCCGGCAGGTCGTAGA
The DNA here is from genome assembly GCF_022179445.1 of Methylobacterium mesophilicum. Taxonomy (GTDB): domain Bacteria; phylum Pseudomonadota; class Alphaproteobacteria; order Rhizobiales; family Beijerinckiaceae; genus Methylobacterium; species Methylobacterium mesophilicum. Next base: position 108,203 of record NZ_BPQU01000011.1, on the reverse strand, counting down.
GCCTGGGGAAGTCGTCGCCCCGGGGCTTCGTCTTGAACAGGTACGAGCCGGTGAGGCCGAAATGCTCGGCGATCGGCGGGTAGAGCGGCCAGACCACGTCCTGGACCAGCTCGTCGCCGAGGTAATCCTCGATCTCCACGGGCTCCGGCGTGAACCCGCTCTCCTGAAGCAGCCGCCGGGCGATGTCGCCGATGACGAAGGCCTTGGGGTGGTTCATCAGGTGCATGAAGGCGCCGCGCCGCGCCCAGCGGGTCACCTCCCGGTCCAGGCCGAAGCCCAGGGCCGCGGCGGCCCCGACCAGCTCGCGCACGGCCGGATCCCAATGGTCGAGGTAGCCCAGGCGGACGAACACGTCCTCGCGGAACAGGCCGGCGGTGCGGCCGGCATCGAGGCCGAGCCGGTGGGCGCAGAGCACGATCGCCGAGTGGTACTGCCCCGTCGGCGAGGGCGCGAGCTTCAGGGCGGCGAGATCCGAGGCCTGGCCGGCATAGACCATGTCCGGGTGGAAGGCCGAGAACACGATCGCCGGGAACAGCTTGAGCCGCGGGTCGGCCGCCCGCAGACTGGCGACGTCGCCGCCCGGGATCAGCCCGGCCGGGAAGGTCTGCGAGAAGACGTGATCGTGGGAGCGGAGCGTCCGGACCAGGCCGTCGATATGGCCGTGGTCGCGCTTGAGAGAGCCCATGGGCAGGTAGCGCACGGGGCTCTTCGGGGCGAGCAGGCGCATCGCCTGGGCGATGCCCCGGGCCTGGCAATTGCCCAGCACCGCGATGGCCGGCCCGTCGCGGGTCGTGGCGGCGCGCGCGCGGTTCCGCCATGGTGTCGCCCAGGTAGGCGCCCAACTGGGGGTCGACAGGGACAACGCGCTGCGGGCGCGCCGGGGCAGATCGTTCAGGGCCACGTCGCGTGCCGGGGTCAGCGGACGGATCAGCAGCCCCGAGGGCAGTTGCCGTCGTGAAGAAGAGGGTTCGAAGATGGCGTTGAATCCGTATACGGGTCTACCGGCCGAGCGATTCTGGCGCAAGGTCGTGACCAACGTGCCGCCCTTCGCGGTCAATCCGCACCCGAAGGACACGTTCGCGATCGGGCCGACCGACAAGGTCGCCACCGGCGGCTCCTGTTTCGCGCAGCGGGTGGCCGAGGCGGTGCGCGGCGCCGGCTTCAACTACTACCTGACCGAGCCGCCGCCCCCCGGCATGAGCGCCGACGAGGCCAATGCCCGCCAGTTCGGCACCTTCTCGGCCCGGTACGGCAACCTCTATTACACGCGCCAGTTCGTGCAGCTGTTCGACCGGGCCTATGGCCAGTTCGAGCCGGAGCTGAAGGCGTGGCTGCGCGACGACGGCCGCTACGTCGACCCGTTCCGCCCCACCGTCGAGCCGGCGGGTTTCGCCAGCGAGGCCGAGGTGGTCGCCGCCCGGGACGCGCATCTGGCCGAGGTGCGCCGCCTGTTCGAGACCTTGGACGTCTTCGTGCTCACGCTGGGCCTCACCGAGGGCTGGCGCTGGCGGGGCGACGGCGCGGCGCTGCCGCTCGCCCCGGGGGTCGCGGGCGGCACCTTCGACCCGGAGCTCTACGAATGCGTCAACGCCGGCGCGGGGGAGGTGCTGGGCGACCTCAACGGCTTCCTGGACCGGCTCTGGAGCGTGAACCCCAAGGCCCGGGTGATCTTCACGGTCTCGCCGGTGCCGATGATCGCGACCTACATGGACCGGCACGTGATGGAGTCGAACAGCTACTCCAAGTCGGTCCTGCGGGTGGCGGCCGGCGAGGTGGTCGGCCGGGGCGATCCGCGGGCGGTGTACTTCCCGGCCTACGACATCGTCACCAGCAACGTGAATGCCGGGCGCTACTACAACGAGGACCAGCGCACCATCAACGACGCGGGGGTGCGCCACGTCATGCGGCTGTTCCTGTCGACCTTCGCGCGCGACCGCGCCGCCGCGGCCCCGACCCACGCCCCCGTGGACCTCGCGGCCGAGTTCGAGGGCAATGCCGGCGTGATCTGCGACGAGGAGGAGATCGAGCGCAGCGTGGCGTGAGCGGCGGGGGATTTGCCTCCGGGCAGGTGTTTCGGGCAAGCTCAGCAGTCTGGGCGCTCGCGCCCGTCCGGAGACGATCCCCGTGAGCCTGCCCCCGCCCCGCCAGCCCGACCACGACATCGATCCGATCTTCGTGGCGCGGCACTCGCCCCGTGCCTTCACGGGCGAGGCGCTGCCCGAAGCCGAGCTGATGCGGATGATCGAGGCGGCGCGTTGGTCGCCGTCGGCGTACAATTCGCAGCCGTGGCGCTTCCTCTACGCGCTGCGTGGGGACGCGAACTGGGAGACGTTCTTCGGCCTGCTCGTGCCCGGCAACCAGAAATGGGTCTCGGGCACCGGCGCGATCCTGTTCCTGGTCTCGAACGGGCTCATGAAGGTCGGGGACGAACTGAAGCCGTCCTACAGCCACTCCTTCGACGCCGGCACCGCATCGCTGGCCTTCCAGCTCCAGGCGATCCATCAGGGCTGGCACGCCCACGGCATGGTCGGGTTCGACCATGTCCGCGCGCCCGAGGTGCTGCGCCTGCCCGAGAACCACCGGATCGAGGCCGCCTTCGCGGTGGGCCGCAAGGTCGCGGAGGCCGACCTCACCGAGGAGCAGCGTCCGCGCGAGGCCCCGAACGGCCGCCGGCCGATCACCGACTTCGTCATCGCCGGCGCGTTCCCGCCCTCCGGCACCTGAGGCGGTCCGGAACCGGAGTATACGACCAGGGATTGTGTCGGCAGCGCGATGGCGCCGGCCCTCGCCCATCCTGCTCCCGCCCCCCTACGATCGGAGCCTGCCCATGGACCAGAAACCCTCGGTCCCGCCCGGCGGCACCGCCGCGCCCGCCCCCTTCCTCGACGCGGGCGGGTTCGACCATGCCTCGGGCCTTCAGAGCGTGGCCGACCGCCACGGGGTGAGCCTCGATGCGGTGCGCCACCTGGTCCAGGCGCTGGAGCGCGGGCACGGCACGATGGCGCAGTTCAACCATCCCGACCTCGGCGGCATGGGCCAGTGGTTTTCCGGCGGCATGGTGATGGTCGGCCGGATGTTCGACGACGGCCTCAAGGCCTGGGTCGACGCGCTCTGCACCGAACTCGCCGCGGCGCTGCCGGCGGGCGGCTTCACGGAGGTCGGGCCTGCGTCGCAGCGCGGCGGCGGCGAGTGGTGGCCCGCCGGCCTCGGGGCTCCGGCGAGCACCGGCGCGCAGGACGGCCTACGCTACGCCTACTTTCCCGACACGCGGCGGCTCGCGATCGAATCGGGCAGCGGCGTCGCGCTCTACGATACCGGCGAGCACCACATCTCCGGGGTCTCGCAGGCGAACGGCAGCCTCGACTTCACGGGCCCGCGGGGCGTCGTCGCCCTCGACCGCCTGCGCCGCATCGAGGCGGAGACGGCCGCCCCCCGGCAGGTCGATCCGGCCGAACCGCCGCCCCCGCTTCGACCGACCGCGCCCGCGCCGGAGCCGGCCTCGTCGGGCGATGTGCTGGCCACGATCGAGCGGCTGGCGGAGCTGCACGCCCGGGGCGTGCTCAGCGAGCGGGAGTTTTTGGACAAGAAGGCGGAACTGCTGGCGCGGCTGTAGGCGCGCGGTTGATCAAAGGTCGGTCAAGGTCCGCCGCAGGAACGCGATCAACCGGCGGTGGTGCTCGTTCTCGTCCTCGCCGTCGGGCATGTGATCCTGATCCGCGAGCAGATGGACCTCGGGGTCCAGACCGTGGCGGTGCAGCCGGTCCCGAAGACGCTCCGTCATCGCGGCCGCCCACGTCGCGTCCCGCAGGCCGTGACTCAAGTACAGGGGACCGCGATACCGCTCGATCTCGATCGGGGTAGTCGGAAGCAGGTCGTCCGACGTGCCGCGCCATGTCCAGGCCCGCTGGGCGGGATCCCAAGGCTGAAATCCCGGATCACCGGAATCACGCCACGCGGCGCCCACGAAAGCACCGCAGACGACGTCCGGCGCGGCATGGGCCGCGACGGCATCGGGCAAGCCGGCGACATCATCCCGTGCCATCAACGACGCCACCAGCAGGGCGTGTTCCGCCCCCCGGGAGACACCGTAGAGGCCGACCCGCCCGGCCATCGGCAGGGCGCGCAGGACGCCAAGGGCCTCGACCGTCCGGTCGAGCGGAACATCGACGATGTCGCCGGCATTCCAGACGTTGCCGCCACGCGAGTAGCCGAACGGGAAGGCCAGGAAGCCGTGGGCGGCGAGGATGGCCGCCGTGAGGTAGCTGTAGCCCGACCAGGCCCCTTCGGAGCCGTGCAGGACCATCACGGCTGGAAATGGACCGTCGCCGGACGGCCCATAGGTCATGCCCCAGCCGGGCAGAGGACGGTTGATGATTTGGAGCGCCATGCCCGGATCATGGCACGCGGCGATGCGTCCGGCCTATCGGGTCCGGATGAACTCCGGGCCTCGCCCGGCGGGACGTCGAAAAACTCAGGCGATGCCGGCGCGCAGCAGGTCGTGGACGTGCACGATGCCAACGGGCCGGCCGTCGGTGACCGCGAAGACCGCGGTGATCAGCCGGCGGTTCATCAGTTCGAGGGCGGCCTGGGCGAGCTTGTGCGGCTCCACGGTGATCGGCTCGCGGGTCATGATCGCCGAGACCGGGGTATCGAGGATCTCGGGGCCCATGTGGCGGCGTAGGTCGCCGTCCGTGATGATGCCGACCAGGCGCCCGGCGCCGTCCGTGACGCCGACGCAGCCGTAGCGGCGCGCTGCGATCTCGATCAGCACCTCGGACATCAGCGCGGTCTCGTGGACCAGCGGCATGTCCTGCGGGCCGTGCATCACCTGCTGCACGGTCTTGAGCCGGGCCGCGAGCGTCCCGCCGGGATGGAGGGTGTGGAAGCGGGCCGAGGTGAAGCCGCGCCGCTCCAGCAGCGCCACCGCCAGGGCGTCGCCGAGCGCCAGCTGGATCAGGCTGGAGGAGGTCGGGGCGAGGTCGTGCGGGCAGGCCTCGCGCACCCGCGGCAACTCCAGCAGCACGTCGGCGGCCTTGCCCAGCGTGCTGGCGCCGTTGCGGGTGATGGCCACCAGCGGGATCGAGAAACGGCGGCTGAAGCCGACGAGGTCGGAGAGTTCCGCGGTCTCCCCGGACCAGGACAGGGCGACGATCACGTCGTCGCGGGCGATCATGCCGAGGTCGCCGTGGCTCGCCTCGGTGGGGTGGACGAAGAACGCGTGGGTGCCCGTGGAGGCCAGCGTCGCGGCGATCTTGCGGCCGATATGCCCGCTCTTGCCGATGCCGCTGACGATGACCCGGCCCTTGCTCTGCAGGATGGTCTGCACCGCCTCCTCGAACGCGACGCCGAGGCTGCCCTGGAACGCCGCGCTGGTCTCCTGCAGGGCGGCGATGCCCAGTTGCAGGCTGCGGATCCCGATATCGCGGGTGCCCGCGAGATGCGGCGAGGGCGCGTCGTAGGGGTCGTCGCGCAGGGCGCTGGAAGCGGGAGCGGTCATCGGTTCCGTTCTGGACCCGTCGAGCAGGGTCCGGCGCCGCGAAGGCGAAGCGAAGCGAGGTTTTCGACGCTAGGGAGCCGTCATGGTTGAAATGTGACGCCGGGACGACATGCCGCCCCTCTCCGTCCGCCCGGCGGTTGAAGGCCCGCTCCGGCGAGTCCATGCTCCGCATACGCCAGCCAAAAGGGCCCAAGCCCCATGACCATCCGCTTCCCCGATCCCGACCCGAACATCCTCGCCCGGCGGGGGGAGATCCTGGCGGGCCTCGCGCCCCTGGTCGCCCCGGAGGCGCTGGTGGTGAGCGAGGACGAGCGCCGGGCCTTCGAGACCGACGGGCTCACTGCCTACCGGCAGATGCCGCTGGCCGTGGTGCTGCCCTCGACCACCCGGGAGGTGGCGGCCGTGATGGCCTATTGCCACGCCGAGGGCGTGCGGGTGGTGCCGCGGGGCGCCGGCACATCGCTCGCCGGCGGGGCGATCGCGCAAGGCGACGCGATCATCCTGGGCGTCGGCAAGATGACCCAGGTGCTCGACCTCGATTTCGAGAACCGCACCGCCCGGGTGCAGAGCGGGCTGACCAACCTGGCGATCTCGGGCGCGGTCGCCCACGAGGGCTTCTTCTACGCCCCCGACCCGTCGAGCCAGCTCGCCTGCACGATCGCGGGCAACATCGCGATGAATTCCGGGGGGGCGCACTGCCTGAAATACGGGGTGACCACCAACAACCTGCTGGGCGTCACCCTGGTGCTCAACGACGGCACCGTGGTGGAGGTCGGCGGCCAGCACCTCGACAGCCCCGGTTACGATCTTCTGGGCCTCGTCTGCGGGTCGGAGGGGCAGCTCGGCATCGTCACCGAGGCGACCGTGCGGATCCTGCGCGCCGCCGAGGGCGCGCGGCCGGTGCTGGTCGGCTTCTCGAAGGTCGAGGATGCGGGCGATTGCGTCGCCGCGATCATCGCGGCCGGCATCATCCCGGTGGCGATCGAGTACATGGACCGCGAGGCGATCCTGATCACCGAGGACTTCGCCCAGGCCGGCTACCCGCGCGACGCCGAGGCGATGCTGATCATCGAGGTCGAGGGATCGGATGCCGAGTGCGACGCGATGCTCGGGCGCATCGAGGCGATCGCCAAGGACTTCAGGCCGACCAGCGTGCGGGTGTCCCGCTCGGAGGCCGAATCCGCCGCGATCTGGAAGGGCCGCAAGTCGGCCTTCGGGGCGACGGGGCGCATCTCCGACTACATCTGCATGGACGGCACCATCCCGACCGGACAGCTCGGCCCGGTGCTGGAGCGGATCGGGGCGATCTGCGCCGGCCACGGCCTGCGGGTGGCCAACGTGTTCCACGCGGGCGACGGCAACCTGCACCCGCTGATCCTGTTCGACATCAACACGCCGGGCGAATTGCAGAAGGCCGAGGCCGCGGGCGACGCGATCCTGAAGCTCTGCGTCGAGGTCGGCGGCTGCCTCACCGGGGAGCACGGCGTCGGGATCGAGAAGCGCGACCTGATGCGGTTCCAGTACGCGCAGGTCGATCTGGAGCAGCAGATGCGGGTGAAGGCGGTGTTCGACCCCGACTGGATGCTCAACCCCGCCAAGGTGTTCCCCCTGGACGGACGGCTGGAGGCGACCAAGGCGGCCTGAAGTCCCGGGTTCCCAAAGGGCTCAGCCCTTTGGTGGGGTTCGGGGGCGGAGCCCCTGATTCGTCGCGGCGCGTCGTCCTCAGGCCGCCACGCCGCCGCGGTTCGGCCCGGCCTCGGGCCGGCGCAGGCTGTCGGCGGTCCGGGCCAGGATCGCGGCGAGGTCGGCCGCCGGGGCGGGCCGGCCGAACAAATTGCCCTGCAGCTCCTGGCAGCCTTCCTCCCGCAGGATCCGCGCCTGCTCGGGGGTCTCGACGCCCTCGGCCAGGACGTCGATCTTCAGGGCGCGCCCGAGCCAGATCATGGCCCGCAGGATCTCGACGCTGCCGCCGTCGCGCGCGAGGCTGCGCACGAAGCCCGGGTCGATCTTGAGCTTGTCGAACGGGAACCGGTGCAGGGTGCCGAGGCTCGAATAGCCGGTCCCGAACTCGTCCATGGCGATCCGCACGCCCGCGGCGCGGAACGCCCGCAGGAGCGACAGGTTCGCGGCGTTGTCCTGCAGCAGCACCGCTTCGGTGATCTCGAGTTCCAGGCGGTCCGGCCTGAGCCCGCTGTCGGCGAGCGCCGCCCGGACATCCGCCTCGAGGCCGAGGCCGGCGCATTGCAGGGGCGACAGGTTGACCGCGACCTTGACCGGGTCCGGCCAGGACGCGGCGGCCCGGCAGGCCGTGGCGAGGATCCAGGCGCCCAGCGGCCCGAGCAGCCCGACCTCCTCGGCCAGCGGGATGAACTCCGCCGGTCCGACCTCGCCGTGCTCGGGATGGTGCCAGCGCGGCAGGGCCTCGAAGCCGTGCAGGGCCTGGCCGTGCGCCCCGACGATCGGCTGGTAGTGCAGCACGAACTGGCCCCCGGCCAGCGCCCCGCGCAAATCGCCCGCGAGCTGCCGGCGGCGCTGGATCTCGACATCCATGGCCGGGTCGAAGAAGCGCCACGTGCCCCGGCCGGCGGCCTTGGCCTGGTACAGGGCGATGTCGGCCTGCCGCAGCAGCGTGGCGGCGGTGCCGGACGGGTCGTCGGCGATGGCGATGCCGATGCTGGTGCCGATCACCAGGGTGTGGCCGTTCACCGTGACCGGCGTCTCGAGCGCCGCCACGAGGCGCCGTGCCAGGCGCGCGGCGTCGGCAGGCAGGGGAGCCGTGCCGAGCACGATGGCGAACTCGTCGCCACCGAGCCGGGCCACGAGGTCGCCGACCGCCACCGTGGCGGCGAACCGGGCCGCCACCGCGCAGAGCAGCGCGTCGCCGACCGGATGCCCGTAGGTGTCGTTCACGACCTTGAAGCCGTCGAGGTCGAGGCACAGCACGGTCGCCGGCGCGCGGGCATCGCAGCTTGCCAGGGCCGCGTCCATGCGCTCCTTCAGGACCAGGCGGTTGGGAAGGCCCGTGAGCGCGTCGTGCCGGGCCATGTGGGCGACCCGGGCCTCGCTCCGGCGGCGCTCGGTGACGTCCTCGTGGGTGCAGAGCCAGCCGCCGCCGGGGATCGGGGCGTGGACCACGTCGACCGCCCGGCCGTCGGCGAAGTCGCAGGTCAGCGAGACCGGCTGGCCCTGCGCGGCGGTGCGCTCGCAGGCCGCCACCAGCGCCCCCGCGGCCGCGGATCCGAGTCCGTTGCGCGGGTCGCTGAGGTGGCCGAGGAGGGCCGGGAGGGCGGTCCCGGGCCGGCGCATCTCCTCCGGGACCGCGTACATCCGCGCGTAGCGGGCGTTCATGACGATGAGGGCGCCGTCCCGGTCGAACAGGCACAGGCCCTGGACCATGTTGTCGAGGGCGATGCCGAACCGGGCGTCCTGGAGCCGCAGCGCCCGCTCGCCCCGCTCGCGCGCCTCGGCCGCGGCCCGGGCCGCCTCGGCCTGGGCGAGCTGATCCTGCGCGCGGGCCTGCCGGCGGCCGAGCAGAACCAGCGCGAGGAGGCCGAGATCGAGCAGGAACGCCGCCACCCCCACGATGGTCGCCTGCTGGTGCGCGGCCGCCAGGCAGGCCTCCGCGGTGCGGCTGATGCTGAGGACCAGCGGGTAGTTCTTCAGGGCGTGGGCGGCGATGAGCCGATCCTGGCCGTCGATCGGGCTGACGGTGCGCAGGACGCCGCCCTGCGCGGTCCGGGCGGTGATCAGGGATGCGCCCGCGCGGGGGAAGATCCGGCCGATCGTCCCTTCGCGGTGCGGATGCCGGACCAGCAGCATGCCGTCGTTGCGGAACAGGGACACCACGGCGTCGTCCGCCGGCGCGATCTGATCGTACAGGCCCTCGAAATAGCTCAGCTCGACCGCGCCCAGGATCAGGCCCAGGAACGTGCCGTCCGGGGCCGCGACCTTCCGGGCGATGTAGATCGTCCAGGCGCCGTCCCCCCGGTTCGGGACCGGGCGGCCGACGTAGCGCTGCAGGGTCGGGTCGGCGGACAGCGCCTTGAAGTAATCCCGGTCGGCGATGTTGACGGCCGGGATCGGCCAGTAGCGGCTGAAGTTGAGCAGCCGTCCGGTCCGGTCCACCAGGGTGATGGCGTTCGCCTGCGGCAGTGCCGCGATCCAGGTCTTCAGCGCCGTGTGCATGGACGGACGGGACGCCGCCTCGGCATAATGCTCGCCGTCGGCGATCCCCGCCTGGCGGAACTCGGCCAGCACGGCGTCCTGGACGAGTTCGATCGCCTGCAGCGCCCGGTCCGCCTGGTCGGCCAGGACCGTGGCGAGGCCGCCGAGGCTGCGCTCGTTGTCGTCGACCGCGCGCGTCTCCAGGTGGGCGATGAACAGGGCGGCCGCGGCCGTAATCACCAGCGCGAGACCGATGGCCGTCCAGGCGCGCAGATCGCAGGTGTGCCGCCACCGCAGCCGGCGCAGATGCCGGGCCGCCCGAGCGACGAACAGGAAGATTGACTTCGAACCCACCAGGTCACGCTCAGACTACGCTCTATAATAGGGCTATATTGTCCCCGTTAATGAGTTGTTGTGCCGAATGCGTAAACCGGCGGACAATCCTGCCATACATCCTTCTCGATGGATGGCCGCCCGCGTTCGCGAACAGGAGGGCGCGAACGCGGGAAGCGGGCGCGGCGCCCGGGTTCGCCTTTCGGCGGGGCGCGTCCGCTCCCTGCCCCGTCCCGAACGGACGAGGCGGGCGCCTACCCAGCCGCGCGCAGGGCCGGGACCGGTGTCAGCCACGCGCCGGTCTCCGGGCGCTCCGCCAGGAGGCGCGTCAGGGCGGCGGCCGGCATCGCCCGCCCGTAGTGGAAGCCCTGGCCGACCTTGCAGCCCAGCGCCCGCAGGACGACCTCCTGGCCCTCGGTCTCGATGCCCTCGGCGACCGTGTCGAGGCCGAGGTCGTTGCCCATCCGGATGATCGCGCGGGTGATCGCGGCGTCGTTGGCCTCGGTGAGCAGGTCGCTCACGAAGGTGCGATCGATCTTCAGGGTCGTCAGCGGGAAGCGCTTGAGGCTGCTCAGCGAGGCGTAGCCGGTGCCGAAATCGTCGAACGCGATCCGAACGCCCATTGCGCGCAGGTCCCGGATCGTCCCGAGGGTGCGGTCGTCGTTCTGCAGCACGACCCGCTCGGTGATCTCCAGCTCCAGCGCCTCCGGCGGGACCCGGTGGCGGGCCAGCGCGTCGGAGACCTCGCGGACGAGGTTTCCCGTCTTGAACTGGGCGGAGAACAGGTTCGCCCCGACCCGGAACGGCGGCAGTCCCTGGTCCCGCCAGGCCGCGATCTGCCGGCAGGCGGCGTCCAGCACCCAGGCGCCGACCGGGAGCGCCAGCGGGCTCATCTTGATGGCCGGGAGGAACGTGCCGGGCAGGAGCAGGCCGCGCTCCGGGTGCTGCCAGCGGAGCAGGGCCTCGGCGCCGACGAGCCGGCCGCTCGTGAGGCAGATCTGCGGCTGGTAGTGCAGCACCAGCTCGTCGCCGTGCAGGGCGCGCAGCAGCGCGTCCTGGGTGTTGCGCAAGGCCGCCGCGGCATGGCGCATCTCGGAGGCGAACATCCGGGCGGCGCCGCCGCCCTCCTGCTTGGCCCGGTACAGCGCGAAATCGGCGCTGGCGAGCAGCTCCTCTCCGTCGCGGCCGTGCTCGGGGGCGAGGGCGAAGCCGATGCTCGCGCCGGCCCGCAGCACGTGCGTCCCGACCACCACCGGGTCCGCCAGCGCGGCCAGGATCGCGGTGGCGCAGGCGCGCGCCGCCAGGGGGTCGCCGGTGCCGGGCAGCAGCACCACGAACTCGTCGCCGCCCAGGCGCGCCATCACGGCCCGGCGCGGCAGCACCGCCGGGATCCGGACCGCGAGCGCCTGCAGGAGCGCATCGCCGACCGCGTGCCCGAGGCTGTCGTTGATCGCCTTGAACCCGTCGAGATCGACCAGCAGCACCGCGAGCGGCTGGCCGCGCCGGTAGAGGTCGTTCAGCAGGGTCTCGAACCGGCGGCGGTTGGTCAGGCCGGTCAGGGCATCCTGGTGGGCGAGGCGGAGCAGGCCGGCCTCCCGCCTGCGCCGCTCCGAGATGTCCCGGATGATGGCGCCGAGATTCGGCCCGCCATCGTCGTGCCAGACGGACAGGGCGATCTCGGCCGGGCATTCCGCGCCGTCCTTGCGCCGGACCATCACCTCGATGGTGCGGCCGGCGACCTTGGCCGCGTCGCCTGCGAAGATCCGCTTCAATCCGGCCGTGTGGGCCGCACGCATGCGCTCGGGCACGATCAGATCGAAGGGCTCCCCCAGCATCTCGTCGTGGGTGTAGCCGAACAGCGCTGCGGCGGCCTGGTTGGCGAACCGGATCCGGCCCTCCCGGCTGATCGCCAGCAGCGCCAGCTCGGTGGCGTTTGCAAAGCCCATCATGGACACCCGCGCCAGCTCGCTGCGCCGCAGGGTCATCTGCTGGACCACCAGGGCGGCGAGGTCGGCGAGCGCCCGGCGGTCCCGGGCCGGGAAGCGCCGGCGCGGCACCGTGTCGGCCACGCACAGCGCCCCCAGCCGGAAGCCGTCCGCGGTGATCAGCGGGGCGCCGGCGTAGAAGCGGACGAAGGGCGGTCCCAAAGCGAGGGGATTGTCGGAGAAGCGCGGATCGCGCCGCGTATCTGGGATGACCAGAAGATCGTCGGACCGGATCGTGTGGGTGCAGAACGAGGCGCCGCGGGCTGTCGGCGCTGGATCGAGACCGACTTGATCGAGGCCCACTTGCGCCTTGATCCATTGATGGTGCTGATCGATCAGCGAGACGTAGGCGATCGGCGCGCGGAACAGCCGCGCCGCCAGCTGGGCGATGGCGTCGAACCGCTCCTCGGGGGCGGTCCCGGCGATCTGGAACGTGCCCAAGGCGTGAAGGCGCAGGGTCTCCTGCTCGGCCAGGACGCATTCCGACGTGGTCGCTGCCGACACCGATTCCGCTCCCGGCCCTTCAGCCCGACCCTCACGGGCGCTGCAGGACACGACCGTAAACAGCGAATCTTATCGTAGGTTTAAATCAGCGGTTGTCGATCCACGGTGATCAATAGAGCCGTTCCCGATCGACTTGTAATCGAGAACGGCTCTAAGTCCTTGATTCGACGCGCTCGCTTGCGCCGAACCGGTATCCACTTCGGCGGCGGGCGCTCTCGCCCGGCCGCAGAAGCCGGCGCGCAGGCCGGTATCCACGACATGGCTCCCGACCGTCTCCGGTCGAGAGCCAGTATCCGGCCGGCCCAAGGCGCGGCGATCCGGTCCGATTGCTGCGGACCGGCTGCGCGAAATCCTCCCTCTGCGCGGAACGGCGCGGAGGGAGATCGGGACCCGGCGGTCAGGCGGCCTCGACGGACTTGCGGCTGGTGCCGCGGCCCTTGGCGGGGGCGGACTCGGCCTTCTCGGCCTTGCGGCGGCCGCCGCGGGCCGGCGCGGGCGCCGAGCCAGCCTCGACGTCCGGCTCCTTCTCGGATTGCTGGGTGCGGCCGGGCTGGCCGAGACCCAGGCTCTTGGCCAGCGCCGAGCGCTGCGCCGAGTAATTCGCCGAGGTGGTCGGATAATCCGCCGGCAGGCCGTACCGCTCGCGGTAGCCCTGCGGATCGAGGCCGTGCTTGGTCAGGTGGCGCTTCAGCGTCTTGTACGACTTGCCGTCGATGAAGCTGACGAGGCCATCCGGGCGGATCGACTTGCGGACCTGCGCCGGGGTCGGCCGCTCGACAGTGTCTTCCGCCGCGGCGGAAGGCCCGGAGCCGATGGAATTCAGCGCCTCATGGATGCTCGCGATCAGCGACGGCAATTCGGTCGGGGGCAGGGAATTGTTGGCGACATAGGCCGCAACGACGTCCACGGTCCGTTCGATATAGTGCGCCTGGGATGCGGACGCTTCTTCGGACATTCTTGCTTTCCTTAAGCTGGATGGGTGCGGAGATGGTGACTTACTGCGAGTTAAGACAGCCGCAGGAAAAAGCAAGGTGATCCATACAATTCCGTGTGATCGATTGAAAGTTCAGGTCTACATCGGCCGGCCAAGGTTACAGGTTGAAGTTGCATTGGCGCCATTATCCAGGCACTTGCGCGGCGCTATATCCTGGCCCGCGCGACGAATGCTGGCACTGGCTCGGAACGAGGTTTTCGTTGGTGGGAGAGACCGTTACGGCCAAGATCAGCAGTTCCCGCGGGGGGTCTTGGCGCGACTTTCCCGACCGTTGACCGGTCTTGCCGCCGCGCCGCAAAATATTTTTGCAGGATCGCCGATCGCCTGTGGGTTCCGGCACCGTTGAGGGCCGGATCCGGGCTCAGGCGAAGGACTTGCGGGGGTCGAACGCGTCGCGCACTGCTTCGCCGGCAAAGACCAGGAGGCTCAGCATCACGGCGATGACCAGGAATCCGGTGAGCCCGAGCCATGGGGCCGTCAGGTTGTCCTTGCCCTGTGCCAGCAGTTCCCCGAGGGAGGGCGAGCCCGGCGGCAGGCCGAAGCCTAGAAAGTCCAGGGAAGTCAGCGTGGTGATCGAGCCGTTCAGGATGAACGGCAGGAAGGTCAGCGTCGCCACCATGGCGTTGGGCAGCAGGTGGACCGTCATGATGCGCAGGTTCGACAGGCCGAGCGCCCGCGCGGCCCGGACGTATTCGAAGTTCCGCGCCCGCAGGAACTCGGCGCGCACGACGCTGACCAGCGCCACCCACGAGAACAGCAGCATGATCCCGAGCAGGACGAAGAAGCCGGGGGCGATGAAGGCCGAGATGATGATGATCAGGTAGAGGGTCGGGATCCCGCCCCAGACCTCGATGAACCGCTGGAACGCGAGATCGACCCAGCCGCCGAAATAGCCCTGCACGGCCCCGGCCACGACCCCGATCGCCGAGGAGACCGCGGCCAGGATCAGCCCGAACAGCACCGAGATGCGGAACCCGTAGATCACCCGCGCCAGCACGTCCCGGGTGGTGTTGTCGGTGCCGAGCCAGTGCCACGGGATGTCGGCGCAGGTCGCCCCGCCGAGTTTTTCCGCCACCGGCCTGCACTGCGCGTCCGAGAGCATCCAGGTCGGCGGCGACGGCGAGGGCGTCGGCAGGTCCTCGTTGATCGTGTCGTAGGAGAACCGGATCGGCGGCCAGAGCGCCCAGCCGTGCTCGGCGATCTCCTTGCGGATCTCGGGCGACCGGAAATCCGTGACCGCCAGGAAGCCGCCGAACTTCTCCTCCGGGTAGTCCACCAGCACCGGGACCAGCCACTCGCCCTTGTAGGACAGGACGATCGGGCGGTCGTTGGCGATGAACTCGGCGAACAGGCTGAGGACGAACAGGGCCGCGAAGATCAGGAACGACCAGGAACCGAGGCGGTTGCGGCGGAAGTTGTCGAGCCGGCGCCGGTTGAGCGGCGACAGCCAGCCGCGCCCGCCCGAAACCGGGGCCGGCGCGGGAACGGCCTCATCGGGCCGCAGGACGATCGGCTGGGCGCCCGGCAACGGCGCCGGGACGACCTCGCTCTCGCC
Source organism: Methylobacterium mesophilicum (assembly GCF_022179445.1). Taxonomy (GTDB): domain Bacteria; phylum Pseudomonadota; class Alphaproteobacteria; order Rhizobiales; family Beijerinckiaceae; genus Methylobacterium; species Methylobacterium mesophilicum. The sequence continues at coordinate 93,171 of NZ_BPQU01000011.1, read as the reverse complement.
GGGGCGCGCGATCTCGTTCATGGCTGCCCCTGCAGAACTGGACGATTCTCGCTGTGGCAGCGCAGGCTACCGGATCCAGACGATACCGGAGGAGCCGCGACGAGCCCCCTCTCCCGTGCGGGAGAGGGGGCTCGCGGCTGGCACGCGCCGATGTGAAGATATCGCAGGTCACAAAGGGGAGCAGGCGCGAGTCGGCGGCTACCGCCCTTCGCCCATCGCGAACCCCAGAAAAGACTCAGGTGTCGAGACGGGTCGCGGTGCCCTCGATTTCGTTCGGGCGGATTCCGCCGGTGCGCTCCATCCAGTGGCGCAGCAGGCGGACGTTGCGGCGGTTGGCCTTGAAGGCGGCGTCGAACAGGTCGCCCGCCAGGGGCACCACCCCGAGCAGACCGTCGAAGGCGACGTTGAGCCCCATCCGGGCCACCAGCCAGCGGGGCGCGCCCAGGCGCTTGGCCTCGTAGACGATGAACGAGGAGATCACCATGCCGGCCACGTCGCCGATCACCGGCACGAGGCCGATCAGCGCGTCGAACCCGACCCGCCGGTTGATCCCCGGGATCACGAAGGCCGTGTCCATGAAGTGCGCCAGCGTCTCCAGCCGGGCGAGGCTGGCCTCGCGGTCGAGATCGGCCGACAGGAATGGCGGCAGGCGCGCCGACGCACTGCCGGGAAAGGTCTTGGAGCCAGGAAAGGTCTTGGCGCCAGGAAAGGTCTTGGCACCGGCGGAGGGGCCGGTCCGGGAAGCCTGGGAGAAGTCCATCGCGGGGATCCGTCGGAGAGCCATCACCCTCAACGAGGTGGCCCCCCCGGGAGATCCCCGCAAGCAAAGCGCCTGCGACCATCATGCCGCACCCCCGGCCACGCCCCGCATCCGCGCGAGGGCGGTGTCCAGGGTGGCGTCGGCCTTGGCGAAGCACAGGCGCACGAGGCTGCGCACGGAGCCGTCCGGGTAGAACGCGCTCACCGGGATCGCGGCGACGCCGTGACGGGTGACCAGTGCCTCGCAGAAGGCGACGTCGTCGGCGTAGCCGAGCCCCGTGATGTCGATGTTGAGGAACCACGTGGCCTGCGCCGGCAGGACCCGGAAGCCGAGGTCGCGCAGGCCGGAGGCCAGCCGGTCGCGGGAGGCCGCGTAGCCCGCCCGCATGGCCTCGAACCACGGCTCGGGCTTGCCGAGGCCGTACGCCACCGCCTCCTGTAGGTTGGGGGGCGTGGTGAAGGTGAGGAACTGGTGCGCCTTGGCCAGGACCGGCATCAGCCGGGCATCGGCCATCACGAAGCCGACCTTCCAGCCGGTGAGCGAGAAGATCTTTCCCGCCGAGCCGATCTTGACCGTCCGCTCGCGCATCCCGGGTAGCGCCATCAGCGGCCGGTGGCGGGCGCCGTCGAAGACCACGTGCTCCCAGACCTCGTCGCAGATCGCGGTGACATCGAACCGCGTGCAGTACTGGGCGAGCAGCGCCAGGTCGTCCGGGTTGAACAGGGTCGCGCTCGGATTGAGCGGATTATTGAGCACCACGACCTTCGTGCGCGGGCCGAACGCGGCGGCCAGCGCAACCTTGTCGAGCCGGAAGGACGGCGGCTGCAGGGCCACGATCCGCGGCACGCCGCCCGCCCGCTGCACCAGCGGCAGGTAGGCGTCGTACATCGGCGCGAACAGCACGACCTCGTCGCCGGGCTCGATCAGCGCCAGCAGGGCCCCGGCGAGCGCCTCGGTCGCCCCGGAGGTCACCATCACCTCGGTCTCGGGATCGAGGGCGAGGTCCTGGTGCCGGGCGTAATGCGTGGCCACGGCCTCGCGCAGGGCCGGCAGCCCCATCATCGGCGGATACTGGTTCCAGCCGTCCATGAGCGCCCGGGCGCCGCGCTCGCGCACGTCCGCGGGGCCGGGATCGTCGGGAAAGCCCTGCCCGAGATTGACCGCGTCGTGGGCGCGGGCGAGCCGCGACATGGTCTCGAACACCGTGGTCGGCAGGGCGGCGAAGACCGGATTCATGCGAGGCGGGACGCCGCTTGGGGCGCGGGAGACAGGCTGGACATCGTCGGGATGTAGCATGGGGTCGGCGGCGTGCGGAATGTGCGCGCCCGCACAGACCCATCCATCCGGGCGAACGGCGGGGCTGACGAATGTTGACATTCATCAGTCGTAACGTAGGTTCGTCTCACGGCCGGAGCGGCGCTCTCGTCGGCGGGGCTTTGCCCCCTCGCTCCGTCAGCGAGACGCCGCTCCGGTCCTCTCAGAGGGCCATCGATCTCCGGATCGGTGGCCCTTTCGGCATGTGATGGGTCGCGCGCTCTGGTAGCGTGTCCGGCCCACCGGATGCGACCATGCGGACGACGCACGCCTTATGCCTTGCCCTGCTGATCGCCGGCCTGGGCCTCGCCCTCCGGCTCGGCCTGCCGGTGGCGCCCGTGGACGCGCCGTTCCGCGCGGTGCTGAAGGCCTATGCGGCACCGGATCCGTCCGCCGCGGAGCCCAGCAACACGGCTGAAACCTCCACGCCCTAGTGACGGCACATTGGCCGGGCATCCGATACGCCCCGGCGATGGAATATGCCGCAGCCGCCGGACACCGTCCGGCCCGTATAGCCGCGTAGGCCGATGCCACCGTCCGGGCCGCCGAAGCGTAGGCGGCCGGAACATGCGCCATGGGGGCGTGCACAGCGAGGGATAGGGTGCCGTCGGTCGCGCAGGCGTCCGGCATGTGCTCTAGTCAGGCATGAACGAGAGTTCACCGATCCGCACCGATACGGCGCGCGCCTACCAGCCCGGCGAGGCGCCGGCGCGCGACGTCCGCACGCGGCGCTTCCGGCCGATCCGCTGGCTCGTGATCCTGGCCCTGCTGGCGGGCGCCGGGGCGATCGGCCACCGCTGGTACGAAGCGCGCACCGAGAAGGCCGCCGAGCCGGCCACGGCCCACAAGGGCGGCGGCCGCGGCGGGCGGCACGGCGGCGGCGACATGGCGCAGGCGGTGGGCGTCGCCCCGGTGACGACCGGCGACATGCCGGTGGTGCTCCAGGGCCTCGGCACCGTGACGCCGCTCGCCACCGTGACGGTGAAGTCGCAGATCAGCGGCTACCTGATGGCGGTGAAGTTCCGCGAGGGCCAGACCGTCAAGGCCGGCGACGAGCTCGCCCTGGTCGATTCCCGGCCCTACGAGGCGCTGCTCGCCCAGTATCAGGGCCAGCTCGCCCGCGACCAGGCGCTGCTGCAGAACTCGAAGCTCGACCTCCAGCGTTACCAGACCCTGAACCGGCAGGATTCGATCTCGAAGCAGAACGTCGACACGCAAGCCGCCCTGGTCAAGCAGAACGAGGGCACGGTGGCGGCCGACCAGGCGCTGGTCGACCAGCAGAAGCTCAATATCGCCTACACCCACATCACCGCGCCGGTGGACGGCCGGGTCGGCCTGCGGCAGGTCGATCAGGGCAACTACATCTCGGCCGCCTCCACGGCGATCGTGGTGGTGACCCAGCTCCACCCGATCTCGGTGATCTTCACCCTGCCGGAGGACGACGTGGCCCGGGTGATGCGCCAGGTGCGGGCCGGGGCCAAGCTCGCGGTGCGCGCCTACGACCGCGGCGACGCCCACCAGATCGCGCTCGGCTCCCTCGACACCGTCGACAACCAGATCGACACGACCACCGGCACGGTGAAGCTGCGGGCGCAGTTCGACAACGCCGACGAGGAGCTGTTCCCGAACCAGTTCGTCAACGCCAAGCTCACCGTCGACACGGTGCGGGCCGCGACGCTGGTGCCGAATTCCGGCCTGCTGCAGGGCACGCCCGGCACCTACGTCTACCTGATGGACGGGGACAGCAAGGTCACGGTCCGGCCGATCAAGACCGGTGAGACCGACGGGACCAACACCGTCGTGGTCTCCGGCCTGAAGCCGGGCGACCGGATCGTCACCGACGGCACCGACCGGCTCAAGGACGGCGCCGAGGTCCGGATCACGGACGGCGCGCAGGCGGCGGGCGCGACCGGCGCTGTCACCGGCGCGGGGGACAAGCCCGGCGGAAAGCCGGCCGCCGGACCGGACGGGGCGGCCGAGACCGCGCCTCCGGCAGCGCCGGAGGGCGGCCGCCGGCACGGGCGCCGGTCGGCGCAGTGAGCCCGGCCATGGTGCGCCTGCCATGAACCCGTCCCGCCTCTTCATCCTCCGTCCGGTCGCCACGACGCTGCTGATGCTGGCGATCCTGATCGTCGGCGGCGTCTCGTACCTGAACCTGCCGGTCTCGGCGCTGCCCGCCGTCGATTACCCGACGATCCAGGTCCAGACCTTCTATCCGGGCGCGAGCCCCGAGGTGATGACCTCCTCGGTCACGGCGCCGCTGGAGCGGCAGTTCGGCCAGCTCGCCAACCTCAACCAGATGACCTCGCAATCCTCGGCGGGCGCCTCGGTCATCACGCTGCAGTTCAACCTCGACCTGCCCCTCGACATCGCCGAGCAGCAGGTCCAGGCGGCGATCAACGCCGCCGGCAACCTTCTGCCCTCGGACCTGCCGGCGCCACCGATCTACGCCAAGGTCAACCCGGCCGACGCCCCGGTCCTGACCCTGGCCCTCACGTCGAAGACCCTGCCACTGACCCAGGTGCGCGACCTCGCGGAATCGCGGCTCGCCCAGAAGATCAGTCAGGTGGCCGGCGTCGGCCTGGTCAGCATCTCGGGAGGCCAGCGGCCGGCGATCCGGGTGCGGTTCAACGCCCGGGCGCTCGCCGCCTACGGGCTGAACATCGACGACCTGCGCACCACCATCACCAACCTCAACGTCAACACCCCCAAGGGCTCGATCGACGGGCCGAAGCAATCCTACGCGATCAACGCCAACGACCAGATCCGCGACCCGAAGGCCTACAACGCCGCGATCATCGCGTATCGCAACGGCGCCCCGGTGATGCTCTCGGAGGTCGCCGACGTGGTCGAGGGGCCGGAGAACACCAAGCTCGGGGCCTGGGCCGACACCACGCCCGCGGTGATCCTCAACATCCAGCGCCAGCCGGGCGCCAACGTCATCGCCACGGTCGACAAGATCAAGGCGCTGCTGCCGCAGATGCAGGCGAGCCTGCCGACCTCCGTCGCGGTGGCGCCGCTCACCGACCGTACCACCACGATCCGGGCCTCCGTGGAGGACGTGCAGTTTGAGCTGGGGCTGGCGATCGCGCTGGTCGTGCTGGTGATCTTCCTGTTCCTGCGCAGCCTGTCGGCGACGCTGATCCCGAGCCTGTCGGTGCCCCTGTCGCTGATCGGCGCCCTGTCGGTGATGGACCTGTACGGCTTCTCCCTCGACAACCTGTCGCTGATGGCCCTCACCATCGCCACCGGCTTCGTGGTCGACGACGCCATCGTGGTGATCGAGAACATCGCCCGCCACGTGGAGGCCGGCGATTCGCCCCTGGAAGCGTCCCTGAAGGGGTCGCGCGAGATCGGCTTCACCATCATCTCGCTCACCGTCTCGCTGATCGCGGTGCTGATCCCGCTGCTGTTCATGGGCGACGTGGTCGGGCGCCTGTTCCACGAATTCGCCATCACGCTGGCCGCCACCATCGTGATCTCCGCGGTCGTGTCGCTGACCCTGGTGCCGATGCTGTGCGCGCGCCTGCTCAAGCACGCGCCCGAGGCCAAGGTCCGCCGCCGCGAGGGCGTGTTCGCGCGCGCCGGCCGGCGCGCCATCGACGGTACGATCGCCGCCTACGGCCGCGCGCTCCGGGTGGTGCTGAACCATCAGGGCCTGACCCTGCTGGTGGCGCTCGGCACCCTGGTGCTGACCGTCTACCTGTTCGTGGTCATCCCCAAGGGGTTCTTCCCGGTCCAGGATACCGGGGTGATCCAGGGCATCACGCAGGCGGACCAGTCCGTCTCCTACGCGGCCATGGCCGAGCGCCAGCAGCGTATGGCTGCGCTGATCCTCAAGGACCCGGACGTCGCCAGCCTATCCTCGTTCATCGGGGTCGACGGCCAGAACGTCACGCTCAATTCCGGCCGGATGCTGATCAACCTCAAGCCGCGCGACCAGCGGACGGACTCGGCCGGCGCGATCATCCGGCGGATCACGGAGGCGGCCCGGGCCGAGCCCGGCATGCGCCTGTACATGCAGCCGGTCCAGGACCTGACCATCGACACCGCGGTCTCGGCGACCCAGTACCAGCTCATCCTCGAGACCCCGAACCTCAACGATTTCGAGACCTGGGTGCCGCGCTTCACCGAGGCCCTGGCGAAATCCCCCGTGGTCGCCGACGTGGCGAGCGACCACCAGGCGCAGGGGCTCGCCGCCTACGTCACCATCGACCGGCCCACCGCCGGCCGCTACGGCATCACCCCGGCGACCATCGACAACGCCCTCTACGACGCCTTCGGCCAGCGGATCATCTCGACCATCTTCACCCAGTCCAACCAGTACCGGGTGATCCTGGAGGCCAACCCGAACCTGCACACCACCCTGCGCAGCCTCGAGACGATCTACCTGCCATCCTCGACGGCGACCAACGGCCAGGTGCCGCTCTCCGCGGTGGCGCGGATCAGCGAGCGGCGGGCGCCCCTGCTGATCTCGCATCTCGGCCAGTTCCCCGCCACCACGGTGTCGTTCAACCTGGCCCCCGGGGCGGCCCTCGGGCAGGCGGTCGAGGCGATCGAGCAGGCCAAGGCCGCGATCGACCTGCCGCCCTCGTTCCGGGTGGTGCCGCAGGGCTCGGTCTTCGCCTTCCAGTCGGCGCTCAGCAACGAGCTGTTCCTGGTGCTCGCGGCGATCATCACCGTCTACATCGTGCTGGGCGTGCTCTACGAGAGCTTCATCCACCCGATCACGATCCTGTCGACGCTGCCCTCGGCCGGCATCGGGGCGCTGCTGGGCCTGATGCTGTTCGGGCTGTCCCTCGACATCATCGCGGTGATCGGCATCGTGCTCCTGATCGGCATCGTGAAGAAGAACGCGATCATGATGATCGACTTCGCGCTCCAGGCCGAGCGCGAGGACGGGCTCGATCCCCGGGAGGCGATCTTCCAGGCCTGCCTGCTGCGTTTCCGCCCGATCCTGATGACGACGCTGGCCGCCCTGTTCGCGGCTGTGCCGCTGATCCTCGGCACCGGCGTCGGCTCGGAGCTGCGCCAGCCGCTCGGCATCTGCATCGCCGGCGGCCTGATCGTCAGCCAGGTGCTGACCCTGTTCACGACCCCGGTGATTTATCTGGCCTTCGACCGGCTGGAGCGCCGGATCGCCGGACGGCGGGGGCCGGATGTCGCGGCCGGCGAGGCGCTCCCGTGAACATCTCCGAGCCGTTCATCCGCCGGCCGGTCGCGACCACGCTGCTCACGATCGGCGTGCTGCTCGCCGGCCTGTTCGCGTTCCTGAAGCTGCCGGTGGCGCCGCTGCCGCAGATCGACTTCCCCGTGATCCTGGTCCAGGCCCAGATGCCGGGCGGAAGCCCTGAAACCATGGCGACCACCGTGGCGGCGCCGCTCGAACGGCGGCTCGGCGCCATCGCGGACGTCAACGAGATGACGTCCACGAACTCGCTCGGCTCCACCCGGATCGTGCTGCTGTTCGGCCTGAACCGGGACATCGACGGCGCGGCGCGCGACGTCCAGGCGGCGATCAACGCGGCGCGCGCCGACCTGCCGGCCTCGCTCCGGCAGAACCCGACCTACCGCAAGTTCAACCCCGCCGACACGCCGATCATCATCCTCGGCATGACCTCGGACACGCTGACCCGCGGCCAGGTCTATGATTCGGCCGCCACCGTGGTGCAGCAGAAGCTGTCGCAGCTGCCCGGCGTCGGCAACGTCGATATCGGCGGCTCGTCCCTGCCGGCGGTGCGGGTGGAGCTCGATCCCACCGCCCTGTTCAACTACGGCATCGGCCTGGAGGGCATCCGGGCGGCGCTCGCCTCGGCCAACGCCAACTCGCCCAAGGGCGAGATCGACGCCGGGGGCCGGCGCTACCAGCTCTACGCCAACGACCAGGGCCGCAAGGCCGAGGATTACCGTGACATCATCGTGGCTTACCGCAACGGCGCGGCGGTGAAGCTCACGGATGTGGGCCAGGTGCTCGACGGCGTCGAGGACAAGCGCAACCTGGGCATCGTCAACGGCAAGGCCGGGGTGCTGCTGTTCGTCTACAAGCAGCCCGGCGCCAACGTGGTCGAGACCATCGACGCGGTGAAGAAGGCGCTGCCGCAGCTCACCGCGGCGCTGCCGGGCGGCATCGACATCAAGCTCACCGGCGACCGCAGCGCCACGATCCGGGCGTCGCTCGCGGCCACCGAGGAGACGCTGCTGGTGGCGGTCGGCCTCGTGATCCTGGTGGTGTTCGCCTTCCTGCGCTCCGGCCGGGCGACCCTGATCCCCGCGGTGGCGGTGCCGATCTCGATCATCGGCACCTTCTCGGCGATGTACCTGCTCGGCTACTCGCTCAATATCCTGTCGCTCACGGCCCTGATCATTGGCACCGGCTTCGTGGTCGACGACGCCATCGTGGTGCTGGAGAACGTCCAGCGCCACATCGAGGACGGCAAGCCTCGGATGGAGGCGGCGCTGATCGGCGCCCGGGAGGTCGGCTTCACGGTGATCTCGATGAGCCTGTCGCTCATCGCGGTGTTCCTGCCGATCCTGCTGATGGGTGGCCTGATCGGGCGGATCTTCCAGGAATTCTCCGTCACCCTGTCGCTGTCGATCCTGATTTCCTTGGTGTTGTCGCTGACCACGACGCCGATGATGTGCGCGCGGCTGCTGCGGCCGGAGGGGCACGGACGCGCGGCGGGACGCCGGCCGAACGTCCTGATCCGCGTCTTGGAGGGCGGCTTCTCCTGGCTGCTCGACGCCTATGCCCGGACTCTGTCGGTGGCGCTCGCCCATCCGCGGCTGGTGCTGCTGAGCCTGCTCGCCACCGTGGGGCTCAACGTCTACCTCTACATCATCGTGCCGAAGGGGTTCTTCCCCGAGCAGGATACCGGCCAGATGATGGGCGGCGTCCAGGCCGACCAGCGCATCTCGTTCCAGTCCATGGAGACCAAGCTCCGGCAGGCCACCACCATCGTGGGCGCGGATCCGGCGGTGGAGAGCGTCGTCGGCTTCACGGGCGGGCGCGGCACCAACTCGGCCAACGTGTTCATCGGGCTCAAGCCCATCGGCGAGCGGGCGCCGATCTCGGCCGTGATGGCGCGGCTCCGACCGAAGCTAGCCCAGGTCGCGGGCGCGCGCCTCTACGTCTTCCCGCGCCAGGACCTGCAGATGGGCGGCCGCCAGAGCTTCGCCCAGTATCAGTACACCCTCCAGGGCGACACCGCCGAGGAGCTGTTCGCCGCGGCCCCGAAGCTGGTCGCCGCCCTCCAGAAGGACCCGACCTTCGCGGACGTCACCTCCGATCAGCAGGAGGGGGGGCTGGAGACCCGGGTGGTGATCGACCGCGCCACCGCGTTCCGGTACGGCATCACCCCGAACAAGATCGACAACACCCTGTACGACGCCTTCGGCCAGCGCCAGGTCTCGACCATATACAACCCCCTGAACCAGTACCACGTCGTGATGGAGATCGCCCCGCGCTACCTGGAATCCCCCGAGACGCTGAAGCAGATCTTCGTCTCGACCTCCGGGGGCAACGCGCCGGGCGCGGCCATCACCAACGCGGTGGCCGGCACCGTCGCGGCGGCGGGCGGCGTCAACACCAACGCGGCCACCGGCACCAGCAGCCCGGGGAGCGGCGCCGCGTCCTCCACGGGGGCCACGACCGCCACGGGGGCGGTCGGCGGCCCGTCCACCGGAGCCGCCGCGGCGGCGGCCACCAACACGGCCGATGCCGCTTCGAACGCCGCCGCGATCGCGTCCGACTCCGCCCGCAACGCCTCCTCCAACGCCATCGCGGCGAGCAAGGGCGGCGCCTCCTCGAGCGCGCCGGTCTCGTCCGCCAAGGAGACCATGGTGCCGCTCTCGGCCTTCGCCCGGATCGAGCCGGGCAGCGCCCCCGTGCAGGTGAGCCACCAGGGCCTGTTCGTCGCCACGACGATCTCGTTCAACCTCGCGCCGGGCAAGAGCCTGTCGGACGCCACCGCGGCGATCGACCGGGCGATGGCGTCCCTGCGCCTGCCGGCGACGATCCACGGCGAGTATGCGGGCGCGGCCAAGAACTACGTGGCCTCGGCCTCGCGCCAGCCGCTGCTGATCCTGGCCGCGATCCTGGCGGTCTACGCGGTGCTGGGCATCCTGTACGAGAGCTTCGTGCACCCGCTGACGATCCTCTCGACCCTGCCGTCGGCCGGCGTCGGCGCGGTGCTGGCCCTGCTGGTGACCGGCACCGAATTCACCATCATCGCGCTGATCGCGGTGTTCCTGCTCATCGGCATCGTGAAGAAGAACGCGATCATGATGATCGACGTGGCGCTCGACGCCGAGCGGACCCGGGGCGCAAATCCCGTGGATGCGATCCGCGAGGCCTGTCTCGTGCGCTTCCGGCCGATCATGATGACCACGCTCGCCGCCATGCTGGGGGCCGTGCCGCTGATCCTGGCCACCGGCGAGGGGGCCGAGCTGCGCCGGCCGCTCGGCATCGCCATCGTGGGCGGATTGATCGTGAGCCAGATCCTGACCCTGTACACCACCCCCGTCGTCTACCTGACCCTCGACCGCCTCCGGCACCGGGTGCTCGCCCGGCGCCGCGGCGCCGGGCCCGGCGGCGCAGCGGCATTGCCGGCCGGAGAGTGATGCGTTCGTTTTCACGTGAAACACCGGCGGCACCCGCGCGCGCGCCTATGTCTTCGGGCTCTGCGGGCTCCCCTCACGCGTCGGCGACACATGAGGCGCAGGTCCCCTGTCCCGTGCGGGAGAGGGACAGGGTGAGGGGACAGTTGTCTCCGGAAAGGGCGTATCCCTCACCCCAACCCTCTCCCGCACAGGAGAGGGGGTCCGCTGCGGCCCGCTCGCTGCTGACGGAAGAGCGTCTTCCCTACGGAGAGGGGGGAGGGAGACGCGCCCGCAGCCTCGGGCTGCGCCATATTCTCTGTCTCCCCCTCATTCCCGCCCTGGCGGGCTGCGTGGTCGGCCCCGACTACAGCCGCCCCTCCGTGGAGACGCCGCTCGCCTACAAGGAAGGCGGCAAGCGCGAGGACAGCCCGGCCGTCGTGGCGGCGCGAAAAAAGGGCTGGCGCGAGGCCCGGCCCAACGACGCAGCGGAGCGCGGCGACTGGTGGCGGGTGTTCAAGGACCCGACCCTCGACCGCCTGATCCGCCTGGTCGACGTCGACAACCAGTCCCTGCGGCAGGCGGTGGCGAATTACCGGCAGGCCCGGGCGCTCGTCGCCTCGGCCCAGGCCGCCCTGTACCCGACCGTCGTCGGCGCCCCGAGCATCACCCGGACCGGCAGCGGCAACACCGTGCGCACCAGCGCCGCGCTGCTCGGACAGGCCAGCTGGGAGCTCGACCTGTTCGGCGGCACCCGCCGGAACATCGAGAGCGAGGCGGCGCTGGCCCAAGCCGACGCCGCCACGATCGCCGCGACCCGGCTGACCATCCAGGCCGAGGTCGCGGCCGACTACCTGACCGTACGCTACGCCGACGCCCTCCAGAGGGTGCTCGACGAGAACGTCGCGAACTTCAAGAAGACGCTCGGCATCACCGAGAACCAGTACGCGGCCGGGGTCGCGGCCCGCTCGGACGTGATCACGGCGCAGACCCAGGTCCAGACCATCGAGGCCCAGGCCATCGCGATCCGGCTGACCCGGGTGCAGTACGTCAACGCCATCGCGACCCTGATCGGGCGCCCGCCTTCGGAGGTGACGATCCCGGTGGCCGGCATCGGCCGCAACCCGCCCCCGGTCCCGGTCGGGATCCCGTCCGACCTGCTCGAGCGGCGGCCGGATGTCGCCCAGGCCGAGCGCCTGGTGCAGGGCCAAAGCGAGCGGATCGGCGTCGCGGTCGCCGCGTTCTACCCCACGGTGACGATCTCGGCCCAGGGCGGCGTCTCCGGTCTGACCCGCAACGGCCTGTTCTCGGCCGCCAACCAGGTCTGGTCAACGACCGCGGCCGGGACCGAGGTCCTGTTCGATGGCGGCGCCCGAACGGCGGCGGTGCGCTCGGCCGAGGCCGGCTACGACGCGGCGGTGGCCAATTACCGGCAGGTGGTGCTCGCCGCCCTGGCGGAGGTCGAGAACCAGATGGCGGCCCTGCGCATCCTGGGCCTGCAGCAGAATGCCCAGGACGCGGCGGTCGAATCGTCCCGCAAGGCCGTGGAGATCACCCTCAACGAGTACCGGGCCGGCACCCAGAACTTCACCACGGTGGTGACCGCGCAGGGCCTGCTCGTGAGCAACGAGATCAACGCCCTCCAGGTCCGGCTCAACCGCTTCACCGCGGCGGTCACGCTGATCCGGGCGCTGGGCGGCGGCTGGGACGTCCGCGCCCTGCCGAGCGATGCCGAACTGAAGGGTCCGACCCTGCCGATCGACCGGGGCGGCCAGGCCGTCCGCCCGGACGAGTGAGGCGCACGATCCTGAACCCTGATGTCGGGCTTTGCCCAGGTATCAGGGGCTTCGCCCTCGAACCCCGCCGAAGGGCTGAGCCCTTCGGGATCCCGGATCAGCCGTGTTCCGCGTGGCCCGGGCAGGGCTGCACCTCCACCGTGACGTGGCTCAGGCCCCGCACCCCGGCGAGCCGGGCCTTGTAGTGCGCGGGCGGCTGCGGGTTGTCGCTGACGAGCGCGATCACCGCGGCGCGGTGGCCCGGCCCGACCTGCCAGAGGTGCAGGTCGCTCACCCGGTCGCCCTCCGTCTCCAGGCGGGCGCGGATGTCGGCCGTGGCGGCCGGGGACGGCCGGGCGTCGAGCAGAACGAGGCCCGCCGTGCGCAGCAGGGTCCAGGACCAGGCCAGGATCACCACCGTGCCGACCAGGCCCATGGCCGGATCGAGCCAGGCGAGGCCGAGATAGCGCCCGCCCAGCAGGGCAGCGATCGCCAGGACCGAGGTCAGCGCATCGGCCATCACGTGGATGTAGGCGGCGCGGAAGTTGGTGTCGTGGCCGCCATGCCCGTGTCCGCCATAGTCGTGGCCACCATGACCGCCATGGCTGCGGCCGCCATGGGCGTGGCCGTGATCCCCGTGGTCGTCGTGCAGGAGCCAGACGCTGGCGAGGTTCACCACGAAGCCGAGGACGGCGATCGGGATGGCCGACCCGAAGCCGATCGGCGCCGGGTGGAGCAGCCGGTCGAGGCTCTCGGCGCCGATCAGCAGGGCGATCAGGCCCAGGATGATCGCGCTGGCGAAGGCCGCCAGATCCCCGAACTTGCCGGTGCCGAAGCTGAACCGCGGATCCGCCGCGTGGCGCCGGGCGAAGCGGTAAGCCAGCGCCGCGATGCCGAGCGCCGCCGCATGGGTCGACATGTGCCAGCCGTCGGCGACCAGCGCCATCGAGCCGTACCAGGTGCCGCCGACGATCTCGACCACCATCGTGGCTGCGGTCAGCGCCACCACCGCCCAGGTCCGGCGCGCGTGCCGGTCATGACGGTCTCCCAGGAACACGTGGCCGTGGCTCCAGGGTTCGAGGGAATGGGTATGCATGCGCGATTCTCCACCGCTGTCCGATCGCAGCAGCATAGAGACACGCGACAGGAACGGGCATTGCTACCGGTGGGTTGTCACGCCGATTTGCTGCAGTGCAGCCCGAAAGGAGCCAGGCATGGCCGAGCAGACGATAGCCCTCAAGGACGATGCGGCCAGCGGCACCAAGCCGGCGCCGCCCTGCACGCTGGTGATCTTCGGGGCCGGCGGCGACCTGACCAAGCGCCTCCTGATGCCCTCGCTCTACAACCTGGCCGGGGCCGGGCTCCTGCCGGAGGGTTTTTCCATCCTGGGCGTCGACCATTCGGACGGCACCGACGAGTCCCTGCGGGACAACCTCACCCAGACCATGGAGGCGTTCAGCAAGGACCCGACCTCGGAGTTCCACGCCGACCACATCGACGCCAAGAGCTGGGGCTTCATCCGCGACCGGCTGCACTACCTGAAGGGCGATTTCGAAAAGCCCGAGACGTTCGCGGCGGTCAAAGACAAGGTGAAGGGCAGCGCGGTGTTCTACTGCGCGGTGGCGGCCCGGTTCTTCGGGACGATCGTGGACGGGCTCGGCCAGGCCGGCCTGCTCAAGCAGGAGGACGGCGATTTCCGCCGGGTGGTGATCGAGAAGCCGTTCGGCTCGGATCTCGCCTCGGCCCGGGAACTCAACGCCCGGATCCTGAAGCAGGCCGACGAGAGCCAGTTCTACCGCATCGACCACTTCCTGGGTAAGGAGACGGTCCAGTCGATCATGGCGTTCCGCTTCGCCAACGGCCTGCTCGAGCCGGTCTGGCGGCGGGAATACATCGACAGCATCCAGATCACCGCGGCCGAGACCGTGGGCGTCGAGGAGCGCGGCGGCTTCTACGAGCCGACCGGGGCGCTCCGGGACATGGTGCCCAACCACATGTTCCAGCTTCTCTGCATGGTCGCCATGGAGCCGCCGAACTCGTTCGACGCCGAGGCGGTGCGCTCGGAGAAGGCCAAGCTCGCCCAGGCCGTCCGGCCGATCCCCCCGGAGGACGCGGTGCGCGGCCAGTACACGGCGGGCACCTCCGAGGGGCGCGACGTGCCGGGCTACCGCGACGAGCCGCACGTCGCCAAGGACTCGGTCACCGAGACCTACATCGCTCTCAAGCTCAACATCGAGAACTGGCGCTGGGCCGGCGTGCCGTTCTACGTCCGCACCGGCAAGCGCATGACCGGGCGGCGCACCGAGATCGCGGTGCTGTTCAAGCCAGCCCCGTTCAAGATGTTCGAGGACACGCCGAACGCCGACCTCGGACCCACGGTGATGCGGATCATGATCGACCCGGACCACGGGGTCGGCACCGAGTTCAACGTGAAGGTCCCGGGCCCGGAGATGAAGATCGGCCGGGTGAGCGCCGCGTTCCGCTACAAGGACTTCTTCGCCGACCAGCCGAATGTCGGCTACGAGACCCTGCTGTACGATTGCATGATCGGCGACGCGACCCTGTTCCAGCGGGCCGACAACATCGAGGCCGGCTGGTCGGCGGTGGATCCGCTGCTCAAGGGCTGGCCGCAGGCGGACGTGAAGCCCTATCCGGCCGGCAGCACCGGGCCGAAGGACGCCGACGACCTCCTGGCCCGGGACGGCCGCCACTGGCTGGGCCTCGACGGCAAGACGGATTGAGGACCGTGACGACCGAATGACCGGACGGTTTCACCCCAGACCCCGAATTGCCGCAGACCGAACGGGAGGCATGGTTCTGCTGTCAAGTACAGGTGGGCTTGGCTTCAGCGAAGGCCGGCCGCCTGATCGGCACGGAAGAGGTCGACGCTCGGTTTGCGGCCAAGCGCGCATCTACGCAGCGACGTCTCGATGCTGCGAAGGACGGTGCCGGTCTGGACGCCCAAGGCGTCCCGACCGCCTGATGCCGCGGTTCGAAACCCAACGCTTTCGCAGTGTCCGGGCCGGCACATGACCCGGTGGTTTCGTAAACGGTGTTGATCCCTCCACCCCGTCATTCCGGGGCCGCAAGGCGGAGCCCGGAATCCATAAACGCAGATCGGGCAGGACCTTGCACCGTCAGCGGCACTGGATTCCGGGCTCGCCTGCGGCGCCCCGGAATGACGGGGAGCGACAGGACCACCTGTGCAAAGGCCCGGCGTCGCCCCTCGAGCAGGATTGGCTGGCTCAAAGATCTTGAAAGGGCTGAGCCCTCTGGGAACCCTGATCTCAGCGCCGCTTGAACGGCAGCATCGCGGCCACGGCGAGGGCGTCGACCCGGTTGTTCAGCGGGTCGCTGGCGTGGCCCTTGACCCAGTGCCAGGCCACCTCGTGGCGGGCGTTGGCCGTATCGATCCGGCGCCAGAGGTCCTCGTTCTTCACCGGCTTCTTGTCGGCGGTGCGCCAGCCCCGGGCCTTCCAGTTGTGGATCCAGCTGGTGATGCCCTGGCGCAGGTACTGCGAGTCCGTGAACAGGTCGACCCGGCAGGGGCGCTTCAATGCCTCCAGGGACTCGATCGCCGCCAGGATCTCCATGCGGTTGTTGGTGGTGTGCGCCTCGCCGCCCGAGAGCTCCTTCTGGGTATCGCCGAAGATCAGGATCGCGCCCCAGCCGCCCGGTCCGGGATTCCCCGAGCAGGCGCCGTCCGTGTAGATCTTCACCCGCATGGGCTCGGTTGCGGTCTCGGTCGTCTCGGTGCTCATCCGTCCCTCAGACCTGCCGCCCGTAATCCCGAGCGTCCCGCGCTTGGCGATGGAATGTGAGCCGGCGATCGAACTCCCGCGGGTCCAGGGGCTTCACCAGGGCGCCGGGCGGCACGTTGAGCCAGTCGACCAGGCGGGTCAGCATGAAGCGGAGCGCCGCGCCCCGGCACAGGATCGGGAGGGCCGCGACCTCGTCGGGCTCCAGGGGCCGCACCGCCTCGTAGCCGGCAATCAACGCCGCGGCCATGTCCCGGTGGAAGCTGCCGTCGGCCTCGAAGCACCAGGCGTTGAGGCAGACCGCGAGGTCGTACGCGAACGCGTCCGTGCAGGCGAAATAGAAGTCGATCAGCCCGGAGAGGCTGTCGCCGATGAAGAACACGTTGTCGGTGAACAGGTCCGCGTGGATCACCCCGCCCGGCAGGTCCTGGGGCCAGGCGGCTTCGAGCAGCGCGAGGTCGGCGCGGGTGCGCTCCGCCAGGCCCGGCGTGACCGAATCAGCCTGGGCCTCGGCCTGGGCGAAGAGCGGGCGCCAGGAGTCCACCGACAGGCTGTTCTCGCGCACCATCGCGAAATCGGCGCCGGCCGCATGCAGCTCGGCGAGCGCCCGGCCGAGTTCCCGGCAATGCCCAACGCCGGGCGTCTTGACCGAGACGCCCTCCAGGAAGCTGACGATGGCGGCCGGCCGACCGCAGAGCTGCCCAAGCGCCGTGCCGGCCCGGTCCCGCACCGGCTGCGGACAGGCGAGGCCGCGCGCGGAGAGGTGCTCCATCAGCTCGATGAAGAACGGCAGGTCCCCCGCCCGCACCCGCTTCTCGTAGAGGGTCAGGATGTAGGAGCCCTGCGTCGTCTGCAGGTAGAAATTGGAATTCTCGACGCCCTCGGCGATGCCCTTGAAGGAGAGCAGGGTGCCGATGGAATAGGCGGACAGGAACTCGGAGAGCGCCGCGTCGGATACCTCGGTGTAGACGGCCACGTGTTCGCGCTCGTGTTTCTTCTTAGAGTTTCAGGATCGTCGACAGGCTGCACAGCGACCCGACGGACCCGGCTTTCCGACTCGCCGCCTCATCCTGAGGTGCTGCAGAGCATCCCAGCCGGCCGCACGGATCCCCGGAGGTCTCCTCCGAGCCCTCCGCTGCGCCCCGTCACCTCGGGATGAAGGGGGCGGACGGGATAAGCCCCCTCCTGAGTCGGGGCCCGGATCCTGGCGCGGCCTACTCGGCCGCTTCGCTGCGCAATTCGCGCGGCAGCGGGAAGACCATGTCCTCGACCACGGTCGAGACGGTGTCGACGATCACATCGTAGCGCGCGGCGAAGGCCTCGATGATCTCCTCGACCAGCACCTCGGGGGCCGAGGCGCCTGCCGTGAGGCCGAGCTTGCGGATGCCCTCGAAGGCCGGCCAGTCGATCTCCTCGGCGCGCAGCACGAGGCGGGTGATCGGGCAGCCCACGCGCTCGGCGACCTCGCGCAGGCGCTGGGAGTTCGAGGAGTTCGAAGAGCCGACCACGATCAGGGCGTCCACCAGCGGGGCCACCTGCTTCACCGCCTCCTGGCGGTTGGTGGTGGCGTAGCAGATGTCGTCCTTGTGCGGCCCGGTGATGTTCGGGAACTTCTTCTTGAGCGCCTCGACGATGTGGCGGGTGTCGTCGACCGACAGGGTCGTCTGGGTGACCCAGGCGAGGTTGTTGGGATTCTCGGGCGTCAGGGCCTGGATCTGGTCCAGATCCTCCACCAGGGTGATCGAGCCCTTGGGCAGCTGGCCCATGGTACCCACCACCTCGGGATGGCCGGAATGGCCGACCAGCAGCACGTGGCGGCCGCGCTTGTGGTGGATCTCGGCCTCGCGGTGGACCTTGGTGACCAGCGGGCAGGTGGCGTCGATGGTCGTGAGCCCGCGGGAATCGGCGTTGGCCGGTACCGTCTTCGCGACGCCGTGAGCGGAAAAAATCACCGGGGCGCCGCTGTCGGGCACCTCGTCGAGTTCGCGGACGAACACCGCGCCCTTCCGCTTCAGGCTCTCGACCACGTACTTGTTGTGGACGATCTCGTGGCGGACGTAGACGGGGGGCCCGTAGAGGGCGAGAGCCCGCTCCACCACGTCGATGGCCCGCACCACGCCGGCGCAGAAGCCGCGTGGGGCACAAAGCAGGATCTCCAGCGGCGGCTTGCCGGTGGTGCCCTGAGCGGGCGCGAGGGACGCGAGGTCTGCGGTCATGGTGGCGATGTGGCGAGGGCGGGGCTGTCCTGTCAACGGTCCTAGACTGCGAACCGGGCAGGAAGACGACCGCGGAGCGTCCCTGTAGCACGTTTGCCGCGCGTTTTGGACCCGGGGTGCCCGGATCCTTGACCTAGAGCCGCCGAATCCCGGTCACCGCCCCGAAACTGTTCTCCTGGATTCGGGCGACCGCGCCGGCCAGCGGCTCCGCCGCCACCGCCATGTGATGGCCGTTGGCGTGGATCAGCGTCTCGGAGTCGCGCATCAGCCCGACATGGCCGCGCCAGAACACGAAGTCGCCCCGGCGCAATCCGTCGAGGCCGAGCGGCAGCGCCCGGCCCAGGGCCCGCTCCTGCATGTCGGCGTCGCGCGGGCAGGGGAGGCCGGCGGCGTCGAGGCAGAGCTGCACGAGACCCGAGCAATCGAGCCCCAGGCTGGTGCGGCCGCCCCAGAGATAGGGAATCCCGGCGAGCCGCTCGGCCGTGGCCGCGTAGTCGGGCTCGTGCTGCGCCAGCGGGGCGCAGTGGCGCGCGAAGACGTAGCCGTCGGGGGTCTCGAGATAGGCCCCGGCCTCGCCGGTGACGACGAGGCGCGCGCCGAGGCTGAGATGGGCGCGCACCGGCCGCTTCAGGTCGGGCTCGGGATACAGGAAGGTGCGCAACGCCGTGACCCTGTGGGTCGGCTCGGGCGCGGCGGGGCCGAGGCAATCGGCCGGCAGGTAGCCGACATAGCCGTCTCGGACGAGCTGCACGAAGGCGAACCCGTCCTGTTCGGCGTAGAGGTCCACGGCGTCGCCGAGCAGCGCCTCGGTGTCGAGCCCGGCCTCCGGCGACGGCGCCCGGCGCAACGGCGCCGCGGGCGCCACGACCCGGCGCGGGGCGGCGGCGACGAAGCGCTCCGCCGTGACCCGGCCGCGCAACCGGATGTCGGCGACGTCCGGACGGGCCGGGGTGAGGCGGGGATCGAGTGATTCGGCCATGGCGCGCGAGCCTAGCGCATCGTCCAGGGGATCGGATCCCGGCCGATGCGCGCGGTCTCGGGTATCCTCGCATCCCGGAGGTTCGGCTCCTCCGTCGGCACGACGCTCCGGACCGTCGCCGCCCGGTCCGGGACGGGGATCGCGACCCCCGTCTGGCACCCCGCGCGGGCACGCGCTATTATGCCGCAGCGCGATGCCGACCCACGCGCGGATGATGTTCGCCCTGTGGAGCGAGGGCAATGGCGTGCCGTATGCGGTATTCCAGCCCACGACATGTTCCCCGGACGGGCAACCGCCGATTATGATGCACTGCACAACCGGCGCGGAAGGCGCTATGTCTGTTCGATGATGACCGCGAGTCGCCCCGTGAAGAAGACGCAGAAGAGCTTCGCAGACCTGCCGCCGATCCGCGTGCGCCGCGAGCCGCCCACGGTGAACGAGGCGGTCGCCGCCGCCCAGGACCTCGCCGACGATGTCGAGCAGCAGGTCGAGATCGCCGCCGGCCTGATGGGGCTGCCGGCCGACGAGGTCCGCCCGCACGTCCTGGCGGCCAAGAAGGCCCGGCCGGAGCGGGTGCCGGAGCGGATCCTGACCCATGCCAGCCCGAGCCGGGCGCCCCGCACCGTCGTGGTCGAGCGCCGTACCCGCCCGACCGTGGTGATCGAGCGCCGCACCCGGCCCCTCGCCCCGCCGCGCTGACCGGTCCCTACCGGCGGCGCGCCGGCTTCAGTCCGGCGCCACGCAAAGTCCCAAACGATCAATCGGCGGTCTGGACCGACCAGGTGGCGTGGCGGATGCCCGGCGCCTTGGCGAGATCGGCTGTCACCGCATCCAGCTCGCTCGCCTTGACGGCGCTGGCCGTCAGCGTCGCGACCACGTCGACCGCGCCTCCGCCGCGCTCCTCGACCTCGACGTTGCTGACCGGATAGTTCGCCGCCTCCAGGCGCTCGACCAGCAGATCCTGGGCGGGGCCGGCCTCGCCGGGCGCGGTGGTCACCTGCACCTCGTAGGTCGCCTCGGTGGAGGATTCGCGGATCGGGGCGCGGTTGATGGCGTTCACCAGGGGCCGGAGCGCCGTGTTGCAGGTCAGCACCGTGACGGTGACGAACACCGCCTCCAACGGCAGGTCGGCGCCGCAGAACGCCCCAACGGCGGCGGAGCACCACAGGGTGGCGGCCGTGTTGAGACCGCGCACGTTCATCCCCTCCTTCATGATCACGCCGGCGCCCAGGAAGCCGATGCCGGAGATCACGTAGGCCACCGTGCGGACCCCGCCGTCCGGGCCGGTCAGCCGCATGCCGAGATCGACGAAGGCCGAGGCGCCGATCGCCACCAGCACCGCGGTGCGCAGGCCGGCGGTACGCTGCCGGTACTGCCGCTCGGCCCCGATCGCCGTGCCGAGCACGAAGGCGACGATCAGGCCGATGGCGGATTTGAATTCCTCGGGGATGGCGGCGTAGCTGGTCATGACGGTCTCTTGCGAGGCGAGAGGTGACGAAACCGTGACATCATGGCCTGCTGGGCGCGCCGTCCGGGATAGCGGATCCGGGGCGGCGCGCCAGGCCCTTGGTTTTGCATCACCTTTCTCCGGGAGCCGACAAAAGGACCCCGGGATGACGCCCGGCACGGACCGGAGGCAGAACCGGCCGGGATTGACGGCCCTACCGGGCAGCGGGCACACCGGCCTCAACCTGAGGATCCCTTGAGAATACGGGACCCGGGCCGAGGAGACGTGCAGGATGCAGGACACGGCCCCCGTGGCGGGTGTATTTTTCCGCGCCCGAGCGTTCTCCGCATGAGCGACGCCCTCGCCGAACGCCGGCCCGAGGCCGAACCGGACGCGGCCCTGCACGGGCGGGTCCTGGCCCTGCGCGACGGGCTGGAGCGCGGCCTGATCGGCAGCGCCGGCTTGGTCGAGCGTCTACTGATCGGTCTGCTCACCGGTGGCCACCTCCTGATCGAGGGCGCGCCGGGCCTGGCCAAGACCCGCGCGGTCAAGCGGCTGGCCGACGGGCTCGACGGCTCGTTCGCCCGCATCCAGTGCACCCCGGACCTGATGCCGGCCGACCTCACCGGCACCACCGTCTGGCGCCAGGACAGCGGCAGCTTCGAGTTCCTGCAGGGCCCCCTGTTCCACGCCCTGGTGCTGGTGGACGAGGTCAACCGGGCGCCGCCCAAGGTGCAGTCGGCCCTGCTCGAGGCGATGGCCGAGGGGCAGATCACGGTCTCCGGGCAGACCCATCCGCTCGCCGACCCGTTCATGGTCGTGGCGACCCAGAACCCGATCGAGCATGCCGGCACCTTCCCGCTGCCGGAGGCGCAGCTCGACCGCTTCCTGCTGCACGTCGTGGTCGAGATGCCCGACGAGGCCACCGAGCGGGCGATCCTCGACCTCGTGGAGGGCGAGATGACCCACCATGCCGAGGCCATGCCGGTGCGCCTGTCGCTGGCCGACGTGCGCGCCGCCCGGGAGGCGGCTCTGGCCACCTACGTGTCGCCGGCGCTCAAGGATTACCTGGTCCGCCTGGTGGCGGCGACCCGCACCGATACGGCGGCGCCGGACCTGCGGGCGATGATCGAGCACCCGGCCTCGCCGCGCGGCACGCTCGCGCTGATGATGGCGGGCAAGGCCCGGGCCTGGCTGCGCGGCCGGGACCACGTCACCCCGGAGGACGTCACCGAACTCGCCCGGGACGCGCTCTCCCACCGCATCGGCCTGACCTGGCGCGCGGCCGCCGAAGGCAAGACCGCCCGCGGCCTGGTCGGCGAGCTGGTGCAGCGGGTCCGGGCGCTCTGAGGGTGTTCGGGCTTTGGAACAGGAGCCGGAAACGCCCTCCCCCCTCTGCGGGGGAGGGTACCCTGCGCAGCAGGGGGGGCCGGGACGAAGTCCCGCAAGAGGGGCAGCGCGACGGTTCAGGATCTGAAGCCCGTCGCGATCTTTCCGGCAGCGTCGCTCCCCTCTCCCGACCCGGCCTGACGGCCGGCCCACCCTCCCCCGCAGCGGGGGGAGGGAAGAGCGCGCGTTTTGAGAGTGCCGCCCAGTCCCAAATGAACGGCATCCATCTCTCGGGTGAGTCCCTGATGGGCCTGCGCCATCTCGCCCGGCGGGGCGCGGCGCCGGCGACCCGGACGCTGGCGGGCCTGCCCGGCGGCATCGTCACGAAGCGGCGCGGGCGCGGGTCCGAGCCGGAGGACGTGCGGCTCTGGTCCGAAGGCGACGACCGCCGGTTCATCGACCGCAACGCCACCGCGCGCACCGGGCAGCTGCACGTGCGCACCCATCACGACGAGCGCGACCGCGCCGTGGTGCTGCTCGCCGATTTCCGGCCCTCGATGCTGTTCGGCACCCGCCGGACCCTGCGCTCGGTGGCCGCCGCCGAGGCCCTGGCGCTGCTCGGCTGGCGGGTGGCGGCCGATGGCGGCCGGGTCGGCCTCGCGGTGGCGACCTCGGGGGCGCCGACGGTGCTGCGCCCGGCCGGCGGCGAGCGCGCCATGATCGCGGTGACCGGCGCCCTGGCCCAGGCCCATGCCGACGCCCTCGCGGCGGCCGGCGCCGCCGGGTCCGACGCACCCCTGGAGCCGATCCTCGGGCTCGCCCGCAGCCTGCTGCCCGCCGGCGGACATCTGGTCATCGCCAGCGCCCTCGACGCCCCGGGCCCGGGCTTCGACGCGACGCTGACCCTGCTGGCCGAGCGGGTCGCGATCCGGCTGATCCTGGTGAGCGACGCCTTCGAGCGCGCCCGCCCACCGGGCTACTATCCCTTCGCGTTGGCCGATGGCCGGCGCGGCACCGCGCTCCCGACGGCGCTGCCGGGTGAGACCGCCGAGGCGCGGCTCGCCGACTATGCCCGCCGGGGCATCGCCGGGGTGCGCCTCGACGTCGAGGCCGGCCCGGAGGCCTATGCGCCGCTGATGGAGCGCCTCGATGCGGTGCTGTGAGGCTCGGGGCTCGTCCCGAACGGTGCTTGCCGGCTGTCGGGCCGGGATGGTGCCCCAGCGAAGCCCGGCCGTGTCGCCGCGTCTCCCACATCCGGGCTCGGCCCGATGAACCCCGTCGAGATCGCCCCGAGCCTCGACCAGCTCCGCGGCCTGCACCTGCCGGGGGGCGCCGCCGGGGCGGTGCAGGGGGAAGTCGTCGCGGCGGCGGCGTTGGGCTTCCTCGCCGCCCTGCTGGTCGGGCTCGTCCGCTACCTGCGTGGCCGGGCCCGGGCGAGCCTGCGCCGGGCGGCGCTGGCCGAACTTGCCGGCACCCGCGACCTCGATCCGGAGTCCCGTCTCGTGGCGCAGGCGCGCCTGCTGCGCCGCCTCGCCCGGACGCTCGCGGGGGACGACGCCGCCCGGGAGACCGGCGCGGCCTGGGCCGCCCGCCTCGACACGCTCCTGGCCACCGACTTCTTCACGCGCGGATCCGGCCGGGTCCTGGCCGACGGGCTCTACCGGCGCCAGGACACCGACCTCGACGGGCTCGACGCCGAGCTGGGACGCCTGATCGGACGGTTGCGGACATGAGCGGCCTCCTCCCCGCCTGGCTCACGGCGCAGCTCTCGGCCTTCGACCTCGCGGCGCCCTGGATCCTGCTCGCCCTGCCGCTGCCGCTGCTGGCCGCGCGCCTGCTCCCGGCCGAGACGGAGGGCGGCAGCGGCGCCCTGCTGGTGCCCGGGACCCTGGTCGGCACCGCCCGTTCCGGGGCCGACCTCGCCGCCCGCGGCCGCCGCCGGGCCGCCCTGATCTGGACCCTCTGGGCCGCCCTGGTGGTGGCGCTCTCCGGGCCCCGCCTGGTGATGCCGGCCGCAGCCCTGCCGGCGTCCGGCCGCGAGATCATGATCGCCATGGACCTGTCCGGCTCGATGGAGCGGCGCGATTTCACCCTGGACGGCGAGACCGTGAACCGACTCACCGCGGTCAAGCGCGTCGGCACCGACTTCATCCGGCGCCGGGCCGGGGACCGGATCGGCCTGGTGATCTTCGCCGATCAGGCCTACGTGGCCGCCGCCCCGAGCTTCGACACCGCCGCGGTCGCCCGCGCCCTCGACGAGGCGACCATCGGCATCAGCGGCCGCTCCACCGGCATCGGCGACGGCCTCGGCCTCGCCCTGCGCCGGCTCGATCCGAAGGACCCCGCGACGAACGGCGACGGCGCGGCGGCACCCTCCGCGGCGCCCTCCGCGAAGGCCGTGATCCTGCTCTCGGACGGCGCCAACAATGCCGGCCAGACCGCCCCCAAGGACGTGGCCGCCCTGGCCAAGGAGCTGGGCATCCGGGTCTACACGATCGCGCTCGGCCCCCGGGACATGGCCGATGCCGACGGCGAGCAGGACGTGGTCGATACCGAGACCCTGCGCGAGATGGCCCAGGCCAGCGGCGGCGAGGCGTTCCGGGTCCGCACCACAGAGGACCTCGTCCGGGTCGCCGACGCGATCGACCGGCTGGAGGGCGGCCGCGCCCTCGCGCCCCCCCTGCCGCTGCGCCGGGAGCTCTGGCCGTGGCCCGCCGCCCTGGCGCTGGCCGCCGCCGCGGCCCTGCTGGCGACCCGGAGGGGGGTGTGATGCTCGGGTTCCGGTCAAACGCTCTCCTCCCTCCCCCCTCTGCGGGGGAGGGTACCCTGCGCAGCAGGGGGGGAGAGGGGCAGCGCGACGTCGCGGATTTCGGCTCTCTGCGCGACCTTTCCGGATACGGCGCTCCCCTCTCCCGACCCCTGCTGACGCAGGGGCCACCCTCCCCCGCAAAGGGGGGAGGGACGGCGCTCGCCCGTTTCGGACAGACCGACACGCCGCCCGTCGCGAGCCAGCCCGCATGAGCGCCCTCGACGCCTTCGCGTTCCTGCGCCCCTGGTGGTTCCTGGCCATCCCGGTCGTGGCCCTTCTGGCGCTCCGCGCCGCCTGGCGGGCGGCGCCGCTGGGCGATTGGGGGCGGGCGGTCGATCCGGCCCTGATGGCCCATCTCGCCCGCGCCGGGGCCGTGCTCGGCGGACGGCGGCAGGCGAACCGCGCCGCCGCCCTGGCCGCCGGGGCGATCGCGCTGGCGCTGACCGGCCCCGCGGTGGAGCGCGCCGATACGGCGACCTTCCGCAATCTCGACGCGACCGTGATCGTCTTGGACCTCTCCCGCTCGGTCACCGAGGGCGGGAACCTCCAGGGCGTCCGCCAGGCCGCCGCAGCGATCGCCGAGGCCGCCGGCACCCGGGCGGTGTCGCTCGTCGTCTATGCCGGCGACGCCTACCTCGCCGCCTCGCCGACCACCGACCGGGACAGCTTCGGCACGACCCTGTTCGCCCTCGACGCCGACACCGTGCCGGACCGCGGCAGCCATCCCGAGCGCGGGCTGGCGCTGGCCCGCCGGACGCTGGCGGAGGCCGACGTGGTCGCGGCCGACGTGGTGCTGATCACCGACGGCGAAGGCATCGGCGACGCGGCCGGCCGGGAAGCCCGGGCGCTCGCCGATCGCGGCTGGCGCCTCCAGGCCCTGTTCGTCCCCGCCGACAAGCCGCTGCCACCGGGCGCGCCGAAGCCCGACCGGGCCGCCCTCGACGCGCTGGTCCGGGCCGGCGGCGGCCGCGTCGCCGACATCACCGAGCCCGGCCCGGTGCTCGACGCGGTCGGGGCCGGGACCGCCCAGCACCTCGCGGCCGGCGGCTACGGCGTACTCGCCTATGCGGATCTCGGCCGCTGGCTGCTGCTGCTCGCGGCGCTGCCGGCCCTGGTCCTGTTCCGCAGGAGCGCGTGATGGAGCGGTTCTCGTCCAGGACCGGTCTCGCAGTCCCGATCCGCGCCGGCCTTCCCCCGGGCTGGCGCCGGTTCGCCCGGATGGCCGGGCTGGCGCTGGCCGGCCTCGGGCTCGTGGCCTTGCTCGCCGTCTCGCAGCCCCGCACCGGGTTCGGGCGGCTGCTGATGGCGCTCGGCCTGCCGGGGCTCGCCGCCGACCTGATCGTCGATCCGGCCTGGCGCGCCACCGCCCTGTACCAGGCCGGCCGCTACGGCGAGGCGATCGCGCTGTTCCGCACCGGCGGAAAACGGGCAAGCTACAACCTCGGCAACGCGCTGGCGCGAGCGGGCGACTTCGAGGGCGCGCTCGCCGCCTACGACGAGGCCCTGCGCTTCGACCCGCGCGACGCCGACGCGCAGGCCAACCGCTCCCTGGTCGCCCGGATGGTCGCCGAGGTGATCGACCGCGGCCCCGGCGGCGGCATCGCCAACGGCACCGCGCAATACGGCGCCCGCTACAACAACACCGCCAACCAGGACCAGAACAACGACATCAACGCCGCCTCCAGCGGCGAAGGCCTGGCCGGCAACAAGGAATCCAACGCCAGCGCGTCCCTGCCCGGCAACAGCAAGGTCGCCCGCCGCGGCAAGGCCGAGCAGCAATCGGTCGACGCCGGCAAGGGCCAGGCCCGGGGCTCGGCCGGCGACGCGGCCGGGCGCGGCCGCACCGGCGGCGGTGCGGCCATGGTCGCGGAGGCGCCCGAGCGCGAGGTCCGCCGGGTGACCAAGAGCTTCGAGGCCCACGAGATCCGCCCCGACCGGCTCTGGCTCCAGACCCTGCCGGACGATCCCGGCCGCTTCCTCAAGCTGCGTCTGCGCGCCGAGCAGACCCGCCGGGTCGAGGCCGGCACCGCAATCCCGGCCGGGAGCAACCCGTGGTGATGGTTTTCGGGATTTGGGCCTTTGGCTCCGCAGGCACGGCGGGTGTTCTCCCTCCCCCCTCTGCGGGGGAGGGTGGCCCTCGCGTCAGCGAGGGTCGGGAGAGGGGAGCGACGCGTCCGGAAAGGTCTCACCGAGAGCCGAAGCCTGCAGCGTTGCGCTGCCCCTCTTGCGGGACTTCGTCCCGCCCCCCCCTGCTGCGCAGGGTACCCTCCCCCGCAGAGGGGGGAGGGAAGGCGCGTGCCTGGTCTCTGGCCGTCATCCTCCTCCTCGCCCCCCTCCCGGCGCACGCCGAGATCGAACCCGGCGACCTGACCCTCACGGTCAATGCGGAGTTCAACGGCAACAGCCCGCCGTTCGCCCGCGAGATGGTGCTGTTGAAGATCCACGGGGTCTACAAGCAGCCGATCCTGCTGGAGGAGGTGGTCCAGCCCACCCTCGCCAACTTCTCCTGGACGCAGCTCGGCCGCGACCGCTGGAGCAAGACCAAGCTTCCGGACGGGCAGAGCGCCATCGCGTTCGACCGCACCGTGGCGGTGTTCCCCCACCACGCGGGCGAGTTCGTCATCGAGCCCTTCACCCACAAGCTGACGGTCAACGATGTCGGCGAGCGGCGGATCGTCGAGGTGCGCTCGACGCCGATCCCGTTCCCGGTGGCGGCCTGGACCGCCGCCGGCGGAGGCCCGGACGTCAAGGAACCCTGGTGGCTGCCCGCCCGCGACGTGGCGGTCACCGATTCCTGGAGCCCGGACCCCGAGACCGTGAAGCTCGGCGAGACCACCCGGCGGATCGTCACCCTGGAGGTCCAGGGCATGGTCGCCGAGGGCCTGCCGCCCCGGCCGGTGATGCGCACCCGGGGCATCCTCACCTTCGCGGGCCCGGTCACCCGCGAGACCCTGCTGACGCCCTCCGGGCCTGTGGCCCGGGCGACCTACCAGTGGGACGTGCGGCCCGGCGTGTCCGAGGTGATCCCCCTCGACGCCATCGCGATCCCGTGGTTCGACACCAACACCCGCACCATGCGCGAGGCCGAGATCCCGGCCCGGCAGATCGGCGGCGGCCTGCCCGACCGGGAGGGCGACCGGGCGCCGCCCCCGGTGCCGTCGCCGCTGGTCGCGGCCGCCGCGGCGCTCGCGGCCTTCGGGCTCGGGCTGGCTCTGATCGGTTACGGCGCGGGTCGGCCGCGCCTGCGCCTGTCCGGCACCGCCCGCCGGGCCCTGAACCGGGCCGCCCGCGCGGGCGATCCGGCCGGGTTCCGCGCCGCCCTGGAGGCCGCCCGCCGGGAGGCGCCGGAACTCGCCCGGACCTGGCAGGCCCGGCCCGATCTGGCGGCCCGTCTCGCCGACCTCGACCGGGCGGTGTTCGGCACCGCGGGTGCCCCCGTCCCGGACCTGCCCGCCCTGGCCCGCGCTCTGTCGCGGCCCGAGTTTTCGGCGGCTACGCCCGGTCCGGAGCGGCTGGCTCCGCTCGACGGGCCGGCGGCCTGATCCGGGCTCCGGCGGCCCCTGCATAGCTTCTGAGCAAGTACTATTCCTGGGCAACGGCTCAAGTTCTGAGCACGCATCAATGTTTTGCACCGTCTTGCGGGACCTGATTTCGCTTCGTAGTCTTCGCGACCACAACAAAAAAGACTTGATTCGAAACAACAGGGAGGACGCCATGACACGCGCCAACGACGTCAAGGACCGGTTCCGCGCCCGGCTGCAGGATGCCGACGCCCGCAGCAACGACTTCCGCCGGAAGCTGCTGGAGGAGGGCAACCGCGCCCTCGAGCCGGTGGTCGGCGTCCTGAACCTGATGGCCGAGGTGCTGAACGAGGAGGACAACGTCCACGGCAGCATCACCGGCCTCGAGGCCAAGATCGATCAGGACAACTTCATCAGCCTGTGCGCCAAGCTGCGCGGCACCGACACCGAGCAGAAGATCAAGATCAAGTACGGCCCCGAACTCGGCGGCAGCAACTATATCTCGGTCTCGGGCCTGAACCAGCGCTACAACGAGCGCCTGGTCCCGGGCGCGGCCGGGGCCGCCCTCGGCCGCAGCGTCGGCAGCGACATCCATCTGGACGAGCACCGCGGGACCGAGCTGGCCGAGGTGGTCCGCGAGGTCGTCGAGGATTTCTACGCCGCCCAGATCGAGCAGCGCAGCCACTTCGCCGCCGTGCAGTAGCCCGACCCGTGATCCTGCGGCGGGGAGCCGGATTCCCCTCGGCCCCGTCCTCGGCTAAGCCTGCCCGGGATGGGGATGGGGCTCCCCGATAACCGCCCGGCCGTCGCCAGGCCGGGCTGATGGCTCCTACCGCACGGGCGGCTCCGGACGTCCGCGGTGGGGCCGTGCGCCCGACGCCGCGACGCGGACGTGACGGCGCCGCCCGACCGAACAGGAAGGGCCGGCATGATCAACACCCTCATCGTCATCCTCGGGGCCGGACTCGGCGGCGGCGCCCGCCACGGGGTCAACGTCGCGGTCGCCCGGCTACTGCCGGGCTTCGGGTTTCCCCTCGCCACGATCGTCATCAACGTGCTCGGCTCGTTCCTGATGGGCGTGCTGGCCGAGAGCTTCGCCCTGCGCGGCGCGGCCGGGCACCCGGCGCGGCTGTTCCTGACCACCGGGGTGCTGGGCGGCTTCACCACGTTCTCGACCTTCTCGCTGGACGCGATCAGCCTGTACGAGCGCGGCCATCTGGCCGCGGCCGCCCTCTACGTGACGGTCTCGGTGGCGGCCGGATTGCTCGGCTTGCTGGCCGGCATCGCCCTGATGCGGACGGTTCTCAGCGGCGGCTGAAAATGGTCATGGTTTCAAAAGGTCTTCGACCTTGTGCGGGTCCGGGGCAGAGCCCTGGTATCTCGGGGCTCCGCCCCAATCCCCGCCAAAGGGCTGAGCCCTTTGGGAACCCGGACTTGCCTCAGTCGGCGATGAACTTCAGGCGGTGGTCGCGGTAGAGGTCGACGATCGCCGCGGCGGTCTCCTCGATCGAGCGGCGGGTCACGTCGATGGTCGGCCAGCGGTTCTTGGTGAACAGCCGGCGCGACATGGTGATCTCGTCGGCCACCGCCGAGCGGTCGACATACATCGAGGATTCGTCGGCGTTCAGGCTCGACAGCCGGTTCTGGCGGATCTGCACGATCCGCTCGGGCGAGGCGAACAGCCCGACCACCAGGGGCTTGCGGGCCCGCTCGATCGCCGGCGGCAGCGGCATGCCGGGCACCAGCGGCAGGTTCGTGGTCTTGAGCCCGCGGTTGGCGAGGTAGATCGAGGTCGGCGTCTTCGAGGTCCGGCTGACCCCGAGCAGGATCACGTCGGCATCCTCCAGGTCCTCGGGCAGGTTGCCGTCGTCGTGGGCCAGCGTGAAGTTCATCGCGTCGATGCGCTTGAAATACTCCGCGTTGAGCATGTGCTGGGCACCCGGCCGGGCCGTGGTCTCGGCGCCGAGATAGGCGCGCAGCAGGTCGTGGACCGGGCGCAGCACCGACAGGCAGGGCGAGCCGGTCTCGCGGGCGACCTCCTCGAGCCGCTCGCCCAGGTCGCCGCCCACCAGGGTGTAGAGCACGAGGCCCGGCGCCGCCCGGATCTCCGAGATCACCCGGTCGAGCTGCGCCGCCGAGCGCACCAGCGGATAGACGTGCTCGATCGCCGAGACGCCCTCGTACTGCGCGGCCGCCGCCCGGCCGACGTTGATCAGCGTCTCGCC
The DNA here is from genome assembly GCF_022179445.1 of Methylobacterium mesophilicum. GTDB lineage: Bacteria > Pseudomonadota > Alphaproteobacteria > Rhizobiales > Beijerinckiaceae > Methylobacterium > Methylobacterium mesophilicum. Next base: position 62,443 of record NZ_BPQU01000011.1, on the reverse strand, counting down.
GGTGGAGTCGGACACGAGGTGAAGGTGGAAGTAGCTCCGGCCCATCGGGTCGCCTTCGTCTCGCCGGAGGCGTTATCCACTGCCGGCCGCCAGGGGAGTCGATGAGTGTGGATAGGATGCGGCTTCGGGCAGGTCCAGGGCGAAGGGGCCGCGCCTTATCGACTCCGCCGTTCACAGGTCCGCCATACGGACGCGCGGAATCCGGGCGCCTGGGAGAATCCGGGACGCAACGGGGGCGCGTACCGGACTCGGCGTTCGCAAGCCGCTGTTGGACTTGGCCGTTCTCGCAACATGGAGCGAATCCTTTAAAGCCTCGTTAACGGCGCGGCGGCGGGGACGGCCTGTGGACCCGCTTGCACCACCGTGTTGAGCCCCCCCAATAGAAAAAACAGAGTCCTAGAATCTCTCTTTTCTTTTCGAGAGGGGCCTGTGTGGGGATCCGGCGCGCCTCGACTCGACAGGACGGCCGCCGACGGGCATGCGGAATGACGGGGACGGAAAGGGAGCGACGATGACGGGGACGGAGCGCGGGTCCGGAGGCAAGTCCGAGCGGAAGGTGCTGCGCGTCCTCGAGGGCGAGGCGATCGGACCGCCCCCCGCCTGGATGATGCGCCAGGCCGGCCGCTACCTGCCGGAATACCGGGCGAGCCGGGCCGAGGCCGGGTCCTTCCTCGACCTCTGCTACAGCCCGGACTTCGCCGTCGAGGTGACCCTGCAGCCGATCCGCCGCTTCGGCTTCGACGCGGCGATCCTGTTCTCGGACATCCTGGTCGTCCCCCATGCGCTGGGCCAGGACGTGCGCTTCGTCGAGGGCGAGGGGCCGCGCCTCGATCCCCTGGACGGCCGCGACGCCTTCGGGCGGCTGCGCGAGGCCGGCGATCCGGCGATTTTTTCGCACTTGGCGCCGGTCTTCGAGACGGTGAAGCGGCTGCGCGCCGAACTGCCCGGCGAGACCACCCTGCTCGGCTTCTGCGGCGCGCCCTGGACCGTGGCGAGCTACATGATCGGCGGCCGCGGCACCCCGGACCTCGCCCCCGCCCGGGCGCTGGCCGAGGGCGACACCGCCTTGGTCGACACCCTGATCGACCGCCTCGTCACGGTGCAGACCGAATATCTCGTCCGCCAGCTCGAGGCGGGCGCCGACGCGGTTCAGATCTTCGAATCCCATGCCGGCACCCTCCCGCGCGCCGTGCCGGCCTCCGGGGATATCGTCGAGCCGGTGGGCGACGTGACCGAGAGCGCCCTGCCGGACGACGCGGGCCTCGACGCCCTGACCCGCTGGTCGCTCCGCCCGATTGCCCGGATGATCGCGGGCGTCCGTGCACGGGTGCCGCACGCCAAGATCATCGTGTTCGCCCGCGGCTCGGGCCTCGACGGCCATGGCCGGGTGGTGCCGGAGACCGGCGCCGACGCCGTGGGCGTCGACTGGGCGGTGGACCTGAAGGCCCTGCGCCGGCACGTGCCGGCCACGATGGTGACCCAGGGCAACCTGCATCCCGACACGCTGATCGCCGGCGGCGACGCCCTCGACGCCGCGGTCGACGCTGTGCTGGAGGCCACCGCCGGCCTGCCGCACATCTTCAACCTCGGCCACGGCATCACCCCGCAGACGCCGGTGGCCCATGTCGAGCGCATGCTCGCGCGGCTGCGCCGGTAGGGCCCGTGCTGTACGACTGGATCAAGGCCGGGCACGTCATCAGCCTGATCGCCTGGATGGCGGGCATGCTCTACCTGCCCCGGCTGTTCGTCTACCACGCCAGCCTGCCGCCGGGCTCGGAGGCGCAATCGGCGACCTTCAAGGTGATGGAGCGGCGCCTGCTCAAGGCGATCATGAACCCCGCCCTCATCGCCACCTGGTCGTTCGGGCTGGTGCTGGCCTGGATGAGCGGCTTCTACGCGAGCCCCTGGCTCCAGGCGAAGTTCCTGCTGGTGCTGGCGATGTCGGGCATCCACGGCTGGCTCGCCCGGATGGTCAAGGATTTCGCCGCCGACCGGAACACCCGCGGGCACAAGTTCTACCGGGTGCTCAACGAGGTGCCGACGCTCCTGCTGATCGGCATCGTCGTCCTGGCGGTGGTCAAGCCGGGCTTCTGATCCCGGGATCCGGGATCCGTCACGCCGACGGGGCCGGAGCCTTTCGCCGGCCGGGCCGTTGGGGGCCCATGACCAAGGTTTTCGCGCTCCTTCTGCCGCTGGCTCTTCTCGCCGCCGCCCCCGCCCGCGCCGCGAGCTTCGCCTGCGACAAGGCCGAGACCCCCGACGAGAGGGCGATCTGCGCCCATCTCCCGCTCAACGACATGGATGTCGAGATGGCGACCCGGTTCGCCATCCTGAAGGACGTCCTGCCGATGGGCGGCCAGACCAAGCTGCGCGACGACCAGGAGACCTGGCTCAAGGAGCGCCACGCCTGCGGCGCCGAAATCGCCTGCCTGCGCGGCCTCTACGAGACCCGGCTGAAAGTGCTGCGCGGCGTGCTGTCGGAATTTGCCAAGCAGGGGCCGCAGTAGACATACTCCTACTTTCGTGCAGTATATATATTCACGGGAATCAGAATATCAATTATTTTATAGCGAGTGACCTTCATCCGCAAAAGAACGTCGTCCTTTCTATCTCTATGTTCGCCTAACGATAGGTAATAGTTTTTGTCTTTAATGTCTTTTTCAAAGACGATCCATTCGCCTGTAAGCTCCATTCGGTCACTACGATCACGATAAGCACCAATCGAAAGATCGTACGATAAAATGCCGGCGAAATCCTCGCCTTTAGATCCGATGCATTTTTTAATCGACTTGTTGAATGAATAATTGAGTTCGTTTCTGAGATTTTTTCCGATAAAATAAGGTTGAAAATGATGTTTATGCCAAAGACCAAGTAAGGGAGGCTTCTCAAACGGAGCTGCATCCTTCGTCCGGCTGGATCGCGGATCAGTCCCCTCCAATATACCGATCTCGTCGTAGATGAGATGAACGTGATAGAAACGTGCCACCATGTGGTAGGCAAGTTCGAACGCCAAGCCGAACGTGTAACGCCCGGTGCCCATTTTGAGATCGAGCCATTCGCAGACATCCTGAATGATCTCGGGGGTGACGATAACCTGTCCGCCCAGTTGCTGCGATCCCTCCTCCTCACTCGACATCTGACCTCCGGATATGGCAAGCGAGGTCAAGATCGGCGGATCTCGACTACGGCATGGATTTCGAGCATCTGCTGGGCCTACACACGGGTTTGCGCCGCGAGCCGCTCACGATCGCCGATATTGATCCTTTCATAGCCCGAGCGCTTGGTGCTCGGACGTGCCGTGTCTTCCTTTCTGCCGAAACAATCCGAAAACAGTTGCGGCGGCACGCAGACTTGCCGATCAGCGCCTATCGCTGCGCGGGGCCCTGTCTCAGACGGGGTTCATATCGCCAGGATAGCCCACGGTCGGCAGTGGTCCTGTACACGGACCAGAGCACCTTCGGTGAGCATTTCCGTGCTTACATCAAGGCGACGCAGGCCGGGCACGAACTCTATCTCGTCTCGTTCCTGATGATGCGCGAACGGGACCTCCGGCGAGAGCTGCGAAAGCCCTATCCGGTTCTTCAACCCGGATCCTGAAAACGCGAAAGGAGGCCGAAGCCTCCTGAAGCTGTGGGGCGGGGCCTGCCGGAACCCCGCATGGCGCTCCCATCATCTGCAAAGACGACGGTGCTACGGCAGGCAGAATGTCACCGTGTCACCCACGCAGGAAAAGATACACCTCGGCGCGTGAATTTTCCAGTCGTCAGACCACGGGACGCGGGCGCGTGACGGGGTCGTGCCCGCCATTCGCCTGAGGGCCCTCCATCACAACCGCGCCAGCAGCCGCTCCGCCAGCGGGTTCTCGGCCGCGAAGGCGTAGTCGACCCGCCGAACCGTCACGGCCCGGGCGCCGGCCTCGACCAGGGCGCCGGCGAGCGCGAACACCGCGCCCTCGGGGCAGCGCATCACGATCTCGCCGTCGCCCCCGCGCGGGGCGCCGTAGGGCAATTCGGCCTCGTGCAGGCCCGCGATCGTGGCGAGGTCGATCGCGCCGCTCTCCGGCAGAGCGGCCCGGACCTCCCGGGTGGTGCGGGCGCGCTCCTCGGCGGCGATGCGGCCGAGCACAGTGCGCAAAGCCGTCCGCTGGTCCTCGCCCCAGGGGGCCTTCAGCGAGGCGACCAGGTTGGCCTCGGAGCGCAGGATGATGCCGTCGTCCAGCACCTTCAGGGCGTTGGCGCTGAGCGTCGCCCCCGTGGTGGTGATGTCGACCACGATCTCGGCGGAGCCGGCGGCCGGCGCGCCCTCGGTGGCGCCCAGGCTCTCGACGATCCGGTAATCGGCCACCCCCTTCTCGGCGAAGAACCGGCGGGTCAAGTTCACGTACTTGGTCGCGACCCGCAGGCGGCGGCCGTGCCGGGTGCGCATCAGCGCCGCGACCTCGTCGAGGTCGGACATCGCCCGCACGTCGATCCAGGCCTGGGGCACCGCCACCACCACGGTGGCGTTGCCGAAGCCGAGCGGGGTCAGGAGTTCGACCTGGCCGCGCACGTCCGGCAGGGTCTCGCGGATCAGGTCCTCGCCGGTCACCCCGAGATGGGCGGCCCCGGAGGCGAGCTGCGCGGCGATCTCCGAGGCCGAGAGGTAGCGCACCTCGACCCCCGGCACGCCGACGAGCTTGCCTCTATAGTCGCGGGCGCCGGCACCCTGGGCGAGCCGCAGGCCGGCCCGGCCGAAGAACGCGCTGGCGTTCTCCTGGAGGCGTCCCTTGGACGGGACGGCGAGGATCAGCGGCATGGCGCCCGAGTCCGAGGGGGTCATCGGCCGGCTCCCGCCACGCGCTCGACCCAGAAGGTGCAGCCCACCGCGGGCAGGGGCGCCGGGCTGCCGAGATGCCCGAGCAGGCCGTCGTAGCGGCCGCCGCCGACCAGCATCGGGCCGTCCCCCTCGTTCACCTCGAAGATGAAGCCGGTGTAGTAGTCGAGGTTGCGGGCGAAGCCGCCCTGGAAGCGGAACCGCTCGATCGGCAGGCCGCGCGCCGCGATGAAGCCGGTGCGCTCCTCGAACAGGTCGAGGGCGGCCGAAAGCGCGTCGTGGCGCAGGCCCGCGTCGGCGACCAGCGCCCGCAGGTCGCGCGCGGCGGCGTCCGGATGGCCGGCGATCGCCCGGTAGCGGTCGAGCACGGCGCGGTTCTCGGGGTTGAGGCCGGCCCCGCCATTGGCCTGCGCGGCCGCCTTGCCGAGGAAGCGCTCGGCGATCTCGCCGGCGCTGCGGCCGCCCACCGCCGAGATGCCCGCGATGGCGAGCACGTCCTCCACGAAGGCGCGCACGCCCCGCGGGTCCTGGCCCTGGATCGCGGCGAGAAGGCCGGCATGGGGATCCTCGGGCCGGGCGCCCTCGCCGCCGTTGGTGACGTCGTCGAGGGAGCGTCCGGCGGCGAGCGCCCGCAGGGTCCGGCGCTTGGCCGCCGGCGGCACCGCCAGCCCGTCGAGCAGGGCCACGGTCAGCCCCATGTCGCCGAGCCGCACCGCGGGGTCGGTCCGGCCGAACAGCGCGAGGCCCTCGAGCGCCAGCCCCAGCACCTCGGCATCGGCGGCCGGGGTGTCGGTGCGGCCGATCGATTCGATGCCGGCCTGGAAGAACTCGTCCGGCTCGTCGGCGGCGAGCCGGAAGACCGGGCCGCAATAGCTGTAATCGGCCGCCCGGCCGTCAGCCTGGGCCCGGTGCAGGCGGCAGACGGGAATCGTGAATTCCGGCCGCAGGCACAGCTCGGTCCCGGCCGCGTCCTGGGTGACGAAGATGCGCCGGCGGATGTCCTCGCCGGACAGTTCCAGGAACGGCTCCACCGGCTGCAGAACCGGCGGCGTCACCGGGTGGTAGCCGGCCGCACTCAGATGCGCGAGCAGGCGCGTCCGCGCCGCGTCGCCCGCCCCCGTTTCACCGGCCTCCGGTCGTGTCATCGTGTCCATCCTCGCGGGCGCTCTGTAGCAACCGCAATCGCGCTTGGCGACACGCACGCGCACCCTTCCGGCGCGACGGTGTACGCAGGCCTGCCCGGACGGAGCGGGGGGCGTTTCCTCAGAGTGGCCGGGTGCTGCCGAGCCGGGCGCCCCGCGGGCGTCGTCCGGGCTTGCGGCGGGTCAGCGCGGCCATGGCGGGGGCGCCCGCGATCCCGGCGCTGAGCACCGGAGCGCTGCCGGTCCCCGGGGTGGCGACTGCGGTGGCGCTCGGCAGCCGGTCTGGCACCGAGCGGCCCGCCCAGGCCGAGGCCGGGACAGCGAGCATCAGCGCGGCCGACAGGATCAAGGTCTTGGCCAGCATCCCGGGGTCTCCCAGCCGGCCCCGTCGCGGGTCCGACGTCGCAGATCCGACTGGAACCAACGCGGCCGGAGCCGCCGCGTTCGATGCCGTGCGCGGACCTAGAGCCGTACCCGACCACGGTGGGTCGGGCACGGCTCTAGGCTCTCGTTTTGACGCGCGCTCTTGCGACGAACCGGAACCACTTCGTCGGAGAGCGCTCCAGTCTCAGTCCTTGGGCGCCGGGAAGTGCCGGGCCAGCACGGCGCGGACCTGTGCCACCATGTCGGCCTCGGGGCAGGAGACCTGCGCCGGCCGCGCCGCCTTCCACTCGGCGTTGCTGCCGATGCTCTCGGCCGCCCGCGCGCCCTCGATCAGGTCCTTGATCTGGACCTCGCCGGCCAGGCGCTCGTTCGAGCCCTGGATGATCGCCGCCGGGGCGCGGCGCCGGTCGGCATACTTCATCTGCGCCTTCATGCCGGCGGCGCCGAGATAGAGCTCGGCCCGGATGCCGTCGGCCCGCAGCAGCGCGACCAGCCGCTGGTAATCGGCCATGTTCTCGCGGTCGAGGACCAGCACCACCACCGGGCCGGGGGTCTCGGTGCCGGCGAGCAGCGGGCTCTTCACCAGCTGCAGCGCCGAGAACAGCCGCGAGACGCCGATGGAGAAACCGGTGGCCGGCACCGGCTCGGCCCGGAACCGCCCGACCAGGCCGTCGTAGCGGCCGCCCCCGGCCACCGAGCCGAAGCGCACGGTCTGGCCGTCCTCGTTTGTGACCGGGAACGTCAGCTCGGCCTCGTAGACCGGGCCGGTGTAGTATTCGAGTCCGCGCACCACGCTCGGATCGGCGCGGATCACGTCGTGGCCGTAGCCGGCGGCGGCGCAGAGCCGCATGATCGCGTGCAACTCGGCGATGCCCTCGCGGCCGGTCTCGGACCCACCCACCGCCTCGTGCCAGCCGGCGAAAAACTTCTCCCAGAAGGCCATCTTGTCGGCGCCGTCGCCGGCATCGGCCTGGAACGACACGTAGGCCAGGATCCGGGACACCGCATCGGCGTCGAGGCCCGCGCCCTTGGTGAAGTCGCCGCTCTCGTCCTTGCGGCCGGCGCCCAGGAGGTCGCGCACGCCGTCGACGCCGAGCCGGTCGAGCTTGTCGATCGCCCGCAGGACGGTCAGGCGCTGGCCGGCCTTGTCTGGGCCGGCGAGCCCGATCGCTTCCATGACGCCGTCGAGCACTTTGCGGTTGTTGACCTTGACCACGTACTGGCCGCCGAGCCCGAGCCGGTCCAGCGTGTCGGCCATCAGCATGCAGGTCTCGGCATCGGCCGCGACGCTGCCGGCGCCGACGATGTCCGCATCGAACTGCATGAACTGGCGGAAGCGGCCGGGCCCCGGCTTCTCGTTGCGGAACACGAAGCCGGCCCGGTAGCTGCGGTAGGGTTTCGGCAGCGCGTCGTAGTTCTCGGCCACGAACCGGGCCAGCGGCGCGGTCAGGTCGTAGCGCAAGGAGAGCCAGGCCTCGTCGTCGTCCTGGAACGAGAACACGCCGGCGTTCGGGCGGTCGAGGTCGGGCAGGAACTTGCCGAGCGCCTCGGTATACTCGACGAACGGGGTCTCCAGGGCCTCGAAGCCGTAGAGCTCGAAGCTCTTGCGGATCGTTTCCAGCATCCGACCCTGCGCGGCGATCTCGTCGGCGCGGCGGTCGACGAAGCCGCGGGGCAGGCGGGGTTTCAGGATTTCGGCCCGGCTCTCGGCCTTCGCGGTTTCGGGCTTGGACATGTGAACGCGTTCGCTTCCCGCGGACCCGGAGCCCGGGTCCGGTGTGAGTCGTCCCCGGCGCGGCGGGGATCCTGGGGCCGGGCTCTAGAGCATGATGGGCGAAAGGGGAATTCGGTTTCCGGGGTCTGGCTTGGCCGCGCCGTCGCTGAAGGTGCAATGACGCGACGCAGCGGCCAGCCTTACGGATGACCGACTCACTCCCCAATCCTGAGATACGGCGAAGCCGCCTCGAACGAGGCCTCCAGTTGCCGCGCGATCCCTGGAGCCCTCCTTCGAGGCCTCCGCTTCGCTGCGTCGCCTCGGAATAAGGGGGAGGTGGATTTGAGAAGAACGATTAATACGGCGCCGTCAGCTTGATCCAGAGCAGGACCGCTAGGCTGATGACGGCGATCGGCATCTGCAGCGGGCGCAGGCGGGCATGGGCGAGCGGCACCTGCCCGGCGCGCGCCGCGATCGGATCCAGGATCCCGATGGCCGCGTAGCCCAGGATCAGCATGGCCAGCGCCGGCACCGCCTTGCCCATCACGGCCGAGAACAGGCTGAACAGGCCGAGCCCGTACAGGATCAGCATCGTCACGATCTGCGCGAGATGCGGACCGCCCTCGGTGCGGAAGCTGACGCCCCGGTGGACGCCGGCCAGGAACAGCAGGATCGAGGCGGCGTACAGCAGGGTGAACAGGGCCACCAGGTAATCGAGGGGTTGGCCGTTCAGCCACCAGGTCGCGGCGGCGCCGGCCGCGATCGGCACCATCGGGCCGAAGCCGAAGACGATGTCGAGCCACGGGATCCGGCGCGGCTCGTGCGCGGTGATGGTGCGTCCGGTAGCGTCGTCGCGCATGTCGGTGGGGCCGGGCTCTCGGGTTGACGGTTTGCTGCGCTGCGGCGCCGGGACGGGGAACGGCCCCGCGGGAACGCGGTTCCGTGCAGAGCGCATTAGCGCCGCCGCGCCGGATTCGCGAGGTCCGGCGTGCGCAGAGGTGTTCAACGGATCGTGGCGGGGGGCGTAGGTTTCCGAGGGACGCCGTGGGTTTGAGAACAGGGCGCGTCTCCCTGGCCCCTCTGCGGGGGCGGGGATGCGCGGGAGGCCATGACGCCCCACTCCGCGACGATGCGGGCCCGTCGTCACCGCTCGCGCGTGCGTCAGACCAGCCCCGATCCATCAGCCCCTTGAGTGCAGTGGAAAAACGCGTTACTTTTGCTCTGCCCTCATCACAAGGTCAGCGCCGTAGCGCGCCCGTGAGCCGCGAGGGTCCTGCCGTACACGGTCCAGCCAAGACGATCTTCGGGCCCCTCGCTGTTCCAGCGCGGCCCGCTCTCCGGCGCCCGTCCCCCGGGTTGCTTGGCGCAGAACCGGCCCTCCCACCTTCTCCGTCGGTTGCAAGACACCCCATGACGCCACATCCCGACGCCTTCGCCGACCCCCTGGTCGATCCCGAGACCGCGGACCCGGCCGACGCGCCCGCCACCCAAGGAGCCGGTCAAGGGACCGTCGCCGCCCTCGAGGGTGTGCGCGAGGTCAAGCTGTTCGATCTCAAGGCCAAGACGCCGACCGACCTGACCGCTTTCGCCGAGGAGGTCGAGGTCGAGAACGCCTCGACCATGCGCAAGCAGGAGTTGATGTTCGCGATCCTGAAGCAGCTCGCTGCCAAGGAGGTCGAGATCATCGGCGCCGGCACCGTCGAGGTGCTGCAGGACGGCTTCGGCTTCCTGCGCTCGAACGACTCGAACTACCTGCCGGGCCCGGACGACATCTACATCTCGCCGACCCAGATCCGGCGCTTCGGCCTGCGCACCGGCGACACCGTCGAGGGCCCGATCCGCGGCCCCAAGGACGGCGAGCGCTACTTCGCGCTCCTGAAGGTCAACACGATCAACTTCGAGAACCCGGAGAAGATCAAGCACAAGGTCCATTTCGACAACCTGACGCCGCTGTTCCCGACCCAGCGCTTCAAGCTCGAACTGGACAACCCGCCCAAGAAGGATTTCAGCCCTCGGATCATCGACATCGTCGCCCCGATCGGCAAGGGCCAGCGCGCCCTGATCGTGGCGCCGCCGCGCACCGGCAAGACCGTGCTGATGCAGAACATCGCGCAGTCGATCACCATCAACCACCCGGAATGCTACCTCATCGTGCTGCTCATCGACGAGCGCCCCGAGGAGGTCACCGACATGATCCGCTCGGTGAAGGGCGAGGTCATCGCCTCGACCTTCGACGAGCCGGCCACCCGCCACGTGCAGGTCGCCGAGATGGTGATCGAGAAGGCCAAGCGCCTGGTGGAGCACGGCCGCGACGTCGTCATCCTGCTCGATTCGATCACCCGGCTCGGCCGCGCCTACAACACCGTGGTGCCGTCCTCCGGCAAGGTGCTGACCGGCGGCGTCGACGCCAACGCCCTGCAGCGGCCCAAGCGCTTCTTCGGCGCCGCCCGTAACATCGAGGAGGGCGGCTCGCTCTCGATCATCGCCACCGCGCTCATCGACACCGGCTCGCGCATGGACGAGGTGATCTTCGAGGAGTTCAAGGGCACCGGCAACTCGGAGATCATCCTGGACCGCAAGGTCTCGGACAAGCGCATCTTCCCGGCGATCGACATCACCCGCTCGGGCACCCGCAAGGAGGAGCTGCTGGTCCCGCCGGACGCCCTCAAGAAGACCTACGTGCTGCGCCGCATCCTCAACCCGATGGGCGTCACCGACGCGATCGAGTTCCTCATGGACAAGCTGCGCCAGACCAAGAGCAACAGCGACTTCTTCGACTCGATGAACACCTGACCGGGTCGGGGCCGGATTCGAGGGCTCCGCCTCCGAAACCCGCCGAAGGGCCCGGCCCTTTGGAAACTCAGGGTCGCGTTGACCTTCTCCTAACCGGCCGCTGCCATTGTCGGCCCCGGGAGCCAGGTTGCGTATCGGCTCCGCGACAGCCCCGCCGGCCGGTTCATCCCGGCGGCGGGGCTCGTCGCAGCCTTGCTTCGCAAGCGCGATCCGTGACACTGGCGCGATGCCCCGCTCGCCCTGGCTCCGTCCGGACCCGCTCCTCCTCGCCTCCACCAGCCCGACCCGACGCCTCCTGCTGGAGAGCGCGGCGCTTCCGGTGGAGACCGCGTCCCCCGGCATCGACGAGCGCGCGGTCGAGGCGTCGAGCCAGGACCTGTCGCCGCCCGAGCTCGCCCTGCGCCTCGCCCGCGCCAAGGCCGACGCGGTGGCCGCCCGCCATCCCGGCCGGGTCGTCCTCGGCGCCGACCAGGTGCTCGAACTCGACGGCACGGTCTTCCACAAGCCCCGGGATGCCGCGGAGGCCCGGGCCCAACTCGCCCGCCTGGCCGGCCACACCCACGCCCTGCATTCCGCGGTGGCGCTGGCCGGCGCCCTCGACGACGCCTTCGTGGAGACCGCCCGGCTGACGATCCGCCCCCTCGATGCCCGGGCGATCGCCGCCTATGTGGACTGTGCCGGCGAGGACAGGGTCCGCGCCAGCGTCGGCGGCTACCAGCTGGAAGGACCGGGCATCCACCTGTTCGAATCGGTCGCCGGCGATCACAGCACGGTGCTGGGACTGCCGCTGCTGCCGTTGCTCACGCGCTTGCGTGACGCAGGCTACCTGGACTTCTAGACAGGGTTTCAAAGGGCTCAGCCCATTGGCAGGGCTCCGCCCTGCACCCGCAAAAGGTCCCGGACCTTTTGAAACCATGATCCAACGGAGCACCGTCTTGGCCGGGCACGATCATTCCCACGGATCCCATTCCCATGGGGGGCACGGCGGCCATGGCGGCCACGCCCACGCGCCGAAGAATTTCGGGCCGGCCTTCGCGATCGGCATCGTGCTCAACACCGGTTTCGTGGTGGTCGAGGCGGCCTACGGCTATCTCAGCAACTCGATGTCCCTGGTGGCCGATGCCGGCCACAACCTCTCGGACGTGCTGGGCCTGGCCGCCGCCTGGATCGCCGCCATCCTGGTGCGCCGCCGGGCCAGCGCCCGGTTCACCTATGGCTATCGCGGCTCGTCGATCCTGGCGGCCCTGTTCAACGCGGTGTTCCTGCTGATCGCCATGGGGGCGGTGATCTGGGAGGCCCTGGTCCGGCTGGTCCATCCCGAGCCGGTAGTGGGCTCCATCGTGATGGTGGTGGCCGCCATCGGGATCCTGATCAACGGCGTCACCGCCTGGCTGTTCGCCAGCGGCGCCAAGGGCGACATCAACATCCGCGGCGCGTTCCTGCACATGGTGGCCGACGCGGCGGTCTCGGCAGGCGTCGTGATCGCCGGCCTGGTGATCCAGCTCACCGGGCTCAGTTGGCTCGACCCCGCGGTCAGCCTCGCCATCGCGGGCCTCGTGGTCTGGGCGACCTGGGGGCTCCTGCGCGACAGCGTGGCGATGTCGCTGGATGCGGTGCCGCCGGAGATCTCCCCGGAGGCGGTGACCGGCTTCCTGCGCGAGCGTCCCGGGGTGGTCGACCTCCACGACCTGCACATCTGGCCGATGAGCACCACCAGCGTCGCCCTCACGGTCCACCTGGTGATCGCCGAGGACCACCCGGGCAACGGCTTCCTCAACGAGACCGCTGAGGGCCTGCGCAGCCGCTTCGGCATCGGCCACGCGACCCTGCAGATCGAGGCGGCCGGCGGCCCGGCCTGCCGGCTCGCCGAGGCGTGCGCCGCGTGAGCGCGGCCCCGATTCCCCGGGCCTTCGTGGTCGGACACCCGATCGCGCATTCGCGCTCGCCGCTGATCCACGGCTATTGGCTGAGCCAGCACGGCATCCCGGGCTCCTACGAGCGCTTGGACGTCGCCCCGGCGGCGTTTCCCGACTTCCTCCGGGCGCTGCCGGAATCCGGCTTCCGGGGCGGCAACGTCACGATCCCCCACAAGGAGGCGGCCTTCGCGCTGGCCGACACCCTGACGCCGCGGGCGAAAACGATCGGCGCGGTGAACACCCTGGTGGTCGAGCCCGACGGCCGGATCCGCGGCGACAACACCGACGCGCCGGGCTTCTGCGCCCACCTCGACCACAGCCTCGGCGCCGGATGGCCGGAGCGGGCCGGCGGCACGGCCGTGGTGCTGGGTGCCGGCGGCGCGGCCCGGGCGATCGTGGTCGGGCTGGCCGAGAACGGTGTCCGCCGGATCCTGATCGCCAACCGCACCCGCACCCGCGCCGAGACCCTCGCGGCCCTGGCCCCGGGGATCGGCGCGGCGCTCGATTGGAACGACCTGCCCGATGCGCTCGCCGGGGCGGGACTCGTCGTCAACACCACCTCGCTCGGCATGAAGGGCCAGCCGCCCCTCGACCTCGACCTCACCCCGCTGCCGGCGACCGCCGCGGTGGCCGACATCGTCTATGCCCCCCTGGAGACGGACCTGCTGGCGGCGGCGCGGCGGCGCGGTCTCGCGGCGGTGGACGGGCTCGGCATGCTGCTGCACCAGGCGGTGCCGGGCTTCGAGGCCTGGTTCGGCCTGCGCCCGGCCGTCACCCGGGGCCTGCGCGACCGGATCGTGGCGGATCTTTCCGGATGACAAAGGACCGCCCCGTCATCCTCGGCCTGACCGGCTCGATCGGCATGGGCAAGTCGGCCACCGCCAAGATGTTTTCGGCGCTCGGCGTGCCGGTCCACGATGCCGACGCCGCCGTCCACGCCCTCTACGGTCCGGGCGGCGAGGCTGCCGCGGCGATCGGGGCCGCCTTTCCCGGCGTGCTCGACCCGCAGGGCGGCGTCGACCGCGCCCGCCTGCGCGACGCGGTGCTCGGCGATCCCGACCGGATGGCGGCGCTCGAACGCATCGTCCACCCGTTGGTCCGGGCGGCCAGCACGGCGTTCCTGGCCCGGCACGCGGACGCGCCGCTGGTCGTCCTCGACATCCCGCTCCTCTACGAGACCGGCGGCGAGACCCGCTGCGACGCGGTCGCGGTGGTCAGCGCGCCCCCCGAGGTGCAACGCGCCCGGGTGCTGGCCCGTCCCGGCATGACCGAGGCGGCCTTCACGGCGATCCTGGCCAAGCAGATGCCGGATGCCGAGAAGCGAGCCCGGGCCGACTTTGTGATCGACACGAGCCGGGGTTTTTGCGCCGCCGAGGCCGAGGTGGCGCGGATCGTGGCCGTGCTGACGGAGCGCGGTGCGTCGGGACACCCGGCCCACGGGTGACGCGGCCGCGCGACGGCATAGCTCTCGATCGGTGGTCCGGTGGCGGGATGGATGACGATGCGGTGTCTCGAAGGGATCAGCCGGGCCACGGCAGGCCGCACCCTCATAGCCAAGGCCCTGATCGCACTGCTGCTCGCCGCCGTCCCGGCCCAGGCGCAAGTTGCCGGCGCCTGCCCGCCCCCGAAAAAACTCGCGGCCGGCGCCTGCGTCACCGCCTGTCCGGGCGGGTACGAGGATCGCGGGCGCGAGTGCGTCTACCGCAACCAGTCCCGCTGACGGTTACGTCACACCCACCCGATCCGCCCGAAAAACCCGGCGATCTCGGCCGCGGCCCGGTCGGGATCCTCCCGATGGGGGAAGTGGCCGACGCCCGGGAACGGCGCCAGGTCGAGGTCCGAGAACGTCTCGCCCAGGCGGTCGGTCCAGGCGAAGGGGAAGATCGGGTCGTGCTCCGCCCAGCGCACGCAGGTCGGCACCGTGATCGGCGGCAGGGTCGGGGCCTCGCCCTTCAGCATCGCGATCCGGCCGGCATGGGCGGCCCGGTAATGTGCGAACCCGCCCGCGAGGTTGCCGGGCTTCATGTAGGCGTCCGCGAAGGCGTCCAGAACGGGATCGAACGCATCCTTGCGGTGCGACCAGTGCCGCAGGAAGTGGCCGATATAGGCGGCGCAGCTTGCCCGGCTGGCACCCACCAGCGTCACCGCCAGGTCCATCTGGTTGAAGGACTGGTACCAGATCTCGCTGAGCCGGTCCGGGGCGCCGAGGCGGGGGCCGATCCCGGGATAGACGAAGTCGAACAGGAACAGGCCGGCGCACCGCTCCGGATGAGCCCGGGCCAGCGCCTGGATCACCGCGCCGCCGACATCGTGGCCGACGATGCCGGCGCGGTCGATGCCGAGCGCATCGAGCAGCGCCGCCATGTCGGCCGCCTGCTCCGGCGGTCCGAAGGCGCCCTCGGGCTTGTCGCTGTCGCCGAAGCCGCGCAGGTCCGGGGCGATCAGGGTGTGGCGCGCCCTGAGCCGCGCCATCACGGGCTCCCAGGTCATCCAGAATTCCGGCCAGCCGTGGAGCAGCAGCAGCGGGGTGCCCGTGCCGCAGCGCGCGACGTGCAGGTCCGCGCCGTTCACGCGAACGGTCAGGTGCTCGATGCCGTCCATCGTCCCTCCATCTCGGCGCGGCGCGCCAGCATCTTCGCCTGCAGCCGGCTGCGCCGGGCGGCGATCACCGTGCCGTTGATCTCGCCGCCGAACAGGAACATGGCGGCCAGCCAGTACAGGAACACCAGGAACACCATCGCGGTGGCCAGGCCCCCGTAGGTGGACGCGTAGGCGTTCGAGAAGCGGTCGAGATAATAGCCGAAGCCGAGGCCGGCGAAGAACCACAGGACCAGCGTCACCCCGATTCCCGGCAGCACCGACAGGATCGAGCGCCGGCCGGCGGCGACGAACTTGTGGGCGATGATCAGCACCACCGCCAGCAGCAGGGCGGTGACGCCGATCCGCCCGATCGCCACCGTGAGGCTCAGGGGCTCCAGCCCCGGCGCGACCAGCACGACGTTGCGCCAGATCAGCGGGCCCAGCACCACGAGCAGCGCGAAGGCCAGCATCGCGAAGGCGCCGCAGATCACGTAGCCGATCGATTCGAGCCGGGTCAGCCACCAGGGCCGGCTCTCCCGCAACCCGTAGGCCCGGTTCAGGCCGACCCGCAGGCTCTCGACGCCCGAGGACGAGAAGTACAGGGCGAACAGGGCGCCCAGCGTCAGCACGCCGCTGCGCTGCTCGGTGAGCACCCGGTGGACCTCGCCGACGATCGGCTTGGCGATCTCCCGGGGCCACGCGTCGAAGATCAGGACGCCGGCCTCGTCGGCGAGCGACTGCGTGCCGAACAGGCCGGCCAGCGCCGCCAGCAGGATCAGGAACGGGAACAGGGAGGTCAGGGTCGAGAGCGCGATGTGGCTGGCGATCGCCCATCCGTCATGGGAGACGAAGCGCTGCGCCGCGAGGCCCGCGACCTGAAATCCGTTGCGGAGTGCGTTCACGGGTGTCCAACGATCCTCGTGGCCGGGCCGCCGATGAAGGACGCCCGGGCCGGCCCGTCAACGCCGCCGGACCGGTCCCGTTCGCGGCCTGGGAAAGCGGGTCTCGGTGCCTCCCGTGCGGGTCCGATCGGTTCACGGCACCCGACAGGTCTGATTTCTGTTGCGCCCGGCTTACCCGATGCGCCTTGATACAGCCATGCTTACGTCCGCTCCACGTCCGGCGCTCGCCGCCGGCGCCCTGCCGGTCCTGTTCGTCCCGATCTGGGCGACCGGCTTCATCTCCGCCCGGGCGGTGATCCCGCACGCCGATCCGCTGGGCTTCACGGCGGTCCGGTTCACCGGGGTCGCCCTGCTGCTGGCGCTGATCGCGGTGGCGTCCCGGGTGCGCTGGCCCGGGACCCGGGCGGGCTGGCGCGATCCGATGGTGGCCGGCTTCCTGATGCAGGGGATCTACCTGTCGGGGGTGTTCTGGGCGGTGAGCCGGGGGCTGCCGGCCGGGATCGCCGCCCTGGTCGGCAGCCTGCAGCCGCTGCTGACCGCGCTGCTGGCGGGGCCGCTGCTCGGCGAGCGCGTCGGCGGCCGGCGGGCGCTCGGCATCCTGCTGGGCTTTGCCGGCGCCGGCCTGGTGCTCGCCCCGAAGCTCGGCGCCGCCGACCCGTCCGGGATCCCGCCGGTGGCCCTGGCGGTCAGCCTCGTGGCGGTGCTGGCCCTGACGCTGGGCACCCTCTGGCAGAAGCGCACCGGCGGCGGCGGCGACCTCCTGGCCAACGCGACCCTGCAATTCGTGGGCGGGATGGCCTGCGCGATCCCGCTGGCGCTGGCCTTCGGCCATGCCACGATCGACCCGGTGGCGCCCCTCTGGCTCGGGCTCGCCTGGGCGATCCTGGTCAACTCGGTGGCCGGGATCCTGCTGCTCCTGGCGCTGATCCGGCGGGGCGCGGTGGCGGGCGTCGCCGCCCTGTTCTTCCTGGTGCCGCCGGTGGCGGCCGTCCTGGGCTACCTGCTGTTCGGCGAGGTGCTCACCCCGGTGCAGGGCGCCGGGATGGCGGTGGCGGCGGTGGGCGTCGCGGTGGCGAGCCGGGCCTGACCCCGGGACCGTGACGCCGCAGCCCCGGAACCCTTGCAGAGGCTCGGTCTTTCGTTCGTTGCCGCCCAGCCGCCGAAGAGCCGGGCCGGATCGACCAGATCCCCGGGAGGCCCCATGAACCAGATCCTCGTCGTCGCGCTCATCTGCGCCGCCAACGTCCAGGCCCCGGACTGCTCCCGCGAGACCGCCCTCGACGTGATCACCGGGCCCGCCCACACGCTGCAGGAATGCCTGATCCAGGGGCCGGTTCTGGCGGCCAATACCGGTTTCACCGGCGAGAACGGCGCTTACGTGAAGACCCGCTGCGAGCAGAAGCGCTGAACGCGTGCGCCTGCCGTTGACGTGGATGCTGGTTCGTCACGCAGGCGCGGGTCAAAACCCCGCGGCCTTCAACTTCAGTTCAAGACGCGGCAAATGAAATCTGCTTCGGCCCCGGCGCCGGACGGGTTAGAAGTCACGATCCAATAAAACGCCACGCGAGCCAAAAACCATGTCCGCATCCCCCGCTATCCAGACCGAGCCGCAGGACGTCGTCAGCCTCGTCAAGGGCGCCGGCGAGAGCGCGAAGGCCCTCCTGGCGGAGGCCACGCGCCGGGTCCGCACGCGCATCCTCGGGACGGACGGGCGGATCGATGCCGGCAAGCTCGAGGCGCAGCAGCACGCCGCCCACGGGCTGGCCTGGCTCGCGACCTACGCCGAGGCGGTGGCCGAACTCGGCGGCTATGCCGAGCGCCTCCAGGCCGAGGGCCGGTTCGGCGAGACCGAGACGCTGCTCGTGCGGATCGGCGCGGGCGAGTACCTCGACCAGCTGTTCTCCGGCATCCCGATGAGCCAGGGCGAGATGGTCCGCCCGATCGGCTCGCTCGGCCTCTCGGCCAAGGAAGTCGGGCAGTACCGCACCGATGCGGTCGAGACCCTGATCGCCGAGGGCAACACCCCGGAGCACCGCGCCGCCCTGGTGGCGCTGATGCGCGAGGGCGGCGGCTCCGCCACGGTGGGTGCCTCGGGCCTCGACGAGGACATGGAGGCGATCCGCTCCGAGATGCGCCGCTTCGGCAAGGCCGAGGTGGTCGAGCAGGCGCATGAGTGGCACCTGAAGAACGAATACATCCCCATGGAGGTCGTCACCAAGATGGCCGAGCTGGGCGTGTTCGGCCTGACCATCCCGGAGGAATACGGCGGCATGGGTCTGCCCAAGACCGCGATGTGCGTGGTCTCGGAGGAGCTGTCCCGGGCCTATATCGGCGTCGGCTCGCTCGGCACCCGCTCGGAGATCGCCGCCGAGCTGATCCTGTGCGGCGGCACCGAGGAGCAGAAGCACCGCTTCCTGCCCAAGATCGCCTCGGGCGACATCCTGCCGACGGCCGTGTTCACCGAGCCGAACACGGGGTCTGACCTCGCCTCGCTCCGCACGAAGGCGGTGAAGGACGGCGACACCTGGAAAATCACCGGCAACAAGACCTGGATCACCCACCCGGTCCGGGCCGACATCATGACCGTGCTGGTGCGGACCAAGCCCGAGGAGAAGGGCCATCGCGGCCTCTCGATGCTGATCGCCGAGAAGCCCCGCGGCACGGACGAGGAGCCGTTCCCGCTCAAGGGCCTGTCCGGCGGCGAGATCGAGGTGCTCGGCTACCGCGGCATGAAGGAATACGAGCTGGCCTTCGAGGAACTGGAGGTCCCGGCCGCGAACCTGCTCGGCGAGGTCGAGGGCAAGGGCTTCGCCCAGCTGATGCAGACCTTCGAGTCGGCCCGCATCCAGACCGCGGCCCGGGCCATCGGCGTCGCCCAGTCGGCCCTCGACGTGGCCCTGCGCTACGCCGAGGAGCGGGTCCAGTTCGGCAAGGCGCTGGTCAGCTTCCCGCGGGTTGCCGACAAGCTCGCCATGATGGCGGTGGAGATCAACATCGCCCGCCAGCTCACCTACTTCTCGGCGCGCGAGAAGGATGCCGGCAAGCGCTGCGACCTGGAGGCCGGGATGGCCAAGCTGCTGGGCGCCCGGGTCGCCTGGGCGGCCGCCGACAACGCGCTTCAGATCCACGGTGGCAACGGCTTCGCGCTGGAATACCCGGTCAGCCGGATCCTGTGCGACGCCCGCATCCTGTCAATCTTCGAGGGCGCGGCCGAGATCCAGGCCCAGGTGATCGCCCGCCGGCTGCTCGAAGCCGCCTAAAAGTTTCAGCACCCGCACAAGGTCCGGGACCTTATGCGGGTGCCGGGCAGAGCCCGGCTGCATCGGGGCTCTGCCCCGATGGCCCCGCCAAAGGGCTGAGCCCTTTGGGAACCCGTTACTTGGTGATCTTCACCGAGACCGGGTCGCTCGACGGGAACGTCTCCTCGAGGGCGTCGTCGAGGCGCTCGTCTAGCTTCTCCTGCTTGTTGGCGGGATTGGCCTTGTCGCCCGGCTTGGCGCTGTCCTGCTGGAAGCCCGGCTTGGTCGCGTCCTGAGGCTTGTGGTCGTCGGCCATGTCTGTCGCTCGTCCGTGACGGATGCACGCTCGTTGCCTGTGCGCGTCAACGCGACGGGCCCCGGGTGTTTCCGAACTTTCCCATGGCGGCGGCTGCATTCGACCCGGGCGTTCCCGGATCAGGCGGTGGCGACCGCCTGGCCGGGCTGCGGACGCACGATCCGGCCCGGCGCGGCGGCCTCCCGCATCACCGTTTCGTAGACGCTGGTCAGCCGGTCGAGGTGGACGTCCGGGGTCAGCGGCGCAGTCCAGTAGCGGCCATGCGCGGCCCGGCCCATCCGGGCGGCGAGATCGTCGTCGGACAGGCGGCGCAGGTGGGCGGCGAGCGCGTCGGGATCGCCCGAGCGGAACCAGAACCCGGTCTCGCCGTCGACCACCGCCTCCCGGCCCGCGCAGGCGTCGCTGACGACCACCGGCGTGCCGCAGGCGAGCGCCTCGTAGACGGTGAGCGGCTGGCCCTCGTACCAGACGCTCGGGAAGACGAGCGCCCGGGCCTGCCGCATCAGCGCCTGCACGGCGGCGGGGTCGCGCCAGCCCAGCATCACCGCCTCGGGATAGCGGGCGGCGAGGTCAGCCCGCTCGGAGCCGTCGCCGACGAACACCGCCCGCACCCCGGCCCGCCGGGCGGCCTCCGCGAAGATCGGCGCCCCCTTCTCAGTGGAGATCCGCCCGACGAACAGGAAGTCCCCGGGCGGCTCCGCCCGGACCGGCGCCGGTTCCACCGCGATCGGGTTGTCGACCCGGTAAAACCGGGTGCCGGCGGGCAGCAGCGGCCGGACCACGCTCTCCTGCAAATCGCTGATCGTGACGACGTGGGAGAACAGCTCCGGCAGCCGGGCGACATGCGCGAGCCCGGCATGGCGGATCATCCGGGCGACCTTGCGTGGGTAGCTGCGCGCGTCGCACTTCGCCAGGATGCAGGAGGCCGACATCGGCACGCGGTGGCAGATCTTCTGCTCGGGATAGGCGTAGAACCCCCCGGTCGGGCAGACCAGGAAGAACTCGTGCATCGTGTAGAGGCACGGCAGGCCGGAGGCCCGCAGGGCCGGGCCGATGGCCGGCGACAGCGCCTTGGCGAAGGCGTGGACATGGACCAGGGTGTCGCGCGGATCGCAGGCGGCGAGTTCCGCCGCCAGGGCCCGGGCGGCCGGTCCGTTCCAGATCGCCTGGGCCGCGAAAGCCAGCTTGTTGCGCGCCGTGGTGACGTCGTCCTGATCCAGGCAGACCACCCGGATGCCGGCGGGCTCCAGCCGCGGGTCGACCGGACCCACGGCCGCGAACAGGCTGACGCGGAACCCCCGGGCGGCGAGCCCCAGGGCGGATTCGATCGCGACCTTGGCCTGGCCGCCATTGATCGCGGCATGGTCGGCGACGAGGACGACGTGCACGTCAGGAATTCCGCCGCTCTGTTTTCGGGGTGTAAGTCTGTAACGGCCGGCGGTTGATCCTCCGTAAACCGCCCTGGACTTATCATCGCGGCAGGTCCTGCCGAGACAACTCATGCATGTCGTGATCCTGGCCGAGTTCGCGACTGCCAGCGGCGGGGCGGAGAAGGTCGCCCTCGAATCCGCCCGCGGGCTCGCCGAGGCCGGCCTGAAGGTGACCTACCTCCAGGCGATCCCGGGCCCGGTCGATCCCCTGCTGGATCACGACAACATCCGCCGGATCGAGCTCGGCCTGCCCGACATCTGGACCCTGGGCGGCATCAAGGCGGCCACCACCGGGATCTGGCATGCAGCCGCGGCCCGCGCCCTCGAGGCGGCGCTCCGACAGCTGCCGGCGGCGCCGGATTGCCTCCACCTGCACCAATGGACCCGCACCCTGTCCCCGGCGATCTTCCCGGTCCTGTCCCGGCTCGGCGTGCCGGTGGTCGTCACCCTGCACGATTACGCCATGGCTTGCCCGAACGGGGTCTATTACCGGTTCGACCGGGCCGAGCCCTGCGGGCTGGCGCCGCTCTCGCCCGCGTGCCTGGCCGCGCCCTGCGACCCCCGCAGCCGGGTTCACAAGCTCGTGCGCGTCGCCCGCGCGGGGGCGCTCCGGCAGGCGCTGCACGGGCGTCCGCTCCACGTCGTCCACGTCTGCGACGCCAGCCGGCGGCGGCTCGGCGACCTGCTCGGCGGCTACGCGCTCACCCATCACCGCGTCGACAACCCGGTCCGAGTCGCGGACGGGCCGCCGGCCGACCCCGCCCGGGGCGACGCCATCGCGTATGTCGGCCGCCTGACTCGGGAGAAGGGGGCCGACCTCGTCGCGGACGCCGCCCGGGCGGCGGGGCTGACCGCCCTGTTCGTCGGCGCCGGCCCCCTGGAGGCGGAACTGCGCGCCCGGCCCGGCGTCGAGGTGGTCGGATGGCAGGCGCCGGACGCCGTCTGGGCCCTGCTGCGCGGACGCGCCCGGGCGCTCGCCGCCCCGTCGCGCTGGTACGAGACCGGGCCGCTCACCGTCTACGAGGCCCTCGCGGCCGGCATCCCGGTGGTCGCCTCCGACCGGTCCGGGGCCGCCGAGAAGGTCCGGGACGGGCGGACCGGCTTCGTGGTCGCCCCCGAGATCGAGCCCCTGACGGCGGCGTTCTCGGCCCTGCGGGACGATACCCGCGCCCGGACCCTCGGGGACAACGCCCGGGCCCGGTTCCGGGCCGAGCCGATGACCCTCGCAACCCACGCCGCCGCGCTGCGCGCGCTCTACGCCGGCCTCGTGGGAAGCGGCGCGGGTGCGCTGCACCATGCCGGTGGAGCCGCCCGGTCAGCCTAGCCGTCGGCGGTACCGGATGGGCCGCCTCGATCAGTCTACGCCTCGGGTGCCGCGGCTATAGACAGCGCACGGCTTTGATATAGAGAGGCATCGCGGCGGGCCGGTCACGCCAAAACGTGCGAAAACGCATGGCATAGCTGCCGAGCTTTGTCGTTGACCGAGACGTTGCCGGCACGGCGATCCGAACACTGCCATTGGGCCGTCAGTCTGCACTTTATCGACGTTTCCGTCCCGGCTGGTCCCGCAGATAGGCAGTTGACTTCTTGTTGCAGTGCAACATATAGAAGCGCGTCACCGCGGACGCGGATCGGCGTCCCACCCCGAGACAGCGTGTGCTGGAGCCTTCGATGCAGACCCCGAACTTCGAGATCCCGACCGAGATGCGCGACTTCGCCGAGAAGAGCGTCGACCAGGCCCGCAACGCCGTCGGCACCCTGATGTCGAACGCCATGAAGGCGGCCGAGCAGGCCCAGGTCTCGGGCCAGACCTTCCAGTCGACCATGACGGCGGCGGTCTCGAAGGGTTTCGAGCACGCGCAGAACAACGCCAACGCGACGTTCGACTTCGCCCAGAAGCTGGCCCGCACCAAAGACCTGCGCGAGGCGTTCGAGCTGCAGTCCGAGTTCGTCCGCAGCCAGTTCGCCGCCCTCCAGGCCCAGGCCAAGGATTTCGGCGCCCTCGCGCAGCAGAACGTCGCCCGCTAAGACATAGCTCGGTCCGCCCCGGCGGACGGAGTGCGGCGGTGCCCGGCCCCAGAGGGCGGGCACCGCCGGATCGTTCAGACCCGAGCCCATCAGACACAGGCGGTCCTTCCCTCCGGCCGGCGCTCCGTCAGGGGGCCCGACGCGAACGAGGAGACGATCCGCCATGGGCAAGCCGCGTCGACCCAAGAGGCCCCGCTTCACCTGGAATCCGCAACTCGGCGTCGAACCGGGTACGGCCGCACCAGCGACCGATACGGCCATCCCGGCGGATGCCGTGTCCAAGGCCACGGAGACCGTTGTCTCTCCGAGCCGGGATGCCGCCGAGCCGAGCGCGCCGGCCGCGTTGCCGGTGGCCGCCTTCGTCCCGCCCGTCACGGTCGAGCCCGCTCCGAACGGCGCGGTCGCCGCGGACCCTCCGGCCAAGGGCACGTCCTATCGTCCAGGGAGCGACGGCATCGGCACGACCATCGCCCAGTACATGCAGGGCGAGGGCGAGGCCGCACTGGCGCATATCCGCGCGTTGTCGCAAGCCGGCTCACCGACCGAGCTGATCCGCCTCCAGATGGGCGAGGTCCAGCGCGCCGCCGACGCCTCCCTGACCTGCTGGAGCGCCTTGTTCCGCCAGGCGAGCCGCCTCGTCACGTTCCGCTGACGGCACGGGTGCCGGCTTGATGCGATCAGGCCGGCGACAGCGTCGAAGCATCGATACGCGGCGCTCGCTCACACCGAACCGACATCGCCTCGACGGCGACCGCTCCGGCCCCGCCCGCCTTGCCGAAGGACAGAAGTGGACATAATGTCCAATCTGTCCCTTCCCGAGATGATGTCATGCGATCCTGGCAGGCGGCCGACGCCAAGCAGAACTTCGGTCGGCTGGTCGATGCGGCCAAGGACGGCCCCCAGATGCTGCTCCGGCACGCCGAGCCCGTGGGGGTGGTGCTGTCGATGGAGCATTACGAGCGCCTGAAGACCCAAGCCGACGCCGCGTTCGCAAACTTCCTGCTCGCGTCGCCGCTCGAAGAGGCGGATTTCGACAAGGACGTCGGCCTGAGCCTGTCCGGTGACTGAGCCGCCGGCCGGCTGGATCGTAGACACGAACGTGATCTCGCGACCGTCCGCGACGAAGGACGATCCGGATCCGCCGGCCTCGCGCTGGATCCGGCGCAACGCCCATCTCCTCCGGATCAGCGCCGTGACCATCGCGGAGATTCGCCGTGGGCTCGCGTTGGAGACCTTGCGGATCGAGCGCTTGAAAGACCCGCGGGCCCGACGACGCGACCAAGCCGTCCTCGACATCAAGGCGGACTGGTACGGACATTTGCGATCCCGCTTCGCCGACCGCATCGTTTCGATCGACGCCGACGTGGCCGAACGTTGGGCCGACGTCTCGGTCCGGTTTCCCTCCATCCGTGATGGGGACAAGGCGATCCTGGCTTCGGCGCTCGTCCATCGCTACGGGATTGCGACGCGCAATCTTTCGGACTTCAAGGCCTCGTCCGTGCCGCTGGTGGATCCGTTCGACCCGGCCACGTGGTGGGACGACGATCCGGGGCCGACCGACCCTCATCCTGGCCATTGATCGATGTCACCCCGTGATCCGGCGCTGAACCCAGGACCGTCACATTCGGGTTGTCCATCGCGGGAACCCGCCAGGTCGCACCCGCAACCATCGATTAACCACGATCATCCTATGCCTGGGCTGAGGGCACGGGAGATGAATCCGGACCGATGCCGAGCTGTGCGCACCTGATCCGTTCCGCCTTGTACCGCCTCTGCCTCGCCGCGACGCTGGCGGCGACGCCGGTCGTGGCCCAGAACGGCGACAAGCCGACCACTCCGCCCGCCGGGCCGGCGCCCGCGGTCGCCATCGGGGCGGATCTCGCCAGCCAGGCCGGCACCACGCGGCTCACCCTGACGCTGTCGCGGGCCGTGGAGGCGCGCGGCTTCGTGATGGAGCGGCCCGACCGGGCGGTGATCGATCTGCCCGAGGTCAACTTCCAGCTCGATTCCGGCGCCGGGCGCCGCCGCGAGGGCGTGGTCCAGTCGTTCCGCTACGGGTTGTTCGCCCCCGGCCGCTCCCGGGTCGTGATCGATCTGGCCGCCCCGGCCGCGATCGGGCGGATCGAGACCGTGACCCGGGCCCGGGACGGTGCGGTGCTGCTGACGATCCCGCTCCAGCGGGTCGAGCGCGAGGCCTTCCGCAAGGCCGCCGCCGCCAGCGATCCGGCCCCCGCCCAGGCACGCAGCGCCCCGCCCGAGCCCGCCGACCAGCGCCCGCTGATCATGGTCGATGCCGGGCATGGCGGCACCGATCCCGGGGCGATCGCGGTGGGCGGGGTGTTCGAGAAGGACATCGTGTTCGGCTTCGCGCAGGCGCTGGTCGGTAAACTCGAAGCCGGGGGACGCTACCGGGTCCGGATGACCCGCGACCGGGACGTGTTCGTGCCGCTCGCCGAACGCGTGCGCATCGCCCGCGAGGCCAAGGCCGACCTGTTCGTGTCGATCCACGCGGATTCGATCTCGGCGGCCCCGCAGGTGCGGGGCGCCACGATCTACACCAACGCCGAGAAGGCCACCGACATCGAATCCGCCAAGCTCGCCGAGCGCGAGAACCGGGCCGACGCGGCGGCCGGGGCCGACGCCGCCGAGGCCCCCCCGGACATCGCCGACATCCTGCAGGAGCTGACCCTGCGCGAGACCCGGGGCTTCTCGTCGGGCTTCGCCCGCACGCTGATGGGCCAGCTCGCCCCGGTCATGGAGATGAGCGCCAAGCCCCACCGGGAGGCGCGCTTCATGGTGCTGCGCTCCCCCGACGTGCCGAGCGTGCTGGTGGAACTCGGCTATCTGTCGAGCAAGCGCGACCTGGAGATGCTGCAATCGCCCGAGTGGCGGGCGGGCGTCACCGGCTCCATGGCCAAGGCGATCGACCAGTTCTTCGGCAACCGCGCGACGCTCAGGCCCGCGCTGATCACGCGACGGTCGGCCGCCGTCGCCCCAGTTTTACCATAGAGTAAGTGTCGATACGGGACGTCCGAACGCCCCGTCGCACCGCCGTTGAACCGGTAATCCGAGGGGGCTTCACGGGAGCGTCCGGGAGCCGACCGCGTCGAGAATGGACGCCCGTGCCGGATGAGCCGAACCCGGCAGGCGGCCGGGCCAGCGACGAGCGGAACACCGGATGCGTCTGATCCTTCGTTTCTTCGGGATCCTGTTCAGCGCCGCCGCGGTGCTGTTCGTGGTCGGCGCCGCGGCCGGCGGCTACTTCTACTGGAAGTACAGCCAGGACCTGCCCGACCACGCCGCGCTCGCCAATTACGAGCCGCCGGTGATGACCCGCATCCACGCGTCGGACGGCTCTCTGCTGGCCGAGTACGCCCGCGAGCGCCGGCTGTACCTGCCGATCCAGGCGATGCCGAAGATCGTGGTCGCGGCCTTCCTGTCGGCCGAGGACAAGAACTTCTACAAGCACGGCGGCATCGATCCCGAGGGGATCGTGCGCGCGTTCCTGACCAATGCCAAGTCGGGCAAGCGCCAGGGCGCCTCGACCATCACCCAGCAGGTCGCCAAGAACTTTTTGCTGTCCTCCGAGCAGACCTATGACCGCAAGATCCGGGAGGCGCTGCTGGCTCTGCGGATCGAGGCGGCCTACTCCAAGGACAAGATCCTGGAGCTGTACCTCAACGAGATCTTCTTGGGGACGATCGTTCCCGGCCGGAACCTGCATGGGGTCGCGGCCGCCGCGCTCGACTACTTCGGCAAGTCGGTCCACGAGCTGACCATCAACGAGGCCGCCTACCTCGCCGCGCTCCCGAAGGGGCCGAACAACTACCACCCCTACCGCAAGACCCAGGCGGCTTTGGACCGCCGCAACGAGATCATCCGCCTGATGGCGGAGAACAGCTACATCACCAAGGAAGAGGCGGACGCGGCCAAGAAAATGCCGCTCGGGGTCAACCCGCGGGTCGCCTTCCCGAACGCCGCCAACGCCAACTACTTCACCGAGGAGGTCCGGCGCGAGATCTCCGAGCGCTACGGCGAGAAGAAGCTCTACGAGGGCGGCCTCTCGGTGCGCGCCACCCTCGACCCGAAGATGCAGGCTTGGGCCCGCAAGGCCCTGGTCGACGGCCTGGTGCGCTACGACCAGGCCCATGGCTGGCGCGGCGCCGTCACCAAGGTCGACCTGACCGGGCGCGACTGGGGCATGGCGGCGGCCGAGGTCCCGGCGCTCGGCGACGTGGCGCCCTGGCGGCTCGCCGTGGTGCTCGGCAATGGCGGCGGCGGCGTGCAGGTCGGCCTCCAGCCCCGGCGCGAGGCCTCGGGCCAGGTCGGCAAGGACCGAGAGACCGGCGTGATCACCCCGGACGGCATGCGCTGGGCCGGCCGCCCGAACCTCCAGCCCGGCGACATGGTCTATGTCGAGGCGATGGATGGCGGCCGCGGGCAGTACCGCCTGCGCCAGAAGCCCGAGGTGTCCGGCGCCATCGTGGCGATGGACCCCAATACCGGCCGCGTCCACGCGATGGTCGGCGGCTTCTCGTACGACGAATCCGAGTTCAACCGCGCCACCCAGGCGATGCGCCAGCCCGGCTCCTCGTTCAAGCCGATCGTCTACTCGGCGGCGCTCGACAACGGCTATACGCCCGCCTCGATCGTGCAGGACACGCCGATCACCATCGAGGCCGGCCCCGGCCAGGAGTCCTGGACGCCCTCGAACTACGACGGCAAGTCCGGCGGCCCGCACACCCTGCGGTACGGGATCGAGCATTCCAAGAACCTGATGACGGTCCGGCTCGCCAAGGATGTCGGCATGCCGCTGATCGCCGAGTACGCCCGCCGCTTCGGCGTCTACGACGACCTGCTGCCGGTGCTGCCGATGTCGCTCGGCGCCGGCGAGACCACGGTGATGCGCATGGTCACCGCCTACTCGATGCTCGCCAATGGCGGGCGCCGCATCCGGCCGACCCTGATCGATCGCATCCAGGATCGCATCGGCGAGACCATCTACCGGCACGACAACCGCAAGTGCATCGGCTGCGACGCCGAGAAATGGTCGGGCCAGGACGAGCCGAAGCTGGTGGACGATTCCGAGCAGGTGCTCGACCCGCTCACCGCCTACCAGATGGTGTCGATCATGGAGGGCGTCGTCCAGCGCGGCACCGCGACCCTGCTGAAGCAGATCGGCAAGCCGCTCGCCGGCAAGACCGGCACCACCAACGACGCCAAGGACGCGTGGTTCGTGGGCTTCTCGCCGGATCTGGCGGTCGGCATCTATATCGGCTTCGACAAGCCGCGCTCGCTCGGCGACCGTGCCACCGGCGGCGGCCTCGCGGCCCCGATCGCCCTCGAGTTCCTGAAGGTCGCCCTCAAGGACAAGCCGCCGACCCCGTTCCGCGTGCCCCCGGGGATCAAGCTGATCCGCGTGAACCTCGGCTCCGGCACCCGCGCCGGCTCGGGGGAGGGCGCCGGCACGATCCTGGAGGCGTTCAAGCCGGGCACCGCGCCGCCCGATTCCTACGTCGCCCCGGCCCAGAGCGCCGCCCCCGCGGCGGTCCCGGCGGACCCCGACCGGGCCGCCCAGGCCGGCGGGCTCTACTGAGGAACGGCCGCAGGATGAACCACCCGGTCATTCCGGGGCGCCGCAGGCGAACCCGGAACCCATAACCGCCGACGGTGCGAGGTCTTGATCTGTCGGCGGTTATGGATCCCGGGTTCCGCTTCGCGGCCCCGGGATGACGAGGCGGGCGATGTGGCGGCGCTGAACTCCCAAAGACAGAAAAAAGCCGCCCGGTTGGGGGCGGCTTGGGAGAGTCATCAGGGAGGCATCAAACAGAGCGGACGGAACCATCCAACTCGATATCCAGAATTCTGGATGCCTCTTTATGCCCCGTGAACCTTAATCGCCGGTTAAAAACCAGTTTTCAGCCAAAAGCTCACGCGGCGAGACTGTCGAAGAGACCGCGCCCGTCGGTGCCGCCGATCAGGCTTTCGACGAAGTTCTCCGGGTGCGGCATCATCCCGAGGACGTTGCCGCCCTCCGAGTAGACCCCCGCGATGGCGTTGAGGGAGCCGTTGCGGTTGGCCTCGACCGTGATGGCCCCGGCGGCGTCGCAGTACCGGAACGCCACGCGGCCCTCGCCCTCGATCCGCGCCAGCGTATCGGGGTCGGCGAAGTAGTTGCCCTCGCCATGCGCGACGCAGACGTCGATGACCTGCCCCTGCGTGTAGGCGCTGGTGAAGCGGGTGTCGGTGCGCTCGACCCGCAGCGTCTGGCGGTGGCAGATGAAGCGGCGGTTGACGTTGCGCATCAGGACGCCCGGCAGCAGGCCCGATTCGCACAGGATCTGGAAGCCGTTGCAGATGCCGAGCACGAGGCCGCCGCGCGCCGCGTGTGCCCGCACCGCGTCCATGGCGGCTGCGCGTCCCGCGATCGCGCCGCAGCGCAGGTAGTCGCCGTACGAGAAGCCGCCCGGCAGGACGGCGAGGTCGGTCCCGGCCGGCAGATCCGGATCCGCGTGCCAGACCATGCTGACCCGCGCGCCAGACCGGCGCAGGGCCCGGGCGACGTCGCTCTCGCGATTCGAACCCGGAAAGACGACGACCGCAGCGTGCATCAGAGGATCTCGATCGCGTAGTTCTCGACGACGGTGTTGGCGAGCAGCTTCTCGCAGGCCGTCCGCAGGGTGGCCTCGGCGGCCGCGCCGTCGGCGGCGGAGACTTCGAGGTCGAACACCTTGCCCTGCCGGACGCTGTCGACGCCGTCGACGCCCAGCGACCGGAGCGCGGCCTCGATCGCCTTGCCCTGCGGGTCCAGCACACCGGTCTTCAAGGTGACGATGATACGGGCTTTCATGGATCTTCCGGTCTCACGCGCAGCCGAAAACGTGGGCGCGACCCGCGGCGTCGTTACACGGGCGGCCGTCGCGCGTTCCCTAGCAGGAAGGCCGCCGGCCTGTCGAACGCCGTGTCGGACGGACGGCGCGGCTAGCGCGGCGTCGCCCGGGTGCGGATCGGCTCGATGCTGGTCGCCCGGCGCCAGAGCTGGAGCATGATCCAGGCGGCGAACAGGCTGAAGAGACCCATCAGCACGTGGCCGACCCGGTCGCCCAGGTCGAACAGGCCGGCGAGCGCCCAGCCGGCTGCGATGGCGACGGCGAACACCTCGGTGCCGACGAGGACCATCATGCTCACGATGGTGATGGCGTTGCGCCCGTTCACGAGACCCGTCTCCCGGTCGATTGCGAGGTCCCGGAACGAAACGATCCCGGGACCCGCGCAGCTAGCCCAGAGGCGTGGGGCTATGCAACCGCGGGAGCCGGGATCGTCCGGTTCCCGACGTCAGCGCGGCGCGCGCTTGGCCAGGATCCGCTGCAGGGTCCGGCGGTGCATGTTCAGGCGCCGGGCGGTCTCGCTGACGTTGCGGCTGCACAGTTCGTAGACCCGCTGGATGTGCTCCCAGCGGACCCGGTCCGCCGACATCGGGTTCTCGGGCGGGTCGGCCCGCTCGCCGGGCTGCGCCATCAGCGTGCCGTGGATCTCGTCGGCGTCGGCGGGCTTGGCGAGGTAGTCGAACGCGCCGAGCTTCACCGCCGTGACGGCGGTCGCGATGTTGCCGTAGCCGGTCAGGATCACGCCCCGCGCCTCGGGGCGGCGCTCCTTCAGGCGGGCGATCACGTCGAGGCCGTTGCCGTCGCCCAGCCGCATGTCGATCACCGCGAAGGCGGGTGGGCGAGCCTCGACCGCCGAGACCCCGTCGGCCACGCTGTCGGCGACCTGGACGTGGTAGCCGCGGCTTTCCATGGCGCGGGCGAGCCGCGTCGAGAACGGCTTGTCGTCGTCCACGATCAGCAGGCTGCGATCGGTGAAGGCGGCGAGGGGATCGGCTTCATTGATCACGGCAGGATCGATCGCTGTCGTGGTCCCGGGCTGCGTCAGCATCCGGTACTCCTTTCGGGTTTTCGTAAGGGAATTATTCGGTCAGTTCTTGGTCTGATCCTCATATAGGGACGACATCGCCCGGGGGCAGGGGCGCGTGGATATTGAGTTCCGGCGAATGACGCGGGGCTGCCCCCCGTTCGAAGATGTGACGGGCCCAGGAGACGCGCACGATCGCCCCATGGGCCTCCGGCGCCGAGACGTTCATCAGCGCGATCTGGGCGCCGGAGCGCTCGATCAGGGTCTTGGCGATGAACAAACCGAGGCCGAGGCCGGCCCCGACGGTCCCGCCGGTCTGCGCGCGGTCGGCGCTGCGGGTGGTTACGTAGGGCTCTCCCGCCCGCAGCAGGACCTCGCTGGAGAAGCCCGGACCGTCGTCGCGGATCTCGATCCAGACGCGCTCCGGTGTCCAGCGGCCTTCCACGGTGACGCGCGAATCAGCGAAGTCGACCGCGTTGTCGAGGATGTTGGCCAGCCCGAACATCACCCCGGGGTTGCGGCGGCAGGCGGGCTCCGGGCCCTCACCCTGGCTGGAGATGTCGAGCACCGCGCCGAGCGCGCGCTGGGGCGCCACCAACTCCTCGACGAGATGGCTGAACGTCACCGTCTCCAGGAAGCCGACGCCGTCGCCGTCGAGCGACGTGAGCTTGCCCAGGATGCCCCGGCAGCGGTCGACCTGCTCGCGCAGCAGGGTCAGGTCGTCGGCCACCGCCGGCGAGGCGGTCGGCCCGAGCTGGCGGATCAGCTCCTTGGTCACCAGCATGATCGTCCCGAGGGGCGTGCCCAATTCGTGGGCAGCCGCCGCCGCGAGACCGTCAAGCTGCGACAGGTGCTGCTCCCGGGCCAGCACCAGTTCGGTGGCCGCCAGGGCCTGGGCGAGGAGCCGCGTCTCCTCGGCGACCCGCCACGCGTAGACGCCCGTGAAGGCGGTCCCGAGCAGGATCGCGGTCCAGACCCCCGAGACGTATAGGAACGGCAACTCGATCCGCCCGTCCGAGAACCAGGGCAGGGGCCGGTGCACCAGGGCGAGCAGCGTCGCCAGGCCCACGGCGAGCAGGCCGAGCGCCAGGGTCCGCTCCGGCGGCAGCGCGGTGGCGGAGATCAGCACGGGGGCGAGGAACAGCAGCGAGAACGGGTTCTGCAGGCCGCCAGTGAGGAACAGCAGTGCCGCGAGCTGCACGATGTCGAAGGCCAGCAGCAGGGCCGCGGAATCGTCGCTCAGGCGGTAGCTCGCAGGGAAGCGGATGCGCAGGGCCAGGTTCAGCCAGGACGAGGTGGCGATCACCAGGAAGCACCAGCCGAACGGCAGCGCCAGGCCCAGGCCGAACTGCGCCCCGACCACGGCGGCGCTCTGGCCGGTGATGGCGAGCCAGCGCAGGCGGACGAAGGTGTCGAGCCGGAGGTGCCGGGCGTTGCGGACGAGGCCGTTGAGATTGCTGTCGGGCATGCGTGCATCGGTGCAGCGCCGCGTGAATCCTCACGGGCGCAGAGCTTGGGCAGACGTGCGGCCCCGTCGAGCCGGCGGGGTCGTGACGGGCAAGTCGCCCCGGGGTGCGGATGTTCCGCGATCGTTCAGGGTGGAACCTTAGGCTGGCACCACGGGTTGCATCAGGCTTTTCGCCTGTCGGCGTTCCGCCGGCAGTCCCGGGACGCGAGGTGGCGATGCTTCTGGCTTACGCGATGTATGAGAGTGCCCGCGCCATGATGGCGCCGGCCCGGCTCGCCGCCGACCTGACCCGCCACGCCCTCCAGATGCCCGGCAATCCCCTGGCCTACGGACCCTACGCCCGGGCGGTCAGCGCCGGCTGCGAGATGTTCGAGCGTGCCACCCGCCGCTACGGCAAGCCGGCCTTCGGATTCGCCGAGACGCTGGTCGACGGCGCAGCGGTCCCGGTCAGCGAGCGGGTCGTCTGGGAGCGGCCGTTCTGCCGGCTGATCGCGTTCGAGCGCGCCTTCCTGACCCCGCCCGCCGAGCCGGAGCCGAAGCTGCTCATCGTCGCGCCGATGTCGGGGCACTACGCCACGCTGCTGCGCGGCACCGTGGAGGCGATGCTGCCGAACCACCGGGTCTACATCACCGACTGGAACGATGCCCGGATGGTGCCCCTGGCGGCGGGGCGCTTCGACCTGGACACCTATATCGACTACCTGCAGGAGATGTTCGCGGTCCTCGGGCCGGACCTGCACATCATGGCAGTATGCCAGCCGGCGGTGCCGGTCCTGGCCGCGGTGGCGCTCATGGAGGCCAAGGGCGCGCCCGTGGTGCCGGCTTCCATGACCCTGATGGGCGGCCCGATCGACACCCGCCGCTCGCCCACGGCGGTGAACTGCCTCGCCCAGGAGCGCGGCCAGACCTGGTTCGAGCGCAACACGATCAGTCTTGTGCCGCCGATCTTCCCGGGGGCCTGGCGCCGGGTCTATCCTGGCTTCCTGCAGCTGTCGGGCTTCATGGCGATGAACCTCGACCGCCACGTCACCGCCCATTCCGACATGTTCGACCACCTGGTGAAGGGCGATGGCGACTCGGCCGAGAAGCACCGGGACTTCTACGACGAGTATCTGGCGGTGATGGACCTGACCGCGGAATACTACCTGCAGACCGTGCAGACGGTCTTCGTCGATCATGACCTGCCGAAGGGCCGGATGCGCCACCGCGGCACCCCGGTCGATCTCGGGGCGATCCGCCGCTGCGCCATCCTGGCGGTGGAGGGCGAGAACGACGACATCTCCGGGGTCGGCCAGACCAAGGCGGCCCTCGACCTGACTCCGAACCTGCCCGAATCCCGCAAGGCGTACCATCTCCAGGCCGGCGTCGGGCATTACGGGGTGTTCAACGGCTCCCGCTACCGCACGGTCATCGCCCCCCGGATCGCCGCCTTTATCCGCGCCCAGCAGGCGGAAGCCGGGACGCGCGGATCGCATCTGCGCCAGGTGGGCTGAGGAAAGTTCCGGTTTCGAAAGGTCCGAGACCTTTCGCGGGTCCAGGGCGGAGTCCCGTCTCCCGGGGCCTCCGTCGAAAGCCCGCTTCTGATCCCGCGATCCCGCCGCGCTTGGCCGGCGCGCGCTGCATTTTGAATTCTCTTCCACTCACGGTGGCGCGAGCCTTGCGAGGCCGTATCCGTGAGCACGATGACCGCCGATCCCCCGCCGCCCCTCCGTGTCCCCTGCCGGCCTTCGTCCGGCCGGATGAGGCCGTGCGCGAACAGGATGCGGATAACTGGAATTTGATTCCCCAAAACCGTCTTGCGGTAGCAGGGAACTGGCGCATGCTGCTGATCGTGTGAAAATCCAGCCTCCCCCGACCGCGATACATGGCCGGGGCCTTCCGTCGACCGATTCACAGACGCACCCGGAGTGCGGGCCGGTGGCCGGGATCGAGATCCCGCCGGCCAGGGAGATCACGATGGACCGCAGGACGTTCCTCAAGGGCTCGGCCGCACTCGGGCTGGCCGCCCCGCAGATCGCGATGCCGGCCGTGGCGCAGGGCGCCAAGGTGCTGCGCTTCGTGCCCCAGGCGAACCTCGCCAACTTCGATCCGATCTGGGGCACGCAATACGTCGTGCGCAACGCCGGCACCCTCGTGTGGGACATGCTGTACGGCGTCGATGCGCAGCTGAAGCCGCAGCGCCAGATGGTGGAATCCGAGGAGGTCTCGGGCGACCAACTCACCTGGACCTTCCGGCTGCGGCCCGGCCAGACCTTCCACGACGGCGAGCCGGTGCTGGCCAAGGACGTGGTGGCGAGCCTCGGACGCTGGATGGCCCGCGATCCGATCGGCCTGATGATCCGGGGCATCCAGGACGACCTCGCCGCCGTCGACGACCGGACGTTCCGCTGGCGCCTGAAGAAGCCGTTTCCGAAGCTCCTCTACGCGCTCGGCAAGACCAACGCCCCGATGGCCCTGATCATGCCGGAGCGGATCGCCAAGACCGACCCGTTCACGCAGATCACCGAGTATGTCGGCTCCGGCCCGATGACCTTCGTGCGCAACGAATGGGTGCCGGGCGCGCGGGCCGTGTTCCAGAAATTCGCCGGCTACAAGCCCCGCGAGGAGCCGAATTCGTGGCTGGCCGGGGGCAAGCACATCCTGGTCGACCGGGTCGAATGGGTGATCATGCCGGACGCGGCCACCGCCTCGGCGGCCCTGCAGAACGGCGAGGTCGACTGGTGGGAGAACCCGATCTCCGACCTCGTGCCGCTCCTGCGCAAGAACGCCAACCTCAACGTCGACATCGCCGACCCGCTGGGCAATGTCGGGTCGTTCCGGATGAACCACCTCCATCCGCCCTTCGACAACCCGAAGATCCGCCAGGCCGTCATGACCGCCATGAGCCAGGAGGATTACATGCGGGCGATCGTCGGCGACGACGACACCTTATGGAAGACGCTGCCGGGCTTCTTCACGCCGGGTACGCCGCTCTACAGCGAGGCGGGCGGGGGCAGCGTCGGCAAGGGCGACATCAAGCTCGGCCAGAAGCTGCTGAAGGAAGCCGGCTACAAGGGCGAGCCCGTGGTCTGCGTGGTGGCGCAGGACCAGGGGATCACCAAGGCGCAGGGCGACATCACCGCCGACCTGTTGAAGCAGATGGGCTTCAACGTCGACTTCGTCGCCACCGACTGGGGTACCACCGGCACCCGCCGGGCCTCCAAGGCGCCGCCGTCCCAGGGCGGCTGGAACATGTTCCACACCTGGCACGCGGGCGCCGACTGCATCAATCCGGCGGGCTATCCCGCGGTCCGGGCCAGCGGCGACAAGGCCTGGTTCGGCTGGCCCAACGTCCCGCCCGTGGAGGCCGCCATCGCCGAGTGGTTCGACGCGGCCGACCCGGCCGCCGAGAAGGCCGCCATCGACAAGGTCAACGCAGCCGCCTGCGAGGGCGTGGTCTACGTCCCGACCGGGTTCTTCCTCGGCTACCAAGCCTGGCGCAAGACCGTCTCGGGCATCGTGAAGGGGCCGATCCCGTTCACCTGGGGCGTGTCGAAGGCGTGATGGGGCGGGTGGTTGTCATGTCGGCACGCGTGCCGCGCACCCCCTCCCCCCTCTGCGGGGGAGGGTACCCTGCGAAGCAGGGGGGGAGAGGGGAGCGACGGTGCAGGATCGGGCTGAGGCCTTCACACCTGCCGCGCCCCTCTCGGAAGCGTCGCTCCCCTCTTGCGGGACTTCGTCCCGGCCCGACCCCTGCTGACGCAGGGGCCACCCTCCCCCGCAGAGGGGGGAGGGCGCGCGGCGGCGCTCGCCGCGCCCTCGGCCCGGCACGATAGCGGAGGACCCATGCTCGGCTATATCGGCAGGCGCATCCTGGCCACCATCCCGGTGATGGCGGTGGTCGGCTTGTTCGTCTTCAGCCTCCTCTACTTCGCCCCCGGCGATCCGGCCGCGATCATCGCGGGCGATCAGGCGACGCCGGACGACGTGGCGCGCATCCGAGCCTCGCTCGGCCTCGACCGGCCGTTCCTGGTCCGGTTCGGCGAATGGTCCTGGCAGATCCTGCACGGGGACCTCGGCACCTCGATCTTCACCAACCTGCCGGTCACCACGATGATCGGCCAGCGGGTGCAGCCGACCGTGTCGCTGATGCTCGTCACCCTGATCCTGGCGATCGTGGTGGCGGTGCCGCTCGGCGTCGTGGCGGCCTGGAAGGCCGGGAGCCTGATCGACCGCCTGGTCATGGGGCTCGCCGTGATGGGCTTCTCGGTGCCGGTCTTCGTGGTCGGCTACGTGCTCGCCTACGTGTTCGCCCTCGAGCTCGGCTGGCTGCCGGTGCAGGGCTACACGCCGATCGAGCAGGGCCTGTGGCCGTGGTTCGCGAACCTGATCCTGCCCGCGGTGACGCTGGGCCTCGTCTACATCGCGCTGATCGCCCGGGTGACGCGGGCGACCATGCTGGACGTGCTGAGCCAGGATTACGTGCGCACCGCCCGGGCCAAGGGGCTGGCGCAGGGGCCGGTGCTGTTCATCCACGCCCTCAAGAACGCCGCGGTGCCGATCGTCACCGTGATCGGCATCGGCATCGCGCTGCTGATCGGCGGCGCCGTGGTCACCGAGACGGTGTTCGCGATCCCCGGCCTCGGGCGCCTCACGGTCGATGCGATCCTGCGGCGCGATTACCCGGTCATCCAGGGCGTCGTCCTGCTGTTCAGCTTCGTCTACGTGCTGGTGAACCTCGCCATCGACCTGTTCTACACCTTGCTCGACCCGAGGATCCGCTATTGACCGCGACCGTCGCGCCTCTCTCCGGTCCGCCGCGCGCCGCGGACCCGTCGCTCAAGGGCAAGCCGCACAAGGAGCCGCCCCCCGCGGGCCTCGCCGTCGCGGCGCCGCTGCCGGACGTGATCCCGGCTCGGCGGCGCCGGGGCCGGGTCTGGACCTACATCCGCCGCAACCCGACCATCGTGGCCGGCGGGGTCCTGCTGCTGATCGTGTTCCTGATGGCGGTGCTCGCGCCCTATCTCGGCACCGTCGACCCGACCGCCCTGGCGCCGGCCAAGCGCACCCGCGTGCCGTCGGCCCAGTACTGGTTCGGCACCGACATGCTCGGCCGGGACATCTATTCGCGGGTGGTCTACGGCGCCCGGGTCTCACTGCTGGTCGGCTTTTCCGTGGCGCTCCTCGCCTCGGTGGCGGGGCTCGCGGTCGGGCTCGTCTCCGGGATGGTGCGCTGGCTCGACGGCATCGTGATGCGGATCGTGGACGGCATGATGTCGATCCCGCCGATCCTGCTGGCGATCACCCTGATGGCGCTCACCCGCGGATCGGTCCAGAACGTGATCGTGGCGATCACCATCGCGGAGATCCCCCGGGTCGCCCGGCTGGTCCGGGGCGTCGTGCTGTCCTTGCGCGAGCAGCCCTATGTCGAGGCCGCCGTGACCACGGGCACGCGCATGCCGGCGATCATCTGGCGCCACATCCTGCCCAACACCCTGGCGCCCATGACCGTGCAGGCGACCTACATCTGCGCCTCCGCGATGATCACCGAGGCGATCCTGTCGTTCATCGGCGCGGGCGTGCCGCCGTCGACGCCGTCCTGGGGCAACATCATGGCCGAGGGCCGGGCCCTCTGGCAGGTGAAGTTCTACATCATCCTGTTCCCTGCGATCTTCCTGTCCATGACGGTGCTCGCGGTGAACCTCGTCGGCGACGGCCTGCGCGACGCCCTCGATCCCCGCATGGCCAAAGACGCATGAGGACCAGCAGCGTGAGCGGCACACCCCTCCTGTCGATCGAGAGCTTGCAGGTCCATTTCCGCACCCCCGACGGGGCGAACCGCGCGGTGGACGGCGTGTCCTTCGCCATCCAGGCGGGGGAGACCCTGGCGATCGTCGGCGAATCCGGCTGCGGCAAGTCGGTGACCGCGATGTCGATCCTGCGGCTCCTGCCCGAGCCGCCGGCCAGCATCGCCGGCGCCATCCGGTTCGAGGGGACGAACCTCCTCGACCTGCCCGACCGGGCGATGCGCAAGATCCGCGGCAACGACATCAGCGTCATCTTCCAGGAGCCGATGACCAGCTTGAACCCGGTGCTGACGGTGGGCCGCCAGATCGGCGAGACCCTGCGGCTGCACCAGGGTCTGAGCCGGCGCGAGGCCGAGGCCCGGGCCGTGGAGATGCTGACGCTGGTCGGCATCCCCGAGCCGGTGCGCCGGGTGCGGGAATACCCGCACCAACTCTCGGGCGGCATGCGCCAGCGGGTGATGATCGCCATCGCGCTCGCCTGCTCGCCGAAACTCCTGATCGCCGACGAGCCGACCACGGCCCTCGACGTGACCATCCAGGCCCAGATCCTCGACCTGATGCGCGACCTGAAGCGTCGGGTCGGCGCCGCGATCATGCTGATCACCCACGATCTCGGCGTGGTCGCCGAGGTCGCCGACCGGGTGGTGGTGATGTATGCCGGCCGGAAGGTCGAGGAGGCCTCGGTCCGCGACCTGTTCCGCGCCCCGCGCCATCCCTACACCCGCGGCCTGATGGGGGCGGTGCCCAAGCTCGGCGCTGTCGAGCACGGCGCCACCGAGCGGCTCGCCGAGATTCCCGGCATGGTCCCGAGCCTGAAGCAGCGGATCGAGGGCTGCGTCTTCGCCGGCCGCTGCCCGGACGTGACCGACCTGTGCCGCGCCTACGCCCCAGCCCTGGAGCCGAAGGCCCCCGCGCACCTCGCCGCCTGCCACTACGCGCCCAAGGACGCCCTCGCGGCATGATTTTTTTTCGTGAGACCGCCGAGTCGGGCCTCCCGAGGCAGCCGCGCGCTTTCCCCTCCCCCCTCTGCGGGGGAGGGTACCCTGCGGAGCAGGGGGGGAGAGGGGAGCGCCGCTTCCGGCGAGGGCGCGATGATCGCCACATCCTGCACCGTTGCTCCCCTCTCCCGACCCTCGCTGACGCGAGGGCCACCCTCCCCCGCCGAGGGGGGAGGGGAGAACCAGGCGGCGTCCCGCCCCACGCCGTCACGGAGACCCGCCCGTGACCACGACCGCCCGCACGCTCCTCCAGGTCAACGACCTCAAGAAGCACTTTTCCCTCGGCGGCGGCCTGTTCGGCCGATCGACCCGGGTGCTCAAGGCGGTGGACGGCCTGTCCTTCACGGTGGACCGGGGCGAGACCCTGTCGCTGGTCGGCGAATCCGGCTGCGGCAAGTCCACGGTCGCCAAGGCGCTGATGCGCCTCTACGCCCCCACCGCCGGGCAGGTGGTGTTGGCCGGCCGACGCATCGACGACCTCTCGGCCGGCACCCTGCGGCCCCTGCGCCGGCGGATGCAGATGGTGTTCCAGGACCCGTTCTCGTCCCTCAACCCGCGCATGCGGGTGCGGGCGATCCTGGCCGAGCCGATCCGCAACTTCGGGCTGGCCAAGGGCTCGGCCGACCTCGAGGCGAAGCTCGCCGCCCTGATGGAGCGGGTCGGCCTGCCGCGCGAGGCGTTGGGGCGCTGGCCCCACGAATTCTCGGGCGGCCAGCGCCAGCGCATCGGCATCGCCCGGGCGCTCGCCGCCGAGCCGGACCTGATCATCTGCGACGAGGCGGTCTCGGCGCTCGACGTCTCGGTGAAGGCCCAGATCGTCAACCTGCTGCGCGACCTGCAGCGCGAGCTCGACCTCGCGATGCTGTTCATCTCGCACGACCTCGCCATCGTGGAGCACATGACCCACCGGGTGGCGGTGATGTATCTCGGCAAGATCGTCGAGATCGGCCCGCGGCGGGAGCTGTTCCTGGCCCCGAAGCACCCCTACACCCAGGCCCTGCTCTCGGCGGTGCCGATCCCGGAGCCCGGGGCCGGGCGCACCCGCATCGTGCTCAAGGGCGACGTCCCGAGCCCGATCAATCCGCCCGCCGGCTGCCGCTTCCACACCCGCTGCCCGCAGGCCTTCGAACGCTGCCGGGTCGAGGAGCCCCGCCTCGATCCGGTGGGCGCCGGCCACCTGGCCGCCTGCCACCTCAACGACGACGCGTCCGCACCGGCGGTCGCGGCCTGACACGATCTCGGAGACAGCCGTGCCGCACGACCTCATCCTCAAGGGTGCGCGGATCATCGACCCGTCCCAGAACCACGACGGGATCGGCGACGTAGCCTTCGCGCAGGGCCGGGTCTCGGGCTTCGGCCGTGAACTGGTCGCGGGCCCGGGCACGCAGGTGCGCGCGATGGCGGGCGCGATCGTCACGCCCGGGCTGATCGACCTGCACACCCACGTCTACTGGGGCGGTACCTCGCTGGGCATCGACGCCGACGCGTTCTGCCGGACCTCCGGGGTGACGACCTCGGTCGATACCGGCAGCGCCGGGCCCGGCAACTTTTCCGGATTTCGCAAGCACGTCATCGACCGCTCGGAGGCGCGGATCCTCGCCTACCTGCACGTCTCCTTCGCCGGCATCTTCGGCTTCTCGAAGACCATCATGGTCGGCGAGAGCGAGGATCCGCGGCTGATGGCGCCCCGCGAGGCCGTGGAGGTGGTCGAGGCCAACCGGGACGTGATCGTCGGCATCAAGGTCCGGGTCGGGCGTCACGCCTCCGGCGACCAGGGCACCGCGCCCCTCGACATCGCCCTGCAGGTCGCCGAGGAGACCGGCCTGCCGCTGATGGCCCATATCGACGAGCCGCCGCCGAGCTACGAGGCGGTGCTGGCCATGCTGCGCCCGGGCGACGTGCTGACCCACGCCTTCCGGCCGTTCCCGAATTCCCCGATCACCGCCCAGGGCGCCGTGAAGCCCGCCCTGCGGGAGGCCCGGGCCCGGGGCGTGCTCTTCGATATCGGCCACGGCAAAGGCTCGTTCGCGTTCAAGACCGCCCGGGCCATGCTGGCGGGCGGTTTTTTACCGGACACAATCTCGTCCGACGTGCACCAGCTCTGCATCGACGGGCCGGCCTTCGATCAGGTCACCACCATGTCAAAAATGCTCTGCCTCGGCATGAGCCTGCACGACGTCGTCGCCGCCTCCACGGTCAACGCCGCGGTGGCGCTCAAGCGCATGGAATACGGGACCCTGAAGGTCGGGGCGCTCGGCGACGCCACCGTGCTGTCGGTGCAGGACGGGGCGTTCGATTACGTGGACACGCGGGGCGAGCACATGACCGGCGCCCAGCGGATCTTTTCTGAGGGCGTGGTGCTGCGGGGCCGGTGGTGGCATCCGGTTTGAGGCCTGTTTGATCGCACGATCTCGGTCGAAGGACGGTTCTAACCAACCGATATCCCACTCTTCTCCCTCATCCTGAGGTGCTGCGCAGCAGCCTCGAAGGAGCTCTCCAGAAGTCTCAGCGCTCTCGGGAGGGCTCCTTCGAGGCTCGCTTCGCTCGCACCTCAGGATCACGTCGAGAGTCGGAATAAGAGGGGGATCGATGATGCGTAGCCCGAAGAAGACACACCGCAGCGATGCACTCCGATCACTTCACGCAGCCGCCACGGATTCCCACGCCGTCGGGGCGATCGACAAGGCGACGATGTGTCGGTTCGATTTTGCCTGCCTCACCTCTGTGAAGGCTCTGATCCCGAGGAAGATCAACTGAGCGCCGGCGCCAGCGCGTTTCCTACCCGGACGGTTTTGCGCTGCACCATAGTTGCAACCCATAGCCTGCAACGCACCGTCAACCATTAAACAACCCTCTCAACCCGGACAGCAATCCTAGTTTATTAAGAATACCAGGCTTTACAGCCTCGCCGCATCGACCCTACACTTTCCCGTGAGGTCCGGACCATCGCCGGACGATCAGCGACACGCGGCTCAAGCCGCGGCGCCAGGGAGGATGGATGGATACGGGTCAGCCTCTGCTGGAGGTCGACGGCGTCACGCTCCGCTACAAGACGCCCGAGCACCTCGTCACGGCCACCTACCGGGTGAGCTTCCGGATCTGGCCCGGGGACCGGTTCGTCCTGCTCGGACCCTCCGGGTGCGGGAAGTCGACCCTGCTCAAGGCGGTGGGCGGCTACATGGCTCCCACCGAGGGCGAGATCCGGCTGAAAGGCCGCCCGGTGACCGAGCCCGGCCCCGACCGGATGATGGTGTTCCAGGAATTCGACCAGCTGCTGCCGTGGAAGACGGTCCGGCAGAACGTGGTCTTCGCCCTCGAAGCCTCGGGCCGGCTGAAGGGGCGGGAGGCGCTGGAGCGGGCGAACCTCTACATCGACAAGGTCAACCTCACGAAGTTCGCCGACAGCTACCCGCACACTCTGTCGGGCGGCATGAAGCAGCGCGTCGCCATCGCGCGCGGCATGGCGATGGAGCCCGACATCCTGCTGATGGACGAGCCGTTCGCGGCGCTCGACGCGCTCACCCGGCGGCGCATGCAGGACGAGCTGCTGATGCTCTGGGAGGAGACGCGCTTCACGGTGCTGTTCGTGACGCACTCGATCCCCGAGGCGATCAAGGTCGGCTCGCGCATCCTGCTGCTCTCGCCCCATCCCGGCGAGGTCAAGGCCGAGCTCAACAGCGCCGCGACCCCGGAAGCGGCACTGCGGCTCGAGAACCGCATCCAGCAGATGCTCTTTTCGGAAGAGATCCAGGAGGCGGAGAATGTCTAGCGCGCGCGCCCTGACCGGCGCTCCCCTGACCGTACCGCCGCGCCCCGCCGCCACGGATCCGGCCCGCCCCGAGATCGTGCGGGAGACCGGCCACGCTCACGGCGCCCCGGTGGTGGAGAAGCCGCTCTCGGCGTTCGAGCGCCTCTACAACCAGGCCTGGCTGCGCAAGATCCTGATCCTGGTCCTGCTCGCCGGGATCTGGGAGGCCTACGGGCGCTACCTCGACAACGACCTGCTGTTCCCGACCTTCTCGGCCACCATGGAGGCGTTCTTCCGCGCTGTCGCCGACGGGACGCTGCCGGCGCGGGCCTGGAGCTCGCTGAAGGTGCTGCTCATGGGCTACGCCGCCGGCGTCATGCTGGCGACCCTGCTCACCGGCATCGCCATCGCGTCGCGGATCGGGACCGACTTCCTCGAGACCCTGACGTCGATGTTCAACCCGCTGCCGGCGATCGCGCTGCTGCCGCTGGCGCTGATCTGGTTCGGGCTCGGCAACGGCAGCCTGATCTTCGTCCTGGTCCACTCGGTGACCTGGGCGATCGCGCTCAACACCCATTCGGGCTTCCTGTCGGTGAGCCGGACGCTCACGATGGTCGGGCGCAATTACGGGCTGTCGGGCCCGCGGCTGATCGGCAAGATCCTGATCCCGGCCGCGTTCCCGTCGATCCTCACCGGCCTGAAGGTCGGCTGGGCCTTCGCGTGGCGCACGCTGATCGCGGCCGAGCTGGTATTCGGCGTCAGCTCCGGGGCGGGCGGGCTCGGCTGGTTCATCTTCGAGAACAAGAACATGCTCGATATCCCGAACGTGTTCGCCGGGCTGCTCACCGTGATCCTGATCGGCCTCGTGGTCGAGAACCTGATCTTCCAGACGATCGAGCGGCGGACGATCCAGCGCTGGGGCATGCAGGCCT
Organism: Methylobacterium mesophilicum; assembly: GCF_022179445.1. Lineage (GTDB taxonomy): Bacteria > Pseudomonadota > Alphaproteobacteria > Rhizobiales > Beijerinckiaceae > Methylobacterium > Methylobacterium mesophilicum. The sequence continues at coordinate 18,344 of NZ_BPQU01000011.1, read as the reverse complement.
GATCCTCTCAGGCCCGATCCTCAAGCGGCGCGGCTTCGGGTATGCCCCGCGGATCCTTCGCGGTGACCCGGAGCCTCGACCACCATGCCGACCCTGTCCCTCGCGGAGGCCCACGCGCTCGCGGCCGGCGCGTTCCGCCGCTGTGGCGCCGCCCCTGCCGCCGCCGACAGCACCGCCCGCGCGCTGGTCGCCGCCGAGGCGGACGGCCTGAAGGGCCATGGCCTGTCGCGGGTGCCGGGCTACGCCGCGCAACTGCGCACCGGCAAGGTCGTGGGCGATGCCCGCGTGGTGGTGAGCCGGCCCCGGCCGGGACTCCTGGCGGTCGATGCCGGCAACGGCTTCGCCTACCCGGCCCTCGACGCGGCCCTGGCGGAACTGCCGGATCTGGCGCGCCGACAGGGGATCGCGGCGGCCGGGATCCGCCGCTCGCATCATTGCGGGGCGGCCGGCCTGCCCGTCGAGGCGCTGGCCGAGGCCGGATGCGTCGCGATCCTGTTCGCCAACACCCCCGCCGCCATGGCGCCCTGGGGTGGCAGCCGGGCAGTGTTCGGCACCAACCCGCTGGCCTTCGGCTGCCCGCTACCCGGTCGGGCGCCCATCGTGATCGACCTCGCCCTGTCGAAGGTCGCCCGGGCCAGCATCGTCGGCGCGAAGCAGCGCGGCGAAGCGATCCCGGAGGGCTGGGCGCTCGATGCCGCGGGACGCCCGACCACCGATCCCGCCGCGGCCCTCGACGGCACGATGGCGCCGCTCGGCGACGCCAAGGGCACGGCGCTCGCCTTGATGGTGGAACTCCTGGCGGCCGGGCTCACCGGTGCCCGCTTCGCCGCCGAGGCCAGCTCGTTCCTCGACGCCGCGGGGGACCCGCCCGGCACCGGACAGCTGATCCTGGCGATCGACGCCACGGCCCTCGGCCCCGACGCCCCGGAGCGCTTCGCCGTCCTGGCGGCTTCGATCGAGGCGCAGGACGGCGCCCGCCTGCCGGGAAGCCGGCGCCTCGACCTGCGGGCCCGCGCCGCGCGGGACGGGCTGACGGTTCCGGACACCCTCGTGGCCGAGATCGCCGCGCTGGGATGACGGCCGCGCCATGTTTCCCGTGAAACACGCACGCTGCGGCGCGAAGCGGTTCGGGCAAGGGAAAGTCTGATACACCGCCAGGGTAGAGGCGCCCGAGACAGCCGGAGCGAGGGGCGTCCGTGCAGGAACGCTCGGTATGCCGGGACGGCGGATGAAGGACGCGACGATGGCTCATCTCGACAGGCGCCGCGTTCTCCAGGGCGGCCTCGGCGCGCTGGCCGTTGCGGCGACGCCCTTGCGCGCCCGGGCCGAGGCGGTTGCACTTCCCTTCGGCAACGGCACGCGCCCGCTGGTCGCCTATCCGGGCAAGCGTCCGCTCCTGCAGACCACGGCCCGGCCGCCCCAGCTGGAGACGCCGTTCTCGGTGTTCGACGAGGGCGCGATCACCCCCAACGACGCCTTCTTCGTCCGCTATCACCTGGCCGACATCCCCCTGGAGATCGACCCGGACACGTTCCGGCTCGGCATCGCCGGCCATGTCGAGCGCCCGGTCTCGCTGTCGCTCGCGGAGATCAAGGCGCTGCCGGGGCGGACCGAGATCGTGGCGGTCAACCAATGCTCGGGGAACTCGCGCGGCTTCTTCGAGCCGCGCATGGCCGGCGGTCAGCTCGCCAACGGCGCCATGGGCTGCGCGCGCTGGACCGGCGTGCCGCTGAAGAGCGTGCTCGACCGGGCCGGGGTGAAGCCGGGGGCCGTGCAGGTCACGTTCGACGGGATGGACGGGCCGGTCCTGCCCGAGACCCCGGATTTCGTGAAGGCGCTCGGCATCGACCATGCCCGTGACGGCGAGGTGATGCTGGCCTGGGATATGAACGGCGAGGACCTACCCTGGCTCAACGGGTTTCCGCTGCGCCTCGTGGTGCCGGGCTTCTACGGCACCTACTGGGTCAAGCACCTGAACGCGATCACGGTGCGCGACACGCCGTTCGACGGCTTCTTCATGAAGAGCGCCTACCGCATCCCGGACAATCCTTGCGCCTGCACGGAGCCGGGCCAGGCCGCCACAGCCACGGTACCGATCGGCCGGCTCAACGTGCGGTCGTTCCTGACCAATCTCGCCGACGGGGCGGACATCAAGGCCGGTCCGGTGCGCCTGCGCGGTATCGCGTTCGACGGCGGATCCGGGATCCGGACGGTCGCGGTGTCCACCGACGACGGCCGGACCTGGACGCAGGCCGCCCTGGGCCAGGATCTCGGCCCCTACGCGTTCCGGCCCTGGTCGCTCACCCTCGACCTGGCCGCGGGTGCGCACAGCATCCGGGTCCGGGCCACCGCCAACGACGGCAGCACGCAGCCGATGGACTCGCGCTGGAACCCGTCCGGGTACATGCGCAACGGGGTCGAGACCACCCGGGTCCGGGCGGCGTGAGGGAGAACGGGATGCGCGCGCTTCTTCTCGGATCGACGATCGCCGGCCTGGTCGCCGGCACCGCCCTCGCGGCCCCGCGCAGCTACGCGGTGCCGGATCCCACGGCCGAGTTGCAGGCCCCCAGGGATGAGTCGGGTGGCCAAGCGCAGGGCTTCGCCGCGGCGCAGGCCAATTGCCAGACCTGCCACTCCGTCGACTACATCGCCACCCAGCCGCCGGGCCGGGGCAAGGCGTTCTGGGAGTCGGAGGTGACCAAGATGATCAAGGTCTACCACGCCCCGATCGACGAGGCGGACGGCCGCGCGATCGCGGCCTACCTGGCGGACACGTATTGAGCGGTGGCCACGCCTCAGCGCAGCGCCACGGCCTGCGCGGCGTAGGACGCGACGCTCTGCACCGCCGGCATGTCGTAGGCGTAGATGCGGCCGGCCAGGATCGTCAGGGCGAGGGCCCAGAACACGGCGCCACCGACCCGGCGCGCGGTCCGGTCGCCCGAAGCGGTCGGGCAAGCCTCGGCTACGCCGGCGGCGACGGGCTCGCCAAAGGGGTCGAACGCCATCGTCGTCGACCGAGTATCCGGGGTGGTGCGCATGACGGTGAATGTCGCGCTCGGAACCCCGCGCCGCAATGGACGGGACTTCCGAAGTTTTCTCGCGCTGTAGAGTGTCCTTCTCTCTTGCGCGCTCGCGACAAACGCTTTCTTCCCTTTGCTCGGATGTCGACCGTGGAGCGACCGGCGTGAGCCCCAGATCATCGGCCCGGACGGGTGAAACCGGGACCACCGCGCGGGACGGGGCGGCCACCTCCGTGCTGCCGGGCATCGGCCTGTGCGCGGCGATCACCGCCCTGGCCATGGCCGCGCAGGCGCTCGAGGAGCGGGTCGCCGGCCATCCCTATGTCGAGGCCCTGGTGCTGGCGATCCTGATCGGGATCGCGATCCGCACCGCCTGGACGCCGGATGCCCGGTTCCGAACCGGCATCGCGTTCTCGGCGAAGCAACTCCTGGAGGTCGCCGTCGTGCTGCTCGGCGCCTCGCTCAGCCTCGGGGCGATCCTGGCCTCCGGTCCGGCGCTGCTGGCCGGCATCGTCGGCACCGTGGTGATCGGGATCGGCGCCAGCGTGGGGATCTGCCGGGCGCTCGGCCTGCCGCCCCGGATGGCGATCTTGGTCGCGTGCGGCAACGCGATCTGCGGCAACTCGGCCATCGCCGCGGTGGCGCCGGTGATCGGGGCGCAGCCCAAGGACATCGCGGCCGCCATCGCGTTCACCGCGGTGCTCGGCGTGCTGATGGTGCTCGGGTTGCCGCTGTTCGTGCCGCTCGCGGGCCTGAGCGACAACCAGTACGGCGTGCTGGCCGGGCTCACCGTCTACGCGGTCCCGCAGGTGCTGGCCGCGACCGTACCGGTGAGCCTGCTCTCCACCCAGGTCGGCACCCTGGTCAAGCTCGTGCGCGTGCTGATGCTCGGGCCGGTGGTGGTGGCGTTCTCGCTGATCGCCCCGCGCCTGCCGCGGGAGGCCGGGGAGGGCGCCGAGGCGGAGGCGACCGGCGCGAAGGGCCGGCCCGGCCTGACCAAGCTGGTGCCGTGGTTCATCCTCGGCTTCCTGGTCCTGGCCACGTCCCGCTCCCTCGGGCTGATCCCGGATGCGGCGGTCAAGCCGCTGACGCAGCTCGCGGGCGTGCTCACGGTGCTGTCCATGGCGGCCCTCGGCCTCGGCGTCGACGTGCGGGTGCTCGCCCGGGTCGGCGGCCGGGTCACCCTGGCGGTGACCGCGTCGCTGGCCGTCCTCGTGGCGGTCAGCCTCGCCCTGATCCGCGGCCTGGGGATCGGTTGAGGGCGTGGACAGGCTTAAAATTGTGTTCTGAGTCTTGTATTTCGAATTCTTGCCAGATCTAAGCTTGGGTCCCTCAACAAAGCCGCCGAGCGGATGAGTGGAAACACTCTGTCCGAGCAGCGGTTTCTAGAGTGTCGGCATTAAAATGCTGCCGTTTCGGGCGATCGGCTGAACAGACCATCTTGACACTGCGACGGTTTTTGCTTTGGAACCATTGGGTCATCAACGAAAGCTTAGATCGGAACTTGCGCCGTGCCCGAAACGCATCCTGAGAGCAGCACCGAACTCGCCGTGCTGGTCGGCGACGTCGTCGCGGCTTACGTCTCGAACAACCCCGTCCCACCCACGTCCCTGCCGGCGTTGATCGCCAGCGTGCACGGCGCGCTGATCAACCTCGACCGCAAGGTTCCCGTCGAGGTCGCACCCGTGATCGAGCCGCCGACCGCGGCGCAGATCCGCAAGTCGGTCCAGCAGGACGGCATCGTCAGCTTCATCGACGGGCGGTCGTACAAGACGCGCAAGCGGCATCTCACCGCCCACGGCCTGACGCCGGAGCGGTACCGCGAGCGCTATGGCCTGCCGACGGATTACCCCATGACGGCGCCGGGCTACGCCGCGCAGCGCTCCGCCCTCGCCAAGGCGATCGGCCTCGGTGTTCCGGGCGCCCGCGCCGAGCAGCGCCGGACCGGCACGAACGGCTGATCGCCGGCGTTGTCCAGGGTGCGCGTCAGCGCCTGCGGAACGGCAGCACGCGTGCGGTCATTCCGGGCAGACGGGCGCTGGGCGGGCGGCCGAAGGTCTGGGCCCAGCTCAGGTAGATGATGCGGGCGCCGACGGCCACTGCGGCCGCCTCCGGCGTGGGGACGACGCGGTGTTCGCCGGTTCCCGGCCCGCGCGCGGCCCGTTGCGCCGATCCCTGGCGCCGGGACGGTTGCCCGTCCGGCAGGGACCGCCTGCGCGGGGACTGAGGCTTATCGGGCTTGGCTGAGAACGACACGTCAAATAGTCCCCGTCCGCGTTCGAGGCGCGAGCGGAGACGGACGGTTCGGTCGGCCGTAGGTCCGCCGGGGCGCTCGACCCTCGACAACGTGGCCATTCTACCGGATGGCCCGAAGCACGACAGACCGACTTCGTCCAAAAAACTTGTCTCTGTGTCCCACGGCATCCCGTGGCATCCGTCGGGAGGCGACGGGACAGGCCTCGGGCGCCGCCGCGCGATGCGGGCCCGACGCGGCGACGCGATGGGTCGCGCACAGTTGGAGCGCCGTGGGCGACCCGCATCCTTCCAGCCGCGCGGCGGCCCCTACGAAGCCCGGGCGCCCGGCACCGCGGCGAGGAGGCTGCGGGTGTAGGCGTGCTCGGGGGCCGCGAACAGGTCGGCGGTGGTGCGCATCTCCACGATGGCACCGCGATGCATCACGGCGATCCGGTCGCAGATCGTGGCCGCCACCCGCAGGTCGTGGGTGATGAACAGCATCGCCAGCGACAGCCGCTGCTTCAGGTCCTCGAGGAGATCCAGCACCTGACGCTGGACCGAGACGTCGAGCGCGGAGACCGCCTCGTCGGCCACCAGCACGTCCGGTTCCATGGCGAGCGCCCGGGCGATGCCGATGCGCTGGCGCTGGCCGCCCGAGAAGGCGTTCGGGTAGCGGGCGGCCGCCTTCGGGTCGAGGCCGACGAGGTCGAGGAGGTTCCGGGTGCGCTCCCGCGCCTCCGCGGCCGGCACGCCGTGGGCGATCGGGCCCGCCATGATGATCTGCTCCACGGTGCGGCGCGGATTCAGCGAGGCGAACGGGTCCTGGAAGATCATCTGGATGCGGCTGCGCTGCGCCCGCAGGTCCGCGCTCCGGAGGGCGGTGTAGTCGAGGCTGCCGAGCCGGACGGTGCCGCCGTCGGGCTCGATCAGCCGGATCGCGAGCCGTGCCGTAGTCGACTTGCCGGAGCCGGATTCGCCGACCAGCCCCAGGGTCTCGCCGCGCCGCACGTCGAAGGCGACCTCCTTGACCGCCGCGACCACCCGGGGCTTGCCGAACAGGCCCGCCTTGGTGGTGTAGGTCTTGGATAGCCCGACCACCGACAGGGCCACCGGAGACGCCTGCACGCTGGCCCGCACCGGCGGGGTCAGGCTCGGCACCGCGGCGAGCAGCGCCTTCGTGTAGGGGGCCTGGGGATCGCGCAGCACCGCCTCGGCGCTGCCCGATTCGACCAGCCGGCCGCGCTGGAGCACCGCCACGTGGTCGGCGATCTCCGCGACCACGCCGAAATCATGGGTGATGAACAGGACGCTCATCCCGCGCTTGCGCTGCAACTCGCGGATCAGCTTCAGGATCTGGGCCTGGGTGGTCACGTCCAGCGCCGTGGTCGGCTCGTCGGCGACCAGGACCGACGGCTCCAGGGCCAACGCCATGGCTATCATCGCCCGCTGCCGCTGGCCGCCGGAGAGCTGGTGCGGATAGGCCCGCACCGCCTCCTCGGGGTTGGGCAGCCCGACCTCGGTCGCCAGAGCCACCGCCCGGGCCCGCCGCTCGGCCCGGGTGAGCAGGTTATGCGCCTCGAACATCTCGGCGATCTGGTCGCCGATGCGCATCACCGGGTTGAGCGCGGTCATCGGCTCCTGGAACACCATGGCGATCCGCCGCCCGCGCAGGGCGCGCCAGGCCGGCTCGTCCAGGCTCAGCAGGTCCCGTCCCTCGAACAGGATCGAACCGCCCTCGGGCTTGAGCGACCGGGGCAACAGGCCGGTGAGCGCGTAGGCGCTCATCGACTTGCCGGAGCCGGATTCCCCCACCACGCAGAGGATCCTGCCGGGCTCCAGGTCGAGGTTCAGGCCCTCGACGGCGTAGGGACGGTCGGCGCCCTTGGGGAGCGCGATCGTCAGGTCACGGATGCGGACGACCGGCTCGCTCATGGTTCAGCTCCTCGCGGCGCGGCGGCGCAGGATGTCCGGCCCGGCCTCGCCGAGATCCCAGAACAGCCCGGCCATGATCGCCAGGCCCTCGCGGGTGCTGGAGGCGAGCATGTGCTCGTCCGGCCCGTGCTGGCGGCAGGCCGGGTAGGAATGCGGCACCCAGAGGGTCGGCAGGCCGAGGATCTCCGAGAAGGCGTCGTTCGGCAGCGAACCGCCGAGATTGGGCAGCAGGGCCGGTTTTTTTCCGGCGCTCGCCTCGATCGAGAGAAGCGCCCAGTCCACCCAAGGGTCTTCCACCGGCAGCCGCGTCGCTTGGAAAACCTCCGAAGCCCGGGCCGGCCGGACCTCGATCATGGGGAAACCGTTGGCGTCGAGATGGGCGCGCACGTTCTGGATCAGGTTCTGCCAGTCGGTGCCGACCACGAAGCGCAGCTGCAGGGTCGCCTTGGCGTGGGGCGGCACCGCGTTGAGCGGCCCGTCCGGATCGCCGGTCTTGAAGGCCAGGACTTCCAGGGTGTTCCAGGCGAAGACCCGCTCGGCCGGGGAGAGCCCGGGCTCGCCCCAATCGGAATCGATCGTCGGGGCGGTCGGATCCTCGCCGACCCGGATGTCGCGGAGCGCCGCGCGCACGCCCTCGGGGATGGGCGGCGGCCGCAGGGCCGCGACCAGGATGCTGCCGCGGGCATCGACCATCGAGGCGATCGCCGAGGCCAGAACCGTACCGGGGTTGCGCAGCAGGCCGCCCCAATTGCCGGAATGGTGCGGGCCCTCGCGCAGGTTCAGGCTCAGCTCGAAATTGTACGCGCCGCGGGAGCCCAGGAAGAGCGTCGGGCGCTCGGCGCTGAGCCGCGGCCCGTCCGAGGCGATCAGCACGTCGGCGCGCAGGGCCTCCGCTTGCGCACGGCAGAACGGGCGCAGGCCCGGTGAGCCGGATTCCTCGCCCATCTCGATCAGCAGCTTCACGTTGAAGCCGAGGCGGCCGTCGCGCGCCGCGATCACCTGCTCCAAGGCCGCGAGGTTGATGATGTGCTGGCCCTTGTTGTCGGCGGTGCCGCGCCCGTACCAGCGGTCGCCCTCGACCACGATCTCCCAGGGGGCCAGCCCCGCGCGCCATTGCTCCGGATAGCCCCGCACCGTGTCGCCGTGGCCATAGATCAGCACGGTGGGGAGGTCCGGTCCCTCGTGCCGCTCGGCGATCAGGAACGGGCCGTGCACCCCGTCCGGATTGTCGTGTTTTTTGGGTGTCTCGAAGCCGAGGCGGGTGACGAGAGGGGTGATGAAGGTGTCGAGATAGGCGTGCAGGGCCGCCTCCTGGCCGGGCGCCTGGCTCTCGGTCGGGTAGGCGACCGCCTCCCGCATGAGCGCGAGGAACGCGCCGGCGTCGAAGGTGTCGGTTGCGCGCCCGATGGCGGCGTCTCGCGTCATGGTGTGTTTCCCGTGAAACATTGCGGTTCGGCTTCGGAACGGATCCCGCGCCGCCGGGGCTGGTCGGCCGGTCCGGGGCGCCCCCGGACGTCTGATCAATGCCGGCCCTCGGGGGCCGTGATGTCGCGCAGGCCGTCGCCCAGGAGGTTGATCGCCAGCACGAGGAAGAGGAGCGCCACACCCGGAATGGTGATCACCCAGGGCTGGAAGAACATGTACTGCTTGCCCTCGGCGATCATCAGGCCCCAGGACGGCAGCGGCGGCTGCACCCCGAGGCCCAGGAACGACAGGGCGGCTTCGAGCAGGATCGCGTGCGCCATCTCCAGGGTCGCCACGACGATCAGCGCGTTGAGGATGTTGGGCAGGATTTCTTGGCCGATGATGCGCAGGTCGGTGAGGCCCGAGGCGCGGGCGGCCGAGACGAAATCCTGGTTCCGGATCTGCTGCGTGGCGGCCCGGGTCACCACGGCGAAGCGGTCCCAGAGCAGGAAGCCCAGCACCAGCACCACGACCTTGAGCGAGCCGCCGACCAGCGACGCCATGGCCAGGGCCACCAGCACCACGGGCATCGCCAGCCGGGTGGTCACGATGTAGCTCACCACCGAATCGACCCAGCCGCCGAAATAGCCGGCGCAGAGGCCGAGCACCGTGCCGATCAGCCCGGAGATCAGCGCCGCCGAGATCCCGATCAGCAGGGAGATCTGGCCGCCGTAGAGCAGGCGGCTGAGATAGTCGCGCCCGAGCTTGTCGGTGCCGAGCACGTGGTCCCAGTTGCCCTTGGCCTGCCAGATCGGCGGGATCAGGCGGCGCGAGACGTCCTGCGCATAGGGGTCGTGCGGGGCGATCAGCGGGGCGGCCAGCGCGGCCAGCACGATCAGCCCGAGGATGCCGGCCCCGATCAGGAAGCCGGCGTGATGCAGGCCGCGCCGGAGCACGATGCCGGTCGGCGAGCGTACCGGCGCCAGGGCGGCCGGGACCTCTATGTTCGGGGGGAGGGCGGGGGCGGCGAGCGCCGCCGTGTCGGGGGGCAGGCTCATGGGGCGAGCGTCCTCACGATTGCCGCAGGCGCGGATCGAGGAAGGCGTTCAGCAGGTCGGCCGCGAGCGTCAGGGCGATGTAGATCATCGCCAGAACCAGCACGATCGCCTGGACCACCGGGAAGTCGTTGCGGGCGATCGATTCCCAGGCGAGCTGGCCGAGCCCCTGGAGCGAGAACACCGCCTCGATCACGATCGAGCCGCCGAGCATGAAGCCGAACTGCACCGCCGCCAGGGCGATCACCGGGATTACGGCGTTGCGCAGGGCATGCCGGATCAGGATCTTGCGCGGCGGCAGACCCTTGGCCCGGGCGGTCCGGACGTAGTCGGAGGCCAGCACCTCCAGCATGCCGTTGCGGGTGAGCCGCATCACCGCCGGCATCGCGTAGTAGCCGAGCGCCACCGCCGGCAGGACGAAGTTCTTCCACGTGGCGTTGCCCGAGACCGGCAACCAGCGGAGATTCACGGAAAAAATCAGGATCAGGGTCAGCCCGAACCAGAAGCTCGGCATCGCCTGGCCGAGCACCGAGATCGACAGGGCGAGCCGGTCGACCCAGGTATCGCGTTTGACGGCGGCGATCACCCCGAGCGGCACCGCCACGAACAGCGCGACGGCGAGCGCGATGATCCCGAGATAGAGGGTGATCGGCAGGCGGGCGGCGAGCAGGTCGATCACCCGCTCGCGGAAGTAGAAGGAATTGCCGAAATCGAGGTGCAGCGCCCGCCAGGCCCAGGCGAGGAACTGGGTCAGCAGCGGCTGGTCCAGGCCGTAATCCTTGCGGATCTGCACGATCTGGGGGCCGGTCGCCTCCGGCCCGCCGATCGCCGTGGCGAGGTCGCCGGAGAGGTGGAGGAGCATGAAGCTCGCCACGGAGACCGTGAAGGCCACCGCCAGGGCGACCAGGATGCGCCGGAGCGTGAAGGCCAGCATAGGGCTCAGGCTCCTTCCGACCGACGTGGGACGCGCGGATTCTCCCTCCCCCCTCTGCGGGGGAGGGTGGGCCGGCCGTCAGGCCGGGTCGGGAGAGGGGAGCGACGGTCCAGAAGAAGACGCCGGCCTTCATGAAGGCTGCACCGGATCCTGAAGCCGGGTTCCCCTCTCCCGACCCCCTTCGGGGGCCACCCTCCCCCGCAGAGGGGGGAGGGGGACCTTTGCGTCACAGCCCTCACCATCACTTCCAGGACGCCGCGTAGAAGCGCGGCACCTCGTCCGGCTGGGCGGTGAAGTTCAGGTCCGACGTGAAGGCGTAGTTGGTGGCGTACGAGAACATCGGCAGGGCGTAGGCCTGGGCGGCGATCCGCTGGAGCGCCTTGGCGTAGGCGACCTTGCGCTTGTCCGGGTCGGTGGAGCCGTCACCCTCCTGCAGGTCGGCGATCACCTGCGGATCCTTGGTCAGGTCCTCCTCGCCGCCGCGGAAGAAGACCCCGTCGAAGGCCGAGACGTCGTAGACCGAGAACGAGCCCCAGGTCTGGAAGCCGATCGAGACCTTGCCGCTCCGCAGGGCATCCCGGAACGCGGCGTAGCGCAGGTAGTTGAGCCGGACCTTGATGCCGACCGCCCCGAGATAGCCGATCACCGCCTCGGCGTAGTCACGCTCGCGATAGGCGCCGAGGTCGATCTCGAACCCGTTCGCGTAGCCGGCTTCCTTGAGCAGGGCCTTGGCCTTGGCCGGATCGTAGGGGTAGCGCATCACCCCCTGGTCGTTGCAGCCGAACTGATCGACGAAGCACAGCGCGTTCATCACCCGCGAGGCGCCGCGCACGAGGTTGTCGACCATCGCCTTGCGGTCGATGGCGTAGGAGATCGCCTGCCGGACCCGCACGTCCTTGAGCGGCGAGTTCTCCTTGGCGCGGCCGAGCGTGTCGAACTGCAGGAAGCCGACCCGCATGGTCTCGGAGTTGAGCACGGTGACGTTGGGCGCGGCGCGCAGCTGCTCGGCCTGGTCGCTCGGCACCCGCCAGATCCAGTCGACGCCCCCGGTCATCAGCTCGGCCATCCGGCTCTCGCCGTCCGGGATGACCCGGAACTGCAGCTTGCCGATCTTCGGCTTCCCGAGCGGGCTGCCCGACCAATAGTTGGCGAAGCGCTCCATGGAGACGCCGCGCCCGCTATCGACCTTGGTGATCCTGTACGGGCCGCTGCCCACCGGCGCCTTGGCGAAGCCGTCGAGGCCGACCTTCTTGAAGTAGGAGGCCGGGAAGATCGGCATGGGCCCGGCGAGGTATTCCAGCGCCGCCGGGAACGGCGCCTTGAGGTGGATCCGCGCGCTGTGCGGGCCGGTGACCTCCACCGACTTCATCCAGTCGACGTTCTGGCGGGTGACCGTGCGGGCCTCGGGCGTCAGCATGAAGTTGAACGTGAAGGCGACGTCCTCGGGCCCGAGCGGGTCGCCGTTGTGGAAGGTCACGCCCTCGCGGATCGTCAGGTCCAGGGTTGTGTCGTCGGCCCAGGTCCAGGCGGTGGCGAGCATCGGCTTGTAGGTGCCGTCCGCGGGGTCGCGCCACAGCAGCGTGTCCCAGCAGTTGCGGGCCAGGATGACGCCCTCGCGGGCGCTGTTGTGATACGGGCTGACGTTCTCGGGCTCGCTGTCGGAGGCGTAGATCAGGGTGTCGTCGGCCTTGCCGGCGAGCGCCGGGCTCGCCGCGACCAGTGCGATCAGGGAGGCCGCCAACGATGCGGTGAGGGTGATCGTCCGTACCGGCATGTCGATTCCGTCTCCGACGACGACGGGCAGGATGTCGGGGAGGATCTCCGCGACTGCCGCGTTTTTCACCCTGCCATGATGTTGTGCATCTGGGATCGCAACAAGTAGAATTTGGCGAGCGGTGCGTTGCCATTCCGGCAACGAAAAGGCGCTATAAGTGATATTGGGGCGCGATAATGCAGACGTCCGGGTTGCGCTACTTCCTGGCCGTGGCCCGCACCGGCTCGATTGCGGCGGCCTCGGCGCAGCTCAACGTCGCCGCCTCGGCGATCAGCCGGCAGATCGCCAACCTGGAGGCCGAGCTCGACTGCGTCCTGTTCGAGCGGCGCCCGCGCGGCATGGTGCCGAGCCCGGCGGGCGAGCTCCTGACCCAGCACGCGCACCAGATGCTGATCCGATCCGAGCAGGTGGTCACCGAGATCCGGGAGCTGGAAGGCCTTGCCCGCGGCCTGATCCGGGTGGCGAGTTCCGAAGGGTTTTCGCTCGACATCGTGCCGAGCACCGTGGCGTCCTTCCACGCGGCGCATCCGGGCCTGCGCTTCGAGGTGACCGTGCTGCCCCCCGCCCAGGTGACCCACATGGTGGCGGCCGGCGAGGCCGATCTCGGCATCACCTTCGCACTCGCGCCGTCCACCCAGGTCGAGGTGCTGTATGACGGACAGGTCGACATGCTGGTGCTCGCCGCCCCCGACCATCCCCTGGCGCGGGCGAAGGTCGTGCAGCTGTCCGAGTTGCCGATCTATCCCGTCGCCCTGCCGACCCGGGACACGACCCTGCGCCAAGTGTTCGACGCCGCCTGCCTGCAGGAGGGCATCGTGGTCGAGCCGGTCCTGACCGCCAACAACCTGGCCACCCAGTTGCCGTTCGTGCGCAGATCCCGCGGTCTCGCGCTGATGTCGGCGCTCTCGATGCGCACGCCCCTGGACCTGAACGCCCTGGTCAGCCTGCCGATCCGCGCCCGGGCGAGCCTCTCCCGGAACATCCAAATCCAGGCCATGCGCGACCGGCGCCTGCCCCGGGCGGTGCGGGGATTTTTGCGTCAGCTCATGGACGCGCTGCCGCCGGCCGGTGCCGCTTAGGCCGCCCCGTCAGGCGCCCCCGCGGCCCGACGCGATGGCGCAGCTATGGTCCATCACGTCCTCCGCGCTGGCGCTCGGCGCCCGGTAGGCCAGGAGCAGAAAACCCGGCTCGGGATCGCCCGGCGGCGTGGCGAGCACGGCAAAGCTCGTCCGGTGCAGGTCCGGCCGGGGACCCGGCAGGGTGCGCAGGGCCGCGAACGGGTTGAAGCGCTCGGCCTCGGCTTCCGGCACCCGCATCGCATGATAGCGATCCCCGGCGAGCGGCACCGGGAAGCGGGTCCAGGTCCCGCGGATCTGGCGGCCATGCGCCTTCACGGCGGCCAGCACGCTGGGCTTCAGGCAATCGAGGTGGATGTGGAGCTGGTCCTGGCTCCGGCCCCGGGCGGAGTTGACCGCCAGCCCCACCGCCTCGGGCGGCAGCTTGCCCTTCAAGGCGTCCGACACGAACGGGCGCGCCGCCAGCGCCGCCCGCCAATAGGCGGTGCCCCGCTTCCCGCGCAGGACCGGGGCCTCCAGGCCGGCGGTGGTGTCGGTGGGCATCACCACGATGTGGGTCGGCTCGCCGGGCGCGCGCAGGACCGCCGTGCCGGGGCGGTCCTTGTCGCCGAGATCCACCGAGAGGCACGGGAAGGTCCGGTCGGCGAGCCGCTTGGCGAGCACGCAGGTCTTCAGTGCGGCCCACAGCACGTCCCGGCTGGGATCGGGCGCCGCCGCGGCCGGCATCGCGAGCACGACGAAGAGGGCGGTGATCGGCGCACGGCGCATGGAACATCCCAGTGACGGCGCACCGGCGGGGGCTGCCCGGTTCGCCGCGCTTGCGATAACCGATCCGGGACTGCGCCGGCAAAGCGTCCGGCGCCACACTGGGAGCCCGCGATGCCGAATGCGCTCACTCCGGAGATCGGCGCCCGCTTCGCCGCCGTCGCCCTCGGCCATCTCACCCGCGAATACCCCAACAAGCCCGGGCACGTCCTGGCGGGCCCGGAGGACGCGCGCACGCCCGCCGCGCTGCATCCGGTCTTCCACGGCAGCTACGATTGGCATTCCTGCGTCCACGGCACCTGGCTGCTGGCGCGGGTGCTGCGGCTGTTCCCGGACGGCACGCAGGCCGGGGCGATCCGCGCGCATCTCGATGCCCAGCTGGTGCCCGAGAAGGTCGCCGGGGAATGCGCCTATTTCGCCACCCCGACCGCCCTGGGCTTCGAGCGGCCCTACGGCTGGGCCTGGCTCCTGAAGCTCGCCGACGCGCTGTCCCGCCTGCCCGAGCGCCGCTGGGCCGAGGCTTTGGCGCCGCTCACCGGCCTGATCGCGCAGCGCGTCCGGGACTTCCTGCCGATCGCCCCCTATCCGGTGCGGGTCGGCACGCATTTCAACACCGCCTTCGCGCTGCGGCTGGCAGCCGACTACGCCGAGGGCGCGCGGGATGCGGCCCTGACCGACCTGCTGCGGGCCACCGCCGAGCGGTGGTACGGGGCCGACGTGAATTGCCCCGCCTGGGGCGAGCCGGGGGGCGACGACTTCCTGTCCTCGGCCCTGATCGAGGCCGAATGCCTGCGCCGCCTCCTGCCGCCGCAAGAATTCCGGCCCTGGTTCGACCGGTTCCTGCCGGACCTCGCCGCGGGGCGGCCCGCGACCCTGTTCCGGCCCGCCCGCGTGACCGACCGCAGCGACGGCAAGATCGCCCATCTCGACGGCCTGAACCTCAGCCGCGCCTGGTGCTTCCGGTCGCTCGCCGCCACCCTGGGCCCGGACGATCCCCGCCGCCGGCCGCTCCAGGCCGCCGCGGACGCGCATCTGGAGGCCGGCCTCCCGCACGTGACGGGCGACTACATGGGCGAGCACTGGCTCGCGTCCTTCGCGCTGCTGGCGCTGGACACAGAGACGGGATTCGGCCCGCGCACCGCCGACGTCGATACCGGTTCGGCGTAAGCGAGCGCGTCCGTCAGAAACGGCTCTAAAGATGAGAGATTGTTGAGAACTTTTTGCCGCAGGTGGCGTTGTTCCTTGTCGGCCGCATGCGCGCCGCACAAAAAAGGACCGCCCCCGAAGGAGCGGCCCGAAGTCTTGGGAGGAAACGCCCACGAGGGGCAGCAGCGCGGCGACGCCATCGCCATGCTGCATTGCGTCAACCGGAGAGCGGGGACCTTGTTCCCTGCCCGTCCCGGCGCTGGGTCGCCTCGTGGAGCACCTGGGCGAGCTGCTCGGCGGAATAGGGCTTCCGCACCAGCGTGAATCCATGCGCGTCGTCGGTGGCCAGGACGTGGCTGTAGCCCGAGGTCAGGACCACCGGCAGCTCCGGGCGGGTGACCTGCAGGGCCCGAGCGAGGGCGACGCCGCCCATCCCGGGCATGACCACGTCCGAGAACACCGCATCGAACCGACCCGGCGTCCGCTCCAGCTCGGCGAGGGCCTCCTCGGCGGATTTCGCCCAGATCGGCGCATGGCCGAGATCCTCCAGGATCTGGGTGCAGAAGCGCCCGACCCCGAGATTGTCCTCCACGACCAGGATGCACAGGCTCCGCTGCGGCTCCGGCTCGCGGCGGTCGTCGTGGCCGGGATCGGCCACCTCCGCGGGGGCGTCGACCTGCGGCAGGTACAGGGTGAAGCGCGTGCCGCTCCCGGGCAGGCTCGCCACGTCGATGTCGCCGCCCGACTGCTTGGCGAAGCCGATGACCTGGCTGAGCCCAAGCCCGGTCCCCTTGCCGATCTCCTTGGTGGTGAAGAACGGCTCGAAGATCCGGCCGAGATCCGGGGCCGGAATGCCGGTGCCGGTATCGACCACCATCACGGCCACGAACGGCCCCCGGGCGCCGGCATGGCCGCGGATCGGCGGCATCGGGCGGCCGCTCTCCAGGTGCAGGGTCAGGCTGCCTTCCCCGTCCATCGCGTCGCGGGCGTTCACCGCCATGTTGATCAGCGCCGTCTCGAACTGGCTTTCGTCGGCCCGCACGAAGCAGGGCGTGCCCGGCAGCTCGGTCTCCACGCGGATGCGCGCGCCCGTGACCGAATCGAGCATGTCGGAGATGCTGCGCAGCCGGGCGGAGATGTCGAACACCTGGGGCTTGAGCGCCTGGCGCCGGGCGAAGGCCAGGAGCTGACCGGTGAGCTTGGCCGCCCGGTCGACCGTGTCGGAGACCGCGTCGAGGTAGCGGCGCCTGCGCTCCTCGGCCAGCTCCGGCCGGCGCAGGAACTCGACCGACGAGCGGATGATGGTCAGCAGGTTGTTGAAGTCGTGGGCGACGCCGCCGGTGAGCTGGCCGATCGCCTCCAGCTTCTGCGATTGCCGCAGGGCTTCCTCGGCCTGGCGCTGCTCGGTGATGTCGCGGCCGAAGCCGTAGAACAGCCCGTCCTCCGGGACGACGGTCCAGAGCACCCGCCGCCGGTCGCCGTCGCGGGTCGTGCAGGCCAGCTCGACATCCTCGACCCGGCGGTCCTCGCAGAGCGGCTCGAGGGCCTGGCGCGCCGCCTCGCGGTCCGTGGGAGCGATGAAATCCAGGGCG
Organism: Methylobacterium mesophilicum; assembly: GCF_022179445.1. Classification (GTDB taxonomy): domain Bacteria; phylum Pseudomonadota; class Alphaproteobacteria; order Rhizobiales; family Beijerinckiaceae; genus Methylobacterium; species Methylobacterium mesophilicum. Next base: position 1,411 of record NZ_BPQU01000011.1, on the reverse strand, counting down.
GTCCGGCCCAGCGTCTCGTCCTCGGACCAGCCCAGCGCCCGGCTCCAGGACGGATTGACCGACTGGACCTGCCCGTCCTTGTCCGAGACGATCTTCAGCACCGGCGACAGGGTCCAGACCCGGTCGCGGTCCCGGGTCTGGGCGGCGACCTGCGCCTCCAGGCGCTCGGCGCGGGACTGCAGCAAAGCCTCGTCCCGGTGCCGGGCCGTCGCGGCGGCCCGGGCCTCCAGCAGGTTCATCAGGGTCCGGGCGAGGGCTTCCAGGACGAAGACCTGCGGCCCGGTCAGGCTGCGCGGTTCGCGGTCGAGGACGCTGAGCGTGCCGATCGGCCAGCCGTCCGGGGTCACGAGCCGGACGCCGGCGTAGAAGCGCAGGCCCGGGTCGCCCGCGACCGCCCCGCAATCCGGGACCACCAGCGCACCCTCCCGGCTCAGGGTCTCGAGGCCGAGGCCGGCTTCGAGGGGGAGGTCCGGCGCGGCGTGGCCGAACGCGGCCTTGGTCCAGTGCCGGTCGGCATCCGCGAAGGTGATCCGCGCCATCGCGGTGCCGCAGGACGCGGCCGCGATCTGCGCGATCTCGTCGAAGGCGGGCTCGGGCGCGGTGTCGAGGATGGCATAGCCGTGCAGAGCCGCGAGGCGCTGCGGATGATGGCGTTCGAAGCCCGACGGGCAGGACATGGTCTCGTTCCGCGACACGGCTGCGTCATATCCCACGGGATCGACCCTCCCAAATCGAGTCGATCGACCGCAGCCTGACGGCTTGTTGAGCCGGTTCTTCCTACAACGCGGGGCTTCGGGTTTGAGGCGGGTCCGGCCGGTGCAGATCGCCGCGCCGCCGGCGCCGTGACCCCACGGTTTTACGATGTGCACTATCGTCGCATGGCGTATCGAAGGGGGAGGCGGCGAGTTGCCCCGTCAGAACATCGCATCGAAAGATGGTTCCCGCCCTTCGGAACACGATGTCGCGAAGCTTAAGGGATCCAGCGCTTCGTCCCGGAGATCGGATCTGGACGATGGGCTGGGCTCGTCATGACCGGAGCAGGCGTGGACCTCAGACTCGACGATATCGCCGGGGGCATGCGGAGCGATCCGGTTGCGGCGGCCCGCGCGGTCGCGGCCGGCGCCGCGCGTCGGGCGGGGTGTCACGACCACGACGGCGGCTTTCCGGCCGAGGATGTCGCCGAACTCGCCCGAATGGGCCTGCTGGCCGCGCCGGTCCCCCGCCGCGAGGGCGGCGCGGGCCTCGGCGAGGAGCCGGACGGTGCAATTCTTCAGGCCGTGCTCACCCATGTCGGGGCCGGCAGCCTCGCGCTGGGGCGCGTGTACGAGGGCCATGTCAACGCGGTTCAGCTCGTCGCCCAGGGCGATCGCTTGAAAGGAATGGATTTCGGTGTTGCCTTTTGCGTGATTCA
>NZ_BPQU01000010.1:146163-173080 GCF_022179445.1 Methylobacterium mesophilicum | reverse complement strand
GACCACCACCAAAAACCCGGCCCGCTCGCGCGGACCGGGTTTTTCGTGATCGGGGTTCAGCGTCCTTCGCCGCCGAGCACGAGGCGCAGGGACCGGGCGAGTTCGTCGCGGCGGTAGGGCTTGTTCAGGACCGGCAATTCGCCGTGGCCGATGACCTGGCCCTCGTCGAGATTGGCGACATAGCCCGAGGTGAGCAGCACCTTGATCCCGGGGCGCATCCGCTGGGCTTCGACGGCGAGCTGCGAGCCGTTCATGCCGCCCGGCATGACCACGTCCGAGAACAGGATGTCGATGCGCTCCACGCCCCGGAGATGGTCTAAGGCCTCGGCGGCGTTGCGGGCGATGATGACCCGGTAGCGCAGCTCCTCCAGGCTCTCCACCGCCATGCCGAGCACCTGCTCGTCATCCTCGACCAGCAGCACGGTCTCGCCCTCGCCGGCGCGGCGCAGGGGAATCGTCCGCAGCGCGCCGGCCCCGGTCTCCTCGTCGGCCGGGTCGGTGGAGCGCGGGAAGTAGAGGTTCACGGTGGTGCCGGCCCCGACCGCGGAGGCGATGTCGACGAAGCCGTTGGCACTGCGGGTGAAGCCGTAGACCTGGCTGAGCCCGAGCCCGGTCCCCTTGCCGACCTCCTTGGTGGTGAAGAACGGCTCGAACACCCGCTGGAGCTTGTCCGGCGGGATCCCGGCGCCGGTATCGGTGACCGAGACCAGCACGTAGGGGCCGGGCGCCACGCCTTTCTCGGTCACCGCGCCGGTGCCGAGATGGACGTTGCGGCTCGTGACGGCGATCCGGGTGTGACCCGGCCGGCCCTCCATGGCGTCGCGGGCGTTGACGATCAGGTTGAGCACCGCGGCCTCGAACTGTGCGGGGTCGATGCGGATCGGATCGAGGGCGGGGTCGAGGTCGAAGGCGAGCTCCACCGCGCCCCCGGCGGCCCGTTCCGCGAGGGGCCGGAAATCCAGGAGCAGGCGGTTGGGATTGAGCGTCTGCGGCCGCAGCATCTGCCGGCGGGAGAACGCCAGGAGTTGCTGGGTCAGTTGCTCGCCCCGCCGGGCCGCGCCCATGGCGGCCTCCGCGAGGCGCTTGACCCGATCGACCTGCTCCGGCCGGCGGAGCACCATGTCGAGCCCGCCCACGATGACGGTGAGCAGGTTGTTGAAGTCGTGGGCGACGCCGCCGGTGAGCTGGCCGATCGCCTCCATCTTCTGCGCCTGGCGCAGGGCCTCCTCGGTGACGTGCTGGTCGGTGCGGTCCATCAGGATGCCGGCGATCCGGGTCGCGGTGCCGGCCGCGTAGGACTTGACCTGTCCCCGCAGGGCGATCCAGCGCACCGCCCCGTCGACCCGGCGGATCCGGCATTCCAGATCGAGCCGGCCGGTCGATCCGACGGCGGAGAAGGCCCGGTCGACGCCCGCCCGATCCTCCTCGACGACGTGGGCCAGGAAGGTCTCCCGGTTCCAGAACGCCTGGGGCGCGTCGTAGCCGAACACGGTGTCGAAGCGGGGCGAGCGCCGGGACGCGCCGGTGCCGTAATCGAGGTCCCAGGATCCCATGCCGGCGGCGTCGAGGGCGAAGGCGAGGGTCTCGTGGGCGGTCTCGACCTCCCGGGTCCGCTCGGCCACGCGCCGCTCCAGCCCCTCGTTGGCGAGTCTGAGCTGCTCCCGGTCGCGCTCGCGCTCCAGGAGACGCTCGCGCGCCTGGTATTGACGACGGCGCGCCCGCAGGGCCGCGGCCGTGGCGCTGACCAGGGTCTCGGCGTTGATCGGGCGCTCCAGCAGGACCACGTTGCCGAGCCGGGCGAGGAGCTGGGACGCGCGCTGGGAGCGGTGCCCGAGCTGGCGGGTCGCCAGCACGATGAACGGGAAATCCGACCAGGCGGGCTGCGCCTCGAGCCACGCGAACAGGTCCGGCGGCCCGGTCTCCCCGAGGGCCTCTTCGGTGACCAGCGCCGCGGCGGCCCCGGTCCGGAGGGCGTCGATCCAGCCGGGGAGATCGGGACAGATTGCGGCCGGCGTGCCGGCCCGGGCGAGCACCTGCTCGACCACCGCGGCGTCGCGCCCGCGCGGCGCCAGGATCAGGACGCGCGTCTCGTCCTGCGCCGACGCCGTCACGGGGCGCGGCCGCCGGCGGGCGCGTCGTCGCCGCTCAGCATCGCCACCGTGCCGCGGTAGGAGGGCAGGCCGGTGAGCACGCCCTCGAAATCGGCCAAGGCCTCGCCGACCTGGATCCCGTGCGCCGACAGCTTCATCTCGCGGATGGTGCGCTCGTGCGCGTTGACCCGGCTCTTCACCACGGACAGGGCCGTGCGGACCTCACCCTTGGCTTCGAAGAAGCGGAACAGCAGGATCGAATCGCTGAGATAGCTGAGATCGATGTCGGTGCGGACCTCGCCGATGACCCCGTGCTGCCCCAGGACCAGCAGCGTCGTGACGCCCTGCTGGTTCAGGTAGCTCAGCATCTCGTGCATCTGCAGGATGAGATACTCCTCGCCCGGCATCGCGTGCAGGTAGGCGTTCAGGCTGTCGATCGCGACGACGCTGGAGCCGCGCTCCTCCACGCCCTGCCGGACCATGCTGGAGAACTCCCCGGGGGAGAGTTCGGCCGGGTCGATCTGCGTGATCGTCAGGCGCCCGGCCGCGATATGCGGGCTCAGGTCCATGCCAAGGGTCGCCGACCGCGCGAGCAGGGTCGCGAGGCCCTCGTCGAACAGGTAGTAGGTGCCCCGCTCGCCGCGCTCCAGGGCGGTCAGCATGCAGCGGATGGCCATGGTGGTCTTGCCCACCCCGGAGGGGCCGAGCAGCAGGGTGTTGGTGCCGGGCACCAGTCCGCCGCCGAGCAGCAGGTCGAGCGCGTCCGAGCCCGTGGAGCGCGCCGTCGCGTCGAACGGCGTGTGGTGCTCCGCCGCGATCAGGCGCGGGAACGCCAGGATACCGCCGGTCTCAAGCAGGAAGTCGTGGTAGCCGCCCCGGTACTTGATGCCCCGCATCTTGACGATGCGCAGGCGCCGGCGCTCGGAGCCGAACTCGCGCGGGGACTGCTCCAGCGAGACCACCCCGTGGGCGATGCTGTGGAGCTGCAGGTCGCCCGTCTCCGAGGTGCGGTCGTCGAGCATCAGCACGGTGCAGGCCCGCTTGGCGAAGAACTGCTTGAGCGCCAGGATCTGGCGGCGGTAGCGCAGCGGGTTCTGGGCCAGCAGGCGCAGCTCCGACAGCGAGTCGAACACGACCCGCTCGGGCTTCAGCGCCTCGACCCGGGCGATGACCTCCCGGACGGTCTCGCCGAGCTCGATCTCGGACGGGTGGAGGATCGACTGCTCGCTGTCGGGGTCGAGCCCCATCTCGTTGACGAGCTCGTAGAGTTCGATGCCGTCGAGGGACCAGCCGTGGGTCGCGGCGGACGCGCGGAGCTCCTGGCCGGTCTCCGACAGGGTGACGTAGAGCGTCGGCTCGCCCCGGGCCGCGCCCGCGCGCAGGAACTGGAGCGCCAGGGTGGTCTTGCCGGTTCCGGGCGTGCCCTCGAGCAGGTAGAGCCGGCTCGGGGTCAGGCCGCCGCAGAGGATGTCGTCCAGACCGGGAACGCCCGTCGAGATTCGCGGCGCCGGACCGGCCGGGAACGCCGTTTCGGTATCGGTCATCGGCTTGCTCTACGCTTCCCCCCGCGGTCCCACGCGCCCCGGTGCCGCGCGCACGGTAGCGGCCGCGCCACGCCTTGTCAGTGCCGCCGGCGCCGCAGCAGCCGTGAGGCGCCCGTGCGCCGCGGGACAGCGCGGGGGCCTCACGTCTCGATCATGTCCCGGATGCGCGAGGCCAGCGCCTCGATCACGAAGGGCTTGGTGAGGACCTGCATGCCGTCGTCCAGGTAGCCGTTGCCCACCGCGGCGTTCTCGGCATAGCCGGTGATGAACAGCACCTTGAGCCCGGGACGGGTCTCGCGGGCGGCATCGGCCACCTGCCGGCCGTTCATGCCGCCCGGCAGGCCGACATCGGTGATCAGCAGGTCGATCCGCACGTCCGATTGCAGGACCTTCAGCCCGGACGGGCCGTCGGCGGCCTCGATGGCCATGTAGCCGAGATCCTCCAGGACCTCGGTCACCAGCATCCGCACGGAGGGCTCGTCGTCGATGATCAGGACCGTCTCGCCCTGCTCGGCCCGGGGCGCCGCGGCGGGATCCGGCATCGCCACCGCGGCGGCGATGTCGCCATGGAAGCGCGGCAGGTAGAGGCACACGGTCGTGCCCTGACCGACCTCGGAATAGATCCGCACCTGCCCGCCCGATTGCCGGGCGAAGCCGTAGATCATCGACAGGCCGAGCCCGGTGCCCTGCCCGATGGGCTTGGTGGTGAAGAACGGGTCGAAGGCCTTGGCGATCACCTCCGGGGGCATGCCGGTCCCGGTATCGGACACGCAGAGCGACAGGTACTGGCCGTGCGGCAGGTCGCGCTCCCGGGCGGCGCGGTCGTCGAGCCAGCGGTTGGCGGTCTCGATGGTGATGCGCCCGCCTTCCGGCATGGCGTCCCGGGCGTTGATGCACAGGTTCAGGAGCCCGTTCTCGAGCTGGCCGGGATCGACCAGGGCGGGCCACAGGCCGGCCGAGCCGACGACCTCGATATGGATCGACGGGCCGACGGTCCGGCGGACCAGCTCCTCCATGCCGTGGACCAGGACGTTCACGTCGGTGGGCTTGGGGTCGAGGGTCTGGCGGCGCGAGAAGGCGAGCAGGCGGTGAGTCAGCGCCGCCGCCCGCTTGGCCGCGCCCTGGGCGGCGGTCATGTAGCGGTCGAGGTCGGTCATCCGACCCTGGCTCATCCGCGTCTGCAGCAGCTCCAGGCTGCCCGAGATGCCGGTGAGCAGGTTGTTGAAGTCGTGGGCGATGCCGCCGGTGAGCTGCCCGACCGCCTCCATCTTCTGCGACTGCCGCAGGGCCTCCTCGACCTTCTCGCGCCGGGCGGCCTCTTCGGCCACGCGCCGCTCCAGGGTGGCGTTGAACGCCTCCAGGGCGGCCTTGGCGCGCAGCTCTTCCTCGATGTTGCGGGCCTCGATGACCGTGCCGATCGGCTCGCCGCGCTCGTTCCGGATCGGGCTCGCGGTGAAGCCTACGGGATAGAACGAGCCGTCCTTGTGGACGAAGACCTCCTCGCCCTGCTCGCGCTCGTTCTCCGGGAAGGCCTGGTCGATCGGGCATTCGCAGAGCGGGTAGGGCGATCCGTCCGGCCGCGTGTGGTGGACCACGTCGTGCAGGGCGCGGCCCTCGGTCTCCTCCAGGGCGAAGCCGGTGAGCGTCTCGGCGGCGCGGTTCATGTAGCTGCAGTGCTGGCGCTCATCCATCAGGAAGATCGCCTGCGAGGTGTTGTTGAGGATGGCGTCGAGGCGGCGCGAGGTCTCGACCAGGCGCTCCTCGGCGGCCTTGCGGTCGTGGATGTCGGTGACCGAGCCGATATAGCCGCGGAAGCCGCCATCCTCCCCGAGGCGGGGCTGGGCCGCGTCGATGAACCAGCGGTAGCGGCCGTCGGCGCCGCGCAGGCGGTACTCCACCCGGAAGGCGCCATGCCGGGCGTTGGCCTCCAGGAACGCCTGGCCCGACGAATCCCGGTCGTCCGGATGCACGGCGTCGAGCCAGCCGAGGCCGTGGCTCTCCGGGATGGTCTGGCCGGTGTACTCGTACCAGCGCCGGTTGAGATAGGTGCAGGCTCCGTCGACCCCAGTCATCCACATCATGACCGGGGCGTGGTCGGCCATGTTGCGGAACCGCGCCTCGCTCTCCCGGAGCGCGGTCTCGGCCCGCATCCGGGCCGTGGTCTCCGTGCAGGTGCAGAACACCCCGGCCACCGCGCCGTCCGCGTCCCGGAGCGGCGCGCAGGAGAGGGTGAACCAGGTCTCCTCGTCGTAGCCGTGGCGGTTCATGACCAGGGGCCGGTTCTCGACCCAGGTCGCCTCGCCGGCCATCGCCGCCTCGACGAGGGGCGCGAGGTCGGCCCAGATCTCCGCCCAGACGTCCCGGAGGCGCGCACCCATGGCGGCCGGATGCTTGCTGCCCAGGACATCCGCGTAGGCGTCGTTGTAGAGGAGGCCCAGCGCCGGCCCGACGGCCACGAACATCGGGAACCCCGACCCGTGGATCAGGCTCACGGCGGCCGACAGCCACTGGGGCCAGCGCTCGGGCGGGCCCAGCGGCGAGGACGACCAGTCGAACGCGCGCATGACGGCGCCCGCCGCGCCGCCGCCCGCGGCCAGAGCCGGACCGTCCCAACCTGCCTCCCCGTCCTCCGAACGCCCCGTCACCCTCGCCAACCCGGTCTCCTTGGCACTCGCGCCCGCCTGCGCCGTGCAACAACGCCGCTCGGCGGCGGCCGTTCTCGACTCGGCGCCGAAGGCTGCCGGGCCCGGCCCTTGTCGCCCCTGCGGCGGGCGGCGCCAAGTCTCCATCCGGAACCCGGATCCGGATCGACGGACTTGCGCGCGCGGCGAGGGGGAAATACTGGCCCTGGCCGGCACCCGCGGGTACCTGCGGCTTTCGAGCCGGTCTGAATTGCCGTGCGCCCCGCTCCGCGAGGCGCTATGCCCCCTGAACCACCCCCGCCCCGCCCCGGGCCCTAAGTGAGGCCCGACCTTGGCGCAGCACGCCCGTTCCCTCCTGTTCGTCGCCTACTGGACCGCCTGGACGGCCCTGTTCGTCGCGCCGCTGGTCGTCCTGGCGCTCGCCGGGGCGCCGGCGCGGCCGGTCCGCACGGCGGCGCGGCTCTGGGCCCGCGGGGTCCTGGCCGGCCTGCACGGGATCGTCGGCCTGCGCTACGTCGAGGAGGGGCGCGAGCACATCCCGAACGAGCCCTGCCTGCTCGTGGCCAACCACCAATCCACCTGGGAGACCCTGGCCTTCCTGGTGCTGGTCCCGGACGTGGCCATCGTGGCCAAGCGCGAGTTGCTGGCGATCCCGGTGGTCGGCTGGTTCCTGCGGCGCTCGCCGATGATCGTGATCGACCGCGCCAACGGCACGCAGGCCCTGCGAGCGATCATCGAGGGCAGTCAGGCCGCCGTCGCGGCGGGCCGCTCGGTGCTGATCTTTCCGGAGGGCACGCGGGGCCGGGCCGGCGACCCGCTGCAGTTCAAGCGCGGCGTGGAACTGCTCTACGGCCGGCTGCGCCTGCCGGTGGTGCCAGTCGCGGTGAATTCCGGCCTGTTCTGGCCCCGGGGCATGGCCACGCGGGCCGGCACGATCGTGGTGAGCTACCTCGCCGCCCTCGCGCCCGGCCTGCCGGCCGCGGAGTTCCTGCGCGGCACCGAGGGCGCGATCGACCGCGAACTCGACCGCTGGCGTCCGGCCGACGCGCAGGGGCGGCGTTAGCCCCCGTCCCCGCCCCGAACAATCAGGGCTGCGCGCGCCTCCCGCGGCACGGGAGCCGCTGACTACATCGCGAGCCACCACCAGCAAGCTGTTCGGGTGGGCGACGATCAGCTCTCACCTGTCGGCCGGACTTTAGACGACGGCAATCACGGTCTTCGATCAGCGGATCGGCGCGATCGGCCGGATCGCCCCCCCGCAAGCGTGTTTTCGCAACAGACGCGATCCACCGAATACCGATCGTCTCGGTATTCCCTACCGACGCCTGGATTTGCAACCCACAGTTGCACAAATGGTTACTTGATGAACCCGGAGGTGTTCATGTCGCTCTCTCCCGCCGCCATCCTCAGCCCCGCTTCGCGCTCCCTCGCATGGCTCGTCGGCCCCGACGCGCTCCTGTCCACGACCGCCCTCTCCACCGGCCAGCTCGCGAGCCTCGGCCCGATCGCCTCGATCATCGAGGGCACCGTCGATAACGGCTCCGCGGATTCGGGCGGATCGGCGCTGCCGGACACGGTCAGCGCCACGGCGAACCAGATCGTGCTCGACACCCACGCGCAGATCGAGGGGTTCGCCCACGCGGTCGCGCCGCTGAACGGGCCGCTGCACGGATTGACCAATCTCGGCGAGACCGTGGGCCTCGGCCATATCGGCGAGGCCGGCAACCTGATCACCGACCTGACGGGCGCCGTCGCCAACCCGACAGGATCCGGCGCGATCCCGTCGCTGCTGAGCGATGCCGGTGCCGTCGCCACGGCCGCCGGCACGCTGCTCGAATCGGTCACGGCGGTGCCGGCGAGCGGCAACGGCCTCGTCGGGGCCGGCGGAATCCTCAGCCCGGCGACCAGCATCCTCAACCAGGCCGTCCTCGACCTGCACACGACGCTGGAGGATGCCGGCCATCAGGTGTCGGTGCTCAATGCGCCGGTCCACGCGGTCACGGCTCTCGGCGAGACACTCGGCCTCGGTTATCTGGGTCAGGGCGGCAACCTCCTGACCGACACGCTGGCCCTGCCCGGATCGCTCCTGACCGGCGGCGGGCTCGCCTCGGCCAGCCCGGTCCTGTCCGATCTCGGCCACGTCCTCGGCTCGGCCGACACCCTGGTCGGCTCGATCACCGGCGCGGCCAATGCCGGCGGCCTGCTCTCGTCGGACGGGCTGCTGGCCCCCGTCACCAACCTGGCGAACACCGCGGTGCTCGACATCCACGCGACCCTCGAGAATCTCGGGCACGGGGTGCCGCTCCTGAACGACGCGCTCCACGGCCTGACCAATCTCGGCGAGACCCTCGGCCTCGGCTATCTGGGGCAGGGCGGCAATCTCCTGACCGACGTCGCGGCCCTGCCCGGCGACCTGCTGGGCGGCCAGGGGCTCGGGGCGCTGTCGCCGATCCTCAACGATGTCGGCGCCGTGACCCACGCGGCCGGCGGCCTGCTCGGCGGCGTCACCGGCATCCTCGGCGGGCTCGGCGGCGATGCCGGGGCGCCGGGCGGCAGCCTGCTCGCCCCCGTGACCTCGGCGGTGGATGGCCTGCTCGGCGGGCACGGCGGAACGCCCCTCGACGGGTTGCTCGGCGGCCTCGCCGGTGGAGGCCAGGCGGATGGGATCGGCCCCCTGCTCGGACCGAACGCGCCGCTGCAGCCCGTGGCCGGGCTCGCCAACGGCGTGATCGACGGCATCCACGGGGTGCTGGAGCAGACCGGCCACGACGTGGCGATCCTGAACGAGCCGCTCCACGCCGTGATCAACCTCGGCACCAATGTGGGCCTGGGCGAGCTCGGCGAGGCGCACAATCTCCTGACCGACGTGGTCAACCTGCCCGGCGCGGTTCTGGGCGGCAACGCGGCCCCCGCGATCGGGCAGGTCGCCGGCGATGTCGGGCAGGTCGCCGATGCGGCCGGCGGCGTCCTGGGGTCGGTGACCGGGGCTCTCTCCGGCGCCGCCGGCGGCCAGGGCGGCACGGGTCCGCTCGATGGCGTGCTCGGGACCGTGACCTCGGTCCTGGGCGCCACGGAGGGCGGCGCAGGCGGCAACCCGGTCGGCGGCCTGCTGGGCGGCCTGACCGGCGGGGGCTCGGGCGATGCCGGCACCGGGACCCACCCGCTGATCGACGTGGCCGCGGGCCCGACCAGCGCGACGCCCTTGGCCAACGCGGCCGTGCTCACCCCGGCCGCGGATCCGGCCCACACCGTCCAGGCGAGCGCCATCGCGGTGGGGGCCGACCAGCCGAGCCTGGCCACCGCCAGCCTGCTCTCCGGCGACAGCATCCTGCTGCCGCAGAGCGGCGGCGGAGGCGCGGATTCCCTCGTCGGGCAGATCCTGAGCCCGGCCTCGACGGCGCCCGCCGGTGCCGGGGACGCCGGTGGCTCCCACGGGGCGAGCCTCGATCTCGGGATCGTCACGATCGACCTCGGCAGCCATGCCGACGTCCACCACACCGACCCGACCCCGCACTCGGCCACGGGCGGCCTGCACCTGCTCGGCCTCTGACGGCCGGAGCCCCCGCCGCCGACGCGGCGGGGGCTTTTTTGGTGGACGTGGAGCAAGGCTCCGGGGGACAGTCCGTTGACCGACGAACGCGTGTTGCGTGCTGCCAAGCGCCGGGAATTCTGGGCCGCGATCGGGGCCGGGCGCACCGCCCTGATCACCGTGATGATCGTGAGCGGCCTGATCAACCTGCTGATGCTGACCGCCCCGATCTTCATGCTGCAGGTCTACGACCGGGTGCTGCCGAGCCGCAGCATCGCCACCCTGGTCGGGCTCGCCGGCATCGCCCTGATGCTGTTCGTGATCCAGAGCGTGTTCGAGGTCTTCCGCGCCCGGATCCTGTCGCGGTTCGGCCGCCTGGTGGACGAGCGCCTCGGCCCGCGGATCTTCCGGACCCTGCTGGCGCGCGGCTCCGAGACGCCGCGCGGCGACGAGGGCCCCCAGGCGCTGCGCGACCTCGACACCGTGCGGGGCTTCGTGTCGAGCATGGCGCTCACCGCCTTCTTCGACCTGCCCTGGGTGCCGCTCTACATCGCGGTCTGCTTCCTGTTCCATCCCTGGCTCGGGGCGGCGATCGCGGCCGGCGCCCTGTTCCTGTGCGTGCTGACGGTCCTGACCGACTGGGCCTCCGCCGAGACCACCCGGGAGACCGTGCGGGTCGCCGGCGAGCGCCGGTCCTTCACCGACATGGCGCACCGGACGGCGCCGCTGCTCTGCGCGCTGGGGATGCGGTCGCGGGTGGCCGACCTCTGGCAGGTCCGGACCCGCAAGAACCTCGACGTCGCCACCTACGGCAACGACCTCGCCATCGGCTTCGGCGCGGTGGCGCGCCTGCTGCGCACGGTGCTGCAATCCGGGATCCTGGGGCTCGGCGCCTACCTGGTGGTGCGCGAGGAGGCCACCGCCGGGGTCATGCTGGCCGCCACGATCCTGTCGGCCCGGGCGCTGGCGCCGGTGGACCTCGCCATCGCCAACTGGAAGTCGTTCTCGGCCGCCCGGCAGGCCTGGAGCCGGCTCGTGGCGTTCCTGCCCCGGCGGGAGCCGGAGGCCCTGACGCCCCTGCCGGCGCCCCGGGAGAGCGTGCGCGTGACCGCCCTGTCGATCGCCGCCCCCGGGACCGACAGCCTGATCCTGCACGACGTCAACATCGCCTTGGCCCCCGGCAGCGCGCTCGGGGTGATCGGCGCCAGCGGCTCGGGCAAGTCCACCTTCGCCCGCGCGCTCGTCGGCCTGGCCCGGCCGGTCCGCGGGGTGATCCGCCTCGACGGCGCGGCGATCGACCAGTGGGATCCCGACGCCCTCGGCCGCGCCGTCGGCTACCTGCCGCAGGACATCGAGATGTTCGACGGCACCATCGCGGAGAACATCACCCGGTTCGACCCGGCGCCGGACCCGGAGGCCCTGCAATCGGCCGCGAAGGCGGCGGGCGTCCACGAGGTCGTGCTGCGGCTTCCGGGCGGCTACGACGCCCGGGTCGGCGCCGGCGGACTCGGCCTGTCGGGGGGCCAGCGCCAGCGGATCGCGCTGGCGCGGGCGCTCTACGGCGACCCGTTCCTGGTGGTGCTCGACGAGCCGAACTCCAACCTCGACGTCGACGGCGACCGCGCCCTGTCGGCCGCCGTGCAGGGCGTGCGCGCCCGGGGCGGCATCGTGGTGGTGATCGCCCACCGGCCGAGCGCGCTGGCCGCCGTCGACCGCATCCTGGTCCTGGGCGAGGGCCGCGTGCGCCTGCACGGGCCCCGCGACGAGGTCCTGGCGCAGCTGGGCGCCCTGACCCGGCAGACACCCACGAGGGTCGCATGACGCGGGACCAGGCCTCCATCGACCCGACCCGCGAGACCCGGCGCTCGCTGCGGCGGCACGTCGTCGGCGTCGCCGCGGTGATCGTGCTGGCCACCGGCACCGGCGCCTGGACGGCCGCCACGGAACTGTCCGGGGCGATCATCGCCACCGGCTCCCTGGTGGTGGAGAGCAACATCAAGAAGGTCCAGCACCCCACCGGGGGCGTGGTCGCCGAACTGCCGATCCAGGAGGGCGCCCGGGTCCAGGCCGGCGACCTGCTGGTCCGCCTCGACGCCACCACCACCCGGGCGACCTACGACAGCGTCACCAAGAGCCTCTGGGAGATCGCCGCCCGCAACGCCCGGCTGGAGGCCGAGCGCGACGGCCGCGACGAGCCCGCCTTCCCGGCCGACCTCGCCGGGGCCGGGCCCGACGTCGCCCGGATCGTCGACGGCGAGCGCAAGCTGTTCCGCTTCCGCCGCGACGCGCTCCAGGGCCAGAAGGCGCAGCTGCGCGAGCGGATCGGCCAGTTGCGCGAGGAGATCAAGGGTCTGGTCGAGCAGGCCGCCGCCAAGGAGCAGGAGACCACGATCATCGGCCGGGAATACGAGGGCGTCGAGGATCTCTGGAAGAAGAACCTGATCCAGTTGACCCGGCTCACCAGCCTGCAGCGCGACATGTCCCGGCTCAAGGGCGAACGCGGGGTCCTGGTGGCCAACATCGCCCAGGCCAAGGGCAAGGTCTCGGAGACCGAGCTGCAGATCATCCAGCTCGAGCAGAACCTGCGCAGCGACGTCGCCAAGGAGCTGGCCGAGAACCGCGCCAAGGCCGCGACCCTGACCGAGCAGCGGATCGCAGCCTTCGACCAGCTCCAGCGCATCGAGATCCGCTCGCCGCAGACCGGCTACGTCCACGAGCTGGCTGTCCATACCCGCGGCGGCGTGATCTCCCCGGGCGAACCGATCATGCTGATCGTGCCGAACGCCGATTCCCTGGTGGCCGAGGTCCGGGTCGCGCCCCAGGACATCGACCGGCTGCAGACCGGCCAGGCCGCGGGCCTGCGCTTCCCGAGCTTCGACCAGCGGACCACGCCGGAACTCAACGGCCGGGTCACCCGGATCGCCGCCGATGTCAGCGAGGACAAGCGGACCGGCAGTTTCTACTACCTCGTGCGCCTGGGCGTGACCAAGGACGAGCTGAGCCGCCTCGACGGCGCCAAGCTGATGCCCGGCATGCCCGTGGAGGCCTTCATCCGGACCGCCGACCGGACCGTCCTGTCGTACCTCACCAAGCCCCTGGTCGATCAGGCGCGCCGGGCATTCCGCGAGAAATAGGGCCGTCCGGCGTCCTCGCCGCCGATCGGCAGGGATTTTGCAACCCCTGATTGCATACAGGGCTTGATCCCGCAGGATCCGGCAGAACCGTAGGCCAGCCACGATGCCGATCGACCCCAACAACCTCGCGCAGACCGCGACCCTGACCTACAGCGCCGAGTTCGACACCCTCGACCTCTGGAACGGGACCTCGGGCCTCGACACGGCGGGCGGGCCGCAATGGGGCAGCTACGTCACGGCGACCGGGACGCGGCCGTTCAACCAGGAGCAGGAATGGTACCTTCGCGCCGACCATCTCGTCGGCGGGAGCGGCGCGGCTTTGCCGAACCCGTTCGGCGTCCATGACGGCATCCTGACCATCACGGCCGCGCCGTCCGACCCGGCGCTGCTCCCGGACCTCGGCGGCCAGCCCTACACGTCCGGGATGATCAACACGTCCCACAGCTTCAGCCAGACCTACGGCTACTTCGAGATGCGGGCCGAGCTGCCGGCCGGGCAGGGGATGTGGCCGGCCTTCTGGCTGCTGGCCAAGGACGGCTCCTGGCCCCCCGAGATCGACGTGATGGAGATGCTCGGGCACGACCCCGACACGCTCTACACCAGCGTCCACAGCCTCGCGCCCGGCCAGACCGCCGGCGACCACACCCTGAGCCAGGGCACCGCGCAGGTCGCCGACATGAGCGAGGGCTTCCACACCTACGGGGTGGATTGGGGGCCCGACAGCCTCGCCTTCTACTTCGACGGCCAGGAGGTCTACCGCACGCCGACGCCGGCCAGCCTGGACAAGCCGATGTACATGATCGCCAACCTCGCGGTCGGCGGCACGTGGCCCGGCGACGCCGACGCGACGACGCCGTTCCCGGCCCACATGAACATCGACTACCTGCGCGCCTACCAGGCCAGCCCGACCGGTGCGGCGGCGAGCCTGGAGCCGGTCTTCCACTTCTACGACGCGTCCACCGGCCAGCACCTCTACACGGCCAGCACGGCGGAGCGGGACACGCTGCAGAGTTCCCAGACGGCCTACGCGTATCAGGGGGTCGGCTGGGCGGCGCCCACCGACGCGGCCGGCACCGCGGACGTGTTCCACTTCACCAACGCGGCGACCGGCGACCATTTCTACACCGCCAGCGCCGCCGAGCGGGACGGCCTGATCGGCTCCGGCTCGGGCTACCGCTACGACGGCGTCGCCTTCGAGGCCTACACGGATCCGTCCGCCGCCGGATCGGCCGCCATGAACATCGAGCGGTTCGTCAACACCGAGAGCGGCCGCCACTACTACGCGTCGAGCACCGCGGAGATCACCTATATCGAGCAGGGCCACGCCGGAACCGGCTGGATCGACGAGGGTCATGCCTTCACGCTCCACGCCCCGACCCAGAGCATGTTCGGCCTATAGCGGCCGGGGAGGGGGAGGGCCCGATCGGATCACGATTGCGGCAGCAGGGCCTGAAAACCGCTGTCGTCCGTGATGTTTGCCCGATGCGGCGGGAACAATCGCCGGGGCCGCCTTTTGTGCTGGCGGTTCCACCCATCGGCCCGGTCCGGATCGGCCGCCGACCCCATCGAGACAGGAGATCGCTGTGCCCGCGGCGCGGAGCGCGACCATGCGCGAGCCCATACGGCCAGCGGCTCCGGCCGGCGGGATCGCCGGCGTGCGTGTGAGCCGATCCTGCGCAGCCCGCTCCCACGCAGCCCTCGCCCGCACGGCCACGCCGTGACCGCCCGGACCGCCCTGGACGTGATCGAGCAACTGCCCCGGCGCTCGAAGACCGTCGATCGGATGATCGCGGGCCTCGCGGTGATCCTGGCCATGCTGGGCATCGCTGTGGGCGCCTCGGTCTACCAGCAGCGCGGCAGCGAGGCCGTGCGTCACGCCCTGGCCGTGGAGGGGCGCCTCGGCCGGGTGCTGTCGGCGGTGCAGGACGCCGAGACCGGGCAGCGCGGCTACCTGCTCACCGGAGACGAGGATTTCCTGCCGCCGTTCCGGGCCGGCCGCTCCAAGGTCAACGGCGAACTCGCCCGCCTGGGCGACCTCCTGCGGGACGACGACGGCCAGCGCGCCGAACTCGACGGCCTGATCCTGCTGATCCGCGAGAAGCTCGGCGAACTCGCCACCACCATCGACCTGTACCGGGGCGGCGACGCGGAGGCGAGCCGGACCCTCGTCCGGGAGGGGAGCGGGCGCCGTCTGATGGACGAGATCCGCACGGTCGTGCGCCGGATGGAGGCCCAGGAGACGGCCCTGATGGAGCAGCGCCAGGCGGCGGTCTCCCGGATCGCGCTGCTGATCTGGGCGGCCCTGGCCGCGCTGGTCCTGGTGCTGATCCTGTTCGCGGTGTCGGCCATGCGCGAGGCGGGGCGCCGCCGCCGGCTGTCGCGCTTCCTGCCGCAGGAACTGGTCTCGCGGCTGGCCGACGACGACGGCAGCCTGCGGGCGGGCCGGCGGCAGCAGGCGGTCATCGCCTTCGTCGACATGCGCGGCTCCACCGCCCTGGCCGAGCGCCTCGACCCGCAGCAGCTCTCCGCCTTCCTGTCCGCGTTCCGGCGCCGGGTGATGCGGACCGCCCGGCTGCACAACGGCGTGGTCGACAAGTTCCTGGGCGACGGCGCCCTGGTGGTGTTCGGCCTGCCCGAGGCGCAGGGCGACGACGCCGCCCGAGCGGTGGCCTTCGCGGGGGACCTGGTCGAGGCCATCGCCCGCTGGAACCGCAAGGGCGAGCACGACGCCACGGTGCGCATCGGGATCGGCCTCCATTGCGGCGAGGTGTTCAGCGGGATCATCGGCGAGGAGGCCCGCTACGAGTTCACCGTGCTGGGCGACACCGTGAACGTCGCCGCGCGCCTTGAGCAGGCGACCAAGGTCCACGGCGTGCCGATCCTGGCCTCGGAGGCGGTCCGGCGGGCCGCAGGCCCGGCCACCGCGGTCTGGCGGGAGGTCAGCCGCGAGCCCCTGCGCGGCCGCCGGGAGCCGATGGCCTATTTTTCCGTCGAGCCGCCGGGCCACGCCGAGCCCGCACCGGCCCGCCTGCGCGACGTCGATCCGCTCCCGGAACTGGCGCTGTAGCCGCGCTTTCGAGCCGCGCCGGCAAGCGGCGCGGCCGTGACCAACCGAGAGGCCGATGCCGAGAAACCTGTCCTGGCTTCTGCGCCGCGAGACCCTGCTGGGCGGCGCCGTGATGCTCCTCGGCATGGCGGCCCTGGCCGCCTGGTATCTCCTGCAGGCGACCGTACTCACCGTCGCGGTGGCGCCCCGGGACGGCACCGAGCCCGGCCTGATCAAGGCCTACGCGGACGCGCTGGAATCGGGCCGCACCGGCCTGCGCCTCAGGATCCTCGCCTTCGACGACGTGCGCGAGAGTGCCGCCGCCCTGCAGGACGGGCGGGCCGACCTGGCGGTGGTCCGGCCCGACGTGCTGCTGCCGACCAACGGGCTCACCCTGGCGATCCTGCGCGACCAGGCGATGATCATCGCCTCGCCCGAGCAGGCCGGCATCACGGATTTCCCGCACCTGGCCGGCAAGCGGGTCGGCATCGGCACGCACCGGGACGCCGATATCGGATTGCTCAAGAGCCTCCTCGGCTATTACGGCCTGACGCTGGAGCCGGCGGCGGGCACCGGACCGGGCGACCGCGCAGTCGTGCTCGTGCCGGTCGGCGAGGATGGCGTGGCCGGGGCGCTGCGCGAGAAGCGGATCGACGCCTTCATCAGCATCATCGCGCCCTCCGCGCCCAAGGCGCTCGAGCTGGTCGCGGCGGTCCGCTCGGTGGCGCGCGGCGGCAAGGTCGCGTTCGTCGCCGTGGCGGACGACGACGCCGTGATCGAACGCTTCCCCAAGCTCCAGGCCGTGGCCATCCCGGGCGGCCTGTTCGGCGGCCGGCCCAAGCTGCCGGCCGACGACGTGAAGACGGTGGGCGCCTCCTACCGGCTGATGGCCCGCGCATCCCTCAGCCGTGCCGTCGCGGCCGACCTGACCCAGCAGCTGTTCGAGAAGCGCACGGAGGCGGCCAACGCCACGGAGGCGGCGGATTACGTCCAGGCCCCGTCCTACGAGACCACCGTGGCGGCCACGAGCGCCCGGATCCCGATCCACCCGGGGGCGATCGACTATTACGAGCGCGAGCAGCACGGCTTCGTCGAGCGCTACGGCGACACGCTCTACCTGCTGGGGGCGCTGGCCGGCGGCCTGGTCTCGGTCCTGGCCTGGATCCGGCAGCGCCTGGCCGGCCTGCGCCGCGAGCACATCGACGAGATCGTGGAGCGGCTCCTGGAG
This sequence comes from Methylobacterium mesophilicum, assembly GCF_022179445.1. Taxonomy (GTDB): domain Bacteria; phylum Pseudomonadota; class Alphaproteobacteria; order Rhizobiales; family Beijerinckiaceae; genus Methylobacterium; species Methylobacterium mesophilicum. The sequence continues at coordinate 155,867 of NZ_BPQU01000010.1, read as the reverse complement.
ATCACCGAGCAGGCCCGCGCGGCCCAGGATCCGGCGGCGACCGCCGGGCTGACCCGCGAGGTCGACCGCCTGGCCGGCGACGCCGTCCGCTACGCCCGCGAGCGGGCCCCCGACGCCGCCACGATGTCGGCCGTCGCCATCGCCCTCGACACCGCCCGGGCGACGATCGCGGACCTGCGCCGCCCTGCCGCCGCGGACTGACCGGGCCGGGATGGCGGGGGTGCCGGAGCGGGGCGCTACGGGCGGCAGCGCGCGACGACGCGCCGGAGGGACTCGCGCTCCCGGGCCGGCGCGAACAGGTCCGCCCGGGCCGCGCCGCACGCGGCCAGATTGTCCAGGAACCCGGGCTCCTCCTCGGCGCGCAGGAGCAGGGCGGCCAGGGCGGCCTCGTCGCCGACCGGGAAATAGCCGGGATAGGTCGGCCCCAACAGGCCGCGCGTGCCGGGGATGTCGGAGGCGATCACCGGCAGGCCGGACACGAGGGCTTCCGACACCACGTTGGCACCGCCCTCCTGGAGAGAACTGAGGACCATGACGCGCCCCCGGGTCAGCCACCGCCGCACCAGGGATCCCGGCCGGTCGCCGAGCCACAGGTAGCGCGGGTTGTCGGCCATCTCGGCGCGCGCCTGGGCCGCCCAGACCTCCGCGGAGGCCCCTCCGAGATGGACGACGCGCATGCGGGACCGGGCCGGAAGCCGCCGGACGGCGCGGGCGGCGCGGAACGGGTCCTTCTCGGCACGCAGGTGCCCGACGACGAGGACCTCGAACGCCGCCTCCGATACCGGCCAGCGCCGTCGCCGCGGCAGGGCGGACTGGAACACGACGTCGAGCTTGCCGCGGTGGCGCTCCGGAAGCGCGGCGGGGATCAGGTCGTGGAGGCCGATCAGGCGGTCCGCCAGGTCGAGCGAACGCAGCGTCGGCTCGGGGTCCGCCGCGAGATAGTGGTAGACGTCCGTGCCGGTCAGGGCGACCACCAGCGGCCGGTCGGGGTGGCGGGCCTTGAAGCGCGCGATGGACAAGGCGCTGCGCCAGGCGTGCAGGGCGAGCATCAGATCGGCATCCGCATCCTCCCCGTAGGCCATCGTCACCTCGACTTGATGTCCGAGATCGCCGAGGATGCGCGCCCAGCGGGTCGCCGTTGTCCGATTTCCGGCGCGGGACATCCTCGCAGCCGGCGTGATGAGACTGATCTTCATGGTCTCGACAGGCTTCCAGGACGTTTGATGCGCGCACCGGTTTCCGCTGCCGACCTCGTGACCATGCTGCAGGATGCCCGGGCGCGAACGCTCGAACTGGTGGCAGGCCTCGATCGTGACCGCCTCATGGGGCCGAAGTCAGATATCGTGAACCCGCTCCTGTGGGAAATCGGGCATCTCGCCTGGTTCCACGAGCATTTCATCCTGAGAGCGCTCGACGGGCAGCCGCCCCTGATGGCCGAGGCGGACACGCTCTACGATTCCGCCCGGGTGCCGCACGCGACGCGCTGGTCGATCCCGCTGCCGGCGCTGCCGGAGACCCTGGGCTACATGGCCCGGGTCCACGAAGCCCTGATCCGGCGTCTGGCCGATCGCGAGCCGACGCGCGAGGAGGCCGACCTCTACCAGCTCGTCACCTTCCACGAGGACATGCACGACGAGGCCTTCACGTACACGCGCCAGACGCTGGGCTATCCCGCGCCGGCCTTCGCCGCGTCGGCCACCGCCCGGTCCACGGGAACCGGCCCCTGGCCCGGCGACGTCACCGTGGGCGGGGGAACCTGGCGGCTCGGATCCGAGCCCGGCGGCTTCGTGTTCGACAACGAGAAATGGGCGCATCCGGTGCCGGTCGCGCCGTTCCGCATGGCCCGCGCGCCGGTGACCAATGCCGAGTTCGCGGCCTTCGTCGCGGATGGCGGCTACCGCGCGGACGCCCACTGGGACGCGGACGGGGCGGCTTGGCGCGACGGCTGCGGCGCCGCGCATCCGGCCTACTGGACGCGTCACGGGGCGCGGGACTGGACCGTCCGCAGGTTCGACCAAGACGCGCCGCTGGCGCCCGACGAGCCGGTCGTCCACGTCAACTGGCACGAGGCCAACGCCTATTGCCGCTGGGCCGGCCGGCGCCTGCCCACGGAGGCGGAATGGGAGGCCGCCGCCGCCGGCGCGCCGGCGCGCGATGGGACGCTCGGTGGCACCAAGCGCGGCTATCCCTGGGGCGATGCCCCGCCCACGGCCGACCGCGCCAATCTCGACGGCGGCCATCTCGGCTGCGTCGACGTCGCCGCCTACCCCGCGGGCGACAGCGCCTGGGGCTGCCGGCAGATGCTCGGCAACGTCTGGGAATGGACCGCGAGCCCCTTCCTGCCCTTTCCCGGCTTCGCGCCCGACGCCTACAAGGCGTATTCGGAACCCGCCTTCGGAACGCGCAAGGTCCTGCGCGGCGGCGCCTGGGCGACCCGCTCGCGCATGGTCGACACCGGCTATCGCAACTTCTTCGGCCCGGAGCGCCGCGACGTGTTCGCCGGCTTCCGCACGGTGGCGCTTTAGGACGCTCGCCGCCGCACTGGATCCCGGTTCGGTGCAGGCGGCCCAGACAAGGCCGAGGCCGCCCCGTGCGCCGTCAGGCTTCGACGCGGATGCCGGGGGGGCCGGCCTCGAACCGCCCGACGATGGCGGCCTGCGCGAAGCCCGCGGCGCGGACCTGGGCCAGGATCGCCTCGGCACGACCGGGCGAGCAGGTCACGAGGAGGCCGCCCGAGGTCTGGGGATCGGTGAGGATGTGGCGGCGCCAGTCCGGCAGGTCCGCGGGCAGGGTGACCTGGCCGCCGAAACTCGCCCAGTTGCGGTGCGATGCCCCGGTGACGAAGCCGTCCCGCGCCAGCGCTTCGGCCCTGGGCAGCAGCGGGATCGCGCCGCCCGCGACGACGAAGGTCAGGCCGGCGCCGCGGGCGAGTTCGAGCCCGTGCCCGAGGAGGCCGAAACCGGTGATGTCGGTGATGGCGTGGACCTCCGCATCGCCCGCCAGATCCGCCCCGACCCTGTTGAGACGCGTCGTGGTGGCGACGAAGTCGGCATAGCCCGCGGCGTCGAGGGCCTCGCGCTTGATCGCGGCGGAGTAGATGCCGACGCCGAGCGGCTTGGTCAGGATGGCCACGTCGCCGGCGCGCGCGTCGGCGTTGCGCCGGATGCGGGTACGGTCGCACAATCCGATCACCGCCAGGCCGTAGATCGGCTCCGGGGTATCGATCGAGTGGCCGCCCGCGATCGGGATGCCCGCCTCGGCGCAGGTGGCGGCCCCGCCCTTCAGGATCCGGGCGACGACCTCGGGGGCGATCTTGCCCACCGGCATGCCCAGGATGGCGAGCGCGAGGATCGGCTTGCCGCCCATGGCGTAGACGTCGGAGATCGCGTTGGTGGCGGCGATCCGACCGAAATCGTGGGGATCGTCCACCATCGGCGTGAAGAAGTCGGTCGTGGCGATGAGGCAGGTCCCGTCATCCAGCGCCCAGACCGCCGCGTCGTCGGCCGTCTCGTTGCCGACGAGCAGGCGCTCGAACGGACCGGCCACCGGCTGGTCGGCCAGCAGCGTGCGCAGCACCGCCGGGTCGAGCTTGCAGCCGCAGCCTCCGCCATGGGCGAGGCTGGTGAGGCGGACCGGCGGAGGCGTATCCATGGCTGAATCCTGTGGCATCGCGCGCTGTGACAACGGAGGGTTAACCACGGGTCCTAGCAGACAAAGGCGGGGATCCGGTACAGACGGCCGTCAGGATGGCACGGTGCGGGCGCGTCGCACCCGCCACCCGGCCCGCCCGGATCGGTGCAGGACCGCAGCGTGCGCCGCCTCCGTCCGGCCCGTACGCACACGGCATCGTCCCGCAAGATCCATCCTCGACAGAATGGGCGTTCGATTCGGTGATCTAACGCCCGCATGAGCCGTCAATTGATTGGACATCGGCCTCCGCTTGAGGGTGTTAGAGTGTCGGAACACGGGTGGGGACGGCGATGCTGAGACGGACGTTGAACGGGGCGTTGCTGGCGGGACTGGGATGGCTCGCGGCATCCGGCGGCGCCGTCGCGCAGGAGCGCGCGAAACCGGCCTTCGTCTTCACCGGCATTCCCGACCAGGACGAGAGCCGCCTCGTGGAGCGCTTCGGCAAGGTCGCGCGCTATCTCGAGGGCAAGCTCGGCGTGCCCGTGACGTACATCCCCGTGAAGAACTACCCGGCGGCGGTGACGGCCTTCACCAACGGCCAGGTTCAGCTCGCGTGGTTCGGAGGCTTCACCGGGGTGCAGGCGCGCAAGGCCTCGCCCGGTGCGCAGGCGATCGCGCAAGGCGCCGAGGACGCGGCGTTCAAGACCTACCTCATCGCCAACACGAAGACCGGCCTGGCGAAGTCGGCCGACTTCCCGAAGGCGGTCGCCGGCAAGACGTTCACGTTCGGCTCGCGCGCCTCGACCTCGGGTCGCCTGATGCCGGAGTATTTCATCCGCGCGGCGTTCCCGGGCAAGACGCCCGAGGAGGCGTTCTCCCGCGTCGGCTTCTCCGGGGACCACACCCGCACGATCCAGCTCGTCCAGTCTGGGGCTTTCGAGGTCGGGGCGGTCGACTACTCGGTGTGGGACCTCGACGACAAGGCCGGCAAGGTCGATCACACGGCCGTCGGCATCATCTGGGAGAGCCCGCCGTTTCCCGACTACCAGTGGACCGTGCGGGGCGATGTCGACGCGATCTACGGCGCCGGCTTCACCGAGAGGCTGCAGGCGGCCCTCGTCGGCATCACCGATCCGGCGATCCTGGCGCCCTTCGCCCGCTCGAAGTTCATCCCGGTGACCAACGCCGCCTATGAGCCGATCGAGCGCGTGGCGAAATCCACGGGCTTGCTCGACTGACGCGAGCGCAGCGCGGTGACCGCATCCCGAGCCGAGCCGGAGATCGTGCTGTCGGGCGCCCAGGCGGCCTATGACGGCAAGCCGGTCCTGTTCGGGGTGGACCTGACCATCCGGGCCGGCGAGCGGGTCGCCCTGATGGGCCGCTCGGGGGCGGGCAAATCTACCCTGCTCGGGCTCATCCACGCCCAGGCGCGCGCCCGCACCGCGCTGATCCCGCAGGCGGCGGCCCTAGTGCGGACCCTGTCGGTCTTCCACAACGTCTACATGGGCCGGCTCGACCGGTGCTCGACCCTGCACAACCTGCGCACCCTGGCGTTTCCGGCCCGCGCCGACCTGGCCGAGATCCGAGGCATCCTCGGGGAGATCGGGCTCGCCGGCGAGCTCCACGCCAAGGCCGGCGCCCTGTCGGGGGGGCAGCAGCAGCGCGTCTCGGTGGCGCGCGCGCTCTACAACGGGCGCCCGATCCTGATCGGGGACGAGCCGGTCTCGGCCCTGGACCGCACGCAGGGCGGCCTCGTCCTGGAGCGGCTGGCCAGGCGCCACCGGACCCTGGTGCTGGCGCTCCACGACATCGCCCTGGCCCTCGCGCACACGGACCGGATCGTGGTCCTCGATGCCGGGCGCATCGTGCTCGACGCGCCCGCCCGCGACCTCGACGAGGCGGCCCTCGCCCCGTTCTACGGTCAAGCCCGGTGAGCGCCCTGCGCCGGATCCCCGGCTGGGGCTACGCGGCGGTGACGCGCTGGTTCGCGGCGGGTGCGCTGGCTGCGCTCCTGGCGGCCGACCTCGCGGTCAGCAGCCTGCATCCCTGGGCCGACCTCCAGCGCCTGCTCGGCGGCCTGATCCGTCCGGACTTCCTGGCGGTGGACATCTGGAGCGTCGTGTACACCGTCGCGTTCGCGATCCTCGGGGTGACGGCGGGGGCCGGGGCCGGCTTCGTCCTGGCCATTCCGTTCGCCAGGGTCCGGGGCGTGCGCCTCGTCTGCGCCGGCCTGCGCTCCGTGCACGAGCTGTTCTGGGCGCTGCTCCTGATGCAGGTGTTCGGCCTGTCGGCCCTCACCGGCATCCTCGCCATCGCGCTGCCCTATGCGGGGATCTGCGCCAAAGTCTATTCCGAGATCATGGAGGAGGCCGACCTGTCGGCCCTGCGGGTTCTGCCCGAGGGGACCGGCGCCCTCTCGGCCTTCGCGTACGGCCGTCTTCCGGATGTCGCCGCGGCCTTTCGGCACTACACGCTCTACCGGTTCGAGTGCGCCATGCGCTCGACCCTGGTGCTCGGCTTCATCGGCCTGCCGACCATGGGCTTCTACCTCGAATCCGCCTTCCGGCAGGGCCGCTACGCCGAGGCCGGCGCCCTGCTCCTCGTGTTCTACGCCCTGATCGGCTCGCGCCGTCTCTGGATGCGGCTCTCGACCCTGCCTCTGCTTCTCATCGTCAGCGTGCTCGCCCTTCCGCGAACCGTCGGGACGACGCACTGGCTCTCCAGCCTGGAACGCTTCGTGACGCACGACATCGTCCCGAGCCCGCTCCGGTCCGGCGCGCTCCTCGACCCGGCGACCTGGAGCCGGCTCGGGCTCTGGTTCCGGCCGATCCTCACCCAGCAGATCCTGCCCGGCGCCGTCCAGACCCTGGTGCTGGCGCAGATCGCGCTGGTGGCCACCGCGCTGGGCGCGCTGCTGCTGTTCCCCCTGGCCTCGCGCCGGTTCGCGGGGCCGATCGGCCAGCCCTTCGGGCGCGTCCTGCTCGTGATCGTGCGCTCGACGCCGGAATACATGCTGGCCTACGTGCTGCTGCAGCTGCTCGGGCCGTCGATGCTGCCGGCGATCCTGGCGCTGACGATCCACAACGCGGGCATCGTCGGCTACCTGATGGGGCGCCACGCCGACGACCTCGCCTACCGTGCCGACGCCCCGACGGGCCTGAACCTCTACAGCTACGAGACGGTGCCGCGGCTCTACGGGCAGTTCCTCGCCTACCTGCTGTACCGCTGGGAGCTGATCCTGCGCGAGAGCGCGATCTTCGGCATCCTCGGCGTGGCGACGCTCGGCTTCTACGTCGACGCCGCGATCTCGGAGCTGCGCCTCGACGTCGCCGTGCTGCTGATCGTGGCGACCGCCGTCCTGACCATGCTGGTGGATGCGCTGTCCAGGACCCTGCGCCGGTCCCTGCGCCTCACCGACCTGCCGATCCGCCTCTCCGCGCCGCGGCACGGATCCGCCGCGACCCCGCCCCTCCGGACGGCCTGCTCCTGACGGGCTCGCGCCCCTTTACGGCTGCCGCGAGGGGGCGACCGGCCGCGACGCGGAGCGCCGCCGGCAGGGCCGGGGAATCCGGATGGATCGACCCGGGGCCGACAAGCCCCTCAAGCCGGCAGGACCACCACCTTCGTCTTGACCGGCGTGCGCGCGTAGAGGTGGATCATGTCCTGGCTGAGCAGGCCGACGCAGCCGCTCGTGATGCCGGAGCCGATCGTCTCGGGGTCGCTGCTCGCGTAGATCGTGTAGAGCGTGTAGGCGCCGTTCTGGTAGAGATGGAGCGTGCGGGCGCCGAGCGGGTTGTCGAGGCCCCCCGGCATGCCGCGGGCGTATTTGGCGGCCTCGGGCTGGCGCTTGATCATCTCCTTGGGCGGCGTCCAGGTCGCCCATTCGGACTTGCGGCCGACATAGGCGTCGCCGCTCCACAGGAACCCGTCGCGGCCGACATTGGCCCCGTAGCGGGTGGCGGATCCGTCGCCCTCGACGCGATAGACGTAAAAGTTGCGAGGATCGACCACGATCGTGCCGGCCGCCTCCTTGGTGTCGTAGCGGACCGTCTGGCGGAAATATTTCGGGTCGACCTTGAGGATGTCGGCCGCCGGGATCGGGAACCTCTCGTCGGGCATCGGCCCGTAGATCTTGGCCGCCTCGGCCAGGATCAGGCCATCGGATGTCGCGCAGCCGCCGAGCCCGAGCGCGCCCAGGCCGACGGCCGAGCCGGCCAGGAACGACCGGCGGCTGAGAAACCCCGCCTGCCCCCCGCGCAGGCCGACCGCATCCCCGTCGCCGCCCTCGGCGCCCCGACCGTCCATGATCATGATCCCGGACTTCCCATGAGCCGCGGCCCGATACGGTCACGCCCACGGCCTATACCAATCGCGCGCCCGGCTCGACTGAGCTTGGCAACGCCTGTCCGCCTGGAAGCGCGGCTATTACGTCGAGAGTATGGCCAAGCCTGTTCGGCGCGCGGATGCGGCGACCGGGGGAGGTCGGAGGCGGACGCGATCAGCAGATCGGAGGCAGGGCCAAGCCGGTGGCGATCATCGCCGGCTCAAGGCTCGTCGGAGCCGTGCCGGGTTTTCGCTCTGTGAGGAAGTGGCGCGCCCTACGGGAATCGAACCCGTGTTTTCGCCGTGAAAGGGCAAAGACGACAGTCCAAATCGGTCCAGATATGTCCAGCCAGTACGTTGATTTTGCGAGTTTATTCCCGATAATCCCGTTTGGCTTGTCCAGCTCGATATGGCACTATCCGAGCATGTCCACGGGACACTGACGGGACACCATGGCTCGGAACGCTCGCTCATCCAAGCTCGAAACTCGAACTAGCCGCCTTCGCCTGCCAATAGCCAAAAAGCCTGTCTTCGCTCGCGTGGCACCCAATGTGTCACTTGGCTATCGCCGCAATGCGACCGCTGGAACATGGGTGCTTCGGGTCGCGGACGGGAAGGGCGGATCCTGGACCAAACGGATCGGGCAGGCCGACGATTTCGATGACAGCAATGGTCAGGAGGTACTCACATTCTGGGAGGCGCAGCAACGGGCCAAAGCTCTCGCAAGCAACGAGAAGGGGGAGGGGGCTCCAAAAGCTCCGCTTACCGTCGAAGGAGCTGCTCACGCATACCTTGCAGGGCTGGAGGCCCGGAATCGGCGCACGGCTTACGACGCTCGCCTGCGCATAGAACGACTTTTCATCCCTCGTTTTGGTTCAAACCGCATCGAGGATCTGACGCGCGGCCAGCTGGAAACCTGGCGCGATTCTTTAGTTTGGGCTGGTGACGATGCTGAGCAGCGCCGCCGCAGCCAGGACACCGCCAACCGGGTACTGAGTATCATCAAGGCAATGCTCAATCACGCAGTCGGTGATCCAGCGAACGGCCTTACAGATGACAGCGCATGGAGATTAGTGCGTCCATTCCAGCGCGTCGGCCGAGCTCGCGAAGTGCATTTTACGTCCGCAGAGGTACTACGTTTGCTTGCAGGCTGTGAGGACGTGGGCTTCCGTAACCTGTTGACGGCTGGGTTTCTAACAGGCGCTCGCTACGGCGAGCTTGCGGCCTGTCAAGTCCGCCACTTCGATGCAATAGGCGAGACCCTATACGTACCCCAGGGTAAGACGGGAGCCCGCGTCGTCATCCTGCAGCCTGAAGCGGTGACGTTCTTCTCACGTGTCTCGGGCGGGCGCGAAAAGGACATGCCGCTGTTGCCACGCGCCGATGGTGGTGCATGGGGCGCGAGCCATCAGGTACGACCTATGAAGCGGGCGTTGCTGACGGCGAAGCTGGACCCATCCGGCACATTCTACGCTCTACGGCACTCGTACATCTCACGCGCTATCGAAGCAGGAGTACCCCTAAACGTGGTGGCAGAAAATTGTGGGACTAGCGTGCGAATGATCGAAACGACCTACGCGAAGGTGCTAGCCACCAAGCGCAGAGAGTTCATCGCAAACGGCGCACCAAGGCTGTTTACCGCAGTCGTCTAAGTTCGACTCGGGCAGACCGTGTAGGCCGTGCAGACCGTGTAGGCCGTGTAGGCCGTGTAGGCCGTGTAGGCCGTGTAGGCCGTGTAGGCCGTGTAGGCC
>NZ_BPQU01000010.1:0-146067 GCF_022179445.1 Methylobacterium mesophilicum | reverse complement strand
AGGCCGTGTAGGCCGTGTAGGCCGTGTAGGCCGTGCAGACCGTGTAGGCCGTGCAGACCGTGTAGGCCGTGCAGGCCGTGCAGACCATGCAGACCATGCAGACCATGCAGACCGTGTAGGCCGTGTAGGCCGTGTAGGCCGTGCAGACCGTGTAGGCCGTGCAGACCGTGCAGACCGTGTAGGCCGTGCAGGCCATAAATTTATAGCAGAGCTTAGGCCTCAATCGCAGGGGAGGGGGCTCAAAACCAACAACATTTAAAAAGGTTTTTCGGGAAAGTTCAGCGTCAGCTACAAGCTCACGCTCCAGGGCAGCGATGCTCGCCGTGCGTCGGTCGGCCGCAGCTAAATTGACGCCTAGCTGTAAATTTTCGCGGGCCTCGCGGGAAACTCTCTCATCGGCTCCGGGTGAGCTGTGGAGACGTCGGTTTCATGCCCCCACCATTGCCCTCGACGCTATACCGACGCCGGCCCGGTCCACGCAAACACGCCAAGATCATGGACATTACCGTCGGCCAGGACCCTGACCTCCCCGGAGGCGTTATAGCCGTACCCAGCGTCGGCATCTTCTGGGGTGTGCCGGAGGGCGATCGCACCGTGCTGGTAATCGACCGTACGCCCCTGGCGGAAGCGGAAATCTACGGCGACTGCCTCACCCACCCGCGCGGGCACCACGAGGTCTGGGAGGCCTGGCGCAGGCTCGGCGCCACGGTGTTGCGTCGTCGCGGCCTGCCACCGGCCATCGCAGGCCACGAGTACGAAGCGTTCCCGCGCGGGCGGGTGGTCTACATGCGCGGACCCGCGCTGTTCACGCTCTACGCTGATAGGCGCCTGCAGCGGCCGGAGACTATCGCCGAACTCGTTCGGTTGTTTGGCCTCGCCGGGGAGCGCCACGCGGTGCGATCGGACGTGCACTACCGCACCCTCACCTGACCCAGAGGTCAAACTACATGGGCGGTAGCTCAGACGACATTGAGGCGCTCCTCGTCGATTGCCACGACCTAAGCAACCCGACGCCGGGGATGCTGCCGGCGATCTTCCGCGACATCGTCGGACGGCTCGACGCGGAGGGCTACGCCTACGCCGTGGTCGGCCGCATCGCGCTGACGCTGCACGAGCAGGCGCGATACGTCGGCGTGATCGAGATCGTCGCCGACCTCGGCGCGGACGGGCGCGAGCGTGCCGCGGATCTCGTTCAGGCGACACGGGTGCGGTTCGCGCCGCACATGGACCCGAAGCTGTGCCCGCGGCCCATCGAGGTGACGCTGCGGCCCTGCGCCTGCGCGATCGAGGCAGGTCTACTGGTGGAAGCAATCACCCGCCTGTGGTTCGGCATTCCAGCGCGGCTGGCGAGCGCGGAGCATCTGCTCTGGCTGTGGTGCCGATCGGACGCCATCGATCATCCAGCGGACGCCTCCGCGCTGATCACGGGGGGCACGGTCGACCTCTACCGCGTGCAGAGCCTTCTGCGTGAGACGGATGACCTGGAAGAGACGGGGCGCGAGCGGCTGCGGCTAGCGATCGGTGACGCTGTCCTGTCGACGACGTCTTCGTTCAATCGGTACATGAGCGAGCGGCGCGCCCGGCTCGATCCGTACTATGTGCCGGTCTGGCACCGCATCCTCGAAGATGGTGACGAGTCAAAGCCTGGCTGATCGAGTACGAGTTCGCTCCGCCCCCACTTTCTGAGGCGTCGGCAGCGACCGAGGGCCCCGGCAGCTCGCGTTGCAAATGCAGGACGTCGCTGTGCGCTGGGACGCTCACTGCTTCAGCCGGGCGTGAAGACGTAGGCAGCTCACGCGTCACGGCGACCGGCACCCGCGCGAGGACATCGGCGCCATCGCTACAGAGGTCAGCGGCGGATCCGCCTGCTCACCACACCCCGGACGGCGCTATGTTTCTCCGAAACGCGCACAGACCGGATGCAAAGAGCGCCCTTACCCCGCCGGACTGCCCACCCCCACCGGCCGGCGGATCGCCAGCGCCGGCCACATCTGCGGCCATCCCCGCCGACGTACCCACTGGCCCGACACGCGTCAGGCCCCGTCCGCCCTGCTGGGGCCACGCGATGGCCGGCCCCTGCTCGGCCCCAGACACGGCAGCCTCCTGGCTGAATGCCGACCCCGCTTACCTCTTGCACGGCGACCACCAATCGGCAGCACCCTCTCCCCGACAACGGCGTTTCCGGGCGTTTCGCGGCCCCGCCAAGTGTTTGAAACTTAAGCGGTCAGAATGGCTCAGTTCGGCCGACAAGCGGCCTACTCGGCCACCGGCGAGCTACAACTCGCCCCTGGCACAACAACCGCTATTCTACCGCGACTGACCCCGCCTCGGCCATTCAGCCGGCCAGCTAAATCTCCAAGAAGTGGGCATTCGCTTCCTGCTCGAACGGCAGCCCCATGGGGATACAATCTGTCAGGCAATTTCGGGCATCGATGGCGGTCTCCCATCGACCACCCCAACGCAGGGCCGACGCCACGATGCGAACGATCGTTTATGCTGATGGCGGTTGCGATCCTAACCCAGGGCCAGGCGGTTGGGGCGTCGTCGTTGCCGCCCCGGACAGCACGGTCGAGCTGTGCGGCGGAGAGCCCGGCACCACGACCAACAACCGCATGGAGCTGACGGCGGCGATCAAGGGCCTCGAGCATTTCACGGCCGGGGCCGCGATTGAGATGCGCTGCGACAGCCAGTACGTGGTCAAATCGGTGACCGAGTGGATGCGCGGTTGGAAGGCGAAGGGCTGGCGCACGACGACGGGTGACGTGAAGAACGTCGATCTCATGAAGCGCCTCGACGAACTGAACGCGGCGCGGGACGTCAAATGGACCTGGGTCCGGGGGCATGCCGGCGATCGTCTCAATGAGCGCGCAGACGCTCTCGTCCACCGGGGTCGTCGCGAAGCGAAGCTCGGCAAGCTCGAGTCGCGGAACAGTGCTGCACCCATACCTGCCCCTGCGGCCGCACCAGCGTCGCCGAGCCAAGGCGCCGCCCTGCGCGTCGATCTGGCGCTTGGCCTCCAGGTCACGCGGGCCGCGAAGGCGGCGGGTGTTACGCCCGACGCTCTGGTCGACGATGCGATCCGGTTCTACCTCGAGATCGGACCGAGCGAGGTCGCCCGCCTGCGATCGAGCCGAGCATAGGGGACGAGACTGATTGCGGTGACGCCTGGACGCTGGTTCGATCCCGGCCCCGCTACATGCGTTCGCCGCTCGAACATCCGAGGGCCTGCTTTTTGACCCATTGCGGGCCTTCCGCCCTGCCTATTCGAATGTATGCTCGGAAGGCGAAGCGGCCCTGAAAGCGGCGGCCATGACATCAGCATGTCGGGGCCTATTGTCATGCCGAGGCGCACAACTTCGGACAGCGTCCCTCTCAGGCCACTTCCAGTCCCGGAACGGCGTGGCTGCCCTTGCGGACGACCTCGGCCTTTCCCAGATGCGCCCTCCCGCCAAGCCGAAAGCATCGACCTCATGATAGCCGCCGCGCCCCACCCATCCCGCTGACCGCGGAGCGCCGCAGCATAGGCTCGGCCTCCGCCGATTTCGGAGGCTTCATGCCTAACACGTTCTTCAGTAGCGACAGCCACTTCGGGCACGCCTCGATCCTCAAGCCGACGATGGACCGGCCCCGCCCGTTCGCCACCGTCGCGGAGCACGACGAGGCCCTGGTCACGGCCTGGAACGCGGTCGTCAGGCCGACCGATATCGTCTGGCACCTCGGCGACTTCGCCTACCGGTGCGACCTCGCTTACGCGGCTTCGATCAAGGCTCGGCTGAATGGGCGAATCCGTCTCGTCCGCGGCAACCATGACGCGCTCGGCGAGCAACTCGACTGGGACGGGCCTATCGTCGACGTGCAGCGCGTCTTCGTCCAGGACCCAGGCATGCCCAAGCCCTAGGCGATCTGGTGCAGCCACTACGCACACCGGACCTGGCCGCACGAACGGCACGGAGACCTGCACCTCTACGGCCACTCGCACGGCAGCCTGCCCGGCACCCGGACAAGCCTGGACGTCGGCGTCGATTGCTGGGGCTGGGCCCCCGTGCGGCTGGAGGCAATCCTGAAGCGAATGGCCGCCACATCGGAGAACCACTCGGTCGGCTAAGATCCCGGTCGTCCCGGTCAAACGCGCTCGACCCGGGCGAAGCGCCGAGCGCCGCAAGTGAGCGTCAGCGTCAGGCGTGCACGCCCAGGCTCCCTGCCGCGATCTCCAGGGGCTGATTGGTCTCCCGAGCGGCCACCACCGCAGCGACGTCGATTTCCGGCGTCGGGGCCAGATCAGTGGGCGGGGACGGGCGCAGGTCGATGATCCCCCGCTTGACCTCGCGAGCCGCGGGCCAGACGAAAGGCTCGCGCGGCATGTCCGCAAGCGCCTCGATGCCAAGCAGGGAACGGCGGCCGACGTCACAGGCCGAGGCGCGTTCATCCGAGTAGATGCCGATGTACGACCTAAGCATCCTCGTGATGTCGGCGTCGAGTTGGGCGAAGGCTGCTTCGTCGTTGCAGAACCCGTAGTGCCTTCCCCAGCCCATGACGGCACCGTCCACCCGCCGCAGGGTCGCAAGCAGGGACTGGGATTTGGGAAGGGGCGAGCCATGCCTGCGCGCCCGGAAAGCCACGCTGCTCTCCCGGAGCGTCTCCTCCAAGGACTTGATGAGCCTGTTGCGTGCCTTGGTCGTGGGGCGGATGAAGCCGTTCCTCAACTCGATCCCCAGGAACTCGAAGCCGTCGGCGACGCGCTGCGGCTCCGCATGCGTCTTCTCCGCGGAAAGGCTCATGCCGAGGGAAGCGAGATGGCGGGATGCACGGCGCATCCTGGCGGCGGCCGCCTTTCTGGTTGGGGCGAGGACGATGAAGTCGTCGATGTAGCGAATGCAGCGGCAATCGCCCTCGTTCATGATTCTGTCGAACCGGTGGAGAATCAAATTTCCCAGGAGCGGCGAGAGGGAGTTGCCCTGTGCGACGCCGATATCGTGAATGGGGAACTTGGCTGCGCGCTCCCGCAGGTCGGCCATGTTGCTGAGCTCGACCTTCACGGCGTCCGAGAACAGCGCCATGAAGTCGGGGTCCCCCACCACTTCGGCGATGATGTCCGTGACCGCGGATTTGGAGATCCTCGTGAAGAAGCCGCTGATGTCGGCGCAGGACACGTAGGCGGCACCACCTCCTATGGCGGTCAGGACCTCCTGGATTGCGGCCGGCACGGCGGCGAGGGGCTGCCCCTCCGCCTTCCTGATACCCCCGAAACTGTTCGGGTTCTCGAAGTACGGCTTCAGGTCGGAAATGCCCGTCAGCACACCGAGGAGCGACCGCTGGACGATGCGGGCCTCGACGGTCGCAATCACGATGGGACGGATGTTCATCCGGTCCCGCTTGTCGCCTTTCGGGATCGGGACCGCCCTGGCAGGCGGGAAGCGATACGTGCCACGTCGCAGGCGGTCGCCCAGCGACTGAAGCTTCGAGGACGCTTTCTCGCGAAACGCCTCGATCTCCGAACTCACCGTCTCCGACTTGGAGAGCCGGCCGTTCTCTTCGATCTTCCGCCAGGCGCGCTCAAGGTTCGGCCGACTGCGAACCTGCTTCAGGAGCAGCGACCCGGCCATGTTAAGCAACCTCTGGTGTTGGGGCCCTGTTGTTCCACCCATACCCGTCCGACCAGGCTCTGCCCTCTCCGGAGGTACCAATCGGCCCTATCCGAACGGCCCTGATCATGGCTCGCGCCACGACCGTGCCGCCGCTCCACCACCCCGGGCAACCGGGCGAGCCGGCCCCCGTCGCGATGAGAGCGAAAGAGATCCCCGCCAGGAACGCCGTTAGACGTCGCCCGCCGGTTCGCGCCGCCTTCCGGCTGGCACGTTTTTGCTTGTCGCGTCGCGCATCGTCTCCGCCCTCCAGCCACGTTACCGTTTTTGGCCGGCGCGCAAGCCTCCGATGCCCGCGCAACCCCGCCCCGCCCGCGAAAAAATTCGTCCAGCCGCCCAACAGGTCCCATCGAGAGATAAGGTTGCGGCTAGTCTTAGGTCGAACAGGACAGGTCTGCCCTCTCCGGAGGTACCTTTCGGCCCTATCCGAACGGCCCTGATCATGGCTCGCGCCACGACCGTGCCGCCGCTCCACCACCCCGGGCAACCGGGCGAGCCGGCCCCCGTCGCGATGGAGACAAAAATGCAGGAACGCCAGGAAAGCTTAGCGTTGGCTGCGCCGCAAGGCCCCGACCTGAGATGCCCACAGGCAGCACGAGGTCACCGAGCTCGGCATATACCGCGAGACCTAAGGATGGCCTGATACCGGGGCAGGCCCGGCTATTCGACCTTCAGCCTCTTGGCCGCGGCGGGGCACAGCATCTTAAACTGCTCGATCAAGGGCGGCATGCCCGAAGCGCACGACGTATCGGTATCGGCGCCTTGGGGAAAACGTGTCCTCCCGGCCTGACGGTCCCCGTAGCGATAGGCGACCGTACCCGCCCGGCAGTTCGCCTCGGCCGTCATCGTGGCCCGGCCCTCGCTCCGTAGATATTTCACGACGCATTGTGCCGTCGTAAGCTTGCCCCCGTACTGCTTGGTCTCCCCACCGGGGTCGCGTTCGCAATACTCTTGCAGATCGGCCTTGGCGACGATGCCGCGCATCGTGGCCCGCGCGGTGTCGATGCCATCCCGCTCGACGACCGTGCCGTTCCAGCCCTTGCAGGACGCGAGGGGGAAGTCCCCTGCCGCCAGTGTCGGCATCCCAGAAACGGCCAAGGCCGTGAGCATGTAGACGGTGAGCCTCAACGGTGTTCCTCCGGCTCGATGCGAAGTGAGGCCGCTTGGAAAGCGGCGCCATCGCAAGAGCCAATCCCCGTTGTCCACAGGCGTCCACACCCGCCTGTTGTCGCAAGCGCGGCCGCTTGCGCGGAACCGGGCCCCGATGTTCCTAATTTGTTCCGTCAGATTCGCGGAGCGAGATCATGCAAGCCAGCGGCATCACCATTGGCCTTCCCATGCCGGTGCCACTCTTGGCCCAACCGGTCCGGGCAGGGTTTCCCAGCCCCGCGGACGACTTCATCGAGGAAGAAATCGACCTGCAGCGCCTGCTCATCGCGAACCGACCCGCGACCTTCCTGGTGCGGGTGGCCGGTGACAGTATGATGCTCGCCAAGCTGTTCGACGGGGACCTCGCCGTGGTCGACCGCTCGCTCACCCCGCGAAACGGCGACATCGTTGTGGTCGACATCGACGGCGAACGCTCGTTCAAGGTCTGGCGTCGCCAAGGTCCGCGCATCTCGCTGTCTTTCGCCAACCCTCGCTTCCCAGAGTTCCAACTTTCGCCCGGCGCCGAGGTCGAGGTCTGGGGCGTCGTCTCAGGCTCGATCAATCCGAGGCGCCGCAGCGAGTGAGCGCCCGGGCCTACGCCCTCTCGGACGGCAACAGTTTCTACTGCTCGTGCGAGCGCGTCTTCGATGCCAAGCTGGCCCGCGCGCCGGTCATCGTGCTCTCGAACAACGATGGCTGCGCCATCGCTCGCACCGCAGAGGCAAAGGCCCTCGGCATCCGCATGGGAGAACCATACTTCAAGATCCGGCAGATGTGCCGCGCCCAAGGTGTCAGGGTCTACTCGTCGAACTACGCCCTCTATGGCGACATGTCGGCCCGGGTGAATACGGTCTACCGGCGCTTCTCGCCGCGCATCGAGATCTACTCCATCGACGAGAGCTTCCTCGACCTCTCCGACGTCCGGGAGCGGGATCGGGTATCGCTCGCCCGGGACATGCGCGAGACCGTGCGGGCCTGGACGGGCATCCCGACCTGCGTCGGAATCGGCCCGACCAAGACGCTGGCCAAGCTCGCCAACCACGTCGCCAAGAAGGTGCCGGAGCTCGGCTGGGTCTGCGACCTGACCGACCCGGTCCAGTACGAGCACTGGATGGTGCGCATCCCGCCAGAAGACATCTGGGGCGTCGGACCGGCGAACGCCCGCAAGCTGCAGGCCCTTGGCTGCGAAAGCGCGGCGGACGTTCGCGATCTCGACGCCCGGGCCGCCCGCAAGGCCCTGACCGTGGTGGGAGAGCGGCTCGTGCGCGAGCTTCGTGGCGAGGCCTGCCTCGACTTGGAGGAGATGGCGCCGACGCGGAAGGGATGCGCGGTGACCCGGAGCTTCTCAGATCGGGTCGAGGACCTCGCTACCATGGAACAGTCGATTGCGGCGCACGCGACCCGGCTCGGGGAAAAGCTCAGGCGCGAGGGGCTCGGCACCGACCACGTAACGGTCTTCTTCCACACTTCAAAGCACGACCGCGACCGGCCGCAGAGGTCGGTCTCGACGGTGATTACCCTGCCGGAAGCCTCAAACGATGGGCTGGTCCTCGTGAAGGCCTGCTTGCACGGCGTGCGGAAGATCTGGCGCGACGGCTTCCGCTACTCGAAATCCGGTTTGGTCACGACCGACCTCGTACTGTTGACAGCGTCGCAGCGGGCCATCCCGGGCCTTGGCCAGTTTGACCGCGAGCACGGCGCGGCGCTGATGTCGGCGCTCGATGCCTGCAACATACGCTTTGGTCGCGGGACCGTGGTGCCCGCCGCCGCCGGGTTCGCGCCGGCACGGGGATGGTCGACGAAATTCGAGATGCGCTCGCCGCGCTACACGACGCGTATCGAGGAGCTTCTGACGGTAACTGCCGCATAGTCCTCTGACCCGACGAGCGCGAGCGCGCAGGCAGGCGCACTTCATGGAGAAAGGCAGGACCGCTTCGGACGAGCCGCCGGCGAAAGCAGATGGACTGCTTTCGACCCAACCTAGCCGCCCGGACCCCTCCCGTCGCTTCTCCGAAGCGGCCGTTCGTCGGCGGTCTAGCGTCTTCGTTCGATGCACCCTTTTGCGGTGTGCGCCTTCTCACCGCGTCTTTTATAGCAGGTGCCTTAGGGAGCCCAGATGAGCATCAGCATCTACGACGTCAGCGTCCCCGTCTTCGTCAACGCGCTTCGCAACATGAGCATTTGGCTCGACAAAGCGGCATCGGAGAAGCCAGAAGCCGAGCTGCTCGTCCAGCGGCTGGCTCCCGACATGAAGCCTCTGCCTGCTCAGTATCAAATGGCATCCGACAGTGCGAAGAACGCGGTGGCACGGCTCGCCGGGATCGAAGCGCCCTCGATGCCCGACGTCGAGGCGACCTTCGCCGAACTCAAGGAGCGCTGCGCCAGGACGATCGCCTTCATTGAAGGCATCGATCCGGCGGCGTTGGCCTCAGGCGCGAACCGGGAGGTGGAGCTGAAGTTCCCGAATGGCATGGGATACCGCTTCAGTGGGCAGGCCTATCTGACCAGCTTTGCGCTTCCGAACTTCTTCTTCCACGTGACAACAGCCTACGGGATCCTCCGCGGCGCTGGCGTGAGCCTCGGCAAGCCGGATTTTCTCCAGCATCTCGGGCCGCCGAACATTCACGCCGCGAAGTAGTCGCTCCAACTCCCCGCGGTCGGAGGAGCATTCGACCGTGTCCGACCTAAACAGGTCGTGCTTCAACCCAACGCACGGCGTCGATCAGGGCGCGGAGCGCCGGGGTAGCCTGCTGGCTCGGATGGTAGAGGTGGTAACCGGGGAAGGGCGTGCACCAGTCCGCCAGAACCTGCACGAGGTGGCCCGCCTGGATGTCGGCGGCCACATCCTCCTCCAGCATGTAGCCGAGCCCGGCACCGGCCCGCACGGCCGCCCCCCCAAGGGCCGCATCATTGACGGTGAGTTGCCCGCTTGCACGCACGCGCACGTCTTGGCCGTCGCGCGCGAACTCCCACGGCAGCAATCCACCCCCGCCGACCAGCCGGTAGTTGACGCAGTTGTGCGCCTCCAGGTCGGCAGGCGTCCCGGGCCGCGGATGGCGCGCGAAGTAGGCGGGTGTGCCGACCACCACCGTGCGCAGGTCCGGTCCCAGCCGCACCGCTACCATGTCGCGCTCCACCGTCTCGCCGAAGCGGATGCCGGCATCGAAACGGGCAGTGACGATGTCGGTGAGGCGGTCGTCGATGACGACCTCAACTGAGACGGCCGGATGATCGAGGAGGAAGCGCGGCAGGGCTGGGTCGAGCACTTGGCGCGCGGCCGAGGAAAAGGTCGTCAGCCGCAGCGAACCAGACGGCGCGCCGCGCCAGTCGGCAAGCGCTGCAAGCCCGCGCTCGACCTCCGCCAGCGCCGGAGCCAGCGAACGCACGAGCCGCTCGCCCGCCGGCGTCGGCGCGACGCTACGCGTGGTGCGCGCGAGCAGCCGGACCCCGAGCCGTTCCTCCAGCCCCCGCACGGCGTGGCTGAGCGCCGAGGGGGACAAGCCGAGCTCGGCCGCCGCCCGCGTGAAGCTGCGGGTGCGCGCGACCGCCGCGAAGGCCGCGAGATCATCGAGCGTGCCCCGTCGCATTCCTGAACTCCGCTCACAAGCCCTTGCCGATGTTTGGGGCTAATCGCCTACGAACGGCGGCTCTATCCTGTGGGGTATCAGCAGGGATATGCAACAATGGACCTCACGCATTACCGTACGCTCGGCCGCTCCGGCCTTGCGGTCAGTCCGCTCGCCCTCGGCACCATGACCTTCGGCACCGCGCGCTGGGGGCTGGACGAGGCCGGCAGCCGCGCCGTGTTCGATGCCTACCTGGAGCGGGGCGGCAATTTCATCGACACAGCCGATGTGTACGCGGGCGGTGAGGGCGAGGCGATGCTCGGCCGCTTCATCGGCGAGCGCGGCTTGCGCGACCGGATCGTCCTCGCGACGAAATCTGGCTTTGCCACGGGCAAGGGGCCGCACGCGGGCGGCAACGGCGCCAAGCATGTTCACGCGGCGCTGGAAGGCTCACTACGTCGCCTGCAGACCGATTACGTCGATCTCTACTGGGTGCACGTTTGGGACGGGATCACGCCGGCGGAGGAGCTGCTGGAGACCATGGCTGGTCTCGTGCGCGCCGGGAAGGTCCGGTACTGGGGTCTCTCGAACACGCCCGCGTGGTACGTCGCCAAGCTCGCGACGGTGGCCGCAATACGAGGCCTGCCGGGGCCGATCGCGTTGCAATACTTCTACGCGCTCGTGAACCGGGAGGTGGAGGACGAGCATGTCCCGCTCGCTGCCGAGTTCGGCATGGGCGTGGTGCCATGGTCGCCGCTCGCCTACGGGCTGTTGAGCGGCAAGTACGATCGCGTGACGGTTGAGGCTGCGGGTCCGCGGGCAGGCGGCCTGCCGAAGGATGCTGCTCAGTCGGGCGAGGCGCGCCCCGCCGACGACAAGCGTCTCGACGGGTCCAACCCGTTCGGAGACAGCCTATTCACGCCGCGCAACTGGGACATCGTCGAAGGTGTGCGCCGGGTGTCGGTGGCCATCGGGCAATCGCCGGCGCGCGTTGCGCTCGCTTGGGTGGTCGGACGATCGGGTGTCGCCTCGACGCTGATGGGGGTGAGCCGGCCGGAGCAGGTGGCCGACAACATCGCCGCGCTCGATCTCATGCTTTCCCCGGAGCATCGCGCCGCCCTGGATGCGGTCAGCGCACCGGTGGAGCCGCGTCTGATCTACGGCCTGTCCCGACCGTCGTTGCGGCAGGCCGTCGTGTTCGGCGGCGCGCAGGTTCAAGCCCCAAACGAGATGCTCTGAGGAAACCCCTTCCTCGCTCACTCGCTCTCGGGTGGAGCAAGTCACCGAAGGACAGTATTCCGCGTCGTGAGCTTTGGCCGCGAGGTCCGCTTTCAGCGACACGACGCCGAGAGCGGACCGGCAGCTTACCTGAAGAGTTTCGGTCGCCGCGAGGCGTACGAAAGTCGTGGATGAACGAACCCGCGGGATGGCGGGCGGTCCTATGGGGATTTGGGTTAGGCGTCGCCCCCAGGGGCGGAGCAACGGTGGGCAAACCTCGCCGGTTGCGAGGCTGAGGGCTGCCGGACTGGCGGGCCCCCGGGTCTTGGCGAAGCCGACCGGGGTTCGACGATCGCGGTTGCGCGGCCCATCCTGGCATTCGGCACACGGTGAGGCATGCCCCGGGGCGCGGCTCCGCGGGTGGTTGGCGGCGTCAGGCCATGCCGGGTCATGGCGAACCGGCCCGGTGCGACGTGGAGCGGAACGGCGGCCCCCGGGGCTGATGCCAGCCCGCGAAGGACCCGACGATCATCATGGGACCGCCGCAGCAGGGGCAAGGCGAGCGGGCCTTGCCGGGGCTGTCCTGCGGATCGGGCGCGTCGGCGGTGGGGCGAGGCGGGGCCGGGACGCCGAGGATCGCGCGGATGTGGGCCAGGCCTGCCTTCCGGTTTGCGCCCGTGAGGAGGCCGTAGTGCCGGATGCGGTGGAAGCCGCGCGGCAGGACATGGAGCAGGAAGCGCCGGATGAACTCCGTGGCCGACAGGGTCATGACCCGCGGCCGTCCGGCCTCGTCGCGCCGGTAGTCCTTGACGCGGAAGCTGACACTCGCCCCGTCGAAGGCGAGGATGCGTCGGCTGGAGATTGCGACGCGGTGGGTGTAGCGCGCCAGGTAGGCGAGCACGGCCTTCGGCCCGGCAAACGGCGGCTTGGCGTAGACCACCCAGCGCTTCCTGCGCACCGGGGCGAGCGCGCGGGCGAAGGCCCTGGGATCCGAGAGCGGAGCCAGGGTGCCGAAGAAGACGAGCGTCCCGGCCTCGTGGAGGGCGGCGAGCCCTTCGAGGAACAGGCGGCGGAACAGCATGCCCAGCACCCGCACCGGCAGGAGGAAGGCAGGGCGCGACGCGACCCATCGGGTCCCGTCCGGCGAGAGGCCTCCGCCGGGGACGATCATGTGGAGGTGGGGATGGTGGATCATGGCCGAGCCCCAGGTGTGGAGCACGGCGGTGAGACCGATGCGGGCCCCGAGGTGCTTCGGGTCGGCGGCGATCCGCATCATGGTGGTGCTCGCCGCTCGGAACAGCAGGTCGTAGACGGCGGCCTTGTTGTGGAAGGCGATGGCGGCGATCTCGGCCGGCAGGGTGAAGACGACGTGGAAGTAGCCGACCGGCAGGAGGTCGGCCTCGCGCGCGGCGAGCCAGTCGCGGGCCGCCGCGCCCTGGCAGCGGGGGCAATGCCGGTTGCGGCAGGAGTTGTAGGCGATGCGCAGGTGGCCGCACGCATCGCAGCCCTCGACATGGCCGCCGAGGCTGGCCGTGCGGCAGTGCTCGATCGCCGCCATCACCTTCAGCGTGTCCAGGCTCAGATGGCCGGCCTGATCGGCGCGGTAGGCTGGACCGGCGGCGCGGAAGACGTCGGCCAGTTCGATGGTGGCGGCCGTCGTCGTGCCCGTCGTGGCGGGCATCGCCTCAGCCCGGCGCGGGCCCCTGCCTGTGGAACAGGGCGAGCCTGTCGAGGGGGCTGGTCACGGCCCGCACCGTCCGGGTGGCGACCTTGGCGTAGAGGGCGGTGGTGTCGAGCCGGCTGTGCCCGAGCAGAACCTGGATGACGCGGATGTCGACGCCGTCCTCCAGGAGATGGGTGGCGAAGGAGTGGCGCAGGGTATGGGGACCGACGCGCTTGGGGATCCCGGCCGAGCGCGCCGCCTCGACGACGACGCGGTGCAGCTGGCGCGTGCTGATCGGCCGTGTCCAGTCCTGCCCGGGGAACAGCCAGCCCTGGCGCTGCAGGACGCCCTGCCGGTGCCCCTCGCGCCACCAGCGCCGCAGCAGGTCCAGGAGATCGGCCGACAGCATCGCGTTGCGGTCGCGGCCGCCTTTGCCACGCTCGATCCGCAGGAGCATGCGGGTCGAGTCGACATCGCCGATCCGAAGCGCGGCGACTTCGGCCACGCGCAGTCCCGCGCCGTAGGCGAGGGACAGGGCGGCGAGATGCTTCAGGCAGACCGTGGCATCGAGCAGACGCCCGACCTCGCCGGCGCTCAGCACGTCGGGCAGGGTGCGCGGCTGGTTGAGGCGGACCAGCCCCCGGGCGAGATCGGGGCGGTTGAGCGTCTGGACGAAGAAGAAGCGCAGGGCGGAGACGATGGCGTTCATGGTCGGCACGCCGAGGCCGACCTCCTGCTGGGCGATCTGGAAGCGGCGCAGGTCGTCGCCGGTCGCGGTATCGGGTGATCGCCGCAGGAAGGCGGCCAGCCGCCCGACGTCGCGGATGTAGTTGCGCTGCGTCGCCCGGGAGAACCGGCGCAGGGTCATGTCGTCGATCAGGCGCTGGCGCAGCGAGCCGCCGGCAGCGGCGGGAACGGCGAGGATGGTCATGGGATGGCTCCACTCGAAGTAAGGGAGCCGGGATCGTCCGCCCGGGCTGGGCGGCGCTCAATTGGCGCAGGGCGCTCGGGTCAATCCGCTAGCCTCAAAGCTGCCACCCATCCCGCGCGAGCGGGTTCGTTCATCCACCCCAAGCCGCCATTCGGCGTCCACGGTTCGGGTGTGGTTGCGCGCGGCCATGGTCTCTCCGGAGCCTGACGGCCAAGTCCAGGTCAGGACTTTCAGCCCCGTTTTGTTCCCCGGATAGATGTGGAGGCTCAATGTGATAGCCGCCGTTCGGCCGCCTGGCCGGCGCTACGCTTGCCTCGGGCGCGGCTTGGGCGGCGGCCTGTCCGGATCGATTCGGTAGGTAGCGCGTACCCAATGGCGCTACGCAAGTCTTGCTACGGGTCATTCGGCCTTCGTTAACCGTGTCCGCGCACCTTGGCGGCCTGCGGGGGTGTGTCGGGCGATGGCGGGGAAGCGGGCTCGGGCGATGCCGGTGAACGACCGCCGGAAGTGGGAGGTCTGGCGGGCGGCCGACGAGATCCGCGCCGAGGGCAAGGAGCGGGTGGCCCTGGGGAACGTCTGGGCGCGGGTGAAGCGCAACGCGGGCGTGGCGGGCAACAACCAGGTCGTCGGCGAGCACCTGGCGCAATGGGCGGAGGACCGTGGTTACAGCCCGGTCATCGAGCTTGCGGGGATACCGGACACGGTCTCCGCGCACCTCGCCAAGGCCGGCGTGGAGTTGTGGAAGGCGGCGCAGGCCGAGGCGGCGATGGTTCTGGAGCGTGAGCGCGTCCGCATGGCCGAGGCCGTCGCGACCGAGCGCGAGTTGCGGAACGAGGCGCTGGGGATGGTCGATGCGCGCGACGCCGTCATCGAGGCGCAGCGCGCCGAGATCGCGCGGCTGGGCGTCGAGCTCGAACGGGAGAGGAAGCACCTGCATCTCGTGCGGGCGCGCGCCTTCTGGCGGAGGGTGGCGCAGGAGATCTGGGAGATCCTGCCGGAGCGGGAGCCGATGCACCTGACCGACATCCTGCCGAGGATCGGCCACGAGTTCGTCAAGGAGGCGGAGGAGCACCCGGGGGAATGGGGGACGGACCTGCTCCGGGGGGTGATCGACCAGCGGGTCAAGTTCAAGAAGCTGTTCGCCGCCGAGGGCTCGGGCCGCTACCGCCGGCGCCGGCCGGAGGACGACGCCGCCTGACGGGCGGAGACGGGACCGGGTTGGCGGACAGGACGGCGTCGCGAGGAACGGCACGGCCATGCCGGCATTGTCCCCGGCGAACGTCCTTCAGGTTGCGTCACGAACGGTCCCGGCACGATGACGGCGGGTACGAGCACTCCGGGACCGGCGCCCATCGGCGCGGCGCCCGCTCGCGAGAACCATACGGGCTACAACAACCGCGACGCCATCAGGCTGCTCTTCATCCTGGCCCTCGGCAGCGAACCGGTCGACCCCGCACGGGCCGGTCCGGGCGACCAAAGGGTGTTCCGCGGCGAGAAGCGGGCGATGGCCATGGACTTCCTCGTCCGCTACCCGGACTACCTGGCCGATGCGCTGCTGGACCGGCACGAAACCGAGGGCGACCCGTCGCTGCTCGCGCAGGCCGAGGCGATCTTCGATGCCGACGAGCCCAGCGAAAGGCTGGTCGGCATGGTCCGGTGGCACCGGGGGGCCTTCCAGAACATCGAGACGGCCCTGTCCATCCTCCGCGCCTACGGGATGGTGACGCCGTTTCGACAGACCAGCGGCCAACGCCGGCACGATTTCCGGATCGAGCCGGCGGCGTTCCCGTTCATGGAGGACGTGATCCGGCAGCATCCGTCGCTGGCCTGGTACCGGGACAGGGCCGGGCTGGTGTCGACGCTCGCCGGCCTGCGCAGCGGGTCCAGCCTCAAGGACGATCAGTACCTCCACCAGGAATACAGGGATGCGCCGCTTGGCACCGAGATCCCGTCCATCAAGGACCGGGTCCTGGCCCGCATCCGGCGGCTGAGGGCCGAGGCATGACGACGACGCCGACGAACGCCGACGACTGGGTCGGTACGATTGCCGCGAAGGCCAAGGTTTCGCCGGAGGAGGTCCAGGCCGTCCTCGACCGCCACGGCATCGTGCCCCAGTCGGCGCTCCCGCGACGCCGCCAGCTTCGTGTCGCGTGGATCTCGCTTGAGGGGCGCAAGCAGGGCACCGACGCGGACGGCGACATCGCCTTCCGCTGGCCCGAGGGCGACGGCGAGATGGGTCCGGGGCTCTGGGCCTTCCTGTCGGACAGGAATTCCCGTGGCAAGTCGAGCCTCATCAACATCTTCCAGGCGGCGCTGCGCGGGGAATTCCCGGGCTTCGTGAAGCCCGATGTCTGGGGCTGGCTCAGCCTCGTCGAGGTGGCGTTCCGCGTGGACGCGACCCACTATCGCGTACGGGTCGAGAAGGAGGCGGGCGAGGTCGATCCGCGCATGGCGCGGGGAACGCTCTGGCGCGAGGACGGAGACGGGGGGATCGACCTCTATGCCGGGCCGGCCGACAAGCCCTTCGAGCAGGCCGTGGCCGACAACATGATGGAGGAGTTCGGCTTCGGCTCCTTTCACGCGTTCAATAAGACGCACGGTCAGCGTACCCACGGCTGGAACGCCATCGCGACGTCGTTCTTCGTCCACGGCCCCGGCACGGCGGTCTTCGGGAACGTCGTCCACGACGGGGTTCCCCTGCGGCTCCTGCAGATGTTCATGGGCTTGCCGTGGATCACCACCCTCACGGCGGCGGCCACGGCATACAAGAAGGTCAGCGCCGAAGGCGCGAAGGCGCCCTCGGCGGAGCCCGCCGGGGGTCGGCTGGCCGAGCGCCTCAAGGGGACCGAGAACGAATTGCGCGAACTGCGCGCCCGGAGCGGGACGCCGGTCGACCGTCCGCGCCTCCGGATGGCGCTCGTGACCCGCGACCGGGAAACGATGCCGCTTCGCAAGGCGGTCACCGCGACGGAGGAACGCGTCGATGCGCTCGACCGGCAGGCCACCGCGGCGCAGGAGTCCGTTGCCGAGCTCAAGCGAACCCTGCGACAGGTGCGGGACGAATTGGCGGCGGGCATGGTGTTCCGGCGGCTTCGGCCCGTGTGTTGCCCGTCGTGCGACAACGGCATCGACGCGAAACGGTACGAGACCGCGGAGGGCGTGGGGACGTGCGCACTCTGCGGCGAGAGGCATGTCGAGGAGGAGGACGGCCTCCGCATCGACGACCTCCAGGCCGACGTGCGCGAGGCCGAGCAAGTCGTGGCCCGCCTGAACGCGGAACTCGCCGCCGCGCGTAAACGCCTGCGCGAGGCCGAGGCGGCCCGCGACGACAACCAGGCGCGCATCGGCGAGATCGCCGCGGAACTCGCCTCGGCCGAGGACCCGGACACGGAATTCCGCGTGAGGGCCCTGGAGGCGCAGGCAGAGCAGTTGAGGGAGATCATCGCGGAGGTGGCGGCACCGGTGAAGACGGTCGTGGACGACGACGCCTCGGTTTTGCGCCAGGTCGAGAAGGTCACCCGCGAACTGTTCGACGACCTGCAGCAGGACGTCCTCAAAGAGGTCTCGGAAGAGGTGGCCGCCCTCTCCCGGCGCTTCGGCGTCCAGCACGTCGAGAGCATGAGCTGGTCCAGCAACAACGCCCTCGACATCCGGCAAGGCGGGGCTGACATCACGTTCACGAAACTGTCGCCCGGCGAGAACCTCCGGGTTCGCATCGCCGCGGCCCTGGCGGTCGTCGCCGTCGCGCGCCGCCGCCGCTTCGGGCGGTATCCCGGCCTGCTCGTCCTCGACAGCCCGCGGTCGCAGGAGATGACCGACGACGATTTCGCCGCATTGATGGCGAGCGTGCAGGAGGTCATCACCGAGACCGGTGACACCCAGGTCATCGTCGGCGCCGCCACCAAGCCCAGCCTTTTGGGAGTTGTCCCTGGCCGGCAAACGCTCCACGCTGAAGGCGGCCGATTCCTTTTCTGAGGCGGGTTCCACGGTGGCGGAGGACGTTCTGCGACGGCTTCTGGCCCGGGACGAGGCCGAATTCGCCGACCTGTCGTCGGTCTCGCCCGGGCGGTTGCGCGAGGCCGTCCGCGAAATGGGCCGGGGCGTCGAGGGCGCCGACCTGTTCGTCGCGCTGGCGTCGTATCACGACGCCGCGAAAGCCGTCCCGGCCGCGGTCGAGATCATCCGGGAGGCCGGCGACGTCGTCGCGATGGCCGGCATCGCCGCCTGGCTCGGCCACGGTGGCCGGTTGCGTCCGGAGGCCGCGGGCGTGCTCGGTCGCGCGTTCCTGGAACGGGCCGGGAACCGCGCCAGCGATTACGGCGCGCGCGCCCAGGCCCTGAAGTCCGCGATGATCCTCGCCCAGTCGGACCGCGCCCTGCTGCGGCGGCTCCAGGCGGAGATGATCGAGCTCGACCCGACGGACGACGGCGACTTCCTGCGCCATGCGGCCAACGTCACGGGCGCGCTGCTCGCACGGGAGCCGGACCCGGACCTGCACGCCGTCCTGGGCAAGCTCCTCCACGTCGTGGAGGCCGAGGACGAGGTCGCCATGGAGCTCGGGCTCGACGCGCTCCGCGCCGGCCTCGACGCGACGACGGAGGAGGACGCGCTCCGGTCGTTCCGGGAGGCCCGGGACTGGTTCGGGCGGTCCGAGGCGACGAGCGAGGAGCGCCCTGACGCCGGGCTGTATCGCCGCTGCCTGGACATGTTGGTCGCGTTCCAGACCGGCCGGACCCAAGGCGACCTCCGTGACGGCATCGACGGCATCAAGGCGGCCGCCTTCGCGTACACGGCCCACCTGTCTCCATCCGACCGGCCTGAGGAGACGTCGTCCTGGCTCGGCGTTCGGGGCCGGGAGCGCGTCCACTGGTCGATGCTCGCGCTCCGGTTGGGCTCCCTCGACACCAGCTTGGCGAAACGGGCCTGGCTCAACGCCGCCGCCGTCATCCAGGACGAATTGGTCTCCGTCTACTCGGCGAGCCGCAGCATCATGGTGCGGGGCGCGGACGGCGGCCTTGAGGCCGTCCTTCGGCCCCGGATCGTCGGCGCCCTGAAACGAGATTTGCATTCCCTGGATACCCTCGACCAGTGGATCGAGGAGAATTCGGGGTCGGGGCTCCTGCCCGATGTCGCGGGGCTGCGCGCCCGGGTGGCCGCCGCCCGCGAGGGGGTCGTCGCCCACCGCCCTACTGAGGCGGCGCCCGGGAGCTCACCGGCCGCCGCCATCCTGGAGAGCATCCCCGAGGCGGGCCGGGCATCGGCGATGGCGCGCGTCGCCGGCGCCATGATGACGTTGGTCGGCGAGAGCATGTCCGCCGTGGTGTCGGACCTGTACGACGACATGATCAAGGCCTTGGGCAGGAACGAGCACTTCCGCAGGTATCCGGAGGCTCGCGCCCTGTTCGAGATCGCCCTGTGGCTGACCCTGCAGTTCGTGGTCCAGCGGAGCAACGTCGGCTCCAGCACCTATCGGCGGGCCAAGTACCTGTTCGAGCGGGACCCGGCCAAGCTGCCGAAGGAGGAAGTCCTTCAGGAGGACTACCTCGACTTCCTGTGGGGCTCGCCCTCCGCGGGCATCCTGGGGGCCGAGGCCAGCGACATCGCCGGGGGACGCGTCGACGTCCTGTTCAAGCACATGCGCTTCACCTTCGTGGCGGAGTTGAAGAAGTCCGACCGCAAGCTCACCAACGACCAGGTCGTGGCGGAATACGGACTCCAAGAGGTGGCCTACGGCGTGACGAACGTCTCCTTCGGCATCCTGATGATGCTCGACCTTCACGACCTGGGAGGCGGGCAGCCGGACGTCGTCGAGCGGGTCTCCGTCCACCACGTCACCCCTCCTTGGGGGAGGACGGAGCACGCCGTCGTCCTCTTCCGTGTCCAGGGACGCCGCAAGACGCCCTCCAAGCTTTGAGGTGGCGAGGTCCCGCTCGTGCCTCCGGCAGGCGTGGCCGGCGCCGGCCCCACCGGCATCGCTTCCGTATGTGCGGACGGAGCGTACCGACACCCGCGGCTTCCCGCCGTCGGCGTCGCGGGACTTGGCCCGTATGCCGTCCACCGCCGCCCAGACGTCCTTCCTCGCGACCATGTCCGCCGCCCCTGACCCGATGCGGGCAGAGTGCGGGAAAGCGATGAAGAAAGACCCGCCGTCGCCTTCGCGCACCGCGGGGTCTCAGGGCGCCGCCGGCCGATCCTCGACGCGCAGCAGGTATTGCAGGACCGGCTCGCCGGAACGCTCGTCCTTCCCCTCCTCAGGCGCCGTGGAGATGACCGCTTCGGCGACCCGCCGGGACGCGACGTTCGTCTCGCCGACGATGGCCTCCACGTAGAAGTCGCGAACGCCGTTCCTGCCGAGGCCATGGCGCAACTCTTCGATGGCCGCCCGGATCACGTCCCGCGCGCGTCCCTGGCCGCGCAGAGGCGGCGGGACGGCGACGCCGACCTGGAAGCAGGGACGGCCCCCGACCGGTTCGCAGCTGGAAAAGTTGGCGAAGGCCGTCACGGCACCGCCGTCGAGCCGGACGTAGGTGAGCCGAAGCTCGCCGTTCGGCCGGTCGAGGAAGACGTGGAGATCCCGGTCCAGCTCGCACCTCTGAAGGTGAAGCTCGCCCCTCGCTAGGGCCTGCTGGAAGGAGGCGAGGCCTTCCGATGGGTCGGTGATGGGTGGCAAGTCCCAGGCTCCTCTCGTAAACGGCGACGCCGTCGCCTTAGCGGCTCAGAGGCCGCGCCGGAACGGTCGCCGCGAAATTCCGGATCACGCTCGCGTCGACGAAATGCAGGATCTCGGACCGTGCGCTCCCCCGGATGACCACCCCGGCGAAACCGATGAAGAAGGCGCCTCCCGTCCCGCCCACGTAGAACACCGGACCACCGCTCATCCCGTCGGGGTCGAACGCCTCGACCCGTTCCATCAGCAGCCGATGCACACCGGGCGAGGCGCTGCGTCCCTCGTAGGTCCCGTTGACGCTCGTGACCCGGGCAGTGACATGGCGTTCATCAAAGTCGACGTCTTGCCGGCCGTAGGGATAGCCGAACACGAGGAAACGGTCCGGTTTCCGCGTTCCCGCCGGCCACAGCGAGGTCTCGTCGAGGGACAGGAAGTCGCTGCCGAGGTTGGGGATGGCGTAATTCGCCGGAACGAACTCGAACGCCCGCATGTCCAGGAGGTCGTCCCCGGCGTTCTCTTCCGTCGCCTGGGGCCTGAGGAGCGAGGAGGCCGTGATGGTCTTGTCCTGGGCGACCACCGGCCGGATCGCGATGACGTCAGGCTCAAGGTCGGGGAACTGGTGGCCGCAGCAGAACACGAAATGCTGGTCGCCGAAGCGGAGGGCGGTGCCGCTCCCGCGGAAGGAATAGGGATAATCGTCGGAATCGTTCAGGACGAAGATGTGCTTGCAGTATCGCTGCAGGACATGTTCCGCCTGCGACGCGTCGTAGGACAGCGCCCCGATCCTCACGGATTTCAGCATCGTCAGGTCCATGACGTCGTAAAGCCTATTCAGGTCTACCAAGCGAATTTCCCTTCCTGTCGGGTGGCTCGTCAATTGATCAATGCACTGCGCGGGCACCTCACGGAGTTCGGGTACGTCGTTCGCCAAGGTGTCGGGCACGTCGGCTCGTGGCGATCGTCCGCGACCCGACATCCGACGTGCCAGCCGAGGCACGGCCAGTCCTGGCCATCATTGCGGGCAGCTTGGAGGCGCTCCAGGCACAGATCGCGCTTCTGGACCGCGAGATCGCCCAACGCGCGAAGGACGATGCCGTGGCCAAGCGGCTGATGACGAGACCGGGTGTCGGCCCGATGATCGCGACCGCACTCGTGGCTCTGTCACCGGCCGCCAGTACCTTCCGCCGCGGGCGCGACTTTGCGGCTTGGCTCGGTCTCGTCCCGCGGCAACACTCCAGCGGCGGCAAGGAGCGGCTGGGGCGAACGACCAAGATGGGCGAGCGCAGCGTGCGACGGTTGCTGATCCTGGGCGCGAGCTCTGCGACCAAGGTCGCGGCGCGTGATCCCGATAAAGCTGGGGCATGGTTGGCCGGCATGCTGTCGCGCACGCCGCGCATGCTGATCACCGTCGCCCTGGCGAACAAGATGGCGCGGATCGTCTGGGCCTTGATGGCCCATGGCGGCTCCTACAGAGCTCCGGCCACGGCGTGATCGCCACGGCCTGAGGCGTCAGGGAGGCAGGGAAGGTCAGTCGAGAGGTATGGCGCAACGGTCAGAAGACGGGGTCGGGAAAACCAGTGAATGGCCAAGCGCCTCGAGCGCGCCAAAGCGACTTGGACCCGATCCGCGATCTCCATACAGGCCAGCAGCCGTGAGGATGGCTGCATCAAAAGGCCGGACACACGGCAGCACCTGATCCTGCGCGCACAGATCTCTCAAACACCCCCTTGAATCCGATGGGGCGTCCACACACGGCCATTCGAGTTGTTTCGCCCGAAGGTCTGCTGATGGCGCGTCTCGGCCCCAAGTGACCGGACGGCGCTTTGACGCACGGCTGCGCGTGTCGAGCGCGTGTCCCACCGGCTACATCACATCCAACCCGTTTCACCTGCGCCTGGACCTCGGGCAGACCCGCCGCCGCTCCCCACCGTCAAGTCTCGCTGGCCGTGCGATCGCTGCCGCCCTCCCGCACCTGCCTACCCTACGCCGGTGGCGGCAGCCGACCGCGGCGTCTGTTCATCCCTCCGCCTCTCCCGGGAACCCCGTCTCGGCCGCACCCCCGCGGCCGTCACGAGGCACCCGACCATGCACGTCAGCATCCCCCTGCCGCGGCTCGCCGATACCGGCGACTTGCATGACACCCGCAGCATCCCGACAGCACTCGCCGACGCCGCCCGCACCATCCTCGACCCCTCCGGGCTCGGCGCACCGCCATCCCACCTCCCCCTCATCCCCGAGGCCGCCCGCCGCCGTCACCACGTGTTCGTCTCCGCCGACCACCGCTTCAAGGCCGCGGCCCGCTTCCTACAAGCGCTCTGGCGCGAAGACCGTGACCTGCCGATCGGCACTCATCTCAACCGCGCTAACCCACATCGGGTCCGTCGCCTTGGCTCGCGCATCTCGATCGCCGCCGGCCGCACTGGCGCCAACTTCATGACGCCCGCCATCGCCGCGGTGGCCGCCAGGGCGCTGGCTTACCGCGAGCCGGGCGCCGCCTACGACATCAGCCGCCTGCGCACGAACCTGCTGTCCTCGCAGCCGCTGGCCTTCAACCTGTTCGGCCCGCTCACCGCCGACCCCACGCTCGCCACCCGCTTCATGGCTGAACTGTTCCCCGGCGCGCTGGCGACGGTCACTGACATCTTGTTCGAGCACAGCCCTGGCCGCGGCGACCCACGCTTCACAGCCGACCGAACCGCGTTCGACATCGTTCTCCGCGGCATCACCCCCACCGGCG
This sequence comes from Methylobacterium mesophilicum, assembly GCF_022179445.1. Lineage (GTDB taxonomy): Bacteria > Pseudomonadota > Alphaproteobacteria > Rhizobiales > Beijerinckiaceae > Methylobacterium > Methylobacterium mesophilicum. Next base: position 122,494 of record NZ_BPQU01000010.1, on the reverse strand, counting down.
CCCGGGCGCTGATTTGCATCGAGATGAAGTACAGCGAAGCCGGATATGAACCTGCCCCACCGCCCAACCCGCGGCACACGGAGATCGCGCATACGACCCCGGGCCTATTCATCGCGCCCGACGACCCGACCCTGACCGGCCCAGCCTGCCAGCAGCTCTATCGCCAGCACTCCCTCACAGCCGCCATGCTCGCTGCCGGCCTAGCGGACACAGCCACGCTCGCGTTCATCGCCCCCGCGCACAACCAACTCGCACACGCCGCCGCGGCAACTTACAATCGTCAGCTCACGGACCCGGCCGCCGGCCCGATCCCGTTCATCCCGCTGACTCTGGAGCACGCGTTCACCGCCATGGCCGCCGCCGGCCTGCCTGCACAAGCCGCGGCGCTTCATCGACGTTATACGGACTGGTGGCTCCTCGACGGTGAACTCGAACTCGCGATGGGAGCCGCCGCATACGCACCCGCTGCTGAGGCATTAGCAGCACCCACGCACATGCCGACCGTTGATACCACCAGCGCGACCAAGCCGGTCAACCGTTCACGACCGCAGCGCACTCGGCCCGCGATCCGGACTGCTGCTTGACGGGACAATAGACAAATCACGATCCGAGCCGGCGGCAATCACATGCTGCCGGTTCGAACCCGTTTCTGACGCAACTTCACACCGCCGCGGACGCGTGAGAAACACCAGCTCACCCACGTAGGCACATCTCTGATTTTGCCCGCTTCGTGCGCCTTCCAAGTGTTTGAAACTTGAGAGGTTCGAGTGGCCCGGTTCTGCACACAAGCGGCCTTATCCACGACCGGCGAACTGTAGCTCAGCCCCGCCGTGACAACCGCCCATTTCGCGACGACACCATCGCCGCCACCGGCAGCCGCCTGATCCGCGTTCAGGTGACGACAGCTAGGCCAATCCAAGCTTCCCGTGCGCCTCGGCGGGCGTCATCTGCCGTATGGATTCTTCGGAAAAGCCAAGCTCACGAAGCGCCGCTCGCTGACGGTTCGTGATCATCAACGACACCGCAGGAGACGTTACAGACGCGGTGCCCATAGCGTTCAACTCGGCGTCCTCGGCGCGCCCGACCGGGTCAAGGAACGCGTCCTCTTCCGCAGCCAGATTGAGGACTAACCGAAGATAGCCGTCAGTTCCCGCCATTCACGACCCTCGTTGCTCCTATGCCGACCTGAGGAGTGCGCCGGATCAGCCTCGGGACGGCGGTACCGCCCGCTCTGACGAAGCAGCAGGCTATAGCCATCGAGGTTGTTCCATCAGGGCTGTGTCTTGCCTACCGTCGCCCCGAGTGGAAACGGTGACGCCAGCCCTCATCCAGCCTGCGTTCCTCCGCGCTCTCCTCCGGGACAGCTTCCAGACGCAGGAGGATCATCGCAAACTTGTTCTGCTGGAGGTAAACCTGCTCGTAGAGGGACGGCGCGCGGAGGTCGCGCTTCACGTCGATCCAGAGATCGGAACTACACGCGGCGATGTCGCTCGCGATGTTCGGCTGATGTGGACCACTGTGATAGAGCGAGCCTGTCGGGACCGGGCTGCCGACCGCGGAGATGATGGCCGGAAAGGAGAGGCTGCGGTAGCACCGCTGCACCCGGCCATTGCCCGCCACGACGATGGCGATCCTCTCGGGTTGGTATTGCACGTAGGCCCGAGCCGCCGCCTCCTTGCCGACCGCGAAGTCGCGCGCGAGCATGAGAACGTGCTGCAGATTGGGCTCGCGAAAGGCCGCCATGGCTCCCCGCAGCAGGTGCGGGGGCATCAACATGAGAGTGGCGAAGCGATTGGCCTCGACCTCCCTGCGCTGCCGCTGATCACCCTCCTTCGCTGTGACGCGGAGAAGGTCAGAGCTCTTGCACATGAACCGGCCGGATTGATCCGGGACGTGGTGCGCCATCAGGAAGTGGGCGAGTTCATGCGCGATGGTGAAGCGGCGACGCGGTTCGCCCCCACGCTTGACGAGGATGGTGCCTTCGGACCGCTTCGCGTCGGTAACGAGGCCCCCCTCGAACTCGTCGGTGTCGAGGTCCTCTATTCCGAGAATGCCAAGGCGCGCGCACAGGTCTTGGATCGGCACGGGCACCGGAAGGTTCGGCTCAGCCTGTAGGATGCGTTTGACGAGCGCCTCCGGCGATGCCGCGTCTACGAGGTCCATCCTGCTGATCGGCATCCGCGCAGCCCCATCCCGTCCCTACAGGCCGCCACCCACCCGCGATCCCAGAACGGGACTATAGGGAGTTCGTGCAGGCGGTAAGCCGAAGGACCGGTTTTGCGCCTGTCGGCTATCCGGCATGGCGCAGTCTGGCCGTAAGCGGAACGGCCGCTTCGGAGAAGATCCGCGGGAAAAGCGGACGGCCTGCTACCGACCCAACCCAGCCGCCCGGACCGCCGCCGGCGCTTCCCATAAGCAGCCATTCGTCAGCCGTCCGGCAACTTCGCTTCAGGGGTGAACGGAGAAGGGGGTGGGTAGGAATAATTCTTGTAGGACCGCCTGGTGGGACCGATAATGCCGCAACTGCAAGCGTAGATGGGCGGGCGGTCCACGGAACCGAACCCGGCAGCCGCGCTGCAGTGGGCCTGGGCGATCATATGTCAATGGCGATGCCCCCACTCCTTCCAAAGCCAGTTTTACGAAAGGCCGTTTGGGCAGAGATGGGCATCCCTGAGGTGAAGCTGGATACGCCCTAGCAGGCTGTTGAAGAACCCGGCCAGCGGCGGGCGATGAAGGGGATTTTGTCGCCGGCGTGGAAGTCGATTTCGCCGAGAAGCGAGCCGTTGGCCTGAAGCTCGGCCCATCCGGAGCCGCAGGCCTCGTCCATCTCGTCGTTCCCGGACCAGTCGAACTCAACGGCAGCGTGATCACCACTACCGACGCAGGCCCCGGTGACGCATCCGAAGACGAACTCGCCGCCGGTGGCCGCGAAGAGGATGTAGGCCGGCTCGACCATGTCAGCGTAGTCGTCCGCGTAGCCCGGCAGCTCGACGATCCGCCACTTGCCCAAGACGCTCACGCCAGAGCTCCGAGCAGCTTGGGCAGGCGAACCAGTTTGTAGGCCGCCGCCGTGAAGGCGAAGGCCCATCCGACCCTGTCGCGGCCATTGAAGCGAGTCTTGCGCTGACCCCCGACGGTCTTGATCCAGCCGAAGCTCTCCTCGATGCGCTTGCGGATCTTTTGGCTCATGCCATAGCCGGCATGGCGGGTGGTTCGCCTATCAATGGACGAGCGGCGGCTGGTGTTCTGGGCCACGTGCGCTCGCACGTTCATCGACTTCAGCTCGTTGACGAAGTCCTCCGCGTCGTAGGCCTTGTCGGCGCCCAGTGAGGTGGCCTTGGGCCGGTCCGCCCTCGGCTCGATCATCGCCAGCGCGGCGATGCGCTCGGCGTGACCGTCTGCGCACGTCAGAAAGGTGTCCACGATGAGGGCCGAGCGGTTCTCTATCAGGGCGTGGCCGATGAAGCAGAGCTTGGCCTCCATGCCCGGGCCTTTACGATAGAGCCTGGCTTCGGGATCGGTGGTGCTTGTGTGCGTCCCGTTTCAAAGCTTCTGACCCTTGAAGTCGACCTCGGTGTTGCGCCCGTCGGCTGGCGGCGGTGCTTGATCTCCGCTTCGACCCTTGGGCTTGGAACTCTTCATCGAGGCCCAGGCCTCGATCAGCGTGCCGTCGACGCTGAAGTGGTCGCTGGACAGGGGCCGCTTCACCTGGGGCTGGGCCAGCGAGGCCGCCAGGAACTTGGCAGCGATCTCGCCGTCCAGCAGCCGGTCCCGGTTCTTGCTGAAGCTCGAATGATCCCAGGCCGAATCGTCGACGCCCAGCCCTATGAACCAGCGGAACAGCAGGTCGAACTCCAGCCGCTCCATCAGCTGCCGTTCCGAGCGGATCGAGTAGAATGCCTGCAAAAGCATCGCTCGCAGCAGCATCGCAGGCGGGATCGACGGACGCCCCATCCGTGCCGCGTAGAGCGCAGAGAAGTCCTGGTTCAGCGCTGCGAGCGCCACATCCGTGAGCTGCCGGACCGTCCGCAGTGGGTGGTCGGGACTGACCCGAGCCTTCAGATCCACATAGGAGAACAACGTCCCCGATCGCTGATCCGAACCCCGCATCCGCCTTCCCCAAGCGCTCCCGGGAAGGAGTGAATCACCCCTGGTTCGGCCACGCCACGGACTTCTTCAACAGCCTGCTAGAGGGGCGGGCTGGTACCCGCCAACCGCATATGCAAGCTCACCAACCTTCGTTGACCAGCACCGGGGCACGCAACGCTACGTGCCCACCGTGCCGGCCGATGAGGATGCGCTGACCTGCGCCATCATCGCCTTGGCGTCCGAGTACGGACGCTACGGCTACCGCCGTGTCACCGCGCTGCTGCAGGCAGCGGGCTAGCCGTTGGGCAAGGACCGAGTTCAGCGGATCTGGCGTCGTGAGGGCCTCAAGGTCCCGCAAAATTATCGACCATGCAGCCGTCTCTGGTTGAACGATGGCTCCTGCGTTCGGCTGCGACCTCTCCATCGCAATCACGTCTGGAGCTTCGACTTTGTGCATGGCCAGAATCATGACGGGCGTAGCCTGCGCATCCTGACGCTGATCGACGAACACACCCGCCTCGTGAACCCTCCGACCGCGTCACTGCACTAGGCGGGGATTATCCACCTCAATGTCAGTGGAGCCGTCAATCTTGCCCGGTCATCCGACTCGGCGAAGCAGGCGCCCTGGTGAGATTGTCGTGTCCTGCGACATCCGCACGTCCTCGTCGTCGATCAGCGAAAGCGCCCAGGCTGGTTTAAGGTCGGCGTCACATCGAGGCCGGTGACGATCATCGTACAGGGCTCGGTGCCGACCGTGCCGGAGAGGTGACCCTTCCGGCCGTCGCGCGCCTTGGTGTTCTGGTCCTCGCCCATCATCAGTTCGCCCGGCCCCATCTCGACGCGGGTGCCGTCCATGGTCTCGACGAACCAGCGGCCCGACAGGATCGCGATCCACTGGGGCCTCGGGTTCTCGTGCCACTGCCCGACCCAGCCGACGGGGAGCACGGTGAAGGTGACGCCGGCCTGCGACGGCTCCTGCTTGTCGTTCCATTGCGGCGCCGTCTCGGCGTCGATGCCCTCGAACTTGAAGGCCGAGAGATCGAACTTCTCCTGGCGGCTGACGCCCTCGGCATCGGTGTAGACGTGCCAGTACGGCATGGTCGGGGGCGTGCCGCCCTTCGCCTGATCGGCCATGATACGAATCCTTCAGCGGTTGTCGGCGGCGGTGGGAGCGGACGTCGGGCCTTTGGCGAGAGGATGGGCGATCACCGCGCGGGCCGGTGCGTAGGCACCGCCGATCACCACGAGCAGCAATCCGCCGACGAGCCCGAAGTTCTTGAAGAAGTCCCAGAAATGGGCTCGGCCCTCGCCGTTCGTCGACCAGAAGCCGGGGAAGCGCCAGAACGGGTGGTACATCAACGCGGTGACCGCGCAGAACCCGGCGAGCACCAAGGCCGCCGCGCGGTCGAACACCCCGATCACGATCAGCACCGGCGTCACCGCCTCGACCAGGATGCCGAGGATCAGCAGCAGCGCCGGTAAGGGCAGGGGGCCGGAGCGCGCCTGCCCCATCGCCTCGTCCCAATGGGCAACCTTGTCGTAGGCGCTCAGCGGAAACATGCAGACGAGGCAGACCTTCGCCAGCAGCGGCACGGCCACGAGGTCGAGCCAAGGTATCGACGACGTCATGGGTGGTCCGGAGTGGCAGGCATCGGGGGCTCGAAGCGGGAGTCCCGCCCCCAACGTCGCTCGGTCGCGGCGGTTGCGCTCGGGCCCCTCGGCGACCACCGGGATTGCTGCGCCGCAGCGAGCACGATGCCGTGACCAGGCAACTTGGAACGCCTCCAGCCTTGCTCCGTTGGCCGCAGAGTTTTCTTCGAGTGTGTTGCAGTGCGAGGCTGGCCGATGCCGCAGGACCATTACGACGTCATCGTCATCGGCTCCGGTCCCGGCGGCGGTTCGCTCACCGCACGGCTGGCGGAGACCGGCAAGCGCATTCTGCTCCTGGAGCGCGGCGACTACCTGCCGCGCTCGCAGGACAACTGGTCGTCCAAGACCGTGTTCGTCGACGGCGCCTACCAGGCGAAGGAGACGTGGTACGGCGGCGGCGGTCGGACGTTCAGCCCGGCGCTGCATTATTATGTCGGCGGCAATTCGAAGGTCTACGGCGCGGCCCTGTTCCGGATGCGCGAGCGTGACTTCGGCGACGTCCGCCACGTGGACGGCCTTTCGCCGGCCTGGCCGGTCTCCTATGCGGAGTTCGAACCGTACTACGCGCAGGCCGAGACTTTGTTCGCGGTACACGGCCAGCGCGGCGAGGACCCGAGCGAGCCGTGGTCGAGCGGCCCCTACGACCATCCCCCCGTTAGCCACGAGCCGCGCATTCAGAAGCTGTCGGACGATTGGGGGAAACTCGGCCTCAACCCATTCCACCTGCCCCTCGGGATCAAGCTCGACGAGCGCGACGGCAAGCCGACGCCGACGAGCATCTGCATTCGCTGCGACGCCTTCGATGGCTTCCCGTGCCTGCTGAACGGCAAGGCCGACGCGCAAGTGATGACCGTCGACCCGACGCTGGCCCGACACGACAACGTCACCCTGCTCGTGAACGCCTACGTCTCAACGCTGGAGACCGACCCGTCGGGCCGGACGGTTACGGCGGTGAACGTCACCCGCGAGGGCAGGGCCGAACGCTACTCGGCGGATGTGGTCGTGGCCGCCTGCGGCGCGCTGTCGTCGGCGCTGCTGCTCCTGCGCTCGGCCAACGCCGCCCACCCGAACGGGCTCGCCAACGGCTCGGACCAGGTCGGGCGCAACTACATGCGCCACAACATGTCAGTGCTGATGGCGCTGTCGAAGGAGGTAAACGCCACCGTCTTCCAGAAGACGCTCGCGGTCTCGGACTTCTACTTCGAGTCGAAGGACTGGGAGTTCCCGATGGGGCTGATCCAGATGTGCGCCAAGACGCATCCGGAGCAGATCCGCGGCGAAGAGTTCCCGAAATGGACTGGCTTCCTGCCCGACGCCCCGTTCGAGATGGTGGCCCGCCACTCGATGGACTTCTGGCTGCAGAGCGAAGACCTGCCGCACCCCGACAACCGGGTGATGCTCGGACGTGACGGCCGCGTCATACTCGACGTGCGCGAAACCAACGGCGAGGCGCACGACCGCCTGCGCGGCAAGCTCGAAGAGCTGCTCCGGCCCGGCGGCCTCCACACCTACCTGTTCGAACGTTCGCTTTACCTCGGCAAGAACATCCCCTTGAGCGGCACCGCGCACCAGGCCGGCACGTTGCGCTTCGGCACCGACCCGAAGGCGTCGGTGCTCGACCTGAATTGCAAGGCGCACGAACTCGACAACCTGTACGTCACGGACGCGAGCTTCTTCCCGTCGATCGGCGCGGTGAACCCGACGCTGACGATCATCGCCAACGCGCTCCGCGTCGCCGACCACATCGCCGAGCGGCTCGCCTAGCCAAAAACCCTTCCACACCCTGCACGACGAAGACGAAACGGCGATGCCCGCAGTGCATCGGCCGGACGAAGGAAACGAACGTTGAGCAAACCCATCGAGAGCTATGCCCTGATCGGCGACGGCGAGACCGCCGCGCTCGTCGCGCGGGACGGCTCGATCGACTGGCTGTGCTGGCCGAACTTCGATGACGACGCATGCCTGTGTGCGCTCCTCGGCAACGAGGAGGACGGTCGCTGGTCGATCACCCCCCGGGGACCCGTCCTCGACACGACGCGACGGTATCGCGGCGACACCATGATCCTGGAAACCATGATGAAAACGGCGGATGGCGCCGTTCGCGTCACCGACTTCATGCCCATCCGCAAGACGGTCTCGGCGCTCGTGCGGATCGTGGAGGGGTTGGCCGGCACCGTCACGTTGGACTTCGATCTCAGCCCGCGTTTCGACTACGGTGCGCTGGCGCCGTGGTGGGAGGCTCGCGAGGGTGGCGCCGTGGCTGTGGCCGGCCGACATCGCCTGACCCTCCAAGCCAGCATTCCCGTCGGCGTCGATGACGGTGGAGTGAAAGCCGGGTTCACGCTGCAAGAGGGCGGGCGGCAAACGTTCGTGCTGTGCCGGACGGACGCTTGGGAAGCCGATGCGCCTCATCTCGATGTCGAGGCCTCGCTGGACGCGACGCAGGCGCATTGGGAGCGTTGGATCTCGGGCTTCGACGCGACGCGCACCCGCTGGCCGGCGGCTGTCAAGCGGTCTCTCCTCACGCTGAAGGCCCTCACGCACGCGCGTTCGGGCGGTCTGGTCGCCGCACCGACCACGAGCTTGCCGGAGGTGCCGGCGGGCGCGATGAACTGGGATTACCGATATTCGTGGTTGCGGGATTCGACCTTCACGCTTGGTGCCTTCATCAACGCGGGCTTCGAGACCGAGGCGACGGCGTGGCGGGACTGGCTCCTGCGCGCCATCGCCGGAAACCCGGATGCGCTCCGCATCATGTACCGGGTGGATGGCTCCAGGCACCTGTCCGAGTGGACCGTGGATGCGCTGCCCGGCTACCGCGAGGCGCGACCGGTACGGGTCGGCAACGCCGCGTCCACGCAGAAGCAGCTCGACATCTACGGCGAGGTCATCGACACCCTGGCATTAGCGCGACGGGCGGGCATCGCATCGACGGACCATCAATGCTCCGTCGAGCGCCGCCTCGCCGAACACCTCGCCGAGGTGTGGCGGGACCGTGGTGCCGGGATCTGGGAATCGCGCGGCGATCCGAAGCGCTACACCTATTCGAAGGCCATGTGCTGGGTCGGCTTCGACCGGGTCCTACGGCACGGCGACCTCACCGAGGCGCTTCGCGCGTCGCTGACCGCCTGCCGCGACGAGGCTCGGGCCGAAATCTGCGGCGAGGGTTGGAACGCGGGGCTCGGGACCTTCACGCAAAGCTACGGTAGCCATGAGCTCGACGCGAGCCTCCTGCTCCTGCCGCTCGTCGGTTTCCTGAAGGCCGACGAGCCACGTATGGCGGCGACGATCGAGCGGATCAGGGAGGACCTCGATCAGGACGGCCTGATCCGTCGCATACGGACGAAGGGCGACGGCAGCGACGAGGGGGCGTTCCTACCCTGCTCGCTTTGGATGGCGGATTGCCTGCGCCTCCAGGGACGGCAGGAACTCGCCGAGGCCTATCTCGAACGCGTGCTCGGCGTGGCCAACGACGTCGGTCTTCTTTCGGAGGAGTACGACGTTCCTGGCCGGTGCCTCGCAGGAAATTTTCCGCAGGCCCTGACGCATCTCGGCGTCGTGAACACCGCGCTGGGCCTATGCGGATCCGTCGTCGACCGCGGCGGTGGCTGACGGCGGGACCGAGGCATCACGATACCGTGGTTCAAGAGATCTGTCCGTGCATGCGGCGTCGACGGTGGTTAACGTGACGCTGCTTGCGGCTCCCGTCTGCCCCTCGGGGACGAGCCGATCGCCACTCCCAAGATCCGTCGATCATGTCGGAGCCGTCTGTCCCGGGTGCGGGACCGTGACGGCCCTGCGGTTCTGCCACGTCGATGTCACTGTATCCTGGGAATGGCTCGACCCGGGACCATCGTCCATCGTGGAAACCGTCGTGATGACCGATATTGCCCTCGCCGACCCTAGCCGTCGAGGCCGTCCAGGCTGGATCGTGCTTCGCCTCGCGTCACTCTTAGCCACCGTTGCGCTGCTCCCCCTGGGCGGCTGCGGCGTGCTCGATCACGGCGTGCTGGGCGCCGCCGGCCCGGTCGCGGATCAGACCCGCAGCCTGTTCCTTCTCGTTTGCACAATCCTGATTTTCGTCGCCGCGCCGGTCCTGCTGCTGACGCCGATCTTCGCCTGGCACTACCGCTTGTCGAACACCAAGAGCGCCTATCGACCGCAATGGGGCTTCAACTGGCCTCTCGAAGGCTTCATCTGGATCCCACCTGCGATCATCGTCATCGTGCTCGCCGTGTTCCTGTGGCGCGACACCCACAAGCTCGACCCATACAAGCCACTTGCCTCACCATACCCCCCCATCGAGGTGCAGGTGGTCGCCCTCGATTGGAAGTGGTTGTTCATCTACCCCGACGAAGGCGTGGCGAGCGTCAACGAGCTCGTCTTCCCCGCCGATCACCCGGTGCATCTCAGCCTGACGAGCGGCACGGTCATGCAATCGTTCTTCGTGCCGCAGCTCGCTGGCCAGATCTACGCCATGGCCGGCATGACGACACAGCATAACCTCGCCGCAAGTCGGCCTGGTCGCTTCCGTGGCGAGAACGTGCAGTTCAACGGCATGGGCTTCCAGAACCAGAAGTTCCCGGTCCTGGCCAAATCGACCGACGGTTACGCCTCCTGGCTCGCTCAAGCCCGTTCGGGGGGGAAGACCCTCGACGCGGGCGCCTATGCGGCCCTGGCCGCCCGCACGCTCCAGGCCGAGCCGATCCTGTTCGGGTCGGTGACGTCGGGCCTGTTCCAGACGATCCTCGCCCAGAACGATCCGGGCATGCACACCGCCCACGGACATCACCCCAAATGAGTGACGACGGTTTACGGTCCTTCCTGTTCGGCCGGTTGGACGCGCATGCGTTCCCGTTCGTGCGGGCCTGGGAGAATCCCAACCTCAGCGAACTCATCGGCGCCTTTGCCGGCGCACTCGTGATCGTCGGTGCGGTCGTCCTCGTCGCGCTGCTGACATGGAAACGTTGGTGGCGTCCGCTCTTCCTCGACTGGCTGACCAGCCTCGACCACAAGAAGATCGGGATCATGTACATCGTGATCGCCGGCGTGATGCTCAGCCGCGCCCTCGTCGAGGCGGTCCTGATGCGCGCGCAGCAATCGCTCGCGGTCAACGCTCCCGGCATCGTCGCGCCCGAACACTTTGCGCAGCTCTTCAGCACGCATGGCACGATCATGATCTTCTTCATGGCGATGCCGTTCCTGACCGGGCTGATCAACTACGTCGTGCCGTTGCAGATCGGCGCCCGCGATGTCGCCTTCCCGCTCCTGAACTCCATCAGCCTGATGCTGACCGCGGGCGGGGCCGGCCTCGTGATGATCTCGCTCGCCGTCGGCGAGTTCTCGACCGGAGGATGGTCGGGCTATCCGCCCTACACGGGGAAGGTCTTCCAGCCCGGCGTCGGCCCGGATTACTGGATCTGGGCGATCACGCTGTCGTCCCTCGGGACGACCTTCTCGGGGCTCAACTTCACGGCGACGATCTACAAGAAGCGCTGCCCCGGGATGCATCTCACGCGCATGCCGCTCTTCTGCTGGACGGCGCTCTGCACATCGATCCTGATGATCTTCGCGATGCCTCCGCTGACGCTCGCGACCGCGCTCCTCGCCCTCGATCGCTACGCCGACTTCCACTTCTTCACGAACGATCTCGGCGGCAACATGATGAACTACGTCAACCTCTTCTGGCTGTTCGGCCATCCCGAGGTCTACATCCTCATCCTGCCGGCCTTCGGCGTCTACTCCGAGGTGATATCGGCCTTCTCGTCGAAAGAGCTCTACGGCTACAAGTCGCTCGCCGCCGCCACCATGGTGATCGGCGTGCTCTCGTTCACGGTCTGGCTACACCACTTCTTCACGATGGGACAGAGCGCCGACGTCAACGCCTTCTTCGGCGTGGCGACGATGACCATCGCTATCCCGACAGGGGTCAAGATCTACGACTGGATCTGGACGATGTTTCGCGGTGAAGTGCGCTTCACCACGCCGATGCTGTTTTCCCTCGCCTTCATCGTCACCTTCGTCCTCGGTGGCCTCACCGGGATCCTGCTCGCGATCCCGCCGATCGACTTCGTGGTCCACAACACGGTCTTCCTCGTGGCCCACTTCCACAACGTGCTGATCCCGGGCCTGCTCTACGGCATGATCGCCGGATACATGTACTGGTTTCCCAAGGCCTTCGGCTTCCGGCTGTCGGAGGTCTGGGGCCGGATCTCCTTCGGCTTCTGGGTCTCGGGGTTCTATCTCGCCTTCATGCCGCTCTACGTGCTCGGCCTCGGCGGCATGGCGCGGCGGAGCCAGGCCCTGTTCGAGCCCGATTACCGACCCTGGCTCCTCGTGGCGATCGTCGGGGCCTTCCTCTTGCTCGCAGGCCTCGTCACCCTGTTCGTCCAGCTCTGGGTCAGCGTGAGGGACCGTGAGGCGAACCGCGTCCCGGTCGGCGACCCTTGGGACGCACGCAGCCTGGAGTGGTCGGTCTCGGCACCGCCGCCGGAGTACAACTTCGCGACGATCCCGCACGTGGATCGGCTCGATCCTTTCTATTGGCTCAAGGAGCGCAAGGAGGCCTACAAGCTGGCCGACCACTATCAGGCCATCGTCATGCCGAAGAACAGCTGGGTTGGCCCGCTGGTCGGGCTGGCCGGTGCGGTCTGCGCCTTCGGCCTCGTCTGGCACATCTGGTGGCTGACCATTCTCGGTTTCATCGGCGTTTGGGCACCGGTCGTCGCGCGCAGCTTCGTGCGCGATGTCCATCGGACGATTTCCGCATCCGAGATCGAGGCGACGGACCGGCGATGGCTCGATCTGGCCCGCACGACGCGTCCCGTCCCCCGCGAACTCGAAACCGAGCCGGTCAATCTTGGGCTCGCCCGACCCTTCCCCACGCAGGTGCCGTCATGAGCGCCCTGCAGCTCCGGCATGTCGGGCTCAACCTCCTCAACTCGGATGAGATGGAGCCGGGGGAGGCCGCCATCGGCCTCTACGGTTTCTGGATCTTCCTGATGAGCGACGCGATCCTGTTTGCGTTGCTCTTCGCGATCTACGGGACGCAGCTTTCGGCGACGGCCGGTGCTCCTGGGCCGGCCGCGGAGTTCAAGCTCGGCCCCTCTTTCATTGAGACGCTCATCCTGCTCACCAGCAGCCTGACCTTCGGCCTTGCCTCCATCTCCATGAAGTATGACCGGGGTCGGATAGGCGTCGTCGCATGGCTTTTACTAACGCTCGTCCTGGGGATCGTCTTCCTCGGTTTCGAACTCAGCGATTTCCGGACGATGTTCGCCGATGGAGCGACGCCGAACCGCAGCGGCTTCCTGTCGGCCTTCTTTGCACTGGTACCGACGCACGGCCTGCACGTCACCGCCGGCTGCATCTGGATCATGGTGATGCTCGCACAGATCGCGGTGTTCGGCCTGGACGCCAGGGTCAAGCTGAATCTGCTGAAGCTCGGCCTATTTTGGCATTTCCTCGACATCATCTGGATCGCAATCTTCTCCGTGGTCTATCTTCAGGGAACTCTCACATGACCACCCGAGGGCCCTCGAAGGGCGTCGTGTTGCTAAAGGCTGCCGGCGCGGCCGCTCTGATCGGCACTGCGAGAGCATTGGCGGGCGGCGCGGCGATCGCGAGGGATCGACGGGGAGACGAGGCCAGGGCACGCCTGCGATCGAGCGATGAGAAGCATGCCAAACGCCGCGACCTGATGACCTACGGCATCGGGTACGTTTTCGCCCTTCTCCTCACCGGCGCCGCGTTTGCGGTCGTGACCTGGGGATGGGCAGCAGGCACGACGGCGCTTGGGATCGTTTTCGCACTGGCCCTGGTCCAAGCCGTGGTGCACTTCCGCTGCTTCCTACACGTGGATCTGCGCCGCTCATCCCGCGACGATCTGCAGTTGATCCTGTTCTCCACCCTCATCATCGGGCTGATGGTGGGCGGCACCCTCGTCGTACTGCTCAACCTGCGTATGCGGATGACGTAGTCGCGGCGAGGGGCTGCCCATCCCTCACCGGAGGCGGCGCAAGGTCGGTGAAGCTCTCGCAACCGTCAAGGCTCCGACAAGCACCGTTCCGAGTGCCGCGGCGATGCCGAGTTTGAGCCAGCGCGGGTCGGCAGCCGGCACCGACGTGAGCGAGCGATCATCAAACCTCCCATGCGCACCCGGATCGGTGTCGACGGGATCGTAGAGGTTGTCCGGCCGCCCTTCGATCGCAGCTTGGCTTGTCATTTCACCGCGATAGCCGTGTCGCGCGAGGTAGCCGTCGATCCAGCCCGGGATGATCATGTTGCCGATGATCGCCTTCCAGGTCGGGAAGCCGATCCAGAGTTCGCGCGGCGAGGTCTGGGCCGCGCGATAGACATGGCGCGCGATCGCCTCTGGTTGATAGATCGGCGGGACCGGTTCCAGCCGACGCGGCATGCGCGTTCGCGCCCAGTCGAACTGCGGCGTGTTCACCGCCGGAAGCTGCACCATCGTCAACCGCACCCGCGAACCATCGTGCAGCAACTCGCTGCGCAGGCTGTCGACGAAGCCCCGCACGGCGGCCTTCGCCGCGCAGTAGCTCGATTGGAGCGGAATCGACCGGTACGCCAGGGCGGAGCCGATGCAGACGATGGAGCCGGCGTTTCGGTGCTGCATGTGCTTGAGGGCCGCCAGCGTGCCGTAGACCTGTCCGAGATACGTCACCTCGGTCGCCCGCTTGTACTCCTCAGGCGATGTCTGCTGCACCGGCGCGTAGATCGTCACCATCGCCACGTTGATCCAAACGTCGATGCCACCGAACGCCCTCACGGTCTCGTCCGCCGCACGCATGACGGCTTCGGCGTCCGCGACGTCGACCCGATGCGCCAGCGCCCGGCCCCCGGCGTTCTCGATGTCCCGTACGGTACCGTCGAGCCCTGCTTCTCCCCGCGCCAGCACCGAAACGTTCCAGTGATGCCGGGCAAATTCGTGGGCGATCGCCCGCCCCACCCCTGCACTTGCACCGGTCACCACCACGGTGGGACGCCGGTCCACTTTTCGCTTTTGGCTCATCGGTCATCCGTTGGAACTAATTTGGACATTTTCCTGGTCGTGGCCCATCAACGTTCCAGCGGACAGCGCGTTCGCCTGTCATGGGCAACATGAGCGTTTCATCCTCATGGGGTGGAATTCGTCCGAATCGCAGTTGTCGCCGACCAGCAGGCGCCGCCGGATTTGAGCGAAGGACCCTTCATTCCCTCAGCGCTCGCGTGTCCAGACGAGATCGTAGCGCTCGCTCGGCCATTCCGACGGAGCTTGAAGCGATTTGGCGGCGCCGCGATACAACGCGGTTCAACGTTCGGGATTCGTGCCACGGACCTGCCAGGCTTAAAAAGCAGACCTGCCGCGTCCGACCCAACTACGCCATAGAAGCGGGCTGACGCTGTTCTCGAAAGCAGACATCGAGGCTGGGCTCGCGTCACGGAGGCATTGTTTGAGATGTTCGCCTTCCGGACTGGCGACACCGCTCGATTAATCCGTGATCTGCACCTGCTCGATGCCGCCGAGTTTGCCGGGCTTGCCCGCCGCGACCACGAAGTAACGGCGGCTCGGGCCGGCGTCCTTGCGGGTGACTTGCCGGATCGGACCGATCGCGTTGACGATGGCCGCGCCGGCCGGGTTGGTGGTGAAGGCGGCGAGTGGCTCCAGGCCGGTCGCGCCCTTCGGATCTGCGGACAGCGCCAGCACGAACGGCATCTTCGGCGCCAGTCCCGTGATCGCGGCCTGCAGCGTCTGCAGCACGCCCTGGTCGAACAGGGTAACCTGCGTCGCCGGCTTGCCGTCGCCGCCCGCGAGCGTCAGCGCACTGGTCTGGCCTGCGGCCCCCAGCGGCTGCAGGTTTTGCATTCCGTCGCCCTCCGGCACGGCGTTCGGGACGTAGGCGACGCCCTGCGGACCCTGCCCGATCGGCACCTCGGCGATCACCGTGTTCGACGCGGTGTCGATCACCGCGGCCTTGTCGGCGTTCTCCAGGCCGACATAGACGCGGCTGCCGTCGCCCGAGGGCCAGAGCCCGTGCGGCAGGGCGCCGGTCGGGATCGTTGCGAGCTGGGAGAAATCGTCGGTGCGGAACACCTTGACCTGGTTCAGGCCGCCAATCGTCACGTAGGCGAACTGGCCGGCCTTGGTCGAGACGATGTTGACGTGGTTGGTGATCGGCCCGGTCTCGATCGTCTTCAGCGGCGCGAATGGCGGACGCGCCGAAAACACCTGGGTCCGGCCGACATCCTTGAGGGTGAACCACACCTGCTTGCCGTCCGGCGTGGCGGCGATGTCGGGGCAGAACGGACTCTCCTGCTTCACGCGGCCGACGATGGCGTGGGTCTTGGTGTCGATGACGACGGTCTCGGGGCTGAAGCTGGAGCAGACGTAACCGTAGGTGCCGTCCGGCGAGAAGATCGTCATGCCCGGCCCGTTTGGTACGGTGACCCGGCGGGTCTCCATGGCGGTCGCGGCATCGAGCACGGCGATATAGTCTTCGCCGCGCACGCTCACCCAGACCTCTCGGCCGTCCGGCGTGAAGAAGGCTTCGTGTGGCGAGCGGCCGACATAGGCGGTGTGGCGGACCGCGTTGGTCGCCGTGTCGATGAAGCTCACGGAGTTCGAACCGATCGAGACCGCGAGCAGGGTCCTGTGGTCCGGCGAGAAGCCCATGCCGTGAACCAGAAGCTGCCCGCGATAGAGCGGGCTCAGGTTTATCGGCGTCGGGTCGCCGAGCCGGATCACCCCGAGCAGGGTGTTGGCGGCGGGATCGACCACAGAGACCGTATTGGAGAACTGATCGGAGGTGTAGAATCGGTCTTTGCTGCTGATGGGCTCGTCGGGCGCCGAGGCGGGGCCCGGAGCCTGCCCGGCGAAGGCCGAGCCGGAGAGCAGCACAAGGGCGAGAACGGTCAGGGCGGTCTTCATCGGCGGTGCTCCGAAGGCATCTCGGCGGCAGGTGCCGCGCCATGGTGGTGAACGGGAGGGGCGCCGGCGGCCTGACCCGGCATCGCGGGGCGATCGGCGAGCGCGCGGCGCATCACATCGATCTCCTGGCCCTGCTCGACGACGATCCCCTGCGCGAGGCGGCGCAGGACCGGATCCTTGCCGTGGAGCAGCTCCGCCTTCGCCATCGCGATCGCGCCTTCGTGGTGCGGGATCATCATCGCGGCGAAGTCGCGGTCGGGGTCGCCCGAGGGCGGGACCATCATGTCGGCATGCATCTGCGCCATCGACTGCGCCATCATCGCGTCGAAGGACGCGGACGGAGCTGCCGCTGGCTCGGTGGCGGCCAAGGTCGGGCGCATCATCATCCGGCCGCCGACGAGGCCGCTTGCCATCAGCGCCGCCGTCACGGCAAATCCCAGTGCTCCGCGCATGCGGCTTCCTTTTGATCCGGTGTCGATGGGAAGGATGCCTGGGGCGCGGCTTTATTCCGCGGATGTGGCTGAGAGCCCGTTCACGCCTTCGTGATCTGTCGTCGAGAAGACGCGTGGAATAGAGGCGCCTCTTGGGCATCCCTCCCGATGCGGTCATGCTCGACCGCGGGAGACCTCACCCATGCGCACTCTGCTGATCCGCGCCGCCTTCGCGGCTGTCGCCTTCTCCGCCTTGGCCGCCCAGGCCGCCGCGCCTGCCGTGACGGCCGAGACCGCCAAGGGGCCGGCGCTCGTCGATGCCAAGAGCATGACCCTCTACACCTTCGACAAGGACATGGGCGGCAAGTCGATGTGCAACGGCCCCTGCGCGACCAACTGGCCGGCCCTGATGGCCGCCTCCGGCTCGGCCGCCAGCGGCGACTGGACGATGGTGACGCGGGATGACGGCACGATGCAGTGGGCCTACAAGGGCAAGCCGCTCTACACCTTTGCCAAGGACACCAAGCCCGGCGACATCACCGGCGACGGCTTCCTCAACGGCGCATGGCACATCGCCAAGCCTTGATCGGTAAAGCCTCGTGGACGAGATCGCCGCCCTCATCGAACCGCAGATCCCGGCCCTGCGGCGCTACGCCGTGGCGCTGTTGCGGGACCGCGAGGCGGCGGACGACCTCGTCCAGGACACCCTGGAGCGGGCGTTGTCCGCCTGGTCCGGACGTCGCCGCGACGGCGACCTGCGGGCGTGGCTGTTCACGATCGAGCGCAACCTGTTCCTCGGCGCCGTCCGGCGCCGGGGCCGGCGCGGCGTCGATTGCGGCGCGGAAGCGCTGGAGCAGGTGCCCGACCCAGGTATCGACCCGGAAGCCGCGTTGGGAGCCCGCGACGTACTCGCCGGCCTCGACACCCTGCCCGAGGAACAGCGCTCGGTGCTGCTGCTCGTCGCGGTGGAGGATCTGTCTTATGCCGAGGCGGCCCAGGTGCTCGGGGTACCGCTGGGTACGGTGATGTCGCGGTTGAGCCGGGCGCGGACACGGATGCGAAGTTTTCTGGAAACTGGCCGGACTGGCCTCTTGAGGAGGGTGAAATGAGCGGGGATCCACGCCCGGTCGGCGAGGACGACCTGCACGGCCTGATCGACGGCCGCCTCGAACCGGAGCGGCAGGCGCTGGTCGAGGCATGGCTCAAAGGAAACCCCGCGCGTGCGGCCGAGGTCTCGGCGGATCGCGCCCTGCGCGAGCACCTGCGTGCCCGCCTCGCGCCGATCGCCGAGGAGGCGATCCCGGCGCGGCTCCGGGTGGCCAACATCCGCTCGCGGCGCCGGTTCGTCGGCAGGGGCTGGTTCCCCATGGCGGCAGCAGCCGTTCTCTGCCTCGCGCTCGGCGGTGCCGGCGGCTGGTTCGGCCATGCCCTGCGCAGCGGGCCCACGACGATGATGGTGGCGGGGGCACCGGTGACGCAGGACGCGGTCGCGGCCTTTCGCACCTTCGTGGTCGAGGTGGTGCATCCGGTGGAGGTGCGCGCCGACGAGAAGCCCCACCTCGTGACGTGGCTCTCGAAGCGCCTCGGTCACGCGGTCGCGGCCCCCGATCTCGCGGCCCAAGGGTTTCGCCTGATGGGCGGGCGGCTGCTGCCGGCCGGCGCCGAATCCGCAGCGATGCTAATGTACGACGACGACCGCGGAACCCGCCTGACGCTTTACAGCCGCGTCGGAGACGGCGATGGGCGAACGCTCTTCCGCTTCGCCCGAGAGGGCGACATCGCTGCCTTCTCCTGGGTCGATGGTGGCATGTCCTACGTCGTCACCGGCCGCACCGACGAGGCTCGGCTGCTCACCGTCGCGCAGGCGGTCGATGCGCACGTCCGCGGCCTCGCGCCGGATCGTCGGCAGCCGTGACCCTCGACCAGCTTCGCATCTTCGTGGCGGTGGCCGAGCGGCAGCACGTGACGCGGGCCGCCGAGGCGCTGAACATCGTCCAATCGGCGGTCAGCACGGCGATCGCCAACATCGAGGGGCGGCACGCGACGAAGCTGTTTCACCGGGTTGGCCGCGGGATCGAGTTGACCGAGGCGGGGCGTGTGTTCCTCGACGAGGCCCGCGCCGTGCTCGCCCGGGCCGAGGCCGCCGAACTGGTGCTCGCCGACCTCAGCGGCATGCGACGCGGGACGCTGGCGCTCTACGCCAGCCAGACCATCGCCAGCGATTGGTTGCCGCGCCACCTCGTCGCCTTCCGCCGCACCTACCCTGAGATCGCCATCCGGCTGGCGGTCGGCAACACCACCGACGCCGCCGACGCGGTGCGCGCCGGGCAGGCCGAACTCGGCTTCGTCGAGGGGGCGTTGGACGACCCGACGCTTGCGAGCACCACCATCGCGCGCGACCAACTCGTCCTCGTGGTTGCCCCAGCCCATCCCTTCGCAGGGGCGACCGCCCTCGAACCTAAGGACCTCGCCGGGGGCGATTGGGTGCTGCGCGAGGCGGGATCGGGAACCCGCTCGGCCTTCGAGGCGGCGCTCACGGAGGCTGGCCTCTCCACGGCCCAACTCCGGGTCACGCTCGAACTGCCCTCGAACGAGGCGGTGCGCGCCGCCGTCGAGGCCGGGGGCGGGGCCGCCGTTCTGTCCGAGACCGTAGTGGCAGCTGCGCTTCGGGCCGGAACGCTGGTGCGGGCGGCGTTTGCCCTGCCGAGCCGTCCGTTCCGGGTGCTGCGCCACAAGGAGCGCTACTGCAGCCGGGCCGCCGACGCGTTGCTCGACCTGATCGCGACGGCGGATGCCGGATGAGCGATCCTGCGAAACCCGTGCCCCCCGACGATCCCCGGGTGAGGCTCGCCGAGGACCGGACGGTGCTGGCAGCCGAGCGTACGTTCGTGGCGTGGCTTCGCACCGGGCTCGCCTTCCTCGGCGTCGGCCTGGCCGCGCAGCGCTTCCTGCGAGAGGTGCTGGCGGTCTGGCCACTGAAGGTGCTGTCGCTCACGCTGATCGCCTGTGCGCTCGCCTCGTTCGCCGGCGCCGCATGGCGGGACCGGGCGATCCGAGCGCGACTCGCCCATGCCGAGATCCCGATGATGCCGCGCATCCTCACCGTCGGGGTTGCGGCCCTGCTCATCGCGATCTCGGGCCTCGCGGCCATCGCCCTGCTCTGGGCGTGACGGTCATCAGGCAACGGTCACCCGCACCCGGTGCCAGGCGGCGCTGAGGTAGCCCTTGTAGTTCCAGGTGTCGTCGGGCGCGGCCGGCTGGGTCTGGCCGGCGGAATCCCAGGCCCGCACCGCGAGTTCGTGCTCGCCCGCAGTCAGCTCGCGGTCGATCTCCCAGAACGTCCAGGCGTAGGGCGCGTCCGCATCGCGGTCGATCCGGGCCTGTGCCCAGCTGCGACCGCCATCCGTCGAGACATCGACGCGGGCGACCGCGCGGTCACTGGCGATGGCGTAGCCGCGGATCGTGTGCCGGCCGGCCTTCAACGCCGCGCCGCGGGCGGGCTCGCAGATCGCGCTGTTGAGCGGCATCGCCTCGATGGTGATGCCGTGGGCGGGGTCGGCGGTCTCGGCGGTCACGTCGGGCGGAAACAGCTTGTAGTCGTCGGCCTGCATCGGATTGTCGGAGGGCCGGTCCTGCACCGTGATGCGGGCGAGCCACTTCGGGCTGCGGATACCGGCAAATCCCGGCACCACCACGCGCAGGGGGTGGCCATGCTCGGGGGCGAGAGGCTCGCCGTTCATTGCGAAGGCGACCAACGTCTCGGGGGCGAGCGCCTTGGCGAGCGGGATCGAGGCGCCGAAACGCGTGTCCGTGTCCGCGATCCGGTCGTGGCTCTCGAAGGCGACGTGGCGCGTATCGCCCGCATCGATGCCGGCCGCGCGCAGAACGTCGGCGAGGCGCACCCCAGTCCATTTCGCGTTGCCGATGGCGCCGGGCGCCCACGGGTCGCCGGAGACCGGGGCCACCGCCAGCATGTCGGCCCGGCGGTTGCCAGCGCATTGCATTACCGCCGTGACGGTGACGGGCGCAAACCGCGTCTTCAGATCGGCAATGGACAGTTCGAGCGGCGTCGCAACCATCCCGTCGACGGTCAGGCGGTAGCTGTCGGCGTCGAGGTCCGGGATATTCCCGTGGCTGCGGACGTAGAAGTCGACCTGGTCGGTGATGAAGGCCGCGCGCAGGCGATCGAGCGGCGGCTCGGCGTTGTAGGGCGCCTTTCCGTGGACGATGAGGCGGTCCTTGCGCTGGAACAGGCCGAGCATGGGGTCTTTGTCCTGCGTTCGTGAGGTGTCGACGACGAGAACGCGCCGGGAACCGACAAGGCCCCCGGCGCGCGTCGCCTCAGGGCTTCATCGTCGAGACCACCGCATTCTTCGCGCGATCAACCACGGCGACGCTGAGGTCGCGGTTGAGGACGTAGGCGTGGGCGTTGTCGGCCGAGAACGCGATCGCCTGGCGCGGCTCGTTCAGGCCGGTCACCGTTGCGACGACCTTGAGGGTGCCGGTGTCGATCACCGAGAGCGAGTTGTCCTTGAGGTTGCCCGAATAGACAAAGTGCCCGTCCGGGGTCAGCGCGGCGCCGTAGGGGTCCTTGCCCACTGCCACCTCGGAGGTGACCTTGCGGGCGGCGACATCGACCACGCCGATGGTGTTACGGCCGCTGTTGGCGGCAAACAGCGTCTTTCCGTCCTTGGTGATCGAGATCGCGCGCAGCTTGTCGAACCCGGCGATCTCGCCGGTGATCTTGTTGGTGGCGGTATCAACCAACGTGACCTTGTCGCCGAGGAAGTTCGTCACGAACACGGTCTTGCCGTCCGGCGACAGCTTCACGCCCTGGCGCGGCTGCGAGAAGCCGGGGATCACGGCCTCGGCGAGCATGGTCTTGGTGTCGAACACGGTCAGCGTGCTTGCGGCCTCGTTGTTGACGTAGAGCTTGCCTCCGTCGGCCGAGAGCACCGTGCCGAACGCTCCGGGGCCCGCGGCGAGAACGCCGGCCTCCTTGCCAGTGGCGGTGTCGTAGACCGTGATCCGGCCGGTACCGCTGTCGGAGACGTAGAAGCGGGCGCCGTCCGGCGCGAACACGATGTTGCGCGGCGTGACGAAGCCGTCGAGGCGGCGCAGCACCGTGCCCTTGGCGACGTCGTAGACGACGACGGCGCTCTCCTCGCTGTTCGACACAGCGGCGACGGTCCCGGCGGCGTTCAGCGCCAGCGCGTTGTTCTTGATCGCGCCGTCGAAGCCGGCGGCGGACCCGGGCTGGGCCTGGGCCAGGAGCAAGGCGGCTCCGGCGAGGAGGGTGCGGAGGCTGGTGCGGATATGGGTCATGAAGCGGGTCTCTCGGGCATGCGCGCTCGTTCGGCGGCCGGGGCCTGCCGTGAGGGCTGGTTCGAAATCGGAAATCCGTGGTGCAAGGCCGGGCCGGCCGTGCATCGCCCTGAGGAGACGCCGGAAGGCTCGGTCTATTCCCCGAGGCCGGCGAAAAAAGCGCGGCGGCCTCGGGATTCGGGGGTTCAGGGCGTCGGCTTCAACGCCGTCAGGTAGTCGACGATGGTCTGCACGTCGGCCTGATCGACGGGCGCCTTGTAGACGTGGACCATCTTGTTCACGGTCTCGGTCCACTGCGCCTTCGTGAGCTTGGGCTGGGTCAGCACCATCCCGGCCGAGTGGCAGGCGAGGCAGTTGTTGTTGACCGCCTCGGCCCCCGGCCCGTCCGGGAAGATCCGGTCGGAGGTCGGCATCGCGATGGATTGCGAGGTGAAGCGCATCGGCTCGGGAGCCGGGGCGGCGAGCGCCACCAGGGGAGACAGTATGAGCGCGGCGATGAGGGCCGCAGGGCGGATCGGGTTCATGGCTGTTCTCCTCAAGCGGCCTGGAAGGACACGGCCTCGATGCCGTTCTGCATGAAGCCGGCGCCGTTCCAGACCCGGTCCATGGGCTGCGCGACGCCGTTGGTGTTGGTGCAGCGGACCCTGGCCGTGTGGGTGCCGGCGGCCAGCGCCGGCAGGCTGCCCTCGAAGCGGCGGAAGCTGTAGGGGCCCTCGTCCGCGCCGAGCTGCGCCGGGAACCACGTCGCTCCGCCATCATCGGAGAAGTCGACCGCCTTCACCCCGCAATCGCCGCCGAAGGCGATGCCGCGAATGGCCACCGGTGTTCCGGCCGCCACCTTGGCGCCATCGGTCAGGTTGGTGACGAAGGAGCGCGGCACCATCCTGTTGATCGGCACCGTCTTGAAGCCGGTCTGGCCGGGTTTGATGTTGGCGCCCGGCACGTCCGGAATGCGGTAGGCGGTCTTCATCCAGTACCCGTCGTCGGGCTTGTCCAGCACCTCGATGTCGGACAGCATCTTGACCCAATAGGTCGAGTACCAGCCCGGCACCACAAGCCGGAGCGGGAAGCCGTTGAGCAGCGGGAGCTGCTCGCCGTTCATCGCGTAGGCGATCATCACCTCACCATTGTTGGCGTGGTCGAGATCGAGCGACTTCTTGAAGTCCGGCGCGTCGTCGACCACGGGCTCGTCGAGGCCGCTGAAGCGCACCTGCACGGCACCGGCCTTCACCCCGGCCTTTTCGAGCACGTCCTTGAGGCGCACCCCGGTCCAGCGGGCGTTGCCCATCGAGCCGTTGGCCCATTGCGCGCCGGGCACCCGCGGCTCGAACAGCCCGCGCGAATTACCCGAGCACTGGTTCACCGCGGCGATCTCGAAGCGCGGCAGGCCGGCGATGGCGTCGAGCGAGAGCGAGAGTTCCTTGTCGACGTGGCCGTGGACCTTAAGACGGAAGGTGCCGGCGTCGACTTCGGTCGGGATCGAGGCCCAGTGCCAACGGACGTAGAAGCGGTCGTTGGGGGTGAACACGCCCTCGTCGAACACCGAGAATGGCGTCTCCAGCAGCGGCGGATGGGTGCGTTGAAGGATCATCTCGGCCTTGCCCGGAAAGGCGGTGGTCAGCGCCCGCTCGTCCGGGCCGCCAGGCAGCGGAAGCTTCACCGAGCCTGCCGCCCAGGCCGGCATGGCGGCGCCGAGGCTGCCGAGCCCTAGGCCACTCAGGACGAGGCGGCGGTTCGTCGGTCTGTCCAGTCCGTGCATGGTTTCCCCCTTTAAAGAATGTCGGCGTCGATGCGTTCGAGGGCACCGGGCGGGTGGCAATTTCTTGCAACCAAGGAGATGTTACGGGATGAGATTTATTCCCGCCAACGGTCTCTCGCGATGCGAACGATCTCTCAATGCGATGGTTTAGAAACTTTCGATCTCCGCCTCTGTGGTGACGGAGGCCGTTTAAGCGTCACGCCGCCGGCGCTTCGACGGGCGCGGTCCTGCGATGCCCGAACAAGGCGTGCCGTTCGGCGAAACCGCGCAGGGCGACAATGCCGAGCGGTTCGAGGGCATGCGCCAATCCGTCGATGAAAGTGTCGGTGGCGATCAGCGGCGTGTCGTAGGTCTTGCACAGGCGCTCGACGCGAGCGAGCACGTTGAGATCGCGGCCGATCGCCGTGAAGTCGACCCGGTCGCCGCCGCCGATATTGCCGTAGGCGATCTCCCCGACATGAAGTGCGACGCCGACCTCGAAGGCAGCTGTGTCACCGTCGCGCAGGGTCGCAAGCGCAGCGAGTGCGGCCTCGGCGGCACGCAAGGCGGCACGGCGCGCCGCAGCCTCGTCGCGATCGGCATCGAACACGGCCAGTAGCCCGTCGCCGATATACTTCAGTACCTCGCCGCCTTCCGCCTCGATGGCTGGCACGATGCCATCGAACATCCGGTTGAGGGCGGCCACCACACGGTCGGGGCTCTGCCGGTCGGACAGTTCACCGAACCCGCGCAAGTCAGTCAGCATCATAGCGGCCCGCATCAGACGTACATCGCCGCGCCGCACTGTGCCGGCCAGGATTTGCCGTGCCGGGTCGCGCCCGACATAGGCGCTCAGCACCGCGCCGAGCATGTCGTCGAGCGCCTTGATCTCGAACAGCAGCGAGAACGGCTCGACCAGCGCCAGCAACGTGTCGATCTCGATCAGCGTGAAGCCGCCCGGTCTCGCCGTGGCCCAGGAGGCGGCGCCCATGCGTCCACGCGCGGCGCGCAGCGGCACGATGAGGTAGTCGGTCAGACCCTCGTCGCGAAGCTCGCCGAGCACGGGAAACGGCAGCGGCCCATCCCCGTCGAGACGGTATCGGAACGGGGTACGGGTCTCGACCACGTGCTCGACGGTGTTGCCGTGAAAAGTCGGCGTGCCCTCGATGCCGTGGCGGCGACGCAGGGCTAGGCTCGACGCTCCTGGATGCCAGACGCGCATCACCCACCGGAACGACGGATGCAGGGTCGGCGCGTGGGTGGTGGCGCGGGCCAGTGGCAGGCCGAGCCCCGAGAGGCACGCGCTGAATCCGTCGAGAAGGGCTGCCGCGTCCGCCGCTTCGCGACCCGGCCCCATCAACCATCCCGTCGCCTG
Organism: Methylobacterium mesophilicum; assembly: GCF_022179445.1. GTDB lineage: Bacteria > Pseudomonadota > Alphaproteobacteria > Rhizobiales > Beijerinckiaceae > Methylobacterium > Methylobacterium mesophilicum. The sequence goes on along the minus strand of NZ_BPQU01000010.1, from coordinate 96,959 downwards.
CGCAACCGCCTCGGACGAAGATTGGGACGAACGTGTCACAGCAGTTCTTTCATCAAGAATTCGGATCGATGCCATAGCGCGGATCAGACGAGGCCGAGCACGTGGATCAGGCCGAGGCTGACGGCGCCGAGGGCGAGGAGCGAGGCGACCACCGCGAGGGTCACCCGCGCCCCGGCCTTGGCGACGCTGCGCACGTCGACCCCGAGGCCGAGCGCCGCCATCGAGACCACGGTCAGCACGTTGGCGGTCTCCGACATCGGCGCGAGCGCAACCTGCGGGACCAGCCCGGCCGAGCGAAGGCCCGCGAGCGCAAGGAAGGCGAGGATGAACCACGGCACCAGGCGGTGGATCGCGAGGCCGCCGCGGGCCGGGCGGTCGCCGGCGGTGACGCCGGGGGCGGCCTCGTCGGTCTCCTCGCGCAGCCGGCTTGCGCCGAGCGAGAGCATCAGGACGACCGGGCCGAGCATCAGCACCCGGACCAGCTTCACCAGGGTTCCGACCTGGACGCTGAGCGCCGCGACCGGCGCGGTGGCGGCGAGGACCTGCGGAACAGCGTAGACGGTGAGGCCGGCGAGCACGCCGTACTGCATCGGCGACAGACCGAGCAGCGGCACTAGCAGCGGCAGGCCGAGCACCACCAGCACGCCCAGCACCGCGGTGAAGGCGATGGAGGCGGCGACGTCCTCGCCGTCGGCGCCGATCACCGGTGCCGTGGCCGCGATCGCCGAGTTGCCGCAGATCGAGTTCCCGCAGGCCACGAGGATCGCCATGCGCGGATGCAGCCCGAGCGCTCGGCCGATGCCGTAACTCGACAGGATCGCCACGACGACGACGCCCGCGATGCCGAAGAGCAGGCCCGGTCCGGCGGCGAGGATCGTCGCGAGGCTGAGCGACGCGCCGAGCAGTACGACCGCGATCTCCAGCACGGTCTTGGCCCCGAAGGCGATGCCGGGAAAGAAACGCTGCGACGGGGTCCAAATCGTGCGGATCGCGCTGCCGAGCAGGATCGCGAGCACCAGGGCTTCGAGCCAGGCACGACCGAACAGGTGCGCCTCGGCGGCTTCGAAGCCGATCGCTGCGGCGGTGACCGCCACGCAGAGGCCCAGTCCCGGAAGGATGGCTCTCGTGCCGGCCAAGGCACGCGTCGAACGAGAGTGGGAGAAAAGTCTGGGCGCGGACATGGATGGCTCCGATGTGATGCCGGAGGATCCCAGGTCCCGTTCATTCACTCCAACGGAATGATTAGATGCTTTTCATCACTGAAATAGATGGAATGAAGACCCCTTCAGAGTTTGCGGAGACGCATTGTGGGGGGGCGACAGGCGGATTCACCCGTCGATCCAGCGGGCCGTGATCGTCGTGTCCGCAGCAAGCTCATAGATCCTGACGGAGCCCGTCGCGAGTTCGAGGTGCTCGACCTCCGCGGGGCTCAGGTCTTCAAGCGCCATGACAAGCGCCCGCAGGCAATTGCCGTGGGCGACGACGAGCACGTCCCCGCACATGACCGCCGGCAGGATGGTTCGGAGGTAGCATGGCACGATGCGGGCGCCGGTATCGCGCAGGCTCTCACCGTTCGGCGGCGCCTCGGCGTAGGAGCGGCGCCAGGTCTCGATCCGCTCCGCCCCCCAGCGCGCATCGGCGGCAATCTTGTCGAGCCCGCTGAGGTCGCCGTAGTCTCGCTCGTCGAGCGCGGCGAAGCGTTGGGGGACCAATCCGGGTTGCCCGAGCGCATCGAGAATAAGCCGGCCGCTCACGACGGCCCGCGTCAGCGTCGAGGTGAAGGCTGCGGAAGAGCGCCAGCTGCGCTCGGCCAAACGCTGCCCGGCTGCCTCGGCTTCCATGCGGCCCTGCTCGGTCAAGGGCGAGTCCAGCAATCCCGTGAACAGGCCGGATCGGTTGGCTACGCTCTGGCCATGCCGGACCAGCACGAGATGTCGCGTGACCGGGGCTTTGCAATCGTGAATCACGCTGTCTCCCGAGGCAGAGCACTTTCGTGCCGGTCGCATCGCCTCTGATGATGTCGGCATCCGACTTCAACGAACTTCGACCATGCGATGGGTTGGACCGTCCATCCGGCGTCGGCGGGTCATCCTAGGTCCGCTTAAGAACGTCTTGCGACTGAAAGCAGCCAAGCTGCTTCCCACCCAACTCAGCCGTTCAGAGGCGCCAGCCAAGGGAACTGAAACTGGCCGAAGACCGAACGTCCGCTCTGAAGCGACGGCCAGGGAAAACCGGACCTCAAACGAAATTTCCCCAAAGCGACACGAATTCAATGAGATCATTCTGTCGTTTGGCTCGAGACGCCTGACGTTATGCAGAGATAACCTTCGAAGCTGACGAACGGAGTTTGCCGGAACGCTGATCGATTCCGCTTGCTTCCGACTTCGACGCCGTGATCAGCCAGCAACACCATGATGTTTCTTCAGCTCCCCTGACCCTAGTTGAACCCCTTAATCAGTCCGGTCCAAAGCCGGCTGGTCAGGTCACCCATCCGGCGTCACTGGCCAGAACGAATGGCGGTTGGGACCGTTCGTGGACATCTCCATCGACCGCGGCTCGCCGATGTCGGATAGGACGGCTGGCCGAGGTTGATTGCCGGTCAGGGAGCCGCACGGCACTGGAAAAACCGGGCGTTGCCGGTAAAACAATCGGGATCACCGCATGTCTTACGAGCCACAATGCCCGCGACGATGCCCATTCACAATAATGCCGGCGCGGGTTCCCGCACCGGCACAGTTTCTAGTGTCGGACCCTGCAGCCGATTAGTTCGGCAGGGCGAAGTCGGTTAGCGCACCGCCGAGGTTGGTGTACTGCGACAGGGCCGCGTAGCCACCCACCGCGCCGAGGCCGGCATTCGGATCGGTCAGACCGGCCGCGAGGCCGATGCCGGCCCAGCCGCCCACGCCCGAGAGCACGGCGATGTGCTGCTTGCCCTTGTGCTGGTAGGTCATCACGTTGCCGATGATGCCCGACGGGGTCTTGAACCTCCAAAGCTCCTTGCCGGTCTTGTCGTCGACCGCCTTGATGTAGCCTTCGAGGGTTCCGTAGAATACCACGTCACCGGCGGTGGCCAGAGCACCGGACCACACCGAGAACTGCTCCGGGTCGGACCAAACGATCTTACCCTTGGTCCCGTCCCAGGCGATGAAGTTGCCCATGCCGCCATGCGAGTTCGGGGCCGGGTACATCGAGAGGGTCGCACCGACATAGGGCTGGCCCGGGGTGTAGGTGACCCGGAACGGCTCGTAGTCCATGCAGACGTGGTTGGTGGGCACGTAGAACAGGTTGGTCTTCGGCGAGAAGGCCGCAGGCTGCTCATCCTTCGACCCAAGGGCCGCCGGGCAGATGCCCTTGGAGTTGGTGTCCTCGCCGTTCTGCTCGGTCGAGTACTTGGCGTCCTGGAGCGGGCGGCCGTAAGTCTTCGAGCCCTTGTCCATGTCGACCTTGGTCGCCCAGTTGACGGCCGGATCGAACTTCTCGGCGACCAGAAGGGCGCCGGTCTCGCGGTTCAGTGTGTAGCCGAAGCCGTTACGGTCGAAGTGGGTCAGGAGCGGCTGCTCCTTGCCGTCGATCTTCTGATCCGTGAGGATCATCTCGTTGATGCCGTCGTAGTCCCACTCGTCGTGCGGGGTCATCTGGTAGACCCACTTGGCCATGCCGGTGTCCGGGTTACGTGCCCAGATGGTCATCGACCACTTGTTGTCGCCCGGACGCTGCTTGGGGTTCCAGGTCGAGGGGTTGCCCGAGCCGTAGTACATCAGGTCGAGCTTGGGGTCGTAGGAGTACCAGCCCCAGGTGCAGCCGCCGCCAGTCTTCCACTGATCGCCTTCCCAGGTCTTCAGCGAGGAGTCCTTGCCGATCGGCTTGCCGAGCGAGGTGGTCTTCTCCGGGTCGATCAGCATCTGGTCGTCCGGCCCTTCCGAGTAGCCGCGCCAGGCCCGCTTACCGGTCTTCAGGTCGTACGCGGTGATCGAGCACTGCACGCCGAACTCGCCGCCCGAGATGCCGACGATGACCTTGTCCTTCACCGGCATGACCGTGGCGGTGTTGGTCGCCCCCGCCTTCGGGTCGCCGTTGACGACAGACCAGTTCACCTTGCCGGTCTTGGCGTCGAGCGACACGAGGGTGGTGTCGGCCTGGTGCAGCAGGATGGCCCCGTCGGCATAGGCTAGGCCGCGGTTGACCGTGTCGCAGCACATGACCGGGATCACGGACGGATCCTGCTTCGGCTCGTACTTCCAGAGGATCTTCTGCTCGTGGTCGAGGTCGAGAGCGTACACGATGTTCGGGAACGGCGTGTGCACGTACATGATGTTGCCGATGACGAGCGGCGCGCCCTCGTGGCCACGCAGGACGCCGGTCGAGAAGGTCCAGGCGACCTGAAGGTCCTTTACGTTCTTGGTGTTGATCTGATCGAGCTTGGAATACCGTGTGTTCGCGTAGTCAAGTCCAGGGAAAGCCCAGTCGTTCGGGTTCTCCATCATCTTCATGAGGTTTTCGTTCGCCAGCGCGGGCAGCATCGTGGCGGCGTAGGCCACCGACGCTGCGACAGCGATCTTCTTCATGCGTGTTCCTCCACTGTGACGGTCCCGCTCAGGTTCGCGCCTGGCGGGGCGCCCTGTGATGCTTGTCGACCTCTCCGCTCGGGTCGGAACTGAAGGAGTTCGCCCCGAGGGAGTGCGTGAGGTCTAACGAGCTCGATAGAAAACACAATAAGGTTCTTCTAAGTGCGACACTTTTGATAGTATAGATTTTGCAATCAGAACAATAGGCGCAACCAAGCAACCCGAAAACTGAAGCAGTTATCAGGGTCAAGAAAAACTGATTTAAAAAAAGATCTAAGTTCCCGATTTACTGTCCTGATGTCGATTTTTTGGCTTGACTCAGAACACCACCAGGTTATCTAGACCTTGTTTGCGAAAGATGACTTGTCTGGCGAACGTCTTAAGTTACCGCTCGGGAGGTTCGCTGGATGCGGCGGGGTCTACGGACCTCGCCGTTTTTCTTTGCAAAGCACGCGAAAAAGCATGCGTAGATCTACGCATGCTTGGCGGGCTCAGAGCGGTAACGGGTGGGATCTCATCGGCACACAGCTCACGCAGGATCCCCGTGAAGGGATCGGGTTACGGACGTGCGCATGCCGGAAGTGGGGAAAGCATAGCCCTACCCGCGCCCGGAAGCGCTCGGTAGGAGCTATCGTCCCAGCCATAGGGGCCGGGCAGTTGTCGGGGAGCTCCATCCCCATCCCACGTTTGGGATCGTGGCCTAATCCGTGGACGGCGTCAATTCTTCGCGCACGGATCGCTTGCTTGCGAATGGCGTCGGCAAAGCGGGGCGCGGATCGATGCGATGCGGCATGATCCGCCTCACATCCGGCGAGGCTTGACGGGGGTACGGGCCGCCCTTATCTCGCCGGCGGCAATGGAATCTGCCGGGCCTTCCAGGCCGAACCGCCTTCGGGCTAATGACTCCTACCTTTTGCGGCACCGCAACAAGGGGGAGTCATGCGCGCTACGTTCCGTAATCTTTTCTCGACATTCAACGTCGCGGCCTTCGTGCGCACGCGACATGCGCATGCGATCTCTGTGATCCGCTGGATCCTCGCCCTGGTCCCCATGGCGGCGGCGGTCGGTACCTTGTGCGCGGCGTTCCTATGGACGCTCGACGCTGCGACCGAAGCACGGTTCACCTATCCGTGGCTGCTGTTTCTGCTGCCGGCCGGCGGCCTCGCCGTCGGGCTGCTGTATCACTGGTTCGGGCAGTCCGTCGAAGGCGGCAACAACCTCATCGTCGAGCAGATCCATGAGCCAGGCGGCGGCGTGCCCCTGCGCATGGCGCCCCTCATTTTCCTGGGCACCGTCGTCACCCACCTGTTCGGCGGCTCGGCCGGCCGCGAGGGTACGGCGGTGCAGCTCGGCGGCAGCCTGGCGAGCGCGGTCGGCAGGCTCTTCCGTCTCGATCCGCCCAGCGTCCGGATCATGCTGATGGCCGGGATCGCGGCCGGGTTCGGAGCCGTGTTCGGCACACCGCTCGCCGGCGCGATCTTCGCGCTTGAGGTCCTGGCGGTCGGCCGGGTCGAGTACGCCGCGCTGGTGCCGTGTCTGGTGGCCGCCGTCGTCGGCGACTGGGTCTGCCAGCTGTGGGGTATCCACCACGGGCTCTATCGCATCGACTACCTGGCCGGGGGCATCGGAACGCATATGATCGAGCCGCTGCTGCTGGCCAAGGTGGCGGTCGCCGGCGTCGCCTTCGGCCTCGCAGGCCTGCTGTTCGCCGAGGCGAACCACATCCTCGGCGGCTGGTGCAAGCGGTTGATTTCCTTCGGGCCGCTGCGGCCCGTGGCAGGCGGCCTGGCGGTCATCGCCCTGGTCTATCTGTGTGGCACCCGCGACTATCTCGGCCTCGGCGTGTGGTCGGCCGATCCGCACGGGCTGACGATCGCAAGCTTCTTCGGGCCGGACGTGCATCCGTGGAGCTGGGCGCTCAAGATCCTGTTCACCGTCGTGACGCTGAGCGCCGGGTTCAAGGGCGGCGAGGTCACGCCGCTCTTCTTCATCGGGGCGGCACTCGGCAACGCGTTGGCCGGCGTGCTGGGCGCACCCGTGGATCTGATGGCCGGTCTCGGCTTCGTCGCCGTGTTCGCCGGGGCCGCCAATACGCCCCTGGCCTGCACCCTCATGGGCATCGAGCTCTTCGGCGCCACGCACGGCGTCTACATCGCGGTGGCCTGTTTCCTCGCCTACCTCTGTTCCGGGCACAGCGGCATCTACCTGTCCCAACGCATCGCCGTGCCGAAGATCGCGACCGGCGGCACCCACCATCTCGGGGCCACGTTGCGGCATGTCCGCACCGCCAGGGCCTCGCGCCCATCGTCCCCGGCCGTCGTCGCACCAACCCTCACCGAGAAGAAGGAGGATCCATGCCCCATAGCCATCAAGTGACCCCGGCGGAAATCGGCATGCTCCGCATCTACCTGCGGCGCGGCGACAAGAGCGGCCCGAGGACCTTACGCTCGTTGTGGGGAGCCAAGCCGCTCTTCCGGGAACTGGTCCAATCGGCCAAGGCCGACGGCCTGCTGAACGCGACGGCCCATCCCACCCAGTACGGCTACAGCAACCACGGACCCGTGCGCGAGGACGGGTCGGAGACGGTCGACCCGCAACTGACCATCTGCGTCGAGGTGATCGGTCAGCGGGAGCAACTCGAAGGATTCTGTCGCCGCCACGGCGACCTGCTGGGAGGCAAGGTCATCGTCTACAAGCACCTGGAACATTGGAGCGTAACGCCCACGGGGCTGGCGCACGAGGACGCGACGCCGCAGGAACTGGCGGTCAACCCGTGACCCGCATGCTCCTGCCTGCGCGTTGCGAACACGGACCCTCTCATCGGGGACCGGGAGGGAGCCGGTGGTAGGCCTGTTTGCCTCGTGGCAGTTCTGGGCGCTGCTCTCGGCCGCGTTCGCCGCCCTGACCGCGATCTTCGCCAAGATCGGGATCGAGAACATCAACTCGGACTTCGCGACGTTCATCCGGACCGTCGTGATCCTCGTCGTCCTGGGTGGCATCCTGACGGTCACCGCTCAGTGGCAGGGGCCAGGGTCGGTGTCGCGCCGGACGTACCTGTTCCTGGTGCTGTCGGGGCTCGCCACCGGCGGTTCGTGGCTCTGCTACTTCCGCGCCCTGAAGCTCGGCGATGCCGCCCGCGTGGCGCCCATCGACAAGCTGAGCGTGGTCCTCGTCGCCGTGTTCGGTGTGATCTTCCTGGGCGAGCGTCTGGCCGGGCCGAACTGGTTAGGCATCGCCCTGATCGCCGCCGGCGCCATCCTGGTCGCCTACAAGGTTTGAGGCACGCTCAGACCTGTCTGGCCTGCACGGCCAGCCGCAGGAAATAGAGGCCGTAGGCCGTGACCATGACGGCGGCGATCCCATCGAGGACGTAGGGCGGCACACGGCGGAATACGCCGGTTCCCCTCAACACTCCTGCCAGCAGGGCGATCAGGACCAGCCCGATGCCGACACCGAGCGTTGCGGTTGCGGCACCTTCGCGGAGGGACACGCCGAGCCAGACCACGACAATCTCCAGCCCTTCGGCGGCGAGGGCCCAGGCGGCGACGCTAATCCCGCCCGCGTTCAGCGGCAGCGACCAGCCGGAGCCGTGCGAGCGGGGCTCGTCCGCCTGCGTGGCCTTCATGCCCGTGATGAACTCGTAGGTGAGGTACAGCCCGAAGCCGACCAGCAATAGCGCCGACACCCAGTCCAGCCAGCGCAGCGCCACGCTGTACGCGGCGACCTGCAGAACCAACGCCAGAACGGCGACACCGCCGCCCCCGAGCAGGGAGCCGAGCGCCACGCTGCGCCAGCCGAACCGATAGGACGCCGCCGCGATGATGGTGGCGGCGATGAACAGCTCAGTGAAAGTCACCTGGAAGGTGATCAGGCTACCGATCCAAGACACGGCCATGGGGCGCGACACTCCTTCGGGAACGCTTCAGATCGCGGCGAAAAATCGCCCGACCCTCAACGCGAACCGATACGTTCAGCCCACATCCGTGTTTGGAAGGGCAGCTCTTGAACGTATTTATCGTCATACTCGGAGCCGGTCTCGGCGGTGGCATGCGTCACGGCATAAGCGTGGCCGTTTCGCGGGTCGCGCCCGGCGTCGATTTCCCGATCGCGACGCTGATCATTAACGTACTCGGCTCATGTCTGATGGGCGTCCTCGCGGAGACGTTCGTCCTACGCGGCGCGGGGGATCACCCGCTGAGACTGTTCCTGACGACCGGCGTGCTCGGCGGTTTCACCACTTTCTCGACGTTCTCCCTCGACGCCGTGGCCCTGTATGATCGCGGCGAGGTCGCGGCCGCGGGGTTCTATGTCCTTGCCTCCGTCGTCGCGGCGCTGCTCAGCCTCGTCGCCGGGATCGCCATGGCCCGCACGTTCCTTGGGGGAGGCGTGTCGTGACAGTGCCGGGTAGACGCCTCGTCCCCGCGCGCCACTGCGAGGGCACGGTCGACGCGGCCGATGACTTCACCGGGCGGTGCGACCTCTGCCGTGCCCGAGCGAGGTCGGCCAACTTCAGATCTGCCCTAACACGCGCGCTGCCGATCAGACGTTCGACACCCGCGATGTTACCCTGCGGCATATCTTAAACCCGGAGCAGCCCGTCATGACCAAGGCCCCGCCGCGCGAAACCGACCCCGAACTGGAGGACATCCGGCAACTCGGCCTCCTCGCACACCAGCACCGGAAGGCCGCCCGCACGCTCGGGGTATCGAGCGGGGCGATGGGCGCCATCTGGATCATCTCGGGAGTGCTTGTGATCGTCGTCCTCGTCTCGCTGGCGCTCGCGATGCGCTGATGCGTGATGAGAGTCCCTCGCCGGGCCGCTGCCACCACCCGAGGCGATCCTGCGCCATGCGGGATCGGATTGGATCGAGTCTGTTGACCTTCGGGGAGAATGCACACGTAGGCGGCCCAATGGCTCCGAGCTCAAGCGTAGCGCTGGCTCGGTCGCTGGCCACCGCGACCATGCGGAGCCGCTCGTTCCAGGCACCGAACGCCCTCTGCGTCGTCTCCTGACCGTCATCGTTCTGAGCGCTGCTGGGGTGCGCCTTCGCCCACGGTCGCTTGCCGCGGTCGGCCGGGAAACCCGATACCTCGGCGGTGGTGCCTCATGCGTTACTGTCGCTCGAATGGAGCCACCCGCAGACGAGGTCGAGCGGATAGCCTCGGAGGTCCAACGTCCGCGCGCGGCCTCCGGGACGCTACAACGACTAAAGCAGGAAGGATGATGAGCATCGCGCTGCAAGCCGCCGCGCGCCGTCGATGCCGGCCGCGTCTTCCCCCTATGATGATGACACCGAGTTGGTTGCCCGTGTTGCTTTAGGTGAGGCCCACCATTGGATAGACTACCGCCGTCGCTCGTGGTGAGCAGCTCCGTTCGAGGCTGCTCAGCGCCACTCGGACTTACGGGCAAAGCTACTGGAGCGTCCGCTTCAGAGACGGCGCCGGAGGCAGCTGAACGGCCGGAATGGGCGCAAAGCGGAACGTCCGCTTCCGGGTTACGGCAGCGCCACCTTGGTCTGGCATGCCAAACTCTACATCCCGGCCAGATTTCAGCCGATCGTAAATCTGCAGCTTTGATACGACATTTTAGACAGCGCCCCGGAAACTCATATGAATAAAAACGCCGACGCAATCGCTGCGAAGGCGGCTTGTTGATTTAGACAAGCAAAAATCTATATAGATCTAGCTGGTACAGCGTATCAGCGGCGCTTCACCCCGATCAAGAAATGGGTTGCTCCTCCACACACGAGCTCTTCATTTCAACTCGCTATAGACAGCGGCAATCTCCCCTCGCACCTCTCTTTCACCCCTCCAGCTCATCTCCGTCAGGGTGAAGCGCCCCAGCCTGGCAACCGCTCGTCGTCTGTCCTCTGCTCGTTCAACAAGCTGAAACGGTCGGCCACCTGCACCAGGTAGAGACAAGCTTTTACCCGCCGACAGAAAAGAGCCAGCTCCCTATGAGCCCCGAGCCTCCACCGCCAACCATGCGGGATGGGGATCGCCGGGTCGCAAGCCGAACGGCATCGGCGAAAAGCGGTCCGCGCGCTCATACGGTCGGACTGCAGGATGGAGGAAACGGGTCGCCCCAGACCTCCAGGACGACCCCGACGCCCCGCGGATCGAGCGGACGGGTCCGTCCGCGCTGGCCGTCCAAGCTGACGGGAAGCGGTGTGTAAAGGCCGACCGCACAGCCCCGGCCTACCTGTAGCAAGGTTGCACCTCGATCCGCCGGTCGACCGACGGCGCGGCTCCGGGATCCGGACCTCCTCGGTAGAGCGTGGCTTTGCCGCTCAACGGCAAAGCCTTGCCTTCAGCAAGCCGGCCTCCCTCAAGCGTTCACCAGGATCCGGGGCAGGGCAGGAAGCACGGCGCTCCGGCCAACCGCCGTTGCCCGGACCGGATGTTTCAGTGAACAGCCGAAGCACCTCCGGGAACCCCGCCCCGAAGCCGCCATCCTCACGGCTGCTCTGGAGCTCTGCCCCTTCATGCCCATCAACGACCTGCACGCCCGCCTCGCCGCGACCATCCTGGCGCAGCTCGAGACCGCCGACCCGGCTTCGTGGTCCCCACCATGGCACGGTGCCGACCCGATGCCCCACAACGCCCTCACGCACCGACGTTACCGAGGGATCAACGTGCTCGCCCTGTGGTGTGCGGCGCAGACTCACGGCTACAGCGACGCGCGCTGGGCCACCTACCGCCAGTGGGCTGCGCTCGGGGCGCAGATCCGCAGGGGAGAGCGCGGCACCCTGGTGCTGTTCTACAAGGAGTTGCCCCGCGGGACCGAGGCAGAACCCACCGAGGGTGCCCCCTTCGTCGCCCGAGCCGCCCACGTCTTTAACGTGACCCAGGTCGACGCCGCACCGCCGTCCGCCGACGCGCCCGCGCCCGCGCCCGGTGCCGCTCCGGACCCGCTGCCCGCCTTCGACGCCTTCGTCGCGGCCACCAGCGCCACTATCCGCCACGGCGGCACCCGCGCCTGCTACGTGCCAGCCACCGATACGATCCACCTGCCGACCCGCGCCGCCTTCCACACACCCACAGGCTACGCCGGCACGCTGGCCCACGAGCTCGTGCACTGGACCGGCGCCCCGCACCGCCTCGCTCGTGATCTTACCGGCCGGTTCGGCGCTCGCGCATACGCCGCCGAAGAACTCGTGGCAGAGCTCGGCGCCGCCTTCATCCTGGCAGATCTGGGCATCGCCCGCACGCCCAACCCCAACCACACCGCCTACTGCGCCTCCTGGGCGCCACTGCTACGCGCCGACCCCCGCGCGCTCTCGTCCGCCGCTTTTCAAGCCTCCCGCGCCGCCGACTACCTCGCTGCCTTGCAAGACACCGTCGACCGTCTCCAGGCACCAGCTTTGGACCCGAGGGCGGCAGGCCTCGATGCCGCGATCGCGCTGGAGAAGGCAATTACGACCATCCCCGATGTTCAAGCCAATCTGGGAAGCGCATCATGAGTGCCGCTGTGCCCGTCCCCTCGCGCCATGTCCTGGCCGAGCTTCATCACGACACCGCATCTGCCAACCCTGGTGGCGTCGTGCCGGTCATGAGCCAGGCGCTCGCGCGTGCCTTTGCCCGGCTCGACACCGCCCTCGACGCGCACGCGGCCGCAATCGCCGCGCTCGACCGCATCGAGCACGCGCTCGACCGCATCGAGCACGCGCTCGCCGCCACGCACGGCTATCCCCGCGTGCCACTTCCGGCCAATGACCGTACCAACGCATCGGTGTACTACGCTAGAGACGCCGCGACGATCGCGCGCCGCCTCGGAGCCGGCACCCCCGCCGCACGCCGCCTCACGACCGAGCTTCGCCGTCGACAACGGATATTCGCGTGCGCCGCCACCGCCGCCGGGCTCGGCCGCGCCCGCGCCAGCGAGGCGGGCGCGGCCCGCGCGGTGAGCGCGGCAACCGCGAGCCTGCTGCTGATGCCCACGTACGCGTCCGCCGATCTCGCCCTCAAGCTCACCGTGCTGATCGCGGCGGGCGAGCCCGGCCCCGACGATGCGCACGCGTTCCCCTGGCTCTACCTCCGCGCGCTCCTCGCCGACCTACGCGGATCCGGCGGGGCCAATCCCCGCCGGTGACGGCGCCTACCCGTCGCCGAGCCCCGAATGCCCCCCCGGCGACCGGCTCATCCCGACGCGCGATGGCGCGGACCGAGACACGCTGGCTTGCAAACGGCATGGATCACCCGTGCGTTAGCCGGTCCGCCATCCAGGCCTCGGCCAGCCGCGCCCACACAGCCGCTGCGGTCACGCCCTCTCGCTCCGCCTGCCGATCGATCTCGGCGCGGAGGCCCGCGCGCGTCTTATCATCGAGATACTGCAGCGCTAGGTCAGCGGCGTCCTGGCTAATCGACGCCCCTCGCATCCCGCCAAGGGACACCCACCGTAGCAGGGCCCGAGCGCACCGCACCCGCTTAGCGCGACCCTTGCCGGACGACCGCGTCAGTTCTGCCAGCTCGGCCGGCGCTCCGGAGACGATCTCAGGCCAGCGCGCGGCGAGAGCGGCCGGCCATCCCAGACCGAGCCGGTCGCGGAATTCGTCGAGGCCGGCCGGCCCCATAGCCGCCCTGATGGCGCAGGCCTTGAGCAGGCGCCGCGGCAAGCCCGCACCCGCCTCGACCAGCAGCGCGATCACGGCTTCATCACAGTCCAGGCCGCGCTCGGCCAGCATGGTCCGCAGGAACAGCTCGGCCTCCGGTCGATCCAGCGGGCGCACACGGTAGTCTAAGCAACGCGACTGTCCGGCGAGACGCACACTAGCCCGATCCCGCGCGAGCAGCACGAAGCTCGCAGACTTCCCGTCCTCCATCGGCTTGAGCAGCCTGTCGAACTCCTCCGGCGGGTAGTGATCGGCATTCCGAACCACGAACACGAATCGGTCTGTCTGGATCGCGCCGCTGCGCACGCGCTTCAGGATTTGGTCGGTGAGGCTCCCAATGTCCGGGCGCGCGCCGTCCACCTCGATGCAGCCCGAGCCCCCGGCCAGGGTCGCCCGGCACGGATCGCAGCCGCCGCACGCGGCGCCTTCGTCCGACGGCCGCGCGCACAGCACCATCCGCGCGTAGCTCCACGCCAGGGTCCGCTTGCCGACCCCAATGGGGCCGTGCAGCAGCAGGTCGACCCCGTCCGCCCGTTCGCGCGCGTGCCGGCGCAGCCCCGCGACCGCGTGCTCCCGGCCGATCACGCTCGCGAAGCTCAGATGCAATGGGTAGGGTGGCGGGACCAGGGATGCCAGTTCACAGTCCGTCCCCTCGCCATCGCGCTCGCTGTCCTCGCTCCGAAGCGCCTTCTCATCGAGGCGCTGGCACGCCGCCGACACCCCTTCGTGCAGATGCCCGAACCAGTCCGGCCACGCCTCCTCGCGGCGAGCCAGTGCCGCGTCGAGCGTGCGCACGAGGCCGCCGCGGACTCTCGCGAGCGGATCGTCCGGGTCGTCTTTCCCACATCGCCCCAGGCTGCGCGCGACGTCCGGCCAGCGCCCCGCGAGCGGATCGCCGGCCTCAGCCCGGTCCTCGCGCGCGAGGAAGTCCCGTCCGAGGGCCGCCAGTGCCGGCACGAGGAGGTCGGGGCCGCGCCGGTAGCCCACCTTGTCCTCGCCTACGCCGCGAAGGAAGGCGTCCTCCCCGGCGAGTACCAGGGCGGCCCACAGCACCGCGCCCTCGGCGACCCTAAGCGGCGCTACGCGCGCGCGCGCTCCGGCACGCGCCGGGCGTCGGTCGCCCACCGGTTCGAGCAGCCGACCCGCCCTCGTGTAGAGTTCCGTCACGAGGCGGTAGGTCGACCAGCCCCGCTCCGCCCGGCGCTCGTCGGACCCGCACAGCAGGTCGACGAGATCACACTCCCGGCGCAAGGCCACGAGGTCGCGCAGGTGCGCCAGCAACGGCCGCCGTCCCTGCCGTCCCACTGCGTCGCGCCGGTAGAGCGTGTCGTCGTACCGGTTCGCCGCCGGATCGGTAGAGAGCAGCACGCGCTCCTCGAACGCCTGGATGGCCGCGGGCAGGCCGGCACGCTCTTCGATCAGGCCCGCAAAGCTCGCGACGAACCCGCGCTGGCCGATGAGGTCGGCGCCCAAGGCGAGATCGGTGGTCGCCGCGAGGTAGCGCAGGACCGGCCGCAGACTCTCGCGTGTGATTATCGGCTCCTCGATCACCAGTGCGCCGCGCTCAACCGCCGCCCAGCCCGTGTGGCGGCCAACTCTGCTGCGGTGCTCGACGAAGTGGATTCCCGGCACATCGAGACTGTCCGCGAGGCCTCCCAGCGACCGTTCCAGACCAGCGTGATCGAGGGGAGGCCTGTTCTTCTCGGTGCCCGAGCCTTTGGGCACCCGGATCGACCAATCCACCAGCGGCAACTGCTTCAGATCGACCATCCAACCGTAGGTCATCGGCAGAGGTGGCGTCCTGCGCTCGAGCACGAGACCGCGCCCCAGGGCGATCTTTCGCAAGGCGCCGATCATACGACGGCGCAGGACGCCGGAGCGGTACCGGTAGACCACCGGTCGGTCCGCGGGCAGCGGATCGCCCGACAGCGCCGCGAGCAGGAATTCGACGTCGCGCATCACGGCCACGGCCGTCCCGCCCGCCAGCCGCGCCAGCGCCGCCGCCGCCGTCGCGGGTCGCTCGGCCAGGCATCGACGACCCGCTCGACCTCGGCGCGGGTTTCGGATGTGCCCTCACCGAACCGCTGGCCGACCTCGGCGAGCCGACGCTTGCGCTCGACCCGTGTTCTTCGCCGCTCGTCGAACTCCTCCAGCTCCCACCCCGTGGTCAGCTCACCCCAGGCGTTGTCATCGAAGGCCGACAGGGGCTCGAGACGATCGCGGCAGGCCTCGGCGATGGCCTCATCCGACAGCGGCGTGGCGATCTCGACCAGAGGGTAGTCGAGGACTGGACCAATCAGCCTCTGTCTGACCCGCAGCAGCTTGAGGAGGGGGCGGTGCTCCCCGAGGGCCGGATCCCAGGCCTCGACGGACGGGTCTAGCCCGGCGCACAGGTCGAGCGCCCATCGCCAGTGAAATCGCAGCGCCGCGCGGTCGCCCTCCGGCGGCGGCACGAACTCGACGGCGTCGCCGTCCAGGCGTCCAGCCCCATCCCGCCAAGCCCGCGCCCAAACCGCGATCCGGTCCGCGCCGTCGGCGTCCGCCGGGCCGAGCGGGTTCGGCACGCGCAGGTGCACGACCATGCGGCCGACGACACCCCCTTCGTCACGTTCGAGGACGGTGATGCCGGCGGTCACCTCGCCCTCCCAGACCCGGGCCTGCGCCGCCAAGTCGTCGCGGAACGCCGCGATCGCCGCGACGGCCGCGTCCGGCCCCGGCACGCCCAGGACCGACGGCCGGACCACGAACGCGGCGTTGAACAGGACGCCGTACTCCTGCGCCAGAAACGAGGCGGCGTTGACGATCCGCCGGACGTCCCCCTGGCTGAGGAACCCGTCTTGATCCTTCACGACGCGCGCACCCGGGCGCCGGGCCAGCGGCGGCCCGAAGCCCCGAGATGGCTCGAACATCGCCGCCGTCCCCGTCGACGCGCGCGCTGCTGTAGGGACGATTCGCCGCTCGCGCTCGATCGCGCCCCTGGCCTCATCAACGGGCGCGGCCTCGACCAACCGGTGGAACAGCGTTAGTCGCAAGCTCAGAGCGGTCTCGTCGACCGCGGTCTCGGGCACCGGCCAGAACTCCATCAGCCGGCGCCAGTACGGCGCTAGGTCGACGGGATTGGTCAGGCCGAGGCGCGCGCAGAAGCGCCGGACGATGTCCGCACGCACGTCCGCCGGGATCGCCTCGATCACGCCGTCGACGAGGAGTCGCCGGCCCAGGATATCGTTGTGGTAGACGTGCACGAGGAAGGCCTGGATCCACCGGATCTTGTCGCCCGCCGCCTCCCGCCAGTCGAACACGACCTCTGCCGCCCGATCGCGTTCCGGGTCCCCGTCGCCGTCGGCGAGCGCGGTGAAGTAGTCGACCAGCACCTCGGTCTGGTCGACGTCGAAGGCGGCGTGCACCTGCGCGACCGTCAGGCGGGGATCGTGACGGTCCCAAACCCGCTCCAATCCGAGCAACAGGTCGCGTGGGTAGCCCTTGCGCAGGCCGGCGAGCAGCGCCAGCGCGCCGGGTTCGTGCTCGATCCTCTCCTTCTCGGCGGCCCGGCTCAAGAATTCGATGGCCTCGGCGATGGCGAGCGGGCGCACGATCAGGTCGAACAGGCGCGAGCGCAGGGCCTCGCGGACTCTCTCCGCCTCAGTCGTCGCGAAGAGGAACACCACGTCGGAGGCACGCCTCTCGACGTGGTTGAGGAGCAGGTCGCAGGCGTCCTTCGTCAAGGTGTGCGCCTCGTCGAAGAACAGGATGCGGTAGCGCGCCTCCTTCGGGCGCCCATAAAACGCTTTGAGCGCTCTATCGACGGCCTCATCCCCGCCGCCGTACCGGCTGGTGTCGTACTCCTCGAAGCCAAGGATCGGGTCATCCTGCGAGGAACCGCAAGCTGTGCACGCGTAGCAGGGCGATTCCTTAGAGTCGGTCGCCTCGCAGTTTAGCGCGCGGGCGTAAATTCGGGCCAGCGTGGTCTTGCCGGACCCGACCGAGCCGTGCAGCAGAATGCAGCGGGCGCTGCGGTCGCGCGCGATCAGGCCCGACAGGCAGGCGACCACGCTCTCTTGCCCGAACACCTTGGCGAAGGTGTTCGGGCGGTACTTGTCCGCGAAGTTCACCCTGCCGTTGCCATCGCTCACCGTGGTGATGATGTTCGCCGAGTCCGTGGTGCAATCCGTCATGTACGCAGATTAGACGATGCAGGCCGTGCAGACGATGTCGACCGTGCCACCGCGCGACGTTCGGCGGCGACACGGTCTGCGATCAAGCAACGCATTTAAAGCGGTAGATATTCTTCGAGCTTATCCTTTTTTTCGCACGGAAGGGCACAGCTGGATCAGTGACAAGAGAGGCCATCCGCTTGCTAAACTCGTTGACGCCGATGTCTTCACCCAGCAACTCGATGATGAGCAACCGCAAATCTTCCGCGCCGACGCCACCACCACGGACTGTGATGGCTTGGACCTCCTCCGAGCGTAGGTCGAGCGCGACTAAGCATTCCCGCAGCCGGTCCACGGGTGCCGAAGCGGCCTCCGTCGCAGCCAACGTGGCGAGATGAGGTAGTATCGGCGGCGGACCGAAAGCGTCAACTGAGCGCCACAGCAGCATAAAGTCGGTGTCGTCGACCGCTTGCCACACCTTCGGGTCGCCTCCCTTGGCCACGGCGCCATTGCGGAACGGTAGCTCGACGAAACGACGGTGGCCTGTCGGATCAGCGATCAACACGGTGATAGGTTCGTTTGCGGTGCCGATCAGGGTAGCGCGCTGGCGGCGTTTGTCAGCCTTCGAAGTCCCGGAGCGACGCCGGTTCACGGCGTTGGAAGTCAAAAGGCTCTTCAGCACGGCGACCAATCCCGGATTAAGCCGTTCGACGTCATCGACGAACACGGCAGGGAATCCCAAAATCTCGCCACTGCGCGGATCGGCCAGCTGGGACAACAGCACCGGATCGCTGGCGAGCTCCTCAAGCGGGCTGAGGAAGCGAGTCACCATGGTGGTCTTGCCACTGCCCTGCACCGGGCTTACGATCACCGGCATCAGGTGATGGCACACCGAGCATTCGAGCTGCTTGCGCTTCACCTGCCAGATAAAGTGCTGCAGCACGGCGATGCCGAGGGCCGAATCCATGTCGAGGGTCGCCTCGGCGAGGTGCAACCACATGGCGGAAGCCTGGGTCTGCTCCACCGCGTCGAGGGGATTCCACAGCAGCGGCCACATCACCGTGGTCTCACGGGCCTGCTGATCCTCCCACACAACCCGGCGCAGCACACGACTGACTTCGGCGGCGGAGAAGTCAGAACCTGTGCGACGAACCTCATCCATCACTGTGTCGTGCAACCGGGCGACGGTCCACTCTGCCGGACGGTTGCGCCAAGCCTCCTCGTCGTTTGGCCCGTATCCTTGGCGCACTCCGGTCCCGACCCGAAGCGTCCCGCCGAACTGAACGAAGAGCTCGTACTTCGCCATGACGTCCCGGACGATGATCTCCGCATCACCGTCCTTCGATTCGTCAGCCGTAGCATTAGTGTTGTGATCCCGTGCGGCATCCCCCCACGCCCGATGACTTGAACTTGCGATATGGGCGGGTCCCCGCTCGCACAAGAAGCGGTAGGCTTCATGCAACTGCTGGAACGCCACCTTCGCTTCTGGCGATTGATTAAAGTCTGGGTGATACCGCTTGGCCGCCTCATGGAACGCCGCCTTGATTACCTCAAGCGTCGAGCCGAGAGGCACACCGAGGATACGGTGGGATTTTCTCTCTCTACTCATCTGATTCCTGCCCCTACAGGCCGGCACGCACGACGGCGCACTCGGCCGATCCATCGTCGGAGGTGATTGGATCGGGGGTCAGCCCGCCTTGGCGACGCCGTTCTCAGCGAGTTCCAAGATCAGGCGCGCGGGCCAACAGGTTATTCCGGGGCCAAGCTTTACCGGCTTCGGGTAGCGGCCCGAGGCGACACCGGCCCACCACGTGCTTCGCGCGATGGGGAGGATCCCGTTGGGCCGAACGATCTGGCTGACGCGCAAGTAGGCCGGGTTTTGGGTCGGAGTCTTGGTATCGGACATGTTGGGCTCCCGCCATCGAGGTCGATGGCGGGAGGATGCTGTGTTGTGGCGCGTTTGAGCGGAAATCGCGAGGCCGGCAAGAGAAGTCCGATAGCTTGGAGGCGGATTTCTATTCGTCCAGCGCTCCATCGAGATGCAGGCTGGCGAGCTTTTTCTCACCCTGCGGCAGTTCTCGGACGCACATGCGTATGTAATCTAAAACGGACTTTTGGTCACGCCCATTCCAGTGTTCGCTCACAATTTTTGTGATAATCACGGTGGCTTTGTTGCGCTTTTTGCTGGAATCGTATCCATAGATACTAACGCAGAGCGCCCCAAACAGCTTGACGGCCAATTTGTAATGCGGCTTGTTCGTCTCGGCGAGGATGCTGGTCAATCGCTCCACCTCTCCCTCAAGCTGTGCGATCTTCGCGTTCAACCGCGGCCGATCTGGGTCCGTCGCCGTGCCCGTTGTGACCTCTGGCAGGCTACCCCTGAAGGACGCCGGAAGAGAGCGCTTTGTGTTGGCCGCCCACTGAACGAATGTCGTGGGATTGACCGGATCGCTCAAAGCCCCGACCCACAAAGCCCTGCAGATCAGATCCCACCGTTCGGCGGGCTCGACAGCCGCGTCCGTCAGCCGACAATTCTTTTCTGCCCATATACCCAAATTGACGGTCGGACGAGGAGCGCAGTCGAGCCACAAGCTCAATGCCTCCGACAGTGACCAAGCGTCCATCTCACGCCATCGCATGAGGGAGCCAACGTCAGCTGGCTGGAGGTACAGCTCGACCTCACGCTCGAGAGCCCGAAGTTCCTGCGCGTAATGCTCGGCGAGTAGCTGATCCGGAAGCGCCACAAGTTCAGCATAGTGATCGTTGCGCAGAAGGATCACATCGTCGGGAACTAACTGATCGCGTTCCTCCTCCGACAGGCCTGACACGTGTTCGGCGCTGGGGATACCCGTTTGGCGTTCAATCAGAAAATCTATCTGCTGCGCCTTATTTCGACCCGGCGCCGCTGAACAGCCGCTGCGTTCTTCTTGGGATGCCATCCGAACTCCCTTAGAGCGTCACCCACACTGCAGTGGGGGGTGACATGATTGAATCGCTCTAATGACACCACAAATTCCGCGTCATGCGACTCAATCATAAGATGCACCAATTGCCTGCGCATCACCAAGAGATTGCATCGCTGGTAGGTGGCCTCTACGTGGTTCTTCACCGCGCAGCGGGCACCTAAGTAGCACCCATGGTAGGCTCGTCTGCTTAGTCTCGAGTTCGAGGGAGCCTCCTGCGTCGTGATGCTCAGGCCCATGCGCTGTAGCAGCAACGGGACCGCCATGTTTAACGGCAGCTCATTACCCGCCGGTCGCGCGCCCCGCATGGTGTAGCTGCAGTCGCACATCCTCGATCATCGGCCGGTGCCCCACAAATCAGGTAGGCTGTGTAGGCGGGCTGGCGAATGTATCATCGCCATTCATGACAGAGCATTCCCCTAGCCATATCGTTGATACGCAGCACGGCCCACTCGTTGTTCGACCCAATCCGCAACGCCGCGCCAATCACGATGGCGACGGTACCTACAACACGGTGGGCTCGAAGCAGCGGCCGATGGGAGCCATCGCAGTCCAGCGCCGTCCGATCTAATTGACAGGACACAAACTGGACACCACCTGCCATCAATCACGCTAAGTGCTTGATATTGTTGGCGCGCCCTACGGGAATCGAACCCGTGTTTTCGCCGTGAAAGGGCGACGTCCTGGACCGCTAGACGAAGGGCGCTTTGGCTAGGCCGGGGTTCTATAGTCGGCGGCGGCGCGTCCGGCAACCGTCGATCCGCGCGCGGGGTCGGGTTTGACCCCGGGGCGGGTTGGGGCGATGGAGGGGCATGCTGCAGATCCCGCCCCGCATGACCCTCGTCCTCGGCGGGGCGCGTTCCGGCAAGAGCGCCTACGCGGAGGGACTGATCGAGGCCTGCCCCGGCCCGTGGCTCTACCTCGCCACCGCGCAGGCGTTCGACGACGAGATGGTCGCGCGCATCGCCCAGCACCGCGCCCGGCGCACCGGAGCGTGGCGGACCCGCGACGTGCCGCTCGCTTTGCCGGAGGCGGTCGCCGAGGCCGAGGGGGCCGTCCTGGTCGATTGCCTCACCCTGTGGCTCACCAACCTGATCCTGGCGGAGACCGACCTGGAGGACGCGGTGGCGCGGCTCCTCGCCGCCTGCGCGCGGGCGCCGGGCCCGCTGGTGCTGGTCGGCAACGAGGTCGGGCTCGGGATCGTGCCGGACAACGCGCTGGCCCGCCGCTTCCGCGACGAGGCCGGGCGCCTGCACCAGCGGCTCGCCGCCCGGGCCGACCGGGTCGTGCTCACCGTGGCGGGCCTGCCGCTGATCGTCAAACCAGGAGTGCCCGCATGAGCGACGACGCGACCCGCCACCGCGAGAAGATGGAGAAGCGCAAGGCCGTGCAAGACGCCGAGGTGGCGGCCAAGACCGTCGAGAAGGGCCTGCTCCTGGTCCATACCGGCCCCGGCAAGGGCAAGAGCACGGCGGCGCTCGGGCTGATGCTGCGCGCGCTCGGCCGCGGCTGGCGGGTGGGCATGGTCCAGTTCATCAAGGGCGGCTGGGATACCGGCGAGCGCCACGCGGTCGAGGTGTTCGGCGACCGGGTCGCCTGGCATACGCTCGGGGAGGGGTTCACCTGGGAGACCCAGGACAAGGCCCGGGACATCGCCGCCTGCCGCCACGCTTGGGCCGTGGCCGAGGGCCTGATGGCCGATCCCACGATCCGCCTGCTCGTCCTCGACGAACTCAACATCGCGCTGCGCTACGACTATCTCGACCTCGACACCGTGGTCGCCGCCCTGCAAGCCCGCCGGCCGGACCTGCACGTGGTCGTCACCGGCCGCAACGCCAAGCCGGCCCTGATCGAGGCCGCCGACCTCGTCACCGAGATGGGCAGCGTGAAGCATCACTTTTCCGCCGGCGTGAAGGCCCAGGAGGGGATCGAGTTCTGAAGCCCCCGCGCAAGAAGGCCCTGATGATCCAGGGCACCGGCTCCGATGTCGGCAAGTCGCTGCTCGTGGCGGGGCTGGCGCGCGCCTTCACCGACCGGGGCTTGGCGGTGCGCCCGTTCAAGCCGCAGAACATGTCGAACAACGCCGCCGTCACCCCGGATGGCGGCGAGATCGGCCGCGCCCAGGCGCTCCAGGCCCGGGCCGCCCGGGTGCCGCCCTCCGTGCACATGAACCCGGTGCTGCTCAAGCCCCAGAGCGAGGTCGGCTCCCAGGTGGTGGTGCAGGGCCGGATGGTCGCCACCGTGAAGGCGCGCGACTACCAGGCCTGGAAGCCCCGGCTGATGCCCGCCGTCCTGGAGAGTTTTTCGCGACTGGCCGCGGAGGCCGACCTGGTGCTTGTCGAGGGCGCGGGCTCGGCCTCCGAGGTGAACCTCCGGGCCGGCGACATCGCCAATATGGGCTTTGCCCGGGCCACCGATACGCCGGTCGTGCTGGTCGGCGACATCGACCGGGGCGGGGTGATCGCGAGCCTCGTCGGCACCAAGGCCGTGATCGACCCCGCCGACGCCGCGATGATCGCCGGCTTCATCGTCAACCGCTTCCGGGGCGATCCGAGCCTGTTCGCCGACGGCATGCGGCTGATCGCCGAGCGGACCGGCTGGGCGCCGCTGGGCCTGGTGCCGCATTTCCCCGAGGCCGTGCGCCTGCCGGCCGAGGACGTGCTCGGGCTGGCGGGCTCCGGGCCGCGTCCGGCCGGGACCGTCACGGTCGCGGTGCCGGTGCTGCCGCGCATCGCCAATTTCGACGACCTCGACCCGCTCCGGGCCGAGCCCGGGGTGTCGGTGGTGCTGGTCCGCCCCGGAACGCCGATCCCCGCGGAGGCCGCCCTGGTGCTGCTGCCGGGCTCCAAGACCACGATCGACGACCTGGATTTCTTCCGGGCCGAGGGCTGGGACGTCGACCTGCACGCCCATGTCCGGCGGGGTGGGCGGGTGCTCGGCCTGTGCGGCGGCTACCAGATGCTGGGGCGCAGCCTCGCCGACCCCCACGGGATCGAGGGGGCGCCCCGCACGGTGCCGGGCCTCGGGCTCCTCGACGTCGAGACGGTGATGACACCGGACAAGCGGCTGGCTGCGGCCACCGGCACGAGCCTGGCCGACGCGGTGCCGTTCACGGGCTACGAGATGCATATCGGCGCCACGCACGGCCCCGACGCGGCCCGACCGCTGCTGCGGCTCTCCGACGGGCGCACCGACGGGGCGGTCTCGGCGGACGGGCTGGTGGCCGGGACCTACGTGCACGGCCTGTTCGCGCACGATGCCCAGCGCGCGGCCTGGCTCGCCCGCCTCGGCACGGTCTCGGAGGGGGCGGGCTACGAGGCGGGGGTCGAGGCGGCCCTCGACGGCCTGGCGCGACACATCGCGGCCCATGTCGACTGCGACCGGCTGCTGGCGCTTGCCCGGTAGGCGAGGGCCGGGCCAGGGATTACTCTGTGTAATGCCGGCCCTCGCCACGAGGGGCCGCACGGCTCCAGAGGAACGCCAGATGCCCCCCACGCAATCCCCGGTTGGGGAAGATTTCGCCGAGAGCACCGTCCGCACGGTGACGGTGCGGCTGATGCCGCTGCTCGGCCTCCTCTACCTGATCGCCTATATCGACCGGCAGAACGTGTCCTACGCCAAGCTGGACATGGTCGGCAGCCTGGGTCTCAGCGAGACCGCCTACGGCCTCGGCGCGTCGCTGTTCTTCCTCGGCTACTTCCTGTTCGAGGTGCCGGCCAACGTGTTCCTGGAGCGGGTCGGCGCCCGGGTCTGGTTCGCCCGGATCATGTTCACCTGGGGCATCGTCACGCTCCTGCTCGGCTTCACCCAGAACGCCGCGATGTTCTACGTGCTGCGCTTCCTGCTCGGCGCCGCGGAGGCCGGCTTCTTCCCCGGCGTGCTGTTCGCGCTCACCCTCTGGTTCCCGCAGGAGCACCGGGCCCGGATGATCGGCTGGTTCATGATCGCCAGCGCGGTGGCCAACGCGGTCGGGGCGGCGATCGGCGGGGCGCTGCTCGGCCTCGACGGAGTCCTGGGGCTGGCGGGCTGGCAATGGGTGTTCCTGGCGACCGGGGCGCCGGCGATCGTGATGACCGTGGTCGTGCTGCTGATCCTGCCGAACGGCCCCGAGACGGCGCCCTGGCTGTCCCAGGACCAGCGCGACTGGCTCGCCCGCACGCTCCGGGCCGAGCGCGAGGGCGGCGGCCTCGTCGACCACGGCAATCCGTTCGCGGCGCTCCTCGACAAGCGCGTGCTGATGCTGGCCGGGGTCTACGTCTCGCTGCCGCTGGCCGCCTACGGGCTCGGCTACTGGCTGCCCACGGTGGTCAAGGGCTTCGGCGTCTCGAACCTCACCAACGGCTTCCTGAACATCATCCCGTGGGTCGCCACGGCCGTCGCCCTGTGGTGGGTCCCCCGCCACGCCGCCCGCACCAACGCCCAGGGCAACGCCCTGACCTGGCACGTGGTCGGGCCGGCGCTGGTCGGGGCGACCGGGCTGGCGTTGAGCGTCATCCTGCCGGGCAACGCCGTGAAGTTCGCGTGCCTGTGCGTGGCGGCGGCCGGGACGTTCTCGGCCCAGCCGGTCTTCTGGTCGATGCCCGCGACCTTCCTGCGCGGGGCGACCGCGGCGGCCGGGATCGCGGCGATCAACTCGGTCGGCAACCTCGGCGGCTTCGTCGCGCAGAACATGGTCCCGTTCATCCGCGACCAAACCAAGAGCGACCTCGTGCCGATGCTGTTCCTGTCCGCCTGCCTGGCGATCGGAGCCGGGGCGATGTTCGTGGTGCTTTCCGCCCTGCGGCGGGATGCGGCCAAGCGCGCGACGACGACGAGGCCCCGCGCCGCCTGAACATCGGTCGGCATCGCGCGTTATCCTTCATCGTGCCGCTCAATCCGGCACGATGATGCGACCTCGCGCTCCCGCGGGACATCATCGATGAGGGTACCGCAATGAGCGAAGGCATTCCGCTTCTGATCCTCGCCCTGGGCACTCTGGGCGGCGTCTGGTTCCTGGCCGCCGCGGCCCGGAAACAGGTCGCCGACGCCAAGGGTTCGCCGGAACGCTCGAGCGTGATCCGCGATCACGGCGGCGCGCCGCGCCAGAACATGCCGGGCACGGAGCACTGACGGATCAGCCGGCGGCGATCCGCCGGCAATGGTCGAGGGCGGCGCCGATCAGGTTGTCGCTGGCCTCGGGCGTACGAAAGGCCGAATGCGCCGACAGGACTACGTTCGGCAGGCCCGCGAGCGGGTGGTCGGGGGGCAGCGGCTCGACCGTGAACACGTCGAGCCCGGCCCCGGCGATCCGCCCGGCGCGGAGCGCCTCCACGAGGGCGTCTTCGTCGATCACCGCGCCCCGGGCGGTGTTGATCAGGATCGCGCCGGGCTTCTGGGCGGCGATGCGCGCGGCCGACAGGAAGCCGCGCGTCTCGTCGGTCAGGAGGAGGTGGAGCGAGACCACGTCGCTCTCGGCCAGCAGCCGTTCCAAGGGTACGAACGCGACGCCCGGATGCGTCTTCGGGGTCCGGTTCCAGGCCAGAACCCGCAGGCCGGCGCCGTTGCAGAGCCGCGCCATCTCGGCCGCGATCCCGCCGAAGCCGATCAGCCCGACGGTCTTGCCGGTGAGCTGGATCGCCTCGGTGCGCAGCCACCGCCCCGCCCGCATCGCCCGGTCCATCTCGGGCAGGCCCCGGGCGGCGGCCCACATCAGCGCGAAGGCGCATTCCGCGACCGCGGTGTCGCCGTAGCCCTTGATCGTATGGACCGTGACGCCGCATGCGGCCCGGAGCGCCTCCGGGTCCATGTAGCTGCGGGCGCCGGTGCCGAGGAACACCACGTGCCGCAATCCCGTGCAGGCGCGGGCCACGTCGACCGGGAGGGCGGTGTGGTCGATCACCGCGATCTCCGCGCCGGCGAGCCGGGCGGGCAGGTCCTCCGGGGCGATGTCGGGCTGGAGGTTGATCGCGAACGCGGGATCGTCCGGCCGCAGCAGGCGGCGCGCCACCGCCGCCAGGGTCTCGCTGGCATCGACGAACACCGCGCGCATCGGCTTCTCCTTAGTCCCGCTCAACCCGGCGTAGCGCATCCTCCCGAAAGGTGGGTGCCGGCTTTCGGAAAAAGATGATGCAAACCAGAGCCCTGGCGCAGGCCGTACCGTCGGGTCAGCCCATCGCGACGAGCCAGAGGGCGAGCAGCGCCAGGACGAGCCCCCCTTGGATCAGGCAGGCCGTGCGATAGAGGGTCAGCGCCCGGGCGATGTCGTCGGCCGTGGCCTCGGCCCGGCCGTCGCCCATATGGGCGTCGGGGACGAGGGTACCGTCATAGACCCGCGGGCCGGCGAGCCGCAGGCCGAGCGCCCCGGCCATGGAGGCCTCGGGCCAGCCGGCATTGGGCGAGCGGTGGTGGCCGGCGTCGCGGGCCATCGCCCGGAGCGCGCCGCGTGCGTCGGCGCCGCGCAGGGCGGCCGCCCCGACGATCAGCAGGCCGGCGAGCCGGGAGGCCGGCAGGTTCACCAGGTCGTCGAGCCGGGCCGCCGCCCAGCCGAAGGCCGCATAGCGCGGGCTGCGGTGGCCGATCATGCTGTCGGCGGTGTTGATCGCCTTGTAGAGCGCGCCGCCGGGCAGGCCGAGACACCCGATCCAGAAGGCCGGCGCCACGATCCCATCGGAAAAATTCTCCGCCAGGCTCTCGATCGCGGCGCGGCAGACCGCCGGCCCGTCGAGCTGGTCCGGGTCGCGCCCGACGATCATCGACACCGCCCGGCGGCCGGCCTCCAGGCCGCCGTCGCGCAGGGTGGTCTCCACGGCCGCGACGTGGTCGTTCAGGCTGCGCTGCGCCGGCAGGCTCGCGCAGAGCAGGCCGAGGAGCAGCAGGGCGGGGAGGGGGCCGGCCCAGAGGCTGAGCCCGGTGAGCGCCCAGGCCGGCAGCCCCGTGACCGCCAGAAGAAGCAGCAGCGCGCCGCAGCCGGCGACCCGGCGGCGGCGCTCGGAGCCGCGGTTCAAGCCGCGCTCCAGCCAAGAAATCAGACGGCCGATCCAGGTGACAGGGTGGCCGATGGCCCTGTAGAGCGCGTCCGGGTAACCGGACGCCGCCTCGATCCCGAGGGCGAGGGCGAGGATGGCGAGCGTGTCGGGCGGATGGAGCATCGTTTCTGGAATCCCGCTCCGAGGCCGGGGGCGATCCCGGGTGTCATCCCTCATGGCGGCGATCTCGGAGGGCTCCGGAACGCCTTTCCCGACGCGCCGGAACCCTGGCTCGACCTCTCGACGGGGATCAATCCGGTCCCCTATCGCGTGCCGCCGGTGGAGGCCAGCGCCTGGACGCGGCTTCCCGCCGCCGCCGAGGTCGATGCCCTGCGGGAGGCTGCCGCGGCGGCCTACGGGGCTCCGGGCGCCGCCGAGGTCGTGCCCGCACCCGGCACCCAGATCCTGATCGAGACCCTGCCCCGGCTGGTGGCCCCGACCCGGGTCGCGGTCATCGGCCCGACCTATGCCGAGCATGCCGCCGCCTGGGCGCGGGCCGGCCACGCGGTGGCGCAGGTCGACGGGATCCAGGCGGTCGGCGACGCGCCCGTGGCGGTGCTGGTCGATCCCAACAACCCGGACGGGCGGACCCATCCGCTCGCCGAGCGGCTCGCCCTGGCGGAAGCCCTGCGCGCGCGCGGCGGCCTGCTGGTCGCCGACGAGGCCTTCGCGGATCTGGAGCCGGTGTCGAGCCTGTGCCCGCATGTCGAACCCGGGCTCGTGGTGCTGCGCTCCTTCGGCAAGACCTACGGGCTCGCCGGCCTGCGCCTCGGCTTCGCGGTGACGGATTCCGGGACGGCGGGCCGGATCCGTACGGCGCTCGGCCCCTGGGCGGTGTCGGGGCCGGCCCTGGCGATCGGGCGGGCGGCCCTGTCGGACACGGCGTGGCGGGCCGAGACCGCCCGGGCGCGGGCCGCGGATGCGGGCCGCCTCGACCGGCTGATCGCCCGCGGCGGCGGCACCGTCATCGGCGGCACCAGCCTGTTCCGCACCGCCGATTTCCCCGACGGACCGGGCCTGTACCGGCGGCTCGCGGAAGCCGGGATCGCCGTGCGGCGCTTCCCCGAGCGGCCCGAGCGCCTGCGCTTCGGCCTGCCGGCCGGGAAGGCGGCGTGGTGCCGCCTGTCGCGGGTGCTCAAATAGGCGCCGCCGGCCCATGCCGGTCGCGGGCCGCCACCAGCACGGCCAGCGCCGAGAAGACCAGGCCCACCGCGCAGACGCCCGGCCAGCCGACCATCAGGAACGCCTGCGAGCCCGCGAAGGCGCCGAGCGCCCCGAACACGAACAGGGTCGTGAACAGCACGGTGTTGATGCGGCCCCGGGCCCCCGGCACCAGGGCGTAGGCCCGGGTCTGGTTGGCGATGAGCGCGCCGTTCATGCCGATGTCGATCAACAGGACGCCGAGCCCGACGGCGACGAGAGACCACGTGCCCCCGGCCCAGAGCACCAGGAACGACAGGGCGACCATCAGGCTGCCGCCCAGCACCACGGGCCGGGCGCCGCTCCGGTCGGTGAAGCGGCCCGACACGGGGGCGACGAACGCGCCGCAGACCCCGATCACCCCGAACAGCCCCGCCCCGGCCGCAGAGAGCCCGAATGGCGGGTTCTCGACCAGCAGGGCCAGGGTGGCCCAGAACGCATTGAAGGCGGCGAACAGCAGCGCCTGCGACAGGCTCGCGGTGCGCAGGACCGGCTGCGACCGGGCGAGGTGCAGGATCGACAGCATCAGGGCGCGATAGCGCAGGGGATGGGTCTGGGGCGTGTGCGGCAGGGTGGCGCGGGCGATGCCCGCCATGGCGAGCGCCAGGAGCGAGGCGGCCAGGAACACCGCCCGCCAGCCGAGATGCGCCCCCAGGAACCCGCTCGCCGTACGGGCGAGCAGGATGCCGGTCAGCAGCCCGGTCATCACCTGGCCGACGATCCGCCCGCGGCTCGCATCCGGGGCGAGCTCGGCCGCGAACGGCACCGCCTGCTGCGCCGCGCAGGCGAGCACGCCGACCACGAGATGCGCCAGGGCCAGGCAGGCGAGGTTCGGGGCGAGGCCGACAGCGAGCAGCGCCACGGCGAGCCCGAGGCATTGCGCCACGATCAGGCGGCGGCGGGGCAGGGCGTCGCCCAGAGGCACGAGCCCGATGATGCCGAGCCCGTAGCCGACGAGCGCCGTGGTCGGCACCCACAGGGCGGCGGCGTCGCCGAACTCGGACACGATCAGGCCGAGGAGCGGCTGGTTGTAATAGATGTTGGCGACGGCACCGCCAGCGATCAGCGTCAGGCCGAGCCGGGCCTTCGCGTCGAGGATGGTGGTCACGGCAGGATCGGGGGCGGGCAGGCGTGCCACCGCTTCAGGGCCGGCATGGGGGCCATCATGGGGTCCGTGTCGGGGAGGGAGGGGCGAGACCGATACGGGCAGAGCGCGCCGTCCGGCAAGCGCCGGCCCTGCAGCCCTCCGCCACGCCCCGTGCCCCTTCACGGGTCCGCGCCCAGCACCATATGCGATCGACGCGGTTCAGGCCGTCCGCGGCGGAAGCGCCGCCGACCGTGTCCCGGGTGCCGCATGTCATCAGGGTTCCTCACCCGGATACGGCTTTGGGGCTAACTTCGTTCCGCACGGCGACGTCGGAACCGCTGCAGCAGGGAGTACGGGATGCCGAACTACCGCGTCGAGTTCGCCCGGGAGATCCTCGGGGTGCCCTTCACCATCGGGTCCGTCGAGATCACGCGGGCCCGCGATCCGGAGCGCGCGCTCCGGGCGGCCGAACTCCGCTTCGCTCGCCAGCACGGCCTCGGCGACTGGCGGGAGCGGGCCGACCTCGCCACCCTGGCCGAGCGCCTCTGAAGGGCCGCGTCGCATCCTCCCCGAACGCCGTCGTTCGGGACGGTGCATGGTGAACCCCTGGTTCCGCCCGTCACACGGTGTTCGTCTTCGAGTTGCAGGATGGGTGTCCCGTCGTTTCGTGCGACCGCTCAAGCTCTGGTCGTGACGGCTGCGCCACCATAGAATGGCGGACGGAACCGGAAGCCGCCGCGTCCCCCTGCGTGACGGGGCGGCGGCGCCCCGCTCCGCAGACCGGCGGACGGGGCCGGAGAGACGTCAGGTCCGACAGGGGTCAGTGCGAGGGTCATGGCGGCGATCTCCTTCTTCGGCGACCTGCTCCAGACCATCAGCGAGCGCGGCCGCGACCTGATCGGCATCGGACGCGGCGAGATCGGCGGCCGCGCCAGCGCCGGCGAGCTGGTCAAGCTGTGCGAGGACCTGATCTCCCGGCGCGGCGAGGCCTCCGGGGTGGCGCTGGCCCGGCTGATCCTCGACCGCTACGCCAGCTTCGGCCAGCCGGAGCGCCACGCCTTCCTGCGGGCGATCGCGCTGGATTTCGACGCGGACCACGCCGCCGTCGACGAGGCGATCGCCGCCTACCGGGCCGATCCGACCCGCGCCCGCCTCGGCACCCTGCACGAGGCTGCCGAGCCGCGCAGCCAGGAGCTGATCCGCCGCCTCAACCTCGCCCGCGGCGGCACGCTGAGCCTGGTGCGGATGCGCGAGGATCTGTTCGACCTGCGCAAGGCGCTGCGGACCGGGACCGAGGCGGACCCGGCGGTGCTCGATGCGGTCGATAGCCTGGATTCCGATTTCGAGCACCTGTTCGCGTCCTGGTTCAACCGGGGCTTCCTGGTGCTGCGGCACATCGACTGGACCACGCCGGCGCATATTCTGGAGAAGATCATCCGGTACGAGGCGGTGCACGCGATCTCCGGGTGGGACGACCTGCGCGCCCGGATCGAGCCGCCGGACCGGCGCTGCTTCGCGTTCTTCCACCCGGCCCTGGCCGACGAGCCGCTGATCTTCGTCGAGGTCGCGCTCACCGAGCAGGTCGCCCCGGCGATCGCCCCGATCCTGTCGCGGGAGCGCAAGCCGCTGCAGCCGCGGGCGGCCACCACGGCGATCTTCTACTCGATCTCCAACTGCCAGAAGGGGTTGGCCGGCGTCACCTTCGGCAATTTTCTGATCAAGCAGGTGGTGGAGGATCTGACCCGCGAGGTGCCCTCGCTCAAGACCTTCGTCACGCTCTCGCCGGTGCCGGGCTTCGCGGCCTGGCTCGCCCGGGAGCGCCGGGCCGACAGTCCGCAGGGGCTGCTGCCAGAGGACGTGGAGATCCTGCGGGCCCTGGACGATCCGGACTGGCACGCCGACAAGGCCCGGGCCGAGGCGGTGCGCAAGGCGCTGATCCCGGCCGCGGCCGCCTATTTCCTGCGCGCCAAGAACGAGCGCGGGCGCCCGCTGGACCCGGTGGCCCGGTTCCACCTCGGCAACGGCGCCCGGCTGGACCGCATCAACTTCCTCGGCGACACCGCGAAGAAGGGGCTGGCCCAGTCGCACGGCCTGATGGTGAACTACCTCTACGACCTCGCGGCGATCGAGAAGAACCACGAGACCTACGCCAATCTCGGCACCGTGGCGGCTTCGCCGGCCGTGACCCGGGAGTTGCGGACCAAGCTGCCGCCGCCGCGGGCCGTGGTGCTCGCCGAGGCGTGAGCCGGGGGCTTCCTGCACCCTGGAGGGGATATCGGTTCGAGCATCGACGGCCAGTGAACGTCATGGCGGAGAGCCGGCCCCGATTGCGGGGCGGTTGCCAACGGTTCTATGGCTGCCTGAACCCGATGGCCCGTGATAGCTCCAGCCTCACGATGACGAACCACCTCTTCTCCCTGGTCCGGGACGGCGTTCCGGATCCCGCCAAGATCGCGATCGAGACCCCGGAGGGGCGTCGCTACAGGTACGCGGACCTGATCGCTCGCTCCGGCGCCTACGCGGCGGCCCTGCGGGCGGCGGGCGTGCGGCCCGGCGACCGGGTGGCGGTCCAGGTCGAGAAGAGCCCAGAGGTGATCTTCCTCTATCTCGGCGTCGTGCGGGCCGGCGCCGTGTTCCTGCCGCTCAACACGGCCTACACCCCGGCGGAGATCGAATATTTCCTAGGCGATGCCGAGCCGACGATCTTCGTCTGCGATCCGGGCCGGCGCGACGCCCTCGCCGGAGCCGCCTCCGGCATCCGCGAGACCTGGACGCTGGATGCCGCGGGGACCGGCAGCGCCGCCGAGGCCGCGGACCGGCAGGCCACCGATTTCACGGACGTGCCCCGCGGCCCGGAGGATCTCGCCGCGATCCTGTACACCTCGGGTACGACCGGGCGCTCCAAGGGCGCCATGCTGACCCACGACAACCTCGCCTCGAACGCCCGCACGCTGGTCGAGATCTGGCGCTTCACCGCCGACGACGTGCTGATCCACGCCCTGCCGGTGTTCCACACCCACGGGCTGTTCGTGGCGACCAACACGGTGCTGGCGAGCGGCGGCACGATGCTGTTCCTGCCGCGCCTCGACCCGAAGCTGATCCTGAGCCTGATGGGCCGGGCGACCGCCCTGATGGGCGTGCCGACCTTCTACACGCGCCTCCTGAAGGAGCCCGGCCTCACCCCGGAGGCCGCGAAAGGCATGCGGCTGTTCGTGTCGGGCTCGGCGCCGCTGCTCGCCGAGACGCACCGGGACTGGCAGGCCCGCACCGGCCACGCCATCCTCGAGCGCTACGGCATGACCGAGACCAACATGAGCACCTCGAACCCTTACACGGGGGACCGGGTCGCCGGCACGGTGGGATTCCCGCTGCCGGGCGTATCCCTGCGGGTGGTCGATCCCGAAACCGGCGCGGCGCTGGGTCCGGATGCGGTCGGGATGATCGAGGTCAAGGGCTCGAACGTGTTCAAGGGCTACTGGCGGATGCCGGAGAAGACCGAAGCCGAGTTCCGGCCGGACGGCTTCTTCATCTCCGGGGACCTCGGCAAGGTCGACGCCCGGGGCTACGTCCACATCGTCGGGCGCGGCAAGGACCTGATCATCTCAGGGGGCTTCAACGTCTACCCCAAGGAGGTCGAGACCGAGATCGACGCCCTGCAGGGCGTGGTCGAATCCGCGGTGATCGGCCTGGCGCACCCGGATTTCGGTGAGGCCGTCACAGCCGTGGTGGTCGGCGGCGCGAACGCACCGGACGAGGCCGGCGTGCTGGCGGCTCTGGAGGACCGTCTCGCCCGGTTCAAATGCCCCAAGCGCGTGCTGTTCGTGGACGAGTTGCCCCGCAACACCATGGGCAAGGTCCAGAAAAACCTGCTCCGTGAGGCGCATGCGGGACTGTATCGAGCATAAAAGAAACCGCCCGCTGGCCACGGGGCCAGCGGGCGGTTTCTTCGTCGTCATCAGAGGTTATGCGCGGTCCGCTCGTTCTCCGGTGGCGTGTGGCCGTCGGAATCCGTGGCCTTGCGGACCGCGGCGTTGAGGTTGTCCGGGTCGAGGGCGGTCTGAACGAACTCGCGTCCCATGCTGGTCACCTCGCGAGCGTAGCGCAGACCCTGGTCGCGGACCTCGTCGGCCCACGGACCGATGTTGCGGTCCTCCTGGCGGGTGCGCGGCAGCAGCGCGCCGAGCAGCAGGCCGGCGGCGACGCCGACGACGCCCACCAGCAGCGGGTTGTCATCCACGAAGCGCTCGACCGCGCTGCGGCCGCGCTGGAGACCGTCGATCCCCTGGGTGGTGATGTCGTCGAGCGCCCGCAGGTTGCGCTTGTGCAGTGCCCCGGCACGCTCCCGGGCGTCGTCATAGGCCGATGCGGCCCGCGCGCGGGCCTGGTCGGCGGCGCTGCCGAGGCGGTCGCCGATGTCGTCGGCCAGCTCCGATACGGTCTGGCGGGCCTGTCCGGCGAGATCGCTGGCGCGCTCGCCGGCCGCCTGGGCGTTCTCCCGCGCGGATGCCGCCGCATCGATCGGCCGGGTCGCGGCGCCGGGCGGCAGCGGGTCGTGCAGTCCGCGCGGGTCGGGGCGGAGCGTGAAGTCGCCGGCCGCCTCGCCGGGAGCCGGACGCGGATCGCCGTGTCCGGCCGGATCGGGCCGCAGGCTGCTGTCGCTCGAGCCGGTCGGCATGCCCGCCGCGGCGGCGAGTTGATCGGGGAGGCTGGACGGATTCGGCTTGTCGGTCATGGCGGTGTCCTCGGATGTCCGTCGCGGCGGCGCCCGGGAGGCGCTGCCCCTCCCGGCTCTCCGGCCGGGCGCGGGTCGTCACAGTTCGGGTGTCAGATGTCGGTCTTCTCGAGGGGATCGCGGGCCGGGCGCGCCGTCGGAAGATCGGGGTCGTAGCCGCGGGCCGCACCGGTGTTGAGCGTGG
Source organism: Methylobacterium mesophilicum (assembly GCF_022179445.1). GTDB lineage: Bacteria > Pseudomonadota > Alphaproteobacteria > Rhizobiales > Beijerinckiaceae > Methylobacterium > Methylobacterium mesophilicum. The sequence continues at coordinate 62,461 of NZ_BPQU01000010.1, read as the reverse complement.
CCACGCGCTCGGCCGAGACCTGGGTCCGGCGGCGCTCGGAATCCCGGGCCATCCGGTTGAACAGCAGCCCCACCCCGGCGGCGATCAGCAGGACCGGCACCGGGTTGCGGCGCACCGCCTCCAGCGCGCCGTCGTAGACGCCGCTCAGCGCGGGCGTGCGCCGGGCGTTGCCCAGCATCTCGTCCACGATGTTCGGGACCGAGAGCTTCCCCTGGATCTGGTCGATCGTCTCGTCGAGCCGGGCCCGGCTCGCCTCGATTTCCTTCTCGAGGTCGGTCATCGAACTCATCCGGACACGCGCTCCGACAGGGCCTGGGCATCCTGGCGCACCTGGCGCGTCGTACGCGTCGGCGCCAGGGTGGAGAGGGACAGGACGCTGCGCGCCCACAGAGCCATGCCGACGGCGATGACCAGCAGCACGCCGCCCACGATGAGCGCCGACAGCCATTCGGAGCCCACGATGGTGGCGAGCCACTTCACGAACGCGCCGATCAGGACCAGCAGGGCGACCACGGCGAACACCGCGGAGCCGACCATGCAGGCCAGGCCGACGATGAGCTGGCGGACGTTGCCCGCCATCTCGGCGCGGAACAGCGCGATCTCCTTGCGGGCGAGCTCGTTGGTCTCCCGCAGCGCGTCGCCGATCAGGCTCTGAATGCTGGAGGCGCCGGTCTGGCGCGGATCAGGACCCTGGGCCATGGTCTCAGGCCCGGAAGCTGTCGCGGGCGTCGCCGTCCGGGGCGTCCGGCGGCAGGCTCGACGACTTGATGAACCGGGCGGCGATCAGGCCGGCCACGAAGGTGCCCACCGCCACCGCCACCGGCGCGCGCCGGGCGAAGGCCTCGGCCTCGCCGTAGAAGTCGCCGAGGCTGCGCCGCTCGATCGAGGAGCCGAGCTGCTCGAGGCCGTCGGCGGCGCTGTCGAAGAAGGCGCGCACGTTCGGCTTGTCGCCGAGGTCGCGGCCGGAATTGCGGATCGTCTGCGCCAGTTCGTGGACCGACTGCGCGGCGTCGCCCTTGCGGCGCTCGACGTAGTCCTGGGCCTGGAGACGCGCCGCATCGATCAGGCCGCGGCCGCGCTCGGCGGCCTCGTCGGCCAGACCCTCGACGTCGCCCTGCAGCGCGCGCCACTGGGCGCGCTCGCCGGGGCCATCGTGCAGCGGATCCTTGAGCGGGTCCTTCGGCGCGTCCTGCGGGAACTCGTTGCCGGCCATCTCGAAAACACTCCTCGCGGCGCAGGGATGGTGCCGCTCGCGGCGACCGCGGCCCCCGCGATGGCTGAGTAACCGGTTGGGCTGTCACCGGTTCCGGCCGATCCGGAACGACCGCCCCGCGCGCGTTCGCGGCCGCCGCTCAGCCGGCGTTCAGGCGCGGTCTGGCAGAACCGCCACGCTTGCACGACGGCGACGCTTCGGCCACCCTTCAACACGCTCCGGGCTTCCCTTCGCGTTGCCTTCGAAGGCTGACCGGACGGCGTCGGAGGCTTTCGGAACCCGGCGGCCGGCACCGGACAGGGCGGCGATCCTGTCCGGCGCGGCGGCGTGCTCGACTTGACCCGCGCCCGGCTTCACGCTTGGGTTGCTTCGACAAAGGATCGCGCAGGGACTCCGCGCGTTCTGCTATAAGATGAAGTCCCGATGCAGGCGCGGCGAGGTCCTCGACGCGGACCGCGCCCATGATCCGGAGCCGACCCGCGTGGCACGCCTTGTGATCGTATCGAACCGCGTCGCCATCCCCGAGGATGGCGGGAAGGCGGTTGCGGCGGGCGGCCTCGCGGTCGCCGTGAAGGAGGCGTTCACCGCCTACGAGGGGCTGTGGTTCGGCTGGAGCGGCAACATCACGGAGGAGCCCTCCGAGGAGCCGACGCTGATCGACCGCGGCCGGGTCCAGTACGCGGTGGTCGACCTCTCGCCGCAGGACCACCTGGAATATTACGCTGGCTTCGCGAATCGGGCCCTGTGGCCGATCATGCATTACCGCCTGGGGCTCGGCGCGTTCTCGCGCTCGGATTACGCCGGCTACAGCCGGGTCAACCGCACCTTCGCCCGGGCGCTCGCCAAGCTGGTCGAGCCCGACGACATCATCTGGGTGCACGATTACCACCTGCTGCCGCTGGCCGCCGAGCTGCGCGGCCTCGGGCTCGACAACCCGATCGGCTACTTCCACCACATCCCCTGGCCCGCCGCCGACGTGTTCAACTCGCTGCCGGCCAGCACCGAATTGCTGCGCGCCATCGTCGATTACGACCTGATCGGCCTGCAGACCGAGGCCGACGTCCAGAACCTGCAGCGCAACCTGGTCGACACCCAGCGGGCGATCCCGCTGGGCGGCGGCTCGCTGATGGTCGACGGGCGCCGCACCCGGATCCGCGCCTTCCCGATCGGGATCGACGTCGCCGGCTTCAAGGAGGCGGCCGAGAAGGCCAACGCCAACAAGGTGGTGCGCGAGACCATGGCGGGCCTGCGCACCCGCAAGCTGCTGATCGGCGTGGACCGGCTCGACTATTCCAAGGGCGTGTCCGAGCGGATGGAGGCGGTGGAGAGCTTCTTCGCCTCGAATCCCGACCAGCGCGGCAACGTCACCTACATCCAGATCACCCCGAAATCCCGCAGCGAGGTGCCGGAATACGAGCAGCTCGCCCGGGACGTGAACGAGAAGGTCGGCGAGATCAACGGCGCGCTCGGCGACCCGGCCTGGACGCCGATCCAGTACATCACCAAGGCCTATCCGCGCCCGGTCCTGGCCGGCCTGTACCGGGCGGCCCGGGTCGGCCTGGTCACGCCGATGCGCGACGGCATGAACCTCGTCGCCAAGGAATACGTGGTCGCGCAGAGCGAGGACGATCCGGGCGTGCTGGTCCTGTCGAAATTCGCCGGCGCGGCCCGGCAGATGCCCGAGGCGCTGCTGGTCAACCCCTACGACCGGTTCGAGGTCGCCGAGGCGATCCGCTCCGCCCTGTACATGCCCAAGGCCGAGCGGCTGGCGCGCTGGAAGCCGATGGTCGAGCGCATGACCCGCGAGGACGTGGATTGGTGGGCCCGCAACTTCCTGTCGGAGCTGGAGAACTTCCGCACCATGGAGCGCGAGGCGCCGACGACGGCCGCGGCCGCCGAGTAGCCGGTTCTTTTGCGCTGACGCCGACGATGTCGATACCGCTTTGAGGCGCCATCGCTCTTGCAGGCCGCGCCGCGCCCCCTCTCCCGTGCGGGAGAGGGTTGGGGTGAGGGACCAGGTCTTTCCGGAAAACGCGCATCCCTCACCCAGCTCTCTGCGAGAGCAGACCTCTCCCGCACGGGAGAGGGGACCCGGGCCTCATCCGGCCGACGACGTGATCGTAGTCCCCGTGCAGGTCCGTACCGCCCGCGAGCCTTGCGGGGACGGGGCAAGGCGCATTGTTCCAAGCGACTTGCCGTCGGCCCCGATGGCTGACCTCGCTCGCCGGCGCCGGCACGCGCGTCGCCCCACCTCCCAGAAAACTGGACTCCGCCCATGATCGCCGTCGATGACGGGGTGCCGGCGCCGCTCGGCGCGCATTTCGATGGGCGCGGGGTCAACTTCGCCCTGTTCTCCGAGCACGCCACCGCGGTGGACATCTGCCTGTTCGAGCCGGGGGAGCGGCACGAGACCCGTACGGTCCGGCTGCCCTGCCGCACCGACGACGTCTGGCACGGCTACCTGCGCGGGGTGCTGCCGGGCCAGCTCTACGGCTACCGGGTGCACGGCCCCTGGGATCCGGCCAACGGCCACCGGTTCAACGCCTCGAAGCTGGTGCTCGACCCCTATGCCAGGGAGATCCGGGGCCGGATCCGCTGGCACGACGCGCTCTACGGCCACCGCCGGGGAAACGAGAGCCGGATCGACCGGCGCGACAGCGCGGTCTACATGCCCAAGGGGGTGGTCACGGCCCCGGAGGTGCCCGACCTCGCGCTGGCCCCGCTGCGCCGGCCCCTCACCGAGACCGTGGTGTACGAGGCCCACGTCAAGGCGCTGACCCGCACCCATCCCGCCATCCCGGACGCGGAGCGCGGCACCTACGCGGCCTTGGCCCACCCGGCGATCATCGCGCACCTGGTCAAGCTCGGGGTCACCGCCCTGGAGCTGCTGCCGATCCAGGCCTTCGCGGACGACCGCTTTCTGGTCGAGAAGGGGCTCGTCAACTTCTGGGGCTATCAGCCCCTGGGCTACTTCGCCCCGGATCCGCGCTACCTCGGGGAGGGCGGGCTGGGCGGCCTCAAGGCGGCGATCCGCGAGCTGAACGCCGCCGGGATCGAGACCTGGCTCGACGTGGTCTACAACCACACGGCCGAGGGCGACCACAGCGGCCCGACCCTGTCGTTCCGCGGCATCGACAATGCCAGCTACTACAAGCTCGACCCCGCGGACCGGCGCCGGACGATCGATTGCACCGGCTGCGGCAACACCCTCGACGCGAGCCACCCGCGGGTGATGCAGCTGGTGCTCGATTCCCTGCGCCACTGGGTCACCGCCTACGGCATCGCCGGCTTCCGGTTCGACCTCGCCACCAGCCTCGGGCGCGCGCCGCTCGCCTTCACCCCGCAGGCGGCCTTCTTCCAGGCGGTGGCGCAGGATCCGGTGCTCGCCCGGGTCAAGATGGTGGCCGAGCCCTGGGACATCGGGGAGGGCGGCTACCAGCTCGGCGGCTACCCGCGCGGCTGGAGCGAGTGGAACGACAAGTTCCGCGACGCCGCCCGCGGCTTCTGGAAGGGCGATTCCGGCACCCTGGCGAAGCTGACCCAGGGGCTGACCGGCTCGCGCGAGGTGTTCGCCCCGTCCCGCCGCTCGCCGCTCGCCAGCGTCAACTTCATCGCCAGCCACGACGGCTACACCCTGGCCGACACGGTGGCCTACGAGCAGAAGCACAACGAGGCCAACGGCGAGGACAACCGCGACGGCCACGGCCACAACGTCAGCTGCAATTACGGCGTCGAGGGCGACACCGACGACGTGGGCATCCTGGCCGTGCGCGCCCGCCAGAAGCGCAACATGCTGGCCACGATGATGCTGGCCCAGGGCGTGCCAATGCTGCTGATGGGCGACGAGCGCTCCCGCAGCCAAGGCGGCAACAACAACGCCTACGCCCAGGACAACCCGATCAGCTGGATGGACTGGACCAGCGACCCGGACCCGCAGCTCACCGCGTTCGTGGCGAATCTCCTGGCCCTGCGCCGGGCCCAGCCGGCCCTGCGGCGGCGGAGCTTCTTCACCGGCGCCCCGGTCGCCCCCGAGGCGCCCCTCCGGGACGTGCACTGGCTCGCCCCCGAGGGCACCGAGATGGAGAACCACCACTGGGCCGACGACGGCCTGCAGGTGTTCGGCATGCAGATCGGCAACGACGGGGACGGCGACCGCCTGCTGCTGCTGTTCAACGCCGGGGTGGAGCCCCTCGACTTCCGCCTCGCCCCGGTGATCGGCGGCCCCTGGCAGCCGGCCTTCGACACCGGCGAGGCCGCCGGCACGGTCCCGCCGGGCGCCCCGTCCTACGGGCCGGACGCGCCGGTGCCGCTGCCGGGCCGCTCGGTGCTGGTGCTCACCGCGGCGGGCGTGGGGGCGGGGGTGTCGAGCGGTTGGGTGCCGAGGGGTTGAGAGCAGGCCCCAGTTCGAGCCGGTCGAAGCGAGATGATTGCGCGCGGGGGTCCTGCGCGTTACGTTGCCTGATCATACGATTTGTTGAACGTCATCGGAGCATCGCCATGGCTGGAGATCGTTCGCAGCCGAGGCAGGCCTCAGGAACTGAGACAGCCCTTGCCCCTTCCGTTACCGCTGTCATGGCCCGCGCGCAGGAAAGCGGCCTGACCCGGGGCAAGGCCAGCCGGATCTCCGGACGCGTCGCGCCGGAATTGATCGAACGCGCCAAGGCCCGGACGGGGCTTCACTCCGATACCGCGCTGATCGAGTTCGCGCTCGCCAACATCGCCATCGAGGATGGCTTCGCGGACGTATTCCGCACGCTGCGGGCCTCGGTCGACCCGGAACTCGACCTGAGCTTCTAGCGAGTGGCCTTCACCTTCAAGGCTGCGGAACGGCTGCGTCGGCAGGCACCGAAGACGGCGTTGCAGCGCCGGGACGATACCGCATTGCCCTTCCTGGAGGGGCAGGCGCAGGCAGGCCGTCCGCTCCTGCTCGATACCTGCGTCTACATCGACCAGATGCAGGGGAGGGCGCCGCCCCTGGTCGAGGATCTCCTCGGCATCCGGATCGTGAACCACAGCACTGTCGCCATCCAGGAGTTGATGCACACGGTAGGGGTCCTCGATCCCAAGGACCCTCGCAGCGCCCAGGCCGTCGCGGCAATCGGAACCGCGATCGACGCGATGCCGGCGCACCGGATCTTCACGCCCGACGCCGAGATCCTGGGAAGCGCCGCCGTCTATGCGGGCATGCTCTGCCGGATCCAGGGCTATGCAAAGGACGACCGCATGGGCGCACTCCACGATTGCGTCCTGTTCCTGCAGGCGCTCAAGCTCGGCTTCTGCGTGCTCACGCGCAACCTCAGGGACTTCGACGCCCTGTTGCAACTCCGCCCGGATAGCCAGGTCCTGTTCTATCGAACGTGACCCCACAGCCTACCACTTGGTCCCCCGCGCCATTTTTCGCACGCTGGCCGTCTCATCACGTCGCCATAGCTGCGCTGCGGGAACCGGATCGTGCGCGGGGCCTTCTCCCACGACAATGATCCCTGCCGCGCTTGTCCCTCGGGGCGCACGGCCAACGACGAGGACCGTGGCCCGATGCGGCGCGCCCACAGCATGGATTTCGGAGCCGAGATGGTGGGGGGCGGCGTGCGCTTCGCGCTCTGGGCGCCGACCGCCCAGAGCGTCGAGCTCGTCGTCGACGGCGTCGCGCATCCGCTGCCGGAATCCGGCGGCGGCTGGCGGCGCACCGCCCTGCCCGGGGTGAAGCCCGGCGCCCGCTACGGCTTCCGGGTCGACGGCGACCTCGTGGCGCCGGACCCGGCCTCGCGCTTCCAGCCGGACGACGTCTCGGGCCTCAGCGAGGTCATCGATCCGCGCGCCTTCGCGTGGACGGACGAGGCCTGGACCGGGCGCCCGTTCGAGGAGGCGGTGATCTACGAGTGCCATGTCGGCACCGCGACCCCGGAGGGCACCTATGCCGCCCTGCAGGCGCGCCTGCCCGATCTCAAGGCGCTCGGCGTCACCGCGATCGAGCTGCTGCCGCTCGCCGACTTCAAGGGCTCGCGCAACTGGGGCTACGACGGGGTCCTGCCCTACGCCCCCGACGGCGCCTATGGCCGCCCGGACGACCTCAAGCGCCTGATCGACGCCGCCCACGGGCTCGGGCTGATGGTCTACCTCGACGCGGTCTACAACCATTTCGGGCCGGCCGGGAATTACCTGCACGCCTACGCCAAGACCTTCTTCACCGAGCGCCACCAGACCCCGTGGGGCGCCGGCATCAACTTCGACGGCAAGGAGAGCGGCGCCACCGTGCGGCAGTTCTTCATCCAGAACACCCTGTACTGGCTGGAGGAATACCATTTCGACGGCCTGCGCTTCGACGCCGTCCACGCCATCCTCGACGATTCCCCGCGCCATTTCTTGGCCGAGCTCGGTGAGACGGTCCGCAAGACCTTCCCGGACCGCGACATCCACCTGATGCTCGAGAACGAGGCCAACCAGGCGCGCTGGCTCGAGCGCGACGGCGCCGGGCGGCCGAAGATGCACGACGCGCAATGGGCCGACGACCTGCACCATTGCTGGCACGTGCTGCTCACCGGCGAGGACGCCGGCTATTATCAAAGCTTTGCCGACAAACCAGTCGAGCGCCTGGCCCGCTGCCTGGCGGAGGGCTTCGCGTATCAGGGCGAGCCGTTCGCCACCCTCGACAACCACCCGCGCGGCGAGCCCTCGGGCCACCTGCCGCCCTCGGCCTTCGTGACCTTCCTGCAGAACCACGACCAGGTCGGGAACCGGGCGCTCGGCGAGCGGCTCTCGCATCTGGCCGACCCGAAAAAGCTCGATCTCGCCCGGGCCGGCTTTTTGCTGGCGCCGCAGATCCCGATGCTCTGGATGGGCGAGGAATGGTCGGCCTCGACGCCGTTCCTGTTCTTCGTGGACTTCGCCCCGGATACGGACCTCAACACCGCGGTGCGCGAGGGCCGCCGCCGGGAGTTCAAGAGTTTTGCGGCGTTCGCCGACGATACCTCGAAGATCCCGGATCCGACCGAGCGCGAGACCTTCGAGGCCTCGAAGCTCGACTGGTCGGAGCGGGCGCGCTCGCCGCACCGCGAGGTGCTGGCCGAGACGACACGGCTGCTCTCTCTGCGCCGGGACGTCGTGGTGCCGCTGGCGAAGTCCGGCTACCAGGGCGCCGCCGCCACCCTGCCGCGATCCGACGTGGTCGATTGCACCTGGCGCTTCGGCGCCGGCACCCTGCGGTTCGTCGCCAATGTCGGGGACGCGGCCTTCGCGGTCGATCCGGGCGATGCCCGGGTGGTCTGGACCAACGCCCCCGACAAGACCGGACGGGACCTGCCCGCCTGGACCGGCCTGTTCCTCGCGGAGACCCACGCGTGAGCCCCCTCGAAAAACTCGCCGCCCTCGTCGGCGTCGCCTCCGGATACACCGACGCCTTCGGCCAGCCGGTGGAGACCTCCCTGGAGGTCCGGCGCGGCCTGCTCGCGGCGCTCGGCTTCGCGGTCGAGGACGAGGCCGGCATCAGCGAGAGCCTGGCCCAGGTCGAGGCCCTGCGCTGCGGCCTGGTCCCGCCGCTCCTGCCCGTGGAGGCGCGCCGCGCCGCGCGAGTGCCGGTGCGCGTCCAGGACGGCGCCCCGCACACCCTGGTCTGGCGCCTCGTGGACGAGCGCGGCGCGGCGCGCGAGGGCCGGGCCAACCTGCAGGGGGCGGAGCCGGGCCAGGGTGCGGGCTTCGAGCTGCCGCCGCTGACCCCGGGCTACCACCGCCTCACCGTCCAGGCCGGCCGGATCCGGGCCGAATCCTGGGTGATCGCCGCGCCCCAGCGCTGCTGGCGCCCGCGGCCCTACACGGAGGAGGGCGCCTCCGACTGGGGCATGGCCGCCCAGCTCTACGGCCTGCGCTCGGCCACCAACATCGGCATCGGCACCTACGCGGATGCCGGCGAGGCCGCCCGCGAGGCGGCCCTGCGCGGGGCGGCGTTCCTCGGCTTGAGCCCGGTCCACGCCCTGTTCGGCTCCGACCGGACCAAGATCTCGCCCTACTCGCCGTCCTCGCGGCTGTTCCTCGAGACCCTCTTCATCGCGCCGCGCAGCCTGCCGGGGCTCGCCGGCTCAAGGGCCGAGGCGCTGCTCGCCGAGCGCGCCGAGGCGATCACGGCGCTGCGCGAGGCGGCGCTCGTCGACCACCAGGGCGTGGCCGACATGCTCGACCCGGTGCTGCGCGCCCTCTGGCTCGAATCCCCGGCCCGGGCCGGCACCGACGCGGACTTCGAGCGCTTCCGCCAGGAGGGCGGCGTCGACCTCGCCGCCCACGCGGTGTTCGAGGCCCTGTCCGAGCATTTCCGGCAGCAGGGCGCCCATTGGCTGGGCGACTGGCCGGAGGAGTACCGCCGCGCCGGAACCGACGCGGTCGTGGCCTTCGCGGCCGAAAAGGCCGAGGCGGTGGGCTACCACGCCTGGCTGCAATACCTCGCCGACCGCCAGCTCGCGGCGGCCTCCGCGACGGCGCTCACGGCCGGCATGCGGGTCGGGCTCTACCGCGACCTCGCGGTGGGCGCCGACCGGGGCGGCTCCGAGATCTGGTCCCATCCCGAGCGCTTCGCCGACCGGGTCTCGATCGGCGCGCCCCCGGACCTGCTCGCCCCCAAGGGTCAGAACTGGGGCCTGCCCGCCTTCGACCCGCTGGAGATGGAGCGCGACGGCCTCGCGGCGTTCCGGGCCCTGGTCCAGGCCAACATGCGCCATGCCGGCGCGATCCGCATCGACCACGCCTTCCAGCTCGCAAGGCTGTTCCTGATCCCGCTCGGGGCCGGCGCCCATGCCGGCGCCTACGTGGCGATGCCGTTCGAGCCGATGCTGGCGGTGCTGCGGCTGGAGAGCCACCGCAACAAGTGCCTGGTCATCGCCGAGGATCTCGGCACCGCGCCCGAGGGTTTTTCCGACGCCCTGATGCGGGCCGGCGTGCTCAGCTACCGGATCCTGGCCTTCGAGCGGGAAGGGGACGGACGGTTCAAGGCCCCCTCCGCCTACCCGCGCGACGCGCTCACCGCCATCACCACCCACGACCTGCCGACCTTCGTCGGCTGGTGGCGCGGGGTCGACACCGACACCCGCCAGTCGCTGGGCCTGTACGACCAGGACCGCGCCGAGGCCGAGCGCGGCGAGCGGGTGGTCGAGCGCCGCCGCCTCACCGAGGCGCTGGCCGGGGAGCAGCTCCTGCCGACGGCCGAGCCCCCCGAGGCCGCGCCGTTCGAGGCCGCCGCCCGCTACCTCGCCCGCGCCCCCTCGATGCTGACGGCCGTGCAGTACGAGGACGTGGTCTCGGAACTGGCCCAGGCCAACGTGCCGGGCTCCACCGAGGGCTATCCGAACTGGCGGCGCAAGCTCGACCGGGACCTCGTGGACATCGCCGCCCCCGGGGGGCCGCTCGCCAAGCTGGCGGCCTCGCTCTCGGCCGAGTCCCGGGGCCCGCGCTCGGGCTCCGCCCGGCTGGCCGTGCCGCCGCCGCAATCGACCTACCGGCTGCAGTTCCACAAGGACTTCACCTTCGCGGACGCGGAGCGGATCGTCCCGTATCTCAAGAAGCTCGGGATCAGCCACGTCTACGCCTCGCCGCTGCAGAAGGCGCGGCCCGGCTCGACCCACGGCTACGACATCGTCGATCACGGCGCGATCAACCCGGAACTCGGCGGCGAGGCGGATTTCGTCCGGCTCTCCGAGACCCTGCACGGGCACGGGCTGAAGCTGCTGCTGGACATCGTCCCGAACCACATGGGCGTCGGCGGCTCCGACAACCCGTGGTGGCTCTCCGTGCTCGAATGGGGCTCCCTCTCGCCCTTCGCGGACGCCTTCGACATCGACTGGCAGCGCCTCGGCGCCGGCCGCAACCTGGTGATCCCGTTCCTAGGCGAGCGCTACGGCGAGGCCCTGGAGCAGGGCACGCTGGAGCTGAAGTTCGATCCCGAGGCCGGCGCCTTCAGCGTCTGGCACTACGAGCACCAGCTGCCGATCCGCCCGTTGAGCTATCCGACCATCCTGAACCGGGTGATCGCCGCCATCGGCGCGGTGGACGACGACACCACCGCGGAATTGCTCGCCATCTCCGAGCGCCTGCGCGCCATGGCGATCGACGCCGACGAGACCCGCCGGACGGGCTTCCCGGAGGAGGCCGAGGGGCTCAAGCGCCGGCTCGCCGAGATCTACGGCGTCTCGCCGCTGATCCAGGAGGCCACCGCCAGCACCCTGGCGCTGCTCAACGGCTTCAAGGGCCGCCCGGACAGCTTCGGGCCGCTGCACCGGCTCCTGGAGGCCCAGGCCTACCGGCTGGCCCATTGGCGGGTGGCGTCGAGCGACATCAACTACCGCCGGTTCTTCGACGTGAACTCGCTCGCCGGCCTGCGGGTGGAATTGTCCGACATCTTCCACCGCTCGCACGAGACCGTGTTCCGCCACATCCGCGAGGGCCGGATCGACGGGTTGCGCATCGACCACATCGACGGGCTCGCCGACCCGCTGGGCTACGCCCGCGCGCTCCAGGCCGCCGTCGGCCCGGGCTTCTACGTGGTGGTGGAAAAGATCCTGGAGCCCGGGGAGCGGCTGCGGCCCTGGCCGGTGGCCGGGACCACGGGCTACGACGTGCTCAACCAGCTCGACGGCATCCTGGTGGACAAGGAGCGCCAGGGGAAGGTCCGGCGCCTGTACGAATGGGCCTCGGGCTTCGACGAGCCCTACGGGTTCCAGCTCCGCGCCGCCAAGGCCGAGATCCTGGAGATCAGCTTCGCCAGCGAGCTGGAAGTCCTGACCTCCGATCTCAAGGAGGTGGCCGACGCCGACCGGCGGACCCGCGACTTCACCGTCAACGCCCTGCGCCGGGCCCTGATCGAGGTCATCGCCCGCTTCCCGACCTATCGCAGCTACCTGCCGCCGGAGCTGGAGGAGGGCGAGGTCGAGCCCGAGGACGTGCGGCTGATCGAGGGCGCGGTCGCCAAGGCCAAGCGCTGGTCGAGCCTGCCGGACCGCTCGGTGCACGACTTCGCCGCCGACGTGCTGCTCGGGCGGATCGAGACCACGGGGCCGGGGCGCCCGGACCCGCGGGTGGTCCTGCGCTTCCGCCGCCGGTTCCAGCAGCTCACCGGCCCGGTCATGGCCAAGAGCCTGGAGGACACGCTGTTCTACCGGTACGCCTGCCTGCTCGGCCTCAACGAGGTCGGCGGCGATCCCGGCGAGTACGGCATCGACGCCGAGCATTTCCACGACCTCCAGATCGCCCGCGCCCGCGACTGGCCGAACGCCATGATCACCACGGCGACCCACGACACCAAGCGCGGCGAGGATGCCCGGACCCGGATGCTCGCGCTGTCCGAGATCCCGGAGGGCTGGGCCGGCGCCTGGGACCTGTGGCAGCGCACCGCCGGGCCGCACCTCGCCCGGATCGACGGCGAGCCGGCCCCGGATGCCAACGACCAGTGGATGTTCTTCCAGGCGATCCTCGGCGCCTGGCCGCTGGAACTGCTGGAGCGGGACGAGACGGCGGCGATCGCGGACTTCCGCGACCGTCTGATCGCCTACGGCGAGAAGGCCATGCGCGAGGGCAAGCGCCGGTCGAGCTGGGTCAACGTCGACGAGGTCTACGAGGGCGCGGTCAAGAAGCTGTTCTCGGCGCTGATCGCCCCGGGCTCGGACTTCCTGCGCGAGTTGCGCCCCTTCGCCCGGCGGCTCGCCCATCTCGGCATGCTGGCGGGGCTGGGCCGTACGGTCCTGAAATGCACCCTGCCGGGCCTGCCCGACACCTACCAGGGCACGGAGGTCTGGGACTTTTCCTTCGTGGATCCCGACAACCGCCGCCCGGTGGATTACCCGGCCCTGGAGCGGATGCTCGAACAGGGCGGCGAACCGGCCGCGCTCCTGGCGCACTGGCCGGACGGGCGGGTCAAGCAGGCGACCCTGGCGCGTCTGCTCGCCGAGCGGGCCGAGCGGCCGGCCTTCTACGCCAGCGCGGCCTACGAGCCGGTCGAGGCCAGGGGCGACCGGGCGGCCCACGTGATCGCCTACCGGCGGACCGACCCGGGCGAGGAGGGCGGCGACCTGTTCGTGGCGGTGCCGCGCCTGTTCGCCGGCATCGTCGGCGACGCGGTCTGGTCGGGCGAGGCGTTCGCCGGCACCCGGGTCGATCTCGGGGTCGGCACGATCTGGCGCGACCTCGTCTCGGGGCGGGTCGTGGAGACCGGAGGGGAGGGGGCCGACCTCGGCCAGCTCCTGCGCGACCTGCCCTACGCGGTCCTGCGGCGGGAATCGTGAGGGAATCGGCCGGATCGGCGGATCTCCCTCCCCCCTCTGCCGGCTACCGGATTCACAGATCAGGCTGGGCAACACGGTCGCAGGATCAGGCGCGGGTCCCCTCTCCCGTGCGGGAGAGGTCTGCTCTCGCAGAGAGCCGGGTGAGGGATCAGGTCTTTCCGGAGATGTCGCATCCCTCACCCCAACCCTCTCCCGCACGGGAGAGGGGGTTCGTCGCGCCCTATGAGTGCCGATGTCTGAACGTCGTAGCCTCTGCGGGGGAGGGTGGACCAGCATGAAGGCCGCGGCCTTCTCCTGCACCGTCGCTCCCCTCTTGCGGGACTTCGTCCCGGCCCGACCCCCTTCGAGAGCCACCCTCCCCCGCAAAGGGGGGAGGGAGGATGCACGGGTCCGCCGCTGCTACGAAGAACACGATCGGCAGGCCCCTCGCGGCCCTGTCATGCGAATCTGCTGAGAGGCGGGTGGCGCGGACCTGAACATCCGCGCCGTCCCACGTAAGGCACGCCCGCGCGGTTCGGGCGTTACGAGACATGGACCAGGAGCCAGAGACCAGCATGAACGCACCGACCAAAGCCGCCGCCGCGACGACCGGGGCCGAGGCCGTCCTGCCCGCCTCCCCGGCGCCCCGCGCCGCGGGGCCGCGGATCTACAACCTGTTCCCGCTGCTGGTCGGGCGCGTCTCCGACTGGGCGGCCGAATTGCCCCGGATCGCGGCGCTCGGCTTCGACTGGATCTACCTCAACCCGTTCCACCAGACCGGCGGCTCGAAGAGCCTCTACGCGGTGGCCGATCCCGAGCGGCTCGACGAGCGGTTCCGCGACCAGGACGGCACGCCCGACGACGAGCAGATCCGCCGCTTCTGCGCCGCCGCGGAGGCCGCCGGCCTGGCGGTGATGACCGACCTCGTGATCAACCACACCGCCGACAACGCCCGGCTCGTCACGGAGCGGCCCGACCTGTTCATGAAGGAGCCCGACGGCTCGATCATGCATCCGGCCGCCGTCGACCCGGACGATCCGTCGATCCGCACGGTCTGGGGCGACCTGGCCGAACTCGACTATCACACCCCCGCCGCCCGGGACGAGCTGACCCGGATCTGGGGCGCCTACGTGGCCCGGCTCCAGGCGCTCGGCGTCGCGGGCTTCCGGTGCGATGCCGCCTACAAGGTCCCGCCCGAGACCTGGCGCGTCCTGATCGGGCAGGCCAAGGGCCGCGACCCCGCCTGCCTGTTCGCCGCCGAGACCCTGGGCTGCACCTTCGAGGAGGCGAAGGCCACGGCCGGCGCCGGCTTCGACTACCTGTTCAACTCCTTCGCCTGGTGGGACCTGCAGAAGCCCTGGGCGCTGGAGCAGTACGAGCGCCTGCGGGTGCTGGCGCCCTCGATCGCCTTCCCGGAAAACCACGACATGAAGCGGCTGGCCGCCGAGGCCGGCGGCGGCCCCGAGGCGGTGGCGCGGCACCTGCGCACCCGCTACGCGCTGGCCGCCTTCTTCTCGGCCGGCGTGCTGATGCCGATCGGCTACGAATGGGGCTACCGCCGGGCGCTGCACGTGGTCGAGACCACCCCGCGCGACCGCGAGAACGACACCGGCCTCGACATCTCCGCCTCGATCCGGGCGATCAACGCCCTGCGGGCCGAGCTGCCGGCCGCCAACGTCGAGGGCGCGCAGATGCGCATCTCGGCCCCCGACAGCGACCTCGTGGCGCTCGCCCGCTTCGACACCGGCCATCCAGCCTCGGCGCAGAACGCCGTGATCGTGCTCTACAACCCCTCGGACAGGCCGGTGCCGGTGGAGGCCGGCACGCTCATCGCCCGCACCGGCGGCATGCTCGGCGCCTTCGTCGACCGGACCCCCGAGGCCGAGCCGATCGCCTTCCATCCCGGCAGCGCCATCGACCTGCTCCCGGGCGAGTTGCGCATCCTCAGCGCCGGGCCCGCCCAGGTCGCCCAGCTGCCCGAGCGCGACACGCCGACCGGCGAGGGCCGGGTGGTGATCGAGGCGGTGAGCCCGGAGATCGACGGCGGCCGCTCGGCGGTGAAGCGCGTCGTCGGCGAATCCCTGCGGGTCGAGGCCGACATCTTCTCCGACGGCCACGAGGTGCTCGACGCCGCGATCCTGTCGCGGGTCGCCGGCACCGAGGCGTGGCGCGAGGACCCGATGGTCTTCGCCGACAACGACCGCTGGGCCGGGCAATTCCCCCTGGAGCGCAACGCCCGCTACGAGTTCACCCTGATCGCCTGGCGCGACCCGTTCTCCTCCTGGGTGCGCGACACCCTGAAGAAGCGCGCCGCCGGCGTCGACATCCGCCTGGAGACGATCGAGGGCGTCACCCTGGTGGAGAGCGCCGCGTCCCTCGCCCGGGGCCGCGGTGCCGGGCGCGACGCGGAGCGGCTGGCCGCCCTGGTCGCGGCGCTCGCCGCGGAGGAGACCGGCTCGGCCGCCCAGCTTGAGCGGATCCTGCAGCCCGAGGCCGCGAGCCTGGTGCGCCGGAACGCCGAGCGGGTGAATCTCAGCCGCTATCCGGTGGTGCTGCCGGTGATCGCCGACCGCCTCGCGGCCCGGTTCTCCGCCTGGTACGAGATCTTTCCGCGCTCGCAATCGATGGACGTGAACCGCCACGGCACCTTCGACGACGTGATCAAGCGCCTGCCCGAGATCCGCGAGCTGGGCTTCGACGTGCTCTACTTCACGCCGATCCACCCGGTGGGCCGGACCAACCGCAAGGGCAAGAACAACACCCTCAAGGCCCTGCCGGGCGACGTCGGCTCGGTCTACGCGGTGGGCGCGGAGGAGGGCGGCCACGAGGCCGTGCACCCCGACCTCGGCACGCTGGAGGATTTCGAGCGGCTGGTGGCGGCAAGCCACGCCTCCGGCATGGAGATCGCCCTCGACTTCGCGATCCAGTGCTCGCCCGACCATCCCTGGATCAAGGACCATCCCGAATGGTTCGAGTGGCGCCCCGACGGGACGCTGAAATTCGCCGAGAACCCGCCCAAGAAGTACGAGGACATCTCGAACGTCCACTTCTACGGGGGCGCCCTGCCCTCGCTCTGGATCGAATTGCGCGACATCCTGCTCGGCTGGTGCTCAAGGGGCGTGCGCATCTTCCGGGTCGACAACCCGCACACCAAGCCGATCCCGTTCTGGGAATGGGTGATCGCCGAGGTCAACGGCCGCTATCCCGACGCGCTGTTCCTGGCCGAGGCCTTCACCCGGCCGAAGATGATGAAGAAGCTCGCCAAGGCGGGCTACCAGCAGAGCTACACTTACTTCACCTGGCGCAACACCAAACAGGAGCTCACCGAATACGCCCTGGAGCTGGCCGGCGAGATGGGCGAGTACTACCGCCCGAACTTCTTCGCCAACACGCCCGACATCAACCCGCACTACCTCCAGACCAGCGGCCGGGCGGGCTTCGTGATCCGCGGCACGCTCGCCGCCACCCTGTCGTCGGTCTACGGCATCTACAACGGCTTCGAGCTGTGCGAGGCGGCGCCGTATCCCGGCAAGGAAGAGTACCTGAACTCCGAAAAATACGAGCTGAAGGCCTGGGACTACGACCGGCCCGGCAACATCCGCGAGCACATCGTCGCGCTCAACAAGATCCGGCGCGAGAACCCCGCCCTCTGGGATTTCCGCAACGTGGTCTTCACCGGCGCCTCCAACGACCAGATCATCGCCTACGCCAAGGCGACGCCGGAGCGCGACAATTGCGTGTTCACGATGGTCAACCTCGATCCCAAGAACCGCCAGGAATGCACCTACGAGGTGCCGCTCTGGCTGTTCGGCCTGCCCGACGATGGCGCCGTGGAGGTTGAGGACCTGATCCAGGGCTACAGGTTCGAGTTGCGGGGCAAGACCCACCGCATCGCGCTCGATCCGGCCGAGCGATCCTGCGTCATCTGGCGTCTTCGGGCGCCGCGGCGGGTTGCGGGCTGAGGCGACCCGTGGCACCTCACCCTGACGTCTGACACCGGCGACGGGCCCGCCCGTCGCCGACCATTGCGCCGCGCGGCCGACCGCCCGCGCCCCGGCCGGTCCCGACCGCCGGTCCCCTTGACCTTCGACCGATGAGGCAGCGACGCGATGATCGATCGCAGCGACCCGCAATGGTACCGTGACGCCATCATCTACCAGATCCACGTCAAGTCGTTCTTCGACTCGAACGACGACGGGATCGGTGATTTCGAAGGGCTGACCCGGCGGCTCGACTACGTCCGCGACCTCGGGGTCACGGCGATCTGGCTGATGCCGTTCTATCCCTCGCCCCTGCGCGACGACGGCTACGACATCGCCGACTACGAGGGCATCAACCCGTCCTACGGGACCATGGAGGACTTTCGGGCCTTCGTGGCGGCGGCGCACGAGCGCGGCCTGCGGGTGATCACCGAGCTCGTGATCAACCACACCAGCGACCAGCACCCCTGGTTCCAGGCGGCCCGCGAGGCGCCCCCCGGCTCGCCCGAGCGCGACTTCTACGTCTGGTCGGACACCGACGCGCCCTACAAGGACACGCGGATCATCTTCCTCGACACCGAGTCCTCGAACTGGACCTGGGACCCGGTCGCCAAGCAGTATTTCTGGCACCGGTTCTACAGCCACCAGCCGGACCTGAACTTCGACAACCCGAAGGTGCTGGAAGCCGTCATCGCGACGATGCGCTACTGGCTCGACATGGGCGTCGACGGCCTGCGGCTCGACGCGATCCCCTACCTGATCGAGCGCGACGGCACGAACTGCGAGAACCTGTCCGAAACGCACGACGTCATCAAGGCGATCCGGGCCGCCCTCGACGTCAGCTATCCCGACCGGATGCTGCTGGCCGAGGCCAACCAGTGGCCCGAGGAGACCGCCCAGTATTTCGGCGACGGCGACGAATGCCACATGGCGTTCCACTTCCCGCTGATGCCGCGGATGTACATGGCGATCGCCCGGGAGGACCGGCACCCGATCACCGACATCATGCGCCAGACCCCGGAGATCCCGGAGGGCTGCCAGTGGGCGATCTTTTTGCGGAATCACGACGAGCTGACACTCGAAATGGTGACCGCCGAGGAGCGTGACTACCTCTGGTCGTTCTACGCCGCCGAGCGGCGCGCCCGGATCAACCTCGGCATCCGCCGCCGCCTCGCGCCGCTGCTGGAGAACGACCGGCGCAAGATCGAGCTGATGAAGTCCCTCGTCCTGTCGATGCCCGGCACGCCGGTGCTCTACTACGGCGACGAGATCGGCATGGGCGACAACATCTATCTGGGCGACCGCGACGGCGTCCGCACGCCGATGCAGTGGTCCCCGGACCGCAACGGCGGCTTCTCCAAGGCCAACCCGCAGCGGCTGTTCCTGCCGGCGATCCAGGACCCGATCTACGGCTTCGACGCGATCAACGTCGAGGCGCAGACCCAGTCGCAGACCAGCCTGCTGAACTGGACCCGGCGGATGATCGCCATCCGCAACAACAGCGTCGCCCTGGGCCGCGGCACGATCCAGTTCCTCTATCCCTCGAACCGCAAGGTCCTGGCCTGGATCCGCGAGCACGAGGACGAGCGGATCCTGTGCGTCGCCAACCTGTCGCGGGCCCCACAGGCGGTGCAGCTCGACCTGTCGGAGCTGCGCACCGCGGTGCCGATCGAGCTCACCGGCGGCACCGAGTTCCCGCCGATCGGCGACCTGCCCTACCTGCTGACCCTGCCGTCCTACGGCTTCTACTGGTTCTCCTTGAGCGCCGCCCGCTCGGGCGCGATCGGCCCGCAACAGGAGCCCCCGGAGCTGTTCACCCTGGTGCTCACCGGCGGCATCGAGAGCCTGATGTCGGGCCGCGAGCGCGTCGCCTTCGAGCGCACCGTGGTGCCGCCGTTCCTGCTCAGCCGGCGCTGGTTCGGCGCCAAGGGCTCGCGGATCCGGTCCGTGAAGGTGGTCGACTTCGCCGCCCTCAAGGACGTGGACGGCAGCGCCCGGTTCCTGCTGCCGCGGCTGCAGGTGCAGCTCGCCAACGGCGAGAGCCACGAATACTTCATGCCGGTCGGCGTCGAGGAGGGCCGCGAGGACGAGACGCTGCTGCCCTTCGCGGTGGCGCGGGTGCGCCGCGGGCCGCGCACCGGCCTGCTCTACGGGGCGGCCGGCTCCAACGACTTCGCGGCCTGCCTGATCGACGACATGCGCCAGGGCACCGAGATCCCCACCGAGAGCGGGCGGCTGGTCTTTTCCACCACGTCGGCCTTCGATCCGGACGTCACGGTGGACGTGGCCGACATCCGCCGGCTGTCGGCGGAGCAGAGCAACACCTCGATCGCCATCGGCTCGAAGATGATGCTCAAGCTGCTGCGCCGCCTGCAGCCGGGGATGCATCCCGAGATCGAGGTCGGGCGCTTCCTCACCGAGCAGGCGGGCTTCTCCAACACGCCCGCGCTGCTCGGCACCCTCGAGCACGTCGCCGAGGATGGCACCCGGACGGCGCTGGCGGTCCTCCAGAAGTTCGTCATGAACCAGGGCGACGCCTGGACGCTGATGCTGGAGGGGCTGCGCCGGGACTTCGAGACCGTCGTGCTCACCCCCGAGAGCGAGGCCGCCAGCCCCGGGGAGGCGTTCCAGGCCCATGGCCCCTGGGCGGACCTGCTCGGCCGGCGCACCGCCGAGATGCACGCCGCCTTCGCGATGGAGACGGACGACCCCGCCTTCGCGGCCGAGCCGTTCGCCGAGGACGACCTGGCGGTGCTCGCCCGGGACGCGCGCCACCAGGCCGACCGGGCCTTCCGGGCGCTGAAAGGTCTCGTCGAGCGCGGCCTCGATGCCGGCAAGCCCGCCTGCGCGGAGCTGGGGCAGCGGCGGGCCGAGGTCGAGGCGCTGATCGAGGCGCTGTCCACCGAGGCGCCGCGCGGGGCCCACAAGATCCGCATCCACGGCGACTATCACCTGGGTCAGGTGCTGGTTTCCGAGAGCGACCTGATCATCGTCGACTTCGAGGGCGAACCCTCCCGTCCGGCCGACGAGCGGCGGGCGAAGTCGATGCCGCTGCGCGACGTCGCCGGCCTGATGCGCTCCTTCGCGTACGGGGCCGAGACCGTGATCCGCGAGATCACCGTCCGGTTCGGCGATTCGGAGGAGCGGGCGCGGGACGCGGCCACGGCGTGGCGCGGCATGATCGAGGCGGCCTTCCTGGCCGGCTACGACGCGGCCGTGGCGGGGACGCGGGCGGCCGTGACCGACCCGGCCACCCGGACGCGGCTGCTGCGCCTCTGCCTGCTGACCAAGGCGCTCTACGAAGTCGATTACGAGGCCAACAACCGGCCGGACTGGATCGAAATCCCCGCCCGGGGGGTTCTCACCATTCTGGACACGGACGGCCACGAGCCCGGAGAAACCGAATGACGGCGACCGACGAGACCTTCGCACCGCGGATCGACCCGGAAGCGGCGAGCGCGCGGAACGCGGACGTCCCGAACGCCGGAGCCGCCTCGGCGCAGGCGGGCCCCCGTTCGGGCACCCCTTCGGGCGTCCATCCGGACGCGATCGCCGCGCTGATGTCCGCCAACCACGGCGACCCGTTCTCCGTGCTCGGCCCCCACCGGGTCGGCCCGAACGCCTGGGAGGTCCGCGCCGTCCTGCCCGAGGCGCGCTCCGCCGCCCTGGTGACGGGCGAACGCACCGTGCCGTTCGAGAAGCGGCACCCGGACGGGTTCTACGTCGCCCGGGTCGAGGGCGAGGGACGGCCGCTCTACGAGATCGAGGTCGAGTTCTGGGACGGGACCAGGCGGCGCCGCTTCGACCCCTACGGCTTCGGCTCCTCGATCGAGCCCTACGACGTCGCGACCCTGCGGGAGGTCGGCACCAACCTGGTCTACCGGATGCTCGGCGCCCAGTCGGGGCAGCTCGACGGCATCGACGGCTTCCGCTTCGCCGTGTGGGCGCCCAACGCCCGCAAGGTCAGCGTCGTCGGCGACTTCAACGAATGGGACGGGCGGCGCCACCCGATGCGCCTGTGGCAGGAAGGCGGGATCTGGGAGGTGTTCGTGCCCGGCCTCAAGGCCGGCGAGCGCTACAAGTTCGAGATCCGCGGCCCCGACGGCGCCCTGATCCCGCTCAAGGCCGACCCGGTCGCCTTCGCGGCGCAGCAGCCGCCGGAAACCGCCTCGGTCACCCACGGGACGGGCGAGTTCGACTGGCGCGACGCCGGCTGGATGACGACCCGCGGCGCCAAGGATCCGCGCCACGCCGCGATCTCGATCTACGAGGTCCACCTCGGCTCCTGGGCGCGGGTGCCCGAGGAGGGCAACCGCTACCTCACCTACAAGGAGCTGGGCGAGCGGCTGATCCCCTACGTCAAGGATATGGGCTTCACCCATATCGAGATGCTGCCGATCACCGAGTTCCCGTTCGACGGGTCCTGGGGCTACCAGCCGGTCTCGCTGTTCGCCCCGACCAGCCGCTTCGGCACGCCCGAGGATTTCGCGGCCTTCGTGGACACAGCCCACGAGGCCGGCATCGGCGTGATGCTCGACTGGGTGCCCGGCCACTTCCCGCTGGACGCGCACGGGCTCGGCCTGTTCGACGGCACGCACCTCTACGAGCACGCCGACCCGCGCCAGGGCTTCCACCAGGATTGGGGCACCTACATCTACAATTTCGGCCGGACCGAGGTCGCGACCTTCCTGGCCGCCAACGCCCGGTTCTGGCTCGAGCACTACCACCTCGACGGCCTGCGGGTGGATGCCGTGGCCTCGATGCTCTACCTCGACTATTCGCGCCGGCAGGGCGAGTGGATCCCGAACCGCTACGGCGGCAACGAGAACCTCGACGCCATCGACTTCCTGCGCAAGACCAACGAGGCGACCTACAGCCACGCCCCCGGCACCATCACGGTGGCGGAGGAATCGACCTCCTGGCCGGGGGTCTCGCACCCGACCTACACGGGCGGCCTCGGCTTCGGCTTCAAGTGGAACATGGGCTGGATGCACGACACGTTGAAATACGTGTCGGAGGATCCGATCCACCGCCGCTACCACCACCACAACCTGACCTTCGGGCTGCTCTACGCCTTCTCGGAGAACTTCATCCTGCCGCTCTCCCACGACGAGGTCGTGCACGGGAAGGGCTCGCTGCTCGGCAAGATGCCGGGCGACCGCTGGCAGAAATTCGCGAACCTGCGCGCCTATTTCGGCTTCATGTGGGGGCATCCCGGCAAGAAGCTGCTGTTCATGGGCGGCGAGTTCGGCCAGGAGCGGGAGTGGAACCACGACATCAGCCTGGACTGGCACCTGCTCGACGACCCCCTGCACAAGGGCGTCAAGGACGTGGTGCGGGACCTCAACCGGCTCTACGTCTCGACCCCGGCCCTCCACACCCGGGACGTCGAGGCGACCGGGTTCCAGTGGCTGGTGGCCGACGACCAGGACAACAGCGTCATCGCCTGGGCCCGCAAGGGCGCCAAGCCGGGCGAGGTCGCGATCGTGGTGTCGAACTTCACCCCGATCCCCCGGGAGGGCTACCGGGTCGGCGTTCCGGAGGCGGGTTTTTACAGGGAGGCGTTCAACTCGGACGCGGGCGTCTACGGCGGCTCGAACCTCGGCAACAACGGCGGCGGCCACACCGACGGCCAGGCGAGCCACGGCCAGGCCCAGTCCCTGTCGCTGACCCTGCCGCCGCTCGCGACGATGATTTTTTTGCTGGAGCGGTGACGTAAATCCCTCCCCCCTCTGCGGGGGAGGGTGGCCCCTGCGTCAGCAGGGGTCGGGAAAGGGGAGCGCCGTTTCCGGAAAGCGCGCGACAGGCGTGAGATCCTGAACCGTCGCGCTGCCCCTCTCCCGACCCGGCCTGACGGCCCGCCCTCTCCCGCAGAGGGGGGAGGGAACGCGTGTCAGGTCGGGACTGGATGATCCTGCCGCGCCGGGAATAGATTCGGAGCCTGCCGAAGCGCCAGCCCTACGCGGCGCGCCAGCGCAGCGCCGGGCTGTTGCCCATCGCACGGGCGTAGAGGCCGGCATAGCTGTCGGCGGCCTGGTCCCAGCCGAACCGGGCGGCCATGGCACGTCGGCGCATGGCGTTGAGGCGCTTCTTCTGGCCGAACGCCTCGAAGGCCCGGCGGACCGCCGCCCCGAAGGAAGGGGCGGAGGCCTCCGCGAAGGTGAAGCCGGTCACCCCGTCCTCCACCGTGTCGGCCAGCCCCCCGGTGCGGTGCACGATCGGCAGCGAGCCGAAGCGCTGGGCGTACATCTGGGCGAGCCCGCACGGCTCGAACCGCGAGGGCATCAGCAGGAAGTCGCTGCCGGCGAACATCCGCCGTGCCTGGGCCTCCTCGAAGCCGACATGCACGCCGACCGCGTCCGGGTGGCGCTTGGACAGGCCGCGCAGGGCCTGCTCGAACCGGCCCTCGCCCTGGCCGATCACCACGAGCTGTCCGCCCTCGGCCACGATCGCCTCGGCCGCCTGCAGGCTCAGGTCGATGCCC
The DNA here is from genome assembly GCF_022179445.1 of Methylobacterium mesophilicum. Lineage (GTDB taxonomy): Bacteria > Pseudomonadota > Alphaproteobacteria > Rhizobiales > Beijerinckiaceae > Methylobacterium > Methylobacterium mesophilicum. The sequence goes on along the minus strand of NZ_BPQU01000010.1, from coordinate 38,548 downwards.
TTCTGGTGCACCAGGCGCGAGACGATGGCGAAGAGCGGCCCGCGGGAGACCGCGAGCCCGAATTGCTGGCGCACCGCCTCGGCGTTGGCGCGCTTGCCCTTCCAGTCGTCGACCTCGAACCGGGTGGCGAGGTGCTGGTCGGTGCTCGGGTCCCAGGTCTCGTCGATGCCGTTGAGGATGCCGGCGAGGCGGCCCTGGCCGGCGCGGGTGCGCAGCAGCCCGTCGAGGCCGCAGCCCATCTCGGGGGTCTGGATCTCCCGAGCGTAGGTCTCGCTCACCGTGGTGACCTGCGAGGCGTAGAAGATGCCGGCCTTGAGGAACGACAGCTGGCCGTAGAATTCCGCGCCGTCGACCTGGAAGGCCGAGTCCGGCACGCCGAGGCGGCCCAGGCTGTCGCGGGGGAACAGGCCCTGATAGGCGAGGTTGTGGATCGTCAGCACGCTCGGGATGCGCCGGCCGCGCCAGGCCAGGTAGGCCGGGGCCAGAGCCGCCTGCCAGTCGTTGAGATGCAGCAGGTCGGCGGCCCAGTCCGAATCGGCGCCGGCGGCGATCTCCGCGGCCGCGAGGCTCAGGCGGGCGAAGCGCAGGTCGTTGTCGCCGAAATCGCCGTTCGCGTCGCCGTAGGGCGTGCCGTCGCGCTCGTACAGGTCGGGGGCCAGCAGGACGTAGATGCGCAGGCCGTCGGCGGCCTCGACCAGGCCGAGGTCGCAGGGGGGCACGCCCGCGAAGCCCTCGAGCCGGGCGACCACCGGGATGTCGGGGAACGCGGCCCGGACCTGGCGGTAGCCGGGGATCAGGACGCGGATGTCGTAATGCGGCACCAGGGCCCGGGGCAGGGCGGCCGAGACCTCGCCGAGGCCGCCGGTCTTCACGAAGTCGGCCATCTCCGGGGTGGCGTACAGGATGCGGCGGCGCAGCGAGGCCGGCCAGGCCGGGTTGGTGAACGGCACTGCGGCACCGCCGCCTTCGCCGAAGGCCTCATCGGCGAGGGAGCCACCGCGGAGCGCATCGTGCATGGGCATCGATCCCGGCCGGGCGGAAGGCCCCGGTCTGGCAGAGGATCGGGCAGACACGGCTGTCACGGCCTCAACCATGTCCAATGCTCCTCCGTCGCACCCGTTCCGCTGCGACGCACAATTTAGGCCAGCGTCAGCCTTAAGCTTCGGTTACAGATTTCGCCATGGCGCGATGTCCGTGCTGCACTGCGACAAGAGATGGCAGGGGCGGGCTCAGGAGCGGCGCAGGATCACCCCCTCGTCGGGCCCGAGCGTCAGGGTCTCGCGGGCGCGCGCCCCCGCCCGGCCGGCCAGCGTCGAGAGCAGCACCGTCCAGTCGCCCTCGGGCAGGGACAGGCTGTGCGGATCGCCGCCGAAGTTCAGGATCACGCGCAGGCACGCGTCGTCGGCGCAGCGCTCGTAGGCGAGCACATCCCCGGCCTCGACCGGCAGGCCCCGGTAGTCGCCCACGCAGAGCGCCGGGTGGTCGCGCCGCAGCGCCAGGAGCCGCCGGTGCAGGGTCAGCATCGAGCCGGGATCCGAGCGTTGGGCCTCGACGTTGCGGGTGGCCCAATCCTCCGAGAGCGGCAGCCACGGCTCCGCGGCCGAGAAGCCGGCCTGCGGGGCCTCGTCCCACTGCATCGGGGTACGCTCCGGGTCGCGGCCGTGGCCGGGCTCGTTGCGCTCCCAGGGGTCCCGGGCGCGCCCCGGCGGGATCGCGACGCGGCCGAGCCCGATCTCGTCGCCGTAATAGAGGGTCGGGGTGCCGCGCAACGTCAGCAGCAGCATCGCGGCGATGCGGGCCTGGGCCTCGCCCACCCGGGCGGCGATCCGCGGCTGGTCGTGGTTGCCCAGCACCCAGTTCGGCCAGCCGCCCTCGGGGAGCGCCGCCTCGTACTGGGCCACGAGGTCGGCGACCGCGTCGGCCCGCCACGGGGTCTGGATCAGCTGGAAGTTGAAGGGCAGGTCGGCGCCGGTGAGGTCGGGGCCGTAATAGGCCACCAGCCGCTCGATCGGCAGGTAGATCTCGCCGATCAGCACCCGCTCGCCGTACTGGCGCAGCACCGCCCGCATTCCGGCGATCACGTCGAACACCTCCGGGCGGTCGGCGGAATAGACCTGGGTGAAGCGGTTGATCTCGGGCGTGCCCGGCGCGTAGTCGGGATTGGCCGGGTTGTCGCGGAATCCGGCATCCTTCATCAGGTGCCAGATCACGTCGACCCGGAACCCGTCGACCCCGCGGTCCAGCCAGAAGCGGAGCGCGTCGTGCATCGCGGCCCGGACGGCGGGGTTGCGCCAGTTCAGGTCCGGCTGCTCGGCCAGGAAGGCGTGGTAGTAGTACTGGCCGGTGGCCTCATCCAGCGTCCAGGCCGGGCCTCCGAAATTCGACACCCAGTTGTTCGGCGGACCGCCCCCCGGGGCCGGGTCGCGCCAGATGTACCAGTCCCGCTGCGGGCTGGAGCGCGACGACCGGCTCTGCGCGAACCACGGATGCGCGATCGACGAGTGGTTGGGCACGAAGTCGAGGATCACCTTCAGCTTGCGCCGATGGGCCTCGGCGACGAGCGCGTCGAAGTCGGCCAGCGTGCCGAACAACGGGTCGATGCCGCAGTAATCGGCGACGTCGTAGCCGAAATCCGCCATGGGCGAGGGGTAGACCGGCGAGATCCACACCGCGTCCACCCCGAGCCACGCGAGGTAGTCGAGCCGCGCCGTGATCCCCGGCAGGTCGCCGACCCCGTCGCCGTTCGTGTCCTGGAACGAGCGCGGATAGACCTGGTAGACGGTCCCGCGCTTCCACCAGACGGTCTCGGTCATGCTGCGCCTCGCGAATCCCCGGCCCAGGGTTAACCGCTGAGCCGCGCGCTGGCGACGGCGCAGATGCGCGCGACGCGGGCTGGCGGTGCCGGCCGTTGTGTCTAGAATGTCACGTAGTCGCGCCATATCTCCGGCCGCGCCGTCGCACGCCCCGGTCGGGGCGGCACCGCCACGACTTCGCCAGGAAGCCGGTCGCACAGTCGCGGCTTCGGGGCACGGATCGCCCGCCCGTTCACGCGGTGGCAATCCATCAAAAGAGATAATCCGCCCACGATAGCCCTGGCACTAGACTCCGGGGCGCTGACTTTGGGGGACCCGCACGTGCTGAACGACGTTCTCACTCCGCCCGCCCAGCGGGACGCCCTGCGCGACGACAGCGCGGCCGAGATGCCGATGGCCGCCGCCTGGACCGCGCCGCTCCTGTCGCAGACCGGTGACACCGTGGTCGACCTGCGGGAATCGATCCGCGCCAAGCTCACCTTCGCGCTCGGCCGGACCCCCGAATCCGCCCGTCCGCGCGACTGGTTCGTGGCCACCGCGATGGCCCTGCGGGAGCGGGTCGTGGCGGCCTGCATGGCCTCCGAGAAGGCCGTGCCGAACAAGCGGGTCTACTACCTCTCGCTCGAATTCCTGATCGGCCGGCTGATGTCGGACGCCATGAACAACCTCGGCCTCACCGACACGACCCGGGCGGCGCTGCGGGAACTCGGGGTCGATCTCGACGCCGTGCAGGATGCCGAGCCGGACGCCGCGCTCGGCAACGGCGGCCTCGGGCGGCTGGCCGCCTGCTTCATGGACAGCATGGCCAGCATCGGCATCCCGGCGATCGGCTACGGCATCCGGTACGATCACGGCCTGTTCCGCCAATCCTTCGAGGACGGCTGGCAGCGCGAGGCGCCGGAGACGTGGCTCGCCGAGGGCAATCCCTGGGAGTTCGTCCGGCCCGACGCGACCTACGCGATCGGCTTCGGCGGCACCGTCACCCTGTCCTCGCCCGGCGAGGGCGTGATCCGCCGCCACTGGCAGCCGGCCGAGACCGTGCGGGCGGTCGCCCACGACATCCCGGTGGTCGGCTGGCGCGGGCGCCACGTCAACCGGCTGCGCCTGTGGAAGGCGGAGGCCGGCGAGCCGGTCGACCTCGGCCGCTTCAACGACGGCGACCATGTCGGCGCGGTGGCGGCGCGCATGCGGGCCGAGGCGATCTCCCGGGTGCTCTATCCGAGCGATTCCTCCGCCGACGGGCAGGAACTGCGCCTGCGCCAGGAATACTTCTTCACCTCGGCCTCGCTCCAGGACCTCATCGCCCGCCACGTCATGGAGCGCGGCGACGTGCGGTCCCTACCGGACCACGCCGCGATCCAGCTCAACGACACCCACCCGGCCATCGCGGTGCCGGAGCTGATGCGCATCCTGATGGAGGACCACGACCTCTCCTGGGAGGATGCGTGGCACGTCACCACCCACACGCTGAACTACACCAACCACACCCTGCTGCCCGAGGCGCTGGAGACCTGGCCGGTGGAGCTGATGGAGCGGCTGCTGCCGCGCCACATGCAGATCATCTACCTGATCAACTGGATGCACCTGGAAGAGCAGGCCAAGCACGGCCGCCAGGACGCCGCCCACCAGGACGCCGCCTACCTGGCCTCGATCTCGCTGATCGACGAGGCCCATGGCCGCCGGGTCCGGATGGGGCACCTCGCCTTCCACGGCGCCCGGCGGGTCAACGGCGTCTCGGCGCTGCACACCGACCTGATGCGGTCCACGGTGTTCGCGCCGCTCCACGCGCTGGATCCGGACAAGATCGTCAACAAGACCAACGGCATCACCTTCCGGCGCTGGCTCCACAACGCCAACCCGGGCCTCACCCGGCTCGCCGTGGAGACGGTGGGCGCGGGCGTCCTCGACGATCCCGAGCTGCTCCGGGGCCTCGAGGCCCATGCCGAGGATCCGGCCTTCGTGGCGCGCTACGCCGCCGTGCGCCGGCAGCGCAAGGAGGCGCTCGCCAAGGTCGTGGCCGAGCGCACCGGCATCGACATCGATCCGGACGCGCTGTTCGACATCCAGGTCAAGCGCATCCACGAGTACAAGCGCCAGCTCCTCAACGTCGTCGAGACGGTGGCGCTCTACCAGGCGATCAAGGCCGAGCCGCACCGGGACTGGACGCCCCGGGTCAAGATCTTCGCCGGCAAGGCGGCGCCGAGCTACGTCCGGGCCAAGCTGATCATCAAGCTCGCCTGCGACGTGGCCAAGGCGGTGAACGACGACCCGGAGGTCGCGGGCCGGCTGAAGGTGGTGTTCCTGCCGAACTACTCGGTGAGCCTCGCCGAGACGATCATCCCGGGCGCCGACCTGTCGGAGCAGATCTCCACCGCCGGCATGGAGGCCTCGGGCACCGGCAACATGAAGTTCGCCCTCAACGGCGCGCTCACGGTCGGCACGCTGGACGGGGCCAACATCGAGATCCGCGACCATGTCGGGGCGGACAACATCTTCATCTTCGGCCTCGACGCCGCCGGGGTGCAGGCGCGCGAGGCCGAGCCGGGCTACGCCGCGAAGGCGATCCAGGCCTCGCCCCGGCTGGCGGCGGCGCTGGACATGATCGCCTCCGGGCGGTTCTCGCCGGAGGAGCCGGGCCGGTTCCGGCCGCTCACCGACGACCTGCGCCAGCGCGACCAGTACCTGCTCACCGCCGACTTCGACGATTACTGGCGGGTGCAGCGCTCCATCGACGCCGCCTGGCGCGACCCGCGCGGCTGGTGGGCCAAGGCGATCCGCAACACCGCCCGGATGGCGTGGTTCTCCTCCGACCGCTCGATGCGCGAATACGCGGACGAGATCTGGCGCGTCCGCCTGGGCTGAAGAAGAAGTCCCGGTTTCGAAAGGAAGTCCTGGTTTCGAAAGGAAGTCCTGGTTTCGAAAGGAAGTCCTGGTTTCGAAAGGTCTTGCACCTTTCGCGGGTCCAGGGCGGAGCCCTGGTGCCGGGCTCCGCCCGAAGTCGGGGCCAAGTCCTGGATGTCTTGCCCCGACACCCCGCCGAAGGGCCTCAAGCCCTTCGCTTTCAAGGTGTTCGGCCCCGTGCGCGCCGTGGGATCGGCGCTCCCGAGCGGATCACGCGCGTCCCTTTCCCGGACAGGTGAAGCGAAGCGGAACCTGATCCGGGACCCAGCACACGAAGCGCCGCGCCAGCGGCACAGGTCGATCAGGCGGACGCTGCGCGCCGTCGTGTGCTGGGTCCCGGGTCGCATTCCGCTGGCGCTGCATGCGCCCGGGAAAAGGACCGTGCAGACCGGCTCGACGCCATATCCTGGCTCTCAGCCTAACACCTTGAAAAGGTAGGGCCTCAGGCCCTCGGGAAACCCGTGAGCCGGCGCAGGTTGCGGAGAAGCCGGTGGCGGATCAGCGCCGCGCGCTCGGCGAGCCCGAGCCTGCGCCGGAAGAACACGTGCGACACCCGGCCGAGACGCGGCCCCCGGTCCGGCTCGCCCTTGCGCAGGGCGATGTCGGGCAGCGCGGAGTCCTGCGTGATCGTCAGGGAGCGCGCGGCCGGGAACAGGGCGGTGCGGTAGACCGAGCGCATGTAGTACGAGAATTCGTCGTAGGCGGTGATCGCGCGCGTCCGCCCGCGTGCCGGATCCCGGATCGTGAGCGTGCCCGCCTGCGGCCCGTAGGTCACGAGCAGGCCGATCACGCGACGCGGTCGCCCGAGCGGGATCTCGACGCGCGCGCCCTCGGGGATCTCCAGGAAGTGCAGCGGGATGCCGTTGCGGCGCAGTTCGAACCCGCATTCCAGGCCGGGGAGGGTGCGCAGCGGCAGGGATTCGAACCGGGCCGGCAAGCCCCGGAACCGGTCGACATAGGCGCGGCCGGGGGGCGGCGCCCGCATGAAGGCGTAGACCAGGGTGCCGTAGAGTTCGGCCCCGGCCGGGGCGACATGGGTCCCGTCCTTCAGCAGGTAGGTGATGTCCCCGGCCCCCGCGGCGGCCACCGGGGCGGCGATGTCGAGACAAACGATGCCGTAGAGGGCGCGGTACTCAGCGAGCAGGGCGGCGACGGGCTCGGCCGCGTAATCGACCCCGCCCTGGTGGAGGTTGAGGAAGGCCACCGGCAGGCCCCGCCGGGCGGTGGCCGCCAGGATGTCGTCCAGGTAGGCCCGCATCGTCGCGCCGTCGAAGTAGCGGACGTTGCCGGTGAACAGCTCCAGCAGGACGTGGTCGCAGGGACAGGCGTCGAGGATCTCGTCGATCAGGCAGGCGATCGAGGGGAGGGAGTGGCCGCCCCAGCCGCTGCGCAGGAAGGTGACCGGCCGCCCCTCGGCCGCCGCCAGGGCGTTGGCGCGCTCGACATAGCCCGCCAGCTCCGTGACGCTGTAGCCGAGGCAGAGCACGCGGAGCATCGACGCAGACCGACTCACGGGAAATGACGGGATCCCAAAGGGCCCCCGGCCCTGCGGCGGGGTCTCGGGGCGGAGCCCTGATGGTCCGGGCGCGGTCCGCGGACGGCCGTCGTGGTCAGTCGAGCACGATCGGGTAGCAGCGCGCGCCCACCGAGGCGGCGAGCACCTGCACGGCGCCGATCGTGGCGATGTCGCCGGCCACGTGGACGACGTCGGTGGCGCGCAGGCTCGGCAGGTGGGCGGTGAGCGGGCCGGAGCGCACGTCCGGCGGGCGCTGGCCGCCGCGGTCGGCGCAGAGCACGATCCGGCCGACGCCGGTGCAGCGCAGCCAGTCCAGGCTCTCGCGCATGTAGAGGTCGAGGGCGTCCCGGGCGCCGACCGCCAGCGCCATCTCGCGGGCGGGCTCGACGTAGCGGGCCGCCCGGGCGATCGCCCAGATCGGGCCGAAGCCGGCTCCCGCCGCCACCAGCACGAGCCGCCCGCCGCCGGGCCGGTACTGGCCGCGGCCGACGGGGCCCTTCAGGCGCACGGGCTGGTCGAGCCGGATCGCGTCGACCGGGCCGCCCTCGGGGTCGCGGGGGATGTGGAACACCGCCTCGTTGATCTCGGCCGAGCCGTCGATCCGCAGGGTCGGGGCCAGGGTCAGGGCGGGCAGGCCCGCGAAGGTGACGAGCGCCTGGTGGCCGGGCTCGAGGTTCGGGCGCCGGGTCAGGGTCGCCACGACCTCGACGATGCCGGGGCAGAGCCGCCGGATCTGCGAGACGGTGCCCTTGCGGATGGCGACGGCCGGGGGCGGGGCCTCCTCCTGGCCCAGGATCGGGGCGCCGGGCAGGCTCGGCCGCAGGGCCTCGGCCCGGGCCCGGCGGGCCGGCGGCCGGCGGCTCGACGGGGCGGCACTGCCCTGGCCGGCGACCTGGTTGGCGAGCTGCGCCTGCACGGGCGCGATCATGCCTTCGGCCAGCGCCGCCTCCAGCGGCGTGTCGCCGGTCGAGACGCGCACCGACCGGCCGTTGACGACGAGCGAGCAGCGCGCGCCCATGGCCGTACCCCGCTTGGTCTGGAGAGGGATCACCGGGCGCGGATCAGCAGGGTGTCCACCAGGGACGCCCAGCGCTCGCGGGTCGCCCGCACGTCGTCGCTGGCCGCGGACTCGGTCAGGAGCTGGCGCTGCGCCCGGAGGGCCTCGACCTCCTGCCGCTGGGCCCGGAGCACCGCCTTCATCACCTGCAGCTCGGTCTCGAGCCGGGCGATCTCGTCGGCCTCGTCGAAATCCTCGGACAGGTCGTCCTGGGCGGCGCCGGAGACGCGCGGATCCTGTCCGGACAGAGCTTGGCCGGACAGAGCCTGGCCGGGGAGCGGCAGCCGGGTGCGGGCCTGCTGCTCCAGCCGGACCGGCCGGGCGATCAGGCGCCGCACGAGATCCGAGCTGCCCGCCTGCTGGTAACGCCTCGCCGCCTCGGCCATCCGCCCATCCCCTCCACGGGCGCCGGAGCGCCAATCCATCAACAGGAGCTTGCGCGGGCATGGTTAAGGGGGGCTTAAACTGATCGTCGACTCTCGGGGGTGTTCACCCCACCTCCGCCGCAGCCCCCGTCATCAACCCGGCCACCAGCATGTAGGTCTCGGTCCAGACCGCGCGGACCTCCGGGGTGAAGTCCGGGCCGAGGCCCTGTTCCAGGGTCCAGAGCAGCGCGGCGCCGACCGGGGCGTAGTGGGCGGCCTGGGTGCCGTAGGCCACGTGCTTGCGCCCGAGATCCCGGATCGCCGGGGCCACGGTCTCCGGGTGGCCGAGATGGGCCACCGCCAAGCCCAGCATGGCCATCAGTTTTTTCTTCTGCTCGGCCATGTCGTCGGGGAAGAGCGGGCGGACCTCGGGGGCGATCTCGAACAGGCGCCCGTAGAACAGGTCGGCCGCCGTCCCGGCGATCGGCCGCACCTGCGCGAAGCTGTCCTGGACGAGCCTGACCTGTTCGGGCGTCATCGCATCCCCTGCCACCGCCTTCATCGCTGGTCGGCAGTATACCTGATTGGGCCGACCCGAACCAGGATCAGGCCGCTTCCGGCGCCGCCCCGACGATCTGGCGGGCCTGCAGCATGGTCATCGGCTCGCCGAAGGCCGGCCCGAGGGCGTATTCGCAGCCGAGCCCGGCCAGCGCCTGGGCGTCGCCCTCCGATTCGCAGCCCTCCGCCACGATGGCGAGGTTCAGCTCGCTCGCCATCCGGACGATGGAGCGCAGGATCGCGGTCTGGCCGGTGCCGATCTGGCGCACGAAGGTGGCATCGACCTTGATCGTGTCGAACGGGAAGCGCTGGAGGTAGGACAGCGCCGAGTAGCCGGTGCCGAAATCCGACAGGCACAGGCCGGCCCCGAGGTCGTGGATGCGCGCCAGCATCTGGGCGGCGTATTCCGGGTTCTCCATCACCAGGCTCTCGCTGAACTCCAGCTTGAGCGAGCCGGGGAGCGCCCCGGAGCGGGCCAGCACGGTCTTCACGTCGTGCAGGAGGTCGTGGCGCAGGAGCTGGCGGGAGGACAGGTTGCAGGCTGCGAAGATCGGCGGCTCGACCTCGAGGGAGCGCTGCCAGGCGGCGAGCTCCAGGGCGGTGCGCTCCAGGGCGAAGATGCCGAGGTTGACCACGAAGCCGCTCTCTTCGGCGAGCGGCATGAAAGTCGAGGCCGGGATGCGGCCGAGCTTCGGGTGGTCCCAGCGCAAAACGGTCTCGAACCCCGCCACGGTGCGGTCCTCGAGGCGGACCACGGGCAGGAACAGCACCCGCAATTCGTTGCGCTCGATCGCCTTGCGCAGGTCGCTCTCCAGCATCAGCCGGTCGGAGCGGTCGGTGCGCATGTGGGCGCGGAACACCTCGATCCGGTCGCCGCCGTTGCGCTTGGCCTGGATCATGGCGATCTCGGCGCTCTTGAACACCTCGTCGCGCTTCAGGTTGGCCCCGGCCTCGTAGAGCGCGAGCCCGATCGAGACGGTGAGGAAGATCTCCCGGTCGGCGTAGGTGATCGGCGTGGCGATGGCGCGCCGGATCATCTCGGCGAAGGCCAGGATCCGGTCGGGGTCGCGCTCGGACAGCAGGATCACGGCGAACTCGTCGCTGGAGATCCGGGCCAGGCTGTCCTGCGGCCGCAGCAGGCGGCCGAGCCGGCGGGACAGGGTCAGCAGGATCGAATCGCCCGCCGACAGGCCGATGGCGTCGTTGATGCCCTTGAACCGGTCGACATCCAGCACGATCACGGTCGGCTTGAGCCGCTGGTCCTGGCCGGCGAAGGCGAGGGCCGCGTCGAGGCGGTCGCCGAACAGCTCGCGGTTGGGCAGGCCGGTCAGGCTGTCGTGCACCGCGTCGTGGAGCAGGCGCTCCTCCGCGGTCTTGATCTCGGTCACGTCCGCGATGGTGCCGACCACGCGGATCACCTCGCCGTCGGCGCCGATCACGGGGCGCGCCTTCAGCCGGTACCAGAAATAGGTGCCCGCGGCCGAGCGCAGGCGGAAATCGTGGACGATGCGCCCGCGCCGCTCCTCGATCACCGTGTCGAGGGCCGCCGAGTAGCGCTCCACGTCGAACGGGTGGAGCGTGCCGAGCCAGTTCGTCGCCGGGCCCTCCAGGGTGCCCCGGGGCAGGCCGAGCTGCGCCTCGATCTCGGGGCCGGCGAAGACCCGGTCGGCCGGCACGTCCCAGTCGAACACCACGTCGCCCGCGCCGGTGAGCGCCAGCGCCCGCCGCTCGGTGTCCGACACCAGGGCGTGGCTGAGGCCGCCCCCCGCGAAGGCGTGCTGGAGCACCGTGAAGCCGATCAGCATCACGATCAGCACCAGGCCGCCGATGAGCGCCGGCTGCACCAGGTCGCTGCCGATCTGGCCGGTGACCGCGAAGCCCGCCGCCGTCACCCAGACCACCAGGAGCAGCCAGGTCGGCACCAGCAGGATCGCCCGGTCGTAGCCGTTATGGGCGGCGAGGTAGACGATCAGCAGCAGGCCGATCCCGGCCACCGCAGCGATGGAGATGCGCGCCACCCCCGCGGCCACCGGCGGGTCGAACACCGCGAGCCCGACGAGGCCCGCCAGGAAGGCCAGCCAGAAGAACGCCACGTGGCTGTAGCGCACGTGCCAGCGGGCGAGGTTCAGGTAGGCGAACAGGAACACCAGCAGCGTCGCCCCGAGCACCGCCTCGGCGGAGGCCCGGTAGACCCGCTCGGCCAGCTCGGTGACGGGGAACACCCGCTGCAGGAAGCCGAAATCGATGCAGGCATAGGCCAGCACCGACCAGGCCAGGGCCGCGGCGGCCGGGAAGATGATCGCACCCTTGACCACGAACACGATGGTCAGGAACAGGGCCAGCAACCCGCTGATGCCGATGATGATGCCCTTGTACAGGGTCAGCCCGGCGGTCTTGCGGCGATAGGCGTCCTGATCCCACAGGTGCAGCTGGGGCACGTTGGGGCCGCGCAGCTCGGCGACGTAGGTGACCGTGGTGCCGGGATCCAGGGTGATCGTGAACTGGTCGGCCTCGGGGTTCTCGTCGCGCTCCGGGCGGATGCCCTGGCTCGCCGTGATGGCGGCGATCCGAGAGCCGCCGAGATCGGGCCAGATCACCCCGGAATCCACCAGCCGGAAATGCGGCGCCACCAGGATGCGGTCGATCTGCTCGTCGGTGTCGTTGGTGAGCGCGAACACGATCCAGTCGGGCCGGGCGCCAGCGTCGCGCGCCTTCACGACGATGCGGCGGACGATGCCGTCCTTGCCGGGCGCCGTGGAGATCTGGATCAGGTCGCCGTCCGAGCGGTAGCGCTCGATCGCGGTGGTCAGGTCGATCACCGGCGCGTCGAGGGTGACGCGCACCGCCTCGACGGCTTGAGCCGGCCCACACAGCGCGAGGGCACCGACGAGACCGCCGACCAGTGTCAGGAGGAGGGCGAGGATGCGCAAGGGTGTCTTGAGTTCCGGCCGTGCGAGCTTCGGCATCGGCCACCCGGGCGGCCGCGATCGAAAGGAAGTCCCCGACCCCGGGGCAGCCGCCCCGGTCCGGATCCGGACTCCGCGGATCGCGCCCCTTTGCGGCCAAATCAAGTTGGGCGGGGCAGGGGGCGTCGGCGCGGGGCCCGAACAGGGCGTCTCAGAGCCTGTCCGGCCCGGATTCTCTTAACCCTCACCGTGCGGGGCGCGCGCGGTCAGGCGCTCCGGCGGAGGCTCAAGCCCCCCGAAGCGCGGCGGCGATCCGGTCGAGGGCGGGCAGCTTGCGGATCGGGCCGATCGCCGCGAGCGTCGGGGCGCCCTTCAGCATCGCGGCCGCGGCGGCCCGCACGTCCGCCACCGTGACGGCGTCGACCTTGTCGATCACCTCGCCGGCCGGGATCACCCGGCCCCAGGCCAGGATCTGGCGGGCGTTGCGCTCGATGCGCCCGCCCGGCGTCTCCAGGGCCGAGAGCAGGGACACCTTCAGCTGCGCCTTGGCGCGGGCGATCTCGGGCTCGGCGAGGTCCCGGGCGGCCCGGGCCGTGGCCGCCAGCGTCACGTCGACGAGCTCGGGCAGGTCCGCCCCCGAAGTTCCGGCGCCGATGCCGAACAGGCCGCAATCGGAGAACGGCCAGTGGAAGGCCTGGATCTCGTAGGCGAGGCCGCGGGTCTCGCGCACCTCCTGCCACAGCCGCGAGGTCAGCCCGCCGCCGAGGACCTGGGCGAACATGTGCAGCGCGTAGTAGCCGTCGTCCCGGAACGACAGGCCGGGCAGGCCGATCACCACGTTGGCCTGTTCGAGCTTGCGCGGCATCCGCCGCTCGCCGCCGCCGTAGACGCCCGGCACGGCAGCCGGCGCCACCGTGGCCGGCAGGGCGCCGAAATGGCGCTCGGCCGCCTCGACGATCGCCTCGTGGGTCACCGCGCCGGCCCCGGCCACGACGATGCGGTCCGGCGTGTATTCCCGGGCGAGGTAGGCGCGGATCCCGGCCTCGTCGAAACTCCGGATCGTCTCGGGGCGCCCGAGGATCGGGCGGCCGACCGGCTGGTCCGGGAAGGCGGCCTCCGTGAAGGCGTCGTAGACCACGTCGTCCGGGGTGTCCTCGACGGCGGCGTATTCCTGCAGGATCACGCCCTTCTCGCGGGCGAGCTCGCCGGCATCGAACACCGAATCGGTGAGGATGTCGCCGATCACGTCGAGGGCGAGGCCGGCATCCTCGCCGAGGACCCGGGCGGTGTAGCTCGTCCCCTCCGTGGAGGTGGCGGCGTTGATCTCGCCGCCGACATTCTCGATCTCCTCCGCGATTCCGTGGGCCGAGCGCGTGCGCGTGCCCTTGAACGCCATGTGCTCGATGAGGTGGGACAGCCCGGCCTCGTCGGCGCGCTCGTTGCGCGAGCCGGCCCCGACCCAGACGCCGAGGCTCGCGGTCGCGACCCCGGGCATCGGCTCGGTCACCACCGTCACGCCGTTGGCGAGCCGCGTGGTGCGCAGGGACGGGGAGGCGGCGTGCGTGGTGAAATGCTGGTTCATCGCGGGTTTGCCCCACCCCGGGTGATGCGGGCGCGCTCGCGGATCAGCCGCTCCACGGCGGCCTGATCGTTGGCCACCGGGGTCATGCGCTCGGGCCGGTCCATGAGGTCGGCGAGGTGCGGCGGCAGGGGCGGGCGCAGGCCGCCGGTGGCCTTGGCGACCGCGTCCGGGAACTTGGCCGGGTGCGCGGTGGCCAGGGCGACGACGGGGGTTGCGGGATCCCGCTCCAGGAGCCGGCGGCCGGCGCGCACCCCGATGGCGCTGTGGGGATCGAGCACGATCCCGGTGGCGGCCTGGGTCAGGGCGATCTCTTCCATCACGTCGGGCTCCGGCACCGCGACGGCGTCGAACTCGGAGCGGATTGAGGCCAGGATCTCCGGGCTCAAGGAGAAGCCGCCGGACTGCTTCAGCCCGGACATCAGCCGCGACAGCGCCGAGGCGTCGCGGCCGAGCGCCTCGAACAGCAGCCGCTCGAAATTCGAAGAAATCTGGATGTCCATGGAGGGGGAGGTCGTGGGCACGACGCCGCGCAGCGCGTAGGCGCCGTGCTCCAGGGTACGCACCAGGATGTCGTTGGCGTTGGTGCCGATCATCAGCCGCTCGATCGGCAGCCCCATCCGCTTGGCGACCCAGCCGGCGAGCACGTCGCCGAAATTGCCGGTCGGCACCGCGAAGGAGACCGGCCGGTGGGGCGCGCCGAGCGCCACCGCGCTGGTGAAGTAGTACACCGCCTGCGCCGCGACCCGGGCCCAGTTGATCGAGTTGACCCCGGACAGGCGCACGGAATCGGCGAAATCCGCGTGCTGGAACAGGGCTTTGACCAGGTTCTGGCAATCGTCGAAGGTGCCGTCCACGGCGAGCGCGTGGACGTTCTGGGCCGGCACCGAGGTCATCTGCCGCCGCTGGACCTCCGACACGCGCCCGTGCGGGTAGAGGATGAAGATGTCGACCCGGTCGAGGTCCCCGAACGCCTCGACGGCGGCCGAGCCGGTATCGCCCGAGGTCGCGCCCACGATGGTGGCGCGGGTGTCGCGCTTGGTGAGCACGTGGTCCATCAGCCGCCCGAGCAGCTGCATCGCCACGTCCTTGAAGGCCAGCGTCGGCCCGTGGAAGAGCTCCAGCAGGAACAGGTTGTCGTCGAGCTGGGTCAGCGGGCAGACCGCCGGGTGCCGGAAGGTGGCGTAGGATTCGTCGATCATCCGGTCGAGATCGGTGTCTTCGATCTCGCCATCGATCAGCGGGCGCAGCACGCGCTTGGCCACCTCCGCGTAGGGCTTGCCGGCGAAGCCGGCGATCTCCGCCCGGCCGATCTGCGGCCAGGTCTGCGGCACGTAGAGTCCGCCGTCGCGGGCGAGGCCTGCGAGGAGGGCATCCGAGAACGAGAGCGGCGCGGCCTCGCCGCGGGTCGAGACGTGGAGCACAGGGGCCTCCGGGAGGAAGGCGCCCCCTCTACACGATGCGGGCGGACCTGTCGAAAATCCGGGCGGTCGCGGCGGGCCCGCGCGGTTTAACCGGGCCTGAACGGGCCGGTTCAGGACCGGTTGCGCCGCCGCGCCTAGGACCGGATCACCCCCGCGGCACCCCGGTTCGACCGGCCGGCGCCGCCGGGGCGGCCCGACCCCGCCCGCGGGGTGCTTCCTCAGAGAGAGCCGACATGATTCGAACCCGCGCCGTTCGCCCCCTCGCCATTCGACCCCTCACCTTGGCCGGCGCCGCCGTGCTGCTGCTCGGCACCGCCGCCATCGCGCAGACCCCGCCCCCCGGCGGCCCGCTTCCGGGCCCGGAAGCGGGCGCCCCGCCGCCCCCGCCCCCGGGCGGTCCCCGGCGCGGTCCCGGTCCGGACGGAGCGCCCCCGCCGCCCCCGCCGAAGGGCGCGCATTTCCGGCTCGAGCGCGGCGATGCCCGGATCGACGTGAAATGCGCCGACGAGGACTCGATGAAGGCCTGCGCCGACATCACCCTGCAGCTCCTCGACAAGCTCGCGACGCTGCGGCCCGCCGACGCCCGATAGTTCTTTGCCACGACGGCGGGGCTCGGAAACGACCCCGCCGCCCGCCGGCACCCACGACAGGATCACCGACATGACCGATACAAAAACCGATTCACACCACGCCGCCGGCACCGTCTGGGCGGTGTTCGGACACCGCTTCGCCCTCGACGGGGCCGGGGGGCGGATCCTGGCGGATCTCGGACCGAAGGGAGCCGCGGGGATCGCCCTGGCGGTGGGCGATCGGGTCTCGCTGCAGGGCACGCGGAAGCCCTCCGAGATCAAGGTCACCCGCCTCACCCTGGCGGACGGCTCGACCCGCACGATCGACTGGCCCGAGAGGGAGACGCACGACCATCCGCCGGCCGATCCCGCCCTGGCGATCCGGGCCGCGGAAGCGGCGGGCTACGCGGTGGCCGGCGCGCCCGCACGCAAGCCCAAGCATTTCGAGCTGCGGGGCGCGAAGGATGGCGTGAGCCACGAAATCCACGTCGCGCTCGACGGCCGGATCCGGAAGACCAAGGTCCTCGCCGCCGCGTAAGGCCGGGCGCGCGGGCGCCCGTTCAGGCGCTCGTGCCCGGCGCCTTGATCAGGCGGCAGCCGGTGATGCGCCAAGCCCCGTCCGCGTCCCGGGCGAGGCTGTATTCGGCGGTCCAGTCGACGCCGTACTCATCCTGGATCGCCACCGACTGCACCACCCCCGCCTCCCCGGTGTCCCGGCCCTCGCCGAACACGAAGCTGCGGTGGCGGTAGACCGGGCGGTACTGGGTGCGCACCATGCCGATGAACAGGTCGGCGTTCGGGAACATCTCCCGGATCGCCGGGGCCGCCTGGGCGTAGGCGGTCGGCGCGTCGTCGCGCCCGAGCGCCTCGACCTGCCGGGTGATCACCGCCCGCGCCTCCGTCCGGGCGCCGTCATCGGCCAGGGCCGGCCCCGCGAGGCCGAAGACCAGCAGGAGGGTGAGCCACGCGCGCATCGACGGTCACTCCGATCGGGCGCCTCCCACGAGACACCTGAGCCGACTGATCATCTAGACGGACGAAGGCGGTCGGCAAGCACCGCGCGCGCAGGATGTGCAGGCATCGCGCGCCGGTTGTGCAAGTCGCTGGAAAGAGAGGCATTTCCGGCCCCGGGCCGGTGTGCGGGTTTGCTTCTGTGCCCAGGTTTTGCGAGCGTCCGCAGACCGACTCGCGCCCACATGGCGCGGTCGCGCGGAGCAGAGGGCCATGGTGCAGAGCCAGGCGGACGCGGAAACCCTTCCCGAGCCCATTCCGGCCGGGGACGTCGCCCCGATGAGCGTCGGGGTGTTCATCCCGATCGGCAACAACGGCTGGCTGCTGTCGGAGAACGCCCCGCAATACCGGCCGAGCTTCGCGCTCAACAAGGAGATCACCCTCAAGGCGGAGGCGCACGGGCTCGACTTCGCCCTGTCGATGATCAAGCTGCGCGGCTTCGGCGGCAGGACCGAGTTCTGGGACCACAACCTCGAATCGTTCACCCTGATGGCGGGGCTGGCCGCGGTCACCACCCGGATCAAGCTGTTCGCCACCGCGGCGACCCTGTGCATGCCGCCGGCGATCACCGCCCGCATGGCCGCGACCATCGATTCGATCTCGGACGGCCGCTTCGGCCTGAACCTCGTCACCGGCTGGCAGAAGCCGGAATACGACCAGATGGGCCTGTGGCCCGGCGAGGCGTATTTCTCGAAGCGTTACGACTACTTGGCAGAGTATGCTCAGGTTCTGCGCGACCTGTGGGAGACGGGCGCCAGCGACCTCAAGGGCACGTATTTCCAGATGAACGATTGCCGCTTGAGCCCCCGACCGCAGGCGCCGATGAAGATCATCTGCGCCGGGCAGAGCGGGGCCGGCCTGGATTTCACGGCCCGCTACGCCGACTACAATTTCTGCCTGGGGAAAGGCCTCAACACGCCCACCGCGTTCGCCCCCGTGGTCGAGCGGCTGGCCGAGGCCAGCGCCAGGACCGGGCGGCGCGTGACCGCCTACGCGCTGTTCATGATCATCGCCGACGAGACCGACGCCGCCGCGATGGCGACCTGGGCGCATTACAAGGCCGGCGCCGATACCGAGGCGATCGCCTGGCTCGGCCTCCAGGGCGCGGCCGACACCAAGTCCGGCAGCGACACCAACGTCCGCCAGCTCGCCGACCCGACCTCCGCGGTGAACCTCAACATGGGCACCCTGGTGGGCAGCTACGCCCAGGTGGCCGCGATGCTGGACGCGATCATGACGATCGACGGCGTCGAGGGCGTGCTGCTGGTGTTCGACGACTTCCTGAAGGGCCTCGACGCGTTCGGGACCCGGATCCAGCCGCTGATGCAATCCCGCCGGCACGTGGTGCCGGCGCCGCTAGCCGAGGTCGCGTGATGGATAGGCCCGCCGGATTCCACGACGCCCAGGGCCGCCACGGCGGCGTCATCCTACCGGCCCGCCCGGAGCCGATCGCCTTCGACCCGGCCGCGACGGCGCTGATCGTCGTGGACGTGCAGAACGCCTACGCGAGCCCGGGCGGCTATCTCGATCTGGCGGGCTTCGACGTGTCGGGCACCGGCCCGGTGATCGCGCAGATCGTCCGGGCCGTGGCGGCGGCCCGGGCAGCGGGCATCCGGGTCCTGTGGTTCCAGAACGGCTGGGACCCGGACTATGTCGAGGCCGGCGGCCCGGGCTCGCCGAACTGGCACAAGTCCAACGCCCTCAAGACCATGCGGCGGCGGCCCGAGATGAACGCCCAGCTCCTGGCCAAGGGCTCGTGGGACTACGCCCTGGTCGACGCCCTGAAGCCGGAGCCCGGCGACATCGTGCTGGGCAAGCCGCGCTACAGCGGCTTCTACAACACGCCGCTCGACAGCATGCTGCGGGCCCGGGGGGTGAACACGCTGGTCTTCACCGGCATCGCCACCAATGTCTGCGTCGAGTCGACCCTGCGGGACGGCTACCACCGGGAGTATTTTGGAATTGTGCTCGCCGATGCCACCCACCAGGCAGGCCCGCGGAGCCTGCACGAGGGGGCGCTCGCCAACATCGAGACCTTCTTCGGCTGGGTCTCGGACGTTGCCGCGTTCGAGGCGGCGCTGCGCGCGCAGACCCGCGCCGCCGCCGAATAGACCGCCCGCCGTCCCCAAACCCGCACCGCGAAAGTCCCAAAAAAATGCCGAAGCAGGTCGTCATTCCGCCGGGGTCGGGCAAGCCGCTCGCCCCCTACGTGCCCGGCACCCTGGCCGACGGGGTGCTGTACGTCTCGGGCACGCTGCCGCTCGATGCCGAGGCCAACGTGGTCCATGTCGGCGACGCCGGCGCCCAGGCCCGGCACGTGCTGGAGACGATCAAGGGGGTGGTCGAGGCCGCGGGGGGCACGATGGACGACGTGACCTTCAACCACGTCTTCCTGAAGGACTGGGCCGATTACGCGGCGATCAACGCGGTCTACGCGGCCTACTTTCCCGGCGAGAAGCCGGCGCGCTACTGCATCCAGTGCGGCCTCGTGAAGCCCGAGGCGCTGGTGGAGATCGCCTCGGTGGCCCATATCGGCCGCTGATCAGGGGCCCCGCAACAGCTTCGGCGCGAGGCCGGGCAGGGCGGCGGCCAAAAGTCCGGCCGCGCGCAGCACCTCGGCGGCTTCCTCCGGCGAGCGGCGGGCCAGTGCCAGGGCGAGCCGCAGCGGCACCTGCGCGCAAAAGCTCGCCAGCGTGAGGGCGAGGGCCGCAAGCCGGCCGTGATGCTTGTGCGCATACAGGATCTGGCTGCGCAGGAAGTAGAACAGGCGCCGGGCCCGCACCTGCCGGGTCGTGCCCTGGCCGACATGGTGGGCGACCGCCCCGGCCACGTGCCGCACCGCGAAGCCGGCGGCCCGGGCGCGGGTGCACAGGTCGGCATCCTCCCAGTAGACGAAGAAGCGCGGGTCGAAGCCGCCGAGCGCCGCGAACAGGTCCCGGCGGATCATCAGGAACGCGCCCATCACCTGCCCGACGGCGCGGTCCTCGGCATGGTCCCATTCGACCAGAAAATGCGGCCGCACGAGGCCCAGCCGGTCGAGCGCCAGGGCGCGGCCGAGGAGGCCGCGACCCGTGGGCGCCCGGGCGCAGGAGCGCGCGGTCCGCCCGTCCGGGTCGACCAGCCGGGCGCCGACGATCCCGGTGCGCGGGTCGGCCGTCAGGGCGTCCAGGGCCACTCTGGGGGCGTCGGGGGCGACCTGCGTGTCCGGGTTGAGGAACAGGATCGCCGGGGCGTCCCCGGCGGCGGCGCCCTGGTCGCAGGCCCGGCCGAAGCCCAGGTTTTCAGCGTTGCGGATCAGCCGGAACGGGCGGGGCAGGGCGGGCAGGTCGTCCGCCGAACCGTCCTGCGAGGCGTTGTCCACCACGATGACCTGCACGGCGGCGGCCTCCTGCACGGCCGCGAGGCTCGCCAGGCAGGCCCGGAGCAGGGCGCCGCCGTTCCAGTTGACGATCACCACGTCGAGGACGGCGCGGTCGGTCATGGGCGATCCCGCGGGGGCCCGAGACGCCCGAGGGCGCCGTCGCGGGCGGCTCCGAGCAACCGCAGCAGGACGGCGGGCCGCCAGCCCGAATCCGCCCAGTACAGCCCGGCCTGGAGCGGCAGGTAGGCGGCCTGGGCGAGCTTCCAGCGCAGGGGCACGTGCGGCAGGCGCCAGGCATAGACCGCGTTGCGCAGGTAGGTCGCCATCCGGAACAGGGGCTGGCGCGGCATCGCGATCCCGAAGCCGCGGATCACCCCGCCCCCGACCCGGTGCGGGATCGCGACGTCCCGGGCGAGGTAGCAGCCGTAACCGAGACTCCAGGCGCGAAAGCACCATTCCAGCTCGACGCCGTCGATGAAGAAGTCGGCGCGGAACGGCCCGACCCGGGCGAGGGCATCGAGGTCGATCAGCGAGCCCGAGGTCGCCAGGAACTGCACCGGGGCGAGGGCGCCGCAGGCTTGAGAGTTGACGCCGCAGGCTGGGGGGAGGCCGCCGCAGGCTTGAGAGATGACGCCGCAGGCCGGCGCGAGGTCGCCGCAGGCCGGTGCACCAGGGCGGGCCGGGTAGGCCGGCGCCTTGTGGCCGGCGGCCGGCGCGGGGGCTGGCCCCACGACGGCCGCCGGGATCCCGGCCTCCCGGAGCCGGTCGCGGGCGGCCAGCAGCGCCGCGGCCAGCCCGGCGGGCGGCGCGGCATCCTGGTCGAGCAGCAGCAGGGTGTTCGCCCCCGCCGCCCGGGCCGCCGCCGCGATCCGGTTGAGCGCCTCGGCGATGCCGACATTGCGCCCCGCCGACAGCAGGCTCACGCCGGCCCGGACGAGGCGCTCCGCCTCCGCATCCGCCAGGCCGCCATCGTCGAAGGCGATCACCCGGGCGAATCCGGACGCGGCGTGCGCCAGCACCCGGTCCACCTGGTCCCGGCTCGGCCGGAACAGGGTGATGCCGAGCGCGAGGCGGTCCAGTCCGGGATCAGGCACGGGCCGGGCTCCGGCGGCTCACGCCCGCTCCACCGCGGCGTTGCGGGTCGGCATCGGTCGAGCGGGGATGCCGGAAGGGAAAGCCGGCGAGGCGGCGCATGGCGTCGATCCGGTCCCGATGGGTCGGCGTTTCGATATCGCGAGGCCCGGTCCCCGACAAGCGGCCAGGTCGGGTCGCGCAGCCGCGCAGGCCGAGGTCGAGGTCGAGCCGACCCATGGTTTACGGACTCGGCCGGTTCCGTTAGTTCGACGGGCGAAGAATGCGACGCCCGCCTCCGCGCCACGCACGCCCCCGACGCTGCCGACCATGAGCCGATCCGAGACCAGCGCCTCGACCGCGTCGACCCCGAAGGCGGCCGACGGATGCCGCGCCTCGTGACGGCGCGCGGCGCACGTTCCCCCGCAGAGCCCTGAGATGCGCCTCGGTTTGCCCCCGACCCTCGGGCGGTTCAAGCGCCGCCTCGGCCGGCCGGTCGCGCGCGGCGTCACGGATTCCGCGCGCGCCCTGCGCCTCGGCTGGCGCCGGATCAGCGACCCGCTGGGCCGGCCCGCCGCGCTGCAGGCCCGCTGGGCCGGCGCGGGTGCCGGCGACACCCCCGAGGCGCGCCTGGTCGCGGCGCTGGAGCCCCATGTCGACGCCGGCTTCTACGCGAGCTGGTACGGCATCACGGTCGATCCGGTACGCGACTACCTCACGGTCGGCTGGCGCGCGGGCCGGGATCCGCGACCGGATTTCTCGACCGCCGACTACCTCGCCGCGCGGCCGTACTTGGCCGCCGCCGGCATCAACCCGTTCCTGCACTGGGTGACGGCCCAGCGCGCTCAAGGCGGCGCCCTGCCCAGGCCCGACACCAGGCAGGCCGAGCGCCTGGCCCGCCGCCTCGTGGACGGTCCCTTCTACCTCGCCCACAACCCCGACCTGCAGGCCGCTGGCGTCGACCCGGCGGCCCATTACATGATCTCCGGCTGGCGCGAGGGCCGCGAGCCGTCGCCCCGCTTCGACACCCTGGCCTACTGCCTGACCCGAAACATCTCCTACGCGACCCAGAACCCGCTGGTGCACTACGTCCTGCACGGCGGCCCGGCCCGGCCCGAGCCGGAGGATCTTTTCGGGGTGCAGGCCGAGACGCTCGCCCCCTATTTCGACGCCGCCCATTATCGCCAAGGGCTGGACGGAGCGGAGGGGGCCTCCGACACCGAATTGCTCCGCACTTATGTAGCCGGCGGCTGGCGTGCGCTGCGCAGCCCGCGCCAGGATTTCGACCCGGCCGGCTTCGTGCAGGCGCGGGCCGGCAGCCGGGCGGTGATCGGCGACCCGTTCTTCCGGTACGTGGCCGAGACGCGGCTCGCGGGGAAAAAGCCGTTCGCGGGCCCGGACCGGTTGAACGTCCCGGCCGTGGACGAGGCCTGGTACCGGGCGACCTACGCGGATGTCGGGGAGGCCGGCCCCTACCTCCACTTCGCCACAGCCGGCTGGCGGGAGCTGCGCGATCCGGGCCCGGGCCGCTCGACGCTCGATGCGCTGCTGCGGGTCTGCGGCCTGCGCCCGGCGCGTCCGCCCGTGGAGGACACGCTCTGGCTCGGCGCGGTCGGCCGGGAGCCCCTGGACCGGGCGGCGTCCCTGGACCTGCAGGCCGGGCTGGCGGCGCTCCATTTCGACCACGCCTTCTACCAGCAGCGCTACGGCCTGGCGGAGGACGCCGACGCGGTCCGCGACTATTGCGACGCCGGCTGGCGGGCAGGCCGCAACCCGCGCGCCGACTTCAACGGGCAGGCCTATGGCGACGCGCATCCCTGGGTGCGGGAGACCGGCATCGCGCCCCTGGTCCACCACCTCGCCACCGCGCTGCTGCACGGCGCCGATGTCTCGTCGGGGGCGTTCGATCCGCGCTACGGCCCGCCGCCCTCCGGGGCGGACGCCCTGGCCGAGCAGGCCCGGCTGATCGAGCCCTTCTTCGACGCCGCGTACTACGCCAAGCGCAATCCCGACGTCGCCGGCGCGGCGGGCGGCCCGCTCGCCCATTTCGTCGCCTACGGCCAGCACGAGGGCCGCGACCCGAGCAAGAGCTTCTCGATCGCGTTCTACGCGGAGACCTACGGGCACCTGTTTGCGCCGGGCGAGTCGCCGGCCCTGCACTACGTCCGCACCGGCCGGGCCGCCGGGCTGATGGGCGGCCCGGAGGATCTCGGCAGCTGGCCGGCCATGGAGGCCCCCGAGCCGCGGGACTGGGACGGCCTGCCCCGGGCCCTCACCCTCGCCCAGGCCCGGGTCGTCGTGATCATGCCGGTCTACAAGGGCCGCGGCGAGACCCTGCGCGCCATCCACGCGTGCCTCTCGGCCCCGCAAAAGACCCCGTTCACCCTGCTCGCGGTCAACGACCGGTCCCCCGACCCGCAGCTGACCGCAGACCTGAAGGACCTCGCCGGCCGCGGCCTGTTCCACCTCGTCGAGAACCAAGACAACCTCGGCTTCGTCCGCTCGGTCAACCGCGGCCTGTCCCTGCGCCAGGGCCGCGCCGTGGTCCTGCTCAACTCCGACGCCCAGGTGTTCGGCGACTGGCTCGACCGGCTGGTCGCCCACGCCGAGGCCGCCGAGGCCGAGGGCCGCCCGCCGGTCGGCAGCGTCACGCCCCTGTCCAGCAACGCCACGATCTGCAGCTACCCGAAGTTCAACGCCAACAACGCCATGGCGCTGGAGATCCCCCGGCCCGAGCTCGACCGGGCGGCGGCCAGGATCAACCGCGGCCGGGCCGTGGAGGTGCCCACCGGGGTCGGCTTCTGCCTGTACATGACCGCCGCCGCGCTCGATGCCGTCGGCACCCTCGATGCGGTCGCCTTCGGCAAGGGCTACGGCGAGGAGAACGACTGGTGCATGCGCGCCCGCAAGGCGGGGTTCTCGAACCTGCTCGCCGAGGACGTGTACGTCTACCATGCCGGGCAGATCTCGTTCGGGCTCGATCCGGGCGGCGAGTACGACCAGGGCCAGGCGGCGCTGCTGGCCAAGCATCCGGATTACCCGGCTTTGGTCGGCCAGTTCGTCCAGGCCGATCCGGGCCGGCGCGGCCGGGCGCGGCTCGACCTGTACCGGCTCGCCCGGCACTTCCGCGGCCGGGCGGTGCTGTTCGTGACCCACAGCTGGGGCGGGGGCATCCAGCGGCACATCGACGACATGATCGCCCGGCTGAAGGAAGAAGGCACCGCCGTGGTGCTGCTCTCGGTCGACCGGGCCCGCAACATCCAGGTCAACGTCTCGTACCGCAGCCGGGAGTTCGTGTACCTGCCGAGCCTGGACAGCCTGTACCTGCCCCGCGACGCCGAGGCGGTCGCCGCCTTCGTGGAGCAGCTGGCGCCGGTTCTGATCCACGTCCACTCGCTGGCGGGCCTGCGCTGGAATGCGGCGCGCGCCCTGATGGATCTGGTCGCCGGGTCGGGGCGGCCCTATGCCTGGACGCTGCACGACTTCTCGCCGGTCTGCCACCGCAACCACCTGGTGATGCCGGACGGGCGCTATTGCGGGCTGGCGCCGGTGCCCGTGTGTCGGGACTGCCTGGCCTCGGACGCCGACGGCTACGAGGAGCCGGACCCGGAGGAGCGCCGGGCCGCGTTCGGGCGGTTCCTGGCCGGGGCGGCGCGGGTGTTCGCGCCGTCGGCCGACACGGCGGGGCGGATCGGGGCGGTGTACCCGGAGCTGGCGATCACGGTGCGGCCGCACGTCGAGCACGACCGGAGCGTGCGCTCCACCGCCCTGCGCCGGCCGGGCCGCGTGCGCCGGGTCGCGGTGCTCGGCGCGATCAGCGCCACCAAGGGCGGCCTGTTCCTCCAGGCGCTGGCGACCGACGCGCAGGACCGCAAGCTGCCGCTGCGCTTCGCGATCGTGGGCTACACCGATCCCGCGCTCACGGGCGGCCTGGAGCGGGCCGGGGTGACCCAGACCGGCCGCTATGCCGGCGACGCCGAGGCGCTGGATCTCGTCGGGCGGGTTGCGGCCGACCTGATCCTGCTCCCGGCGATCTGGCCGGAGACCTACTCGTACGCCCTGACGCTCGGGCTGCGGACCGGCCTGCCGGTGGCGGCCTTCGACCTCGGCGCCCAGGGCGACCGCCTGCGCGCCTACCCGAACGGCCATGTCCTGCCCTACGCCCTGGCCAACGACCCGGCCGCCTTCAACGACCGGCTGCTGGCGATCGACATCTCCCCCGCCGGGGAGCTCTCGATGCCGATCCAGGCGGCCGCGTACGACGACCTGATGCGCGACTACTACGTCCTGGACCTGAATCCGGCCGGCGCGCAGAACCCACTCGACGAGGACGCCGCATGATCTCCGTCAACGAGGACATGAAGCAGGAGATGCTGCGGCGCGGCATCTCGGTGCTGCATCCGGCTCCGTTCGGCCTGCCGGAGGATTGCACCTTCGAGCCGCCATGCAGCATCAAGTGGATGGGGATCGATTACTGCCTCACCATGGGGGCGTTCTCGTACGCGGTGAGCGGCTATTATTTCGGCGCCGACATCGCCCGCTACTGCTCGATCGGCGAGAGCGTGCAGGTCGGGCGCGGCAGCCACCCGGTGCATTGCGGCTCGACCTCGCCGCTGTTCTACACGCACCATTCGGCGGTGTTCGACCACCACGATCCGCGCGCCGAGGATTACGAGATCTGCGGGCCCTACCTGTGGCCCAAGCGCGTGCGCATCGGCAACGACGTCTATATCGGCCACGGCGCCTTCCTGATGCCCGACATCACGATCGGCGACGGGGCGATCATCGGCGCCATGGCGGTGGTGACCAAGGACGTGCCACCCTACGCGATCGTGGCCGGCAGCCCGGCCCGCATCGTGAAGATGCGGTTCCCCGACGCGCTGATCGAGCGCTACCTGGCGGTGCGCTGGTGGCGCTACGCCTTCTGGGACCTGCGCCAGTGCTCGATCACCGACCCGGAAAAGTTCCTCGACGCGGTGGAAGAACGGATCGCCGGCGGGATGCAGGAATACCGCCCGGACCTGATCCCGATCCAGTCGCTGATCCCGGGCGCCTGAGGCTCACGCTTCCGCGTCGGCGAACCGCGCGAACGCCGCCACCAGTGCGTCGGCGGCCGGTTCGCTCAGGTCGCTGAAGCAGAGACCGTCGCCGACGAACACGGTCCACACCCCGTCATACGTCGCTTCCTTGCGAATCCGCATGGCCGCCCTCCGGCATCGATGCGGATCAACGGTTGGGTGCGCGGGGCGTTGCTTCGGCGCTCAGAGGCGCGGCGCTCTACCGGCCCTCACCCCGCCAGCACCCGCGCCGCCGCCGCGCCGAGCGCCCGCACGCCGAAGGCCAGGTCGGCGTCGCTGGTATCCTCCGCCCAATGATGGCTGATGCCGCCGATCGACGGGACGAACAGCATGGCGGCCGGGAGGATCCGGGCGATGTTCTGGGCGTCGTGGCCGGCGCCCGAGGGCATCACCTGCCATTGGCCGGGACAGACCTGCTCGGCAGCCTCGGAGAGGGCCCGCATCAGGTCCGGGTCGCAGGGGGCGGGAACGGCCTTGGACAGGACCGTGAGCGTGGCGGGGCAGCGCTCGCGCCGGTTGGATTCGCGCACCAGTGCCTCGAGGCAGGCTTCCATCCGCTCCAGCACCGGCATCGATACGTCGCGGAACTGGAACGCCACCTCGGCTCGGCCCGGGATGATGCTGTAGCCGCCGGGATCCAGGGTGATCCGCCCCGTGGTCCAGGTGCTGCGCGGGCCGCAGACGTTTGGGAATTCCCGGTCGATCGCCGCGAGCAGGCGCACCGCCGAAAGCCCCGCATCCCGGCGCTCGGCCATGGTGGTGCCGCCGGCATGGTCCTGGTTGCCGTCGAACACGATCCGGAATTGCCAGATCGCCACGATGCCGCTGACCACGCCGAGATGCAGGCCGGCGGATTCGAGCTGCGTCCCCTGCTCGATATGCAGTTCCAGGAAGCCCCGGTAGCGGGCCGGGTCGATCCGCAGCCGCGGCAATCCGGCGAGCCCGGCGGCTTCGAGGGCCGCGCGGAGCGGCGTGCCGTCGGTGCGGTTGTAGGCGGCGTCGATCTCGGCCTCGGCGAGGTCGCCGATCGCCGAGCGGCTGCCCAGGAAGCCGCCGGAGAAGTGCCCCTCCTCGTCCGCGAAGGCGACGACGTCGACGGGCAGCCCGGCCCGGGCCAGGGCCAACCCGGCGACCACACCCAGCGCCCCGTCGAGCCAACCGGCCTCGTTCTGGGTCTCGATGTGGCTGCCGACCAGGAGGTGGGGTCCGGGCCCGCGATGGCGCCCGAGCACGTTGCCGATCCCGTCGATCGACGCCTCCAGCCCGCAGGCCTCGAGCCGGTCCATCAGCCAGCGGCGGGAGTCCATGTCCTGGGGCGAGAAGGTCGGCCGGTGGACGCCGGTGCGGAACCGGCCGATCGCGCGCAGGGCGTAGAGGTCGGCCAGGAAAGTATCGGTGTCGATCTCGGTCATGCGGTCCCCGGGGCTGAACGCCCGGGCCGTGCAAGCGCCATGCGCGTCTATGGGGTTTCCAAAGGGCGAGCCCTTTGGCGGGGTGTCGGGGCGGAGCCCGACAGCAGGGCTCTGCCCTGCACCCGCGAAAGGTCACAGACCTTTCGAAACCATGACGTGCCGCGCTACTCGGCCGCCGCCTGTTTCCAATCCGCCACCGGCCCACCCGCCATCCAGGCGGCGAGGTCGGCCCGGGCGCGGTCGGTGAGCGCCCGCCGCTTCAGCACGGCCTTTTCCGGGCCGCGCAGGCGGCGGCCGGTCTCGTTGCGGGGGGCCTGGGCCAGGGGCGGGAACAGGCCGAAATTGACGTTCATCGGCTGGAACGAGCGCAGGGCGTTGGCCTCGCCGTCGGCCGCGACGTGACCGCCGGTGATGTGGGCGATGAGGGCGCCGAGCGCCGTGGTCTGGGGCAGGGGGGGAAGCGGCCGGCCGGCGGCCTCGGCCACCGCGAAGCGCCCCGCCATCAGCCCGACCGCGGCGCTCTCGACATAGCCCTCGCAGCCGGTGATCTGGCCGGCGAAGCGCAGGGCCGGCCGGGCCTTCAGCCGGAGGGTGGCGTCCAGCAGCCGCGGGCTGTCGAGATAGGTGTTGCGGTGCAGGCCGCCCAGCCGCGCGAACTCGGCCCGCTCCAGGCCGGGAATCGTGCGGAAGACCCGGACCTGCTCGGCATAGGTCAGCTTCGTCTGGAAGCCGACCATATTGTAGAGGGTGCCCAGCGCGTTGTCCTGGCGCAGCTGCACGATCGCGCAGGCCTTGACCTGCGGGTCGCGCGGGTTGGTGAGCCCCACCGGCTTCATCGGGCCGTGCCGCAGGGTCTCGGGGCCGCGCTCGGCCATCACCTCGATCGGCAGGCAGCCGTCGAAATACGGCGTCCCCTCCCACTGCTTGAACCCGATCTTGTCCCCCGCCACCAGGGCAGCCACGAAGGCATCGTACTGCGCCCGGTCCATCGGGCAGTTGAGATAGTCGGCCCCGGTGCCGCCGGGACCGGGCTTGTCGTAGCGGGACTGGAACCACGCCACATCCATGTCGATCGAGTCGCGGTGGACGATCGGCGCGATGGCGTCGAAGAAGGCGAGCGATTCGGCGCCGGTGAGCGCCCGGATGCCCTCGGCGAGCGCCGGGGCGGTCAGCGGGCCGGTGGCGACGATGCAGGGCCCCCACTCCTCCGGCGGCAGGCCCTCGACCTCGCCGCGCGCGATCGTGACGTTGGGATGCTCCTCGAGGGCCCGGGTCACCGTGGCGGAGAAGCCCTCGCGATCCACCGCCAGGGCGCCCCCCGCCGGCACCTGGTTGGCGTCGGCCGCCCGCATGATCAGCGAGCTCAACGAGCGCATCTCCTGGTGGAGCAGGCCGACGGCGTTGCTCTCCGGGTCGTCGGACCGGAACGAGTTCGAGCAGACCAGCTCGGCCAGGCCGTCGGTCTGGTGGGCCTCGGTGCCGCGGACCGGCCGCATCTCGTGGATCACGGCGCGATGGCCGGCCTCGGCCACCTGCCAGGCCGCCTCGGATCCCGCCAGGCCGCCGCCGACGATGTGTAGGGTCTGTGTCATGGCCCAGAATAGCGAAGGACCGTCGCCCGGATCAACGGGCGGCGGTCCTTTGAGTCGAATCGCGATGGTGCCGGGAGATCAGACGCGGGCGATGCCGTGGATCTCGCTGCGGTTGATGCCGAGATCGGCAAGGTCGCGATCCGAGAGGCGGGACAGCTGGGAGACGGTGTCGCGGTACCGGAGATAGGCGCGGACGCGACCCAGGACGCTACGAGCGGCGGACATGGAGTGTATTGACCTCTGTTCGGGCAGTGAGTGGCGCGCCGTTGCGCATCGCTGCCTCTTGTTGGTGCAACGCACATATAAACCTCCCGCGGCGCAGCAGGAGTCGAAAGGCCAAGGATCTGGTCTGCGTGGGCCGCATGCGCGGATTAAGAAACCGGCAACCTTCCCGGCTGGTCATTCTTTGTGCGCATGCGGGGACCCGTCCCGAACGCGCGAAGGGCGCCCCACCGGCCGGCGGGACGCCCTTCGCAGCGCAAAACGGAGGCGGCGCTCAGTAGAACGGGCGCGGGCCGTAGAAACCGTAGGGGCGATCATAGGGCCGGTAGAACGGCCGTGGCCGAACGTAGCCGCCGTAATAGACCGGCCGGCGCCCGTAATAGGGGCGGGGGCCCCAGTTCGGGCGGCAGAGGCCCCAGGGATTCGGGTGGAAGCCCGGGCCGCAGCCCCCCGCCGCCTGGGCGGAGCCCGCGAGCCCGAGGCCGCCGGCGATCGCGGCGGCCACAACGAGTGCCTTCGCGCGCGGTGCGCTCAGAATCGCCATGACAGATCTCCTCGAAGCGTCCGGCGGATCGGTGCCGGTCGGGGGAGACTCGGCCGCGCCGCCTGAACCGATGCTGAGCCTGTGGTTGTATCCGGTGCAGGCTCCGCGGCCGGGAAACGCGGCCCCGGCGGAGACGGTTTCCCGCACCGGGCCTTCAGTGCA
Source organism: Methylobacterium mesophilicum (assembly GCF_022179445.1). Taxonomy (GTDB): domain Bacteria; phylum Pseudomonadota; class Alphaproteobacteria; order Rhizobiales; family Beijerinckiaceae; genus Methylobacterium; species Methylobacterium mesophilicum. The sequence continues at coordinate 8,407 of NZ_BPQU01000010.1, read as the reverse complement.
GCGAGGGCGTGCGCAGGAACCGCTCCCGGTCGGCCGAGACCAGGGCGAGCTTCACGCCGCGCCCGTCCCGGCGCACGGTGAGGGGAACCCGGACGCCGGCCTCGCCCAGCGCCCAGATGCTGCGGAACAGGGCGGCGAGGTCCGGGATCGGCTCGCCGGCCACCGCCTCGATCACGTCGCCGCTGCGCAGGCCGCCGGTCTCGGCCGGGCCGCCGTCGGCGAGCCCCATGACCACGATGCCCTCCTCGCTCTCGGTGGCGTAGAGGCCGAGCCAGGGCCGCGGCGGCCGGTTGGCGCGCCCGCGCGTGGCCAGGTCGTCGAGGATCGGCGGCAGCAGGTCGATCGGCACCACCATGTTGATCGGGCGGGCATTGCTGCTGCCGCCCTGCTGCAATTGCAGGGAGCCGATGCCGAGCAGCTCGCCCTGCGCGCCGATCAGCGCGGTGCCGCCCCAATGGGGGTGGGCCGGGGCGGTGAACAGCGCCTCGTCGAGGACATACTCCCAGTACCCGGCGAATTCCTGCCGGGCGACGACCTCGACGGCGACGCAGCGCTGGCGCCCCCCCGCCCCCGCCACCACGGCCCGGTCGCCGGTCTTCAGGCCGGCCGACTGGCCGAGCGGCAGGGCCGGGACCCCGAGATCGCCCAGCGCCTGGACCAGGCCGAAGCCGGTTGCGGCATCGAAGCCGAGCACGTGGCCCTGGACCGAGCGGCCCTCCCGGGTGGTGAGCCAGACGCTCTCGGCCTCCGTGACGAGGTAGCCGACCGTGAGCACCAGCCCGTCTTCCCGGATCACCACGCCGTTGCCGGCGCGCTCGGTGCCGAGGGTCTCGGCCGTGAACGCGCTCTCCGGCACCCGCGCCGACAGGGCGAGCACCGACGAGAGCGCCCGATCGAGATCGTAGCCGTAATCCGCAGGCCTGGGCTGGGCCTGCGCGGGGATCTTCCACTCGCCCTGCGTCGCCATGAGATTCCTTCGACTCGTTCGCTCTGCTCCGGCGCCGCCGGACGCGCGAAATCAGACTAAGATAGGCTGTCGGCACGGCCTGCGACACCCGTGGCGCGGCGCCGCGCGCGGATCGCTGAGCCGGCGAACCCGTCGCGGGTCCCGCGCGGAGCCGGCGATGTGACAGGACGCGCGGGGGCGCTTAGAACTATCTTACGGGAGCGCGACCGGCAGGGGAACGGCGCGCGGACGCTGGAACGGATCTTGGCCGGACCGATCTTTGCCGCGGGGGCGCCTCAGGACCGGGTGCCGCCGGGCCTTCACGGCGCCGACGATGCGCGGCTGCGCCGATTGCTGTTCGAGATCGGGCGCGGCGAGGCGGCCGCCCTGGCCGAACTCTACGACCTGACCAGCCCGAAACTCTTCGGCGTGATCCTGCGTATCCAGCGCGATCGGTCCCTTGCCGAGGACGTCCTGCAAGACGCGTATCTGCGGATCTGGCAGGCCGCCGGGAGCTACGACCCCGAGGCCGGACGCCCGTTCGCATGGCTGTGCACGATCGCCCGGAACCGGGCGATCGACGGCCTGCGCCGGAAGGGATCGGCCGAGGTTCAGGGACCGGTGCGGGATGACGGCGAGGATTGGGTGGCGCGGTTGATGGACCCGCACGACGACGCCGCGGCGTTCCTGGACCGGGACGCGCTCGGGGCCTGCCTCGGCCGGCTGGAGCCGGCGCACCGGGATTGCGTGGTGCTGGCCTATTGCGAGGGCCGCTCCCGGGACGAGCTGGCCGAGCGCTACGACCGGCCGGTCAACACGATCAAGACCTGGCTGCACCGGGCGCTCGCATCGCTGAAAACCTGCCTGGAGGCGGTCACGTGACCGGCGGACCGGGCGACCTGACCGCGGATCCCGGCTCGGACCCGGACCTGCGCGCGGCCGAGTACGTGCTCGGCACCCTCGACCGCGAGGAGCGGGCCGCGATGGCGCTCGCGCTCGCCACCGATACCGCCGCGGCGGCCCGGGTGCAGGCCTGGGAGCGGCGGTTCTCGCCCCTGCTCGGCGCCATCCCGCCGGTGATGCCGTCGCCGCGGGTGCGGGCGGCGCTGCTGCGCGCGCTCCCGGTTGGGCCCGGCGGATCGACCGCTGCGCGGGCCGGCGACCCCGTCACTCAAGATCCCGTCACCCGCGATCCCCGTCTGCGCGATCCCGTCGCCCATCTGCGGCGGCAGGTCCGGCGCTGGCGCATCGCCACCGCGGGGGCCGGGCTGCTGGCGGCCGGGCTGGCGCTGTTCGTGGCGGTGGGCCTGCGGCCGGAGCCGGAGGGCGGCCGCTACCTCGCGGTGGTCCAGGGCGGCGGCGCGCTCCCGGCGCTGATCGTGCGCGTCGACACCCGCACCGGAACCGCCCAGGTCCGGCCGGTCGGGGCCGAGGCGCCCGCGGGCCGGAGCCTGGAGCTGTGGTATGTCGGCGCCGAGGGCCCGAAGCCGCTCGGCCTCGTCGGGGGCGGTGCGACCCGGGTGACCCTGCCGCAGGGCGCCGCGCCGGACGGGGTGCTGGCGGTCTCCGTGGAGCCTCCGGGCGGCTCGCCGAGCGGCCAGCCCACGGGACCGGTGGTCTATACCGGCAAGCTGATCGCCGAGTAGCCACAGAGAAGAACCCGCAGCGCCGGAGCGGCGCCGCGGGTGGGTCGGATCACGAAATCCGGATCAGGGGGTCAGCACGGCGTTGATCACGTGGATCACGCCGTTCGACTGCATGACGTTCGGGATCGTCACCGTGGCGGTGTTGCCCTTCACGTCGGTGATCAGGACCTTCTTGCCCTGCACCGCCACGGCGAGCGGCTCGCCCTCGACCGTGGTGAGCTGGCCCTGGCCGCCGCCCTTCTTGACGAGCGCCACCAGGTCCTGGGCGGTGTAGACGCCCGGGACCACGTGGTAGGTCAGGATCTTGGTCAGCGTCGGCTTGTTCTGCGGCTGCACCAGGCTCTCGACGGTGCCCGGCGGCAGCTTGGCGAAGGCGGCGTTGGTGGGCGCGAACACCGTGAACGGGCCGGGGCCGCTCAGCGTCTCGACGAGGCCGGCGGCCTTCACGGCGGCGACCAGGGTGGTGTGGTCCTTGGAGTTGACCGCGTTCTCGACGATCGTCTTGCTGGCATACATCGGCGCGCCGCCGACCATCGGGTTCTTGGCGTAGGCCGCGCCGGTCGCACCGAGGCCGAGGGTCAGAGCGAGGGCGACCGCCCGGGCCGCGCGCCGGCTTCCGATAACGTTGAGCATCCTGGTATTTCCTTCCCTGACGTATCCCGGGATCGAGCGAGCGCCGGGATTGCGTCGGCGCCTACGGGGCTTCGGGCGGAAAGGTTTCGCAGGATTGGATTATTGCCCGTGTCCTGCGTCAGGCATGAAAAAACCGCCCGGCGGGGAGCGGGGCGGTTCGCCGTCCTGGCGGACGGTGTCGTCGAGATCCGGGATCCCCCGCCGCCTGCGCGGCGGGGGATCGGAATCCTGGGGGTCGATCAGTACTTGCGGACCAGGGCGGTCGGGACCGGCGAGACCGGGGCCGGCGAGTACAGCGGAACGATCAGGCGGAGCCAGCCGTCCGTGGAGTAGTTGTCGCGGGTGCGGCCGAACGCGGTCGTGTAGGTCGCGCTGGTGACGACGTCGCGGGCAACATAGGCCTGCACGGTGAAGACCTTGAAGTCATAGCCGATCAGGCCGCCGATAGCGAACCGGCCGCGGTTGCCGGCCGCAGCGCTGAACTGGCCGATGTCGAAGTTGTAGGTGCCGTAGGCGACCGGACCGATTTCGAAGTTGCCGAACTTCTTCGTCGCGGTGATGTCGAAGTTCAGGGAGTCGGACAGGTAGAACGGGCCGCGGGTGGGACCGAAGCCGGGGAAGCGGCCGGGCGAGTCGTAGATGTTGGCGGTCAGGTTGCCGGTGATGTTCCAGCCGTCGCCGGTATAGCTGGCAGCTACGCCCATGCGGTAGGTGTTCGAGGAGAGCTGCGGCAGGACCGGGCTCGGGCCGCCGACGCTGGCAAGGGTGCCGCGGTCGCCGTTGAGGTCGTTCAGGTACGCGCCGCCGAGCAAGCTGACGCCGAAGTTGTTGCCCAGGTCGAACGCCCAGATGCCGCCGACGAAGGTGCCGACGTTGATCGAGATGTCCTTGTTGTTGCGGCCAGCACCGTTACGGGTGAAGGCGAACACGGTCGGGGGAGCGACGAGCAGCTCGATGCGGCCGCCGAGCGGCACCAGCGGGGTCGACCAGACCAGCACCGGGATGTTGACGGCCGTGTCGAGAGCACCGCCAACAGCGGTCGACGGCGCATCGGCGCGGCGGTACGTGAAGGTGTTGATCGCGTAGATGCCTTCCGGCAGCGGCGCGCCGATGGCGAGGCCGACCTGCTCGCCCGGGATGGTCGTGGTCTGCGCCTGAGCGATCGTCGAGGTCATGCCGACCGTGAGCGCGACCGCGCCGGCCGCGAGCCAGTTCTTCATCATTGTTTCAATCCTTCCCAAGGTCTCAAGGCATCCGTCCCGCATTCGGCACTACCCTGCCGGTCTGCTCGCCATTGGCGGCTGCCGACTTCCGGTGTGCCGAGCGCCCCCACGGAGCCCGCCCGTCTCAACGCCAATGACTATTCTACAGAGACCTGCGGAATGACAGTGGAATGCCGGTCGAAGCGGCAAAACCGGCCGAACCGTTGCGCAAAAGACGCATTTTTGCGGCGATGCAACACAGTCCCCAGGATTGAATAGCGGGCGGCCGGCCGGCAAAATATCGTTGAACGGTCAAGCTGTTGCCCGGGACCTCCCGGCACTTTGGCGGGAGAATCCGGCAACTGTGGGTGGGTGAACGGGCATTCGTCCCAGCCGGGCGCCGAACCCGGAAACCCCGCTCCGGACGGCCGATCCCCGGCCGAAGACGGGCGAGAGGCGCCCGAATCACGGGGCGCGGAGGCGGTCCCGGGCGGATTTTCGGGCCGCACCCGGCAGAATCTGCCGCCTCGAGCCCGGCCGGCGCCTATTCGGCGGCGGTGCGGCGGCCGGATTGCGGAGCCGGGCGACGGGCCAGCACCTCGCGTAGGAACCGGCCGGTATGGCTCGCCTTCGAGCGGGCGATCTCCTCCGGGGTGCCGAGCGCCACCACCCGGCCGCCGCCATCGCCGCCCTCGGGACCCATGTCGATCACCCAGTCGGCGGTCTTGATCACTTCGAGGTTGTGCTCGATCACCACGACCGTGTTGCCCTGGTCCACCAGCTCGTGGAGCACCTCCATGAGCTTGGCCACGTCGTGGAAGTGCAGCCCGGTGGTCGGCTCGTCGAGGATGTAGAGCGTGCGGCCCGTGGCACGCTTCGACAGCTCCTTGGACAGCTTCACCCGCTGCGCCTCGCCCCCCGACAGGGTGGTGGCCTGCTGGCCGACATGGACGTAGTGCAGGCCGACCCGCTTCAGGGTCTCGAGCTTCTCGCGGATCGCCGGCACCGCCTTGAACAGCTCGGCCGCCTCCTCGACGGTGGAATCCAGCACGTCGGCGATGGACTTGCCGCGGTACTTCACCTCCAGGGTCTCGCGGTCGTAGCGCTTGCCCTTGCACACGTCGCAGGTGACGTAGACGTCCGGCAGGAAGTGCATCTCGATCTTGATGACGCCGTCGCCCGAGCAGGCCTCGCAGCGGCCGCCCTTCACGTTGAACGAGAAGCGCCCCGGCTGGTAGCCCCGGGCCTTGGCCTCGGGCAGGCCCGCGAACCAGTCGCGGATCGGCGTGAAGGCGCCGATATAGGTGGCCGGGTTCGAGCGCGGCGTGCGGCCGATCGGCGACTGGTCGATGTCGATGACCTTGTCGAGATGTTCCAGCCCCTCGAGCCGGTCGTACGGGGCCGGGTGCTCCAGCGCCCCGTTCAGTTTTTTCGCGACGGCCTTGTACAGGGTGTCGATCACCAGGGTGGATTTCCCGCCGCCCGAGACGCCGGTGATACAGGTGAAAGTGCCGAGCGGCACCTCGATATCCACGTCCTTGAGGTTGTTGCCTCGCGCGCCGAACACGCCGAGCTTGCCCTTCCGGCTCTTGCGCCGCGCGGCCGGGGTGCGCACCGACATCGCGCCGGTGAGGTACTTGGCCGTGAGCGAGGCCGGGTTGGCCAGCACCTCGGCGGGGGTGCCCTGGGCGATGATCTCGCCGCCATGGATGCCCGCCCCCGGGCCGACATCGACCACGTAGTCGGCCTGCAGGATCGCGTCCTCGTCGTGCTCGACCACGATCACCGAGTTGCCGAGGTCGCGCAGGCGCTTGAGCGTGCCGAGCAGACGCTCGTTGTCGCGCTGGTGCAGCCCGATCGAGGGCTCGTCCAGCACGTAGAGCACGCCGGTGAGCCCGGAGCCGATCTGCGAGGCCAGCCGGATGCGCTGGCTCTCGCCCCCCGACAGGGAGCCGGAGCCGCGGGCCAGCGTCAGGTATTCGAGGCCGACATCCACCAGGAAGCTGAGCCGGTCACGGATTTCTTTGAGAATTCTGACCGCGATCTCGTTTTGCTTGGCCGTCAGCTTCTCCGGCAATTCGGAGAACCAGCGATGGGCTTCCGAAACGGACAGCGCCGTCACGTCGCCGATATCGGCCATGGCGACCTTCACGGCGAGCGCCTCGGGCTTCAGCCGCTTGCCGCCGCAGGACGCGCAGGGCGTCTCGCTCATGAACCGGCCGATTTCCTCCCGCACCGCGTCGGACTCGCTCTCCTTGTAGCGGCGCTCCAGGTTCGGGATCACGCCCTCGAACGGCTTGTTGACCGCATACTTGCGCAGGCCGTCGTCGTAGGCGAAGCGGATCGCCTGCTTGCCGGAGCCGTACAGCACGACGGCGCGGGCCGCCTCCGGCAGGCTCTGCCAGGCCACGCTCGTCTTGAAGCCGTAATGCTCCGCCAGCGCGTCCAGCGTCTGGCCGTAATAGGGCGAGGTCGACTTCGCCCAGGGGCCGACCGCGCCGCGCTTCAGGCTGAGCGCGGGATCCGAGATCACCAGCTCGGGGTCGATCCGCATCTCGTGGCCGATGCCGCCGCAGGTCGGGCAGGCGCCGAACGGGTTGTTGAACGAGAACAGCCGCGGCTCGATCTCGGCGATGGTGAAGCCCGAGACCGGGCAGGCGAAGCGCGACGAGAACGTGATCGCCCGGGGCTCCTCGCCCTCGGGCGCGTCCGCGAACACGATCTCGCTGATGCCGTCGGCGAGCTCCAGCGCGGTCTCGAACGAATCCGCCAGCCGCGCGGCGATGTCGGGCCGCACCACGATCCGGTCGACGACCACGTCGATGTCGTGCTTGAACTTCTTGTCGAGCTTGGGCGCGTCGTCGATCGCGTAGTATTCGCCGTCGACCCGCAGCCGCTGAAACCCTTTCTTTTGGTACTCGGCGATTTCCTTGCGATACTCGCCCTTCCGGCCGCGCACCACCGGAGCGAGCAAATACAGCCGGCTCTTCTCCGGCAGCTCCAGCACCCGGTCGACCATCTGCTGGACGGTCTGGCTCTCGATCGGCAGGCCGGTGGCCGGGGAGTAGGGGATGCCGACCCGCGCCCAGAGCAGGCGCATGTAGTCGTAGATCTCGGTCACCGTCCCGACGGTGGAGCGCGGATTCTTGGAGGTGGTCTTCTGCTCGATGGAGATGGCCGGCGACAGCCCGTCGATCTGGTCGACATCGGGCTTGGACATCATCTCCAGGAACTGGCGGGCATAGGCCGAGAGCGACTCGACGTAGCGGCGCTGCCCCTCGGCGTAGATCGTGTCGAAGGCGAGCGACGACTTGCCCGAGCCCGACAGCCCGGTGAACACCACGAGCTTGTCCCGGGGGATCGTCAGGTCGACGTTCTTGAGGTTGTGCTCCCGGGCGCCCCGGACCGTGATCACCCGCCGGTCGGCGGCGCTCGGCGGCGCGGCGTCGAACAGGGCCTCCAGCTTGGCGTCGACGGCGGCCTCCGCGGCCGCGCTCCGGCTGCTGCCCGGGCGGACGGGGGCGGGGGCCTCGGCCTTCTTCGTACGCGCGGGCTTGTTCGTCCGCTCAGGCTCGGCCGGAACCGCCTCGGCCGGCGCTTTGGCGGACGACGCCTTCACGGGAGACGGTTTGGGGGCGGCTTTGCTGGCGCCGACGCGGGGTCCGACTCGGGTTCCGGCTTGGGCTTTGGCCATGAGGGCGGCGGTCTTTCGAGGCGTCGACGCGGTCGGGGCTGGCTTTGCGCGCGGGTCAGCCGCCGCACCCGCTCATGTCGAGCCCGGAGCGGTCGACGGCAAGGTGAGGCCGGCGGGACGCAGGCCCGACATCCAACGCCCTTGCTAGAACGAAACGCGTACGCCGGCAACCGCTCGCCGGAAGCCTGTCGTTTCGCGGCCGAGAAGACGGGATTTCCAAAGGGCCTGCGGCCCAGCCCTTTCAAGGTGTTTGATTTGCCAGAACCCTGGCGGTTGCGACATGGGC
>NZ_BPQU01000009.1 GCF_022179445.1 Methylobacterium mesophilicum | reverse complement strand
TGTGAATCACGCAAAAGGCAACACCGAAATCCATTCCTTTCAAGCGATCGCCCTGCGGCGACCGGCATCGGCAATCGACAAGCCGGCGGCGATCCTGTAGTGGGCAGCCCAACTCACAACAGGATCGCCGAAATCCTGGTGCCGGACGCCCATGAGGGGCGGCACGGCGCAACGGCTGGAGCTATGCCATGAACATCATCGAGCAGCTGGAGCGCGAGGAAGTCGCGCGCCTCGCGAAGACCATTCCCGATTTCGAGCCGGGCGATACGCTCATCGTCAACGTCCGCGTCAAGGAAGGCGAGCGCACCCGCGTCCAGGCCTACGAGGGCGTCTGCATCGGCCGCCAGGGCGGCGGCCTCAACGAGAGCTTCACGGTTCGCAAGATTTCCTACGGCGAGGGCGTCGAGCGCGTCTTCCCGGTGCATTCGCCGATGATCGATTCGATCAAGGTCGTCCGCCGGGGCAAGGTGCGCCGGGCCAAGCTGTACTACCTGCGCGACCGCCGCGGGAAGTCGGCCCGCATCGTCGAGCGCACCGATCGCTACAAGTCCAAGGATGCCCCGAAGGCGGCCCCCGCCGCCGCCGAGTAAGGTCATCGGACGCCCCGGCTCGCAGCCGGGGACCCCGAGGTTTTCAACCGGTCCGGCTCAGCCGGGCCGGTTTTTTCATGCCCGCGGCTCAGGCGGCCCGGACCCGATCGAGGAAGTGGGTGATCTCCGCGGAGAGCAGCCCGGACTTCTGCGACAGTTCGGCGGCGGCGCCGAGCACCTGCTCGGCCGCGGTGCCGGATTCCTGGGCGGCGGTCGAAACCTCAGCGATGTTGCCGGTCACCGTGCTGGTGCCGTCCGCCGCCTGCGCCACGCTGCGCACGATCTCGCCGGTCGTCGCCTCCTGCTCCTCGATCGCGGCCGCGACGCTGGTGGCCAGCGTGTTGACCTCGGTGACCGTACGGCCGATCTCCTGGATCGCCTCCACGGCTTGCCGGGTCGAGACCTGCACGGCGCCGACCCGGGTCGCGATCTCCGCCGTCGCCTGCGCGGTCTGGTTGGCGAGTTCCTTCACCTCGCTCGCCACCACGGCAAAGCCCCGGCCAGCCTCGCCGGCGCGGGCCGCCTCGATCGTGGCGTTGAGCGCGAGCAGGTTCGTCTGGCTGGCGATCGCCGCGATCATGCTGGCCACGGCGCCGATCTTCTCGGCGCCCTCGGCGAGGTCGCGCACGATCGCGTCGGTGCGCTGGGCCTCCGTGGCCGCCTGGCCGATCATGGCCGACGAGCGCGCCATCTGGCCGGAGATCTCCCGGATGGTCGTCGACATCTCCTCGGTCGCCGCGGCCACGGTCTGCACGCTGGCGGAGGTCTCCTGCGCCGCCTCGGCGACCTGGGCCGAGCGCGCGCTCGTCTGCGTCGCGCTCTGCGCCATCGTGGCGGCGTTGGCCTGCATCGCCGTGGCGGCGGAGGTCAGGCCCCGCATCAGGGTCCCGGCGCTGCCCTCGAACTGTCGGGTCAGGGCATCCAGCGCCTGGGCGCGCTCGATCTTGGCCTCGGCGTCCCGGGCGGCCGCGACGTCCATCTCGCCCTTGGCGACCAGGGCCTGGCGGAACACCTCGACGGTGGCGGACATCCGGCCGATCTCGTCGCGCCGCTCGGTATCGGAGACCGGGCTCGTGATGTCGCCCTCCGCCAGGGCCTGCATCCTCCGGTGCAGGCGGCCGAGCGGCCGGGTGATGCTGCGCCCGATCAGCAGGGAGCCGAGCACCGATACGCCGACGATGCCCAGGAGCAGGACCAGCACCGTGATCGCCAGCGACCGGAACGACGCCGCGATGTCGTCGGTATAGGCGCCGGTGACGATGAAGATGTCCCAGGGCGCGAAGCGGGTCGCCACGGACACCTTCGGGAAGACGCCCTCCCGTCCGGGCCGGAGGTATTCGTATTCAAGCATCGCCGGGTCGGAGGATGTCAGGCGAGCGATGAAGGCGCGAATGATCGGTATGCCGTTGACCGTGAGATCCAGCTGGTTCTTGCCGACATCCTTCCGGTTCGGCACGGCGACGGCAACGCCGTCCATCGTGTAGATCGAGATGTAGTTGGTTCCGCCGCTGTAGCGCATCGCCATGGTCGATTCGGCCAGCTCGGACAGGGCCGCCTGCTTGGTCAGCGTCCCGGCCTTCACCCGCTCGTCGAGAGCCTGGGCGTGCGACTGGATCAGCTCGACCATGGCGCGCAGCGACTGGACGCGCTCGTCCAGCATTTCGCGATGGAATAGCTTGAGGCCCAGGCCACCGATCGTAGCAATAATCAGACACGTCAGTATCGTTAGAAGCGAAAGCTTACGTGACAGCGTCAAATTTGCCAGCGAAATGCTCATATCAATGGTTATCCTATATGTTTAAGGATCAATATGCTCACCGCAGCGCATAACTCAAGATTAGATATCCAAAAAATTTCCCCATTTAGTAAAATAATTTCTATATTGATCGCTGCCATGTAGATAAGAACTGTTGATCCTTATTTTTGATCCAGCCATCATTCTGCCGAACGCGGAACGTGCCGAGTATTTGTATTAGAGATTACGACAGTTCGGATACAGTGCAGCCGATCTCTCTCATCGGCGCATGGCAGATCCGCAATGAGGCATCCGGGCGCGCGGATCGGGCCGGCGGGATGCGCCGGGCCCGGCGCGGACAGGCCGAGCGGAGGCCGAACACCCGGGCGCAGGACAAGGGGCGGGCCCCTTCGCCCGGGCGGGCTACGACGCTGACATGTCGTTGCCGAATGGACGCGACGGCCGGACCCAAGTGCGTCTCCCTCCCCCTCTGCGGGGGAAGGGGGCCTCGCGTCAGCGAGGGTCGAGAGGGGGGCAGGGCGTCAGTCCCGCCCCGGAATCGCGAGCCGGAATGGACGGTTCGGGACGCACCGCGTCGTCCGTCGCGCGTGACGGCCGGACGACTCACACCCTCTCAGCTTCCGCGCAGGGCTTCCAGCACCTTGCCGCCGGGGCGGCCCGTCGGGGTCATGCCGAGCTTGCGCTCGACGTCCTTGATCGCGTCGCGGGTCTTCTGGCCGACCTTGCCGTCCGGCTCGCCGACATCGTAGCCACGGGCGGCGAGGCGAGTCTGGAGGTCGCGCCGCTCGGCCCGGGACAGGGGTGGGTCGTCGGTCGGCCAGGCCGCCTGGACGCCGGCCTTGCCGCGCAGCCGGTCCGACAGGACCGCGATGGCGAGACCGTACGATTCGGCCGCGTTGTAGGAGTAGATCGCGTCGAAGTTCCGGGTGACCAGGAAGGCCGGTCCGTCGATGCCGGCGGGTGCGATGATGCCGGCCGCGCCCTCGCCCGAGAGCGGGCGCCCGTCCACCCGGGTCACGCCGAGGGAGGCCCAATGGGCGATCGGCTTCTTGTTCTTGCGCCCGGCGGCGCCGACGCTGAAGCTGCGGGGCAGCTTGACCTCGTAGCCCCAGACCTGGCCGTTCTGCCACTTGGCCACGTGCAGGAAGTTCGCCGTGGAGCCGACCGCGTCGGCCACCGAATCGACCACGTCCCGCCGGCCGTCGCCGTCACCGTCCACCGCGAGCCGTTGATAGGTGGTCGGCATGAACTGGGTCTGGCCGAAGGCGCCGGCCCAGGAGCCGGTGAGCCGCTCCGGCGCGATGTCGCCGCGCTCGATGATCCGCAGGGTAGCGATCAACTCGCCGCGGAAGAAGTCCCGGCGGCGGTTGTTCGAGCAGGCGAGCGTCGCCAGCGACTGCACCAGCGGCATCTTGCCGAGGTTCTTGCCGAAATTGGACTCGACGCCCCAGACCGCCGCGATGGTGTAGCGGTCGACCCCGTAGCGCGACTCGGCCTGGGCCAGGGCGGACGCGTTCTGGCGCATGGCCGCGCGTCCGTCCTCGACCCGCTCGTCGTCCACGAGCGCCGCCATGTAGTCCCAGATCGGCGTCTTGAACTCGGGCTGCGCCTGCGAGAGCTCGATCACCTTGTCGTCGAAGCTGATGCCGCGGGTGGCCGCCTGGAAAGCCTGGGCCGACACCCCGGCTGCCGCCGCCTGACCCTGGATGCCGGCGAGACACGAATCGAAGTCGGCGCGCGCCGGCAACGCGGCGAGACCCGCGAGGAGCCCGACCCCGAGCGCGACGCCCGATCCGAGGGAGTGAATCCGCATCCTGGCGTTCCCGTTCGACGTCCGTTGCATGAACGCCGAATCAGGCAACACCAGGGTTAAGGAGCGGTTAGGCCGCACCGAATCCACCGGCCTGGCTGACTGACCGGACGCCGCCGCGCGGCACCCGGAGTCCATGCGGTGAAACTCAGTCGTCCGGTCGCAGCCTCGCGACGGAATGAGATTTGACGGCAGATTTAGTTTGCGAATGATCGATACATTGATTGTTGTAAATTTCTCCCACCGAATACTTTTCCAATCTTTCAATAAAGTAAAATATCGACCATTGTGCAATCAGCGATCCGCTGGGATTGCGTTGATTCTTGACGGCAACTTATTAATCCACGACTGTCTATATGAAAGAGAATCAATTTCGGACACCGGGAGGAAATCTGGACCATGCGCCTTGCAGATCTATCGATTGCGAAGAAAGTCGTTGGCGCATTCGCGATATTGATCGTCATCGCTCTTGGAGGTGGGATTATCAACCACCGAAAACTATCCTTCATCCAATCCTCGATCGGATGGTCGGAGCATACTTACGACGTCCTGAACGTGAACGCGTCGCTGATCACCACGATGGTCGATCGGGAGACCGGCCTGCGGGGCTATCTGGTGACCGCCGACCCGGCGTTCCTCGCGCCGTATCGCAGCGGCACGCAGGCCTTCGACGCGAATCTACAGCGGCTTCGGACGCTGACATCGGACAATCCGGCGCAGCAGGCCCGCATCGCCGAGGTCGAGACCCTGGCGAAGCGCTGGCAGTCCGACATCGCCGAGCCGGAGATCGCCCTGATGGGTCAGCCGAGTACCCAGGCGGAGGCCCGCGCACGCGTGGGGGGCGGTGCCGGCCGGGCGCTCATGGACGCCATTCGCGCCAAGGGTGGGGAGATCGAGGCGACCGAGCGCACCCTGCTGACGGCCCAGCAGGCCGACGAGGCCGACGCCTTCTCGACATCCTATGCGGCGACGCTGCTGTCCCTCGTCGCCCTCCTGGCGACCGCCATCGCGGGCGCTCTCCTGCTGACCCGGCTCATCGCTATCCCGACGCGCGCGATGACGCGGGTGATGGGGGAGCTGGCCCGGGACAATCTCGACGTCACCGTCCCCAGCGGCGACCGGCGCGACGAGATCGGCCGCATGGCGGCGGCGGTCGAGGTGTTCAAGGGCGCGCTGATCGCCAAGCGGGCCGGCGACGCCGCGACCGCCCGGGAAGCCGACGCCAAGGCCCGCCGCGCCGCCCATCTCGACGCCGTGGTGACGCGGTTCGAGACCGAGGTGTCCGGCCTTACCCAGGCCATGGCCGGGGCCGCCACCGAACTCGAGGCGACGGCGCAGTCGATGACCGGCATCGCCGAGGAGACCGACGCGCAGGCGCAGACGGTGGCGGGCGCCGCCGAGCAGGCCTCCTCGAACGTGCAAACGGTGGCTGCCGCCACCGAGGAGCTGTCGATCTCGATTCGGGAGATCAACAGCCAGGTCACCCGGGCGGCCCAGGCGGCGAGCGCGGCCTCCGACGAGGCGATCCAGACCGACGGGGCCGTGCAGGTGCTCGCCGAGAGCGCGGAGAAGATCGGCAGCGTCATCGCGCTGATCTCGCAGATCGCCGGGCAGACCAACCTGCTGGCGCTCAACGCCACCATCGAGGCGGCCCGGGCCGGCGATGCCGGCCGTGGCTTCGCGGTGGTCGCCAGCGAGGTCAAGGAGTTGGCCGGCCAGACCACCCGGGCCACCGAGGAGATCGGCGCGCAGATCGGCGCAATCCAGACGGCGACCGGCCACGCCGTCTCGGCGATCCGGTCGATCGCCCGCATCGTCGGCGAGATCGCCACCAGCTCCACCGCGATCGCGGCCGCGATCGAGGAGCAGGGGGCGGCCACCCAAGAAATCGCCCGCAACGTGCAGCAGGCCGCCTCCGGCACCGAGCAGGTCACCGGGAACATCGTCGACGTCAAGCGCGCCGCCGGCGAGACCGGCTCCGCGGCGACCCAGGTGCTGGGCGCCGCACGCGGCCTCTCCCAGAACTCGAACGCCCTCAACCGCGCGGTCGCGACGTTCCTGGCGGATGTGAAGGCGGCCTAAAAAGAGGTTTAAGCGAAAGCCCGCTCAGGCCCATTCCCGAGCAGCGAGCTTCTGCTCGTAGGCGTCGATCGCGCCGGCGCGCTGCAGGGTCAGGCCGATCTCGTCGAGGCCGTTGAGCAGGCTGTGCTTGAGGCCGCCGTCGATGTCGAAATGCAGGGTGCCGCCGTCCGGCCCCTTGATGGTCTGGGCGTCGAGATCGACCGACAGGGTCGCGTTCGAGCCGCGCTCGGCGTCCTCGAACAGCTTCTCCAGGTCGTCCGGAGAGACCGTGATCGCCAGGATGCCGTTCTTCGCGCAGTTGTTGAAGAAGATGTCGGCAAAGCTCGTGGAGATCACGCAGCGGATGCCGAAATCACTGAGCGCCCAGGGCGCGTGCTCCCGGGACGAGCCGCAGCCGAAATTGTCGCCGCACACCAGGATCTTGGCGTTCCGGTAGGCAGGCTTGTTGAGTACGAAATCCGGGTTCTCCGAGCCGTCGTCCTTGTAGCGCATCTCGGCGAACAGGCCCTTGCCCAGGCCGGTGCGCTTGATGGTCTTCAGGTATTGCTTCGGGATGATCCGGTCGGTGTCGACGTTGATGATCCGCATGGGCGCCGCGACGCCCTCCAGCGTGGTGAATTTTTCCATCGTCTGCAGGCTCTTGGTGAAGGCACGGTCTGGCGCCGGTTTAGCAGCCTCGGCGGCGGGCCGGAAGCGTCAGGCCAGATCCCCGGCCTCGGCGCCCCGCAGGGCGCCGTCGTGGAGCGCCGAGGCCACCAGCGCCCCGGCGATCCCGGCTTCACGCAGCGCCCGCAGGTCGTCCGGCCCGCGCACCCCGCCGGCGGCGTAGACCCGGCGGCCCGGGGCCCGCACGGCCCGGAGCGCGTCGAGGTCCGGCCCGGCCCCGGCGCCGACCCGGGCCAGGGTCATGGCGATCACGTCCGGCGGCCAGAGCGCGGGATCGTCGTGGAGCGCGGCCGGGCCGAGGCGCTCGGATCCGCGCGTGTCGAGGGACAGCACGGCGCGTTCGCCGAGATCAGTGACGAGCCCGGCATCCCGCTGGCTCTCGCTGCCGATCACGGGCCGCCCGAGGCCTGCGGCGAGGAACGCCGCGACACCCGCCGATTCGGAGAAGCCCGCATCGACCCACAGGCCGAGTCCCGGGCAGGCCCGGGCGATCGCCTCCAGAGCCCGGAGGTCCGGCCCGGTCCCGTCGATGATCGCATCGAGATCGGCGACGTAGAGACTGCGCGCGGGCCACGCATCGAGAAGCCCACGCGCGATCGCATCGGGCGCGGAGCCCTTTGCCAAGGGCGTCTCGATCGGGGCATAGGAGGAGCGCTCGCCGCGGCGCGCCCGCACCACGCGGCCGCCGCGCAGGTCGAGCACCGGGATCACCGCGAAGCCGGGGCGCCCGAGTCCGTCATCCGTCGAGGCGCGCGTCGCGGTCATATGCCCATGCCAGTCTCAAAGCAGATCGGGTGGGACCTCGGTGGGGTCCACGTCAAGGCCGCGCTGGTCGAGCACGGCCGGGTCGTGGCGGCGGCCCAGGTCCCGTGCCCGCTCTGGCAGGGCGTCGCGGCCCTGGACGGGTCCCTGGCGGCCTTGCCCGACTGGGCGCGCGACGAGGCCCGGCACGCCGTCACCATGACGGGCGAGCTGACCGACTGCTTCGCGGGCCGCCGGGAAGGCGTGGCGGCGCTCTCGGGCTGGGCCGAGCGGCACCTCGCCGGCCCGGTGCGAATCTATGCCGGCCGCTCAGGCCTCGTCGCCCCGGAGGCGGCGGAAGAGGTTTTCGCGGACGTCGCCTCGGCCAATTGGCACGCCACGGCGGCGCTCGCCGGGCAGCATGCGCCGGACGCGCTCCTGATCGATGTCGGCTCGACCACAGCCGACCTGATCCCGATCGCCGCCGGCCGCCCGGCCGCCACCGGCTACAGCGACGCCGAGCGCCTGGAGACCGGGGAACTCGTCTATACCGGGATCGTCCGCACTCCGGTGATCGCGCTCACCGACCACGCTCCCTTCGGCGGTCGCCGCACCCGGCTGATGACCGAGACGTTCGCCCACATGGCCGACGTGTACCGGATCCTGGGGCTGCTGCCCGAGGGGGTCGACCAGCAGGCCAGCGGCGACCGCAAGGGCAAGTCCGTCGCCGAGAGCGAGACCCGGCTCGCCCGGATCGTCGGCCGGGATCGCGAAGAGGGCACCCCCGAGGCCTGGGCGCTGCTGGCAGGTCACTTCGCCGAGGTGCAACTGCGGCTGCTGCACGACGCCGCCGCCGCCCTGCTGAGCCGGGCCGACCTCGCCCCGGGAGCGCCCCTCATCGCGTGCGGCGCCGGCGCCTTCCTCGGCCCGCGCCTCGCCGCGCGGCTCGGGCGGCCGGCCATCCCGCTGGTGAGCCTGCTGCGCGGCCGGATCGCCGGAGAGCCCGACTGGATCTCGACCTGCGGGCCGGCGGTCGCCGTCGGCCTCATCGCCTCGGAGGACGCATTCGCATGAGCGCCATCAAGATCCTGGCCCGGGTTCTGACCAGCCGGGTCGGGCCGCATATCGAGCTGGCCGTGGAGACCGAGACCGGTGAGGTCCTGAAGGTGCTCGCCACCGAGGACCAGATCGACCGTCTGGTGGACGAGTTGGAGGACATGCTGAACTCGCCCGCTGAGCCGGAGGATGGCGAGCCGCCGGAGGCGGCCTAAGGGTCGGCGGGCCGAGACCGGCATGAGCCTGATCGCCGCCAAGATAGCCATCACCCCGGCCCTGATGTGGGCCGTGTCGGCGGCGGCCCGCCAGTGGGGCAGCCTGGTCGGCGGCCTGCTGTCGGGCATGCCGCTCACCTCGGCGCCGATCTCGATCTATCTCGCGCTCGAGCAGGGGGAGACCTTCGCGGCCGATGCCGCCGTCGGCTCGGCGGAAGGGCTGGGGGCGGTCACGCTCTGCTATCTCGCCTACGTGGTCTGCGCCCCGAGGATGGGCCCGGTCGCGGCCCTCTGCGCCGCCCTGTCGGCCTTCGTCCTCGGCGGCCTCGTGCTGCACGGGCTGATCCGGCCCGGGCTATGGCTCGCGGCGGCGATCGACCTGCCGGCCATGGCCCTGGTCGTGGCACTCTGCCCGCCGCCGGCCGGACCCGCGTCTGCCGAGGAGCGCCCGATCCCGCCGCGGTGGGATATGCCGGCGCGCCTCGCGGCCGCGACCGCGCTGGTCCTGCTGGTCTCCAACCTCGCGCCGTATCTCGGCTCCGGCCTAAGCGGCCTGCTGGCGCCGATCCCGATCATCTCCTGGCCGCTGATCGCCTTCGCCCGGTTCCAGGACGGCGTCCGCGCCGCCCTCGACGTGGTGCGCGGCAGCGCCCAGGGCGCGTTCGGCGTGCTGGCCTTCTATGGGTGCGTGCACCTGTTACTCGGGCAGACCGGGCTGGTCACGGCCTACGCGGTCTCGATCGCGGTCTCGGCGGCCTGCGTGCTGCCGTGGCTGTTCGTGGAGCGCCGCGGACGCGCCAAGCGTTCCGCCGCGGCCCGGCCGGCATGATCGTGACGGGTCGGCCTCACCCGCGTTCCTGGACGTAGTCCCAGACCTTCGAGATGACGACCGATCCCTCGCCGACCGACGATGCGACGCGCTTCACGGACGCGGCGCGCACGTCGCCGACCGCGAAGATGCCCGGTTGCGACGTGGCATAGGGTGAGCCGGCGCCGACGGCTTCCCCGGTCAGGACGAAGCCGTTGCGATCGAGTTCGACGAGGCCGGACAACCAGCCGGTATTGGGGGCCGCCCCCACCATGACGAACACCGCGCAGGTCGGGATCGTCCGGACCGTCCCGTCGGCGATGGTGCGGATCGACACCGCGTCGAGGGCGTCCTCCCCATGCAGCGCATTGAGCTCGGCGCCGTACTCGATGGTGATCGCCGGATCCGCCTCCAGCCGGCTCGACAGGTAGCGCGACATCGAGGTCGCCAGCGACGGGCCGCGGACCAGAAGCCGGACGTGCCGGGCGGATCGGCTGAGGAACATCGCCGCCTGCCCGGCGGAATTGCCGCCGCCGACGATGACGGTCTCGGTGTTCTTGCAATAGCGGGCCTCGATTTCGGTGGCCGCATAATAGACGCCCGCCCCCTCAAACGCCTCCAGGCGATCGATCGGCAGGCGCCGATACTGGACGCCGGTCGCCACGACCACGGCCTGGCCCCGCACCCGCTGGCCGTTGTCGAAGGTCGCGCAGTACGCGCCGTCTTCGAGGCGCTCCAGCTTCGCCACCCGCCGGGGCATCGCGAACCGCGTGCCGAACTTCATCGCCTGGACCTCGCCGCGCCAGACCAGGTCGGCCCCGGAGATCCCGGTCGGAAACCCCATGTAGTTCTCGATCCGGCTCGACGTGCCGGCCTGCCCGCCGATCGCGACGTCTTCGACCACCAGGGCGCGCAGCCCCTCGGCGCCCGCATAGACGCCCGCCGCCACGCCGGCCGGACCGCCGCCGACGATCAGCACGTCGAAAGCCTCGTCGTCGATCAGGTTGTAGTTGAGGCCGAACAGCTGCGCGACCTTGTCGGGCGTCGGGTCCGCGACGACGTTGTTCCGGCCGAAGATCACGGCCGGCCGGTCGGCGGGAACCGAACAGGTCGTGGCGACCGCCGAGGCCTCCGGACTGCCGAGCGCGTAGGACCGGTAAGGCAGGCGGTTGCGACTGGCGAACTCCGCGATCCGCCGGACGGCCCGGTCGTCGTCCTCGCCGATCAGGACGAGCGTGCCGTCACGCGAATCGAGCTGCCGCCGCCGCCGTGCCGCCAGGACCGTGATGACGATGTCAGACATCTCGGGGATTTCGGCCATCAAACGGAGCATCGCCGCCCGCGGCACCTCGATCACATCCGTGTCCATGACCGTCCGCATCGGCATCGACCAACTGCCGCCGTTGAGGAAGGAGATCTCGCCCATGAACTGCGTCGGCCCCAGGGTCGAGGGCAGGTGGCGCTCGTCCGTGAACGGATTCACCACCTCGATCTCGCCGTCCTCGACATAGATGAAGCGGTCCGCCGGCTCGCCGGCACGAACCAGGACAGTCCCGGCCGGGTAGTGCTGCGGGACTCCCACGGCTCTGATCGCGGCGACATGCGAGGCCGCGAGGGGGACGCGCTGCATCACGCGCAGATCCGGGCCGATCGTTTCCATGGCCTGCCCCCTTCGCACCTCTGCCGCCGCGACGCCCGGTCGGCCACGGTGGACGAGGACCCGTTCCAGGGATGGGCTCGTCTGCGCGACCTCTGCGGGCGATTATCTACCCGAGGTGCAACGAAGGATTGTCCAAGGTCAAGCTTGGCCGGCCTGATCCATCCGATCCGAGGGTCTTCGCCTAGGCGCGCGACGGGCTCGGCCCGCCTCGTCATGCCCAGTCACGGCGTACCGGTGACCGCAGCCTCGAAAACGGGAAAACCCGCGGCCGTGGGGCCGCGGGTCTTCTACGACACTCGGATACCGGTGGATCAGGCGGCCGTGCGCTTGCGGGCTTCCTGCTTGGTATCGACGCCGGCCGCTTTGATCTCGGACAGCTTCTGGGCGACGTTGCGCGAGAACACGAACTCGGCCGGGCGCTGGTTCTCCAGGCTGACCTCGGGGGCCATCGCACCGTCGGTCTTGATGCCGCGGATCGCGTGAACGAGCGGCTTCCAGGGCTTGCGGACCGAATCGACCACCGAGGAGGCCTCGTAGCCCGAGTGGACCATGCAGTCGGCGCACTTCTCGTAGTTGCCGGTGCCGTAGGAATCCCAGTCGGTCTCTTCCATCAACTCCTTGAAGGTCGCCGCGTAGCCCTCACCGAGCAGGTAGCAGGGCTTCTGCCAGCCGAACACGGTGCGGGTCGGGTTGCCCCAAGGCGTGCAATGGTAGGTCTGGTTGCCGGCCAGGAAGTCGAGGAACAGGCCCGACTGCTGGAAGGTCCACTTCTCGCGGCCCTTCTCCTTGCCGTGACGGAAAACGCCGCGGAACAGCTCCTTGGTCGCCTTCCGGTTCAGGAAGTGCTTCTGGTCGGGGGCGCGCTCATAGGCGTAGCCGGGGGAGACGGTGATGCCGTCGATGCCCATCCGGGTCACGCTGTCGAAGAAGTCGGCGATCTTCTCGGGCGAGGAATTGTTGAAGAAGGTGCAGTTGATGGTGACCCGGAAGCCCATCTCCTTGGCCTTGGCGATGGCCGCGACCGCCTTGTCGTAGACGCCGCGCTGGCACACCGACTGGTCGTGCATCGACTGGTCGCCGTCCAGGTGGATCGACCAGGTGAAGTACGGGCTGGGCTTGTAGTCCTTGATCTTCTTCTCGAGCAGAAGCGCGTTCGTGCAGACGATCGCGAACTTCTTCTGATCGATGATGCCCTGGACGATCTGCGGCAGATCCTTGTGCAGCAGCGGCTCGCCGCCGGCGATCACAACCACGGGTGCACCGCACTCGCGGACCGACTCGAGCGCATCGGCGACCGGGAGACGCTTGTTGAGGATCTCGTCCGGGTAATCGATCTTGCCGCAGCCGGCGCATGCGAGATTGCAGCGGAACAGAGGTTCCATCATCATCACAAGCGGGTAGCGCTTGCGGCCCGTGAGGTGCTGCTTGAGGATGTAGCCGCCGATCTTCGCGACGTACCGGAGGGGGATACCCAAGATTGCGGCTCCTTGACTGCGTCGGCCCCGGGGCGATCGGGGTGCTTACCGCGAAAAAAACACGAATTCCAGCGCTCTAGCTTGGAACTAATCTGAAATGATCCCGTTTCGGCGGGGCCATGACGACTTATTCTGTTCCTGACGCAACCGCGCCACATGGGCGGCGCGCGGCAGGGGTGGCGGTTCGGATCGCCTGACGGTTGAGGACAGCACGTGCATTGCGTCCGCAATGCGACCGAAATCCCAAGATTTTGGTCCCGATCCCACGATTGCAGTGCGGTAACGCACATCCGCCTAGGCGATGACCGAGCCCCGGCCTTCGCGTTGCAATCTGGGATCGCCCTCTTTACTGAGCCCTGTGGCCGCGATGCAAGGGGTGGCCCGTATCGAGCGCCTGCGCACGGGCCCGCATCGGACCGGTTCGACTTGCGCGCGCTCGCCGCGCGACCAGATTGGGCGGTGCGGCGTTCCCCGGAGCCGAAGGCCGCTCGCTCGGACCTGTGGGCCGGCCTTCCCGCGGTCCGGCGAGCCCGTTGGGTCTTCGAAGAAGGTCGGGCCGATCCGGCCGGGACGTTTGGGATGAGCCGGTCGCGCATGGGGCGCGTCCGGGGCGAACAGGCAGGGTGCTCGTGATCGAAGGTCTCGTCGCGTTCTCGGTGCGGTATCGGTGGATCGTGATCGCCCTGATGGCGTTCGTCACGGTCGCGAGCGCCGGGGTCGCGGCGCATCTGTTCCGCATCAACACTGATGTCGAGCGGCTGATCGATCCCAAGGAGCCCTGGCGCCAGGACGAGATCAACTTCGAGAAGGCGTTCCCTCAGCGCGGCAACACCCTGGTGGCGGTGATCAACGGCGAGACGCCCGAGGAGACCGAGGAGGCGGCCGCCAACCTGGCCAAGGCGCTGACCGCCCACAAGAACCTGATCGAGACCGTCTACCGGCCCGATGGCGGCCCGTTCTTCGACAAGAACGGCCTGCTGCTGATGCCCCAGGCCCAGCTCGACAAGACGCTGGAGGAGCTGACCCAGCAGCAGGGCCTGCTCGGCCCGCTCGCGGCCGACCCGTCCCTGCGCGGCGTGATGCGGGTGCTGTCCCTAGGCGCGCGGGGCGTGAAGACCGGCGACGCCAAGCTCGAAGACCTCGACAAGCCCATGGGGCAGATCGATTCCACCCTGAAGCAGGTGCTGGACGGCAAGCCCGCCCGGATGTCCTGGCAGGAGCTGCTAGCCAACGGCGAGAGCAGCGTCACGGACAAGATGAAGTTCGTGATGATCCAGCCGGTGCTGGACTTCAACGCCCTGGAGCCCGGCTACCAGGCGACCAAGCTGATCCGCAACGTCGCGCAGGACCTCAAGATCAACGCCCAGCATGGCCTGCGTATGCGGCTCACCGGTACGGTGGCGGTGGCGGACGAGGAGTTCGCGACGCTCTCGGAGGACGCGGCCCTCAACAACAGCATCATCGTCGGCGCGATCGTGCTGTTCCTGTGGCTGGCCCTCCGCTCCGGCAAGCTCGTCGGCGCCGTGCTGATCACGACCTTCGCGGGCCTCATCGTCACCGCCGCCCTGGGCCTGGTCATGGTCCAGGAACTGAACCCGATCTCGGTGGCGTTCGCGGCCCTGTTCGTCGGGCTCGGCATCGATTTCGGCATCCAGTTTTCGGTGCGCTACCGGGCCGACCGCTACGAGCAGCCGACGCTCCAGAGCGCGATCCGGGCCGCCGCCCGCGGGGTCGGCTGGTCGCTGACGCTGGCCGCCGTATCGCTGGTGGCGGGCTTCTTCGCGTTCCTGCCCACCGCCTTCCGGGGCGTCTCGGAGCTGGGCCTGATCGCCGGCGTCGGCATGGTCGTGGCCTTCCTGTTCTCCCTGACCCTGCTGCCGGCGCTGATCGCGGTGTTCAAGCCCAAGGGCGAGAAGGCCGCGGTGCAGACCGAATGGCTGGTCGGCGTCGATCCGTGGATCATCCGCAAGCGCAAGCCGATCCTGATCGCGGTGGGCCTCGTGACCCTGGCCGGGGCGCCGCTGCTCTGGCACCTGCCGTTCGATTCGAACCCGATGCACTTGCGCAGCACAAAGACCGAGTCGATCGCCACCTATCTCGACCTGATCAAGAACCCCGAGACCAGCCCGAACCTCATCGACGTACTCGCCCCCAGCGTGGAGGCGGTTCCGGCCCTGACGAAGACGCTGGCGGCGCTGCCGGTGACCGCCTCGATCAACAGCATCGACACCTTCGTTCCGCGGGACCAGGACAAGAAGCTCGCATCCATCGCCGACACGGCGCAGCTGCTGGATCCGGTGCTCAATCCTGGTCGAAAGCCGCCGCCGCCGACCGATGCCGAGAACGTCAAGGCGCTCAAGGATGCCGCCACCGCGTTGAACGGCGTGGCGGGCGACGGAAAGGGCGGGGCCGCGGGTGTGCAGACCGCCAAGCAGCTCGCCGGCACCCTCGACAAGCTCGCGGCCGGGCCGGTGCAGATGCGCGAGGCGGCCTCGGTCGCCCTCACGAAGGACCTCGTCCCGCTGCTCCAGCGCCTGCGCGACCTGCTCCATCCGGAGAAGATCACGCTCGACAACCTGCCGCCCCAGCTCAAGGCCGACTGGGTCGCCGCGGACGGGCGCGCCCGCATCGAGGTGCATCCCAAGGGCGATTCGAACGACGACGAGGTGCTGCGCACCTTCTCGGACGAGGTGCTGAAGGTCGCCCCCCACGCCACCGGCGCGCCCGTGGCGACGACGCGGTCGACCTACACGATCCTGGGCGCCTTCGTTCAGGCGGCCATCACGGCGTTCGTGCTGATCTTCGTCATCCTGTCGGTGGCCCTGCGCAAGCCATGGGACGTGGCGATGACCCTGGGCCCGCTGGTGATCGCGACCCTGTGGACCCTGATGGCCCTGCGCATCATCGGCATGCCGCTGAACTTCGCCAACATCATCGCCCTGCCGCTGATGCTTGCGGTCGGCGTCGCGTTCCACATCTACTACGTGATCGCGTGGCGGGCGGGGGTGACCGACATGCTGGCCTCAAGCCTGACGCGGGCGATCTTCTTCTCGGCGCTGACCACCGGCAGCGCCTTCGGGTCCCTGGTGCTGTCGAGCCATCCGGGCACGGCCAGCATGGGCAAGCTGCTGGCGTTGTCGCTGTTCTTCACGCTGATCGCGGCGTTCTTCGTGGTGCCGGCGACCCTGGGCGAGCCGCCCACGCAGGGCGACGACGACCGCCCGGAGGGCGAGAAGGCCGCCGCGGCCGCGCTGCGCAAGAGCATCGCCGCGAAGGATCCGGTGCCGGCGAAGTAAGCCGGCCCGGGTCCCTCAAAGAACCTTCTCGAAGAAGCGGTCGGGGTAGGGGTCGTCGTTGAAGCGTTCGATCTCGACCCAGCCCGTCTTGCGGTAGAGCGCCAGGGCCTCCGGCAGGGCGCTGTTGGTGTCGAGGCGCAGCACCGCGACCGACAGCGCGCGGGCCCTGTCCTCGACAGCCTGCATCATCCGTCCGGCCAAGCCGAGGCCCCGGGCGACGGGGTCGATCCAAAGTCGCTTGACCTCGGCGACAGGGCCGCCGCTCCCCTTCAGGGCGACGCAGCCGACCGGCAGGCCGTCGGCCATCGCGAGCAGGAACGCGCCGCGCGGCCGAACCATCGCGGCCGCCTCCGGGTCGCGCGACAGGGTGACGTCGAACCCGGTCCGCAATCGGGACGCGAGTTCGGCGTAGTACGCCTCCAGGCACGTACGGGCGGCCTCGCCCCGGGGATCGACCTCCGCGATCGCGATCCGGTCGCGTGCGAGCATCAAGGCGACGAGATCCATCGCGCGCAGAAGCTCTTCCGCCCGGGGCGCACCCGCCAGCAACGCCGAGGCACGGGCGTCGGACAGGCCCTCGTAGGCCGCGAATTCCCGCCGCCCGGCCTCGGTCAGGCGTGCGACCCGTCGGCGGGCGTCATCCGGATGGGGCTCGGTGGCGACAAGACCCTCCTCTTCCAGGCTCCGCAGCAGGCGGCTCATCAGACCTGAATCGAGGTCGAGATAGGCGCGGATCTCGGCGACATCGGTCCGGCCTGCGCCGATCGCGTTGACCACGCGGGCCGCCCCGAGGGGCCGGCCCCGCCCGAGGAACGAGCTGTCGAGGGCGCCGACCTCCGCGGTGACGGCACGGGCAAAGCGGCGGAAGCGGGCGATGGAGTCGGACATCATGATACCTGACTTTAGTCAGGCATCATGATGGGTCAATCAGGGCGATTGGTCAGGTCCAGCAGCTATGCGGCGAAATCCGAAAACCCGCCCCTGAGTGCCCCTGACGCATCGGCGGCCGCCCGGGAGGCGGGGGCGATCAGCGCGTCGCGCTCGGCGGCGTAGAAGTAGCCCGGCGCCTCGCCGGCAAAGCCGCCTTCCGTGGCCGGATGCGTGTAGAGTTCGGTGAGGCCGTCCGGGAGGTGGGCCAGGAGTGCGGCGACCCGGGCCGGAATCATCGCACCGGACCATGCCAGGCCGAGGGTCCGGTCGGGGATCAGCAGGCCGGCTTGGCGCGCGCGCACCGCGAGCAGGGCCGCCCAAGGGGCGATGTCGAGGGCCGGCCGGGGCCGGGCGCTGGCCTCGGCCCAGCGGAGCAACGCGCGGGGCTCCCGGGGAACACGGATCGCCCGCATGCCGTAGCCGCGGCCGATGCGCAGCACCGCGCCTGCAATCAGCGGGTGGACGTGGAAGTGCTTGTGGGCGTTGACGTGGTCGAGGGGCAGGCCGGTCGCCCGATAGGCTTCGAACTGCGCCTCGATCTCGGCAGCGAGCTGGCGCCGGGCGGCGGGCTTCCGGGCAAGGTCGAGGCCGACGCGGGCCATGTCGGCGCGCATCAGGCCGGTCGAATCGGTGAGGTCGGGGAGTTGCGCCGCCGGCAGGGTCGGCCAAGCTTCCACCAGGACAAGGTGGAGGCCGACCCGCAAGGACGGCATCCGCTTGGCCCGGGCCACGGCATCGGCGGCGGCCGGCGCCGAGACCATCAGGCTCGCCGCGGTGAGGATCCCCCCGCGGTGAGCCTGCTCGACGGCCTCGTTGACTTCGAGGCTCAGCCCGAAATCGTCGGCCGTAACGACAAGACGCTTCACGACGACCTCGTAAGGGGTGTCGAGAGGGCGAGCCCTCTCGCGGGTCCAGGGCGGAGCCCTGGGGAGGGTGCGGGGCGCTGCCCCGCCCCCGCCGGGGCCGCAGGCCCCGGACCCCGGTTCTTAAGCCGCCTTGGCGGTGCCCTGACGCTCCTTGAGGAAGCGGTAGAACTCCACGCCTTCGCGCAGGCGGCGCTTCATCATGTCGGGGGAGCGCACCATCTCGCTGACGATGGAGGCGATCTTCGGGGCGCGGAAGTAGAACTTCCGGTAGAACTCTTCCACCGCCGCGAAGATTTCGGAATGCGACAGGTGCGGGTAGTGCAGCGGAGCGATCTGCACGCCGTTCTCGTCGACCAGTTCGGCGTTCTCGATATCGAGCCAGCCGTTCTCCACCGCCTGCTTGTACAGGAACGTGCCCGGATACGGCGCGGCCAGCGACGCCTGGATCGTGTGCGGGTTGATCCGCTTGGCGAAGGCGATCGTCTCCTGGATCGTCTCCTTGGTCTCGCCCGGCAGGCCGACGATGAAGGTGCCGTGGATGGCGATGCCGAGGTCGTGGCAATCCTTGGTGAACCGCTCGGCCACCTCGACGCGCATGCCCTTCTTGATGTTGTTCAGGATCTGCTGGTTGCCGGACTCGTAGCCGACCAACAGCAGGCGCAGGCCGTTCTCCTTGAGCACCTTCAGGGTCTCGCGCGGCACGTTCGCCTTGGCGTTGCACGACCAGGTCACGCCGAGCTTGCCCAGCTCGCGGGCGATCTCTTCCGCACGCGGGAGGTTATCGGTGAAGGTGTCGTCGTCGAAGAAGAACTCCTTGGTCTGCGGGAACTCCTTCAGGCAGTACTTGATCTCCTCGATCACGTGGGCGACCGAGCGGGTGCGGTAGGTGTGCCCGCCGACCGTCTGCGGCCACAGGCAGAAGGTGCAGCGGCTCTTGCAGCCCCGGCCGGAATAGAACGAGATGTAGGGGTGCTTCAGGTAGCCGATGAAGTACTTCTCCATCTGCAGGTCGCGCTTGTAGACGCTGGTGACGAACGGCAGTTGGTCCATGTCCGTCATGATCTCGCGGTCCTCGTTATGGACCACGACGCCGCTCTCGTCGCGATAGGACAGGCCCTTGATCTCGGACATCGGCGTGCCGTCGGCGACTTCCTTGACGGTGAAGTCGAACTCGTTGCGGGCGCAGAAATCGATGCAGGGCGCCTGGGCCATGGCGCCGGCGGCGTCCACCGCCACCTTGGCGCCGATCAGGCCGGCCTTGAGCTTCGGGTTGGCAGCCTTGAGCGCCTCGACGGTCTTCACGTCCGACTTGAACGACGGCACCGAGGTGTGAAGCACCACGAGGTCGAAATCGTTGGCCTGGGCCACGATCTCGGCGAGCTTGATGTTGTGCGGGGGCGCGTCGATCAGCTTCGAGTTCGGCACCAGGGCGGCCGGCTGGGCCAGCCAGGTCGGGTACCAGAACGACTTGATCTCGCGCTTGGCTTGATAACGGGAGCCGGCACCGCCGTCGAAACCGTCGAAGGTGGGGGCCTGGAGGAAGAGCGTGCGCATGGGGTTCAAGGCCTCAGGGCGTTGCCGGGGGAGGGGTGAGGAAGCGGGAGCCGGGTTCAACGTGTAGGAGCGCCGGCGTCACGGCCGAGGTCGGCGTCCGGGATCAGGGTACCGTCCGCAACCACGTGATAATCATGACCTTTCCATGTCACCGCCCCCGACACGAAGGCCCAGGAGAAGTTCAGGAACGAGAGGATGTCGCGGATCGGCAACAGTCCGTAGGGGTGCGGGGCGAGGCCGAAGGCCCGCTCGAGCTGCCGGCACAGGACGATCCGGCCGGCGAGCGCCAGGCCCGCCACCACCAGCGCGCCGGTTCCGGCGCTGGGCAGCAGCGCGCCCACCAGGGCCAGCGGGAAGGCATGGGTGACGATCGAGCCGGCATAGCCGGCCGGGTCGACGTTGCGGATGGTGCGATTCCAGCGCAGTTCGTGCCGCCACAGGCCCGAGAGGTCCGTGTCGACGCTGGTATGGCCGATGGTGAAGCTCGGGATCACCACCCGGCCGCCGAGGCCGCGCAGGGCCGCGCCGATGGCGTAGTCGTCGGCCAGGTCGTTGCGGAATCGGCGGAAGCCACCGACCGCGTCGAGGTTCGCCCGGGTGAACGCGATGGTGGAGCCGAAGCACGGCTTGGCGAGCCCGAGACTGAGGCCCATCACCACGTTGGGCAGGAACTGCACGTCGATCGCCAGCGCCGAGAGCTGGTCGTAGAGGCCCCGGAAGGCGGGGACGCCGTGGTACAGGCAGGTGACGCCCGAGACGCCGTCCTGCGACAGCTCGGCGACGAGACGCTCCAGGTAATCCGGCCGGACCACCATGTCGCTGTCGGCCAGCACGATCACGTCGTGGGCGATCCGCTCGGCCATGTTGATCAGGTTCGAGACCTTACGGTTCGAGCCGTGCTGGCGGCCGTCTATCACAAGGTCGATGCGGGCGGCCGGGTAGGCCTGCTTCAGCTGCTCGACCACGCCGATGGCCGGGTCGGCCGCCTTCTGGACGCCGAACACCACCTGGACCGGGCCGGCGTAATCCTGGCGCAGCACGGTCTCGAGATTCTCGTACAGGTTGGGCTCGAGGCCGCAGAGCGGCTTCAGCACCGTCACGGACGGGCGGGGCGCATCCGGCCCCAGTCCCGGCACGGGACGCGCGGCGAACCGGCCGGCGTAGTAGGCGGCCGCCAGCGCATAGAGGCAGCCCGCAGCCGCCAGCAGTAGGCAGAACAGCGAGAGCCACGACAATGCGTTGAGCGCCAGCGAGGTGAGATCCATCCGGTCGGGTCCGTGCGGTCGTCCGGCCGCCTCAGGCGGCGTTCGCCGCGTGCGACCCGTTCGGGACGGCACGCATAGCGGCTGTATGTACGACGTCGGCAGTCACGGTGTCGGTTTTGCGGCGAGCATGCCGTCGGCGCGCTGCCGGAGGAACTTCACCGCCCCGTCGGCACCGCCGGACTTCAGCGGGGCGGACAGTGCGTTGCGCTGGGCGGCGATCTCGCTGACGTCGCCGTTGAGCAGCACGTCCTGGATCCGGTTGTCGGCGTTGACCACGAAGTCGACCGCGGAATCGTCGCCGTCGGCCGCGGTGACCCGGGTGGGCACCACGCGCTGGCTGCCGCGTTCCTCGACCTTCGGGGTCACGTCGAACTTGCCGCCGGCCGCCCGGGCCAGGCGGTTGGCGTAGGTCACGGTCAGGCTCCGCTTGAACGCGTCGGTGACCGCCGCCTGCTGCTCCGGGGTGAAGCCCGACCATTTCGAGCCGACCGCGATGCGGGTCATGGCCGGGAAGTCGAACGCCTTCTCCAAGGCCGGCCCCACGGCCGCGACCCGGGCGGGCAGGGGACTCGGGCCGTCCTTCAGGGCGTCGGTGAACGCGGCGTAGAGGTCGCGCACGGTCTGCACCGCGGGATCGTCCGCGGCCCGGGCCGAGACCGGGGCCAGCAGGGGCGCGAAGAGGGGGGCAGCCAGCAGGGCAGCGGCCGCGAGCCGACGGGTCAGGCGCACTTCTTCAACTCCTCGCCGTCGCCGATCCGCGAACCCATGCGGGGCGGGGCGTAGCTGTAGAACGGGCCGAGCGTGGCCGGTTGCGGCACCAGCTTGGCGGTGCGGCCGACGCCGACGCCCGGCTCGGCGGCGGACTCGGCGGCGGATTCGGCAGCGACCTCGGCGGCGGTCTCGGCCGCGAGCTTGGCCTCGATCCGGTGCCACAGCAGCAGGCCCGGCACGCCGACGCCGAGATCGGCGAAGCGCTTGACCAGCGACAGGGCCAGGGCCGCCTCGGCCGGAATGTTGAACAGGCCGCAGAGCGCGATCAGGCCGCCCTCCTGGGCGCCGAGCGCGCCCGGCACCGCGAAGGCCGCACCGCGGACCGCCTGGGCCAGGCTCTCGATCACCAGCGCCTGGGCGAAGTCGACCGGGTAGCCCATGAAATGCAGGCAGATGTAGACTTCGAGGGTCCCGATGACCCAGCCCACGAGGTGGATCGCCAGCGCCGCGACGAAGCGGCCATGGTTGCCGTACATCCGGCGCAGGCTGTCGTAGAGCTGGTCGATGGCACCGAACGCGCGCCATTCACGGCCGGAGGCGAAGCGGGTCATCAGGCCCTGGATGATCCGGTGCCCGGCACGCCGCTGGATGAGGTAGAAGGCGCCCAGCGCCGGCACAGCGACGGCCAGGCCACCCGCCACTGTCCGGGCGATCGGCCCGTCGCCCGCGATCAGGACCAGCAGGCCGAGGCCGATCACCGTGAACAGGAGCTGGGTCAGCGCCTGCGTCATCAGGTCCACGAACATGCTGGCACCGGCCATGGCGCCGGGGACGCCGCGCTTGGACATCAGCCGCGCGCCGACGAAGTCGCCGCCCACCGTCGCCACCGGCAGCAGCGTGTTAATTCCCTCACGCACGAACCGCAGCGCCACGCAGTCGCCGAGCCGGGCCACGCTCGCGGGGAACACGACGTGCCAGCCGAGCCCCGCCCAGGCGACGGCCGCCAGGCGGGCCACCACCACCAGGGCGGCACCCCAGCCGGCACTCATGACGGCGGCCGACACGTCCTCCAGGCCGGAGGACATGAACAGGCCGACGACCGTGCAGAGACCGGCGATCGAGGCCAAGGTCGTCAGGCGCTTCATAATGGTCTTTCAAGCTCGCAAATGGCTTGATGCGGGAAATCGGTCACGGTCGCGGCAGAAATAGGTCCGGGCGGCCAAGAACGTTTCTGCCACGTTGCAGCACGGATTACCGGTGTCTATCACCCGTTTGACACACCGGGGGCCAAAGCGGTGGCCGGGCCGAGGAGCCCGCGCAGAAGACCGCGGCACGTCGCAGAAGGGGCACACGTCATGGAGCGCGAATCACCGATCACGGCCGTAGAGGCCGTGAGCGACGACACGCATGCCGGCGGCCTCCGGGGCGGAATGGAGCCCGGCGTCCCGGCGCCTCACTCCCCGGTCATGGCCTGGAACGAGTGGGACCCGCTGGAGGAGGTGATCGTCGGATCCCTCGACGGCGCCACCATCCCGACCCATCACCTCACGGTGATCTTCAACCTGCCGCGGGCGGCCCAGCCGTTCTACCGCTTCGCCAGCGGCTGGAAATACCCCAAGTTCATGAAGAAGCTGGCGCAGCAGGAGCTCGACAACTTCATCAAGATCCTCGCCGGAGAGGGCGTCAAGATCCGCCGCCCGGACGCTGTGGACTTCTCCCGCAAATTCAAGGCGCCGCGCTGGACCTCCCGGGGCTTCTGCGTCGCCTGCCCGCGCGACCCGTACCTGGTCATCGGCGACGAGATCATCGAGAGCCCGATGTGCTGGCGCTCGCGCTACTTCGAGGGCGACGCCTACCGGTCGCTGTTCAAGGAGTATTTCCGCGCCGGCGCCCGTTGGACCTCGGCCCCGCGCCCGCAGCTGACCGACGACCTCTACAACTACGATTACCGGGTGCCGAACCTGAAGGCCGGCGAGCCCATGCAATTCACGGTCAACGAGTTCGAGCCGGTCTTCGACGCCGCCGACTTCGTCCGCTGCGGCCGCGACCTGTTCGTGACCCGCTCGAACGTCACCAACCTGATGGGCATCGAGTGGCTGCGCCGCCATCTCGGCCCGGGCTTCCGCATCCACGAGATCGAGAGCCGCTGCCCGCAGCCGATGCACATCGACTCGTCGTTCATGCCGCTCGCACCCGGCAAGGTGCTGGTGAACCCGGACTACATCGACGTCGAGAAGCTGCCGGCCGTGCTCAAGAAGTGGGACGTGCTGATCGCCCCGCGCCCCGACCCGGTCGAGGGCTTCATGAGCAAGATCTCGATGTGCTCGCCCTGGACCTCGATCAACGTCCTGGCGATCACCGAGAAGAAGATCGTCGTGGACCAGAGCCAGCCGACCCTGATCAAGGCGCTCAAGGATTGGGGCTTCGACCCGATCCCGGCGCCGTTCCTCAGCTATGGCCCGTTCGGCGGCTCGTTCCACTGCGCCACCCTCGACGTCCGCCGCCGCGGCGTGCTGAAGTCGTACTTTTAGGCTTCTAGGACCTGCGTGACGGCGCCCAAGTCCGCCCGCAGAGTTATACCACCTCGTCATTCCGGGGCGCCGCAGGCGAGCCCGGAATCCAGATCCGCCGATGGCACAAGATCTTGATCCGTCGGCGTTTATGGATCCCGGGCTCCGCTTCGCAGCCCCGGGATGACAAGGTGGGTGCTCAAGCGACGGTGCAACACTGAAAGTCTCGCAAGAACAACACGACCCGAATTGTTCGCGCGGCTTTACGGTGTCGCCCGCGCAGTCACGGCGCCGAGATCCCCGCGATCAATGCCGTGTTGAACCCCTCGGGATCCGACATCTGCGGCGCGTGGCCCAGCACCGGAAATTCCACGAGCTTGGCCCCCGGGATCGCCTTGGCGGCCGCCTTGCCCAGCTCCGGGTAGTTCCCGAGCGAAGCCCGCAGCTCCGGCGGGGCGAGGTCCTTGCCGATCGCCGTGTTGTCCTT
This sequence comes from Methylobacterium mesophilicum, assembly GCF_022179445.1. Lineage (GTDB taxonomy): Bacteria > Pseudomonadota > Alphaproteobacteria > Rhizobiales > Beijerinckiaceae > Methylobacterium > Methylobacterium mesophilicum. Next base: position 149,772 of record NZ_BPQU01000009.1, on the reverse strand, counting down.
CTGGCCGATCATCAACAAGGTCGGCACCGCGATCTGCGGCAGGCGGTAGACCACCGGCTGGGTCAGGATCATGTCGTAGAGGAGCGCCGAGTCCCAGGCGACCGCCTCCTTGCCCGGGCCGGCGTTCAGCCCAGCCAGCATCGTCACCCAGGGCTCGTAGCGCGGCTCCCACTGGCCGGCGTAGTAGGTCGCGGTCTCGTACGCGCGGATCGACGCCGCCGAGACCTTCAGTTCGCGCTGGTACCATTGCTCCACCGAGACCGGGGGGACGCCCTTGGCGCTCCAATCCTCCAGCCCGATCGGGTTGACCAGCACCAGCTGCGCCACGTCCTTCGGGTAGAGCAGGGCGTAATGCGCGGCCAGCATGCCGCCGGTGGAATGGCCGACCAGGATCGGTCGCGCGACCCCGAGCTTGTCGAGGAGGGCGTGGGTGTTCTCGGCGAGCTGTCGGAAGGTGAACTGGTAGGCGGCCGGCTTGCTCGACTTGCAGAACCCGATCTGGTCCGGGGCGATCACCCGGTAGCCGGCCTCGGTCAGAGCCCGGATCTGGCTCTCCCAAGTCGCCGCGCAGAAGTTCTTGCCGTGGAGCAGCACCGCGGTGCGCCCGTTCGGCGTCGCGGGCCGCACGTCGAGATAGGCCATCTGCACGGGCTGGCGCTGCGACGTGAGGGTGAAGCGCTCGACCGGGAAGGGGTACTCGAACCCTTCGAGTTCGGGCCCGTAGGCCGGCTCGGCCGCAGCAGCGCTCGGAAGCGGGAGGGCCGGGATAGCCACGACCAGGAGGGTGAGGGCGAGGACGGATCTGAGCATGGGCTGCCGGAAGCTTGAGCGGCGAGGGGCGTTGCGCCGTCCGCTCAGATCGGGCGGGCAGGACGCCCTGTCTACAGGATACCCTGTCCGACTGGCGGGGACGCGCATCTTCGCCGCCGCGCCGACCCGCGCTATCTGTCTCGCGTCCCGCCGGTCCGTGGCCCGGAGCCCCACAAGGAATTTCCGACGATGCGCTTCCCCGCCGTGGCCGTCCTCATCGGCGCCCTGGTCCTCGCCGCGGTGCCGGCCCGGGCCGCGGATGCCTGCGACGCGCTCGCCGCCAAGGTGATCCGGATCACGGGCGCCTCGCTCGCCGGCCGGGAGGGACCCTACGCGGTGTTCCGGGCCCAGGATGCCGAGCGGATGAGCCTCGATTGCCGGGCGCCGGCCCGGATCACGATCGCCTCCCGCGAGCGGGAGCCCGCAATCGCGTACTTCGTCCTGGTCGGGCTGGCCGCCCGGGCGCTCACCGGCGCGGAGCCGCAGGCGGTCGAGGTGCTGGCGCTCAACCTGCACCAGGACAGCCTGCTGGCCGACGCGCCGCGACGGGGGGGCACCGGCCAGGCGCTGATGCTGTGCGAGACCGGCCCCCGGACGGATGGGCTCCGGGACGACCTCACGGTCTGCCGGGTCGCACCCCGGGCCGGGGTTTCGCGAATCCGCCGCGCGGGGTAGAGCGCAGCCCATGTCGACACACGCAACACCCGGTCCCGTCGTCCAGGTCGGCGCGGCGCGCTTCGGAAACCACCTGCCGCTGACCCTGATCGCCGGCCCCTGCCAGCTCGAAGGGCGCAATCACGCCCTGGAAATCGCCGCAGCGCTCAAGGAGATGGCCGCGGACCTAGGGATCGGCCTCGTGTTCAAGACCTCGTTCGACAAGGCCAACCGGACCTCCGGGAGCGCCGCGCGGGGCATCGGCCTCGAAGGCGCCCTGCCGGTCTTCGCCGAGATCCGCGAATCCTTGAGCCTGCCGGTTCTGACCGACGTGCACGCCGCCGAGCATTGCGCGCCGGCCGCCGAGGCGGTGGACGTGCTCCAGATCCCGGCCTTCCTGTGTCGCCAGACCGACCTCCTCTTGGCGGCCGCCGCCACCGGCCGGGCGGTCAACATCAAGAAGGGGCAGTTCCTGGCCCCCTGGGACATGAAGCACGTCGCCGCCAAGGTGACGGAGGCCGGCAACCCCAACGTCATCGTCACCGAGCGCGGCGCCTCGTTCGGCTACAACACCCTCGTCTCGGATATGCGCAGCCTGCCGATCATGGCGCAGGTGACCCACGGCGCGCCAGTGGTGTTCGACGCCACCCATTCGGTGCAGCAGCCGGGCGGGCAGGGCGCCAGCTCCGGTGGCCAGCGCGAATTCGTCGCCGTGCTGGCCCGGGCCGCCGTGGCGGTCGGCGTCGCGGGGGTGTTCATCGAGACCCACCCGGATCCGGACCGGGCCCCCTCGGACGGCCCCAACATGGTCGCCCTGCGCGACCTGCCGGCTTTGCTCGAAGAGCTGATCGCCTTCGATCGGCTGGCCAAGCGCCGCTACGCCTGATCCCGGTCAGGCCGGCTGGAGCACGTGGATGCGCAGGGGCTGGACCAGGGAGTAGCGCCCGTCGGCCTCGCGCTCGGCCGCGCCCCGGAACGCCGCCTCCACGATCGGCCGCCGGGCTCGGATCGTTGCCTCCCGGGCGGGATCGACCGCGCTGACCCGCGCCAGGAAACCGTCCAGGTCGGCGAAGCTCTCGCGCCGTGCCAGGGTCACGTCCTGACGGCACAGGAAGGCACCACCCGACAGGGCCACCGCGATGGCCTCCTGCGCGGCGGCGCGGACCGCCGTCTCGTCCTCGATCGGCCGCAGGGCGTCGAAGAAGCTGCCCTCGGCCAGGGGCTCCACCACCACCAGGGTCCCGCCCGGCACCACGATCCGGGCCGCCTCGCGCAGGGCGGCGGCGGGGTCGGGCACGTGGTGCAGGGCGTTGAACATCACGGCGCCGTCGAAATGCGCGTCAGGGAACGGCAGGGCCTCGGCCGAGGCGGCCTCGAACCGCGCGGCCGGCACGGCCTCCCGGGCCTTGCCCAGGGCCGCCTCGCCCGGGTCGACGCCCGTCACCGAGGCGCCGTCCTCCGTGAGCCGTTTCGCCAGGGTCCCGGGCCCACACCCGATGTCGAGGATGCGCTTGCCGGCGAGCGGCGCGAAGGTATCGCGGATCAGCGTGAGGGCATCCATGGGGTCGGCTCTCCGGAACCGCGCCGGTCGCGGCGCAAGCGTAGGTAAGCAGTTTCCACCTGGAACGGGATGCACGAGCCGGCGTCATACCGGCTGAGATTGCGTTGGACTGGTCTTTCCCGTCCGCGCCGTCATTTTGAGACGAGGGCGCGCAGCGGAGACCTCTAGGGAGCCCTCCGGCCAGCCATGCGATCGCTGAGGGCTCGCTCGGTCACGCCTCAGGACGAGGGTGAGATCGGGATCTCCGTCCGCCTGAGCCGGCGTAAGACGGGAACCGGGCGGTCGGACAGCGCCGCCCCCACCCTCGGCGCAACAGCCGCAGGTTTAGACCCACTGCGATGCGGAAAGTATTCACAAGACCAGCGGCGGGCGTTTGCGAATGCCCGGGCGACCGGCAGTGATTCTATCGTATGGGTCGGAGATGAACCGTCGTTCAGGCGATCATGGTTATCAAAATCCGCATACGAAAACTCGGAACCGTTCGTTGTGCAGCCACGTTAGTGGGCATGTTCGATCACGGATCGAGAAGGAACGTCATGCGCAAGATCGGTATCATCGCCACCGCCGCCGCCCTGGCCCTCGGCAGCGTCGCCGCCACGACCGGCGCCGAGGCCCGTCCGTACGGTTTCCACGGCGGATACGGGCATGGCTATGGTCACGGCTACGGTTACCGCGGCGGACGTCGCGGCATCGGAACCGGCGCCGCCATCGGCCTCGGCATTGCCGGCCTGGCCGCCGGCGCCGTCGCTGCCGGCGCAGCCAACAACTACTACAACCGCGGCGGCTACGGGCCGGCCTACGGCGCTCCGGCTTACGGCTACGGCGCCCCGGCCTACGGCGGCTATTACGGCGCCCCCTATTAAGGGCGACGATCCCAACGGATCTGAAGGGCGACCGGCGCGAGCCGGTCGCCTTTTTCATGCCGGATCAGCGGCCGCGATAGGGGGCGACCCCGGTCTCGGGCAGCCAGATCGTCTTCGGCGGCTCGCCGGTCTGCCAGAACACGTCGATCGGGATGCCGCCGCGCGGATACCAGTACCCGCCGATCCGCAGGTAGCGCGGCTCCAGCAGATCGCGCAGGCGCTTGCCGATCGCCACGGTGCAATCCTCGTGGAACGCCCCATGATTGCGGAACGCGCCGAGATAAAGCTTGAGCGACTTCGATTCCACGAGCCAGTCGCCAGGCACGTAGTCGATCACCAGGATGGCGAAATCCGGCTGGCCGGTGACCGGGCAGATCGAGGTGAACTCGGGCGCGGTGAACCGGGCTACGTAATCGGTGTCGGCATGCGGGTTCGGCACCCGGTCGAGGCGGGCATCCGCGGGGGAGGACGGCAGCGGGGTGGGCTGGCCGAGCTGCAGGGTCTCAGGCGTGGTCATGGCGTCTTTATAAGCCCGCGTGCGGTCCGGCGCACCCATGCGCGCCGCGACCAATTCTTTACCGGTTTCCGTCACGATCCGCGGAGCGGGTGGCCGTCGACGCTGTCCGAAGCCGGTACGATACGATGCGTCTCATTGCCTTCGGGTTGATTGCGATGGTCGCGGCTGCAGCCGCTCCCGCCCGCGCTAGGGAAGACGACGCGGTCCAGCGCATGCTCGATGCCATGACCAGCTACGACCTCTGTGCCCGCAACGATGTCCAGTTACGTAGGCTGAACCGATCCCTGGCCGCGACCCCGGTCCGGCACCCGGCCCCGCTGCGCGTGCGGTAGGCCCGCACGTCAGCGTTGCGATTCATCGCTGTCACGACACGTGCACAGGCGCCACCTAACCGGATGCTTGCCGCCGGACGCGGCTTGACGGATAAGCCGCCGCGATGCGCCGCACCCCGGATCGGGGCCGCCGCTGCCGACAAGCGGCCCCGCGAGAGGACCTGTAATGACCGCGATCACCAATATCAGCGCCCGCGAGATCCTCGACAGCCGCGGCAACCCCACGGTCGAGGTCGACGTCCTTCTGGAGGACGGCTCGTTCGGCCGCGCCGCCGTCCCGTCGGGGGCGTCCACGGGCGCCCACGAGGCGGTCGAGCTGCGCGACGGCGATCAGAGCCGCTTCCTGGGCAAGGGCGTGCTGAAGGCGGTCGAGGCCGCGCAGACCGAGATCCTCGACGCGATCGGCGGCATGGAGGCCGAGGATCAGGTCGCCGTCGACGAGGCGATGATCGAGCTCGACGGCACCCCCAACAAGGCGCGCCTCGGGGCGAACGCGATTCTGGGCGTGTCGCTCGCGGTCGCCAAGGCGGCGGCCGAGGCCTCGGGCCTGCCACTCTACCGTTACGTCGGCGGCGTGCAGGGGCGGGTCCTGCCGGTGCCGATGATGAACATCATCAACGGCGGGGCGCACGCCGACAACCCGATCGACTTCCAGGAATTCATGATCCTGCCGGTGGGCGCGGAGTCGCTCGCCGACGCCGTGCGCATGGGCTCCGAGGTGTTCCACACCCTCAAGGGCAAGCTGAAGAAGGCCGGCCACAACACCAATGTCGGCGACGAGGGCGGCTTCGCCCCGAACCTGCCGTCGGCTGAGGCCGCCATCGACTTCGTGATGGACGCGATCACGGCCGCCGGCTTCAAGCCCGGCACCGAGATCGCCCTGGGCCTCGACTGCGCCGCCACCGAGTTCTTCAAGGACGGCGCCTACGCCTACGAGGGCGAGGGCACGAACCGCTCGATCGAGGCTCAGGTCGATTACTTGGCCCAGCTGGTTGCCAACTACCCGATCCTCTCGATCGAGGACGGCATGTCCGAGGACGACTGGGCCGGCTGGAAGCTCCTGACCGAGAAGATCGGCGATCGCTGCCAGCTCGTGGGCGACGACCTGTTCGTGACCAATGTCGAGCGCCTGTCCCGCGGCATCGCCGAGGGCACGGCCAACTCGATCCTGATCAAGGTCAACCAGATCGGTACGCTGACCGAGACCCTGGCGGCCGTCGATATGGCCCAGCGCGCCGGCTACACCGCGGTGATGTCCCACCGCTCCGGCGAGACCGAGGATTCGACCATCGCGGACCTCGCGGTCGCCACCAATTGCGGGCAGATCAAGACCGGCTCGCTGGCCCGCTCCGACAGACTGGCGAAGTACAACCAGCTGATCCGTATCGAGGAGGGCCTCGGTCCGCAGGCGCTCTACGCCGGCGCTTCGGCGATCAAGCATCTGGCGCGGGGCTGAATTCGCATACGTCTTCCCTCCCGGCTTGCGGGGAGGGAAGACGGGGGCCGTCTTTCAAATTGCACCGTCATTGCGAGCGCAGCGAAGCAATGACCGGGAACGGCGCTCCACGTCCTTCGGCCGACGAACTTCAGTCACCCGGCAGCGTCCAGACCTTCTGCGGCCGCGCCAGCCCCCGCAGCTCGATGGTTCCCACCGTTTTCAGAGGCCGGGCGCACCGTTCCGCGAAGGAATCCGAAACCAGCAGCGTGTGGCCGAGGGCCTCGCACTGGCTCTCGATACGGCTCGCCTCGTTCACCGCCCGCCCGATCACCGTGAAGTCGAGGCGGCGCTCGGTGCCGACATTGCCGTAGACCACCGTCCCGAAATGCACGACGCAGTCGGCAGTCAGCTCCGGTAGCCCCGCGGCCCGGCGGTGATCGTTGAGCGCGGCGTTGGCCGCGAGTCCGTCCGCGGCGGCGTCGAGGGCGCTGTTGCAGACGGGGCAGGGCAGGATGCCGGCATCGGCCACCGGGAAGATCGCCAGGAAGCCGTCGCCGAGGAATTTGAGGATCTCGCCGCCGTGCCGGGCCACGGGATCGCCCAGCGCGTCGAAATGCTCGTTGAGCCAGGTGACCATGTCGTAGGGGTCGGCCCGGTCGGACAGGGCCGTGAAGCCGCGCAGGTCCGTCAGTAGGATCGCGGCCGGGACGGCCCGGCCCTGGCCGCGCTGGATCTGCCCGTCGAGGACCCGCTCCGCGGTGGAGCGCCCGAGATAGGTCGCCGTGACCTCGCGTAGGGTATGTCCGAGGCCGAGCTTGGCCACCGCCAGCGCGAAGGTCGGCATCACCGCCGCGACCGCCGCGAGGTCGGCCTGCGTGAAGCCGTCGCGGGCCTGGGTGCAGAACGAGATCGCGACGCCGCGCAACGCCGTGCCGGGCGCGAAGCCGACGATCTGGACCGCGTACTCGGTGCCGCCCTCGGCGCGCAGGCCGTGCAGGATCGGGTAATCCGTTTCCGGACCGGGGCTGTCGAGGCGCCAGCGTCCGAAGGTCTGGCCCCGCTCCAGCATCGCGAAGATCGGGCTGCGGAGCCAGTCGGCCTCCTGTTCGGCGCCGTGCGGGTTCGGCACGAAGGTCAGGCCCTGGCCGAGGAGCCAGTTCAGGCTGACGCCCCGCACGGTCGGGTCGATGGCCGGCGACATGACGCTGACCCGCCAGAGCGGGACGCCGGCCGCGCACAGGGCCTCGCAGACCCGCGCCAGCATCGTGTCGTGGTCGTCGGTCGCGGTCGCGTGCTCCGCGATCCAGCGCGTCAGCTCCGTCATGTCCATCGGTGCGCCGGGGCTCCCTCTGTCCGGCCCGGATCATACCCGACGGGTACGAACCGGCAGCACCGAAAAACTCCGTTAACCTTTCCGCGCGAGGCTGGCGCCATGGTCGTCCGTCGCCGCGTCAGAATGGTCGTGTTGCCCCTGGGTCTCTGGACCCTGTCGGCGCTCGTCGTCGGTTTCTTCGTGTGGCAGGCCGAGAGCGGCAACCGCGGCCTCGAGGCCAAGAAGGTGCTGAAGATCCGCGCCTACGGCCTCACCCGGGAGCTCGCCGCCGTGCGGGCGGAGCGGGCGACCTGGGAGCACCGGGTGACCCTGCTCAAGAGCGACCAGATCGACCGCGACCTCCTGGAAGAGCGGGCCCGGATCGTGCTGGGCCGCGTCCACGCCAACGACGTGGTCGTCATCACGCCCTGACATCACGCTCCGGCCCTACGCGCCGCCACTTAAGGTCGGCCTCTTCCATGCACGAAAGCCGGCGGCTGCCGTTCGGGACGATGCTTTAGATCGCCTCTGACAAGAGGGGCGACCTGTCAGAGCGTCCACCCTCGCTTTCCAAACGGTGCTGTCCTACACCCCGTTCCAGTCGCGTGGAATCACGGGGAGAGCGCCGATGGACGCCGCCAAGGAGCCTGCGAAGGACGCTTCGTCCTCGCAACCGCAGGTCGGAAGCTCAGAGGCCGGAAGCGCTCAGGTTATCGAGGCGCACAAGCCCGCGCCCAACATGCCGCAATTCACCCGCGAGGAAGACCTTCACGCCTATCACGAGATGCTGCTGATCCGGCGTTTCGAGGAGAAGGCCGGCCAGCTCTACGGCATGGGCCTGATCGGCGGGTTCTGCCACCTCTATATCGGCCAGGAAGCCGTGGTGATCGGCATGCAGATGGCCTCGGTCGACGGCGACCAGGTCATCACCGGCTACCGCGACCACGGCCACATGCTGGCCTGCGGCATGGACCCCAAGGGTGTCATGGCCGAGCTGACCGGCCGCCGGGGCGGCTACAGCCGCGGCAAGGGCGGCTCCATGCACATGTTCAGCCGCGAGAAGCAGTTCTTCGGCGGCCACGGCATCGTGGGCGCCCAGGTCTCGCTGGGCACTGGCCTCGCCTTCGCGGATCATTACCGGGAGAACGGCAAGGTCAGCCTCACCTATATGGGCGATGGCGCGGCCAACCAGGGCCAGGTCTACGAGAGCTTCAACATGGCGGCGCTGTGGAAGCTGCCCGTGGTCTACGTGATCGAGAACAACCGCTACGCCATGGGCACCTCGGTGGCCCGGGCCTCGGCGCAGACCGACTTCTCCAAGCGCGGCCTCTCCTTCGGCATCCCGGGCGAGCAGGTCGACGGCATGGACGTGCGCACGGTGCGCGAGGCGGCGGCGCGGGCGGTCGAGCACGCCCGCACGGGCAAGGGCCCCTACATCCTGGAGATGCAGACCTACCGCTACCGCGGCCATTCCATGTCCGATCCGGCCAAGTACCGGACCAAGGACGAGGTCTCGAAGATGCGCGACGAGCACGACCCGATCGAGATGGTGCGCAAGCGCCTGCTTGAGCTGCACGGGGTGCCGGAGGCGGAGATCAAGGCGACCGACGCCAAGGTCCGCGAGACCGTGAACGCGGCGGCCGAGTTCGCCACCAACGATCCCGAGCCGGATCCCGCCGAGCTGTGGACCGACATCCTGCTGGATGCGCACGCCTAGCGCGTCCGCGAAACCCTGGCCGCCCCGACCGAAAAGACGACCGCAGAGCTGAGCATGGCGACCGACATCCTGATGCCCGCCCTCTCCCCCACCATGGAGGAGGGCAAGCTCGCCAAGTGGCTGAAGAAAGAGGGTGACCCGGTCAAGTCCGGCGACGTGCTGGCCGAGATCGAGACCGACAAGGCGACCATGGAGGTCGAGGCCATCGACGAGGGCGTGCTCGCCAAGATCCTGATCGCGGAGGGCACCGAGGGCGTCGCGGTCAACACGCCGATCGCCATCATCGCGGGTGAGGGCGAGGATGTGGCCGAGGCGGCCGCCAGCGGTGGTAAGCCGAAGCCTAACGGCGCCGGCGGCCACCCGGCCCCGACGCCGGACATGCAGGCCGAGGGGATGGCCGAGAAACCCGCCCCGGCGGCCAAGACCGGCTCCGACGCCCCGAACGCGCCGGCGGCGCCGGCCATCATCACCAACAAGGCCGACGAGCCGGTGATGGAGGAGTTCCCGGCCAACACCCCGATGGTCACCACCACGGTCCGCGAGGCCCTGCGCGACGCCATGGCCGAGGAGATGCGCCGCGACGGCGACGTCTTCGTCATGGGCGAGGAGGTCGCCGAGTATCAGGGCGCCTACAAGATCACCCAGGGGCTGCTGCAGGAGTTCGGCGCCCGGCGCGTGGTCGACACCCCGATCACCGAGCACGGCTTCGCCGGCATCGGCGTCGGCGCGGCGTTGTCCGGCCTGAAGCCGATCGTGGAGTTCATGACCTTCAACTTCGCCATGCAGGCGATCGACCACATCATCAACTCGGCGGCCAAGACCCTGTACATGTCCGGTGGCCAGCTCGGCTGTCCGATCGTGTTCCGCGGCCCCAACGGCGCGGCCGCCCGGGTCGGCGCCCAGCACAGCCACGATTATTCCGCGTGGTACTCCAACGTGCCGGGCCTCAAGGTGATCGCCCCCTACACGGCCTCTGACGCCAAGGGCCTGCTCAAGGCCGCGATCCGCGACCCGAACCCGATCATCTTCCTCGAGAACGAGATCCTGTACGGCCAGTCCTTCCCGGTGCCGCAGCTTGACGACTTCGTGCTGCCGATCGGCAAGGCACGGGTCCACCGCACCGGCAAGGACGTGACCATCGTGTCCTTCGCGATCGGCATGACCTACGCGCTCAAGGCCGCGCAGATCCTCGCCGAGGAGGGCATCGAGGCCGAGGTGATCGACCTGCGCACGATCCGGCCCATGGATTCCGAGACCGTGGTGCGCTCGGTCAAGAAGACCGGCCGCTGCATCACGGTGGAGGAGGGGTTCCCGCAATCCGGCATCGGCGCCGAGATCGTGGCCCGCCTGATGGTCGACGCCTTCGACTATCTCGACGCCCCGGTCCTGCGCATCACCGGCAAGGACGTGCCGATGCCCTACGCGGCGAACCTGGAAAAGCTCGCCCTGCCGACCGTGGCCGAGGTCGTCGAGGCGGCCAAGAGCGTCTGCTACAAGTGACGGGATTTGCGGGTGGCGCCGCAGCCCCGTCCGTCTGCCCCGAACGGGTTCGGAAACCAGCCGGCGCGCCATGAGCCAGGATCCCACACAGGACTTCGTCGAACTGGCCATCCCGCCGGACGCCCGCGCGCAGGGCGGCATCGAGGTGCTGCGCGCGGCCGTGGTGGACGGGGCCGTGAGCGTGGCGCTCCGCCGCTCGTTCGACGATCCTGCGACCTGGGGCCGGCTGCTGCTCGACCTCGGTCGGCAGGCGGCCCGCGCCTACGCGCTGGAGACCGACATGTCGGAGGAGGAGGCGTTCGAGCGCATCCGCGCCGGCTGGGAGGCCGAGGGGCTCGACCCCGGCGGCTTCAACTAGCGATGGCGGCATCCGACCATGGCTGAGGCGGCTGTCCGGCAGGCGACCTACGCGGATCTCGTGGCCGTGCCGGAGCATCTCGTCGCCGAGATCATCGATGGCACCCTGGAGACACACCCGCGTCCGCGGCCTGGGCACGCCAGCGCGGCAGTACGGCTCTCCGGCGAGCTCGATTTTACCTTCAGCCGTGGGCGTGAGGGTCCCGGGGGTTGGATCTTCATGATCGAGCCGGAGCTTCATCTCGACCCTCACGTGGTCGTGCCCGATCTCGCTGCCTGGCGCCGCGAGCGGATGCCGACCGAACCCGCGGATGCCTTCATCACGACCGCGCCGGATTGGGTCTGCGAGATCCTGTCGCCGCCCACCATGCGCCTCGACCGCGGTCCCAAGCGCCGCATCTACGCCGAGGCAGGGATCGGCCACCTCTGGCTGCTCGATCCGGGCGAAGGGTTTCTGGAAGGCTTTGCCCTCGCGGATGGGCGCTGGGTGGTCTTGGCCACGATCCAGCGCGGCGAGACCGTAGCGCTCGCGCCGTTCGACGCCGTCCCGTTCCCCCTCGACGACCTGTTTCCCTTCGACGATCCGGCCGCCCCGGCCTTGCCCGAGACCTGATGCCATGCCGATCAACGTGCTCATGCCCGCCCTGTCGCCGACCATGGAGAAGGGCAACCTCGCCAAGTGGTTGAAGAAAGAGGGCGACGCCGTGAAATCCGGCGACATCCTCGCCGAGATCGAGACCGACAAGGCGACCATGGAGGTCGAGGCCATCGACGAGGGCGTCCTCGCCAAGATCGTCGTCCCAGAGGGCACCGCCGACGTGGCGGTCAACGACCTGATCGCGGTGATCGCCGTCGAGGGCGAGGATCCGGCGAGCGTGCAGGCCGCGGGCGGCAATGCCGAGCCGAAGGCCAAAGCCGAGCCGAAGTCCGAGCCGCAATCCGCGGCGCCGGCGCCGGCCGACCAGAACACCACGCCCGGCGGCGGCCACATGTCCTACGAGCGGGTGAACGAGGCGCCGGAGGGCGCCCAGCCCGGCGGGACCGCGCCGCAGCAGCAGGGCGGTTCGGGAGGCCGGGTCTTCGCCTCGCCGCTCGCACGCCGGATCGCCAAGCAGGAGGGCGTCGAGCTCGCCGCCGTGGCGGGCAGCGGCCCGCACGGGCGGATCATCGCCCGGGACGTCCAGGCCGCCAAGGCCTCGGGCGGCACCAAGGCGCCGACGCCGCAGGCCGCCGCCGAGGCGCCCAAGGCGGCAGCACCCGCGCCGAAGGCCGCCCCCGCCGCCGGAGCGCCGGCCGGCCTCACCCTCGATCAGGTCCGGGGCTTCTACGCCAAGGGCTCCTACGAGGAGGTGCCGCTGGACGGCATGCGCAAGACCATCGCCAAGCGCCTCACCGAGGCGATGCAGGTGGCCCCGCACTTCTACCTCACCGTGGATTGCGAACTCGACGCGCTGATGAAGCTGCGCGAGACGCTCAACGGCTCCGCCGGCAAGGACAAGGACGGCAAGCCGGCCTTCAAGCTCTCGGTGAACGACTTCGTCATCAAGGCGATGGGCCTGGCGCTCACCCGCGTGCCCGCCGCCAACGCGGTCTGGGCCGAGGACCGGGTGCTGCGCTTCAAGCAGGCCGAAGTCGGCGTGGCGGTGGCGATCGACGGCGGGCTGTTCACCCCGGTGATCCGGCGGGCCGACGAGAAGACCCTGTCCACCATCTCGAAGGAGATGAAGGACTTCGCCGCCCGGGCGCGCGCGAAGAAGCTCAAGCCCGAAGAATACCAAGGCGGCGTCACCTCGGTGTCGAACCTCGGCATGTTCGGGATCAAGCACTTCACCGCGGTGATCAACCCGCCGCAATCGAGCATCCTGGCGGTGGGCGCCGGCGAGAAGCGCGTCGTCGTCAAGGACGGCGCTCCGGCGGTGGTCCAGGTGATGACCGCCACCCTGTCCTGCGACCACCGCGTCCTCGACGGCGCGCTCGGCGCGGAACTGGTCGCGGCCTTCAAGGGGCTGATCGAAAACCCGATGGGCATGTTGGTCTGAGCCGGAGCACGCAATGTCCGACACCTACGACATCCTCATCATCGGCGCCGGCCCCGGCGGCTACGTCACCGCGATCCGCGCGGCGCAGCTCGGCTACAAGACCGCGGTGATCGACCGGGAGCACCTGGGCGGCATCTGCCTGAACTGGGGCTGCATCCCCACCAAGGCGCTGCTGCGCTCGGCCGAGATCTACCACTACATGCAGCACGCCTCCGATTATGGCCTGTCGGCCAAGGAGGTGTCGTTCGACACCGCGGCCATCGTGAAGCGCTCGCGGGGCGTCTCAGGCCGGCTCAACGGCGGCGTCGGCATGCTGCTCAAGAAGAACAAGGTCGACGTCATCTGGGGCGAGGCCTCGGTCGACAGCGTCGCCACGGGCAACCAGCCCGGCCAGGTCACCGTCAAGGAATCGAAGCGCGCCGAGGCTCCGAAGGGCGCCAAGGGAGCGGGCAGCTACCAGGCCAAGCACATCATCGTGGCCACCGGAGCCCGGCCGCGGGCGATCCCCGGGATCGAGCCCGACAAGAAGCAGATCTGGACCTATTACGAGGCCATGGTCCCGGAGACGATGCCCAAGAGCCTGCTCGTCATGGGCTCGGGCGCGATCGGCATCGAGTTCGCCTCATTCTACCGGACCATGGGCGCCGAGGTGACCGTGGTGGAGCTGCTGCCGCAGATCCTGCCGGTGGAGGATGCCGAGATTGCGGGCCTGGCGCGCAAGCGCTTCGAGAAGCAGGGCATCAAGATCCTCACCGGCGCCAAGGTGACCAAAGTCGAGAAGGGCGCCGATTCCGTCACGGCGACCATCGAGGGCGGCGACGGCAAGACCCAGCAAATCACGGCCGAAAAGCTGATCTCGGCGGTGGGAGTGGTCGGCAACATCGAGAATATCGGTCTCGAAAAGCTCGGGGTGAAGATCGACCGCGGCATCGTCGTGACCGACGGGCTGGGCCGGACCAACGTCCCCGGTCTCTACGCCATCGGCGACGTCGCCGGCCCGCCGATGCTCGCACACAAGGCCGAGCACGAGGGCGTCATCTGCGTCGAGACCATCAAGGGCCTGCACACCCACCCGATGGACAAGGCCAAGATCCCGGGCTGCACCTATTGCCAGCCGCAGATCGCCAGCGTCGGCCTCACTGAGGCCAAGGCCAAGGAGCTGGGCTTCACCGTCAAGGTCGGCCGCTTCCCGTTCGCGGGCAACGGCAAGGCGATCGCGCTGGGCGAGCCGGACGGCCTGGTCAAGACGGTGTTCGACGCCAAGACCGGCCAGCTGCTTGGCGCCCACATGGTCGGCGCCGAGGTGACCGAGCTGATCCAGGGTTACGTCGTGGCGATGAACTTGGAGAGCACCGAGGAAGAGCTGATGCACACGGTGTTCCCGCACCCGACGCTCAGCGAGATGATGCACGAAAGCGTACTCGACGCGTATGGCAAGGTGATCCATAGCTGACGGTCGATACCGGGCGCGGAGGCGGCTCGCTCGCCCCGCGCCCTGGTTACGCGCACAGCAGCCCGGAGACACATCGTGCTCCGGGATCGCTCAGTTCCACTCGCAAAGACGATGGCTGTGGCGAAGGCTTCGGAGATTCCAATCTCTCCCCTCATCCTGCTACCGGATTCACGCATCGGTGTCGGCAGTACGGGTGCAGGATGGAGCGCGGGTCCCCTCTCCCGCACGGGAGAGGGGGCCGGTCGCGCTCTATCGCGAGCGGCGGTGTCCGATGCAGATGTGTAAACATCGTAGCCTCATCCTGAGGTGCCCGGCGATCGAAGATCGCTGGGCCTCGAAGGAGGGCTTCAGGGATCGCGGAGACTTCTGGAGGGCTCCTTCGAGGCCTCCGCTTCGCTGCGGCACCTCAGGATGAGGGTTAGGGTGGGAAGGTCCGCTCAATCCGCCGCTAGGTTGCAGACTCGGTGTTCTGGCGCGACGAAGCCATCAGGGCGAGGCTGATGGCCTGGAACAGGGCGATTACGAACACGGTCGCCAGACTTCCCCCAAGAGGAATCAGCGCCAGGGCCCACGGGTCGAAACCACGGACCAACAGCAATGTGACAGCGCTTCCGATCACGGACGCGAGGATCATGCGAAAAATACAGCATTCCGACGGTTGCATGATCCCTCCCGGTCGGCAGCCCCCCAACCTATAATTGTAATTTTAACCAAAACTTGCAATCGAAAATAGTACGCAGCGCACAGCCACGTCGCGTGATCGACGTTCCCCTTTCCGCCGCCGAGGCGGATTCGCGGTCTGCGGCCTCGACCCGTTCGGCGATCGCGCGACGAGACTGCGGGACCGTCTGCAGTGGAGTTGGGTTTACCGAAAACTCCAAGCGGCCCGGTTCGGCGGCGGCATGAGGGCGGAAGCGGTCACCCGTTCCCGCGCTCCACCGGCTCCGCCTGATCCTGCGAGGGCACGTAGGCGCACCATTCGCAGATGCCCCGCTCGGCACCGCGGCTGGCGTTGCGCTGCGAACAGAGCGGGCAGACGAGCAGGATCAGCCGTCCGCCCGACCGGAGCGCAAGGCCCCGCCCGCGGAACGTGACCTCCGTCGCCTCGTCGCCCGCCCGCCGATCGCGCATCCTGTCGCTCATCGGGCCTCCGCGGCACCGCGCTGCGGGTCGGCGGGAGAGGGGATCCGAACCTTCGATTCCAACGGCATGGCGACGCGACCCTCGAACGAATCCAGGGATACAAGCTCCGGGCCAACGAATGGCTCCGCTTGGCCTGCAAATCCCACGGATGCGCCGGGCGCAAATCCTGCCTAAGAGTTTCCGCGGCCGGGAGCGGTCCGCCGGGGTGATTCCGGTCCGGAGCGGGCGCGCGCAGGCGGTCGAGGTCACGCAGCCGTGCCCGATCGCAGCGCGATCGAGCACGGTTCTCAGGCAGGAGCTTTGTGGGATACGATGCCGGAGCAAGCACAGACGACGACGGCCGAGAGCGGCGTGCCGACCTTCGCGGACGTCGCCCGGGCCGCGGAGCGGATCGCCGGGATCGCCCACCGGACCCCCGTGCTGACCTCGCGCACCGCCGATGCGCGGACCGGCGCAAAACTATTCTTCAAGGCCGAGAACCTGCAGCGGGGCGGCGCCTTCAAATTCCGGGGCGCCTACAACGCGATCAGCGCCCTCCCGGAGGCGGTCCGTGCCCGCGGGGTGCTGTCGTTCTCCTCCGGCAACCACGCCCAGGCGATCGCCCTGGCGAGCCAGCTGCTCGGCATCCCGGCGACGATCGTGATGCCGGGCGACGCCCCCGCGGCCAAGATCGCGGCGACCCGGGGCTACGGCGCCGAGGTCGTGCTGTACGACCGCTACACCCAGGATAGGGAGGCGCTCGGCCGGGAACTCGCCGAGCCCCGGGGCATGACGGTGATCCCGCCGTTCAACAACCGCGATGTGATTGCCGGGCAGGGGACGCTGGCGCAGGAGCTGATCGCGGAGGCCGGGCCCCTCG
The DNA here is from genome assembly GCF_022179445.1 of Methylobacterium mesophilicum. Lineage (GTDB taxonomy): Bacteria > Pseudomonadota > Alphaproteobacteria > Rhizobiales > Beijerinckiaceae > Methylobacterium > Methylobacterium mesophilicum. The sequence continues at coordinate 133,217 of NZ_BPQU01000009.1, read as the reverse complement.
ACGTGCTGGTGGCCTGCCTCGGAGGCGGCGGCCAGCTCGCCGGCTGCGCGCTCGCCGCCACGGAATTGTCGCCGGGCTGCCGGGTGATCGGCGTGGAACCGGAGGCCGGCAATGACGGGCAGCAATCGTTCCGCGGGGGCGCGATCGTCACCATCCCGGTACCCCGGACCATCGCGGACGGGGCGCAATCGACGGCGCTCGGCGACCTCACCTTCGCGATCATCCGCCGGGATGTCGCCGACATCCTGACCGTCTCGGACGCCCAGCTCGTCGAGACCATGCGGTTCTTCGCCGAACGGATGAAGATCCTGGTCGAGCCGACCGGCTGCCTGGCGGCGGCGGCGGTCCTGCACGGGCTGGTCGACATCACGAACAAGCGCGTCGGCGTGGTGATCAGCGGCGGCAACGTCGATCTCGCCACCTTCGCGCGGCTCACGGGCGAAACGGCCTGACGCGCCGAATGCCGCGGCCCTGTGGCCCGACCGTAGTGGACCGGGCGGGGACGGATGCTTATCTTGTGTCTGTCAGAATGCGCGCTCCCGGGCCTTGAACCCGGATGGGCGGGAGGGTGACGATGTTTGCAGGCTTCAAGGTTCTTTCGCTGACCGATCGCGCGGCCGAGCGGATCAAGGCGATCATGGCGGATGCCGACCGGCCGATCGCGGGCCTGCGGGTCGGCGTCCGCAACGGCGGCTGCGCCGGCATGTCCTACACGATGGAATATGCCGAGGCGGCCAATCCCGGCGAGGACGTGGTCGAGGATCGCGGCGTCCGGGTGTTCGTCGATCCCAAGGCGGTGCTGTTCCTGCTCGGTACCGAGATGGACTTCACCACCACAAAGCTCGCCTCGCAATTCGTGTTCAACAACCCGAACCAGACCTCGGCCTGCGGCTGCGGCGAATCGGTAGCGATCACGCCGGTCTCGGAAGACCGGATCCCGGCCCGGGTCTAAAGCATCATCCCGAAAGGTGGTTTCCGGCTTTCGGAAACGGATGATGCGAGATCAAACGTCTCGGCCTCGCGTCAGGCCACCTGCGGGAGCGTCTCGGCCGCGTCGTCCACGACGCGGTTCCGGCCGGCGCGCTTGGCCGCGAACATGCACAGGTCGGCGCGCTCCAGGAGTGAGGCCGGGCTGTCGCTGGCGTGCAGAACTGCGATGCCGAGCGAGATCGTGACCTTGCCAAGCGACTCGCCGGTCGAGCGCTTCACGAGTTCCCGTCCCATCACGCTGGTCCGGACCTTCTCGGCCACCTGTCGGGCGAGGACCCGGTCGGCGCCGGGCAGCACGATGCCGAACTCCTCGCCGCCGAACCGGGCGAGCAGCGCCTGCGTGCCGGCATTCTCCCGCATCACGATCGCCACGAGCCGCAACACCTGATCGCCCGTGAGATGGCCGTACAGGTCGTTGAAGCGCTTGAAGAAGTCGATGTCGAGCACGACCAGGCTCATCGGCACGTCCCCGAGGCGGGACGCCTCCAGGGTCGCCTTCAGCATCTCCTCGAAATGCTTGCGGTTCGCCAGCCCGGTCAGCGCATCGGTCAGGCTCTCGAGCCGGCTCGCCTCCAGCTTCTCGCGCAGGGTCTCGATCTCGGTGCGGGTCTCGCGCATCCGTGCCTCGAGGACACGGTTGTTCACCGCGACCTCGCGGGTGGTGGAGACCAGGGTCGAGACGATCTCGCCGAGGCGCGCCCGGGTCGGCATGCCCTCCTGGGCGAGATCCTGGGCCAGGCCGCGCAGGGCTTCGCCGTATTGCGTGGTCGAACCGAGCGACAAATCGAGGATCTCGGTCACCGCTTCGATCTCGTCGAGCACGCTGCGGCTGACGTCGCCGGCGGCACTCGTGAGCTGGCGCCCGTCGAGATAGGTCTCGTGCAGGTCGTCGATGTCGGACTCGGTCAGGCAGCCGTTCTGGGTGGTCCGACGCTTGACCGCGTCGCCCAGCAGCGGCAGTTCGCCCGACACGTAGGCGTACCAGACCGCGTAGGCGCGGGGGGTGGCCGAGGGACCGTAATCGTGGATCAGATCGTGCGCCCGCTTCGCAAGCGCGAAGCTGCGGTCGCGATCCGAATAGGTCTCCTGGCTCATCCGTAACCCGCGGTCCGAGGCCGCCGGTGGATCACTAAACACGGCCCAAAACCAGTCTAGTGCCGGTTCGTAGCTGGAACGTTAAGCCGGGCGTTACTTCTCTTTCTTTGCCAAAACTGGTCGAAGCAAGAAGGCCGGGACGTGTGAGCCGAGTCCGATCGGGGTATCCCCGTCGGGCTCGTTGCGGCGGCCGCGCTCCTCGCGCATCCGCTCCTCGCGGACGGGCTCGGGACGCGGGGCCGGACGGGTCTCGCCACGCGCGGCGGCCGACCCGCCGCGGGAGCGCTGGCGTCCGCTGCCCTCGCGACCGTTCGGCTTGGCCTCGGCACGGGGCTCCGACCTGGCCTCGGACGTACGCGGCTCCGGTGCCCTGGCCTCCACCGGACTGGTCTCCGACGACCTGCTCTCCGAAGTCCTGCTCTCGGAAGATCTGCCCTCCGAGGTGCGCCGCTCGGAGCGCCCAGCCGACGACCGCCCCTCGGGCGAGCGGTCGACCGACGACCGGGCCTCGGACGACCGCCCCTCGGACTTGCCCGAGCGCCCGCCGCGGCGGCCCTCGCCCGATCGGCCGCGGTGCCGCGTGCCGGTGTCGGCGGACGGATCGGCCACCGTGGACAGGTCACCGTCGAACCAGGGAATCGGCTGCCCGATCAGCGCCTCGATGGCGCCCAGCGAGCGGTCGTCCCCGGGGGCGACCAGGGTGTAGGCGGCGCCACTCCGGCCAGCCCGGCCGGTTCGGCCGATCCGGTGAACGTAATCCTCGGGGTGGTGCGGGATGTCGAAATTGAACACGTGGCTGACCGCCGGGATGTCGAGACCACGGGCCGCCACGTCGCTGGCGACCAGCAGGGCGGTCTCGCCAGCGCGGAACGCGTCCAGCGCGGTGGTGCGCGCCCGCTGGTCCATGTCGCCGTGGAGGGCGGCGGCGTCGAACCCGTGGCTGACCAGCGACTTCTGCAGCAGCGCGACGTCGCGCTTGCGGTTGCAGAAGATGATGGCGTTGTTCAGCTCGGACTCGCCGCGGATCAGGGTACGCAGGCGCTCGCGCTTGGCGTGCCCCTCGGAGCCGACCGCCACCAGCCGTTGCGTGATGGTCGAGGCCGTGGAAGCCGGCCGCGCCACCTCGATCCGCTGCGGGTTGTGCAGGAACATGTCCGCCAGCCGCTCGATCTCCGGCGGCATGGTCGCCGAGAAGAACAGCGTCTGCCGGGTGAACGGGACCATCTTCACGATCCGCTCGATGTCGGGGATGAACCCCATGTCGAGCATACGGTCGGCCTCGTCGATGACCAGCAGCTCGACCCCGGTGAGAAGCAGCTTGCCGCGCTCGAAATGGTCCAGCAGCCGGCCCGGCGTGGCGATCAGCACGTCGGTGCCGCGCGTCAGCTTGGCGTCTTGGTCCGCGAAGGACACGCCGCCGATGATGAGCGCGACATTGAGCTTGTGGTTGGTGCCGTAGCGGTCGAAATTCTCGACCACCTGCGCCGCGAGTTCCCGGGTCGGCTCCAGGATCAGCGTGCGGGGCATCCGGGCGCGGGCGCGGCCGTTCTCCAGCAGCGTCAGCATCGGCAGCGTGAACGCCGCGGTCTTGCCGGTGCCGGTCTGGGCGATGCCGAGGACGTCCCGGCGCGCGAGCACGTGAGGAATCGCCTGAGCCTGGATCGGAGTCGGCTCGGTGTAACCCGCCGTCTCGACGGCGTTGAGGACTTTCTCGCTCAGTCCCAGGTCGGAAAAAGGCATCTGCGTTCAGGAACCGTTGCGCGCCCGGCCGGCGCGGTGGACACCGTCGCGGCAACGGCTCGGGAGGGCTCACGTAAGGCGCACGAACGCACCCGTGGCCGCGGGGCGCATGGGGCAGTCAGTTAGGGGCTTGGCGCAGCTTGTCAATCTCGCAATGCGCGCATCCGGGTCCCACGCACAGCCGATCAGGGCTGGTGACGGTCCAGGGCGGGCAGCAGGCAGGGGTCGAGGCGGGTCACCCGGGCGGCGCCGGCCGGCGCGAGCGAGCCGGTCGTCTCCGGATCGGCGGTGAGCCCCTGTCCGACCAGGGCGAGCTGGACCGATGCCGGGCCGGCTTGGCTCAACCGGGCGAGCTGGTGGGTCGCGACCAGGGCGAGCAGACCCACGACGGCCGAAATGCGCAGCGCCCAGGCCAGGGATCCCGCGGGCCGGGTCTGGGCAATGCTCGTAGCTGGATGCGTGCGCGTGGACCTGTCCGGCTCGACGGCGGGTCGGCGAGTCCCGAAGGGCTTCTGACTCCGCTCGGCGGGCGGGAGCATGGTCTGTCCTTCTCGGTCGGGCGTGCGGCGGGCAACGGTCGATCCGGGACGGTTACCACACCATGGTTAACCGCCGACTTACGCAGGACGGGACGAGCAAGCGCTCACCGTACCAGAATAAAACGCCGTCCCCGGCGCCGACGCGGAAGAGCCCGACTGGCGACGGACCCGAATCGGACAGATCCCGGCATCCCCGGATAAAGGAGCCCGACTAATCTTCAGACTTTGTTCAAACGCCGATGCAGCTTCTGATACACACTCATGCGCCGACGACAGGGTTGTGCGCGCGTAACCTTCACCTTTCGTTGACGAGATCGGGCTAGTCTGGCCGAGCTTGTTGCAGGAAAGCGACAGACCCGCCGACCGAGAGCGCCTAGAAGGCAGCCGGCTCAAGCCAACCCCAGGACCCATGGCACCATGAAAAAAGTTCTTCTTGCATCGACCGTTCTCGCCGGCATGACCGCCGCCGCCTCCGCGGCCGACCTGCCGCGTCGCGCTGCGCCGCCGCCGGTGTTCACGCCGGTGCCGGTGTTCACCTGGACCGGCGCCTACTTCGGCGTGAACGCCGGCTACGGCTTCGATGCCAGCAGCCGCAATACCGCCAACTACGCCCTGCCGGCCGGCTCGCTGATCAACTCGCCGAACACCAATGCCGTCGTCAGCGTCGGCAACCGCGGCGCCAACGATGGTTTCACCGGCGGCGCCCAGATCGGCTACAACTATCAGTTCACCCCGGGCTCCGGCATCGTGGTCGGCTTCGAGGCTGACGCCCAGTACGTCGACTTCGCCCGCCGCGCTAACGGCACCCTGAACTACGGCGTGACCGGCGCTCCGGGCGCCGCGTTCTCGAACCCGCGCGCCTTCGTCGCCACCAGCGGCAACGGCCTCGACTACTTCGGCACCGCCCGCGGCCGCCTCGGCTACGCCTTCGACCGGACCCTCGTGTACGCCACCGGCGGTTACGCCTACGGCTCGGGTCAGGACGACCAGAACTTCGCTGGCCGGAACTTCCGCAGCAGCTTCCGCACCGGCTACGCCGTCGGCGGCGGCATCGAGTACGCCCTGCCCACCGACTCGTTCCTGAACTTCTTCAAGTCCTCGGCCGTGACACTCAAGGTCGAAGGCCTGTACGTGAACCTGGACCGTCAGAAGAACACCGCCGGTGGCGTGTTCTACGGCAACCTGCTGGCCCCGAACGGCACCGCCTACCTCAACGGCGCCGCCGCCAACACCGAGTTCGCCGTCGTCCGCGCCGGCGTGAACTACAAGTTCGGCTCGTACTAAGATCGAACCTCGGCGCCGGCCCAGCCGGCGCCGCAGCGAGGGAGGGTCCGGCCGCAAGGCCGGGCCCTTCGTCGTTTTCGGAGGCCCGGTGCGACAGGGACGACAGGAACGGCCCCTCCGGCGTGGAATTATGGCCGTAGCGCCCGGATTGCTCGGATGCTCCGGAGCCATCCCTATGCGAACGTCACTCGTTTTTCTGCCGCTGGCCGTCATCGCCCTGGCCGGGCCTCCGGCCCACGCCCAAGACGCCAGCGTCATCGGCAACAAGACGGTGCTGCCCGGCACCGGGCCGGGTACGTCAACAGGCGGCGCGGGTGGCGGGCGGCTGATGACGGCGGCCAGCGCCGACGCCGCGACCAAGCGGCAGGGTCTCAAGCCCGCCGCGTTCCTGGCCACGCAGATGATCGGCGTCACGGTCCGCAACGCGGCCGGCGACAACGTCGGCAAGATCGACGACCTGCTGATCGCCGATGGCGGGACCCTCAAGGCGGTGGTGCTGGATGTCGGCGGCCTCCTGGGCCTCGGCAGCAAGCGCATCGCCGTGGAGCCGGATGCCCTCGTGCTGCGACCGGGCGGGGATCGCTTTTCCGCCGTGCTCAACATGAGCAAGGACACGGTCGCGGCCGCCCAGCCCTTCGACCCGACCAAGGCGATGGCGACGGATTAGACTGGCCCGGGTCGGCGTCAGGGCATCCAGACCCAAGACGCCGCCAGATCTAGAGTGATGAAAAATCGTGGTTTCAAAAGGTCGCGAACCTTTTGTGGGTGCAGGGTGAAACCCTGCTGCCGGGGCTGCGCCCGAGACATCAGGGCTCTGCCCTGAGGGCAGCGACCACCCGTCTCAGATATCCAGATCCACCCCCTCGGCGAAGGCCGCGCGCTCGCTGATGAAGGCGAAGCGGGCCTCGGGCTTGTTGCCCATCAGGCGCTCCACCGTGTCGCCGGTGGATTCCCGGGCCTCGTCGAGGATCGCGACCCGCAGGAGCGTGCGCTTCTTCGGGTCCATGGTGGTCTCCTTGAGCTGGGCCGGCATCATTTCGCCTAGGCCCTTGAAGCGCCCGATCTCGACCTTGCCGCCCTTGAACACCGTCTTGGTGATCCGCTCCCGGTCGGCGTCGTCCCGCGCATACACGACCTTCGAGCCCTGCTGCAGCCGGTAGAGCGGCGGGATCGCGAGGTAGAGATGGCCGCGGTCGATCAGCTTCGGCATCTGCCGGTAGAAGAACGTGATCAGCAGCGACGCGATGTGGGCGCCGTCCACGTCGGCGTCCGTCATGATGATCACCTTGTCGTAGCGCAGATCCGCCTCGCGGAAGGCCGCACCGGTTCCGCAGCCGAGCGCCAGGGTGAGGTCCGAGATCAGCTGGTTGGCGCCGAGCTTGTCCCGGGACGCCGACGCGACATTCAGGATCTTGCCGCGCAAGGGCAGGATCGCCTGGGTGGTCCGGTCCCGGGCCTGCTTGGCCGAGCCGCCGGCGGAATCGCCCTCGACGATGAAGATCTCCGAGCCGGCCGTTCCGGCGGCCGAGCAATCGGCCAGCTTGCCGGGCAGGCGCAGCTTGCGGGTCGCGCTCTTGCGGGCGACCTCCTTCTCCTGGCGCCGGCGCAGCCGCTCCTCGGCCCGGTCGATCACCCAGTCCAGCAGCTTGTTGGCCTGGGCCGGGGAGGCGGCCAGCCAATGGTCGAAGGCGTCCCGCACCGCCGTCTCAACGATGCGCTGCGCCTCCACGGTGGCGAGCTTGTCCTTGGTCTGGCCCTGGAATTCCGGCTCGCGGATGAATACCGACATCATCGACGCGCAGGTCGCCATGACGTCGTCGGTGGTCACGGCCGTCATGCGCTTGGCCTGGTTCACACGCTCGGCATGCTCGCGCAGGCCCCGCAGCAGCGCCACCCGCAGGCCGGCCTCGTGGGTGCCGCCCTCCGGCGTCGGGATGGTGTTGCAGTAGGAATGCGAGAAGCCGTCCTCGGCCACCATCCAGGCCACCGCCCATTCGAGCGAGCCGTGCGAGCCGGGCTTGGTCACCTTGCCGGTGAACATCGCCTCGGTGACCAGGTCCTTGCCCTCGATGTCCCGGGCCAGGTAGTCGCGCAGCCCGTCCGGGAACCGGTGCACCGCCTCGGCCGGCACGCCCTCCAGCCCTTCGAGCAGGGCGGGGGCGCAGCGCCAGCGGATCTCGACGCCGCCGAACAGGTAGGCCTTGGAGCGCGCCATCTTGAACAGGCGGCGCGGGTCGAACTTCAGGGAGCCGAAGATCTCGGCATCGGGGTGGAACCGCACCCGGGTGCCGCGCCGGTTCTGGACCCGTCCGACGAGTTCGAGGGCCCCCTGCGCATGGCCGCGCGAAAAGGTCTGGCGGTAGAGGGTCTGGTTCCGGGCGACCTCGACTTCGAGGAGGTCGGACAGGGCGTTCACCACCGAGATGCCGACGCCGTGCAGGCCGCCGGAGGTCTCGTAGACCTTCGAGTCGAACTTACCCCCCGCGTGCAGCGTCGTCATAATGACTTCGAGCGCCGACTTGCCGGGGAATTTCGGGTGCGGGTCCACCGGGATGCCGCGACCGTTGTCGCTGATCACCAGGGAACCGGATTCCTCCAGCTCGACCTCGATGAAGCTGGCATGGCCGGCCACCGCCTCGTCCATGGAATTGTCGATCACCTCGGCGAAGAGGTGGTGCAGCGCCCGTTCGTCGGTGCCGCCGATATACATGCCGGGCCGGCGCCGGACCGGCTCCAGGCCCTCCAGCACCTCGATGTCGGAGGCCGTGTAGCCAGCCTCGGGCTCAGCCGCCGCGATGGCCGGGACCGAGGCCGATTCCGCCAGCCGCCGCCGCGGCTCCGCAGGACGCGGGGCAGGGGGCTTAGCTCCCGGCCCGAACAGGTCGCGCGCCGGATCGCTCACGCGCGGCCTCCGCGCACGCGGCGCATCGGCCGGCTCGGCGTCGGGCAGACGGGCCTTTGGCGATCGGACCTGGGATCGTGCAGCATGCGCCTTCATCCCCGCTTCATAGCGGAACAAAACAGAAACATCCAGAGGGTCCGGTGCGTCGCCGAACCACCCCACCATCGCATGCTGCGCCGCCGCGAGCGAGGGGCGCGGCCGGCGCGGCGCGACGGCGCCGTCATCGCCACGTTGCACAATCGTGGGTTAACGGTTTCTCAGCCGCCACCCGGATCGGAACCGGGTGGCTCCGACCGCGTTCTGTCGGAAAAGAATTTGACCGTGGTCCGGGAGCCGCCGTCGATGAGCAACGCCGCGATCGAGGCCCGCCGCCTCACCCTGATCCGTTTCGAGCAGGCCGCAGGCACCGCGTTCGGGTGCGAGGACGATGCGCCCTCGGTCGTACCGCAGGCCTGGGTGCTGGTGAACGGCCTGACCATCACGCTGGCGACCGTCGCCACGGCGTTGGCGGCGACGATCGGCTACCTGGCCTAGGCGCGACGAAATCCGAGCGTTCCTTCGCGCGTAGCGGGTCCGGCGTTCAGCCGGCTCCGGATTTCTTCGCGGCCGGCTTCTTGGCCGCTGGCTTCTTCGCGGCCGTCTTCTTCACCGCAGGCTTCTTCTCGCCGGCAGCCGCCCGCGCCGGCGCCTTCCGGGCCGAGCTGCGCTTGGCCGGCTTGCCGCCGCCCGACGCCCGCTTGGCGTTCACCAGCGCGATCCCTTCGTCGAGGGTCAGCGCCTCGGCATTCATGGTCTTCGGCAGCGTCGCGTTGACTTCGCCATCGGTGACGTAGGGGCCGTACTTGCCGGCCTTGACCACGAGGTCCCGCCCGCTCGTCTCGTCCTTGCCGAGCGGGCGGCCCGGATCGGCGGCAGCCCGGCCGCGGCCGCCGCCCTGTTCCTTGGCGACGATCAGGTCGATGGCGCGGTTGGCGCCGATCTCCAGCACGTCGTCGTCCTTGCCGAGATTGGCGTACATCTTCCCGTGCTGCACGTACGGACCGAACCGGCCGAGATTGGCCAGGATCGGCTCCCCCGTCTCGGGGTGGCGCGCCACCTCACGGGGCAACGCCAGCAGCGCCAGCGCCTTGTCGAGGCCGACCTCGGACGGCGAGAGGCCCTTGGGCAGCGACGAGCGCTTCGGCTTCGCGGCGTCCTTCTCGGTGGAGGCTTCGCCGAGCTGGACGAACGGCCCGAAACGCCCGTCGCGGATCGTCACCGGCATCCCGGTCACCGGATCGTTGCCCAGCACCCGGACGCCCGGCTGGCCGCCTTCACCCGAGGAGCCATCGCCGTCGCCGTCGACGCCCGAGGCCGAGAGCTGGCGGGTGTACTTGCACTCCGGGTAGTTCGAACAGCCGATGAAGGCGCCGAACTTGCCGAGCTTCAGCGAGAGCTGGCCGGTGCCGCAGACCGTGCAGGTGCGCGGGTTCGCGCCATCGCCCCGGTCGGGAAAGATGTGCGGACCGAGCAGGCCGTTGAGCGCCTCCAGCACGTCGGTGACGCGCAGTTCCTTGGTCTCCCCGATCGCCGCGGAGAAGTCCTTCCAGAAGTCGCGCAGCACCGCCCGCCAGTCGATCTCAGCGTTGGAGACCCGGTCGAGCTGGCCTTCGAGGTCGGCCGTGAAATCGTACTCGACGTAGCGCCGGAAGAAGCTCTCCAGGAAGCCGGTGACGAGGCGCCCCTTGTCCTCCGGCTGCAGCCGCTTCTTTTCGATTTTGACGTACTCACGATCCCGAAGGGTCTGGAGAACGGCGGCGTAGGTCGAGGGCCGGCCGATGCCGAGTTCCTCCATGCGCTTGACCAGGCTCGCCTCGGAATAGCGCGGCGGCGGCTCGGTGAAGTGCTGGGTCGAGGTGATGCGCTCGCGGGTGAGCGGTTCGCCGGCCTTCATCGGCGGCAGGCGCTTGCTCTCCTCGTCCTCCTCGTCGTCCTTGCCCTCCTGGTAGAGGGCCAGGAAGCCGTCGAACTTCACGACCTGGCCGGTGGCGCGCAGGTCGATCCGGCGCGGGCCGACGCTCGCCGCCACCTCCACGGTGGTGCGCTCCAGCTCGGCCGATTCCATCTGGCTCGCCATCGTGCGGGTCCAGATCAGGTCGTAGAGCTTGGCCTGCTCCGGCTCGAGGTGGCGCGCCACCATCTTGGGCAGGCGGCTCATGTCGGTCGGGCGCACGGCCTCGTGGGCCTCCTGCGCGTTCTTGGCCTTGACGCTGTACTTGCGCGGGACGTCCGGCACGTAGCGGTCGCCGAACTCGGTGCCGATGACCTTGCGGGTGTCCTGGATCGCCTCGGGCGCCATGTCGACGCCGTCGGTCCGCATGTAGGTGATGATGCCGACCGTCTCGCCGCCGACATCCACGCCCTCGTAGAGGCGCTGCGCGACCCGCATGGTCTGCGCCGGCGCCATCCCGAGCTTTCGCGATGCTTCCTGCTGCAACGTCGAGGTAGTGAAGGGCGGCTGCGGGTGGCGCTTGGCGGGCTTCGCCTCGACGCTCGCCACCTGGAAGCTCGCGAGTTCGAGGTCACGCTTGAACGCGGCGGCGTCCGCGCCGGTGCCGACATCGAGCCGCTGGATCCGCTTGCCGTCGGCCCCGACCAGGCGGGCCTCGAAGGTCGCGCCGTCCTTGGTGGTCAGGGTCGCGACGATCGACCAATACTCGCGCGGCTTGAAGCTCTCGATCTCCATCTCGCGCTCGACCACGAGCCGCAAAGCCACCGATTGCACGCGGCCGGCCGAGCGGGCGCCGGGGAGCTTGCGCCACAGGACGGGCGAGAGGTTGAAGCCGACGAGGTAATCGAGCGCCCGGCGCGCCAGGTAGGCGTCCACCAACGCCTGGTCGATCTCCCGCGGCTTGCGCATCGCCGCCTCGACCGAGGCCTTGGTGATGGCGTTGAAGGTGACGCGCTCGACCGGGATGCCCTTGAGCGCCTTGCGGGCGTTCAGCGCCTCCAGGACGTGCCAGGAGATCGCCTCTCCCTCGCGATCCGGGTCGGTCGCCAGGATCAGCTTGTCCGCGCCCTTGCACGCCTTGGCGATCTCGCTGACCCGGCTGGCGCCGCGGTCCGCGAGTTCCCAGACCATGTGGAAATCCTGCTCGGGATCGACCGAGCCGTCCTTGGCCGGCAGGTCGCGGATGTGCCCGAAGGAGGCGATCACCTCATAGTCGCGGCCAAGATACTTATTGATCGTCTTGGCTTTGGCCGGCGACTCGACGACGACGACTTTCATTCAGACCTCTGCCCCTCGACGGAGCCTGGGCGCGACGGACGAATTCTGTTCGAAATTCGCGTGGGACAAATGCCCGCCGTCGGGCCGGGGCCTCGCGCCGGGGACAAGTGGGTTACGGGGCACGGGTTGTCAAATGGCGACGGTCGCCGAGCGGCTCGCCGGGGGCTGTCATGCGCGGGGCGCGAATCCGACAGGATTGCGGATCGCGGGCGATCACCGTCGACCTGGCCGGCTTGCCTCATGCCGTCGTGGGACGCCCAGCCAAGCGACCCGCCCAGCGCTACACGCGGGGATCGCGCGCCAGACCGGGTTGCCCCGCCGCGCGCGCACTGACGGCGGGGCGGGCTCGACCTGTTCAGATCCCCGCGTACCACTCGTAGCCGCGGTCCTCCCAGTAGCCGCCCTTACCCTGGCCGAAGCCCGCCACCGATTCCACCAATTCGACCCGCATCACGTACTTGGCCTGCTTGTAGCCGAGCTGGCGTTCCACCCTGAGCCGCAGGGGCGCGCCGTTCGAGACCGGCAGCGGCTTGCCGTTGAGGTCGTAGGCCAGGATCGTCTGCGGGTTCACGGCGTCGAACAGGTCGATGCTCTCGTAGTAGCGGATCGGGGTCCGCTGATCTTCCGGCGCCTCCGGCTCCGGCGCGCCCTGGCCCCAATCGTCCGTGCCTTTGTCGTCCTTGCCTTTATCGTCCTTGTGCGGGGCACCGCCCCAATCCTCGGCGGCGGCGAGTTGGATATAGCCGTCGCGGACCGAGCCCGGATGCTCGGGGCGCCACAGGGAGGCGCCGTCGCCGCCTTCGAGACCGCCGCCGGCATATTCCAGCGTGTCGGCGCAGTGGAACACCGCGTAGCGCGCCTGCGGCTTCAGACCGGCCCGGGTGAGCAGCTCGGCCAGCGGCACGCCCGACCATTGGCCGATGCAGCTCCAGCCCTCGACGCAATCGTGGCGGGTGATCTGGGTGCGCGCCGGCAGCCCGCGCAGGTCCGCCAGGCTGAGCGACAGCGGCGTCTGCACCAGCCCGTCGACGGTCAGCTTGAAGTCGGAAAACTTCTTGGCCGCCAGCGCGCGAAAATTCCGATCCGGCGGGTCGATGGTGCCGTTCGGCTTGAACCAGGGCGAGATCATCGCGGCCGGGTATTCCCGGGCCAGGGTGGCGGGGGACATCAGCAGCCGCTGGACGAACAGGTTGGCGTCCTCGCCGACCTTGAGGGTGCGGCGCCCGGTCTCGGTCCCGGCGAAGCGGTCGCAGCCGCCGAGCAGGGCGGTCCCCGCCAATCCGGCGCCGGCGGTGAGCAGCTTTCGGCGGTGCAGGATCATCGCGCGGTCTCCTTCTCGGGACGGCCCAGGCTGAACCAGCCGGTGAGCATGCCGCGCATGTTGTTGACGAGGCCGGAGACCAGAACGAGCAGCACGTGGACCACGACGAACAGCACCAGCAGCCCGGCGGCGATGAAGTGGATGCTGCGCGCCGACTGCCGGCCGCCGAACAGCTCCGGCAGCCAGGGCCAGGCGGCATCGACGCCCGGCGACATGGCGAGCCCCGCCAGCACCATGGCGGGCAGGAGGCCCAGCACCACGACGAGGTAGGTGAGCTTCTGGATCACGTTGTAGCGCTTGGCCTCCTCGCCTTCGGGGAAGCGTAACAGCAGGTGCTCCTTCGCGGATCCGGCGAAGTCGCGGATCTGGTCGCCGTCTGGGATCAGGCGGCGGCGGAGCTGGCCGCTGAACAGCCCGTAGAGGAGGTAGACCGCGCCGTTGATCACCAGGAGCCAAGCGAACAGAAAATGCCAGCGCCGCCCGGTGGCGAGATCCTGGTCGGCCGGAAGGGTCGCCCAGGCCGGGAAGGCCCGGTCCACCGCGGTGTCGCCCTCCCGGGACAGGCCGAGCACCCCGGTCGTGTCGACGCTGTGCGACCCGATCGTCACGACGCCGCGATTCGTGCCGTCGCGTCCCTGCTCGCTGGTGATCGCCAGGGCCGGATCGTCGAAGGTCGAGACCGCCCCCCAGTACAGCGCCGGGTGGGCGTTGAAGATCTGCAGGCCGCTCATCAGCAGCACCAGCAGCACCGCGGCGTTGACCCAGTGCGCCACCCGGATCACTGCGGGGTGCCGGTAGAACCAGCGCCGCCCGGAGGCGTCGACGGTCTCCGGGGCTTCGAGCGCCGGGGCGGCGGCCAGAGTATCGGTTCTCAAGCGTACATCTCGCGAGGCGATGGCGGCGCGGATGCCGCGGGATCCGGCTGATACGTGGCGCGGGCGCCGAAGTTACCAACCATAGAGATAAAGGCCGCAGGCACAGGCCATGAAAAGGGCCGCAGGCGCCTGCCCACCTTGCCGGAACGACCAGCCGGACCTACACCCCGGTCTCATCATGACGAGTCCCGCGCCTCCGGCCTTCCCGCACCGGCACCTCCTCGGCATCGAGGGCCTGAACCGGCCCGACATCGAGGTGCTGCTCGACGCGGCCGACGCCGCCGTCGACATCTCGCGGCAGGTGGAGAAGAAGCGCACGACCCTGCGGGGCCGGACGCAGATCAACCTGTTCTTCGAGCCCTCGACCCGGACGCAATCCTCGTTCGAACTTGCCGGCAAGCGACTCGGCGCCGACGTGATGAACATGTCGGTCGCCTCCTCCTCGGTGAAGAAGGGCGAGACCCTGATCGACACCGCGGCGACGCTGAACGCCATGCGGCCGGACATCATCGTGGTGCGCCACGAATCGGCCGGCGCGGTGCACCTGCTCGCCCGCAAGGTCGATTGCGCCGTGGTGAATGCCGGCGACGGCGCCCACGAGCACCCGACCCAGGCGCTGCTCGACGCGCTGACGATCCGCCGCAACAAGGGCCGGATCGCGGGGCTTCAGGTCGCGATCTGCGGCGACGTCCTGCACTCGCGGGTGGCGCGCTCGAACATCATCCTGCTGCAGGCGATGGGCGCCCGGGTCCGCCTGATCGCGCCCTCGACGCTGCTGCCCGCCGGGATCGCGCGGTTCGGCGTCGAGACCTTCACGGACATGCGCAAGGGCCTGGACGGCTGCGACATCGTGATGATGCTGCGCCTCCAGCGCGAGCGCATGAACGGCTCGTTCGTGCCCTCCGTGAAAGAGTATTTCCGATATTTCGGCCTGGACGCCGAGAAGCTGGCGCTCGCCAAACCGGACGCCCTGGTGATGCATCCGGGACCGATGAACCGCGGGGTCGAGATCTCCTCGGAGATCGCCGACGGCGCGCAGTCGCTGAT
Organism: Methylobacterium mesophilicum; assembly: GCF_022179445.1. Lineage (GTDB taxonomy): Bacteria > Pseudomonadota > Alphaproteobacteria > Rhizobiales > Beijerinckiaceae > Methylobacterium > Methylobacterium mesophilicum. The sequence continues at coordinate 118,156 of NZ_BPQU01000009.1, read as the reverse complement.
CCGCGAGCAGGTCGAGATGGGGGTGGCGGTGCGCATGGCCGTGCTGGAATCGCTGGCCCGGCACCTGCCGAACGGCTGAGCACCTTCGCCGAATCGATTTCGACACCGCATAAGCCCGACAAAGACGGGCCGCCTTCACCCGCGCTGCTTGCCCGCGGGGCGACTGAAGCGCAGTTTCCTGCCGAATACGGCCTCGGCTGGACCTTCGAGCATCATCCCGAACGGTGGTTGCCGGCTTTCGGGGAACGATGATGCACCATCAAACGCTGGCGCATCGTGCCGGATCGGATATCCGGGACGTTGCACAAAAGACGACCTCACATGCAGATCACGTCATGACCGCCTACACGCTCGCCGACCTCGCCAAGCTCGTCGCGAGCCGCGCCGGGACCGACCCGGAGACCTCCTACACGGCCAAGCTCCTGTCCGAGGGGCCGGCCAAGGCGGCGAAGAAGCTCGGCGAGGAGGCCGTGGAGGCGGCCATCGCGGCCGTACAGGGGGACAAGACCGGCCTGCGGAACGAGGCCGCGGACGTGCTCTACCACCTGGTGGTTCTGCTCCGCGCCGGCGGCGTCGAGCTCGACGCCGTGATGGAGGAGCTGGAACGCCGCACCGCCCAGAGCGGAATCGCCGAGAAGGCCGCGAGGCGCCCCGCGTGAACGCGGCCGCACTGCCGGGCTCGGTCGAGGCGATCCTCGACGAATCGGATCGGCTCTCGCCGTATCGCCGGTTTAGCCGCGAGGAATGGGCGCAGCTGCGCGCCGACACGCCGCTGACGCTGAAGGCCGAGGACATCGAGCGGCTGCAGTCGATCAACGACCCGATCTCGGTCGAGGAAGTGGTGGCGATCTACCTGCCGCTGTCGCGGCTGCTCTCGCTCTACGTCGCGGCGACGCAGGGGCTGTTCAAGGCGACGCAGCGCTTCCTGCTGGCCGAGCGCGAGACCAAGGCCCCCTACATCATCGGGCTGGCCGGATCGGTGGCGGTGGGCAAGTCGACCACCGCGCGTATCCTGGCCGCCCTGCTGGCCCGCTGGCCCAACACCCCGAAGGTCGACCTCGTCACCACCGATGGCTTCCTGCTCCCGAATGCCGAACTCGCTGAGCACGGCCTGATGGAGCGCAAGGGCTTCCCGGAGAGCTACGACACCGCCTCGCTGCTGCGCTTCCTCCACGACGTGAAGGCCGGGCACAAGCGCGTGACCGCGCCGCTCTATTCCCACCTGGTCTACGACCGGGTACCCGGGGAGGAGCGGGTGGTCGAGAGCCCCGACATCCTGATCGTCGAGGGCCTGAACGTGCTCCAGCCCGCCCGCCTGCCGCGGGACGGCACCGCGATCCCGTTCGTCTCCGACTTCTTCGACTTCTCGATCTATCTCGACGGCCACGAGGACGACCTGCACCGCTGGTACGTCACCCGGTTCATGAAGCTGCGCCAGACCGCGTTCCGGGACCCGCGCTCGTACTTCCGAAAATACGCCGAGGTGCCGGAGACCGAAGCGCTGGACATCGCCGACCGGCTCTGGACCACGATCAACCTGCCGAACCTGCGCGAGAATATCTTACCGACCCGCCAGCGGGCGAGCCTGATCCTCACCAAGGGCGCGAGCCACCGGATCGAGAGCGTGGCTTTGCGGAGGTTGTAGCGGCCGGTCAGGATCCGGTGGCGCGTGCGGTTCGGATCTGACACCTCACACGAACGAAAGCTCAGCCTCCGCGAGGTACGGACCACCGCCGGTCGATTCCTTGGCCGAGAACACCGTCACCCGGTCGGCGGCAAAAGAAAGCGGCGCGAAGGCCGGCCCTTGCGAGAGATACATCGCCACCGCCTCCGGGCTGGCGTCGCGTTTGAGGCGGGCCAGGGTGACGTGCGGGGTGAACTTCCTGCGTTCGGGCTCGATGCCCGCCCGACGGACCAGCCGCTCCTGCTCGGCCTGGATGTCGATCAGCTCCGGGCTCGGCACCACCGACGCGTAGAGCGCCCGCGGCCTGTCGCCCCCGAAGATGCCGAGCCCATCGAGGGTCACCGTGAGGGCAGGGCGCACCCGCATCTCGGCCATCGCCTCCAGCACGTCCTCCGCCATCGGCACCTCGACATCGCCGAGGAACCGTAGGGTGATGTGGTAGTCGGCTGGCTCGATCCAGCGCGCGCCGGGCAGGCCGCCCCGATAGATCCGCAGCGCCTCGGCAATCTCCGTCGGGATCGCGAGCCCGGTGAACAGGCGCGGCATCAGCGCGACGCCCCCTGCCGGAGGCCCCCCAAAAAAGTCTCGACCGTGGGGAGGATCCGGGTCGCGATGGTCTCCACGCCCTGCCGGTTCGGGTGCAGCCCGTCATCGAGGTGCTGGGCCCGGTCGCCGACGATCCCGTCGAGGAAGAACGGGTAGAGGATCAGGTCGTAGCGCTTGGCCAACGTCGGGAAGATCGCGTCGAACCGCGCCTTGTAGTCCGGGCCGAGATTGGGGGCGGCCTGCATGCCGGCGAGCAGCACCGGGATCCCCCGGGTCTGCAACCGCTCGATGATCGCCGCGAGCGCCCCCTCGGTGACCTTGGGGTCGGTGCCGCGCAGCATGTCGTTGGCGCCGAGTTCCAGGATCACCCCGGCGGTCCCATCCGGCACCGACCAGTCGACCCGGTCGAGCCCGCCCGTGGCGGTGTCGCCGGAGACGCCGGCGTTGGCGACCGTCACGTCCGCGCCCTTGGCCTTGAGCAGGCGCTCCAACACGGTCGGGAAGGCCGCGTCGGACGGCAGGCGGTAGCCGGCGGTGAGGCTGTCCCCGAGGGCGACGAGCTTGACCGGGCCGGTGGTCGCCGCGTGGGTCGCTGTCATGAAAGGGAACACCAGACCCGCTAGCGCTGCGACAAACAGGGCGGCCCGTCGGGCTGGGCGAACGCCGTCATGGCGCGGCCCCAATGCGCGCCCCATATCGCGCTGCATCAACGGCCCGTGCAGCCAAGTTTGAAACCAAGACAGGACCTCGCGCGCCATGCTCGTCATCGCCCACAGATCGTCCGCCCCGTGAGCCACGACAAGGTGCTGCGCGAGCCGGCGATCGCGTTGTCCGCCATCGATCTGAGCCTCGGCCGCGGGGCAGCGCGGGTGCACGTCCTGCGCGGCATCTCGCTCAGCGTCGATCGCGGCGAGGCGGTCGGGCTGGTCGGCCCCTCGGGCTCGGGCAAGTCGACCCTGCTGATGGTGATGGCCGGGCTGGAGCGGCCGGATTCCGGCGGCGTGGTGATCGAGGACACCGACCTCGCCCGCCTCGACGAGGACGCGCTGGCCCGGTTCCGGGGCCGGCGGATCGGAATCGTGTTCCAGGCCTTCCACCTCGTGCCGACCATGACGGCGCTGGAGAACGTCGCGCTGCCGCTGGAGCTGGCCGACCGGCCCGGCGCCCTAGAGCGCGCCCGCGCCGAGCTGGAGGCGGTCGGCCTCGGGCACCGGCTGCACCATTACCCGGCCCAGCTCTCTGGGGGCGAGCAGCAGCGCGTCGCCATCGCCCGGGCGGTCGCCCCCGATCCGGCGATCCTGGTGGCCGACGAGCCCACCGGTAACCTCGACGAGGCCACCGGCCGGCAGATCGTCGACCTGTTGTTCCGGCTCAAGCGCGACCGCGGCGCCACCCTGGTGCTGGTCACCCACGACAACGGCCTCGCCCGCCTGTGCGACCGCACCGTGCGCCTGCGCTCCGGCCGGATCGAGGAGGCGGTGAGCGCCTGATGCACGGCACGGTCACCCGCCCCGACCCTTCCCCCCGGCGCCTCCCGCTCACCCTGCGCCTGGCCGTGCGCGAGTTGCGCGCCGGCCTGTCCGGCTTCGGGGTGTTCCTCGCCTGCATCGCGCTCGGCGTCGCCGCGATCGCCGGCGTGGCGTCGATCTCGCGCTCGCTCTCCGACGGCCTCGGCCGGGAGGGGCGACGGATCCTCGGGGGCGACCTCGCCTACAACCTGATCAACCGCGAGGCGACCGACACGGAGCGGCAGGCCCTGTCGCGGGAGGGCACGGTCGACGCCGTGGCATCCCTGCGCGCCATGGCGGTGGCGGGCGGCGGAGACGCCGCGCTCGTCGAGCTGAAGGCCGTCGATCCCGCGACCTACCCGGCAGCCGGCGAACTCGTCACCGATCCGCCGGGCCGGCTCGCCGACCTGCTGGCCGAGCGCGACGGGGCGCCGGGCGCGCTAGCGGATCCGGCCCTGCTCACCCGCCTCGACGTCAAGGTCGGCGACCGGATCGCGCTCGCCGGGCACCCGGTCGCGATCCGCGGCACGCTCACGTCGGAGCCCGACAAGATCGCCGGCGGCATCGGCTTCGGCCCGAGGCTGATGATCTCGGAGCCGACGCTGCGCGCCACCGGCCTCGTCCAGCCGGGCAGCCTCAACCGCTGGAGCTACCGGATCGTCCTGCCGAAAGACGCCGCCCGGGACCCGGACCTCGACGCCGCGCAGGTGCGGATCCGAACCGCGTCTCCGGAGGCCGGCTGGGAGATCCGGTCTCGCGGCAACGCCGACCCGCGCTTTTCCAAGAGCATCGAGCGCTTCACCCAGTTCCTGACCCTGGTGGGGCTGACGGCGCTGATCGTCGGGGGCGTGGGCGTCGGCAACGCGGTCCACGCCTTCGTGGAGCGCAAGCGTCCCTCGATCGCGACGCTCAAGAGCGTCGGCGCCCCGGGCTCGCAGGTGGTCGCCCTCTACCTGACTCAGGTGATGCTGATCGCGGGCATCGGCACGGCGATCGGCCTCGCGGTCGGCGCAAGCCTGCCGTTCGTCCTGGATGCGCTGTTCTCCGCCGACCTGCCGTTGCCCTTGAATCCGACTTTGGCGCCGGGGGAATTGCTACTCGCCGCCGCCTACGGGCTGCTGACCGCCTTCGCGTTCGCGATCACGCCGCTCGGCCGTGCCCACGACGTGCCGGTCTCGGGCTTGTTCCGCGACACGGTCGATCCCGCCCGGGTCAGCCCGCGTTGGCGCTACCGGATCTGGCTTGCCCTCAGCCTCGCCGCCCTGGTCGGCCTGGCGGTCGGCACGGCGTTCGACCGGCGTGTGGCCCTGATCTTCATCGCGGCCGCCGCCATCGCGTTCGCGCTGCTGCACGGGGTGGCGCTCGGCCTGATGGCGCTCGCCCGCCGCCTGCCGCATCCGCGCGGGCCGGCGCCCCGGATGGCGCTGGCGAACCTCCACCGGCCGGGCGCGCTGACCCCCGCCATCGTGCTGTCCCTCGGGCTCGGCGTGACCCTGCTGGTCACCCTCAGCCTGATCGACGCCAACGTCCGCCGGACGATCAGCGCGACCCTGCCGGCGCGTGCGCCGAACCTGTTCTTCCTCGATATCCCGTCCCGCGACGCCGCCGAGTTCCGCGCGTTCCTGGCGCGCTCGGCCCCCAACGGCAAGATCGAGGACGTGCCGATGATGCGCGGCCGGATCGTCGCCCTGAACGGCGTGCCGGCCAGCAAGATCCGCCCCCCGGAGGACGCCGCTTGGGTCCTCGACGGCGACCGGGGCATCACCTACGGCGACACGGTGCCGGAGGGCTCGACCCTCACGGAGGGGGCGTGGTGGAGCGCGGAGCAGGACGCCAAGCCGCTGGTCTCGTTCGAAGCGGACCTCGCGCGCCAGCTCGGATTGAAGGTCGGCGACACCGTCACCGTCAACGTGCTCGGGCGCGACCTGACCGCGACGATCTTCAACCTGCGCCGGGTGGAGTGGCGCAACCTCGGCATCAACTTCGTCATGGTGTTCTCACCCGGCACCTTCCGGGGCGCGCCGCATTCGGACCTCGCCACCCTGTCGCTGCCCGGCGGCACCGATGCGGGCGCCGAGAACCGCATCCTGCGCGACGTCGCCAAGACGTTCCCGTCGGTGAGCGCCGTGCGTGTGAAGGACGCGCTCGACGCGATCGGTGACCTCGTCGGCCGTCTGGTCCTGGCGATCCGCGGGGCGAGCGCCGTGGCGGTGCTGGCGAGCCTGTTCGTGCTGGCCGGGGCCATCGCGGCCGGCCACCGGGCCCGCCTCTACGACGCCGTAGTGCTGAAGGTCCTGGGCGCCAGCCGGGCGCGACTGCTCAGCGCCTACGCCATCGAGTACGCGGCCCTGGGGCTCGCCACGGCCGTGTTCGGCCTCGCCGCCGGCAGCCTCGCCGGCTGGGTGATCGTCGCGAAGGTCATGCACCTCGACTTCCGCCTCGACCTGTCCGGGGCGCTGGTGGCGGCCACCGCCGCCGTGGCTCTGGCGATCCTGCTCGGGCTGGCCGGCACGTGGCGCATCCTCGGCCAGAAGCCGGCGCCGTATCTCCGGCAGATCTAGAGCCTTGATTAGTCGCACTCGCTGACGCCGGACCGGTACCCATTTCGGCGGTGCGCGCTCTGACCGCTGGTCTTCGCGGCCCCGCTTCCGGTCTCCGCACATGGTTAAGACTTGGGCGGAGAGACATCGACCCGATGCGATCCGGGCAACCGCCAGTCGAACCCGGGGCCGTGAGCGCGGGAATCCGTTTTAATCCCTGACTTCATGGACAAAAATACATCCTCCGACACCGGAAAAGCGCCCCCGCAACCGTGGCTGGGGACTTGTGCGGGCGGCGGCCGCGCAACATATTCCTGTGCGAGGTGCCAGCCTGGCGCCAGAGGTCCTGCGTGGGCCTCGCCCGAAACACCACGCTGAGAGAGCCTCCGCAAGGAAACTCCCATGGCATTCGAGAACTCTCCCTTCCGGTACGGCGCCCAGCAGCCGTCCGGGTACGCCGGCACCCAGGTCGATGTCGATCAGGGCCTGCGCACCTTCATGCTCGGCGTCTACAACAACATGGTCGTCGGGCTCGGCATCTCCGGCCTCGTCGCCCTCGGTCTGAACATGGCGTCGGTCGCGGCCTACCAGGGCACGCGCCCGATCCTGACCCCCTTCGGTCAGACCCTCTACACGAGCCCGCTCAAGTGGGTTCTGATGCTGGCCCCGCTCGCGTTCATCTTCGTCTTCTCGATGCGGATGGACCGGATGTCGGCCTCGTCGGCCCGGACGATGTTCTGGGCCTTTGCGGCGGTGATGGGCGCCTCGATGTCCTCTCTCCTCCTGGTCTTCACCGGGGCGAGCGTGGTTCGGGTGTTCTTTATCACGGCGGCGGCGTTCGGTTCGCTGAGCCTCTACGGCTACACGACCAAGCGCAGCCTGTCGGGCATGGGCTCGTTCCTGATGATGGGCCTGATCGGCATCATCCTGGCGTCGCTGGTGAACATCTTCTTCGCCTCGTCGGCGCTGCAGTTCGCCATCTCGGTGCTCGGCGTGCTGATCTTCGCGGGCCTGACCGCCTACGACACCCAGAAGCTCAAGGAGATGTATCTCTCCAGCAGCTTCGACGGTGAGATGGCGGCCAAGATGTCGGTGAACGGCGCCCTGACGCTCTATCTCGACTTCATCAACATGTTCCAGTTCCTGCTCAGCCTGGTCGGCGACCGCCGCTAAGCCCAGCATGAACCCCGAATGAGCAAGCCCCGGCGGGACACCGCCGGGGCTTCTTTTTTGGCCTGCCTGGATCGGGCGAGGGCGGTTATCATGCCGCCATGCCCAACCGCATCTCCGGCCTTTCCGCCTTCCCGATCACTCCGAGCGACGCGGACGGCCGCGTGGATGCGGCCGCCCTGCGCCGGCTGCTGGACCGCCTCGTGGAGGCCCGGGTCGATTCGATCGGCCTGCTCGGCAGCACCGGGACCTACGCCTACCTGTCCCCGGACGAGCGGCGCCGCGCCGTCGAGATCGCCGCCGAGGCGGTGGCCGGCCGGGTGCCGCTTCTGGTGGGGATCGGGGCGCTGCGCACCGACGACGCGATCCGGCACGCTCAGGCGGCCCGCACAGCGGGGGCCGACGTGGGCCTGCTTGCCCCGGTCTCCTACACGCCGCTCACCGACGATGAGGTGTACCGGCATTTCGCGGCCGTGGCGGGGGAGGGCGGCCTGCCGCTCGTGATCTACGACAACCCGGCGACCACGCATTTCCTGTTCTCGCCGGCGCTGATCGGCCGGATCGCCCGCCTGCCGGGCGTCGTGGCGGCCAAGTGCCCCGCACCGGAGCCGTCGGCGGCCGAGGCCGGACTTGCCAGCCTGACGGAAGCGGTCCCGGCGGAGTTTCCGGTCGGGTTCAGCGGCGACTGGAACGTGACCGAGGCGCTGCTCGCCGGCGGCACGGTCTGGTTCAGCGTGGCCGGCGGCCTGTTTCCGAAAACCTGCCTGGCGATCGTGCGTGCCATCGAGTCCGGCGACGCCGCGCGGGCCCGGGCGCTGAACGAAGCGCTCGCGCCACTCTGGACGCTGTTCAAGGCGCATTCGAGCCTGCGGGTGGTCTACGCCCTCGCCGACCATCTCGGCCTTTGTCACGCCGAACCGCCACGGCCGATCCTGCCGCTGCCGCCGGAGGTCCGGGCGGACATCGTCAGCACCGTCGAGCGCTTGAACCTCGCCTGACGCGATCTCGGAAAAGATCACACCGCCCGGGGCGGGGGCTCCAGCACGGCGAGCACCCGGGCCAGCTCGGTCCCGCGCTTCATCACCAGCCCGCTGGCGGCGATCACCGCGTAGGCGCCCTGGCGGCGGGCGAGCTTCGGGTCCTTCTCGATCCGGTAGAGCGGCATCTCGGAGGCGCGGCGGTAGATCGAGAACACCGCCTTGTCCCGGCGGAAATCCATGGCGTAGTCGCGCCACTCGCCTGCTGCGACCTGCCGGCCGTAGAGGTTGAAGATCGTGCGCAGCTCGTCCCGGTTGAAGGCGATCTGCGGGGGTTCCGCACGGGCGGGGAACGGAATGACATGGCCCGCCGCTTCCTCGGGCCTCGACTCCGCGCTCGTCCGCTCCGTCATCGTCACTCCGTAGTGCCCATGCTGTGCCGGATGATGGCCCCCGCGCCCGCGACCCGCAAGGGTGACCCCTCCGGGACCCCGTGTCGCCCACGACACATCCAAGCGACAAAAAACACGGTTCTGCCCGAATGCCGCCTTTCCCGGGCCGCGTTGCCCTGGCACAACACTGTCTGAACCTCGCCGGCTCCTGCCGGACCAGCGGCCGAAACCCAGCTCCCCAGCCTTCGGTCGCCGGTCGGGATTCCAGAATTCGGCACTCCGAGGTTTCGAGACCCAATGACTTCAGGCCGCCCCTCCGGGCGGCCTTTTTTCGTGGCGTGTCCTGCACCTCGCCAGGTGGATCGTCCCCGAACGTGGCTGCCGGCGTTCGGAAAAAGACGATCCCAGTCAGAGCCCAGCGCATCGTGCCGGCTGCGATATCCAGCCCGATGCGCAGGCCGAGCGGTTTTCGTCCTCCCGTTTATCGCCGGATGCAGGTAAGGCGGGCCGCATCATGGGTCCGCCCACCTTCGACGACAGCTTCATCCAGGCCCTCGACACGCTGTTCGCGTGGCGCCGCGACGTGCGCCGGTTCCGGCCGGACGCCGTGGACCCGGACGCCCTGCGCGCCTGCCTGGATGCGGCGCACCGGGCGCCGTCGGTGGGGAACAGCCGGCCCTGGCGGTTCGTGCGCGTCTCCGACCCGACCCGGCGCGCCGCCGTGGCGAACGACTTCTCCCGCTGCAACGCGGCCGCAGCCGAGGGCTACGACGCGGCACGCGCCGCCCGCTACCGGGCGCTGAAGCTCGCCGGCCTCAACGAGGCGCCAGAGCACCTCGCGGTGTTCTGCGACGACGCCACCGAGACCGGCCTCGGCCTCGGCCGAGCCAGCATGCCGGAGACCCTGGCCTATTCGGTGGTCGGGGCGGTGCAGTGCTTCTGGCTGGCGGCGCGGGCGCGCGGACTCGGGGTCGGCTGGGTCTCGATCCTGGAGCCGGCCCGCGTCACCGGGATCCTGGCTGTGCCGGAGACCTGGCGGCTCGTCGCCTATCTGTGCGTCGGCCATCCGGTCGAGGAGCATCGCGACCCGGAACTGGAGCGCCACGGCTGGCAGGCGGAAGACCCCCGCGGCACCGAGTTGTTCGAGCGCTGAGCCGTCCGACCTCAGGATTGAGGCTACTTCTTTACCCTCCCCAAGACTTCCCGGGAGAAGCAGAGCGTCAACCATAGCTTTCAAGGGAACGGCAAGCGCGGCCGTGGATTACTGGCCGGCATACGCTCACGCTTGTCGAGGAAGTCCAGGATGTCGGGTCGGGTGGCGGCTTTATTCGGTTTGGCCGGCGCGCTGCTGGCGGGTTGCTTCGGGACGGCCCAGGCGCGGGAGCTGGTGCCGTTCCAGAACGGCGTCGCGCCGGGCTCGGTGGTGATCAGCGTGTCCCAGCGCAAGCTCTATCTGGTGAACGGCGACGGCACCGCGATCCGCTATCCCGTGGCGGTGGGCAAGCCCGGCAAGCAATGGTTCGGCACGGCCGCGATCGACGGCAAGTACGTCGCCCCGGCCTGGTCGCCGCCGGCCGAGGTCAAGCGCGACAACCCCCGGCTGCCGAACGTCATCGCGGGCGGCTCACCCAGCAACCCGATGGGCGCGGCCGCGATGACGCTGGCCGGGGGCGAATACGCGATCCACGGCACCAACCGGCCGAACTCGGTCGGCACCTACGCATCCTATGGCTGCATCCGGATGTACAACCAGGATGTGGTCGATCTCTACGCCCGGGTCGATGTCGGCGCGCAGGTCTACATGACCCGGTGAGGGCCAGCACATCGGTGTGATCAGGACATCTCACTGACGTGGCGTGCCACCGCTTCCACGAACGCCTCCGCCGTGTCGCAATGACGTTCGAGGTCTTCCTTCGACGGCATGGGCTCGGCGGTGTGCGGATCCTCCGCCGGGTAACGGAAAGTGGTGGCCCAGGGCGTCAATCCCGCCAGTTGCCGGGCCTGTACGAGGAGAGGACTGGTGCTCGGAATGAGCGCGGTGAGCGCATCGAGGTCATGTCCGGCTCCCCGGCCGCGCGGATACCGGATGCCCTCCGCCACGAGGATCGCCTTCGCAGCCTTCTCGACGGCCTGATGCACGTGGAAGGCGGCGTCCTCCAGTTCCGGCGGATCCAGGAGCAGCCGGGGCGCGGATCGCGTGTCCTGTTGCGCCTTCCGAACCCACGCGCCGGGATCCGACGCGCTCAAAGCGGGGCCTCCGCCGCCTTGTCGTAGAGGACGATACCCTCCTCGGCGACGTCATGCGCGAGTGCGTTGATGTCGAGACGGCGGGCCTCGAAGACGCTTCTGCGCATCGGGACTAGCTGGATCGACGTGCCGAGATCGCGAACGGCCGCCCACAGGGACGCCGGCGTATAGCGGCCTGACGGAATATCGTCGTCCAGCAGAACACACAGGTCCCAGTCACTGTGGTCGTCGTGGTCTCCCCGGGCACGGCTGCCGAACAGGATCACGCGCTCGACGGGTGCGACCCTACGCAGACGCGCGACGATTGCAGCGAGCGAGGGCGACAGACGGTCCGGAGCAAGCGCATGGCTCATTCCGCAAGTATACAGCACGCGGGCTCAGCCCGCATGCATCCGTGATCATGGATCCCTGGAACAAGCCACAGGGATCCGGGCCCGCCCTTATGTGATCGCCCTCACTTCGCCGGCGGCGCCGTCGCCTCGACCGACGTGAAGGTCTCGAGGATCCGGTAGGTGTGCTCGGCGCCGGCCGGCACGCAGTAGGAATCCCCCGGCGCGAGCGCGACCGTCTCGCCGCCGACGACCAGCTCGGCCCGGCCGCTGATGACGTAGCCCACGGTCTCGTGGGGCGAGGACGTCATCGGCTTGTCGGCGTTCGGCTCCTCGGCCCGCCACATGCGCATGCCGAGCCGCTCGCCCCGGGCCAGGGTGATCTCGCCGTGCGGTCCAGCGGCCGCACCGTGGGCCGATACCTTCGTCGCCATCATCGTCTCCTGTCGGTGAACCAGCCCAACGGCGCCCGGCCCGCGACGTTCCGCGCCCGGTGTCGCGGCCTCGGCCCGGGTCGCCGCTTGACGGCCCCCGGGGGCGACAACAGGATGTGGAACCGGTTCGACAAGGCGCCCGACAGAGGCGTGGGCCGGCGCGACGCCGCGGATCCGCCCGGGTCCGGCGCGTCGACGAATCGACCGGAGGGACGCGCCATGCAGATCAAGGCGGCGATCGACAGGATTCCCGGTGGCCTCATGCTGGTCCCGCTCCTGCTGGGCGCCCTGTGCAAGACGTTCGCGCCGGGAGCGCCGGCCTATTTCAAGGGCTTCACGCAAGGGATCATGACCGGGGTGATCCCGATCCTGGCGGTCTGGTTCTTCTGCATGGGCGCGTCGGTCAGCCTGAAGGCGACCGGCACCGTCCTGCGCAAGTCCGGCACCCTGGTGCTGACCAAGCTGCTGTCGGCCTGGGCGATCGTGCTGGTCGCCGCGCTGTTCATCCCGCCCGAGGGCATCCAGACCGGCTTCTTCGCGGGGCTGTCGATCCTCGCGATCGTCTGCGCGATGGATATGACCAATGGCGGCCTCTACGCCTCCCTGATGCAGACCTACGGCAGCCGGGAGGAGGCGGGCGCGTTCATCCTGACCTCGATCGAGTCCGGCCCGCTGATGAGCATGATCATCCTGGGCGCCTCCGGGGCGGCCCATTTCGAGCCGCAGATCTTCGCCGGCGCAGTGCTGCCGTTCCTGGTCGGCTTCCTGCTCGGCAACCTCGATCCGAAGCTGCGCGCCCTGTTCGCCCCGGGCGGCCAGCTGATGATCCCGTTCTTCGCCTTCGCGCTCGGCAACACGGTGGATCTCAACAACCTGCTCTCGCCCCTCGCCGGGCTCGGGATCGTCCTCGCGCTGGCGGTCATCGTGCTCACCGGCATCCCGCTGATCCTGGCCGACAGGGCCATCGGGGGCGGAACCGGGACGGCGGGGCTCGCGGCCTCGTCCACCGCCGGGGCGGCCGCCGCCAACCCGCTGGCGATCGCGGCGGTGGCGCCGCAATTCGCCCCGGCGGCGCAGACCGCCACGGTGCTGGTGACGATCTGCATCATCGTCACGTCGATCCTGGTGCCGATCCTCACCGGGCTCTGGTACCGCCGGTTCGGAGCCGGCGCGGCGGAGGCCCGGGCCGAGCCGCCGCCGACGGTCTTCGACGGCGTGCCCGCGGAGTAGGGTCGGGGGGCGGCTCAGAAATCGACCGCGAGACCCTTCACCTCCCAATCCTGGTAGCGCACCGGCTCAAGGCCGCCGCGGCCGAGATGCTCCGGAGCGGCACGGATCGCGGCCGCGCGGGCGTCGATCGCGGCCCGGCGCTCGGCCGCCTCGGCCAGGGCACGCTCGGCCGCAGGGCTGAGTTTGCGCGGGGCCGCGGCGGCGCCATCGGTCGCATCCTGTCCGTTCGGGTCTTGCATCGCGGTCGCTCGGGTGTGAGGGCGTGTGTCAGCGGATCATCGGGTTCAGGAGTAGAAGTGGCATCGCGGGACACAGGCCGCAACATTCCGGTCGAGACATCGACGGGTACGCCCGACACCGCGGGGCTCGGCGCCCGGCGGGCCGCCCTGAATGCGGTGGCCGAGATCATCGGCCAGGAGCGCCCCCCGGCCCTCGAGGAGACCCTGGCCCAGGCGATCCGGACGGAGACCTTGAGCCCCGCCGACGCGGGCCTGGCCCGGGCGATCGCGGTGGCGACCTTCCGGCGCTACGGCCTGATCCGGGCGGCCCTGGCCGCCCGGCTCGAGCGCGGGCTGCCGGTCGACAAGCCCCGGCTGACCGCGCTGCTCGCCACCGCGACCGCCCAGATCCTCGACCTTGCGGTCCCCGACCACGCCGCGGTCGATTGCGCGGTGCGACTCGCCAAGGGAGACAACCGCACCGCGCATCTCGCAGGCCTGGTCAACGCGGTGCTGCGCCGGGTCGTGCGGGAGCGCGACGCGATCCTGGCCGCCTCCGCCGACGCGCTGGCGGTCAACACGCCGGACTGGCTGGCGAGCCGCTGGGTCTCGGCCTACGGACCGCAGCGGGCGGCCGCCATCGCGCAGGCCCATCTCGCCGGGGCGGCGATCGACCTGACCCCGCGCGGCGACGCGGCCGCATGGGTCGAGCCGCTCGGTGCGGTGCGCCTGCCGACCGGCTCCCTCCGGCTGCCGGAAAACGGGCCGGCGATCCCCGACCTGCCCGGCTTCCAAGAGGGTGCCTGGTGGGTGCAGGACGCCGCCGCGGCGATCCCTGCGCGGCTGCTTGCCCCGCAGGCGGGCGCCCGGGTGCTCGATCTCTGTGCCGCGCCGGGCGGCAAGACGATGCAGCTCGCCGCCACCGGTGCGCGGGTGACGGCGGTCGACCGCTCGGCGCCGCGGCTGGAGCGCCTCCGCGAGAACGTCGCCAGGCTCGGCCTCGACGTCGAGATCGCGGTCTCCGACGCCCTGGCCTTCCAGGCCCAGGACCACGACGCGGTGCTGCTCGACGCCCCGTGCTCGGCCACCGGCACGATCCGGCGCCACCCCGACGTGGCCTGGACCAAGTCGAAGTCCGACATCATCCGGCTGTCGCTGCTCCAGGTCAGGCTCCTCCAGAGCGCGGCCGAGTTGGTGCGCCCGGGCGGCCGGCTGGTCTACTGCACCTGTTCGCTGGAGCCCGAGGAGGGCGAGGCGCAGATCGCCGCCTTCCTGGCCCGGGACACCCGCTTCGCGCGCGTGCCGGTGCGGGCGGAGGAGATCGGCGGCGCGACCGAGATGATCGATGGCAACGGCGACCTGCGCACCCTGCCGTGCCACCTGCCCGAGGTCCCGGGCGCCCGCGGCGGCCTGGACGGCTTCTTCGCGAGCCGGCTCGAGCGCGTGGGGTGAGGAGCGCTCCCCGGTCTCCGCCGCCATCGCGGGCGCAGCGCGGCAACCGAGCGGAGCGTTCGCGGATGCAGACCCATCGACTGGCACGCCGCTCTTAACAAAATTCCTGTCTTGTTCTCACTAGCCGTCACCCGTCCGTCGTCGCTGCGGGAGTGATCCCGCGGTGCTCCTCGGCGGTCCGTCCGGTGGCTGACCGGCGGACCGGGAGGATGGGGCGGTGACCGCCAACACGGAGTCGCGGTGATCGGCGGGGATCGGATCCCGCGCGTATCTGGCCGACACCTGGGTTCCCGCGGCATCCCGCGTCCGGCGCGATTGGGTTTTCTTGAGCCATGCCCCCGGCGCCGCAGGCGCGTGGGGACGAGGAAGCATATCCGGCGGTCGCGTTCGCAACCTTGATTCGATCCGGTTGGCCTGGATCGACTAGGTTGGCGGATGAATATCCGCAGCAGTCATCTTTCGGCCGGGGATCGACAGGTTTTTGTCACACTTCGTTCGCGGAGTGAGGCGGAGCCGCCGTTGAGGCGGGGAACGATTATCGCTAGCGTGCCGGCAAATCGGGAGGCTGCACGGCAACCGTGCACGGGATGGATATGGCACACGCAACCCACGCGACCACTGCGCCCGGCGCTCCCCGCGAGCCCTGGTACAAGGTCCTCTATATCCAGGTCCTGATCGCCATCGTGCTCGGCGTCCTGCTCGGCTGGTACGACCCGGCCACCGGCAAGGCGATGAAGTGGCTCGGCGACGCCTTCATCGGCCTGATCAAGATGATGATCGCGCCGATCATCTTCTGCACCATCGTGCACGGCATCGCGTCGGTCGGCGATCTCAAGAAGGTCGGCCGGGTCGGCGTGAAGGCGCTGGTCTATTTCGAGGTCGTCTCCACCCTGGCCCTGTTGATCGGCGTGCTGGTCGGCGAGGTGATCCGGCCCGGCGCCGGCTTCAACGCCGACCCGACGAAGCTCGATGCCAGCAAGGTCGCGAGCTACGCCAACAAGGCGGCGGCCGATTCCACCGTCGCCCACATCCTGGCGATCATCCCCAAAAGCTTCTTCGATCCCTTCGCCACCGGCGACCTACTGCAGGTGCTGCTGATCTCGATCCTCACCGGCGTCGTCGTCACCAGCCTCGGCGCGCGCGCCGCCGCGGTGAACAGCGCGATCGACACCGCCGGGCAGATCTTCTTCAAGATCATCGGCATCGTGGTGAAGCTCGCCCCCGTGGGCGCCTTCGGCGCCATGGCGTTCACGATCGGCGAGTACGGCATCCAGAAGGTCTACGACCTCGCCTGGCTGGTCGGCACCTTCTACGTCACCGCGATCCTGTTCGTGGTCGTGGTGCTGGGCAGCATCGCCAAGGTCGCGGGCTTCTCGATCTTCCGCTTCCTCGCCTACATCAAGGACGAGTTGCTGATCGTGGTCGGCACGTCCTCATCGGAGACCGTGCTGCCGCAGCTGATGACCAAGATGCGCCGGCTCGGCGCCTCGGATTCGGTGGTCGGCCTCGTGGTCCCGACCGGCTACTCGTTCAACCTCGACGGCACCAACATCTACATGACGCTCGCCACGCTGTTCCTCGCGCAGGCGGTGGGTGCGGACCTGACCTTCGCGCAATACGCGACGATCATCCTGGTGGCGATGCTGACCTCGAAGGGCGCCTCCGGCGTCACGGGTGCCGGCTTCATCACCCTGGCGGCCACGCTCTCGGCGATCCCGAACAGCCCGGTCCCGGTCGCCGCCATGACCCTGGTGCTCGGTATCGACAAGTTCATGTCCGAGTGCCGCGCGCTCACCAACCTCGTCGGCAACGGCGTCGCCTGCGTGGTGGTCAGCCGCTGGGAGGGCGAGCTCGACATGGCCAAGCTCAACGAGGTCATGGCCCACCCGGTCGCGATCGGCACCGACATCTCCGACCACGCGCCGCAGCCGATGGGGACCGACACCAAGGTCACCAAGGTCGCCGCGGCGGAGTGATGCCGGCGCCCAGCGGGCGGGCGCGCCTCGGCATCGATCTCGGCGGCACCAAGATCGCCGGGATCGTGCTGGATTCCCGCGGCGCGACCCTGGCCGAGGCCCGGGTCCCGGCCCCGCGCGGCGATTACCGGGGCACCCTCGAGGCCCTAGCCGCCCTGGTGGAGCGCCTGGAATCCGAAGCCGGCACCCCGTCCCGCGCGCCTTGCAGCGTCGGCGTCGGCATGCCCGGCAGCCTGTCGCCGGCGACCGGCCTCGTGCGCAACGCCAACTCCCACTGGCTCAACGGTCATCCGTTCGGGATCGACCTCGCGCGGCGGCTCGACCGCCCGGTCCGGATCGAGAACGACGCCAATTGCCTCGCGGTCTCGGAGGCGGTCGACGGCGCCGGGTCCGGCGCCCGGGTGGTCTGGGCGGTGATCCTGGGCACAGGGGTCGGATCGGGCATCGCCATCGACGGCCGCGTGCTCACCGGCCGCAACGGCATCGCGGGCGAGTGGGGCCACGGCCCCCTGCCGGCACCCACCCCCGACGAGCGGCCCGGACCGGATTGCTATTGCGGTCGCCGGGGCTGCGTCGAGACCTGGCTGTCCGGGCCCGGCCTCGCCGCCGACCATGCCCGGCGTCACGGCCGCCATGGCACCGCCGAGGCCGTCGTCTCCGCCGCCCGCGACGGTGACGGCGACGCGCGGAAAACCCTCGCGACGCATCTCGACCGGCTCGGGCGCGCCGCGGCCCAGGTGGTCAACCTGCTCGATCCGGACGTGATCGTGATCGGCGGCGGCCTGTCGCGCATCCCCGAGCTGATCGCCGGTTTGCCCGGTGCGATCGCCCCGCACGTCTTCTCCGACGCCTTCGACACCCCCGTGCGCGCCAGCCTTCACGGCGACGCCTCCGGGGTGCGCGGGGCGGCCTGGCTGTGGGAAGCCGACTGAGGGCGCCAGCTCGAACGGTCACCGCCGGCTCTCAGGACATCGGTGGCTTTCGGCACCGCGGACAAGCAAACCCCGTTGCGCGGCCGTCCTTCTATTCGGATCGGTGAAGACACCGTACCATCGGCCGTGTGAAACGCATGCCGGGCAAGCGGATTTACGGCTTGCCCCATGTCTTCCCGCAGACTAGTTCTTGATCGCTGCAGGGAATCGCTTCGTTTTTACGGTTATTCTCAAAAAATTCACCTTTTCGGCAATCACAATCGATAACCAGAGGTCATAAGGGCGGGAAAATCCGGGACGGGACTCGAACTCACTGTCGATGTCTTGGATACCTGCGATGCGCGCCCTCTTAGTCTCGTCTGCGTTCAACAGCATGACGCAGCGCTTCTTCGTCGATCTGTCCGATGCCGGATACGAGGTCGCCGTCGAGATCTACGGTGGCGACGAGCAGCGCCTGGACGAGGCGTTCGCCGCGTTCCGGCCGGATCTGACCATCGCCCCCTTCCTCACCCGCGCGATCCCGGACCGGATCTGGCGCCAGCACCTGACGCTGATCGTGCATCCCGGCATCGAGGGCGACCGCGGCGCCTCGGCGCTCGACTGGGCCATCCAGGAACGATGGGACCGGTGGGGCGTGACCCTGCTTCAGGCGGAAGCCGAGATGGATGCCGGCCCGATCTGGGCGACGCGCACCTTCCCGCTGCGCCAGGCGCCCAAGAGCAGCGTCTACCGGCGCGAGGCGATCGACGCCGCAATCGCCTGCCTGTGGGAGGCGCTCGCCAACCTCCAGACGCCGGGATTCCGGCCGAGGCCGCTCGATTACGCCGCCCCGACCGCGCTCGGCCGGCTGCGTCCGTCGATGAAGCAGGCCGATCGGTGCATTGACTGGAACCGGTGCGGGACCGCCGAAATCCTGGCGCGGATCCACGCGGCCGACGGGATGCCGGGCGTGCTCGACGCGATCTACGGCCTCCCTGTCTTCCTCCACGCCGCCTGCGCGGAGCCGGACCTGCGCGGCGCGCCGGGCCAGGTGATCGCCCAATCCGAGAGCGGCGCGATCTGCCGCGCGACGGTCGACGGCGCGGTCTGGATCGGCCGCCTGAAGCCGAAGCTGGAGGGCGGCGGCGGGATCAAGCGCAGCGCCGTGGACGTGCTGGGTGACCGGATCCCGGCCGACCTGCCCGTCGCCGCCCCGGCCGGGCTAGCGCATCCCAACCCGGTCGAAGAGGTGCGCGTCGAGCGGGCCGGCACTGTCGCCACCCTGCATTTCGACTTCCACAACGGCGCGATGAGCACGGTACAATGCCGCCGGCTCCAAGCGGCGTTCCGGCAGGCGGCGGAGAGTTCCGCCAAGGTCATCGTGCTGGCGGGCGGCGACCACTGGTCGAACGGCATCCATCTCAACGCGATCGAGGCGAGCGCCGACCCGGCCGCGGAATCCTGGGCGAACATCGTCGCGATGGACGACCTGGTGCGCGAGATCATCACCGCGACCGACATGATCGTCGTCGCGGCGCTCGGCCGCAATGCCGGCGCGGGCGGCGCGATCCTGCCGCTGGCCGCGGATTTCGTGCTGGTCCGGGACAGCATCGTGCTCAATCCGCATTACCGCACGATGGGCTGGCTCTACGGCTCGGAATACTGGACCTATCTCCTGCCCCGCCGGGTCGGCTGGGAGCGCGCCGTCCATTTGACCGAGGGATGCCTGCCGATCAGCGGCCGGCGGGCCGCGGAGATCGGCTTAGCGGACGAGGCGATCCGGGGTGATGCCGAGCACTTCGCCAGAACCGTCCAGGCCTTCGCCGCAGGGCAGGCGGAACGCCACGCCGCGCTCACGGACCGCAAGCGCCTGCAGCGAGCCGAGGACGAGGATCGCCGGCCGCTCGATGCCTATCGCCGGCACGAGCTGACGCAGATGGATCGGAACTTCCATCAGCCGGACGCGCCCTATCACCGCGCCCGCAGCGCCTTCGTCCACAAGCGCCCCGCCTGCTGGTCGCCCGTCTCGGTGCGCATGCTGGCCGCGCTGGATCGCCTGGAGACGATCGCCCCGCCGGAGGCTTTGCGCGGATCGGCGTTCTAGGAGGCCACCCCGACGGCCCCGCCGAACCACGACTTCCATCCCAGATCCCGTCTTGAGGCGCGGGAGTTACAGGAGAGGTCAGGCCGATCGCGGCAACCCCGGCGTCACCTTCGGGGCTGACGCGCGCGGGGCAGCCCAGCCCCGGGCGGCGGGAGACCACGGGGTCGTGTCCGGCCGGCCCCTTGCCGCAGCCGGGAGGGCAGGGCAGGAGGGCCGGCCCTTCGCCGCGAAGCCCCGATGATCGTCCGCACCCGGCCCAACCTGTTCACCCTGTTGTTCACGATGCAGGGCTCGATCCTGCCGCGGGTGGCCCAAAAACTCGTCGGGATCGTCGCGGTCTCCTGCCTGGTGGTCTGGGCGGAGGCGCGCTGGCCAGCCTTCTTCCCGGTGACCGCCGGGGTCGCGCCGTTCACGCTGGTCGGCCTCGCCCTGTCGATCTTCCTGAGTTTTCGCAACAACGCCTGCTACGAGCGCTGGTGGGAGGCCCGCAAAGCCTGGGGCAGCCTGATCGGCGAGGTGCGCAACCTCGCCCGCCTGCTGCCGGCCCTGTTGCCGGCCGCCGAGGCGGCGCCCCAGCTGCGGCGCCTGTCGGCCTTCGCGCACGGCCTGCATGCCCGCCTGCGCGGTCTCGACGAAGCCAAGGCCGTGGATGGAAAGGCGCCGGGCTCGGACCTCTGCGGCCCGAACCCGACCGACTCGGTCCTGGCCGCCCTGACCCGCGACCTCGCCGGGCTGATGCGGGCCGGGCGCCTGACCGACATCCAGTTCGGCCTTCTGGAGGCGCGGATCGAGGCTTTGTCCGGGGTGCACACCGCCTGCGAGCGGATCGCCAACACGCCGCTGCCCTTCGCGTACACGCTGCTCGTCTACCGCACCGCCTGGCTGTACTGCCTGCTGCTGCCGGTGGGCCTCACCGGCTCACTCGGCTGGGCGACGCCGGTCGTGGTGGCGCTCGTCGGCTACACGTTCTTCGGCCTCGACGCCCTGGGCGACGAGTTGGAGGAGCCCTTCGGCACCGAGCCGAACGACCTGCCCCTCGACGCGATGGTCCGGGCCGTCGACCGCATCGTCCACCACGCGCTGGACGAGCCGATGCCGGCGCCGCTGGCACCGGACGGGTATTGGCTGCGGTAGCGTCGGGATCAGCCGTTCCAGGCCCGCAGGACCGGTTCGCTCCGGTCGTGCTCATAGCCAAGGACGCTGACGCTGGCGGTGCCGAGCACCAGCAGCGCGCCGCCCTCCGTCGGCAGGCCGATCCAGCGGGCGGCGAGCACGCGCAGACAATGGGCGCTGGAAAAGAGGATCAGATCCGCATCCAGGGCGCGGATCCGGGCGATGACCCGATCGGCCCGGGCGCCGACATCGGCTGCCGTTTCGCCGCCGGGGCATCCGTCGCGGAACAACCGCCAGCCCGGGCGCTCGGCCAGGATCTCTTTCGTGGTCCGGCCCTCGTAGGCGCCGTAATCCCACTCGGCGAGGTCCGGATCGATCGTGCGGTCCGCGCCGAACCCCGCAAGCGCGCAGGTGGTCGCCGCGCGGCTCGACGGGCTCGACCAGACGGCCGCATAGGCTCCGGCTGCCAGGCGCGGCGCGAGGGTGCGGGCCGCCGCCTCACCCGCCGGCGTCAACGGGATGTCGCTGCGCCCGGTATGTTGCCCGGACAAGCTCCAGGCGGTCTCGCCGTGGCGGACCAGGGTGATCTGCGGAAGCTTGGTCTGGGACATGCGCGCCTCCGAGTACGCGCGGTCAACGCGCCTGCGCCGATCCGGCACCCGGCGCCGAGACAATGCGTCGACGCCGCAACATCACCCTTGCGCCTCCGATAAAACGGACATAAACATATCTTTATGTCTAGCGCTGAGAGTCGAACGGCGGGATCGATCCCTTTTCCGGAAGCCCTGGGCGTCCTGCGCGCCGCGGCCGAGGAGACCCGCCTGCGCATCCTGGCGCTGCTCACCGACGGTGAATTGTCGGTCTCCGACCTCACCGACATCCTGGGCCAGTCGCAGCCGCGCATCTCGCGCCATCTCAAGCTCCTGGTGGAGGCCGGCCTCGTCGAGCGTCATCGCGAAGGAGCCTGGGCGTTCTTCCGCCTGTCCGAGTCCCGGGCCGGCCTGGCCGACCCGCTCCTGTCCGGGCTGGACCGGAGCACGCCGCCTCTCTCGGAAGATCGTGCCCGGCTCGACGCGGTCCGCACCCAGCGGGCCGAGACGGCCCAGACCTTCTTTGCCCGGCTCGCGCCCAAATGGGACGAGCTACGCTCCCTGCATGTCCCCGAGGCCACGGTCGAGGCGGCGGTCCTCGACGCGCTGGGTGAGCGCCCCCTCGGCAGCCTGATCGATCTCGGCACCGGCACCGGCAAGATGCTCGGCCTGCTCGCCCCGCGGGCCGCCCGGGCCACGGGCCTCGATTCGAGCCACGCCATGCTGTCGGTCGCCCGGGCCAACCTGGAGCGGCGGGGCCTGTCGCGGGTGGACCTACGCCAGGGCGACATCCATGCGCCGCCCTTCGCCCGGGCGAGCTTCGATCTGGTGGTGGTGCATCAGGTGCTTCATTATCTCGACGATCCGGCCCGCGCCCTGCGGGGCGCCGTGCGTCTCGTGGCGCCGGGCGGACGGCTCCTGGTGGTGGATTTCGCGCCGCACGATCTCGAATTCCTGCGGACGAGCCAGGCCCATCGCCGGCTCGGCTTCTCCGCGGATCAAGTCTCCGGCTGGCTGGCCGAGGCCGGGCTCGCCACGGTCGCGACCCGCGATCTGGTGCCCCGGGAGGCCGGCCAGCTGACCGTCACGCTCTGGCTCGCGCAGGAAGCCAGCCATCGGCAGGCAGGCCTCGACCGCGCCGCCGAACCGCTCCAGCGCGCGGTCGCCTGACCCCGAAATCCGGCGACCTCCGCACAACCCATCACCCTTATCGTCTGAACCGACCGACATAGAGGACGAGACCCGATGCGCCGACCCGCCCACCGCGCCAGCCGAGACGGCTACCACCCGATCCGCGTCTCGATCGAGTTCTTCCCGCCCAAGACCGACGAGATGGAGAAGGTCCTGTGGTCGTCGATCGAGCGGCTGGCACCGCTTCAGCCGAAATTCGTCTCCGTGACCTACGGGGCCGGCGGCTCGACCCGGGAGCGGACCCACAACACGGTCGCCCGGATGATCCGCGAGACGACCCTCAAGCCCGCCGCGCACCTGACCTGCGTGGATGCCAGCCGCGAGGAGATCGACGCGGTGGTGCAGTCCTACTGGGATGTCGGCGTCCGCCACATCGTGGCCCTGCGCGGCGATCCGGCCGACGGCGTCGGCCACGCCTACCGGCCGCATCCTGAAGGCTACGCCACGACCGCCGAGCTGGTAGCGGGGATCAAGCGCATCGGCGACTTCAAGGTCTCGGTCTCGGCCTATCCCGAGAAGCACCCGGAGGCCGCCACCCTCGATGCCGACATCTATGCCCTGAAGGCCAAGGTCGATGCCGGGGCCGACCAGGCGATCACGCAGTTCTTCTTCGAGAACGAGGTCTACCTGCGTTACCTCGAGAAGGTCCGTGCCGCCGGGATCACGATCCCGATCATCCCGGGCATCCTGACGGTGCAGAACTTCAAGCAGTCGGCCAACTTCGCCCGCCGCACCGGCGCCTCGGTGCCCTACTGGCTGGCCGCCCGCTTCGAGGGTCTCGACAACGACGTGGAGACCCGCCGGCTCGTCGCCGCCGCCGTGGCGGCCGAGCAGGTGCTCGACCTGGTGGACGAGGGGGTCCAGGACTTCCACTTCTACTCGATGAACCGCTCCGACCTCGTCTACGCGATCTGCCATCTGCTGGGCCTGCGCGCGCAGGCGCCGAAGCTGGCAGCGGAGAAGGCGGCGGCCTAAATTCAGCTGCGCCCGCACGGCGCAGCAGGGGGCGGGATTATGGCTGAACCGCAAGATATGATTCTTCCGCTTCTTCGGGAGATGCGGACCGAGATCCACTCTGGATTCGAGCGCATCGATCGCAAGCTTGAGGAGCATGATACCCGCTTCGACAAGCTGGAACGTCGGTTCGACAATCTGCGGGAAGCCGTTAACGGCGAATCGGTCCTCGGACGCTACGCGGCTGCCCAGGTCGAAGAGCGCCTCGACGCCCTCGAAAAGCGGCTCGCCGCCCTGGAGAAAGCGGGCTGACCCGGACCATTTCCGGGCTGGTCCGAAACGAGAACTCCACCCTCTGCCTCATCCTGGGTGCCGCGCAACGGCATCGCAGGTAGGCTCCAGGGACCCACAAAAATCTCGACGCCTCCTTCGAGGCTTCCGCTTCGCTCCGGCACCTCAGGATGAGGTGGTCTGTTGGGACCGATCATGACTGACTTTCCGCCCGTCGACGGCACCGAGATCGCAAGCGCGCTGCGTCAGCGCGCGTCGGAAAAGATCCTCGTCCTCGACGGGGCGATGGGCACCGTGATCCAGCGGCTCGGGCTGACCGAGGCGGATTTCCGCGGCGACCGCTTCAAGGATCATCCGAACGATCAGAAGGGCAACAACGACCTCCTGATCCTGACGCAGCCGGACGCGATCCGGCAGATCCACCTCGACTACTTCCTGGCCGGCGCCGACGTCTGCGAGACCAACACGTTTTCCGGCACCACGATCGCGCAAGGCGATTACGGCCTCGAATCGATCATCCACGACCTGAACCGGGAGGGCGCGCGCCTCGCCCGCGAGGCCGCGCGGCTCGCCGAGAAACAGGATGGCCGCCGCCGCTTCGTCGCCGGCGCCATCGGCCCGACGAACCGCACGCTGTCGATCTCGCCGGACGTGAACAATCCCGGCTACCGCGCGGTGACCTTCGATCAGGTCAAGACCGCCTACATGGAGCAGGTCCGCGGCCTGATCGCCGGCGGGGCCGAGTTGATCCTGATCGAGACGATCTTCGACACGCTCAACGCCAAGGCGGCGGTGGCCGCCTGCTGGGCGGTGTTCGAGGAGACCGGGATCCGCCTGCCGATCCAGATCTCCGGCACGATCACCGACCTGTCGGGCCGGACGCTGTCGGGCCAGACCCCGGCGGCGTTCTGGAACGCGCTGCGCCACTCCGATCCGCTGACCTTCGGCCTGAATTGCGCGCTGGGCGCCCGCGAGATGCGCGGCCACATCGCCGAGCTGTCGCGGATCTGCGACACCCTGGTCTGCGCCTACCCGAATGCCGGCCTGCCCAACGAGTTCGGTCTCTACGACGAGAGCCCGGAAGCCATGGGGGCGCTGGTCGGAGAGTTCGCGCAAGCCGGCCTCGTCAACATGGTCGGCGGCTGCTGCGGCACCACGCCGGACCATAT
Source organism: Methylobacterium mesophilicum (assembly GCF_022179445.1). Lineage (GTDB taxonomy): Bacteria > Pseudomonadota > Alphaproteobacteria > Rhizobiales > Beijerinckiaceae > Methylobacterium > Methylobacterium mesophilicum. The sequence continues at coordinate 93,130 of NZ_BPQU01000009.1, read as the reverse complement.
CCGGGCGATCAGCGAGGCGGTCGCCGGCAAGGCGCCCCGGCAGATCCCCGAGATCCCGCGCCTGATGCGGCTCTCGGGCCTGGAGCCCTTCGTGCTGACGAAGGAAATCCCGTTCGTGAACGTCGGTGAGCGCACCAACGTCACCGGGTCGGCCAAGTTCAGGAAGCTCATCACCAACGGCGACTACGCCGCCGCCCTGGACGTCGCCCGCGATCAGGTCGCCGCCGGCGCCCAGATCATCGACGTCAACATGGACGAAGGCCTGCTCGACTCGCAGAAGGCGATGGTCGAGTTCCTGAACCTCGTCGCCGCCGAGCCCGACATCGCCCGGGTCCCGGTGATGGTCGATTCCTCGAAGTTCGAGGTGATCGAGGCCGGCCTGAAATGCATCCAGGGCAAGGCGATCGTGAACTCGATCTCCATGAAGGAGGGCGAGGAGAAGTTCATCGAGGCGGCCCGCGTCTGCCGTTCCTACGGCGCCGCCGTGGTGGTGATGGCCTTCGACGAGCAGGGCCAGGCGGACACCTACGAGCGCAAGGTCGAGATCTGCACCAAGGCCTACCGGATCCTGACCGAGCAGGTCGGCTACCCGCCGGAAGACATCATCTTCGATCCGAACATCTTCGCGGTCGCCACGGGCATCGAGGAGCATAACGGCTACGGCGTCGCCTTCATCGAGGCGACCCGGACGATCCGCGAGACCCTGCCGCACGCCCACATCTCGGGCGGCGTCTCGAACCTGAGCTTCGCGTTCCGCGGCAACGAGCCGGTGCGCGAGGCGATGCACGCGGTGTTCCTGTACCACTGCATCCAGGCCGGGATGGATATGGGCATCGTCAACGCCGGCCAGCTGGCCGTCTACGACGAGATCCCGGCGGAGCTGCGCGCGCTGTGCGAGGACGTCGTCCTCAACCGCCGCGACGATTCCACCGAGCGCCTGCTGGAATCGGCCGAGCGCTTCAAGACCGGCGCCTCGGCCCAGGCCAAGACCGCCGACCTGACCTGGCGCGAGGCCCCGGTGGCCAAGCGCATCGAGCACGCGCTGGTCAACGGCATCACCGAGTACATCATCGCCGACACCGAAGAGGCGCGGCAGGGCGTCGAGCGCCCGCTCCACGTCATCGAGGGGCCGCTGATGGCCGGCATGAACGTGGTCGGCGACCTGTTCGGCGCCGGCAAGATGTTCCTGCCCCAGGTGGTGAAGTCCGCCCGGGTGATGAAGCAGGCGGTCGCCTATCTCGAGCCCTACATGGAGGAGGAGAAGCGCGCCAATGGCGGCGACGGCAGGCGCCAGGCCGCCGGCAAGGTGCTGATGGCCACCGTGAAGGGCGACGTCCACGACATCGGCAAGAACATCGTCGGCGTCGTGCTGGCCTGCAACAACTATGAGATCATCGATCTCGGCGTGATGGTCCCGGCCGCCAAGATCCTCGACGTGGCCCGCAAGGAGAACGTCGACATCGTCGGCCTGTCCGGCCTGATCACGCCGTCGCTCGACGAGATGGTCCATGTCGCGGGCGAGATGGAGCGCGAGGGTTTTTCCGTGCCGCTGCTGATTGGCGGCGCCACGACCAGCCGCGTCCACACCGCGGTGAAGATCCATCCGGCCTACGCCAAGGGCCAGGCAGTCTACGTCACGGACGCGAGTCGTGCGGTCGGCGTGGTGTCGAGCCTGCTGTCCAAGGAGACCCGCGACACGACGATCGAGAAGGTGCGCGCCGAGTACGCCAAGGTCTCGGCCGCCCATGCCCGCTCGGAACTCGACAAGCAGCGCCTGCCCCTGGCCAAGGCCCGGGCCAACGCGTTCAAGGTCGACTGGTCGGGCTACGCGCCGAAGAAGCCGGCCTTCACGGATGCCCGGGTGTTCGGGTCCTACGAGGTCGCCGACCTCGTGCCTTACATCGACTGGACGCCGTTCCTGCAGACCTACGAATTCAAGGGTCGCTTCCCGGCGATCCTGGACGACCCGGACCAGGGTCCCGCGGCACGCGCCCTCTACGAGGACGCGCAGGAGATGCTCCAGCAGATCGTGGCGGAGCGCTGGTTCAACCCGAAGGGTGTGATCGGCTTCTGGCCGGCCAACAGCGTCGGCGACGACATCGTGCTCTACACCGGCGAGAGCCGCAGCGACCGGCTGGCGACCTTCCACGGCCTGCGCCAGCAGCTCTCGAAGCGCGACGGCCGGCCCAACACCTGCCTGTCGGACTTCGTCGCCCCCGCGGAGACCGGCATCGCCGATTACGTCGGCGGCTTCGTGGTCACGGCCGGCCTGGAGGAGGTGCGGATCGCCGAGCGGTTCGAGCGGGCCAACGACGATTACCGGGCGATCCTGGTGAAGGCGCTGGCCGACCGGATCGCCGAGGCCTTCGCCGAGCGCATGCACGAGCGCGTCCGCCGGGAGTTCTGGGGTTACGCGGCGGACGAGACCTACACGCCCGCCGAACTGACGAGCGAGCCCTATGCCGGCATCCGTCCGGCCCCGGGCTACCCGTCCCAGCCCGACCACACCGAGAAGACGCAGCTGTTCGATCTCCTGAAGGCCGAGCGTCGGATCGGGGTGAAGCTGACCGAGTCCTACGCCATGTGGCCGGGCTCCTCGGTCTCGGGCCTCTACCTGGCGCACCCGCAGGCGCATTACTTCGGCGTCGCCAAGGTCGAGCGCGACCAGGTCGAGGACTACGCCCTGCGCAAGGGCATGGACATCCGCGAGGTCGAACGCTGGCTCGGGCCGATCCTGAACTACGACCCGACGCGGTACCTGGCGGAAGCCGCGGAGTAGGAGGCTCGGCAGGCATCACCTTTAAGGGACGCCTTGCGGCGCCAGAACACCCGCGTCGTCATTCCGGGGCTCGCCGCAGGCGAGAGCCCGGAATCCAGAACCACAGGCGAGCCCGAACAATGCGAGGCGGGTTGCTCAAAGCCGGCAAGCTCGGCGGCTCTGGATTCCGGGCTCCGCTGCGCGGCCCCGGAATGACGATGCGTTTCGGCTCTTTCGGAGGAACGCCGCGCGGCTGGGCTCAGCAGGTCCCGGCGCCGCGGGTGTTGACGTAGAGCGCGTAGACGGAGTGCGAGGCGGTCATCAGCAGCAGGTTGCGGTTGAGGCCGCCGAAGCAGAGGTTGGCGCAGCGTTCGGGCAGACGGATCCGGCCGATCGGCTTGGCCTGCGGCGACAGGACGAGCACGCCGTCCTCGGCCTCGCTCATGCCCCAGCCGCACCAGAGGTTGCCGTCGACATCGACCCGGAACCCGTCCGGCGTGCCGGTGCCGGCGTCGAAGAACACCCGTCCGTTGGCGGTCTTGGTGCCGTTCTCGACCACGTCGTAGACGCGGATCAGGCGGTTCGGCTTGGCGCGCGCCTCGATGACGTAGAGCTTGGACTCGTCCGGTGAGAAGGCCAGCCCGTTCGGTCCCGCGAGCCCGGCCACCGCCAGGCTCGCCTGCCCGGTGGCCGGGTCGATGCGGTAGACGTTGCCCGGAAGCTCCGGAGCCGCCATCGACTCGTGCGGGTTCGGCCCGAAGGCCGGGTCCGTGAACCAGACGGCGCCGTCGGAATGGCAGACCACGTCGTTGGGCGAATTGAGCGGCTTGCCGTCGAACCGATCGAGCAGCGTGGTGATCGCGCCGTCATGCTCGGTCCGGGTGACGCTCCGGGTCTTGTGCTGGCAGGTGACGAGGCGCCCTTGCCGGTCCCGGGTGTTGCCGTTGGCATAGGCGGACGGCTTGCGGAACACCGTGAGCGCGCCGGAGGCCTCGTCCCAGCGCATGATGCGGTCGTTGACCACGTCGCTGAACAGCAGCGCCCCCATGTCGCCGAACCAGACCGGCCCCTCGGCCCAGCGCAGGCCGGTGGCGACCCGCTCCACGGTGGCGGAGGCGAGGCGGTACTTGGCGAAGGCCGGGTCGAGCACTTCCACGGCCGGGTCGGGCACGCGCAGCGACGGCTCCCATCCGGCCCCGGCCGCCCGCGCGGCCCCGAGCAGGGCCGCGCCCGCGAGCAGGCCCCTGCGTGCGATCGTGGCCATGTATCCTCCCGGTTCTTATCAGCCGCCGGCCATCGCCGACGGACCGCTCTTTCGACGGGCTTCCTTGCGCCGGGCTGGGACCGCGTCCGGCGGGCTGGTGTCAGTGGATCTCGGGTTCGGGAATGCCGCCGGCGCCCTCCAGGAAATCGAAGTCGCAGCCCTCGTGCGCCTGTCGGACGTGCTGAGCGAACAGGCGGTTGTAGCCCCGCGGATAGGCCCGGTTCGGCGGTACGAACGCGGCCACGCGGGCGGCGATCTCGACCTCGTCGAGGTGCAGGTGGATGCGCCGCTCGGCCACGTCGACCGTGATGCGGTCGCCGTTGCGCACCGCGGCCAGCGGCCCGCCGGCCGCCGATTCCGGCGAGACGTGCAGGATGCAGGCGCCGTAGCTGGTGCCGCTCATGCGCGCGTCCGAGATCCGCAGCATGTCGCGCACGCCCTGCCGGAGCAGCACCTTCGGGATCGGCAGCATGCCCCATTCCGGCATGCCCGGGCCGCCGATCGGGCCGGCGTTGCGCAGGACCATGATGTGGTCCGGGGTGACGTCGAGGTCGAGGTCGTTCACCGCCGCGCTCATGGCGTCGTAATCGTCGAACACCAGGGCCGGGCCGGTATGCTTGAGGAAGCGCGGATCCGCGGCCGGCGGCTTGATCACGCAGCCATGCGGCGCAAGGTTGCCGTACAGGATCGCGGTGCCGCCGGTCGTCACGATCGGCTTGTCCAGCGGGCGGATCACGTCGTCGTTATAGACGCTCATGCCGGCGAGCCCGTCGCCGACCGTACCGCCCGTGACCGAGCGGGCGTCGAGGTGGAGGAGGGGGGACAGCCGTACCATCAGCGCCCGGATGCCGCCGGCGATGTGGAAATCCTCCATCAGCCACTGGCCCGAGGGCCGCAGGTTGGCGATCACCGGCACCTTCTGGGCGAACTCGTCGAACTCCGCGAGCTTGATCGGGATCCCGGCCCGCCCGGCCATCGCCACCAGATGGATCATCGCGTTGGTCGAGCCGGCGAGCGCGTTGTGGACCACCAGGGCGTTGTCGATCGAGCGCCGGTCGAGGATGTCGGACGGCTTCAGGTCCTCCCAGATCATCTCGACGATGCGCCGGCCGCAGGCGCTGGCCATGCGCGGATGGTCGGCGTCGGCAGCGGGAATCGAGGCCGAGCCCGGCAGCGACAGGCCCAGAGCCTCGGTGATCGACGTCATCGTCGAGGCCGTGCCCATGGTCATGCAGGTTCCGGCCGAGCGGGCGATGCCCGCCTCCATGTCGTTCCACTGCTGCGTGGTGATGGCGCCGGCTTCCTTCTCGGCCCAGTACTTCCAGACGTCGGAGCCCGAGCCGAGGATCGTCCCGCCGGAATGCCCCCGCATCATCGGCCCGGCCGGCAGGAAGATCATCGGCAGGTTCATGGAGATGCCGCCCATCACCGTGCCGGGCGTGGTCTTGTCGCAACCGCCCATCAGCACCGCCCCGTCGACCGGGTGCTGACGCAGCAGCTCCTCCACCTCCATGGCCAGGAGGTTGCGGTAGAGCATCGTGGTCGGCTTGACGAAGTTTTCGGACAAGGAGAGCGCCGGGAGTTCGATCGGAAACCCGCCCGCTTGCCAGACGCCGCGCTTCACGTGCTCGACCCGCGCTTTGAAATGCTGGTGGCAGGGATTGATGTCGCTCCAGGTATTGATGATCCCGACAATCGGCTTGCCGGTGAAGTCGGCGCGCTCGTAGCCCATCTGAAGCATACGCGAGCGGTGGCCGAAGCTGCGCAGGTCGGTGGCGCCGAACCAGCGCTGACTGCGCAGATCACCGAGGGTCTTCTTGTGTGCGGTCATCAAGCGGTCTCCGGTCTCACGCGTTCGGTCGGGCTGAGTGGATCGGTTCGGCTTCGGCGACGCCTTGGCCACCACAGCGGAGCGGGCCGCAAAGAAGGCGACATGCTGGAGCTGACCGCGCAGGCCGCCGAGAAATACAGTCTGGCCTCGCAGGTGCCAGTGGCCTCCGTCGGGATGGTATCGTTGTCTTCGCCGGCGCACTGGTGTTGCACGCCGGTCGACCCGAACCGCCCACAGTCGATCCCGAGCGTCTCACGGACGTCCTGCTAGAGCTGCACGCGTCACCGTACCGGGGCCAGCCTTTGTCAGCGCCCGGTCTGCTTCCGCCACGCGGCGAAGTCGGCGAGACTCTGCTCGTCGGTGGCTGGGTAGAGGCCGAGGATCGAGCGCCCCTTGCGGACCTCTTCGGTGACGAAATCTTCGTAGGCGGTCATCTCCACCGCCTCGTCGGCGACCTCGTCGGCGAGATGGGCCGGAATCACCGCCACGCCGTCGCCGTCGCCCACGATCACGTCGCCCGGGAAGACCGGGGCGTCGCCGCAGCCGATCGGCACGTTGATGTCGATGGCCTGATGATGGGTGAGGTTCGTCGGCGCCGAGGGGCGCACGTGGTAGCTCGGCATGTCGAGCTGGGCGATCTCGTCGGCGTCGCGGAAGCCGCCGTCGGTGACGAGCCCGGCGCAGCCCCGCACCATCAGCCGGGTCGCCAGGATCGAGCCGGCCGAGGCCGCCCGGGCGTCCTTGCGGCTGTCGATCACGAACACGGCGCCGGGCGGGCACTCCTCCACCGCCTTGCGCTGCGGATGCGCGCGGTCGCGGAACACCGTGATCGGGTTCAGGTCCTCGCGGGCGGGCATGTAGCGCAGGGTGAACGCCTCGCCGACCATCGTGCCGCCGCCGGCCTTCAGCGGGCGCACGCCCTGGATCATCTGGTTGCGCAGGCCGCGCTTGAACAGCGCGGTCATCAGCGTCGCCGTGCTGACGGTCTTGAGCTTGTCGCGCGTCGCAGGGGACAGCCCGGCCATCCGCATCTCCTCCCATGAAGGCGGTCGCCATCGAGCCCGGATCGTCGAGGATCCGGTCGGCGCAGTTGCGCCCTGGGCGACCCCTGATATCTCAGCGCTTGAGTAGTGCGCCGACTGGAGCCATTGTCAACTGAAGCAAGCCAAGGCTTCGGGAGGGGATCGGGTTGGGGGATGCGAGGAGCTTGACGGCGAGCCCCGACGCGCGCGCGATCGCGACCGACGCGGGACGGCCTCGTTCCCTCGCCGAGACCGCCTACGACGCCATCGAGCAGATGATCATCAGCCGCCGCCTCGCGCCGGGTGCGATGGTGTCCGAGGGCGAACTCGGCGCGGAACTGGCGCTCGGGCGCACCCCGGTCCGCGAGGCGCTGGCGCGGCTCAAGACGATCGGCTTCGTCGAGGTCCATCCGCGCCGCGGCGTGCTCGTCACCCCGGTCGACGTCATCCGCCACCTCGAATTGCTGGAGGTCCGGCGCCCGCTGGACGAGACGATGGCCCGCTGCATCATCGCCCGCGCCTCGGACCACGACCTCGACGCCCTGCAGCGGCATACCCAGGGCTTGCTGGTGGCCGCGGGGGCCCGGGACCGCGAGGTCTACTTCCGGCTCAAGCGCGCCCTGCACGAGGCGATGGTCGCAGCGGCCTACAACCAGACGCTGACCGGCACGATGGGCCCGCTCCACGCCCAGTCCCGGCGCTTCTGGTACAGCCACGAGCCCACCGCCAGCTTCCGAGACTGCGCCGGGATCCACGCCACGATCGTGGCCGGCATCGCCGCCCGGGACGCCGAGACGGCCCTTGCCGGAATCGCGACGCTGTTCGACCTCCTCGATCAGATGACGCGCCGGGCCCTCGACCGACGGCCTCTGGTCTGACAGGTTGACCGGGCCACCCGCAGCCCTACCCTGAGGCTGACATATCAGTCGCATCCCAGGACACGGCATCGGTAAGGCTCAGGGCCGCGACAGGCCGGCCGCCCCTGGAGACCTCCTCCGGGCGGCATCATCGCCAGGGAGAAACGGCTTGAGCGGATTGCCCACACGCACCGGTGCGCAGGTGCTCGTCGATCAGTTGCTCGTCCAGGGCGTCGAGCGGGTGACCTGCGTCCCCGGCGAGAGCTACCTCGCGGTGCTCGACGCCCTGCGCGACAGCGGCATCGACGTGCTTGTGTGCCGGCAGGAGGGCGGCGCCGCGATCATGGCGGAGGCCGCCGGCAAGCTCACCGGCCGGCCGGGCATCTGCTTCGTCACCCGCGGGCCCGGCGCCACCAACGCCTCGGCGGGCGTCCACATCGCGCGCCAGGATTCGACGCCGATGATCCTGTTCGTCGGGCAGATCGGCCGGGCGATGCGGGGCCGGGAGGCGTTCCAGGAGGTTGATTACCGTCAGATGTTCGGCGGCCTGGCCAAGTGGGCGGTGGAGATCGACGACGCGGCCCGCATCCCGGAGATCCTCGCGCGGGCCTTCCGGGTCGCGCTGCAGGGCCGCCCCGGGCCGGTGGTGATCGCCCTGCCGGAGGACATGCTCGACGATGTCGCGGCGGTCGCCGACGCGCCGCGTGTGGTCCCGGCCGAGCCCGCCCCGTCGCCGGAGGATGTGGAGCGGCTGCGCACGATGCTGGCCGCGGCGCGGCGGCCGGTCGTCCTGCTCGGCGGCGCGCGCTGGACGGAATCCGCCCGCGCCGCCCTGGCGGCTTGGGCCGAGCGCCACGACGTGCCGGTGGCGGTCTCGTTCCGGCGGGCCAACCTGTTCGATGCCGACCACCCGAATTTTGCGGGCGAACTCGGGATCGGGCCGAACCCGGATCTTCTGGCCCGGATCAAGGGCTCCGATCTGCTGCTCATGGTCGGCGGCCGCCTCTCCGAAATGCCGGCGCAATCCTACGGCCTGCTCGGCATCCCCGATCCCGGCCTGCCGCTGGTCCACATCCATCCCGATCCGGAGGAACTCGGCCGGGTCTATCAGCCGGCGCTGGCGATCCAGGCGAGCCCGGGGGCGTTCTGCGCCGCCCTGCCGGGCTACGACGCGCCGGCGGCGGGGCGCGCCGCCGAGGCCCACGCATCCTACCGCGCCTGGTCCGAAACTCCGGCCCCCAAGCCCGGGGCGTTCCAGTACGGCCAGGCGATCACCTGGCTGCGGGAGCGGCTGCCGCGCGATGCGGTGATCTGCAACGGCGCCGGCAACTTCGCCACCTGGATCCATCGCTACTACAGGTTCCGAGCCTTCGGGACGCAACTTGCCCCGACATCGGGGTCGATGGGCTACGGGCTGCCGGCGGCCGTGATGGCCAAGCGCAGCCTACCGGATCGGATCGTCGTGGCGCTCGCGGGCGACGGCGACGTGATGATGACCGTGCAGGAATTCGCCACCGCCGTGCAGTACGGCATCGCCATCGTGATCGTGGTCCTCGACAACGGCATGTACGGCACGATCCGGATGCACCAGGAGCGCGAGTATCCCGGGCGGGTCTCCGCGACCGAGCTGCGCAATCCGGATTTCGCCGCCCTGGCCCGCTCCTGCGGCGGCCATGGCGAGCGCGTCGAGCGCACCGAGGAGTTCGCCCCCGCCTTCGAGCGCAGCCTCGCCGCCGGCCTGCCGGCGATGATCCACTGCCTCGTCGACCCGGAGGCGCTGACACCGACCATGACCCTCGCGGCGATCCGCGCGAAGGCCCTGGCGGCACGCGAGGGCTGAGAGGCCCCGTTTCACCGACCCGGTGCGGAGCATCCGCACCCGTTTCGAACAGGAGTCGATTATGACCGTGCGTGGCGAGAACCTGATCGGCGCTCAGGCCCGGCGAGGCACGCAGGCCGCGTTCCGGGCCGTGGAGGCGGCCACCGGCAACACCCTGGAACCCGAGTTCCCGGGCGCGAGCCTCGACGATCTGGACCGGGCCTGCGCCCTGGCGGATTCGGCCTTCGACACCTACCGCGAGACCGCGCCGGAGGCCCGGGCGGCCTTCCTGGAGGCGATCGCGGCCAACATCCTCGACATCGGCGACGACCTCGTCACCCGCTGCATGGAGGAGACCGGCCTGCCCCGGCCGCGGATCGAGGGCGAGCGTGGCCGCACCGTGGGTCAGCTGCGCCTGTTCGCCGGCGTCTTGCGCGAGGGCAGCGCCTTCCAGATCCGGATCGATCCGGCGCTGCCGGACCGCAAGCCGCTGCCGCGGCCGGACCTGCGCCTGCGGATGCTCGCCGTGGGACCGGTGGCGGTGTTCGGCGCGAGCAACTTCCCGCTCGCCTTCTCGGTGGCCGGCGGCGACACCGCCTCGGCGCTGGCGGCCGGCTGCCCGGTGATCGTCAAGGCGCACCCGGCCCATCCCGGCACTTCGGAATTGGTCGGCCGGGCGATCCAGAAGGCGGTCGCCGCGAGCGGCCTGCCGGAGGGCGTCTTCTCGCTGCTGTTCGATGCCGGCCAGTCGATCGGGCAGGGGCTGGTGGCCGATCCCCGGATCGCCGCGGTCGGCTTCACCGGATCGCGCCGGGGCGGCACCGCCCTGATGGAGATCGCGGCCAAGCGTCCCCGCCCGATCCCGGTCTATGCCGAGATGAGCAGCATCAACCCGGTCCTGCTGTTCCCGGGCGCCCTGGCGGCGCGGGGCGAGGCGATCGGGCGAGCCTTCGCGGCCTCGCTGACCCTCGGAGCCGGGCAGTTCTGCACCAATCCGGGCCTGATCCTGGCGGTGCCCGGCCCCGGCCTCGACGCCTTCCTGGCCTCGGCCACGGCCGCCCTGCGGGAGAGCCCGGCCGCGACCATGCTGACCCCTGGCATCCACCGGGCCTATTGCGAGGGCGTCGCGCGGCTGAGCCGGCACGCCGCCGTGACGCAGCTCGCCGAAGGGCCGGAGGGCACGGCCACCCAGGGCCGGGCAGCCCTGTTCGCCACCGATTCGGACGCTTTCCTGGCCGAGCCGGCGTTGCAGGAGGAGATGTTCGGCGCGGCGGCCCTGGTGGTGCGCTGCCCCGACCTCGCCGCGATGCGGGCGGTGCTGGAGCGACTCGAGGGACAGCTCACGGCGTCCCTGCACATCGCCCAAGAGGATCATGCGGCCGTGCGCGGGCTGCTCCCGCTGCTGGAGCGTCGGGTCGGGCGCATCCTGATCGACGGTTTCGGCACCGGGGTCGAGGTGGCCCACGCCATGGTCCATGGCGGCCCGTATCCGGCGACCTCGGACGGGCGCACGACCTCGGTGGGGAGCCTCGCGATCGACCGGTTCCTCCGGCCCGTGAGCTACCAGGACCTCCCCGACGCCCTGCTGCCTGCAGCGCTCCAGGAGGCCAACCCGCTCAACCTCCCGCGCCGGCTCGACGGCACCCTCGAGCGCCGCTGAAAGCCCCAGGGCCGCGGGGCCAGGCGCGAGCCGTCCATCCCCGCGCGCCGCAGGCTCGAACCCCGCCGTCCGCGCCCGAACGACCGCTTGCCAGGCCGGGGCTGCCCGTCTAGACAGCCCCGGCCCACGGTGGGGCGTCGCCAAGTGGTAAGGCAGCGGTTTTTGGTACCGCCATTCCCAGGTTCGAATCCTGGCGCCCCAGCCAAAGTCCTGTGATTCTCAGCCGGCCGTTGACTCTCCGGCTGTTATCGAACCCGCCCGGGCCGACCGCGCCGTCCAGGTTCACTCGGGAGGACCGTTGTCCGAAACGGTCAGGGACGCATGTCTTGCCCCGCTCCCAGACCAGCCGGAGCGAACAAGTTCTCGATCCGCCGAGTCTTCAAAACGCGAGCTTCATACCGCCGATCAGCGTGCGTGGGGCGCCGGCGAAGATCGAGCCTGTCGTCTGGGCGAGGATGCCCGCTCCGTTCTGAACGCCGGTGTTGGCGTTGATGGTATCGGCGAGGTTCTGTGCCGAGTTGGTGTAGACCCGATCGAGCAGGTTGCGCAGCTCGAGGTAGAGGCTCAGCCGCCGGGCGAAGCCTGTGTCCGCGGCGCTCGTCAAGGCCCGGTCATAGTGCAGGTTGAGGTTGACGACGGCAAAACCGGCCGCTTTCAGCAGGTTCGCGTTGTCGATGAAGAAGCTGCTCTGGGAGACCGCCTCGACGAACAGGCCCACGCCCGCCCACGGCCCATCCGTCTGCTCGTAGCCGAGCCGGATCAAGGCTGCGTCCGTGGGCACGCCGGGGATGTGGTTGCCCGCACGGTCGAAGCGGGCGGCCCGTGTTCCGGCGCTGAGTCGCTCCACGAAGTTCGTGTAGACTTGGTCGTCGTGGGTGTAGGCCAATGTAGCCCGCCAGCCGTCCCGTGAAATCCAGCGGCCACCGATCTCGATACCCCGGTGTTCCGAGGCTGGAGCATTGAAGACATACGGCAACAGGCCCGCCCCGGGTGACTGCGAGAGCAGTTCGTTGCGGAACAGTTCGTAGAAGCCCGTCACGGACAGCTGCAAGTCCGGTGCGGGCGACCAGTTCACCGCGAGGTCAAACCCCAGGTTCCTCTGGGCTTGAAGCTGCACGTTGTCGCCCGGTTGCCCCGCTGGTGTGATGAACAGGTTGGTCGCCGCAGGCGTCCCGTAGCCGACGGCCGCCCGGCCGCGAACCTGCCATTCGCGAGCGGGGCTGAAGACCAGCGCCAGCTCCGGCGCGACGTTCAGGAAGCTGCGATCCACGCGCACGACCGTGCCGACCGTGCCGGCGGCGCTGGTCGAGAACGTGTCGTTCCGCCCGGTGATGGCCGTACGCTCGACACCGAAACCCGCCACGGCCGTCCAGTGCTCTCCGAGCGTCAGCTCGATCCGAGCCCGCCCGCCGAGATTGTCCTGCACGGTGCGCTGATCGCCGATGAGGGCCCCCAGGCGCGGGCCGCCGTACGGCACCCTGTTGAAGATGGCGGCGTGGCCGTCGATCGTGTTGTAGGTAAGCGCCGCGTAGCCGACCGCCGGGAGCCCGAACAGCGTATCCTGTCGCCTCAGGTCGGTGAGGACATTCCAGGCGGGGTACGATCCGCGCGGTGCCGCCGTCGTGAACGGCTGGTTGAAGGCTCGCTCATCGAAACCGAGCTGCGTGCGCATGGTCGTGGACGCGTCGAGGTCGTGCTCCCAGCGCGCGGCCACCACCGAACGCTGGTCGGCGCGCAACAGGGCCGCCTCGCTCGCCGTGACCGCCGCCGTCGGTCCGAAGGCGCCGTTGACGAAATACGCGACCGTCGTGCAGCCCGGCGCAGCGGTCGCGGCGGCCGCGCAGCCGCGCTGGTAGGGGTTGATCCGGTACTGCGCCAGGGAGGAGCGGGCCGCGAGGTTCGCGTCGAGCGTGTTGTCGATGACCTTCAAAGTAAAGCGATTGTCCGGGGTCGGGGTATAGTTCGCCAAGAGGTTGATCGTCTGCGTGTCGTAGCTCGAATGATCCTGATAGCCGTTGGCGCGGACATCGCTGGCGAACAGGCTGATCTCAAACGGCCCGCTGGCGCCGCCCACGGTGAAATAGGTGTTGAGGTATCCGAAGCTGCCGGCGTCGGTGCCGATCTCGTAGCCGTCGATCTTGCGGCCGGTCCGGGTCTGGAACGCGATGGCGCCCCCCGTGGCGTAATTGCCGAACAACGCCGATTGCGGTCCGCGGAACACGTCGATGCGGCTGTAGGCGTGCGGGTCGGTCAGATCGAAGCGGGAAACACCGTCCGGTTGTGTCAGGGAGAAGCCGTCTTCCACGACGACGATGTTCCTGTTCGTGCCTGTCGACCGGGCATTGCTGCCGCGGATCGACACGATCACATCGCGGCCACCCGTCCCCTGACGGATCGTGACGCCGGGACTGTCGATCAGGACCTGGCCGATGTCGGCCGCGGGCCGATTCGCAATCGCGCCCAGCCGGGTCGTCGGCGCTCCCGCCGGTTCTCGGATTGGCCGGTCTCGGTCGTCCATCAGGGGGCTGGCTGCGGGCTGTCCAGTGGGCGGGTGCGCGTCGCCCACGACGGACAACTCCTCCAGGACAAGGGGGCGTGTTGCCGGAGCAGCGCCAGCGCCGGTGCACAGCGGGGAGGCCGCGAGAAGTGCGATGACGCCGCAAGCGGCACGGTGGCGGATCATGGCTCCGGAGGGCCGTCGGTCACGCACATGGTCGTGTGAGCCTACCCGACGTTTCGGATGAATGCCGGATGGCGAAAGGCGCTGCGCGTGCGTCGAGACGCAATCGATGACACGCGCGTAACATGCGAAAGTGGTACGCACTACGGTCAGAGATTGAGATCGGCCCTATATCGACGTTCCCGTCGAGCAGTGACGTTCCGGATCGTACGGTCGTTGCGAGCAGCGTTCCGCGCTGGCGCAGCCGGCTCGCGGTTGTCGGCGCGGATCCCGCTGCAGTGCGGTCGACGCTCGCTACCCGGACAGGGGACGGACCGCGGCTCGCCAATCGCTCGCGCCCCGCTGCTGCGAGGTCACCGGATTGTGACCGTGGGTGGCTCAAGGCCTGTTACGGCCGGATATGGCAGGTCGGCCGTTCGGGAGGCCCTGAATCAAGGTTGCGCGAGGACGCCGCCGATACCCTTGCGTCGGTTTAAGCCGGTTGGCATCCCGGGAACCATTCGAACCGTCGCTCGTATCGCAGTGCGGTCGCCGCACCTGAGCGGGGATCGATGGGGCCGCTGCAAACGCGTGCTTGGCCGCGCGCGCAGTCGTGATCCGACGAAGATCCTTCCCTCGACCGTCCGGGAGATATGCCGATTCATGCCTGTCGAAGCGCTGACCTTTGACGCGCGCGCCGCCGCAGATTGCGGCAGCTTCGATGCGTATCGGCGACTCTACAGCTCGGGCACCGACGTCACGCGCACCGACGGCTGTTTCCACGCCACCGTCCGGATCGTGCGGGAGCCCAGGATGGTCGTGTTCGATCGTCGGATCAGCGGCCTTCGGCACAGCCGGGACGCCGCGCGCGTTCGACGCGACGGCTTCGACCATTTCGTTCTGCACCTCCTCCTCTCCGGTGAGCTGGTGTCGGGTCCGATCGAGGACGAGCGGCGGCTCAGTCCCGGGGAGATCATGATCGTCGACACCTCGCGGCCGCACCGGTCGCAGATGGAGCGCGCCCGGCTCATCTCCGTGCAGTTGGCGCGTGAGCACGTGCGCAGCGTGCTCGGGACCATCGATCACATCCACGGGGCGATCCTCCCGGCGGCGGCGGCCGGATTGCTCTCCGACTTTCTGTCCTCGTTCGTCCGGCGGGTGGCGACGTTGCCGCCGGACGGCACCGGCCACGCGGCGCGCGCCGTGACGGAGCTCCTGGGCCTCGGCCTCGCCAACCTGCCGATCACGGATCGGGCGCTGTCGCACGAGGCGGCCGACCCCGTGCGTCGAGCGCGGGCCGAAGCGTTCATCGCGGCACACCTGATGGACGCGGGGCTCGACGTACAGGCCGTCGCATCCGGGATCGGGATGTCGCGCTCGGCCCTCTACAAGGTTTTCGGCGTGGACGGCGGCATCGCGCGCTACATCCAGCAGCGCCGGCTGGAGGCGGTGCGGAAGGCCTTGCTGCGGCCCGGCGAGGATCGCCCCCTGGCTAGCCTGGCGCATGAGCACGGGTTCGCCAACGAAAGCCATTTCAGCCGCGTCTTCGCGGGCGCCTACGGGGCGCCGCCGGGCCGGTTCCGCACGGAGATCCGGCAGGCCCGCTCGACCGGAGCCAGGGACGGGGTTGCCCCCGACCCGGTCCTCGCGCGCTGGGTTGCCGAGTTGTATTGATGCGGGGCGCCGAGGGCGGGGGCACTCGGCCCGGTCGCGCCTGGCGCGACCGGGATGGGCTGCCTCTGGTCCTGCTGCTCGCGGCGGTCCAGCTGGTCGCCTTCGGCGATCGCTTTCTGATCACCCTCGTGGCGCAGCCCCTAAAGGTGGATCTCGGCCTCAGCGATGCGCAACTCGGGCTGGTTCAAGGGTCGGCGTTCGCGCTGGTGAATGCGCTCGCCATGCCCGGCATGGGTGTCCTGGCGGATCGCGGCCATCGGCGTGCGCTGCTGGTCGCCAGCATCGTCGTGTGGGGCGCGGCGACCTTCGCGTGCGGCCTGTCAGACACCTTCGTGCTGCTCCTGGGTGCCCGCGCGCTCCTCGGCCTCGGGCAGGCGGCGATCACGCCCGTCGCGCTCTCGCTCTTGTCCGATCGTTTGCCGAGGCATCGGCTCGGACGGGGCATCTCGTGGTTTACGGCCGGTGGAAGCGTCGGGCGCAGTTCCGCCCTCCTGCTGGGCGGAACGGTGCTGGCTTGGATGACGGGGATCGGCGGCTTCCGGCTTCCCGGGATGGAGGCCGCCCTGCCGCCATGGCGCGCCCTGTTCATCCTGGCCTGCCTCCCCAACGTCCTGCTGCTCGTCGGCGCCCTCCGCATCGTTGAACCGTCACCCGCGCCGCCAACGCGCGAGACGCGGCTCCGGGCGTGGCTGTGTCGGCGGCGCGCGCAGTATCTGCCGCTCTTCGGGACCGCCGTCGCAGCCGTCCTGATCGGACAGACGCTGACGGCCTGGATCCCGACCTTCTACGTGCGGGTCCATCATCTCACGCCCGCCGAGAGCGGCATACGGATCGGCCTGCTGGTTCTCGTCGCGGCACCGGCCGGACATCTCACGGCCGGGCGGTTGCTCGATCGTTGGCGCGCGCGCGGACGACGCAGACCCGGATCTCTCATCCTCGCGGCCGCCCTCGCGCTGACGGGTCCCGCGGTCGCCGCGACCGCGCTCGCCTCCGACCTCAATGTGTCCTTGACGGCGTTGACCGTCCTGGTGGCGCTTCTCGGCATGACCAGCGCACCCATATTGGCCAGCCTTCAGGTCCTGACACCCAGAGCCTTCCGCGGACGCGTCAACGCGCTTTTCGTGTCCGGCGTCACGCTGATCGCCTTCGGTCTCGGTCCATTCCTCGTCGGTATCCTCAACGATCGGATCTTCGGCGCCGAGGGCGTCGGACTGGCGATGCTGACCGTGTTCGTCCCCGTCTCGGCGCTGGGGTCTGTCCTCGCCCTGGTCGGCGGCGCCGTTCGTACGCCGTCGAGGCCGGACCGTTCGCGATAGCGGTATCCCGGCGATCGGACCGGCGACGCTGTCGCGGGCTGGCCCGCATCCGGCGCCGACGCGTCCGCGTTTGTCTCGGCGTCCCGTTCTTTTGTCCTGCCGTTTTTCCCGCCTCAATTGGTTAGCTTGGCGGGTTACAGTGTCTGTAAGGGCACTGCGGACCTGTTCATAACCGCCTATGCGGTCATTGCATCGTCTTTGCTTTTATGTGCGGCCAGACATCGTGTTTAAATTGCAGATCAAGTCCTCGAGCACAAAGATCCGGTGCGCCCCCTTCGTGCTGGAGACGCAAGTCTTCGACGAGGCGATGGGCGTCGCCGACCGGGTGGCTGCAGCGTGCCGTAGGACCGGGGCCGCCCGTTGCGATTCCACATGGGACTGGGTTGTGGAGATCATCGGGGAGACCGGCGGCATTTTCTATTGTGCACCGGTGGCGCAAGCATGATCGCGCCCAGCATACGGCCGACCATCGTCGACGTTCACCAGGGCGTATCTTCGATCCCGTCGGCGGATGTCTCAGTGCGCGCGACGAACCGTGTGCCGAACCTCGCCTGCATCGGGCTTCACGCCACCCGTAGCCCAAGCGATCAGGGCTATGGCTGTCGCCGACATGAGCGGCACCGCGGGTCCGCTCGCGATCGACGGATCGCCATCGATGACTTGGTTCTGGTGTTGGGAGGCCAGGTCTTCCTGCCGGCGTGCCCGTAGAGAGCCCGACCGATGGGGCTCGCTTGAAGTGGGTGCTGCCGTCCGACGCATCCGTATCTGTGTCGCGTACGATCGATCCGGGCAGACGGGGCTCTCCGATCCGAAACTACGTAGGCTTCAGCGGCCGAACACTGCGGCAGGCGGGCGGGGACCTGTTTTCCTTCGACGGCATCGCCCAACTACGTACGCCGCCATAGACCAGTTAACTAAGTGCATTTGAATTAAATATCGCCTCTAGTCTCATATCGGCATCCGTGATTTACCCGCTTTTAGACGTAATGATTGATTAACCATCCAGCCAATACCCAAGGCAACCGTCGCTACCCAGAGGCCGGAACTATGCTGCACAGTGTATTACATCGACGTGATACGGCCGATTTCGCGGCTCGTCGGGCTGCGCCTGTCGGCGGCTGTGCCGTGACGGTTGACCTCACGGTCGGTCAGGTGAGCGAGGCGGCCGAGGCTGTTGCGGAGGCTGTGCTGCCGGAGACGCCGTTCGTGGCGCGGGGGCTTCGGCTCGACTGGGCGGCCAAGCGCGGGCTCGACATCGGGGTGGCGGCGACCGCGCTGTTCCTGCTGCTGCCGCTGATGCTGCTGATCGCCGTGCTGGTCTGGGCCGGCGACCGCAAGGCGCCGATCTTCCGGCACATGCGGCTCGGCCGGGACGGACGCAGCTTCGGCTGCCTGAAGTTCCGCTCGATGGTCACGGACGGCGAGGGCGTGCTGGCCGCGCACCTGGCCGCCAGCCCGCGCGCCCGGGCCGAGTGGGCCGCCACGCACAAGCTGTCCGACGACCCGCGCATCACCGCCATCGGCCAGGTGCTGCGCAAGACCTCGCTCGACGAGCTGCCGCAGCTGTGGAACGTCCTGCGCGGCGAGATGAGCCTGGTCGGGCCGCGCCCGATCGTGCAGGCCGAGGTCGCCCGCTACGGCCGGGCGTTCGCGACCTGCTTTGCCGTGCCGCCCGGCGTCACCGGCCTGTGGCAGGTCTCGGGCCGCTCCGACACCAGCTACGCCGAGCGCGTGGCGCTGGACCTGGACTACGCCAGCCGCTGGAGCCTGCGCCGGGACATCGCGATCATGCTGCGCACCGTCCCGGCCGTGCTCGCCCAGCGCGGCAGCAAGTAGCGTGGCCGCGCTTCCGAGGGACCGAGCCATGCAGGACGACAACCCGCTCTGGTACGATTACGCCGAGGCCGAGACGGCACCCTCCCGACCATTGCTGCTCCTGGCGAGCGTGCTGAGCCTGTCGGTGGGTGTGATGCTGCGTGCGGCCCGTGCGTACAAGGCGTCGCACCGGCTCTGGTCGCGGGCGGCTGCCCGAATGAGCCGTCGCCCGAAGATCGACGTGCAGCACCTCTGAATCTCCGGGCCGGCGATCCAGTCCGATGGCGCGGAAGGTCGGCGACTTCGGTAGCCCTGCGCGTCCCATGGCGTCACGGTGGTCAACCTCGACCGAGCGTCGGCAGCGGGTGGCAGGGGCGGGCGAGTCCCCATCCTAAGCGTCTCGACAATTCCACGACCCAGCGGCCCGAACCCGCGCACCCCGGCCGCCCGCAGCGGCGCCAGACGCGGCATGATCGGCGCCCGTCCCCGGTCGGATACGGCGGCCGATCCGGGATCATACCGATCAACCCAGAAAACAGATCAGTAGACGCACAACAGACTCGCGATAGCCCCTGTGGGGAAACCGTTCGGTATTGTGATTTCCGGATCCCCGCTCCAAAGTGACTTGATATCGCGCGTCGATCTCATGGATCGATGACGCTGGTTCATGTCCGAGGAAGGCCCGAGAACCCAGCGTCGGAAGCTCGAGGCGGCAGGGCACAGAATGATGGCCTTCGACACGGAAACGGCGTCGCGTGACGGCGAGCGGCAACGTCTGATCGAGGCGATCGAGAGCAGTTCTGACGGCTTCGCCCTGTTCGATGCCGAAGACCGCCTCCGCCTCTGCAACGGTCATTTCCGCGACTTTCATCCGGGCCTCGACGCCGTGATCGCCCCGGGGGCCGCGTTCTCCGCGATAGCGCGCGCCGCCGCGGAGAACTGCGTCGTGCGGGAGGAGGGCGTCACCGGCGACGCGTGGCTCGAAAGCCGGCTCGCGCTCTTCCGCGATCCGCGCGGGCCGATCCTCCAGCAGCAGCGCGATGGGCGCTGGATACAGATCAACGAGCGCCGGACCCGGGACGGCGGGACGGTCGCGGTCTACACCGACGTCACCGAGATCAAGCGCACCGAGCAGGCCCTGCTCACGACGCAGGGGCGGCTGACCTACCTCCTGACCGCGTCGCCCTCGATGATCTGCAGCTTCGAGGTGGGCGGCCGCAACGCGCCCACCTTCATCAGCGAGAACGTGCGCGACCTCCTCGGCTACGAGCCGAGCGATTACCTCGCCGGCCCCGAATTCTGGCTGGACCGGCTGCACCCCGAGGACCGGGACCGGGTCCTGGCCGAGTTCCCGCATCTGCTGGAGACCGGCCACAACGTCATCGAGTACCGATTCCTGCGCAAGGACGGCGCCTATCGCTGGGTCCGGGACGAGCAGCGCCTCGTCCGGGGTCCGGACGGCGAGCCCGTCGAGGTCGTCGAGTCGTGGAGCGACATCACCGAGCGCAAGGCGGCCGAGTTCTCGCTCCGGGAGCAGACGGCCTTCGTCGAGTTGCTGCAGGTCACCGCGGCCGCGGCCAACGAAGCCGCCACCGTCGAGGACGCCGTGCGGTTCTGCCTGGATCGGGTCGCGGCCCATACCGGATGGCCCCTCGGGCACGCCTATCGGTTGGCCGAAGACGGGAGCGGGACCCTGGTGCCGACCGGCCTCTGGCACTGCGACGCGCCGGAGCGCTTCGCGCGGTTCCGAGACGTCACGGCGCGGACGCCGCTCTTGGCCGCCGTCGGGTTGCCGGGGCGGGTGCTGGCCTCCGGCGAGGCGGCCTGGGTCCTCGATGCCGAGCCGGAGCCCGGCCTCCCCCGCGCCGCCGCCGCGGCAGCGGACGGGATCCGGGCCGCCTTCGCCTTCCCGGTCACGATCGGGCGCGAGGTCGTGGCGGTGCTGGAGTTCTTCGCCTGCGAGGCCCGGACGCCGGATCCGGCGCTGCTGAAGGTCATGGGCAACATCGGCGCCCAGCTCGGGCGGGTGATCGAGCGCAAGCGCGCGGAGGAGCACCTGCGTCAGGCCAAGGACGCCGCGGAGAACGCGAGCCGGGCCAAGAGCAGCTTCCTCGCCAACATGAGCCACGAGCTGCGCACGCCGCTCAACGCGATCATCGGCTTCACGCGGCTGGTGATGCGCCGGGCCAAGGACGTGTTGCCCCTGAAGCAGTTCGAAAACCTGGAAAAGATCCTGACGAGTTCCGAACACCTGCTGTCGCTCATCAACACCATCCTCGACCTCGCCAAGGTCGAGGCCGGGCGGATGGAGGTGAAGGCGGCACAGTTCGCGCTGGAGCCCACCCTCGACCTCTGCCTCCGAACGGTCGAGCCCCTGGTCAAGAGCGAGCGGGTGCGGCTGGTCAAGGACGTGGAGGGCTTGCCGGAGACGGTCTTCACCGACCAGGAGAAGCTCAAGCAGATCCTGATCAACCTCCTCAGCAACGCCATCAAGTTCACCGAGACCGGCTCGGTGACGCTGCGGGCCCGCGCGGTCGGAGACCGGATCGCGCTCGCGGTCTCGGATACCGGCATCGGCATCCCGGACGCGGCGCTGACCGTGATCTTCGAGGAGTTCCAGCAGGTCGACAACTCCGCGAGCCGCGCCCACAGCGGCACCGGGCTCGGCCTCGCCATCAGCCACCGGCTGGCGCGGATGCTCGGCGGGGACGTGGCGGTGGAGAGCCGGGAAGGCGTGGGCTCGACCTTCACCCTCACCATCCCGCAGCGGGTCGAGGGCGCCCTCGAACTTCAGCCGAGCCCGAAGCCGACGGCGCCCGCGACGGATGCCGCGCCCCGGACCGGATCCAGGCTCGTGCTCGCGATCGATGACGACCCGAACGTCGTCTACCTGCTGCAGGAGAACCTGTCGGACGCCGGCTACGAGGTGGTCGGCGCCCCCAACGGCGAGGACGGCCTGCGCAAGGCGCGCGAGCTTCAGCCGCGCGCGATCACCCTCGACATCATGATGCCGGGCACGGACGGGTGGCAGGTTCTGCACGCGCTCAAGACCGACCCGCTGACGCGCGAGATCCCGGTCATCCTGATCTCCATCGTCGATCAGAAGGAACTCGGCTTCCACCTCGGCGCCAGCGACTACATCGTGAAGCCGTTCGAGCGCGAGTCGCTGATCGGCGCCCTCGGCCGCGCCGCCCCCAACAGCGAGCGCATCCTCGTGGTCGACGACGACCCGAACGTGGTCGACCTCGTCCGCCAGCTACTGGACACCGAGGGCTGCACGATCGACTGGGCCCCGGACGGCGCCGCGGGCCTCGAGCGCATCGCGCAGGCGCGCCCGAGCGTGATCCTCCTCGACCTGCTGATGCCGGGCATGGACGGCCTCACTTTCCTCGACCATCTCCAGGCCGATCCCGTCGGCCGGACGATCCCCGTCGTCGTCCTGACGGCGGCATCGTTGAACGCGGCCGATCAGGGCATGCTGCGGGAGCGCGTGCGCGGACTGATCGACAAGCAGGGCCTCGACCGCGACGCCCTGGTCCGGGAGGTCAGGCGGGCCTTGCCGCTGGCGGACAACCCGGCGGCCGAGGTCACGCAATGAGCGCTGCTGGCGAAACGGCCGCGGAAGAACCGATGCATCACCCGCACGCAGCCCGCGAGGATGTCGGCGGATGAAGACCATCCTCATCGTCGAAGACGTCGCGCTCAACCGCGATCTGCTGATGCAGCTCCTGGAGGACGACTACGCGCTGGTGATGGCGGTCGACGGCGCCGCCGGCGTCGCGATGGCGGCGAGCCACACCCCGGACCTGATCCTGATGGACCTCTCCCTGCCGGTCATCGACGGCTGGGAGGCGACGCGGCGGATCAAGGCCGACCCGGCGACGGCCGGCATCCCCGTCATCGCGATTACCGCCAACGCGATGAGCGGCGACGCCGACAAGGCCAGGGCCGCGGGCTGCGACGACTTCATGACGAAGCCCGTCGACGAGGACCTGCTGTTCGCCAAGCTGCATCACTGGCTCGACTGAGCGCGGGCGGCCCCAGAGAGGCTTCGGCCCGGAGAGAGCGAGACCCGTGGACCCAGCGCGCATCCTCATCGTCGACGACGAAGCCTTCAACCTCGACCTGCTGGAGCAGGAACTGGAGATTCTCGGCCATGCGAGCGTCCGGGCCTCCAACGGGCGCGTGGCCCTCGATCTGCTGGACGCGGAGCCGTTCGATCTGGTCCTGCTCGACGTGATGATGCCGATCCTCGACGGCTACGCCGTGCTCGACCGCATCAAGGCGCACGAGCGGCTGCGCCATACCCCGGTGGTCATGATCTCGGCGCTGACCGAGATCGGCAGCATCGTGCGCTGCATCGAGATGGGGGCCGAGGATTACCTGCCAAAACCCTTCGAGCCGGTGCTGCTCGAAGCCCGGATCCGCGCGTGCCTCGACCGGAAGCGGCTCCACGACCGGGAGATGGCGCATCTCGAGACCATCGAGCGGCAGCGCAAGCGCGCCGACGACCTGCTCCACGCGATCCTGCCCGTGGCGGCGGTGAGCGAGTTGATGACGACCGGGCAGGTCAAGCCCCGGCTCTTCGACGACGTCGCGGTGCTGTTCATCGATCTCGTCGGCTTCACGGCCTGGTGCCACACCCAAGGCCCCGAAGCCGTCGTCGCCGAGGTTCAGCGCCTCGCCGAGGCGTTCGAGGTGGTCGCCCACACGCACGGCATGGAGAAGATCAAGACGATCGGCGACGCGTTCATGGCCACCGCCAACCTCCTGTCGCCCCATGCCGACCCGGTGACCGCGGCGGTGCGCTGCGCCCGGGACATGGTCGCCATCGCGGGCGACGGGCCGACCGGCTGGCGGATCCGGGCCGGCATCCACATCGGTTCGGTCGTCGGCGGCATCGTCGGCCGGTCCAAGTTCACCTTCGATCTCTGGGGCGACACCGTGAACGTGGCCGCGCGCCTCTGTGCGCTCGGCGACGGATGCGCCGTCCACCTGTCGGAGGAGGCCTCGACCCGGGTGCGGGACGGCGGCGCGATCCGTCCCGTCGGGAAGGTCGCCCTCAAGGGGAAGGGCGAATGCGAGGTCTATTGTTGCACGCTGAGGTAGGCGTTTCCACCGCGGGACGAACCACGCGCATTGCTGCGTCGGCGGCCAGGCTTCACCGGATCCGCTTGGCTTCTGAGATCCGGGCCGGGCGTCGTCGCGGTCAGAGGCTCTCCGAGGCCGCCGATACCGTCCCGGCCGGTGCGGGGCGCGGGCCCCGCGCGCGGCGCTCCTCGAGGCGCTGCAGGATGACGTAGAAGGACGGCACGAACAGCACGGCCAGGCAGGTCGAGGCGAGCATGCCGCTGAATACCGCGATGCCGATCGACTTGCGCGCCGCCGCCCCCGCCCCGGAGGCGGTGACCAGCGGCAGCACGCCGAGGATGAAGGCGAACGAGGTCATCAGGATCGGGCGGAAGCGCAGCCGCGCCGCCTCCACGGCCGCCACCGCGATGTCGAGCCCGGCCTGCCGCTTCTCGCGGGCGACCTCGACGATCAGGATGGCGTTCTTGCTCGCCAGCGCGATCAGCAGGATCAGGCCGATCTGCGTGTAGAGGTTGTTGGCGACCCCGAGCGTCAGCAGGGCCCCGACCGTGCCCAGGAGCGCCAGCGGCACCCCGAGCAGGACCGCCAGCGGCAGGATCCAGCTCTCGTACTGCCCGGCCAGCACGAGGTAGACGAGCACGATGGCCAGCGCGAACACCCAGTAGATCTGGGAGCCCACGGCCTTCTCCTGATACGACATCGCCGTCCAGTCGTAGCCCGTGCCCGGCGGCAGCACCTTGGCGGCGATCTGCTGCATCAGGTCCAGCGACTGCCCGGAGCTGAAGCCCGGGGCCGCCCCGCCCACGATCGTGGCCGTCGGGTAGAGGTTGTAGAGGCTGATCAGGGATGGGCCCTGGACCGACTTGATCTCGACGACGGTGCCGAGCGGCACCATCACGCCGTTGCCGGCGCGCACCTTCAGGTTCTGGATGTCCTCCGGGCGCAGCCGGTAATCGGGCGCGGCCTGCACGTAGACCTGGAAGGTCCGGCCGAACTTGTTGAACTGCGTGACGTAGGACGACCCGACGTAGCTCGACAGCGTCGAAAACACCTGTCCGACCGTCACGCCCAGGGCCTCGGCCTTGACCCGGTCCACCGCGATCGCGATCTGCGGCACGCCGGCCCGGAACGAGGTGTTGAGCTTCTGCAGCCCGGATTGCGCGGTCCCGTCGGCGACGATCGTCCGGGCGAGGCTTTCCAGCAGCGGGTAGTCGAAGTCGCCGTTGCGCAACTCCACCTGCATGGTGAAGCCGCTGGCATTGCCGATGCCCTGGATCGGCGGGGGGATGAGCACGAAGGTCGAGGCGCCCTCCACCTCCTCCAGCATCGCGTTGAAGCGCTCGTAGAGGCTGCGCAGGTCCTGGCCCTTCGCCTTGCCCCGGGCGTCCCAATCCTTGAGCACGACGTAGGCGACGCCGGCATTGGGGAGGGTGGCGTTGGCGTCGAGGACCGAGATGCCGCTGATGGTGAGGACGTTGTCCACGCCGGGCGTCGCCTTCGCCTGCGCGCTGATACGCTGCATCACCGCGTCGGTGCGCTCCTTCGAGGCGCCGTCCGGCAGTTGCGCCCCGATCAGGACGTAGCCCTGGTCCTCGGTCGGCAGGAAGGCGGTCGGCAGGCGGGTCAGCCCCCATCCGGCCAGGCCGATCAGCAGGAGCGCGACGGCGACCATGACGCCGCTTCGCCGGACCATGTGGCCGATCAGCCTTGCGTACCAATCCTCGGCGACGCCGTAGACGCGGTTGAAGCCGCGGTAGAACACGTTGCGCTTCTCCGGGGGCACCGGCTTGCGCAGCCACAGGGCGCACTGGGTCGGCTTCAGCGTGGCGGCGTTGACCGCGCTGATCAGGGCGGTGGCGGCGATGACCAGGGCGAACTGCTTGTAGAGCTGGCCGGTCAGGCCGGGCAGGAACGCGGCCGGAACGAAGACCGACATCAGCACCAGGGTGATGCCGATGATCGGGCCGAACAGCTCCTCCATCGCCTTCTCGGCCGCCGCCCGGGGCGAGAGGCCCTCGTCGATGTGGTGCGCCACCCCCTCGACGATCACGATCGCGTCGTCCACCACGATGCCGATGGCCAGCACGATGGCGAACAGCGTCGAGAGGTTCACGCTGAAGCCCATCGCCGCCATGGCCGCGAAGGCGCCGATGATGGTCACCGGGACCGTGGTCGCCGGTACCAGCATGGCGCGCCAGTCCTGGACGAAGACCAGGATGACGATCAGGACCAGGACGGCGGCCTCGAACAGCGTCGTGTAGACCTCGTGGATCGAGGCCTGCACGAACCCGGTGGTGTCGAACGGGATGCTGTAGACGAGGCCCGGCGGGAAGCTCTTGGCCAGCTCGCCCATCCGGGTCCGGACCGCCTCCGCCACCGTGAGCGCGTTCGCCTCCGGCAGCTGGAAGATGCCGAGGCCGGCGGCGGGCTGGCCGTTCAGGGTGAAGGACTGGCTGTAGGTCTGCGCGCCGAGTTCGACGCGGCCGACGTCGCGCAGGCGGGTGATGCGGCCGCCGTCCTGCGCATCCGCCTTGATGACGATGTTCTCGAAGTCCGGGGCGTCGTTCAGCCGCCCGTTGACGTTGAGGGTGTATTGGAAGTCCTGACCGGCCGGGACCGGCGGCATGCCCACGGCCCCGGCGGTGACCTCCTGGCTCTGCTGCTGGACGATGGTGATGATGGCGTCGGGGGTGAGACCCCGGGCCTGCACGAGGTCGGGATCCAGCCAGATCCGCATCGCGTACTGGCCGGCGCCGAACACCGTGACGTTGCCGACGCCCGGAAGCCGGGCCAGCTCGTTCTGAACGTTGATGACGCCGTAATTCGACAGGAACAGGCTGTCGAACTGTCCGTCGGGGGACGACAGCGTCACGAATTGCAGGACCGCGGTGGACTTCTTCTGGGTCGTGACCCCCTGGACCTGCACCGCCTGCGGCAGCGACGACATCGCGATGGCCACGCGGTTCTGCACCAGCACCTGGGCCTGGTCGCCGTCCGTCCCGATCGCGAAGGTGACCGTGAGGGTGTAGGTGCCGTCGCTGGCGCTGGTCGACTGCATGTAGAGCATGCCCTCGACGCCGTTGACCTGCTGCTCGATCGGCAGCGCCACCGTGTCGATCACCGTGCGGGCGCTGGCCCCCGGATAGCGCGTGGTGACCTGGACCGTCGGCGGGACGACGTTGGGGTATTGCGACACGGGCAGGTTGAACAGCGAGACCGCCCCGACCAGCACCATCACCAGGGCGAGCACGTTGGCCAGGACCGGCCGCTCGATGAAGAAGCGCGAGATCATGCCGTTGGCCCTCGGTGCCGACGTCTCAGGGGCGGCCCGCCGGACGGGCGGGAGCGCGGATCGACGGGTGCCGACGGCCGGCGTCTCACCGCTGAACCGGCGCCGGATCGGCGGAAGCGTCGGCCGGCGCCACCTTCCGGGGCGCGACCTTGGCCCCCGGGATGGCCCGCTGGATGCCGTCCGTGACGACCCACGCGTCGGGTTTGAGCCCCGTCAGGATCACCCGGTCGCGCCCGTCGCGCGGACCGAGCGTCACCACCCGCTGCGCGACCGTGTCGTCGGCCCCGACCGTGAGCAGGTAGCTGCCCTGCTGGTTCGTCCCGATGGCGTCGTCGCGGACCAGCAGGGCCTTGTCGTCGCGTCCGACCGGGATCCGGACCCGCACGAACAGGCCCGGCAGGAGCGCGTGATCCGCGTTGTCGATGAGCGCCCGCGCCAGCAGCGTGCCGGTGGACGGGTCCACCTGGGGCGCGAGGTAGTCCAGCTTGCCGGTATGCGGATAGCCGGCCTCGTCCTGCAGGCCGATCTCCACCGGGATCTTGGACAGGTCGCCCAACGTCCGCTGCGTCGCGAGGAGGTGCTGCTTGACCAGCAGGACCTGCTGCTCGCTGACGTTGAAGTAGATGTAGAGCGGGTCGATGCGCACGAGCTGCGCCAGCTTGGTCGGCCCGCTGATGCCGACGAGCGCCCCGACATCCACGAGGTGATTGGTGACCACCCCGTCGAAGGGCGCGGAGACCTGCGTGTAGCCGAGGTTGATCGCGGCGATATCCAGGTTGGCCTGCGCCTCCAACACGGCGGCGGTGGCCTGGTCCAGCTTGGTCTTGGCATCCTCCACCCGCGCCTGCGAGGCGAACTCCTGCCGTCCCAGGGTGGACTGGCGCTGGTACTCCGACTGGGCGTTGGCCAGGGCGGCCTGCTGCGCGGCCAGGGCGCCCTGCGCCTGCTTGAGCTGCGCCTCGTAGGTGTTGCGCTGGATGGAGAAGAGCGGCGCGCCCTTCTTCACCACGGCCCCGTCCGTATAGCTGATCCCCTCCAGAAACCCCTGGACGCGGGCCTCGAGATCGACGGCCGCGAACGCCTTGGTGTTGCCGGTGAGCTCGAAGTAGCGCGTCACCGTGCGCGCGACCGGCTGCGCCACCGAGACGCTCGGGGGCGGCGGCGGAACGTACTGGTTGGTGTCGTGGCACCCGGCCGCCAGCGCCGCGAGGGTCGCGACGACCAGGAGGCGGGCAGGGCCGGGAAACTGTAGCGCGATCGGCACGGGCGGCCCCTCGACTGGGATCGTTACGGGACGGTCGTGGGCGGAGATCCTGCCGGGGCTACCACTTGTCTTCCGCCTTGGCCTCGCGGGCGAGGGTCAGGCACTCGAGCAGATCGACGTAGCTCGGCAGGCCGTCCAGCTGGGCCTCCGCGGTGCAGCGCGTCCGGTCGCCGGCCGGATAGCGCGCCCATTGCTGGGCGACCTGCGCGCGGGCCGACGCCTCGTCGTCGAGGCAGAGTTTCTGCCGCTTGGGATCGAGGGTCATCAGCGTGGTGGCCGCCCGGCACCCCGGCCCGACATCGAAGGCCGGCATGCGGTCCGCGACCGGCACCGCCAGGGTCGCTCCCATCAGCAAGGCGGGAATAGCGATCATCATCGTCGATACGCCTCCGGTCACTGCGCCGACCGGGCCAACCGATCGATCCAAGCCGCGGCCATCCTCCTCAGGTGTCGCGCCCCGCGATGCCGCGGTGTCTCTGCGCAGGACAAACCCGATTCGGCCGCCGGTTCGCAAGGGATACCACAGGCTACACGCGCGCCGACCTCGAAAGGCGAGCCATCAGAGTGGATTTCTACTGATAATTGTCATTCGCGCCGCGGAAACGATCGGCTTTCTCTGAATTGATTACCGAATGTGAAATGCCACTCTTGAAGCCCAGGCGCTGGGCTGGTCACCAGGCACCGTTTTCCGGATGGCAGAACGACCGCCGTACTGAGCCGGCAGGTCGACGTTATTGCATTCGAGGCACCGCATCCCGTCGTAGACGCATGCCCCTGTCGGATCCGCCGGCACGAGCGTATCGAGCACCGCGACTGCGAGGGGGCGCTTCCGGATGCGGCGCGCTGCCGATGCTGGCGAGGCAGGCCGCGTCGCGAGACAGCCCGTGCAGCCCGACGGATCGGAACGGTGGCCGACCCGCTGCCGGGAGGCGGCTGGCGTCTCCGCGTCACCGATCGAGCCCGGCGCATGAGGGCCCGAGTCGGGGCGTCCCATCGGGGCGGACCCGCTCCGACCCCAGCCGCTCGCCGGCAACGTGGATGCCGGTTCGGCGCGGGCGAGCGCGATGCGTAGAGGACGTGGAACTGCGCCCGGCCGCCGTCTTGCGGTTTGCCGCGCGGCACCATCGGGCGGCGGTCGCCCCGGTGGCCAAGCCGCCGGCGACCTTCTCATACTGGGAAACGGCGGGCACCGGCCCGTTGCGGACCGGGTCGGTCAGCAACGGGCCGGACTGCGCTGGCGGGTGCCAAGCGCAAACCGCAAGGTCACACCACGCACCATCCCACCGGCCGCGGAGATCCACAGGCCCCGGCGCGGGAAGCGGCCTGCGCTCGCAGGCGCCTCCGAAACCGCGTTCGGAAGCCGCGCCTACCAGAGATGCATCAGGATGTTGGACAGCTTGGTGAACCAGTCGGTGGTCGCAGGTGGGCTGGCTTCGCCTTTATTGATCTTCGCCATCATGGCGATCGCGGCTTTCCGCTGGCTCTCGGGGACGGAGAACGTCTCATACGCGGGCGCCTTGCTCACCGCCGCCGGGACGGCTGAACCCTGCGGATTCGTGGCGCCCGCGGATGCGGCCGGGGAAGCGCTCGTTGCGCTGCCGGAATTGATAGGGGCTGTCGGCGCGGGGGCGATCGGGTTGCCGTTCGGCGGATACGGGTTCTGAGTGCCCGCGGGAGGCCGGGTGGCGCTGCCGAGCGCCGGCCGCGCCGCACCGCCGGAGGCGGAGGCCACGGTCGAGGCTGGGTTGGTCGGAGCGGTGGCCATGGCCGGCTGCGCGGTGGCGCTGGTCGTCACCGAGGCCACGCTCGCCGGGCTCGCGGCGGGGATGGCGACACCGTTTGCGCTGGTCCCGCCGGGTGGGGTCGTCACCGCCGTCGTGCCGAGGTTCGCCGGGGCCGCGGCGCCCGGTCCCGTGGTCGGCGTATGGGCCATGCCGTTTGCCGGCGTGGTCGAGGCCGAGCCGGCCGCGGATTGAGCCGAGACGGGGGACGCGGACAGGTTCGACGTCCCCGCAGAGCCCGTCGTCGGGGCAGGAGCCTGGGGTGCTGCGCTGACGGTGGTCGGAGGCGGCGCCGAACCCGTGGCCGCAACGGTCGCGCCGCCCGAATGGGTCGTCTCCGCGGCGGTCTGCGACGACGCGCCCGCGCTCGTGTGCGATCCGCCGTTCGCGCTGCTCACCGAGCTGGGAGCGGCACGGGTCGGCGCGCTGGAGGTCACCGTCGCGGTTGTCGTGCCGGCGGCATTCGGCGTCGGCGCGGCAGGCGCTGCGCTGACGGTGGTCGGTTGGACCCCCGTCGTCGCATGGCCGCCTGCCGTGCCGGTCCCGCTTCCGGTGGCGGGAGCGGTGCTGGCCGGCGGAGACGAGACGGCGGAACCCGCAGCCGGAGTCGTTGAGCCACCCGCATTCGTCGTGGAGGTTGCAGCCGGCGCCGTCGCGCCCGTGGTCGGCGCATGCGTTCCACCGTTCGCGCTGCCGGTTGCGCTCGAAGCAGTGCCGTTCGGCGCGGCCGCGGCGCTGGTTTGCGCCGTCGTGTGGGTGGTGCTCGCGCCAGGGGCCGTAGACGGTGCCGCCGATGGTGCTGTCGTGGGCGCCGCGCTGGCGGTGGGCGCGCTCGTTCCCGGCGTGGCACTGGTCGAGCCCGAAGACGCGCCGACCGGTGGGTTCTGAACGGCCGACGGCGTGGAGGTACCGGACCCCGTCGTCGGGGCGGTCGAGACGCTGGGCTTGGGGGTCGCGGCAATCGTGGCCGTGGAGCCCGTCGTCGGCGGGGTGGCCGAGCCGGTCGTCGGGTTGGTCGTTCCCGATGCCGTGGTTGTGGCCGAACCCGTCGCCGGCTTGGTGGCCGTCGTCGCGGTAGCCCCCGACGAAGCGGAGCTCGTGGTCGCGCCGGAGGGCGCGGCCGAGCCGGTGGCGCTCGTGGCCGTGCTCGTCGTGCCCTTCGCTGCGCTCGACGTGGTTGCGGCGGCTGTCGTCGAAGTGGCCGAGGCGGCGCCGTACAGGCCGGGGTCCCGGCCGTCCGGGCTCGACACGGTGTCGAGCTTCACGGCGACCGCGGTCGGATCCTTCGAATAGGCGCGGACGTAATCGATCTTCGAGCTGATCGGCACGCCGGCGAGATCGGCGTTGTTGCTGCCGCCCCCCTGCCTGGCCAGATTGACCAGCATGTACATCGGGCTGTGCAGGTCCGACGGGGTCGCCTGCGAGCCGGCCATTTGGCCGTCGACGTAGAAGCTGATCCGGTCGGCCTGCCAGTTCATGCCGTAGGTATGGTAGCCGTTCTGGTCCGGCATCACGCTGGTGACCTGGCGGTTCTGCTGCCAGGGGATGTTCGGCGTCTGGTCCGTCGTGTGGATCGTGCTGTAGACGGTGCTCGGCCCGTCGCCGTAGCGCTCGACGACGTCCAGCTCTTGGTGCTGGCCCGCGTTATAGGGGTCGGGCTTCTGCTGGTTGGGCAGCAGCCAGAACGCGTCCCAGGCGCCGACCTGCTCGGAGAAGTCGGCCCGGACCTCGAAATACCCGTAGGTCTGCGAGAAGTTGCCCTGGGTCGTCAGCAGGCCGGATTCCCAGCTGCCGGGCACGCCGGACGGGGTCCTGTCCGGGACCGCCGTGATCGACAGGGCACCGTTCTGGAGCTGGAACGGGTCGTAGCCAGACCCCTTGTCCACGAAGGACGAGTGGCCGAACCCGACATCGGCGTTCGCGTCACCGCGGTCTTGCGCGCGGATATCGGCCCAGGTGGTCCCCGCACCGGTCTGTGAAATGCTGCGGGTGTTGAATTCTTCGTCGAAGGTTAGTTTATAACCGGTCAAGTCGACCATGAATGTTTCCCCAGACTTGCAGCAGGGCGCGATTGATCCATCGCAGCACAAGAGAACTTGCCTACGTCGCGTCAGCCACCCGAGTGGACGGGCAACCTACTCAGCTATTTTTCCTAAATTTAACACTGTGGAAACATTACGTACGTGGTTGCGCTGCTGTCAAGATTTGTATTTGTGCAGCATTCAAGATCCCGATTTCGACGTATGCAGATCAGGCTCGTTCGATGCTGCATTCGGGATTGACAGTTGCTGTCGAGCCATACCGCGCGTAAGCCTATTTTCCTAACGCCGGTCCGTCCGAGACCTGTCGCGATGGAGACCGGTCTCGTCGGCGATCGCCGATCCGGCAGCCAGGCTCGGCGGATGAAAACCTGCGCCGAGAGCGGGTTATCCCGCGGGTCGGTCCGCGCGCGGTCACGGGCATGCGGTCGCGGCGCGGCGTCGATTCGTATCGGGTGGGGCGGATTCTGCCCAACTCGGATCCAGCCGGGCTCAGGTCGAGCGGATCGGATTCGAGGAGGATCGTGGGGTCTCGATACGAAGCCGCAGGTGCGACGATCCGGGCCCGCCCGTGCCTGTGCCGGGAGCCGTTGGTGGCCGGCCTTCGGACGCCCGTTGGCTGAAGCCGGAGCAGGCCCGAGGATCGATTGCCTACCGATCGAGCCGTCCCCGTTCAGAGAGCCCGGCCCGGAAAGGCGAGCCCGTCGCCGTGGCTGATCGGGCAGATCCGCGAGTCCGACGGAGTCTTATGCGGTCACGCGCTCACGCGGCCTCGGGGTCTCGCATCCGGGACTGCCGGTCCGGCACCCGCCGGGCGCTCGGGTGATGCTGCGGTCGGTCGGCGGCATCCCGGAGCGGGTCTGCGTGCTCCGGGATGCGTTTCAGCGATGTGCCATGGGGAGGCGCCGTGAGGCGTCCGGCCCGCATCAGCGGGTCGGCATCGCGGTCGCGGTGATGACCCGGGTGGTGGTCGGAGCCGCCGGGACGAGGCGCGGCGTGGTCGCCAGCTCGGTCGCGGGACGGGTGGTCGAGATCACCCGGGCCTGCTCCCGATAGAGCGGCGGCGTCAGGTTGATGGCCTCGTCCGCCAGGGCGGAGCCGATCGTCGGCACGGAGGCCAGGACGGAGGCCAGGGCGGCCAGGATCAGGGAACGCGTGGTCATGGTGGGATACCTCTTGCTGTCCGGGTCCGACGCCCGGTGTCGAGGCACTATTTACGTTGCACCGCGTCATGATCCAAACAGATCGGATCGATAACGGAAATCGATATCGTCAATGACTGACACGGCCCGAATGTATGACCTGACCGGTCCCGGCTGATGCGGACCGCGGATCGTCATGCTAGGCGTCTCTGGCAGTCGAGCTTGCACGGATACTGATCCTCGAACCGGGACGTCACATGCTGGGCTGGTTTCGTGCGTTGATGCCGAGGGAAGACCGGTTCTTCGATCTGTTCGAGCGCCATGCCGCCACCCTGGTCGGCGGCGCGGCCGCACTCCGGGCCCTGCTCGACGGCACCCAGGACGTGCCGGTGGCCTGCCAGGCGATCGCCGACCACGAGGACGAGGCCGACACGATCACCCGGGACGCCCTGCTGGCCGTGCGGCGGACCTTCATCACCCCGTTCGACCGGGGCGACATCCAGGCCCTGGTCGGCTCCCTGGACGACGCCATCGACCAGATGCTCAAGACCGCCAAGACGGTGCAGCTGTTCGAGGTCACCGCCTTCGAGCCGTCGATGCGCGAGATGGGGGCGGTGATCCAGGAGGCCGCCGCCGCCACCGCGGAGGCGATGCCGAAGCTGCGGGCGCTGGGCGAGAACGCGACCGTCCTGAACACCCTGACCGAGCGGGTCATCCAACTCGAAGGCCGGGCCGACGACCTGCACAATGCCGGGCTCAAGGCCCTGTTCAAGGCCTCCCGGCAGGATCCCATGGCCTTCGTGGTCGGGTCCGAACTGTACGACCACCTGGAGAAGGTCATGGACCGGTTCGAGGATGTCGCCAACCAGATCAGCAGCATCGTGGTCGAGCATGTCTGAGCCCACCGCGTGACCCTCCTGATCGTCCTCATCGCCGTCGCCCTGGTCTTCGATTTCCTGAACGGGCTGCACGACGCCGCGAACTCGATCGCCACCATCGTGTCGACCCGGGTGCTCGCACCCCGCTACGCCGTCATCTGGGCGGCGTTCTTCAACTTCGTGGCGTTCCTGATCTTCGGCCTGCACGTCGCCGGCACGGTCGGGTCGGGCATCGTCGATGTCGACGTGGTGACCGACCGGGTGATCCTGGGGGCGCTGGGCGGCGCGATCAGCTGGAACCTGATCACGTGGTACGCCGGCATCCCATCCTCGAGCTCGCACGCACTGATCGGCGGCCTGCTCGGAGCCGGCATCGCCAAGGCGGGCCTCGGCGCGATCGTCTGGCCCGGCGTGATCGCCACCAGCGCCGCCATCGTGCTCTCGCCTGCCCTGGGCTTCGGCCTCGGTCTGCTTCTGATGCTGGCGGTGTCGTGGATCTTCGTGCGCTCGACCCCTCACGCCGTGGACCGGCTGTTCCGGGGGATGCAGTTCGTCTCGGCCTCGCTCTACTCGCTCGGCCATGGCGGCAACGACGCGCAGAAGACCATGGGCATCATCGCGGTGCTGCTCTACGCCCACGGGGAGGAGGGCGGGGCGTTCCACGTACCGCTCTGGGTGGTGCTGTCCTGCCAGACCGCCATGGCGCTCGGCACGCTGCTCGGCGGCTGGCGCATCGTCCACACGATGGGCTCGAAGATCACCCGGCTGTCGCCGATGCAGGGCTTCTGCGCCGAGACCGGCGGGGCAATCACCCTGTTCGCCGCCACCGCGTTCGGGATCCCGGTCTCGACCACCCACACGATCACCGGGGCGATCATCGGGGTCGGCGCGGCCAAGCGGGTCTCGGCGGTGCGCTGGAACATCGCCCAGGGCATCGTGATCGCCTGGGTGGTCACGATGCCGGCCGCGGCACTGGTCGCGGCGCTGATCTACGGCGTCTCCGGCTTCGTGCTGCCGTGACCCGCCGGGAAAAATATACGTCCCGCGGGCAAAATCGAATTTAAGAAGCTTAATATAGCAATATGCGTAGGATTGAGCTATAAATCTCACTATTACGCCGAACAAGGTGCTGCTTGTTGCTTATCGCGGCCCTTTTATGCACGGCGGGAATCGTGGAAGGCTGGCTCTATCGGGCCCCGGCCGTCGTGGCGAGTTCGGTGCTGATCGCCCTGGTCTGCCTGCCCCTCTGGGCGTTGACGTCCACGATCGATGCCGTGAAAGTCCTGGTTCTGCTCGCCTATCTGGCGGCCCACCAATCCGGATACCTGATCGGAGCCTTCATCGGCGCGCGCGGTCACGACGACCGCTGAACCCGGTCACCAGGTCCAGATCACGCGGCCGGAATAGGCGTAGATCACGACCCACATCTCCACCGACACCGCCAGCCACGAGACCACGAGGGGCAGGGGCGGCCGCTTCGTCTCGTCGCGGCGCAGCCGCGCGAATGTGTCTCTCACCATCAACCTCCCGGACGCGCCTTCTGATTGCAGACGCGAACGGGGGCGATTCGAAAAAAGTTTCAGGCCGGCGCCGCGCGTTTCCGAGGCCGAGGCTCGCGCATCGTCTTGTTTGCGAAAGCCGCGGCGGCCGGCGTTCGGAACGATGCTTTAGCGCCCGAACTGCACCGGAACGCTGAGGTCGGCGACCCCGTCCTCGGCCAGCAGCTCGGCCGGGGGCGCCTTGAACGGGCTCGCGCCCTGCACCGCCCGGAGCGCCCGCCGGTCGAGGCCGCGGGAGCCCGAACTGCGCTCGATCTCGGCCTGACGGACCGTACCGTCGGCGGCGATCTCGATCCGAACCAGCACGGTGCCGGCCGCCCTGCGGGTGTTCGCGTGCCGATCGGTGCGATCGACCGCGTCAATCCGGGTGACGAGGCCGGACAGCCAGATGCGCACTGCGGGCGAGACCCCCGTCCGCGCCGCCGCCGGCCAGGGCAGCAGCAGAACGCCGAGGAGCGCGGCGGTCCCGTAACTCAACACGCGTGACGACATGCTGGAACAACGATCCTGTGCCTGAATGGTGGCCCGGCTATCCTCACGCGGAAGGGTTTACCGGCCGTGACCCCGGGCCGGGCGTCCGGGGGGCGAGGCCTGCGCTGCCGCCGGCCGGATCCGACGTCCCTGCGCCACGATCTTGACGGTCCCGATCCGTTGCGGATCGTCAGACGGCCCGATGGAAACCTTGATCCATGATGTGAAACCCGCCTAGCGTGACGCTTATGATGGTCGATCATCCGGTTTCGAGACAGACCAGAGCCGCCGGCATGGTCCCGGTTCCGGGATGCAGGCGCGGCACCGCTTGAGCCATTCGCGCCCGTGGTCCACAGGCTCCGGCGAAGCCGCAGACATCACACCGTGATCCAGGAGAAAGCCTCAGATGACTCGATTGGCGGAGCTGCAGAACGACCCCGCGTTCCAGCAGGCCGTGCTCGCCGTGCGCGGGGCGGCCAGCACGCTGAGCGGTCGGGCGGTCACCGCCGAGGAAGCCAGCTTTCTGGTCGGCATCGCGTTGGCCACCTTCGCCAATGCCGGCGGCCTGAACGAGCCGAGCCTCAGCCGCCTCGGACGGTTCTCGGACACGCTCGGGCAGAACGAGACCCTCGACAGCCTGACGAAGCACTGAGCCCCGCGGACGCCGGCTCGGTTCGGCGTTCGGCATCGCTGCACGTCCTGCAGGAGGCGCCGGGACTCCGATGCCGCTGACGGGAGGATGAAGCAGCGCGAGACATCGTCCGGCGGTGCTCGCGGCGAGCCTCCGGCTACAAGTACCCCATCCGCCGGGCCAGCATCACCGCGAAGGCGAGGCCGGCCGCGAGGCTGACCACCAGCATCGCGACATTCGTCCAGAACCGGACCGGCCGGCTCGAGCCCTCGATCCCGCTGGCGCGCAGCCTGACCCAGGGCACGTAGAGGAACAGCGCCACCACCGTCAGGACCATGAACGCGAAGGTGGCGATCCGGCCCGACAGCAGCGCGGCCCCGGCAAGGACGACCCAGCCGAGGACGATACCCAGCATGGTGAAGAGGGCCGTCGTGTTCAATTCCGCATCATCCCCAAACGGATGGAACGGCGCGCCATCCGAGGCACCGCGAGACGCCGACAGGCTCGACGACGCCTTTCCGGCGATCCGTGCCCCGAGCCCGAAGATCGGCGCAAGGCTTCGCGTGAAAGCCCATCGCACCCTTGAAACGATTAGTCAGTCAGGAGAAATTCTGGTGCTGCGAGACAGGATTGAACTGTCGACCTCTTCATTACCAATGACGTACGAAACGTACCGCCATTGACCTGGGGTGAAAAAGGGTGTTGGGTGGCGCTCTGAGAGATAGCCGATAGCACCTCACGGATGCTCGTCGGCAATCGGTTCGAAACGAACGCAACGCTCCCATATTCACCCCAAGATCGCCCCGACC
Organism: Methylobacterium mesophilicum; assembly: GCF_022179445.1. Classification (GTDB taxonomy): domain Bacteria; phylum Pseudomonadota; class Alphaproteobacteria; order Rhizobiales; family Beijerinckiaceae; genus Methylobacterium; species Methylobacterium mesophilicum. Next base: position 55,498 of record NZ_BPQU01000009.1, on the reverse strand, counting down.
GAAATGCCCCGCAAAGCAGACCCGTCCAACGTTCTGGCATTCACACGCTCCACTGCGACGACGGTTCAGCTGGCTGCTGGCCAGCAGGAACGCACGGTGTGGGATTTGGAAACACCCGGCTTCGGTCTTCGGATCCGGGCAGGGGGAAGTCGGGTGTGGGTAATTCGGCCGGCGCCCTCATCAGGTAAGTACAGTTTGGTCACCCTTGGGCCTACGAGTCGAGTCAGCTACGCTCAAGCACGCGATGCCGCGCGTGAGCAGTTAGCGAAGGCTCATTTGGGGGAGGGGCCTCGCGAGGCCCGAGCTGCGGCCAGAGCCCCTATTACGGTCGTGGCGCTCAGCACGTATTTTGAGCAGTACCTCGAGCGTGCAAAAACCCGGCTGAAGGCTGCGAACCAAAAAACCCTTGAACGGCACCTGCGACACGATTTCGCAACGCTGGCCTCTTTTCCGATTGCGGACATCCGGCGCGCTCACGTCGCACAATGTCTAGACGAGATCACAGTCCGTGCACCCGCAACTGCGAACCGTGCCCGCTCGCAGCTGTCGACCTTTTTTGCCTGGGCAATCGGCCAAGGCCTTACCGAAACCAACCCCGTCATCGGAACAAATAAACCGGCCAAGGATGTGCGACGCAGCCGCGTCCTCTCGGCGTCCGAATTGGCGACGGTCTGGCGAGTAGTCGGAGACGACGATTTCGGTCGCATCATCCGGCTTTTGATCCTTACAGGCCAGCGGCGCAACGAAGTCGCCCGTATGGTCTGGGACGAATTGGACCTCGAAGCCGGCGTGTGGACGATCCCTGCGGAGCGGGCCAAAAACGGCCGCGTACATGAGGTGCCGCTTTCCGAGCCCGCAGTCGCAATCCTAAGGACATGCAGTATGCGGGAGGGCGTGCCTTATCTTTTTGGACGCAATCGGACTGGGCCCTTCTCTGGCTTTAGCGCGGCAAAAGATCGTCTCGACGCCGCCGTTCAGCTTCGGACCCCCTGGGTGATCCACGACCTGCGACGCACGCTGGCGACAGGCATGAACGACCTGAAAGTCCCACCCCACATCGTTGAGGCGGTCATAAATCACGTTTCTGGCGCGAAAGGTGGTGTGGCTGGCACCTACAACTGGGCGCTCTACCGCGAAGAAAAGCGAGAAGCCTTAGACTTTTGGGCCGCGCACGTCCTCAAGCTCGGCCAGCCACTTCTCCAGGTCGTGACGACGGATACCGAGACGACGTTCGCTGAGGCGTAGCGTTCTTGGCCCTCTCCCCCGCGCAATCATCTCACGAAGGGTGGTACGCGAAAGTCCCACCTCCTTGCAGACTTCTGCGAAAGGGATGACGCGATTTGCCGGAGCGGTGGGATCTGAGCCAATCATGCGTCGTATGTACGAAACGTACCGCAGCTTTCAAGATGGTTGGCATCAGGTGAATTCCATCAATCACGCGACACGGCACCAAAGAAACTCAACTGGCAATCGCAACAGATATCATTCTGCTCCGAAAAACTTCCCTGGTATTTTGCATAGCGGGCCAAGCTCGCTTTACGATTTTTCCTATTTCGTCAAATGATTTGATCAATATTCGACCTCGGTCAATTTGCTCGATGATACCCAGTTTCACAAGAGCATTAATGCTCTCTGTTACAGACGGGCGTCGGGCGCCTAATCTTTTTGAGATATGAGCATGGGTAATAGTAATTACGTTCTCTCCAGAGGCTTGAACCATGCGCCATAGGTAGGCCGCGACACGATCCGACACATCCAATCGTTGTTCTGCGGCTGCTTGTTGGCCCAACTCCTCTAGAAGAAGGGCTACGTAGGAATGAATAACTTCTCTCGAGCCCGGGTCCCGCTCCATGATACGCCGAGCAGCGCTGACTTGGCATCGAAGTGCGTGACCGCCAAATTCTACAACCGATCGTCGCCCACTAATTCCAACTGAAAGCAAACCTGGAAGGCCCACCACATCTTCAGGACCATAAATTCCTACTTGAATGCTATCATCTGTGCGTTGATCAGTTTCCTGTACAGCAGCCGCAAACCAGGATGTTGGGCTTACTAAATCAGCCACAACACAATTGATTGGAAAATACAATATGGTTGCACGGGCGTCTTCATAAGACAAAACTTGCCCAGGCTTAATAACAACGGGTTCCAAAACAGAACCCCATTCCTCATTCATTCGGACCAAGCACGACGAAAATATATTACTTCGGCTTTTATCGGTCGAATTCTCAACGAAGGTCATATTGAAAAATCAACCCGTCACAGCGAAAAGCCGAATTTGGTTAGAAAGCTTCGCGTCAACATAGTGAACGAACAAGTAGCGCCATGATAATTAACGACAGCAGCACTCATCTTAAATCTCATGCTCCTAAGCCATTAGTGAGTAAGGTTGCAGCACCGATCATATCTCGGTCCGGTTCGTACCAGAAAAGCACTTTTGTGGGCACGTGTCCATCGAGCGTCGGAAGGCGTCGGCCAAATGAGCTGAGTTCAATATTTCTGCCCGTCGCAGTGAAGTCTAGATGGGTCATTCCTCGGAATTAAATGGACGACGACCATGAAACTCACAGATATCAACGCCTCCGAAGTATCCATACCGGAGGGAAAATCTCAAAAACTCTTTTTTGACGAAGAACTGGCTGGATTTGGTCTGAGGGTAAATTCTGGTGGCTCACGAACCTGGTTCGTTCAATACCGTGATAAGTTTGGGCGCTCGAAACGAGTTACGATTGGCAAAATTAGGGTCCTGTCCGAGAGCGAGGCACGTAAAACAGCACTAATAGTGCTAAAACGAGAGACATTAGACCGGCTTGGCATTGAGTCTCTTGCGACAATCCGAAAGCCTGCCCTTGAGATGGATAGGCAGCCCGACATAAGCAGGGAACCGGACGCAGCTCGCGAATACGAAAACGCATCGCCTCCAGTTACGTTAGGCGACCTCATTGAGCCTTATCTGGAATATTGGCAGGGACAAGTTGATCCGGGCTACCTGTCGGATATCAGAGTATATTTTGTATCGAAGCTGGCGTCACTTCACCAAGTTGACATCAATAGTTTAGATGCAGGTGGCATTATGGAATGCATGCGAGGATCACACCGCGCGTCTTCTCGTGTTGAGATGCGCAGAGCTCTTTCGATTTTCTACGATTGGGCCGTCAAAAATGGTTTTGCTAGCGGCAACCCGTTTAAAAAACGGAAAAAGAAATAATCACTTACTTTATGGCATATCCAGTATCGAACATATTGAGTTTAGATTTTCATCTATGGATAATGCCTTTGCTATTTGCTCCCTCTCCGCTTAGCAGGAGAGCATCAAGCTAGACATTCCCCGAAAGCAGCACAAACCGCAACATCTTTTCCCACACCTTTTATCTCGGCGCGACGCGGAGGACCCCGCCGAAGCTTCGAGTGCCCCGCTGCCGGGGCAAGCCGAGGCATTCAAAAAAGCGCTCCCAGAGCTATTGTACGAAACGTACCTACACACTAAGTGCCTTTGGTGCACGGCACTACCATAGGGGTGACCAGAGCAACGCTCTGAGCAGTCCGGAGGTGAACCACGGTCTTGCCGTGCCCTGGATCGTACAGCCCTCACGGAGGCACTTGATGTCAGACCGTTCTCTTGCTCGTCGTATGGTCAGCGTCGGCGACGCTGCAAAGATCCTCGGCGTATGTCCGGCCACGGTACGCCGAAACCTTCCTCTCCAACGGTTAGGTAACCGCACGCTGATCCGTCTCGCAGATGTTCGAGAAATTACCGGAGAGGGGGTCAGCCGTGATGTCGCGTGATCGCTTCTACTTCGGTGATTTTATTACCTACACTGATGACGGCCCCGTCGTAGATCGGATAGCCATGATCATTCAGCGTCGATTGTCAAAAAACCGGAAGTACACATTTCTCGTTATCGGGTGCCCATACTGTGGAGAACTTCATGAACACAGCGATGGGCTTGGTTACCGCGTCCCTCACTGCCCAAATCGCAGCCCATATTCTGGAGAATACTTTATCATGGACAATGGACAAGCTGCTGTTCCACCCAACACACCGTATCCAAAGCTGAAACCAATTCGAGAACAATATCCCTAACTCACGAAAGGCAAAGGCTCGGGCCGTTTGCGGCGACCCGAGCCTTCAGAAACCGATTGGCAACTTTAAGGAATGCGTCCACCATGAATATGGCATCTCAAATCTTATCTGACAACACTTTGCCGGCTGAAGCAGCACAAGTTTATTTGTCGTTCGGCATGGAATTGTTGTCACTCCACCCCCTGACCAAAAAGCCGGTTGGAAAGGGATGGCAGTTGCGCCCGGGCATCACCCGCCCGAATGAGGTTTCCCTCACATACCTGGATCCGGCCCAGAATATTGGTTTCAAGCCTGGCAGTACGTTCGCCGTGATCGATATCGACACCAAGCATGGCGGCAAAGGGGTTGAAAGCTGGGCCACCGTGAATGAGCGCTTTGGGCCGCTCCCGCCAACGGTTGAGGCTGTAACGGCAAGTGGTGGCGGCTTGCTCATCTATCGTCTGCCGACTGGAGCGGACTTGGAGTTCCAGAAGGCGATGCTCGGCTTGCCGAATTTGGAGTTTCGCATTGGCGCTGTGAACTGCGTCCTCCCCCCTTCGCGTGTTCAGTACAAGCCTGGCGAACTGGGCCCGGAGGCGGTGATCGGGCAACATCGTTGGAAGGAGGGGCGTGCGCCGGGGGAGATCGCATTCGCTGAATTGCCCGCGGTCGTGATTGAAGCCCTGCGGGCTTTTGAACCTGAGAGGCCGGCCGTCAGCGGGGATGGCGCTGTCGCCGAGTACCTATCAGCTGAATTCAAAGCGCAGCTACCGACGACATCGCGACCGGCGGAGTTCGCGCCGATCCGCGAGGCCTGCGCCTTTATTGCGGGAGCAGATGAGCATCCCGCTGAACTTTCAGAGGCGGACTGGTACGCTGTTCTCTCGATCACGTCCCGGTGTCGTGACGGTGAGAACATCTCGCAGCTTATCAGCAAGGGCCATCCCACCTACGACAGAAACGATACTGCTCGGAAGATGGTCCAAGCGCACCGCGCTAGTGGCCCGCGCTCATGCGCCAACATCAAGAACAAGCTCGGTTGCAAGGCTTGCGAGCGCTGCCCGTTCTGGGGCCGGATTAAGGGTCCGTACAACCTCGGCCAGCTGCCGCCCAAGCCTCGCGACCCTCGCAGCAAGGAAGTGACTGCTTATGATCTGCTAAAGCGGGTCAAGCTCCAGATCGGCATGGTCTTCGACGGCGAGACCGACCGCGTGTTCCGGCCCGCGAGTGGTGACACACTGAAAGCGAAGACGTTTGCTGCCATGGTGCGGGACAAGGTTGGGAAAAACCCTGTCGATACCATGCTGGGCTGGGCCGCGACGCCCCGCACGGCACACCTCGACTATCTCCCGGGTGATAACCGCCTGATGCTGGATCGCGGTGCTGCGGATCCTTGGTGCAACACATGGCTCCCCGGTGGGGCTTCGGCGCGCGATGATGCTGACGCGGCCGAACGCATCATGCGCCACTTTGTAATGCTGTTTCCCGATGAGCTGACCCGAAGGCATGTTCTCGACTATATCGCGCACTTAATTCAGAAGCCGGCCATTAAGATCAAGAGCGCCCTCATCATCACTGGGGATGAGGGATACGGCAAGTCAACGATTGGGGAGCTGCTCGAGGCACTGTTTGGCGAACGGAACGCAAGGAAGGTGGGTGGGAAACACCTGTCCAGCCGCTTTAAAGATAGCCTCATCAACTGCCAGGTCATTGTGGTGGAAGAGGCCAACCATGGTGAGCGGTTCGAGGTAACGGAAGACCTGAAGGACTGGTTCACTGCGGAGCGGTTTGGCGTGGAGGGCAAGGGTATTCCGTTCCACGACGGTCGGACGCCCCGGGGCATCATCATCTATAGCAATCACGATGCCCCCCTCGTTATCGGCCCGACGAGCCGACGGTTCTTCGTGGGGGCAACCACGCGGGAGAAGCAGCCGGCCAGCTACTTCCGGGAAATTTACGCCGCCATCGCGGACGAGCTTGTGGTGGGTGCATTCAAGCACTTGCTCCTCACCCGAGATATCAGCGGCTTCAACGCTGAAGCAGAACCTCCGCGGACGGGTGCACGTGACGCGGCAGAGGAAGCCAGCCGAACCCCGCTGGGGCGAGTGATCGCGGGGATGATCGAGGAGAGAAGCGGTCCCTTCTACCGAGACATCGTGCTGATGCGCGAAGTGGAGGGGGCGCTGCGGCTCCCGCACATGGCTGGAATGGTTGGCCCCGTCGAGGCTGGAAAGGTGGTTGCGGCTATGAAGCAGATCGGGGCGCGCAAGGTAGGCGTTTCTCCGGGCGGCGATCACCGTTTGATCACCCTTCCGAACGGTTTGAAGGTGCGGCTGTGGGCGGTGCGTAACGTCCCGGAATATCTCAACGCGCCGGACAGTGTGCTGAAAGCGGAAGTGCTTCGTGCAGCACCCGACAGATCCAACGTTCAACCCATGCGGCCGACCGCCCAGGAGGAGGTCGGCGAGGCCCGGACCGCCTGAAGAGTAACAGGGTAACAGGTAACACACTGATTGAAACTCAGACGCTGGCTGTACAAGGCCAGTCGTGGAGGCGGAGGGCAGTAAGCCCTCCGCCTCGCACCTGACTAGTATGTACACTTAGAAACCCAATTTAAAATGAGGTGTTACGTGTTACCTGTTACTGATCCGATGCCTCCTCCGCTCGCTATTATTAGGAAGTCAGGCACCACTCTGAGGACGCTACCACGGGCCTCCGAAGTCCACCTTCCAGGCCATTTTGCGTGGTCGCCGATCTCCACCACCGCCTTAACGGCCGCGCTGGGAGTAGACCCTGGCGCATGGAACACGTGGCGCAACCGGCGGCTCACACCGGATCCGCTCCCCAGCGCTTGGTTTAAACGCGCCTCCGGCTCCCCCCTGGTCTACCGGGTAGATCATATCTTGGTATGGCTCGCAGAACGGCGTGCAGAACAGCTCGACACGATTGCCGCTTGGCGGCACAGTCTGTGTACCCGACTTGAGACTGAGGCTAGCGCTCCCGCCGAAGTGCGCAAGATTGCCGTCTTTTATGCCCGAGGCACAGGTCCGGTGTTCGAGGACATTCGCTTCACACCGGCCGGCTTCCGAGCTTACCTTCTTAGTCTAGCTGGCTGATGATCTGCCCAAGCCCTTGTAAGTTCATACAGATCGTTTGTTGTGATGAAAACAAAAATTGAAAATTTTTCAAGCTTGAAGGACAGATAGTGCTTCTGAATGCAACGTGTCTTCCGACAAAAAACACCCACCACTCCACATGAAGAACTCATAAGTAGGGCGAAGCTCACCTACTTGACCATGTTCTTGCGTCTATCACGATGCAAAATCCATCCTTTAACCGGACTCCTCCGCAAATCCCGGACGAGGTTGGCATAAGGCCCAATGAGGCACAGGCCAACCCAAAGATTGTCAAAACCTCTCTTTGGGTTGACGTCCGTGCCGTGATCAGAGCCCACGCTTATGGCGATAAGCCAGCGCCTGCAGGGCACAACTCAGGATCGCGTAGCATTCTCGGTGAGGACCATCACCGGGAGCGAGATCCTCGGTCCACTCGTCAGGGCAGTCGCCGTAAGGCCACTCAACAGCGAGACGCGGCCCTTCAGATCCGGCGTAGTCAGGGCCGAGACTGCAGAACCCAGTCAACTCGCTAAAACCCGACCTAACCCAGAACCCGGGCAGCGCCTCTGCAACGAAGCTGCGCGCCGCGTCGAGAGAGGCCGTATAGGGCATTGCCGGGGCCGGTCTATGGCCGTCGACGAGCACGGCAATCATACGATCGAGCTGAGCATCGGGGTTGTCTGCATGTCGGACACGCAAACTCAGCAGAGCTAGATTGCTCCCTTTGACGACGCGCATCGAGCGGACTTGATTGTCCTTCGCGGCATCGCATTCGTCCACGAGTTGCGTGCCGATGCGCCCGATGGCGTCCTCGTAGCTTTCTTGCTTGTGAGCAGAACTAAAATTCGACATAGCTTTACCCTGCGCCAGATGCTTCTCTGTTTGACTAGCAAGTTAGAACAGCACCATGCATATGAGTATCCTAGTCTATGAATTCAATATCAATCTGCTATTTTTGAAATGATGTCGGAGAAATATCTGTAATGGTTTCAATATTATAGTCTTATAGAAATGCACTCCGAATCAAGAGTGCGATTTAATTAATGACTAAATTAGATTAGCTTGCGGGCAAGCTGGCATAGGCCTGTGATCGCATCTGGCCGAAAGCTGCCGGTCCGCTTTGGAGAAGGCGAGCGGGAAAAGCGGACGTGCTCTTCTCGGCCAGCTCCTCTAGGCCGATATGCGCCCAATCTAGCCACTTCAAGGGGCTTCGGCAGCTCCTGAAAGCGGATGTCGACGGATTTGACGCGCCGCAACTAGATGTTTGGTCCCGCGGTGTGGTGTGACGGGTCGAGCCTGAACCGCTCCGGCTGTTTCTTCCAGGCCTGACAGACGAACTCGTAGGGGGTGAGACCGCGCAGGGTCTTTAGGCGACGGCCGTAGTTGTAGGCATCGACGAACAGCTGGAGGTGCTGGCGCAGCTCGTCGTGGCTGCCGTAGTGGTAGCGTTTGGCCATGACGTCCTTGATGGTGCGGTTCCTCCGCTCGACTTGACCGTCCGTCCATGGGCAGCGCGGCTTGGTCAGGCAGTGCTCGACCTTGGTGTGTAGGACGGTGACAAAATCATCCACTGGAGCGTCGGCGTTGAGCTGATGCGGGCGGGGTAAAAGCCGGCCGGTGGAGAGGCTTCTCTTTCGGGAGGGCCCCAGGATGTTTGCCGTGGAGGTCTACGCGGCCGTTCGGCAGTTCGTTTTCATCGACGGCCACTCTCGTCGCGAGGCAGCAAGGGTATTTGGGCTCAATCGCGAGGCGATCGCCAAGATGTGCCGGTTCTGACTGCCGCCGGGTTGCACCCGTTCCAAGCCGATCGGGAAGCCGAAGCTGGGGCCGCTACTTCCGGTGATCGACGCGATCTTGAAGGCGGACCGGATCGCCCCCGTCAAGCAACGCCACACGGTCAAGCGGATCTTCGAACGTTTGCGCGACGAGCAGGGCCATGCTGGCGGCTATACGGTTGTGAAGGATCACGTCCGGATCGCACGCGCGAGCGGGCTGGAGACCTTCGTTCCGTTGGCGCATGCCCGGCCACGCGCAGGTCGACTTCGGCGAGACGGTCGCCACCATCGGCGGCGTGCGTCGGAAGATCCATTTCTTTTGCATGGACCTGCTGCATTCCGACGCCTGCTTCGTGAAGGCGTATCCGCGAGAGACCACCGAGGCGGCCTTGGACGGGCATGTCGCCGCCGTCAGGTTTTTCGCCGGCGTGCCGCTGTTTATCCTCTACAACAACACCAGGATCGCGGTGGCCAAGATCTGCGGCGGCGGGCAGCGCGAGCGCACCCGCGCCTTCACCGAGCTGGTGAGCCACTACCTGTTCCGAGACCGCTTCGGGCGTCCGGGCAAGGGCAACGACAAGGGCAAGGTTGAAGGACTGGTCAAGTACGCCCGGTCCAACCTCATGACCCCGGCTCCGGTGTCGGCCTTCTTCGAGGCGTTGAACGCGGATCTGGAGCGACGCTGCCGGACCCGGCAGGATGAGCGGGCCGGACAGCATGCCGAGAGCATCGGCACGCGACTGGTCACTGATCGTGCCGTCCTGCGTGCCTTGCCGGCGGTCCCGCTAGAGCCGTGCGAGAAGCGGGCTGGGCGCGTCTCCTCGACCGCGCTGGTTCGCTACCGTTGCAACGACTACTCGGTGCCGACCGCCTACGGCTTCCGAGACGTGCTGGTGAAGGGCTTCGTCGAGGAGGTCGTGATCCTGTGCGCGGGGATCGAGATCGCCCGGCATGAGCGCAGCTACGGCACGGGCGTGTTCGTGTCCGATCCGCTGGATTACCTCGCGCTGATCGAGATCAAACCGAACGCTCTCGACCAGGCGGCCGCGCTCCAGGGCTGGGATCTGCTCGAGGCGTTCCAGCACCTGCGCCACCTCCTGGAGGCGCACATGGGCAACCGCGGCAAGCGCGAGTTCATCCAGGTGCTGCGCCTGATGGAGGCGATGCCCAAGGACGTCTTGGCCTCGGCCGTCACCGACGCAATCCGGCTCGGGGCGATCGGCTTCGACGCGGTCAAGCTGATCGCGCTGGCCCAGCTCGAACGACGACCACACCGGCTCGGCCTGGCGGCCTATCTGCATCTGCCCAGGACCATGGTGAGGACGACCGTGGCCGCCGACTACGCCGTGCTGGTGCTGGAGGTGGCGGCATGAGCGCGGCGCGTGACGAGACGATGCCGGGCGGCACCGCCGGCGGCACGCCGGGGATTCTGCTCGCCCACCACCTCAAACAGCTGAAGCTGCCCACGGTGTTGCGCGAGTACAACAAGGTCGCCCGGGAGTGCGCCCAGGGCGGCGTCGATCATCCGCGCTACCTGCTCCGGCTCGTCGAGCTGGAACTCATCGATCGGGAGCGGCGCATGGTCGAACGCCGGATCCGGTCGGCACGCTTCTCGGCGGTGAAGAACCTCGACACCTTCGACTTCACCGCGATCCCGAGCTTGAACAAAATGCTCGTGCTGGAGCTGGCGCGATGCGGTTACATCCTTAGCCGAGAGAACGTCATCGCACTCGGCAACTCCGGCACGGGTAAGACCCACATCGCCTTGGCCCTCGGCCTGGCGGCCTGCCAGAAGGGCTTCTCGGTCGCGTTCACCACCGCGGCCTCTCTGGTCAACCAGCGCCTGGAGGCACGCGACGAGCGCCGTCTGCTCCGGCTGCAGCGCGAACTGGCTTCGGTGAAGCTCACGATCGTCGACGAGCTCGGCTACGTGCCGCTCTCACCGACGGGGGCCGAGTTGCTGTTCGAGGTCTTCTCCCAGCGCTACGAGCGGAGGTCGATCGTGGTGACCTCGAACCTGCCATTCGAGGATTGGACCTTGGTCCTGGGCTCGGAGCGGCTCACCGGCGCATTGCTCGATCGCCTGACCCACCACGTCAGCATCCTGAGCCTGAACGGCGACAGCTACCGCCTCAAATCCTCCCGCAGCCGACGAGGCCGCGGCGATGGCAGGGCGGAGCAAAACCAGGCCACCGCCGATCCCCAGGATCCCGAGACCGGCGAGATCCTACCGGCTTGAGCCTCAGGATCGGCGATAAACGATAAAGGGACCCGATCGGGCCCCTTCATCGTTCAAGCTGCCGGCCGCCACTGGCCTGGTTTTACTACGCCGCAGCAGCCTGGAATTGGTCCGCCCTTTACACGCATCGAAGGCTGCCGGCCGGCCCAGGCACAGTGCCCGGCCTTGGACACGCCGAGAGCGCGCGCCCTTATTGTGTTGGGGAAGTCGGCCTGGTTGGCCTTCATGAACCGCAAAACTTCGTTGTCAGAAGCCTGGTCTCCCGTGCGAACTACGCCGTAGCGCGAGACCAAACATCCTGCAACGCCAGTGACGTATCGACCGCGCTTGCGGTGCTGGCCGAAGACCCGGCCGGATACACCGCAGGCCCAGTTGACAACGGCCACGATGCCGACTGGCTGCGCGTCAAACTGCGGGCCGCGGGCATCATCCCAATTACGTCAGGCAAGAGCGGCCGCAAGTGACGGTTCCGCGATGACAGGTGTCGCTACCGTGGGCGATGGCGCGGCAAGGCAAGGCAAGGCAAGGCAAGGCAAGGCGAGACCCAACCGCCCCAAAGATTACCGTCGCATTATTACTTGCTTCAGAGTTCTTCAGCATGTATAACTCATAACACACAATGTATTATTCATGATATTTTTGCACTGACTAAATCCGACCCTAACGTTATCCCGATCGCCGCCGGCTATAATTTCAATCGATTTTGTGGCCGGCGAGCTGAAAGCATCATTCCCAATCAAAAAATCGACGTCAGAAACATATTCCATAAAACAGATTAATTTCCTGTCGAACAAAATAATTTATTAGAATTCAAATAACACGACACCGCGGCAACTTGCTTATTTGTAGCCAAATGACATAATTCAACCTTGTTTGAACAAGCACTTTCAGCGAAAGGATGATCTCTTAATGAGCAATGAAAAACATAGCAACACCACTACCTATATTAAGCAGTCATTCGACAAAACTGGCTCGAAAATATATGAAGCCGAAGGGTGTCGTATTGAAGAAGATAATCTTGGTTGTGTTTCAGGTTCACTCACTGGCGTGAAAACAATCTCAATCGGTAATATTACATCGATAAAATTGCATCAAATTGAGCGCAGCAATGACTTAGTAAGCCATTTCATAACATTCACAAATGGAGGATCGTGCGCGCTGACATACAATACCAACGGTGAAGTAATCGATTTCAGCGTTGGCAAAGTTAAATTGACCCGTACGGACGATGGTGTCTTGATCATTGACACCTTGCCTATCTAAATTATTTGCGGCCGGCACCCGAAAGGTGTTAGTCCGGTCGGGAAGCAGGCGCTTAATTAGCTCGAACGCGTCGATTATTGATCGTTCGACGCAGGCGTGACGTCATTTCAAATATTTCAAGATATACAATCTTCCCAAAATACATATTATTTGATATAGAAAATAAAATCCGCCCTGCGGCAGGGCCCCCACCACTCCGCGCGCGCTTTGTTGATTCTAAATGGCGCAGCGTCACGCCGGCGGGGTCGCCGTGCTGGCAACGCGCAGGACCCTAACCAGCCAAGTCCGGATCGCCCAAACGGTCCGAATGAGAACGGCTGCAACGTAGGCAGAGCTGACCGCGAACAAGGCCGCCCCAATCAGAGTATTACCCGCGTCGTCGTACTTCAGCGATTCCATAAGCGGTAGAAACATCACGTAGGAATGCGAGAACGCGAACAGGCCGTACAACGACCAAGCCAAGATGATCATGAATGCGGAAGCAGTCCAGAAATCCAGCTCGCGCATAGTTCATTCCCTCGGACGCCAATTTCATACTCACAACGATCTTTAAAAGCCACCCCGGTTCCCAGTTTGTAATTTGAAATCGACACACAAATCAAAAACCGGACGATAAAGACAAGATAAGATTTCAAAAATTGAACCGTCAAAACGCGGCCTGCGGACGGACGTATGGCCGATATCCAAATCGAGCTCGGACACGCGCTGCATGGGCATGCGTCCCGGACCGCTTCGTCTCGGGAGGCACAGCATCTGCCCTAAGAAGGCGATTTGAAAACTAAAAACCAATTTACAAATGGAATTTCAATTGTCAAATCAAAGCCTAATTTATTTGTCAAACAAAAAACGTTTGGATACGGTCAAGCTGCCGATATCGTGAACGGCCAAATTTCTTAAATACTGCGACAGGCTGCACGAAACGGGACCATTCTGTAGCCTCAACGCGGAGTTCTGGATTTACGCTTGCACACTCGTGCTCGCGGCGCCGTATGCGGGGACATTATGACTGATCTAAAGACGCTTTTGTTGTGCAGTTCGGCCGTGTTAGTTTCGGGCTCCGTGGCACATGCGGCCGACCTTCCAACCACGAAGGCTGCGCCGATCGAGTATGTGCGCGTCTGCAACGCCTACGGCGCGGGATTTTTCTATATTCCTGGAAGCGATACCTGCCTCCGCATTTCAGGTCGTGCGCGGTATGATTTCCTGTACCAGACCAGCAAGGTCCGCACCGGAACTGGCGGCGACCAGACCGGCTATCTCGGCCTTATGCGCATCAACCTTGATGCCCGCACACAAACCGACTACGGGACGCTCCGCGCCTTCCTGCGTCTTGATCTCGCCGACCGCAGCGGCCCCTTCCTCACCTCCGGATCCCGCCAGCGGGAGGGTTTGGCCTTCCCGGGCCTCGGTGCTGACGCTTTCAACCGGACGCAGACCTACATTAATGCCGACAAGGCCTTCATCCAGTTCGCTGGGCTGACGGCTGGCCGGGCATCATCGTTCTTCGATTTCTACGCGCACGACTTCGAACTTATCGGCGGCACAGCCGGATCGGACACATTCAGCACGAACGTGCTGGCCTACACGGCCACTCTCAGCAACGGCGTCACCGTGAGCGCCTCCATGGAGGATCCGACCTATCGCCGCTTCCCGATCTTCGGAACCGGGTCCGCGGTCGGCGCCTTCACGGGCGCAGGGGGGTTTGCCGGTTACAGCAATGCCTTCAATCCCTTCACCCCCTCGACTTTCCTGGCTCCCATCGTCGTAGGGCCCGGCAACGTCGCCTTCGTCGACGTGACCCAAAAGACCCGCATGCCTGACTTCATCGGCGTCGCGCGCATCGACCAGGCGTGGGGATCAGCACAATTGTCGGCGGCCGTCCACGAGATAAATGCTGGCGACGCCGGCAGCGCGGTAGCCGGTGTCACGACAGCGACGAGCGCCCTCGGTATTTCGCCCACCGGCCGCGCCTCGAGCGCCTACGGCTGGGCGGTGCAGGGCGGCCTGAAGGTCAACCTGCCGTTCATAGCGACGGGCGATACACTTTACCTCCAGAGCGCTTACGGCCAGGGCGCACTCAGCTATACAGGTATCTCGAACTACACGGCTCCGTACGACGCCCTCGCGGCGGCGCCGGTGGGCGGTGGCGCCTTCGCCCAATATTACGCCGACGCCGTCCTAAACCCGACCACGGGACGGCTTGAGCTATCGACCACTTTTTCGGCAGTCGCTTCGCTGCTCCATTACTGGGGCCCCGCCTGGCGCTCGGCGTTCTTTGGAAGCTACGCCGAGATCGACTACAACACGAAGGGTCGTAACGCACTCGGCCTCCTGGGCTTCGGTTTCGCGCCTGCGGGCGCCAGTGCGACCAATGCTCTGGCCTTCGCGACGAGCCCGGTGCTACGCGGCAACAACCAGATCGTCACCGGCGCGAGCCTGATATGGACGCCGGTGAAGGACCTCGATATCGGCGTCGAGGGTGAGTACATCCGCACTGCTCTCAATAGCGGTGTAACTCCGGATATCTCAAAAAACTCGCTGCGCTATGTGAATGCACAGGACGCGGCACAATTTCGGTTCCGCGTGCAGCGGGATTTTTAGCTAAGCCGCTCCACGTCTCGTCCCCCATCCAATTAATCAGGGCTCGGCCGAGAGGCTGAGCCCTTAGTTTTTTCAACCTCGACTGTCTCGTTCTAGATTTAATCATTTAAAATCTATTTTTATTGCTCACCATGAAGGGTCATGTACAAGTAAATCAGCTCCTCGGAGGCCCTTCTTGCCGCTGAGCGGGCGTTGGCTGCGGTTTCGAATCGGCGCGCTCAGGTACCGGAGCAGATCGAATCGAACCCAAAGCTTCAGACCCATACGACTTCGCCGACCGGGAAACCGGTCGGCATTTTCGTGTTGTAGCCTCGGTCTCAAGCACCTGATCGCCGACGCTGGAGCCTACATGAGACCGCCCTGGCGGGATGGACTCGTCTCGGCTTCGTGGTACCTCACGAGAGATCACAGACTCCGCAACAATCCCTCCGGCATGAGCACGGGGGAGACGTTCATAGCCGGGCACCGTGATCTGAACCCACCAGACCATCGATAAGAGCGTCGAACGTTGCGGCAGCAACCGGGAGTGGAACCGCTTAAAGCAGATTTTATAAATTTAAACTCGTTCAAAGACTGAAAGATTTATTCTGCAAGAAAATATGGAATTTAAATCGGGACTATCTCACAGTGTACTCCCGTCGCCGATACGCGACAGCTTAAGTAAGAGATTGCGTCATGAAGAATCTTATCCTGGCTTGCTCGTTCGGCGCCATGCTGATCTCTGGCTCCGCCTTCGCTCACGAGTCCAGCGCGCAGATCGACCCCAGCCTAATCATCCGGACGAACGGAAGCGGTCTCGACCCATGGTCTTCCGCTGAGGGGAACGATAAGTCGGGTGGCATGTGGGAGGGCGCGACCGGCTACAGCGCGTCCGTGCCGCAACAGCCGGCCTATACTGGGTCCGTTCCGTCGAACCGGCAGTGGAGCCACCTGAGCACCCGCGCACGTCATCACAGCGAACCGTCGTACTGACCGATCCCGTCGGCTCGTCGCCTGTCGCTGCCGCGGCAGGCGACGCCAGCCCCGGTACGGCACCACGGGGGACCGCGCGGGCCTCAGACGGCTTCTATCGAGGCCGCGCCGAGGGCAATGGAACCGTGGCCCTGATCGGGCCAAAGCAGCGTCACGCGACAACCAGTCCCGTCGCTTGCGATGTCAAAGACCGCGCTGTGCAGCCGGGCGATCGAATCGACCAAGCTCAGTCCGATGCCGAACCCGCTCTTGTCGGTTCGGAACGCGCCGCGGCGGTACCGGGCACGGACGGTGGTCAGCTCTTCGCCAGGAATGCCGCAGCCGTTATCCGTGACGCGGATGGTCGTGGGATTCTGCAGAAGCGCGACTTCGACCCAGCCCCCGGATGGGGTGAATTTCAGGGCGTTGTCGATCAGGTTGCTCGCAGCCTCGAAGATCAAGCTGCGGTCACCCTCTACATCAAGGGCGCTTTCAGGCCGTGCCCATCGGAGCTGGATGCCCCGCTCAGCCGCGAGAGGCTCGTAATACTCCACGGCATCCTCGAGTAGTCGGCTTAGGTCAACCTGCGAGAAGCCCGATCGGCGCAGACGATCTTCCATCTCGGAGATGCGCAGCAACGCCGAGAACCGGATGACGATCGACTTGACTTCGGCGAGCACGTCTTCGTTGCAAGCGCGGAACGCTTCGATGCTGTCAGCCTTGCGCAGGGACCGCTCCAGTGTCCCGACGACCCGGGTAAGCGGCGTTCGCAGATCATGGGCGATGTTCTCGTTGACGCCCTTGATCTCCAGCATCAGTCGCTCGAGCTGGTCGAGCATGTCGTTCACCACTCGCGTAAGGTGGGCGAGGTCGGCAGAGACGCCGCGCGTGGGCAGCCGTTCGCTCAGGTCGCCACGCATGATGCGGACCACCGCTGAGGTGATCGCGTCGTTCTGACGGAGCGACCCGACACCGAAGATTACGGCACCGATCAGGCCGATGATGATGGTGGCTGCCATGCCCCAGGAAAAGGTCTCGACAAGGGCGTTCTCAAGGGACTGGAGATCCTTGGCCGAACGGCTGACCAGAACGTACTCGCCGCTCGGCAACTTCGTCAGTTCGCTGAACAGCGTGCGCGTCCCATGCTCCGTCTGCTGGGTCAGGACGAAGGGGCGCCCGATCGGCGCCGTCGCCGGGTAGGTGATCGGGGCACCGGCGCGGCGTGCGTGATCCGGTCCAAACAGCACGAGCGGGCGCCCGCCTTCCGCAAAGTCCTCCGACGCCTCGATGCGCTCGCGTAGAGCATGGGGGGGCAGGTTCAGGAGATGCTTCGACTCCCACTCCACCCACTCAAAGGCGGCCTTTCGGCCGTAGCTGCGCGTATCGACGTACAGGAAGCCGCACAGGGCTAGCGACGCGCAGCCGAAGGTCGCGAAGAACAGGCTCGCTACCCGGAAGCCGCTGGTGCGGCGAACCTCAAGAAGGCGCACGGAGGATGAAGCCCGTGTTGCGCACCGTGTGGATCCGGGGGTTCAGCCCGTCGGGATCAAGCTTCTTACGGATCTTGCCGATGTGCACGTCGATGACGCTCGATTGATGATTGAAGCTGTAGCCCCAGACCGACTCGAAAATCATCTTACGGCTCACCAGCACACCGGCGTTCTGCATTAGGAACTCGATGATGGCGAACTCCTTGGGCAGCAGTTCGATTTCGCGGCCGGCGCAGCGCAGGACCCGCTCGATCAGGTCAAGGCGCAATTCGCCGACGACCAATTCGTTAACAGTCTCGGCAGCCATCTTGCGCCGGGCCAGCGCATCGACCCGAGCGGTCAGTTCGATGAACTCGAAGGGCTTGGCGAGATAGTCGTCACCGCCAGCTCGCAGGCCGTCGACACGCTCGTTGACGGCCGAGAGCGCGCTTAGGATCAGCACGGGCGTCGAGACCTTGGCGGCGCGCAGCTTGGTGAGCAGCGACAGGCCGTCAATCTCCGGCAGCATGCGATCCAGGACGATCACGTCGAAGTTACCTTCCAGCGCCTTCCGAAGGCCGGTAGTTCCGCTCGGCGCCTCGTCGACCTGAAACCCGTATTCCGCGAGCGCCGAACCGATCTCAGCGGCGACGCGACGATCATCCTCGACCACCAATACACTGGGCATTCTTTTTTCCTTCTTATTCTGTATTCGGCTGTTCGGCTTGGTCTCCTGCAGCTTTGCAGCGGACCCGGAATTATCCTCTTCAGGCTCGCTGTCAAATGGCGGTTGATCTGCGCTAGCGGAATGCGTCATTTGGCCGGCAAAGCTTACGAGATCGTGAACGGATCGGGCCATGCGCCTCACTGCACACTGGCCTGCTCGGTGAGCTTGGCGGTCGCTGCCTTCGCAGCGGAATCGCCCTTCGGAACAACCCGGGCACCGTCCATGAGGCTCGCGGGAGGATTGAGGACAATCGTTTCGCCGCTCTCGAGTCCGGTACGCAGCTCCAGCCGTGTGCCCAGATCACGCGCAATCGTGATTGGGCGGAGCTGCACCGTGTCATCGGGCTGAACGACCGCGACCCGCGTACCCGTCGCATCGAAGATCAGCGCCTCGGACGGTACGGTCACGCGGGGATGCGTACGCGGCACCGCAAAAGTTACGGCGACGTAGAGGCCGGGACGCAGGATTCCATCGGGGTTCTTAACGTCAACCTCGGTATCGAGGGTCCGCACGGAGGAGCGCAGGGCGACCGAGCTGCGTGAGACCGTTCCGTCAAGCACGTTATCCGGCATCTGAGCGACGCGCACGTGGGCCTGGACGCCGTCATGGATGCCCACCGCCGCCGATTGCGGCACTTGGACCGTTACGCGCAGGACCTCCGTGCTATCGATGGAGAACAGGGGTGTTCCGCCGCCGGAATCGGCGTGAACGAGGTCGCCGACATCGACCATGCGGGCGGTCACTACGCCGTCGAAGGGCGCGACCACGTTCTCGAACGTGGTCAGCGTCCGCAGCCGGTCCACTTTGGCCTGCTGTGCCGTGATGTTCGCCTCGGCGACCTTCACATTCGCGTCGGCGGCGGTCAGGGCCGCTGTGGCCGTCAGCATGCTGGCTCGGGTTTGATCGGCGTTCTGCTTCGAGGCCCAGCCCTGGCCCGCCAGCGTCGACGTCCGGGCATCGGTGGCATTGGCCAGCGTGACGTTGGCCTTGGCCTGCTCGACATTCGCGTGGGCGACGGCGAGCTGGGCCTGGAACTGGCCGAGTTGTGCCTCGGCTTGGCGCGCCTGCTGGTCTAGATCGGGGGCGGTGATGCGGACGAGCAAGTCACCCTTCTTCACCCGCGAGCCGATGTCCACCCGGCGCTCGGCGATGTAGCCTGTGGCGCGGGCGAAGATGTCGGCATGGTCAAAAGGCTCGGTTTGGCCCGGCAAGGTGAGCATCATTGGCTGATCGTCTTCGGTGGCCGACAGGGTGCGCACCGTGGGGACAAAATCGGCCGTCTCGGCCTGCGTCACCAGCGAAGCCTGGTAGGTTTGCCAATGGTGCCAGCCACCAAGGCCGAGGGCGCTTCCGAGCGCCAGGGCAGCCACCAGGAAGGGCCGCTTGCGTGGGGGCGGCAGATCGGCATGTGCCAGCGTCTCCCCGGCCCCATCCTGCCGCAGAGGATCGATTTCGACTGCGTGGCGATGCGCCCGCTCTGCAACCTCGTGGGCGTCGAACGCGTGAGCGTCGGGATCTGCGCGCATCAATAATCCTCGAGGGGTTTGATCGGGTTGTGCCGGAGCAGGGTGTAGAGGAGCGGGACAAAGAGCAGCGTCGAAAGCGTGCCCATGCCGATCCCGCCCATGACCGCACGGGCGAGAGCAGCGTTCTGTTCGGAGCCCTCGCCTGATCCGATCGCCATTGGGATCAGGCCGAGGAACATCGCCGAGGCGGTCATTAGCACCGGCCGCAGCCGTGTATGGCCGGCCATCAGGGCGGCCTCGCCTGCCGAGCAGCCGGTGGCCTCCCGGTGCTCCTTGGCGAAGGTGACGAGGAGGATCGAGTTCGCGCTCGCCACGCCCACCGACATGATCGCCCCGAATAGGGCTGGGATCGAGAAGGCCGTGCCGGTGATGAATAGGCTCATTACGATGCCGCAGAAGGCAAGCGGCAGCGCGGCGATCACCACGAAGGGATCGACCCAGGTCTGATAGTTTAGGACGAGAAGCAGGTAGACCGCCACCAGCGCGATCCCGAGCCCGATCTCGATCCGCGCGAAGGCGCTCTCCATGCTTTCGATCTGCCCGCGAACCAAGATCTTGTCCGGAGCCGGCAGGCGGGCCTGCGCGTCGGCGACGATCCCATCCACGGCATTGCGGACGCTGCCGAGATCGGCGTTTTGGACGTTGGCGAGGATGTCGAAGGTCGGCTGCTGGTTGACGTGATTGATCACCGTCTGCTCCGGCTGTCGCTGCATCGTGGCGACGTTCGACAGCAGGATCGGAATACCCGGCTTGTCATGGCCAGCCGCGTGGACCGAGACCGGCGTATTCATCAGCTGATCGATGTCGGCATTGCGCCATTCCGGCGTCTGGACCCAGAGCTGATAGGGCATCCCGGACTTCGGATCGGCCCAGAAGTTTGGGCTTACCTGAAAGGAGCCCGACAGCGAGATATTCATGTTCTGCGCGATGGACTGTTCGCTAACGCCCATCTCCGAAGCGAGCCTGCGGTCGACGTTCACGGACATCTGCGGCGCGTCGACGATCTGATGAAGGTGGACGTCGACCGCCCCGCGGACCGCCGAGATCCGGCGTACGAGATCGCGTGCCACGGCGAGATCTTCGACGTCGTGGCGTCCTGAAACCTGCACATCGATCTGCGCGATCGTGCCGAAATTCAGTATCTGCGTGATTATGTCGGAGGGTTGAAAATAGAAGACATCATCCGGGAAAGCGCCGCGCAGCACCTTGCGCAGGCGCGCCTCGTAGAACGAGATCGGCCTGTGCTCACCTTTCAGATTGATGAGCATCTGTCCGTCATTGTAGGCGACAAATGATGCGTCCATGAAGGCAAAATTATAGTTCGAGGCTGGCAGGCCGATGTTGTCTAGGATGAGTCCAAGTTCATCTTTCGGGACAATCTGCCGGACGACATCCTCGACCTGCGCAAACCGCTTCTCCGCCTGCTCGATCCGCTGACCCGGGTGGGTGCGGATATGCAGCGTCATCTGGCTCGATTCGATTTGCGGGAAATAATCCTGCCCAACGAAGGGAAAGATCGCCGCGGTAAGCGCGAAGACGGAGAGCACGCCGCACAGGGTCCGGCCAGGGTGGCGGAGCACGGCGGAGAGGAGGCCGACATAGCCCGCGTGGAACCGCGTGAAGCCCCGCTCGAAGGCTCCGCGGAAGGCGACGGCGCCACGCAACGGATACCGGAATCCCCAGCGGAGCGGGCGTAGCGCGAAGCCGAACAGCCGGCCGAGGACCGATCGCCGTCGCTGCGGCGCCTTCCCGTCGACTACAGGCTCCGCGCCGCGGTGATGCCGGGCGTATTCCGGGGCGACGAGAACGTCGATCAGGATGGCGACAAGCGTCCGCGAGAGGAGGTAGGAGGTCAGCATCGCGAACACCACCGCCTCGGCCTGCGGGACGAACAGGTAGCGGGGCGCGTCGGTGAGGAAGAACACCGCCGAGAAGGCCGAGCAGATCGCCAGTGTCGAGATCAGCGCAGGCTTGGCGATGCCCGCGACGCCCTCGACCACCGAGCGCCGAAACGGGAAGCCCTCCTCGAACATCCGGTAAGTGTTCTCGATCGCCACCGTGGCGTCGTCCACCAGGATGCCGACTGCGAGCGCAAGGCCGCCCAGGGTCATCACGTTGATGGTCTGCCCGATGGCGACCAGGATCGATAGCGAAGTCAGGATGCAGAGCGGGATCGAAACGAGCACCACGAGGGTCGAGCGCCACGAGCCCAGAAACAGCAAGATCGCGAGGCCGGTGAGGCCGGCTGCGATCACCGCCTCGCGCACCACGTCGGAGATGGCGTCCGAGACGAAGACCGATTGATCGAACAGTGGCGTGATCGTCATGCCCTTTGGCGCGGCAGCGTGGATGTCGGGAAGGGCAGCCTTGACGGCGTTCACGACGTCCAGGGTCGAGGCCGCACCGTTCTTCAGCACCTGCAAAAGGACGGAGTGGTGACCGTCGGCGCGGACGATGTTGATCTGCGGCGGCGAACCGTCCCGTACCTGGGCGACGTCCCGCAGTAGGACCGGCTGGTTGTTCTCGACCTTGATCGGGATGCGGTTGAGCTGATCGACCAGAAGTGGGCTCGAATTAAGCCGAACCGTGTATTGCTGCGTCCCGACCTTCGCGAGCCCAGAGGGCACAACGAGGTTCTGCTTGAGCACCGCATTCAGGACATCGAGCGGCGTCATGCCAATCGCGCGCAGCTTAGCGGGGTCGAGGTCGACCATCACCTGACGCGGCGCGCCGCCATACGGGGACGGCAGGGTCGAGCCCGGCACCTCGGCCAGCCGCCGGCGGGTCCGGTACTGGGCGTAATCGAAGACCTTGGTGAGGGGCAGCTTTGACGACGATAGGGCCATCTGGATGACCGGGACCGATGACGCAGAGAACCGCATGATCACCGGCGGCTGCACGCCGGGCGGCATACGCGAGCGGATGGCGTTCATGGCGGAATCAACCTGCGTCATCGCGAGATCGATGCTGACTGTGGAATCGAAGTAGATCCGCTCGGTCACGGTACCCTGGATCGACGTCGACTCGATCCGCCGGATGTTGTTGACGTTGCTCGACAGCGAGAACTCGCTGTAATTCGTGATGCGCTGAACCATGTCGTTGGCGTCGAGACCGTTATATGTCCAGACCACCACGACGACTGGTATATCAACGGACGGCAGCACGTCCTTCGGCGCCACCGCGATCGATCCGATGCCCGCGAGGAACATGAGGACGGCAAGAACATAGAAGCTCTTGCGGAACTTCAGGGCAAATCGAACGAGATCCATGCGGCCAATCGCGCTTTTCGCCCGAATCCTGCGGATCTCCGGGCCCCGGCTTTGGCCTCGGTTCGAGAACGCAGAATGAGGCTTGCGTTGTGGAGAGTAAGCGAGGCTCCTGCCCGGCTCCACGACGATATAAGTCACTCCCGACAGTGCTTCGAATGAATTCGCTCTTACATCTTGAAACAAGTTTTAGTTTGGAAAAAAACAAGGCCGCTCTTTCAAAATTTGCGCCTCGGGTGCAGCCTGCATCCCGACGTCTGAGCTGCCCACAGGCGAGGTTTTTAGCAATGAAAATAACTTTTAAGAGATGAATTTTCTTTGATACTTTAGCGCTTTATTTGTTTGTGCTCCACCAGGCGGAAGTGCTAGATTGCCGATGGTCAAAGAATTTTCCTGTTATCAGTCTTCGGCACAAGAAATCGATGTGAACTAAATCATTCAAGTATAAATATAGTTCAGCACCTCCAAAGCAGGCACCTCGCGATTGCTTGGCCAATATTTTGGTATCGGCTTTTGCGGTCCAACGGCTGCTGATGGGTGCCGCCTGGTCCAGAGATGCCGATCGGCGATGTCTCCGAAACAGATCGTCCCAGCATCTCAAGGATTCACAGACCTGGCCTGCTTGAGACAAATCGATGATCAACCAGCGAACAATAAAAATCATGATTTTTGTTGCCTCGGCCGGCCTAGTCACGCCAGCCTGGTCCGAGAGCGAGATGCCTGCCGGCGGCGCATTCATGAGTAGCTACACATCGGACCCCTACTTCGATCCGCGATCGCAATATTCCCAGCGTCATGCGCTCGGCGATATTGGCGGACAACCCATGTTGGCAGAACCGTTGGGCGCTCAGCCACCGTGCGCGCTTTTCGATAAGCCTTGTGCCGACAGGTTCGAGCGGACACGGCACCACGCTTATCCGTAGGGATGTTCGGTTGCCGGCCGAGCTCCGACCACCCTCTCTGCGCGGCCCAACACTGGCTGCTTCGAGATCCTGTCGCCAAGTTCGGTGCAAAGAAGCCGCCCGGACACAGGGTGCCGCGGCGCCGGACATATCCGCTTTCAAAGTCTTGAGAAAGGCCGCTAAGCAGCTGGATCGGTCATAAAACCGAATGGCTGGTTTTGCGAAGGTTGGCAATCTGGCATGACGTAGTCTGGCCGAAAGCTGCACGTCCGCCTCGGAGACGGTTCAACGCAAAAGCAGACAATTCGCTTACAACCCCTTACGGTCTTTCCACGGAGCAAGTCGCCGGTTGGAAGCCGGCGCTCTCCGACTGAGTCTGCTCCTTCACCCCGGTGTGCCGCCAAGGTCGGGGTGACCTGCGAAAGCGGTTGCCAACAAGGTCACAAAGCTGCGCACCTTGCTGGCGATATTGCGGTTGGCGGGGTAGGCGGCGTGCACTGGTATGACCGGCAGACGCCAGCCTGTCAGTATCGGTACGAGCGTACCCGCGCGGATAGCTGGACCGACCACGAAAGCGGGCTCAAGCGCTATGCCCGCCCCTGCGATGGCAGCGGCCAGCAGCGTCGGTCCATTGTTGCATTCGAGCCGGGGCAGGACCGGAACGTCTGCAACTTGGCTATCCCGTTCGAACCGCCACTTGCGGCCCCAGCGCAGCTCGGAGAAATGAAGGCAGGCATGCGTCGCCAGTTCCTGTGGGGCCGCCGGTACGCCGCGTTGGTCGAGGTAGGAAGGTGATGCGCACGCGATCAGCGGGGACGCCCCGATCTGCCGCGTGACAAGCGTGGGCTCGACAGCGAGCGCACCGCGGATCGCCAGATCGAAGCTGTCTCCGATCAGATCCACCGCATCGGTGGAAAGCTGAAGATCGATCGAGACGGCCGGGTTCTCGGCGAGGAAGCGCGCGACCACCGGTGCGACGTGATCAGGTCCCAGGTCTGGAGGCGCTGAGATCCGCAGACGGCCGACCGCCTCGGTCTGGAAGGCCGTTGCCGTTCGCCCGGCATCCCGCACACGATCCTGAATGTCGGCGAGAGCCTCCCGGTAGACCGTGCCGGCCTCCGTCAGCCGCACGGAGCGCGTGGAGCGATGCAGCAGTCGAACGCCCAGTCGCGCCTCCAACGCACGAATCTGCGCATCGACAGCGGTACGCCCCATTTCGAGGTCTTCGGCTGCCGCCGTGCAGCTTGCCCGGTCGGCAACAGCAAGGAACGCCATGATGCCGGCTAGCGGATCGGTCGTCTTCATGCGTCGGCTCATGCACCAAGCGATGTACGATCATAGATCTTATCGCGGCGGATCGCAATTTGTAGCTCTTGGGAGCTACAGCCATACCGACAGGACGTTCACATGGCCGATACCCTTTGGTTTACCACCGCCCGCCTCACCATCCACCTGTCACAGAAAGACAATGCCGATGGGCTCACGCTGATCGAGCACCACATGGCGGAAGGTTTTTCCGTGCCGCTTCACGTCCATCGCGACGAGGATGAAAGCTTCTACATACTGCAGGGTGAAGTCCGCATGCAGATCGAACATGAGGTTCGCCGGCTGACACTGGGCGACGCGTTGACGGTCTCAGGTGGGACGCCGCACTCGTTACGTGTCGTCTCGTCTGAAGCCCGGTTCCTTTCGATGACGACAGGTCGGTTCGAGGGAATGATCCGCAGCCTAGCTCGACCGGCAAAAAACGAAGGCCTGCCGCCCCAAGCCGAGCCGACCGCCGAGGAGGTAGCGGCGCTGATTGCAGTCTGCGCTGCGCACGGCATCGAGTTCCCGGAACCTGCGGTCGCTTGAGGCACGGCGTGGCAGATTTCGGAAATCGCCCTTCCAAAAGCTGCCAGCCGGGAGCCACCCTAACTGGCCATTCGGCTCCCAACCCACACCGGTTGTTCGGACAGCCATTGGCACTTCTAGAATGCGGTCATTCGTCGGTTATCCGGCAACTTCGGCTTGGGGTGGAGCGCCGACCCTGACCCTTCGCTCTCAAGCCGACGTTCAGCGTACGATCCAACCCGGTTGCGTGGATTGCCATGAGCGCTTCCTGAAAGCCACTACTGGGCTGCCGTCGCGCAATTTCAGCTTGGGGTGGCGAGCTGCCACAACTCAGGGTCATCGCGCCCAGCTTATAATTAGCGCATAAGGGACCATCACTGGCTTCGGTCCCGGCCGCCTGTGCCTGAGAGCAGCGTGCGCTCCCGCCCTGATCGCGCGGAGCAGGTTTGTGTCGGAGAGCATGCCTTTCGCTATCCTCATTGCGGAGGCTGACGAGCTCGTCCGTATGGTTACAGCCGACATGCTGGCAGATGTCGGTTTTCATACCATCGCGGTGTGCACTGCCGCCGAGGCGGTGGCGGCGCTCCAAGAACCAGCCGCCGTGCGGATGTTGATCACGGGGCGGGCCATCGTGGGCGATGGTGTTGCCCTTGCCCACCTCGTTCACCACCGTTGGCCCGGTGTCGGCATCATCGTCACCTCGGGAGCCGGGGTAGATCTTCAGCACGACTTGCCGCCAGGTACACGCCTGCTCAGCAAGCCGTACGCTTTCGCAGACCTCATCCGAGAGGTGGAGGCTGGCCTTGTTCAGGCGCAAAAGGAGCCCTCATCCGCTCCCATGCTGCCGAGCGGAGTGCCGCCTCACAGGGGAGTTGATCTAGGCAACGGCGTGGGGGGCACTGCCGCTCCGTCAACCGAGCCGGATAAGACCTAAACCCTGTATACATGACGGCCAATCCGGATCGGTCGCCTGAGCGAGGCCGGCCAAGGTCCGTCGAGGAGGCCCTAGGGGGCGCTCTGGATGTCGGTTATCGAGGACGGTGCACACGGCCATACGGTAGTTATGGATTGAGGCTATGTAAATACACGGAGGCGGCAGAAGGATCTCCCGTCGAATGCACTGTGCAGCACCTGGTTAGGCGCCCCAATGGCATCGATGCTCTATATCGGGCACCCGGTTAGCTGCCACATATGAAATTGTTCCACGATTTCGGAAAGTTTCTGCGTTTTCACACAGTCTCGGTAGGATGCGGAATGGTCGCTTGGGGTTGAAAACCGGCCTCTAGCCTTTGCCCCCGAAGCGGACAGGCTCCTACCGATCCAACCCAGCCGCATGAACTGCCGTCAGCGTTTCTCCAAAGCAGCCGTTCGCTAGCCCTCTGGAAACTTCGGCTCGGTATGGGGAGCGGACTTTAGCCCTTTGCCTCAAGGCGGACGCTGCGCGTGCCGCAGTTCACCGCTTACCAGCGGTAGCCAAGCTCGCCCGTTCTACGATCTCAACCGCGCCGCGACGCAGCTCGATCAAGCCTGCCTCGGCCCATTGCGCGAGAATGCGGCTCACCACCTCGCGCACGCTGCCGACGTCGTCGGCGAGCTTCTGATGGGTCACGGCAACGACACCCCGCGGATCGGCTTCAGCCAGGAGCCGTTGGGCGAGGCGCTGCTTCAGTGGCGCGAACGCGACCTCGTCGATTAGCGTGAAAAGGCCCGACATCAGCCGGGTGTAGTCGTCCATGACGAAGCTGCGGAACGCGGCGCTGTCGCCCATCAGGTGTTGGAACGTGCCTACCGGCAAGGCGGCAAGTTCGGTCCGTTCTTCAGCGATGCTTTGGGCTGGGAAAGTGCCGCCGGACAGGAGGCATTGCGTGGTCAGGGCGCAGGTGCCGCCCGGGCCAACCTTGTAGATCAGCACCTCGCGCCCGCCCTCGGACATGCGGAAGATGCGCGTGCGCCCCTCCAGACACATCAGGTAGTTGGCGCACTCACCATCGAGTTCGTAGGCCGTGGCGCCGGCTTCCAGCACCGGGAACTGCACGGTGCCCCGGGCGAGCTGCAGGTGCGACGGGCTGAGCGCCTGTAGGAGTGGAAACCGGTCGATCCAGTGCTCGACCTTATGCGCGTCCGTCATGGCTGGCGTCACCCTTCGGCCGTGACGACAGGCTGATCATCCGGCTTGCGTTGCGTTTTTCTCCCGCCGCGCCGGACTTGTGTGACCTAGGTCACCGACCGCGTGCAGCGGCTCGGCATAGCATCGCGACATTATGAAAACGATACGGGCGCCGGCCCTGACCGGCACCCGATGGGAGTGACCCGATGCGCCGCCTCGCCCTGAGCTTCATGCTGGCTACACTCGCTGCCGGCCCGGCCGCCGCCGAACAGGATCTGCTGCTGGGCGCCAACATGTCCTCGCCTGCGATGACCCAGGCTGAGATGAGCCGCGCCGACGTCGAAGCGATGATCAAGGCCGCGGACGGCAAGCCGATCGACCTGCACGACAAGGCGCTGTCCGGTCTCGACCTCTCCGGCCTGAACCTCCGGGGCGCCAACCTACGGACGGCGCGCTTGAACAAGACCAACCTGCGCGGCGCCGACCTCAGCGGTGCCAACCTAGAACAGGCGTGGTTCCTGAAGGCCGACCTCTCCGGCGCCAAGCTCGCGGACACGAAGATGTTCGGCATCACCGCTCGGGATGCCAACCTCAGCGGTGCCGACCTCAGCCGGTCGATGCCGATCGGCGACTTCAAGGGCGCCAACATGAGCGGCGCGACGCTCGTGGACCTGAAAGGCGGCGCCGACATCAAGAACCAGTCCATGGGCCTGATGCGGGCAGTGTTCACTTCGGTGAACCTCGCGGGCGCGAACCTGAAGGGGGCCAACCTCGGGCGGTCGCGACTGGAATACGCCGACCTCAAGGATGCCGACCTTACCGACGTGGTGCTGATGGGCTCGGACTTGTCCGGGGCGAACCTGACCGGCGCCACGGTTGCGGGCGCGGACTTCAAGAACGTCGACGTCAGCGGCGCCCGGCTGATCGACCTCAAGGGTCAGGACAGCGCCAAGGATTGGTCTGCCCGCGTGAACGTCGACCGCGCCATCACTCAGGTGTCGAACTAACCCCCGTTCCCCTCGTCCTGCATCCGCTCACGGAGATCCGCGCTCATGACCACCCGCCGCATCCTGCTCGCTGCCTTCGCCATCGCCCCCATGCTGTTCGGCACCGCCGCCATCGCCGCCGAGATGACCTACACGCCCGCCGCGTTCGAGGCTGCCCAGAAGGCTGGCAAGCCGATCCTCGTGCACATCACCGCCCCGTGGTGCACCACCTGCGCGGCCCAGAAGCCGATCCTCGCCAAGCTGGAAGCCGATCCGAAGTTCAAGGACCTACAAGTGTTCGACGTCGACTTCGACAGCCGCAAGGACGTGGTGAAGCAGTTCGGCGCGACGATGCAGAGCACGCTCATCACCTACAAGGGCGACAAGGAGACCGGGCGCTCTGCCGGGGAGACCAAGCCCGAGGCGATCTCTTCGCTCCTCGACAAGGCGATCTGAGCCATCATGGTCACGAGCCTGGGCCTTGCCTTCCTTGCCGGCATCCTCTCGGTGCTGTCCCCCTGCGTGCTGCCGCTGCTGCCGCTGGTGCTCGGCGCGGCGGCCTCAGAGCATAAGTTCGGTCCGGCGGCGCTCGCTGCCGGGCTCGCCCTGTCCTTCGTGGTCATCGGCCTGTTCGTCGCCACCGTGGGGTTCGCCATCGGTCTCGATGCTGGCATCTTCCGGACCGGCGCGGCCATCATGCTCATCCTGATCGGGCTGGTCCTGATGGTCCCAGCGGCCCAGACGCGGCTGGCCGTGACCGCGGGTCCAATGAGCAACTGGACGGAGAACAGGTTCGGCGGTTTCTCGACAGCCGGCCTGCTCGGCCAATTCGGGGTGGGCGTGCTGCTCGGGGCGGTGTGGAGCCCCTGCGTCGGTCCGACCCTCGGGGCGGCTTCGCTGCTCGCCTCCCAAGGACGCGACCTCGGCACCGTCGCGTTGACCATGCTGCTGTTCGGCCTCGGCGCGGCCCTGCCTCTGCTACTGCTCGGCACGCTCTCACGCGAGGTGTTGATGCGCTGGCGCGACCGGATGATGGGTCTGGGCAAGGGGCTGAAGACGGCCCTCGGCCTGATCCTCGTGGCCACCGGGCTGATGATCGCCACCGGCTACGATAAGGCAGCGGAAACCGCCTTGGTCAACGCTTCACCGTCCTGGCTGACCAACTTGACCACCCGCCTCTGACGTTCCCAAGCCAAAGGAGCCTGGAGGTAGATGAGAGTTCCAGAGGCGAGCTGCCGTGTAGATTTTTGTTCTAGCTGAGGCGCTCTATATGGGACGATCTCCTTCGAGCGGGATACCTGTGCCATGTCCTATCGAACTTCAATCATTCCGATCGTGACGGCGTTCCACGAATTTGTGACCGGCAGCGTGCAGTACGTGGTCGCCTGTCCCAGCACTCTGCGGTGCGCCCTCATCGATCCTGTGCTCGACTACGATGAAAAATCAGGGGCTGTGGCAACGCGCTCGGCCGACAAGCTCCTCGCCTATGTCGAGCAACACGGGCTCACCGTGGAATGGGTGCTCGACACCCATCCACACGCCGACCACTTCTCGGCCGCAGCATACCTTAAGGCACAGACGGGGGCGCCGATGGCGATCGGTGACCGGATCGTTCAGGTGCAGGCGCTCTGGAAAGATCTCTACAACCTGCCCGAGGACTTCCCTTGCGACGGCTCACAGTGGGATCGCCTGTTCACAGACGGAGAGCGCTTCCAGATAGGCGACATCGAGGTGACGGTGCTGTTCTCGCCGGGCCACACGCTCGCGTCTGTCACGTACCTCGTAGGGGACGCAGCCTTCATCCACGATACGCTGTTCATGCCGGACGGCGGCACAGCGCGAACCGACTTTCCCGGAGGTAGCGCCTGTGCGCTCTGGCACTCGATACAGCGCATCCTGGCGCTACCCACGGATACGCGCCTGTTCACCGGCCACGACTACCGTCCGGGTGGCCGCGAGGCCCGTTGGCAAAGCTCGATCACCGAGCAGCAATCACAGAACCGGCATCTGCTCGACGGCCACGACGAGGCGCATTTTGTGGCGCTGCGTCAGGGAAGGGATAGCTCCCTGTCGATGCCACGCCTCATCCTCCACGCCCTACAGGTCAACATCCGGGGTGGCCGAATGCCGGAGCCAGAGCGCAATGGCCGTCGGTATCTCAAGATCCCGCTGGAGGCGCTGTCCGGCGCCGCTTGGCAGTGAACATGATCATTGATGATCTTGCGGTCGCTTTGACGGCCACCGCAACAAGCGGAGCGAATAGGAAGCCATGACGAGATTAGCTGCTGCCTGCACCCTCTTCCTAGGGTTGTTCCTGGGACCAGCGCTTGCTCTCGAAGCAGTGTCGCCCGGCTACTATGCGGATCAGAAAGTCGTCTATCAGAATGACGGTGGGATGCCGGACAACGCGACCTACTTCAAGCACATCCTCGGCAACATGAAGAACCACGTCGAGGCGGTAGGTAAGGACCACATCCAAATCCGTGTGGTCGACTTCGGTGACGGCGTTGATCTGTTCCAGATGGCAGCCAAGGACCCCAAGCTTGCCCAGCAAATCGACGGCCTCAAAGCGGAGGGAGTCAAGTTTTTGATCTGCAAAAACACCTTGACGATGCGTAAGATCGATTGGCACGAACTCTACGGAGTAACTGAGGCTGACATCGTTCCGAGCGGGGTCGCAGAGATCATCCGGCTTCAAGGCATGGGGTTCGCTTACGTCCACCCCTGATCAATACCCTCTCGGGCTCGGGCGGGCGCTGATTGCCTTGGCGCCTGTGTGGGACCCCTACCTTGAGGCCATGCTGCTTAGAGTCTGTCCGAGATCATTGTGTTGTTTGGCAGAGCTTTCGTGTCATTAGGCGGATTGAGGCGAGCAAGAGGAAGGCGCGGGCTGTGCGTGAGCGGCATTCCCAGTCCTTGGCCAAGCGCCGACACCGGTTGAGCCAAGCAAACGTTCCCTCATCCTGAGCCTGTCTAAGGATCGACGATCCAGCGCTTGGGCAGCACGACGAAGCCCTTGGCCTGATCGGAGCGCTTGACGATCGTCAGCCTGAGCCGACGGCATGCCCAGCGCAGTCCGGCCTTAAACGCCGGCCCCTGATAGCCGCCGTCCGCATACAGCCGCAGCAGGGACGGGTAGAGGCCAAACAGCGTCGCCATCACCCAGACGCCGCCGTCGCGGTCCTGTACGCTGGCGGGATGCACCAAGGCGTGCATCAGCAGGCCCTGCGTGTCGACGAGGATATGGCGCTTCCGGCCCTTGATCTTCTTGCCCGCGTCGTAGCCCGGCGGGTCGATCGTGCGCCCCCTTTTTTCCGCCCCTTGACGCCCTCATCCTGAGCTTGTCGAAGGATGGCTGTCGAGGATCGCCGCGGTCAGGCTGGCTTCGCGCCCGGCCTGCTCGCGGCAGGCCATGACCAGGATGTGGTGGATCCGCTCCAGGGTACCGTCATAGTCCCACAGATCGAGATAGCCATGCACGGTCGAGCGCGCGGGCATATCCTTCAGCAGCGCCCGCCACTGGCAGCCCGTGCTGAGCACCTACAACAGCCCGTCCACCACCGCGCGCAGATCGACCGAACGCTTGCCGCCGCCGCGTTTGGCCGGCGGGATCAGCCGCTCTATCAGCCCCCACTCGGCGTCGGTCAGATCACTGGGATAGCGCAGGCTAATGCGATCGTAGCGAGCCCGGTTCTCCTGCGTCCACATCGGAAGCCTCCGCCACAAAACCTGCAGACCAGCACAAACCGCTCCAAAATCTCAAAATGTCTCCGGACAGACCCTTAGCGGACGGTACCGAGCGTCTGATTTCGACCGCAAGGGCTCGACCCCACTGGATTCGGTTCGTCCAATCAGCTGAAATCACTCCTGGTCGGGATACCTCGCACTCTGGGGCGGGTAGCTGGCGAGGTACCGGGCTCGCTCCCAAAGGTCGATACAATGACCGTTGAGCAGCATGGCCGCGATGGCCTTCGCCTCATCGTCGGCATCAGCGTTCAGGTAGTTGGCATTGCCGACAGTACCGTCATGGCCAATGCGGAAAACGTAGTACATCCGCGGTCCCGGCAGCGGTTCGTCGATGCTGGTCGGCGACCCGGTCACGTGCGCATCCACTTGTCGAAGAGGGAAGCGTGAAGGTTACCCCGCTCCCGAGGGGAGCGCCCGTTCCAGCTGATTGAAGAGGTTGGAGAGACAGTGGCGTGGCCATCACCAGCTGGACGCGGGAATATCCACTTTGCACAATCTACCTGTTAATGTACTGCTTAAAACCAGGTAAAGAAGCGCTTTGGTTAAATATTCTTTCAATCTTTCGTCAAATTAACTTCAGTTCGGAATATAAAAGCGCCCACTTCCCTGTAATTTGCGTCAAATCAATGAATATCGATGTAACGATGTGCAATTTACGGCACACACAGATCTAGTAACATGCAGCCGCACATGTAAAATGGGGATAACCGGCAGGACCACGATGGCCGCAAAAACAATTGAGTGGATTAAAATTGAAGACCCATGCTCACCAACTCCGCAGAGATGACTGAGTTGGACAACGGAAAATGTCATGTTGCACTAAGGCTGTTGTTGTCGGAGGATAACTATGGGCCAGTAACATGGCCGCTGCACCAGTTCGATGTCCTAAATTATACTAAACGGATTGGGGCGCAAGCCTGGTTCGAAATGCTGAAGCGGCCGCTGCGAGGAATGTAAATGCCCGATAGACAGTTCTCGATTGGACGTTGCTACAGCGTACCAGACTCGGTCACAGCCTCATGAGAGAATTTCATCCTGTCGAATAAAATAGTTTATGTGTTCTAATTCAGGCTGTAGCGGATCACCCTTCAGCCATCACAAAATCCTTGTACGGTCGATGTCAGTTATCGGTTTCGGCGCGAGGGGCAGCCGCTTCGCCCCTTGGGAGCCTTCCCATGTTGGCTCAATCGCAAGTCCGGGGCGAAACCAAGCGACACCGTTGCTACCGGGTCTACTGGTTGCGAAGAGATGGTCGGATCGACGGTGCGGAGATCATTCGCTACGAAGACGACGATGAAGCGATGACCATCGCTCGCGGCATGACCGATGGACGCATTGAACTCACTCCCCACGAAGCAACCCGCTGGTCCAACGACTTGCGAGTTTCTGTTAACCATTTTCGAATCCCCGGCGGGCGGGGGTTGAATCCAGCCTCTAATTACTGATCTTAGATACGCGGCCAGGGTGCACGCACGCACTCAAGCTTATAACTGAGCAGCATTAAGATGACACAAGAAGATAACGGACCTCAGGTTGATTCTGTGAGAATGGCGGGTGAGGTTGTCGCCGCGTACATCTCGAACAATTCCGTGCCGATCGCTGAACTGCCAGGTTTGATTCGGGCCATGCACGACACCATCGCTTCACTTGCTTCAGGTTCGGCCGCCATTGCCGCCGAATCCCAGCCAGAAGTTGTACGGCCGTCCCCCGCCCAGATCCGCAAGTCGGTTCAGCAGGACGGTCTGACCAGCTTCGTCGATGGAAAGATGTACAAGACGCTCAAGCGGCACCTGACCGCCAATGGGCTGACCCCGCAGACCTACTGCGAGCGCTACGGGCTTCCGGCCGACTACCCGATGGTCGCTCCCAGCTATGCCGAACAGCGATCAGCGCTGGCCAAGGCGATCGGACTGGGGCAACCCGGCTCACACACCAAGCCTCGTGGGAAGGCTCGCAAGGCAGCTTGAGCCGCACGGTTCTTGCCACTGGAATCGTGAGAGCCCGCTGGCCCCAGGACCGGCGGGTTTCCTATATCGACGGGTAGTTTCTACGGTCACCGAGTTTGCCTCAGGACGGGCGCAGATCGTTTTTTGCTACAGAACCGAGATGAGAGCAGGAGCCCCTGTGCGGCGCCAGATCCGCACCTTTTGACGATTGGCCCGATTCCGCCGCTTGTTACTCACAGCTTGGGGATGCTTCTAACCCCAAACCGAAGTTGCGCGATGGCACATCAATGGCTGCTTTCGGGAAGCAGCCACCGCTACCTGAACGGCCAAGGTGGATCGGAAGCCTAATGGCCACTCAAGGGGAATTTCTGGCGAGTGGCATCCGAGCGACAAAAGCGCAGCTGGCGCCCTATTGTGCACGGTTTTTATCGATCTGCAGCAAACATAGAGATCGACGAGAAATTTTGGTGCTAGGTCTGCGCCTGGACGAAACCCTTGACATTCGAACTCATCGTCAGCGAGTTCACATCTTGGTCGATCATCACGAATAGCGCGTCATCGACGATCTCCTCGTGGATCGTCTCCAATACGTGCTGCTGATCCCCCTTGTCGAACGTGGTGCGCGCACGTCCGAACAGCGCTCCCATTGCGAGGTCGCAGTAGTAGCCCCAGTTGGTCCCACCCGGCGCCGTCAGGTTGCATTGTAGGTGCCGGATAAAGGCGCTGTAGGGGTCCTGCCGGGCATATGAGTACTTGATCGCCGAGACGATACGCGAGATGTCCGCCTTGGCGCCGACCCGCCGGATGTAGCTCAGCGCGTTCCACTCGACCACCTCGCAGTCGACCTGGATGCCAACTTCAGCGAGACTCTGCTGGACAAACTCGTTCATCAGCAGCGGCTGCATCTGACCGGACACGGATGGCGAGATCGCGATTTTCAGCTTTAGGGGCTTGTTCGGACCATAGCCGGCCTCAGCGAGTAGCTTCCTGGCGGCGTCTGGATCGTACTTCACGTCGAACGTTAGATGACCGAACCACTGGTGCCGGGTGGCATGAAGCCTTTGGCCAGGATCGCGAGGCCGCCGAGGAACTCCTTTAAACCGTCGCGGTCGATTGCGAGGTTCGCCGCCTTGCGAAACCGGATGTCGTTTTAGGACAAGCCTTCGACCCGGGACAGGTGCCAAGTCCAATTGTGCGGTTAGGCGTTGGTCACGATCCGGACGCCTGCGTCCGTCAGTGATGCGACTTCATCCGGCGACGGAGCCTCTAATCAAACTCGCAGCCATCACCATCTTTCCGTGCTGCTAAATGGAGGACGCGGCCGACATCGACGCCCGTTTTGAGCGCGAGATGCCCGATGAGGCGGCTGCACCGCTGTTTGCATACGGCCGCAAATTAAGAGTGCGATCAGCTTTAGCTATGCTGAGATGACGCTGGACGGCCGCCGCTTCATTGCTTCGATCTGGCGCGATTCTACAGGCACAGTCGGCGGCAAATATCGCAGGCTGTATGGATCGAGAAGATATCGACTCAACGCGAAAGTTCGCTCGGACGCTTCATACGGCCGGGGATCTTGAACACGACGAGGTGCCGAACCGTCGTATCTCCATCAGGGATCAAGCTGTCAAACCAGATGCAGTCCTCTAGACCCGGCGGCGGTCCTGTCCGGTTAACAAGTTCGAGGATCCCGAGCATACCGAGCTTGACGTTTGTTCCTTGATAACTGGCCGCTTGCCCGACGTAGCTTCTGGCCACCTGCTTTGTCACTTGGCCTTCGTGCTTCTTTAGCTCGATTAGGAAGCGCCAACCGCCATGCCCCACGTAGATGTCACACCGTCCTTTTGCGATTCCCTCCAACTCGGTGTGCAGCGCGCTACCGATGAGGTTGCCCACAAGGAATCCACGAAGATCCTTTTGAAGATCACCTTCCACCGGATTTTTGGTAAAGAGGTAATCTCCACGCTCGCCCAGCTCTTTCTTTGCTGCATCCTGCCGATCCATACAAAAAAGTATTATCTGCAACAAAAGTCGATCAAATGTCTTACGTACCTCGCCTTTATAATAAATTCCTCCCCGAAGCTGCGAGCGAATGTCAGCATAGACGCGCTGAATTACTGGATTTGCAAGCTCATCGTAGAGGTATAACTTGCCTTCCGCTGCGGTTATGAGCCGTTCAATGAGCTGTTTTGGTGCTCCGATATCCTCGAGGGCGCCCCGGAGCTTCTCGGTATACGCGCCCTCTCGCGATTTTCCCGGCGGGTTCGGCTCCGCCGCCATTTCCTCGATTCTTTCACGTAGCGCAGCCGCCGCGGTGCGATCTTCGCCAACAAATTCGTCGTCGCGTAGTCGATCGTCGAGGTGCGCAAGAAGGCCACGTTCGCGGATAAAGCTGGCTTCGATGCGAGGCCGAATAAGAACGCCGAACGCGGCTCCATCAGCAATTGTGCGGTCCGCATCGTAAACCCTAAGCAGGCGGTCGAGCACTTCACATGCGTGCAACCAGCTCGGGCGCTCCAGATCGGTAGCGAGACGTGGGATGGCGTCCAACAGCTCAAGCCACTGAACATCTTTATCACGCCGAGGTGCCAACCAGTCTGGAAGTCGCCCTGCCGACAGAAGGAATGTGCGGTCAGCGGCCGCAGCTTCGAGTGAATTTACGGCCAGTCTGAGGTCCGTCTCGTCGGCTCCACGAGAGAAGCCTCTCGCAACCTCAATGACAGCTGCATAGACCTGCGCATCGGATCGGTCGGGATCGCTACGAACAGCTTCGGCAAACAGCGTACCTGCGGCTTCTAAGCCGCCCATGACCTCTTCTTGGTCGTTGCCTTCCAGTGCAATCACCAGCAAGGCATTGCCATATTCAAACGTAGCCTCTCCGCTTGCAGTTTGATTTTTGCGGAGCCGCTCGAGAACGGGGAGAAGGTCCGTTTCTCTCCAAGCGTGGAAGGCCGCGCCCACAATCTTTGCGGCGTGTTCCAGAAATAGGCCGTTTTCGTCTGGCTGAACCTCGACGAGCACTGAGATGAGTCGATGCCGTTGAACGACCTCGTTGAGGGCAAGTCGCAGCCAAGTTTCAAGCGCGTAAGCTGCGATAAGACCGTTGCGGCTGTCATTGCGCAAGCCTGCGCGAGCTTCGAGGGCCTTTGTAAGTTTCGCTCCGACGCGGGATCGGATTGCCTCTGAGGCTATCAACGCATCTGAGGCGGACCGAAACGCGGTGGCATAACCTGCATGCTCAAACCCTTTTATCACGAGGTCGTCTGCGAAGGCCTCTTCGCTGGGCGCAGCATTGATTGCCCAGCTTACTAGGACATCGACATGAGGCGACCGCACGATTGCGTCGAGCTCCGCTTCAACAGCGGATCGCCCTCCGACGGCCTCCATAGTCACCGGCGCTCCGCGGGTTAGCAGGTCCTCAATGGCCGCTACGGTCGACATGTCGGCCTTCCTCGATCTCCGTCACCAAAGGTAATCCTCTTTGGCGGCCACGCGACAGTTGTTGGGGTCAAGGAACGCTATGATCTCGCTTGATTTAGCGCTAGATACAAAGACCTGCAGGCCAACTTCGTTATCTGCGATCGCACGAAGTTCCTTGAGGAAGGCTTCCAGATTGATGTCGGCGGTTTCCTGCGCCCCTGGTGAGTCTATGATCAACAGACCAGGGTGGCGGCCAACACCAAGCCTTTCTCCTATTCGTAAGAGTGCAATCGCAGTGGCGATGCGTAATCGAAGCCGCTCGCCCAACGTAACGTTATTGAAAGCGGTGGTCTCCCCACCCTTACCCAACGTCATGTGGGCTTGCGCATCAATTTTAACCCATTCAAGGGAGGCGAGGCCGAAGCGCCGGGCGAGCAGCAACACCTCGTTCGCCAAATCTGAGAATAGCTGGCCAGCAGCCTTATCCATCTCCATTTTTGCGATTGTATACGCCGCGTTTACTACCGCGCGGTCAGCTGTCTCATCCGGCTCTTCTTCATTCTCGGCGTGAGCCTTGAGTTGCCCCTCTAGACTTGAGATCTCGAGCTCGACATCTCGACGGCTTCGCAGGTTACTGGAGGCGGGAGCCGCACCAAGATCGGCCCGCGCCTTCAACATACGCTCGCGCTCCGTCTTCACGCCTTGCCGCAGTTCCATGACAACTGCCGACGCACGTTTAGAGGCAACACTCGTTGCGGCTGCGCTCTCTTCAGCTGCCAAGAGTCGCTCGTTAACGTCTTCCATCTTTACGGCCGAAATCGGCTCACTGCACACAGAGCAACTAAATTCGATCTCCTCACGTCTGATCCGGTCTTTTGTCACCGCGGCTTCGCAACGGGGGCAGCAAGTCGGTTGTAGCCCGTTGAAAAAATTGGTGGCGACGAAAGTTTCACGAATGCCCCTGGCCTCACGCTCGTCGCCGTCGGCTGCTTCTTGGAGATGCCTAGCTTCGTTCTCTGCGTCCGAAAGCCTAAGCTCAAGCTCGCTATAAACGGTAGATACCTTCACGACGGTCGCCGCGAGGTCCTCGATCTGCTGCGCAAAATCAGCATAGCTGGCAAGTTGTGAAAGTCGCTTCTGAGCTTTGCTGAGATCTTCAATAATTTTAGTTCGCGCCTTTGTCGCGCTCACAGTTGCAGCGCGTTGGACCGCTTTAGTGCGCAAATTCTCAGCGTTTAAATCTTTTTGCGCCGTAGAGGCCTGCATAACTGTCGAGGCCCAGGGTAGGCCCACGTAGAGCTGAAGGATGCGGGCGGGAAGTCCGCCCCATTGGGAGTCGCCCAGGAGAAACTCATGCTCACCCCAGAAATAGAGGCCAGAGGATAAGGCCTTCCAACCGTGGTGCACGATTTGAGCGGCTTCGTCCTTGCCCTGTTGGTACGGGATCGGATCGAGGTCTAACGCTTCCATCATGAAACGTGACATTGCCGCCGCGAACCCTTGATGGGTCTCGAAGCTATCGAGTTGCTCCACACTTCCATCCGGCCGTTCCCGGGAAAGCGTGCCGCTTGGTACCTTTTTGGTAACATCAAAATCAACGGCATAAGGTCCGTCGTCGAGCTTGAACTCGACGCGGACATGGTCAAGCCACTTCTGAACATCTTGCTGGAGACCTTTTGGATCGCCGCGTAGCGCCCAAAGCATAATTTCCAGCACGGTCGATTTGCCGACAAAATTGGTGCCATCGCTTGCGACGGCCCAGACCCCATCATCGAGCTGCGACCATGAGAAATTGATGCGACCCGTCGCCTTCCCGTATTTCTCACCTGTGAATGCCACAGATGTCACCCGGAGCTTACGAGCTGCACGGGCACCGACCCTGCTGCGAATGCGCCTCCTCGCGAGGATCGCTTCCACCTCGGCAACCTTCACTCCTGCTTCAGTTGCTACCCGCTCGTGCCAGCCCTCGCTCATTCAGACGCTCCCTCGGAAAGCTCCTTCAGCCTCGCTCGCACACGATCTGCAATGGACGGGATCATCCCCTTAAGCGGGGTCGCGGCATACTCTTCCTGAAGGTACTGGCGATCCTTGAGGGCGGAGCCTCCGGCTGCGCCCGCAATTCGTGCGGCGATCATGGCGCGGTCACGGTACCAAGCCAGCTCAACGGCGGCATCAGCGAGTTGGTTCATTGCTTCTCGCCCAGTTGTCGTTAGCAGGTACCAGGTCTCCGTCACGTGCCCTGGCTCCCCATGACGGTGCTGGCGGACGAGGTCTCGAGAGCGAAGGATCGAAAGCGGATTGTGCAACGGCTCGAAGGCACCGAAATGATATCGGATCATCGGCAGCCGCCGGAGATCAGGCTCGCGGTCGTCGAAAATACGCCGCGCTAGATCGAGATTGTCGTCCACCCCAGTCTTCTCGAACTCGTTCACGAGTTCGTTAGCGAGGTAATCGGGGTAGCGGATCCAGAAGTCGAGCGCTTGGAGGCGCGACTGAGCCCGTAGGACGCCAACCACGTCCGCGCCGAGTTCGTCATCACTGACTGGTTGAGCTGCGGCGCAGATGACGGCCAGCAGCCGCACGGCCGATTGCTGGTCGGAGTGGAAATCGCAGGCAGGCCGCATCACGAGTCCTGAACGCAGAACCTGCCGCTAGTGTTCTTCGTAGTCGGCTTTTTTGAACGGTTCGAAAGCGCCCGGTCGAATGCCCCTTCACGAGGGCAGGAGCGCGAAAGAAACCCCTATATGGATTGTGGACGACATTTACGCACATAAAAAGGGCGCTCACGGCCTGGGGTAGAGCATTCGCCCCGAGTTCACCCCACAAAAAAACCTTGGGGTGAACGACGCCGTTAAGTGGTTGAATTTATGGTGCTGCGAGACAGGATTGAACTGTCGACCTCTTCATTACCAATGAAGTGCTCTACCACTGAGCTACCGCAGCAAGCGCCGTGGCGACCCCGCTTGGGGGCGTGTCCGTCCGGCTGAGAGGGGCAATAACGGATCATCGCCGGCTTGGCAACGGTGGGTTACGCGTCCGTCGCCTTAACTTGCCGGCATGTCGCGCGAATGATCGCCGCGAGGCCCGGTTCGGACACGGCCTCGGCGGCCTCGGCGGGCGTGAACCAGCGCAGCTCGCGCTGGTTCACCTCGGGGAAGTTCTTGAGCTGCTTGCGAACCTTGAGCGGGAACACCTTGACCTGGCACAGGACCGCGTCGAGGTTCTTCAGGCGCTTCTGGTAGACGTAGTAGCCGAGCGGACGCTTGCCGACATCGCCGCGCAGGCCGGCTTCCTCGTAGGCTTCGCGCGCCGCCGCCTCGAACGGCTTGCGGCCCTTCATCGGCCACCCCTTCGGGATGACCCACCGCCGGCTTTCCCGGGAGGTCACCAGGAGAATCCGGTTCTCGCCGTCGCGCCCCTGCTGGAACGGCAGGACACCCACCTGCCGGCGCGGTTCAGTCGTATCCTCGACCGCGGCCGTCACGACAGGACCGGCCGGGTCGGAACCCGCATTGTGCCCCGCCGGATCGACGGCGCGACAGGGATTTGAAGCGGAGAGCAGATCGTCTGATCCTCGGTCGGCGCGGGCATGCATCAGCAACAAGGTACGCAGTATCAGCAAGTGACGTCAACGTAAGCGCGCGAGCGAGGGAAAAGTTCAGCACAAGACTGATATCTCCGATTCCTCTCTAGTTACCTGGCTAAGGCTGGACCGACCGATCCGTCACGCCGTCCGCCGCGCCGCCCGCTCCCCCGAGGCCGGGACCGCTGCGGACGCCATGCCGGCAGAGACCGCGTCGGCTCCCGGACCAGCCGGCGGGCTGGCTGCGGGGATGATGGTCGGAAGCGGGGCCGACGGCGTCGGCTCGGCCGGGACGAGGACGGGCTTCGGCATCTCGGGCTCCTCCGGCTCCACCGCGGGCGCGGAGGGCGCGAGCGTGTTCGGCGGCTCGCGCCACGCGAAGGCGTCGAGCCGGCCGCTGACCGGCGAGACCGGCGCCCAGGTGTCGGACGCGATGCCGTCGGCGATCCAGACCGGGTCGCGCGGCGCCCGCGCCGCCCGGGACAGCCACTCGCGGGCCTGGCCGGACGCCGCGCCGTGCTCGGCCTCCTCGATCGCCGCCATCATCAGGCTGGAGCGGACGGTCGGGCGGTCGGCGAGCAGCGGCTTCAGGGCCTCCCGGGCCCGGCCGTATTCGCGCGCGTCGAGGGATGCCTGTGCCACGGCGAGGCGGGATTCCGGATCCCAGGACGAGAGTTTGGCCAGGGTTTCGGCCCGGGCCAGGCGGTCGCGGACCGAATCGCCGGGGCGCAAGCCGAGATAGACCTTGGCGAGGTCGGGGTGCGGATTGGTCTTCCAGGCCGTCTCGACCACCTTGGCGGCCTTGCGCAGGTCGCCCCGGCGCGACAGCAGGCGCCCTGCGATGCAGGCCGCCGGAACCAGGTCGGGGGCGAGCTTGACCGCCTGCAGGGCGCGCTCGGCGGCGAGTTCCGGCTCGCCGGCCTCGCGCTCGCCGGCGATCGCCGTCAGGAGGACGGCCCGCTGGCGCCGGGCGGTCGGCTTGTCGATCAGGCCGAGGGAGGAGCGCCGCTCGATGGTCTCCAGGGCCGAGCCCCAATCGCCGTCGGCGGATTGCGCCTCCAGCATCGCCTCGTTGGCCCAGGTCACGCTCGGGGCGAGGCG
This sequence comes from Methylobacterium mesophilicum, assembly GCF_022179445.1. Taxonomy (GTDB): domain Bacteria; phylum Pseudomonadota; class Alphaproteobacteria; order Rhizobiales; family Beijerinckiaceae; genus Methylobacterium; species Methylobacterium mesophilicum. The sequence goes on along the minus strand of NZ_BPQU01000009.1, from coordinate 12,880 downwards.
GGCTGCCTCCACCGCGTAGGCGCGGGCGGCTGTCTCGTCCTCGCGGCGGCGCGCCTCCACGAACAGGCCGCGCAGGCCGAGCACCCGGGTCTCGGGGTCGTCGACCATGCGCTGGAAGGCGCTCTCGGCGGCGTCGCGGTCACCGGAGATCTGTGCCGCCTGGGCCTTGAGCAGGAGGGTCAGCGGCTCGGGGCCGAGCAGGCGCTCGGCGTCCCCGGCGTAGCGCCGGGCGGCGAGCGGATCGCCCGAGCCCACCGCCACCATCCCGCGCGAGAGGGCGGAGAAGCCCTTCGCCCGGCGGCGCTCGGCCGAGCCGCGCACCAGCGCCTCGGGCAGGCCGATCACGCCGCGCACGATCGCCCAGAGCAGGCCCAGGACGATGGCCGCGGCGATCACGCCGACCAGGGCGACCGCGAGGCTGGTGCCGATCTGGTAGCCGTTCCAGACGACGGTGACGGTGCCGGGCCGGTCGGCGATCCAGACCGCCCCGAAGGCGGCGAGTGCGAGCAGGGCCAGGAAGGCGAGGGCGCGCCACATGGGGTCAGTGTCTCCTGTCGGCGGCCGCCGGGCGGCCACCGCTGGGTGCGGGAGAGGCGGGGCGCCTGGGCGCCCGACCGGAGAAGATGCGGCCGCGCGACGCGCGGGTCGACGCCGTCACTGTCTAGCGGCCGGACGCCGCCGGGGCGGCACCGGAGGCCGCATCCGTCGGCAGGGCCTTGAAGGCGCCGGCGAGCAGGGCCCGAACGGACTCCTCGGCGGCGGCCCGGGCCTTGAGCTTGGCGGCGAAGTCGCCGGCCTGGTCGCGCATCTCGGGCGGCAGGGCCGCGAAGGCTGCCGACGCCGCCGGCAGGTCGCCGCGGTCCAGCGCCGCCTGGACCTTCGCCTCGGGTTCGTCGGACGCCTCCGGGGCGGCGGCCGGCGCATCGACCTTGCGCACCTGCACGAGGCCGTCGGCCATGCTCAGGAGCTTGGTGCGGAAATCGCCGGTCTCGGCCGCGCTCCTGGCCAGCTGCGACCGGCGCTTGGCGGCGACCTGCTCGGCGACCGGCCGGAACGCGTTGGCGAGCTGGGCCGTGGTCGGCGCGCCGGTCTCGGCGAAGGGCGCGAGCGCCGTGGCCTGGGCTTCCGCACCCGGATCCAGCTTGCGCAGGGTCGCGAGCGGCTCCGCGTAGGGCATGCCGGCCGCGAGCGCCGAGGCGACGCGGTCGGCCACCACCACCCGCAGCGCCGCCTGAACGGTGGAGATCTCGGCCCGCTGGGACACGCTCTTGTCGAGCGCGGCGATCTTGTCGGCCTGCTCCTGCAGACGGCGATCGACCGCCTTCGCGGCCTCGGCGGCCTGGGTCTGGCCGGCCTCGGCGGCGGTACGGCTCGCCTGCGTGGCCGCCTGAACCGCCTCGGTGGCGGCCTTCACGCGGGCGTCGAGGGCCTGCTGAAGGCCGTCGAGGCGCTGGCCCAGCGCGGCGTCGGCCTCGGCATTGGCCTTGGTTCGCTGCTCGACCTCGCCCTGCAGGGCGGCGATCGTCTTCGACGCCTCGGCCGCGGCCCCCTTGTCGGGCTGGTCGGCCTCGAGCGCCTTCACGCGCGCATCCAGATCGGCGACCTGCTTGGGATCGGCGGCCTGGGCCGCGCCGAGCTTCGCATCGCCCCCCTGATCCCGGCCGGGCTCCTCCTGAAGCGCGGCGACCCGCTGATCGAGGCTGTCGAGGCGCGCGGCGAAATCGGCCGGCACGGCGGCATTCGCCGCAGGCGCCTGCCCGTCCGCGGCAGCGCCGCCGGCGGCCGGGGCCTTCTCCAGAGCCTGCCGGGCCGCGGCCTCTGCGGCGGCGACCCGCTTGTCGAGGTCGGCGACGGCATCGCGCGGGGCGAGCCCGTCCACCCGCTTGTCGAGGGACGCGACCTGGCCGGACAGGGTCGGATCGGAGGCGTTCGGACGCAGATTGCCGAGGCCGGCACGCTCGGCCCCGAACAGCGCACCCGCGCCGATCAGGCCGCCGATGAGGCCGGCCGCCGCCAGGGAGCCGAAACCGGCCCGCGCCCGCCCAGCCGGCGGGGTTACGGGGGTCAGGGCCGTCGTACCGGAGCCCTTCGGAGGCTCCTTCACTGAATCCTTGGCAGCGTCCTTCGACCCGTCCCTGGGCGCATCCTTCGGCGCGTCCTTGCCGGGCGGCGGCGGATCGGGAATGCGCTTGGCCTTCAGGTCAAGGATCGGCCCGGCCGTGACCGCTGCGGCCGCGGCACCCGTGGCCGTGGCGCCGGGGCGGGGACCGCCGCCACCCTGCGCGCCCGCTCCCGGCTGGGCCGACTTCGTAGGATCGAGCTTCGCGGGATCAGGCTTGGCGGGATCAGGCTTGGCCGCCTCGGATTTGCCGGGTTCGGGCTTGCCGGGTTCGGATTTCGGCCCGGCGATGCCGGAAGCCAGCTTGGCGGCCTCTGAGCCCGACGAGGCCGTGGCGCCCGGCTGCGACGCCGCAGGCTTGGCCTCGCCGGGGCGATCCGTTGCGGCGGCGCCCGGCTTGGCGCCGTCGCCAAGTGGTTTGCCGGCTTCTGGCTTGCCGTCGGCCGCGCCGGGGCTGCCCGGCTTGGCGGCCGAGACCGGGTCGGTCGCCGGCTTGGGCGGGGCGGCCGCCGGAGATCCCGTGCCGGGTGTACCCGGCTGATACGGTGCGACCTGCGCGGGCTTGGCCCCGCCCACCGCGGGGGCGGGGGACTTCGCACCGGGTCGGGACTCGGTCCGGCCCGGATCGGGTTGCGCAGGCGTGGACGGAGCGCCGCCCGGCTTCGGACCGCCGGCTCCGGGCTTGTCGGCGTCGCTGGGTGGTGGCGTCACGGGCAAGTCCTCCAACTCTTCGGCGTCGCCGCGCCCCCGTAGCACCGCGGCGGCACCGGGCGCGAGGGCGAGATACGGCGGCTCTGTCCCGCTGTCACCGCGCGCCGCCACCGAAGCGTGGCGCGAGGGCATCGAGCAGGTCCGTTTCCCGCGGCCGTGCCGCGACGAAATGGACCGCGATGCCGGCGGCTTCCAGGGGGAACGCGACATCAACAGACAGGCAGTAATGCCTCAGGCGGCGGAAAGCTCCGCCGTGCCCCGATCCATCCGCGAGCGCGAGCGCGACGGCCGCGCTGCGGCGGGAATAATGCAGTGCAGCATCGAGCCCCCCGGCGGCGAGTGCGTCGCCCACGGCAGGGGGCAGGGTGGGGACGGGATCCGCCGTGTAGGCCTCGAGGATCACGATCGTGAATCCGGCGGCCGTCAGGGCCGCCTCGGGCTCGGGCTTGCGCGCGGTCCCGGTGGCGTGGAGCAGGCGCGCTCCGGCCGGCAGCCCCTCGGCCACCAGGGCGGCGAGCCCGGCCGCGTCGCCCGGTCCCTCCCGCACGGGCCCGAGCCCCGCCGCGCGCGCCCGCTCGGCGGTCCGGGGCCCGACCGCGAAGACCGGCAGGCCGCGCAAGCGGTGCGTGTCCCGGAGGGCCGGCACCGCGTGGGCGCTGGTGAACAGCAACGCGTCGAACGCACCGGCGGGCGGTTCGGCGCCGGTCGGCCCGATGGCCAGCACAGGGGCGACGAGGGCGGCGTGCCCGCGCGCGGCCAGGGCCGCGCCGGTGCGGGCGGCCCCCGGCTCGGGACGGGCGACCCAGACGCGCAACCGCTAGGCTTCCAGGGTCAGGCGGACGCCGTGGCGCGCTTCCTCCCCCGGCGGCAGCAGGCGCTGCGCGTCGCGCTCCTGAAGCGGACCGGAGAAATCCGCCCAGTCGGCGTAGCCGGTCCAGCATTCGAGCGACAGGAACGGCGCGGTCGGCTTCGTCCAGACGGCGAGGTGCGGGAAATCCTCCATCTCCATCCGGATCGCTGTCCCGGGCCCGGTGAAGCGCATCCGGCGGCTCTTCGCGTTCCGGAACACGAACGCCTCGGTGAAGATCGCCGGGTCGAGGGGCAGGGTGTCGCCGGCCAGGGGGATCGGCTGCTCGTCGCGCAGCAGCAGCCCGCCGGGGCCGACCTGCGGGGCGAACGGGCGCTCGGCCCGCTCGAATTCCACCGCGTAGCCGCCGTCCCGGGCCCGCGCACCGCCCGCGAAGGGCCACGGGAAGGCCGGGTGGAACCCGAGCGCGTAGGGCAGGGGGACGTCGCCGGGATTGGCCACGGTGACGGTGAGGTCGAGCCCGGCCGGCCGCACCCGGGCCGCGATGTCGAGCCGGAAGGCGAACGGGTAATGCGCCTTTGTCTCCGGCCCGTCGGTCAGCCGTAGAAGCACCGCGTCGGCGCTGCGCTCCACCACAACGAAGGGCAGGTCCCGGGCGAAGCCGTGCTGGGCCATCGGGTAGGTCTCGGACCCGACCCGCACCCGCCCGCCGGACGAGGCGCCGACCACCGGGAAGAGCCAGGGGGCGTGCCGGTTCCAATGCACCGGATCGCCGCTCCATAGGTACTCGGTGCCGCCGACCCGCCAGGATACCGGCTCGGCCCCGTGGGTCGAGAGCACGGCCGTGGTGCCGTCCGGAGCGGTCAGGTCGATGCGCGTGCTCAAGCGGGCCTCCCGGGCGATCCTCGAACCGCCGAGGTAACGGACGCGGGCCGGGACGCAAGGGGAGGCCGCCGCCTCACGCCACATTCCCCAACCCCGGGAGGATCGTTTCCGGCGGCCCGGAGGCGACGAGCCGGCCGGCCTCCAGCACGTGGACCGCGTCGGCCCCCTCCAGGGTCGAGAGCCGGTGGGCGATCAGGATCAGGGTGCGTCGGCCCGAGAGCGCCCGAAGGGCGCGCATCACGGCCCCTTGCGTCTCGTCGTCCAGCGCCGAGGTCGCCTCGTCGAACACGATCACGTCCGGGTCGTGGTAGAGCGCCCGGGCGATGCCGAGGCGCTGGCGCTGGCCGCCGGAGAGCCGGGCCCCGCGCTCGCCGACGCGCGCGCCGTAGCCGTGGGGCAGGGCGGCCACGAAATCGTGGGCGCCGGCGAGCCGGGCCGCGCGCTCGACGGCGGGCAGATCCGGCGCGTCGAGGCCGAGCGCGATGTTCTCGGCCACGGTGCCGTCCACGAGGAAGACGTCCTGCGGGACGTAGCCGATCCGGTTCTGCCAGGCGGGGAGGGCGCTGGCGTCGAGCACCCGCCCGTCCACGGTGATCCGGCCCGTGCCCGGGGTGAGCACCCCCAGCAGCAGGCCCGCCAGGGTCGACTTGCCCGAGCCGGTGCGGCCGGCGAGCCCAATCGTGGTGTTGACCGGGATCGTCAGGTCGATGCCGACCAGCGCCGGCCGGCCGGTGCCGTAATCGAAGCCGATCCCCTCCAGACGGATGCCTTTCGTGAAGGGAAGACGCTCTGCGGTGCGGGGGACCGGGCCACGCTCGTCGGCCAGCGCGTCGACCATCACCCGCACCACCGGGCTGTAGAAGCGCATCAGGGAGACGGATGTAAAAATGTTCTGGAAGGCCGGGAGCATCCGGTAGCCCGCGAAGGCGAACAGGCCCAGCAGCGGCAGGATCCCGGCCACATCCAGCCCCTGGGCCAGGGCGAACAGCACCACCACGATCACCCCGCCGAAGGCCAGGGCCTCGATCACGAAGCGGGGCATCTGGCCGGTGAGCAGGCTCTCCGCGGTGGCGATCGCGTAGGCCCGCGCCGGGGCGTCGAACCGGCCCGCGAAGGCCTCGGCCCGGCCGTAGAGCTTGAGTTCCGTGAGCGCCCCGAAGGTCTCCTGCACGATCCGGAACCGGGCCTCGTTATCGGCCACCGAGCGGCCGCCGAGCCGGGCGAGCCGCGCCCGCATGATCAGGTAGATCCCGACATAGAGGCCGCCGAAGCCGCCCCCGAGGATCAGGGCGAGCTGCGGCGCGTAGGCCACCAGGAACGCGATCACCGCGAGCGCCGAGGTCGCCCGGGAGGCGAGCACGGTGGCCGGCGTCAGCACGCCGACCACCAGCCGGTCGGTCTCGGACAGGACGTTCTTGGCGAGTTCCGCGCTGTTGGCCTGGGCGAAGAACAGCCGCTCCCGGTCGAGATAGCGGAACAGCATCCGCCGGCTGAAGCCGTAGCCGGCCAGATGCGTGAACCGGAGCTGCGCGTAGGTCAGCCCGGCATTGACCACCGCCGTGGTCAGGATCGCCAGCAATGCCGCCCCGCCGGTGACCAGCAGGAAGCTGCGCTCGTCGGCAAGGCCCAGGATTTCACGGGCCTGGGCCAGGTACGGCACGCGGGTCGCCGCCGAGGGGTCGCCGACCAGGGTCAGGAACGGGATCACCGAGGCGACGCCGACCACCTCCAGCAGCGCCGCGACCGCCAGGCCCAGCGCGATCAGGGCGAGCCGCCGCCGGTCGCGCGCGCGCATGATGCGAACGAGATCGATCAGCGCGCGCATGGTTCGGGACGGATCGGCGGGAGGGCTCGCATGGCCGGGCCGGGCTTAGAGGGCCCGGCGCCGGAGGGGAAGGCGGTCGGGCCTCGCGACCTCAGGTCGAACACCCGCAGACATCGTCCCAAACCCGAAACGCCCTGTTTCCGAAGGGCCCGAACCCAGCCCTCCCGGGGTGTTGCAGCCGCATTCTGTGCCGCTCGCCCCTCGAGGCTGCCTCCCTGCGCGGGCCGTTCTGAACCCAACCCCGTCATCCCGGTGCCGCGCGGCGGAGCCCGGGATGACCGAGCGGTTGATGGAGCGGACTCTGTAACGACCGGCCAACTAGGCTGACCGGAGCTGTTCGGGCCAACACTTCAAAGGGTTGGGTGCCGGGCCTTATGGAGCCTGGACCGTCAGTCGAGCTTCTTGAGCGAGCCCAGATCCACGTCGCCGTTCTGGCTGGAGAAGGTCAGCGACTGGGTGCTGCCGTCCGCCTGCGAGACGCCGCCGATGCGGTGGTCGCCGCTATCGTAGGTCGAGACCTGGCCGTCGCGCTCAATCAGGAGCCGGTGCTTGTCCGGGAAGAACGCGTATTTCATGCCGTTCTGGGAGCCGCTGGTCGCGGGATCGCCCAGGTCCTTCGGCCAGAAGGGCTCCATGCCCTTCATCGGTTCCATGGGCTTCATTGGCTTCATCGGTTCCATCGGCTTCATGGGTTCCAAGGGGTGCCTCCTGTTCAGCTGGGTGACAGGAGGACGCGGCAGGGGGGAAACGGTTGCATCGTGCCCTGACCGCCGGGCCGGAGATCGGTCCGGCGGCACGCGCATCCAGGCGAGCGAGGGCTCAGAGCCGGGCGCCCGGGACCGGCCGCTCGCGGACCTGGCCGTCGAAGCCGACATGGAGCTGGTGCTCGCGCCCGTCGCGGTCTTTCGCCGCCACCTCGAGGTGGCGCGGCCCGCGGCCGGTCACCCGCACGTCGCCGTAGCCGGCGGCCTGGACGGCGGCGGTCAGCGCCGGCACGTCCGGGTTCGGCCCGAGGCCGAGCTTGTCCCTGGCCCAGTCGAGGCTGCCCCGCGGAGGTCCGCCGGCCGGCCCGATCACCACCGTGCGGCCGTCGCCGTGGGTCAGCACGCTGGCATGCAGGAACCCGGTCTCGAACCGGCCCTGCACGGTCACGGCCTCGCCCTTGGCGACGAGGTTGCCGCCCTCGCCGGCGGGGCCGGTCTCGACCAGCGCCCGGCCCGTCGGGTCCTGGACCACGAACTTGTTGCCGTAGATCTCGGCGACCTCGCCCTTGATGGCGGTGGCGCTCGACGGGGCCAGCGCCTGGATCGCCACCGGATCCACCGGCGTCGGCTGGAACGCGGTGCCCTGCGCCAGGGACAGGCCGGCGGCGCCCAAAGCCAGGGGTGCGGCGATCGCGGCCACCACCCAGGTCCGGCCCGGGATTTTCCAGGTCCGCCCCGGGATTTTTTTGGTTGTCGTGGTGGGGGCCGGCTCGCGGATCTCGCGGGCGGTGCCGTCGATGGTGTTGTCGTCGCTCATCCGTGTCGTCCTCTTGAGAAGGTTCGGGACCCGATCGGTCCGTGGCTCCTTCGTAAGACGCCCCCTCGAATCCGGCCTGAACCGTCCGGTTCAGGCCCGGTTAAATCCGCCCGCCTATGGCCGAGACGCGCGGGCGATCAAGGACTTCGCGGCGCCGGCCGATCCGGGAGGATCAATCGATGGGCAGCGTGAGAAGGCGGCCCTAACTTCCCGTCGCAGCGCGCTTTCCGGCACGAGAGCGGTCGCCGCCGAAGCGGAGACCGGTTCGGCGTCAGCGAGCGCGTCAAATCAAGGCCGTAGAGCCGGGGTTGGGGGGACCAAACTCTTGAAAATCCTGCTGGTGGAGGACGACGCGGCCCTGGCTGCCGAACTGGCCAAGGTCCTGCGCGCTGAGAACTTCGTCCTCGACCGGGCCGCCACCGGCGAGGACGCGCAGCATCTCGGCGAGACCGAGGGCTACGACGCGGTGGTGCTCGATCTCGGCCTGCCCAAGGGCGACGGGGTCTCGGTGCTGCGCGCCTGGCGCGCCGCCGGGCGGACGCTGCCGGTGCTGGTGCTCACCGCCCGGGACGGATGGAGCGACAAGGTCGCGGCCTTCAAGGCGGGGGCGGACGATTACCTGGTCAAGCCGGTCCGGGTGGAGGAGCTGGTGATCCGCCTGCGCGCCCTGGTGCGCCGGTCGCAGGGCGGCGGGGCGAGCCGGATCGCCTGCGGCCCTCTCAGCTTCGACACGGGGCTCGGCGCCTTCGAGCACGAGGGCCTGCCGCTCAAGCTCACGGGCCTCGAATGGCGGGTCCTGTCCTGCCTGATGCTCAACCGCGACGCGGTGGTGCCGCGTCCGCACCTGATCGAGCGGGTCTACGAGGGCGATGCGGATGTCGATTCGAACTCCGTGGAGGTGATCATCACCCGCCTGCGCCGGAAGATCGCCCCCGCGCGGATCGAGAGCGTGCGGGGCCACGGCTACCGCCTGCACGCGGATCCGGCCTGATGCCGCCGCCGAAGAAGAGACCGCCGCCGCACCGCTCCCTGCGGACCCGCCTGCTGGTGGCCGCCCTGGCGCTGGTGCTGGCGGCGCTCGTGGTGGCCGGGCTCGCCATCGGGGTGATCCTGCACCGCTTCGTCCGGGGGCAGATCGAAGGGCATCTCGACGCCCAGATCGTCGCGCTGCGGACCGGCCTGGAGGCGGGCCTTCTGCCCCGGGATCGCGATGCGCCGCCCTTCGACCGGGACGGGCCCGGCTGGGCCTGGGAGGTGCGCCGGGGGGGCGAGACCTTCGGCTCGGGTTCCCTGCGGGGCGGCCACATCACCGTCACCGAGCCGGGCCCCGACGACGAGCCCGACCGCCCGCATCCCGCGGACGGCACCGGGCCGCGGGGGGAGCGGCTGATCCTGCGAATCCTCGACGTGCCGGGTACGCCCCCCGCCACGATCGTCGCGGCGGCGCCCCGGGCGGCCCTGTACGGGCCCCTGCGCGAGGCGCTGACCAGCCTGGCCCTGGCGCTCGGGGTGCTCGGCCTCTGCCTGATCGCCGGGCTGGCCCTGCAGGTGCGCCTCGGCCTGGCGCCGCTGCGACGCCTGCGGGCCGACCTCGCCGCCGTGCGCACCGGGCGCCGGGAGCGGGTGCCGGAGGAGCAGCCCGCCGAGATCAAGCCGCTGGTCGCCGAACTCAACGCGCTGCTCGACCAGAACGCCCAGAACCTGGAGCGCGCCCGCGGCCACGTCGCCAATCTCGCCCACGCCCTCAAGACGCCGCTGGCGACCCTGTCGATGGCGCTGGCCGAGCCCGCCCGCGATCCCGGGGGCGCCCTGCGCCTGCAGGTGGACGACATGGACCGGCGGGTCCGCCACCACCTGCGCCGGGCCCGGGCGGCGGCGCTCGCCGGCTCGGCCCGGGGGCGCACGCCCCTGGCGCCCCGGGTCTCGGACCTGCGCGATGCCCTGGTGCGCCTCTACGCCGAGAAGGGCGTGGCGATCGAGCTGGCGGTGCCGGGCGACCTCACGGTGCCCTGCGAGGGGCAGGACCTCGACGAGATGCTGGGCAACCTCGTGGACAACGCCTGCCGCTGGTGCCGCAGCCGGGTGCGGGTGACGGCACTCCCGCAGGCGAGCGGCGTCCGGGTCGCCGTGGAGGATGACGGGGCCGGCCTCGAAGCCGAGGCCGCCGAGGCGGTCATGGCCCGCGGACGGCGCCTCGACGAGGGCGTGCCGGGCCACGGCTTCGGGCTGCCGATCACCCTCGAACTCGCCGAGCTCTACGGCGGCGGGCTCACCCTCGGGCGCTCGGATCTCGGCGGGCTGAAGGCGGAGCTGACCTTGCCGGCGTGAGACCGACCGCAATCTGTTCGTTGCGCCTCTCACCGTTATAACGCGCGGTTGGGACTTGACTGTGGGTTTGGACGTGATCCGTTTGGCCCTGGTGATGTCTGAGAAGGGTGGTTTCCTGCCCGTCCGCTTCCGGACCGCGGATGCGTGGAGCGGACATAGCCGTGGGGGCCACTCACGACCCGTTGCAGAAGTCGGGAACGTCCGCTGCTGGGCAGATTGTCCCGCAAGTAGACGCTGCGTCAGCCGATCGCCGTCAGGTGATGCGATGCCGAACTCTGGAGAGCCCGGCATCGTCGTCGTCAATCGAGCGTGAGGACGATCTTGCCGATCTGCTCGTTGGACTCAAGAAATTGGGTCGCCTCCTGGATCTGGTCGAACGGGAAGGTCCGCGACACCAGCGGATTGAGCTTGCCGCTTTCCAGTCCCTCGATGATGAAGGCCTTCGCACGGGCAAGCGCCTGATCATCGCTGACGATCTCGGTGTAGAGGTATCCCTTCAGGGTCAGGCTCTTGCCGAGCACGGCAAACTGCGGGAATGGCCCTTCGTCCGGGCTGAGGGCGCCATACTCCAGGAGGATGCCGCCCACGGCCATGACTTCGGCAAATTGCGCGATAGCAGGACCACCGATCGGATCGAACACCACGCGGGCTCCCTTACCGCTGGTGATCTCCTTCACGCGCGCCGCCAAGTCGCCCTCGTCCGTGGCGATCACATGATGTGCGCCGGCATCGAGCAGCGCCTGCGCCTTGGTGTTCGTGCGGGTGGTCGCTATCACCGTCGCCCCGACGCTGCGGGCGATCTGGAACGCCGCGATGCCGACGCTGCTCGACGCAGCCGACACGATGACGAAATCGCCAGCGGTGAGTTTCGCCTGATCGATCAGAGCACCCCAGGCGGTGACATACTGCATCCAAGATGCGGCTGCCTTCTCGAACGAAAGGGCGGCCGGATGCTTCACGACGTAGCGGGCGGGAATGTTGATGACCTCGCCGTAGGTGGGCCAACGCGACATGTCGAGCGTCGGGATGACACTGACGGCGTCGCCTTCGGCGAAAGCGGACACGTCGCGGCCCGTCGCTTTGACCGTTCCTGCGGCTTCGTAGCCGAGCTGCGAGGGGAAGTTCGCTTCCTGCAAGTAAGCGCCCTTGCGGAACATCACCTCCGCCCGATTGAGGCCGATGGCTCGAACCGCAATCTGCACGTCATCGGCGGCAGGCCCGGGAACCTCGATGTCCTCGATGCGCAGCACGTCTGCGGAGCCGTATTCATGAAAGCGTACAACGCGGGTCATAGGTCATTTCCTTCTCTTGAGTGCGCTGGTCAGATGTCAGAGGCAGATCGCACGCGCGACGCGAACGCCGAACTCGGCATCCGGATTGGTCTTGCTGTCGCCGACGCGCTCCTGGACCACCGCGACCACGAGGTCGCGCCGCCTGGGTAGGCGGGCCCTGTCGGCTGCCGCGAGTGCGCCCGGCATCTCCTCCCGCGTCAGATCCGTGCAGTAGCCCGGCGCACCGGGTTGTTGGCGCCACGACTCCGCCAGGGACCCCGCGTCGAAGGCGTCAAAGCCGGTCTCCTCCACGAGACGCATGCCCACACGACGATCATCCTCGCGGTCGGCCGCGACGGGGATGGCGATGCGTTCCGGCGTACCGGATGGTGAGCCCTTCTCGGCCAGCGAGCCCGAACCGATGGCGTTCCAGGCCTTGACGATGGGCCGGCCCAGTTGCTCGGAGACCCACAGGCTCTCGACCTGGCCGGCCTCGATGGCGTCGATGGTCCCATCGCGCATCGGGTAATAGTTCGAGGTGTCGATGACGACGTTCATCTCGGGTATCGCCCGGATCAAAGGGGCGATCTTCTGAATGCCGGTCGGCGGGATGGAGAGGATGACGACGTCGACATTCGAGACCGCATCCTGTGCCGTGACGGCGCGGGCGCCCGACGACAGCACGTCGGTCCCGATGGTCTCAGGGCCGCGTGAGTTGGCCACCTTCACATCGTGTCCGGCCGCACTGAGCTTCGTGGCCAGGGACTTGCCGATGTGTCCGATGCCGACGATGCCGATCTTCATGCCGTGTTCCCTGACCTCGTCAGTTGCGATGCAGCGGGAACTATGGGTAGGTAGAGGTATCAGCAAGAACCTACCAAAAGGTGGGTAGCCCACCTGGAGGTAAGTATGGGTTCGGGGCGCGATTGGTTCTGCGAAGACCCAAAGCAGCAGCTCGTGTGGGCGGCGGCGACCAGCGAAACCCTGCGGGTGCTGGAGGGTAAGTGGAAGATCGTCATCATCGTCCAGCTCTTTGCCGCGAAGGTGCCGCTACGGTTCTCGGAGCTGGAGAAGCGGATCGAGGGCGTGAACCAGAAGATGCTGATCCAGCAGCTCAAGGAGCTGGAGAAGGACGGCATCGTCACCCGGACGGTCTACCCCCAGGTGCCGCCAAAGGTTGAGTATGCGCTCAGCGAGATGGGCGTTGCGCTCGGGCCGTCCATCGAGGCTCTGATCGACTGGGCTCTCGCACGCCGGGAGGTGATGGGCGTCGCGTCCGCAGACGTCGCCGGCTGATGCATTTGGGTCGGAGCCGGAACGTCCGCTTCAGGGCGAAGGGTCAGGGTCCGGTTCCCACCGAGGCTGTGTGAGAACGCGTTTGCGGACTGGACGGACCTGACAGCGCAAGGCCC